>CAWBTD010000001.1:0-63164 GCA_963791675.1 Bryobacterales bacterium
ACTTTACTTATAAAGCCCTGCTTAGCTAACTGCTAGGTAGGGCTTTTGGCTTTGGAGAAAGCAAAATCTTTGTCTACTTCCAAAAACAGAAGTTAGCCAAAACCAATGCTGCTCGGGAACTAGACCGCCTTGGCATTCCGTACGAGCTGCGTGGTTATGAAGTGGATTTGAGTGATCTCTCTGCTGGACCCGTAGCTGCAAAAATCGGCCTTCCTTTGGAGCAGGTTTTCAAAACATTGGTTCTCCGGGGAGACCGCAACGGAGTATGTCTCGCCGTGGTTCCCGGGAATGCCCAAGTCGACGAAAAAGCGTTAGCTCGCCTGACGGGAGATCGTAAAATTAGCATGGTGGCTCTGAGTGAAGTAGAAGCCCTGACGGGTTATGTGCGGGGCGGAGTAACGGCTCTGGCAGGAAAACACCAGTACCCTGTCTTCCTGGAGGAAACTGCTATTCTATGGAAAACGATTTCTGTCTCTGCTGGAATACGAGGATTGCAGATCCTGATTTCTCCGGACGACTATATTCGGGCAGTAAGTCCCACTGTCGGCGCTATCTCTCGCGAGGAGAGTAACACATGAACTTTGTTTCATTTGGCACAATTTTTGCTAAGTAAGGTAGGAGCTTAACATGAACAAGATTTTCGCTTTTGTAACGACGGGTACCCTGGCTTTAGGTCTTGCCGCATTTGCGCAAACTGGTGCAAAGCAGGATATGAAAGATGCTGGCCATGAAACCAAATCGGCTGCCAAGGATGTTGGTGAAGGCACTGTAAAAGCCACCAAGAAGACCGGCAAAGCAATTAAGAAGGGTACGAAAAAAGTAGTGCATGGTGCCGCCTCTGGTACTGAGAAGGGCGCTTCCAAAGTCGCTGATAAGACCGAAAAGTAACAGCGCGATTTTGCTCTCTCAAGGCTGCCGGAACTCCGGCAGCCTTTTTTTATGTCTTTACTAATCAACTGTCAGGAAATTTCTAAGGCGTTCGGGGCGGGCCCGCTTTTTGAAAATGTCTCTTTCACGATTTCGGAAGGGGAAAGGCTCGCATTAATTGGCCCAAATGGGGCAGGCAAGTCCACCTTGCTCCAAATCTTGGCCGGATTACAGGAACCTGATAGCGGAGTTCGGTCTGTCCGAAAATTGTTGCGAATCGGCTATGTTCCGCAGGAAACATCCTTCGATCCGGAAACCAAGGTAGGCGATCTTCTGGAACCGGAAATTCTCGGCAAAGCCGGATTTCTTGATCCGGAACAACGCGCTGGGTCGCTCTCTGGTGGCTGGAAGAAGCGGCTAGCCATTGCCCAGCAGCTTTCCCGTGAGCCGGATGTGCTGATGCTGGATGAGCCCACAAATCATCTCGATTTGCAGGCGATTTTTTGGTTGGAAAAGTTGCTGTTGAATGCCTCATTTGCTTGCATAGTAGTGAGCCATGACCGATACTTCTTGGAAAACATTGCCACCGATACCGCTGAGTTGAGCCGCCAATACACAGACGGTCTGTTTCGGGTCAAAGGCAGCTATAGCGAATTTCTGTTACGCCGGGAAGATCTTCTGCTGGCACAGTCAAAGCATCAGGAAGCCTTAGCGAACCAGGTCCGCCGGGAAGTGGAATGGCTCCGCCGGGGGGCAAAGGCCCGCACCACGAAATCGAAAGCTCGCATTGATACTGCAGGCAAGCTGATAGAAGAGTTGGCGGATGTAAGTGCCCGGAATCAGACCGGCACGGCGCGAATTGATTTTCAATCATCCGATCGGAAGACCAAAAAGCTAATCGAGTTAACTGGGGCACAAAAGCAGATCGGCAATCAAGTCCTCTTCTCAGACCTGAACCTCCGCCTATCCCCTGGACGTCGCGTCGGTTTAGTGGGTGCAAATGGAAGCGGGAAAAGTACGATTCTGAAGCTGTTGCGCGGCGACCTGCAACCGGATCGCGGCACGGTGGATCGTGCCGAGAACGTCCGCGTGGTGTACTTTGACCAGAATCGGGCGCAACTCGATCCTGCTGTGACCTTGCGCAAAGCTTTGGTGTCTCACGGCGACTCTGTGATTTACCAGGATCGTCCTGTGCATGTGATGTCTTGGGCAAAACGATTCCTATTTCGTGCTGAGCAATTGGAAATGCCGGTCGGAAGGTTGTCTGGCGGCGAAAAAGCGCGGGTGCTGATCGCGAAACTCATGCTGGAGCCCGCCGATGTTCTTTTATTGGATGAGCCTACTAACGATTTGGATATTCCCACCCTGGAAGTACTGGAAGAAAATCTGACTGAATTTCCAGGAGCTTTGGTGCTGGTCACTCATGACCGCTTTATGCTGGATCGCGTGTCGAACTTAGTGGTCGGGTTGGATGGCGAAGGTGGCGTGCAAACCTTTGCTGATTACGGGCAATGGGAGCAATCTCTCACTTCACGTACTAAACCCGCACGCACCACCGAAAAAGAAGCGCCGCGCCCGGAACCCACAGCGGCACCTGCCAGGAAACGCTTGTCTTACATGGAAAGCAGAGAGTGGGATACGATTGAAACGCGCATTGCGGAGGCAGAAGCAATCCTGGAAACCCGCAAGGCAGCGTTAGCAGATCCTGCGGTGAACACCAATCCTTCACGCTTGGTGATAGCTTACCGGGAGTTGGAAACTGCCCAAAATGAGGTGGATGTTGCTTATGCGCGCTGGGCGGAACTGGAAGCAAAATTAGCTTAGCGGAGAGATTTTATGAAGTTTGGCCGATGGCTCTTGGTCCTATTGGGCAGCATGTGTCTGCCTGCCCTAGCTGCACCCCGTATTCTGATGGTGGCAGACGAAATTCCTGCCATGGAAACGCTTTCTCAGCAACTCAAAACAAGAGCGGGGGCAGCATCTACTATCACGACGCAAGATAAACTTCCAGCGGATCTAGCCTCCTTTTCGGCCTTAATGGTGTATATCCACAAGAACATCACCGAAACAGCGGAAAAAGCTTTTATCGATTATGCCAGGCAGGGTGGCAAACTCATTTTGCTCCATCATTCCATCAGTTCCGGCAAGCGGGAAAACCAAGGCTGGTTTCCCTTTCTCAACATTCAGTTGCCGAAAGGCGAATTTGCGGAGGGGGCATATAAGTATTTCGATCCGGCGGATTACACCATTGTGGACCTTGCGCCAAACCATTACATCACCAGCCACAAAGTGAAGTACCCGGAAAAAGCTGCTTTCGAAACCGAAGGGTTTCCCAAGAAAGATTACCCTGCCTTTTCCGTTACTGATACCGAAGTCTACTTAAACCACGTGTTCACTGGTCCCCGTACTACTTTGCTGGGAATCAAATACGTCGAAAAGAAGTCAGGAAAAACCTACATGCAGCCAACTGCTGGCTGGTATCAGCCGGCGGAAAAAGGTACCGTGATGTACTTCATGCTTGGTCACCGCGCAGTGGACTTCGAGAATCCGGTTTATGCGCAGATTCTTGCCAATGCGGTTGTGTTCGAAACCAAGTAATTACTTTTGTAAAAAGAAATTCCCTGTAAACAGGGCATCAACGCCGGAAGAATAAAAGCTCCGAACGGCATCGCGCGGAGTGCAGACCAGTGGTTCTCCGAACAAATTAAACGACGTGTTGTAAAGAATGGGCAAGCCGGTACGTTGCCCTGCGGCATGCAGCAATTTCCAGTACAGCGGATTGCCTTCGCGGGAAACAGCATGTACCCGCACGAAATCGTTCCCCAAAATCGCTGCCTGCAGTGTTTCGCGATAGGGAGGCAATACATGACCGATGGTGGCTAAATGCCGGGCGTTCGGACCAACAGCGAAGAATTGATCCGCAATCTCCGCTGGCACCGAAGCTGCAAACTTTCGGAATCCCTCCCGATGCTTAATATAGGTGTTCAGATTTTCGGTGGAATACGGGTCTAAGGGCGAAGCGAGTAAACTCCGGTTGCCAAGAGCGCGTGGCCCAAACTCCATTCGTCCATGCATCCAGGCAACAATCTTGTGTTCTTCCAGTGAGGCAACCGCGGTTTCAATCACCTCATCTGTGGTGAGCAAGTAGCGGAACCGCAGCTTGCAGTTTTCCAGTACTTGTTTAATCTCCTCGGCTTGAAAACTTGGTCCCAGGCAATAGTTGCTCAATGGCACATGAGAACCGTACACGGAAAGAACGGCTCCCAAGGCAGTTCCTGAATTACCGGCGACTGGTTGCACAAATACATGGTCGAATTTACCGGATTCCTCTAGTGCGGCCACCAACAATGCATTAAAAAACAAACCGCCTGCCAGACAAAGGTTGCCGCCTTCGCCCGCCAGTTTCAGCACAGTCTCGGTAACGGCGGACTGCAGGCTGGCAGCTATTGTGGGAGCATCTGCATTTCCGACGCGGTCCTGAAATTTCTTGCCGAAACCGCCGCCGCCCAAATGTCCCGCATCAAAGTAAGAACGATCCATGTGGAGCCCATCGCCGATGATTTCCAGAAACAAATCACGCAACGTTGGCTCGCCCATCGTGGAAAGCCATTGCACCTTATGCTCATCCGCGCCTGCCGTAAAGCCAAGTAGTTCTGTGACACGGCTGTACAAATCACCAAGCGAATCGGGATAAAAATACTCTTCTTCAATGGCGAGTTGTTCGCCCTTGCCATGCCAACGCGCGCCGCAGCGCAAATCTCCCGCGCGATCAAAGGTAAGCACGGTAGCTTCTGAAAAAGGAGAAGCAAAGTAAGCAGATGCTGCGTGAGCAACGTGGTGTTCCACCAACGCAATTTTTGCTTTGGGAAATCGCGAACGCAATTGCAACGGCAAGTCCGGCTCAGAAAATGGACGCACCAGCGCCACTACATCAATTTGTTCCGGGCGTAAGTCCGCTAAACGAAGACAGGCGGCAATAGATTCTTCCGGCAACGTACGCGCTTGACGCCGCCGCGAAATCTTTGCCTCTTCCATGGCTGCCGCCACCGTGCCGTTCTTCAAAACAACTGTGGAAGCGTCTGCAGGCAAGCCGCCGATTCCTAGAATGTTCATGCCGAACGCAGCCTCGCTACGGCTTTTTCTTTCCCGATTGCGGTGAACAAATGAAAAGCGCTTGGCCCAACGGTTTGCCCTGTCAGGATGGCGCGTGCGCCATTGATCAGAACTCCGGCTTTCAAGCCCATTTCTCCCGCTAGTTTCCGCAATTCGGCTTCCACGCTTTGCTCTGTCCATTCGGTGGATTGCGATAAACGATTTCCTAGTTCTCGCAAACCTTCCCGTGCTCCCGGCGTATCCAGCTTTTTCAACGCGTCCGGGTCAATCGGGTAATCGTCGGAAAAGAAAGGCCGTCCTCGCAAAGCGAAATCATTTAAAGAAAAGTAACGGCTTCGAATCAGGTCCACCGTTTCCCGAAAGGCTTGCTCGCTCATTTCTGGGGCTAAGTGTTCCTGAGCGAGCTTTGCCTTTACGGAAAGCAGCAAGTCTTCTACCGGCATGGTGCGTAGGTGCTGGGAATTCAGCCAATTTGCTTTTGGATCAATGGGATCTGCTTCCGTAAAATTAACTACCGCATTACTTCGGTTGACGCCTTCAAAAGAGAACGATTCCACCAGTTCTTTTTCCGACATCTGCTCGCGATTGTCTTTTGGTGACCAGCCGAGCAACACCACAAAATTGATAAAAGCTTGCGGCAGAAAACCAAGATCACGATACGTAGTAACGCTGACCACTGGGCCGTGCCGTCGCTTCGACAGCTTGGTGCCATCCGGTGCAATCAATAAAGGCAAGTGGGCAAACTGCGGCGGCTCCACGCCAGCAGCCTGAAAAATCAGAATGTGCTTGAAGGTATTGGAAAGGTGATCCTGCCCGCGCACAATGTGGCTGATGCGCAAATCCGCATCGTCCGCGCAGGAAGCCAAATGATAGGTTGGCATTCCATCACTGCGGAGCAGCGCGAAATCTTCGATATCCGCTGTGGATTTTGACTGCTCTCCGTAGACCAGATCCGTAAATTGAACATCCACCGGAATGTCTCGCGGCACTCGGAATCGCACCACAAACGGCTCACCCGCAGCGGCGCGGCGGTCGGATTCTTCACGCGACATATCGCGCATTCCGGGGTGAAACAGCCAGCGCTGCTCTTCTTTTTCTTCCCCCGCAGGCGTGAAATCTCGATAGGCCATGCCTTTTTCCAAAATGGCGTTTGCTACCGAACGATGCAGTTCCAAACGCTCGGATTGGCGGTATTGCTCATCCCAGCGAAGACCCAGCCAGTGAAGCCCATCGAAAATGGAGTCCAGCGAAGCCTGTGTGTTACGCTCCACGTCCGTGTCATCAATGCGCAGGATCATGGTGCCGCCGTGGCGGCGGGCGTAAAGCCAGTTAAAAATAAATGTACGGGCGCTGCCGATGTGCAGAAAACCAGTAGGAGATGGTGCGAAACGAACCCTCAACATGCAACCCGTCAGTATAACGTGGTGTCCTGAAGGATGATGCACTTTAGGTAGTGTGTCTCCGGTACGGTGAGCAACACCGGGTGATCTGGCGCTTGGGTTCGCCTTTCCAGCACCCGCAAAGTTCTACCGGCATCCAGCGACGCCTTCGCCGTCACTTCCAGCAAATCTGCTTCACTCACATGATGCGAGCAGGAACAAGTGACCAGCACACCGCCCGGTTCTAACTGCTTCAAAGCACGGAGGTTGATCTCCTTGTAGCCGCGCAGAGCATTGCCGACTTGGGCGCGGGATTTCGTAAACGCCGGAGGGTCCAGAACAATGGTTTGGAAACGTCGCTTAGTCGTGCTTAGAAATTCAAATACATCTGCCTCCCGGAATTCCACATTGCGGATGCCGTTTGCTTCTGCATTTCGCTTTGCTGTGGCAAGTGCGGGAGCGCTGCTATCCAGTGCTTCCACATGCTCTGCATTGGCAGCCATGTGCAAAGCGAAGCCGCCCGTGGACGTGAAGCAATCCAGCACCCGGCCTGCGGCGTATTGTGCAGCAGCTTGATAATTCTTCTGCTGATCTAAAAAAATCCCGGTTTTCTGGCCATGAAGAAGATCCGCGTGGAGGCGCAAACCATTGACCTCCACTTCGATCAGGTCCGGAATCTCGCCGGTGAGGCGGCGCGTTTCGCGAGGGAGATTCTCCTGGCTTCGCACCGCCGCATCATTCCGGGCCACCATGCCAGCCGGGGCAAACAGATCCTGAAGTGCTGCCACAATCATCGCCTCAGCGCGATCCATGCCTTGATCCAGCATCTGAATGGCGAAGTAATCTCCATAACGATCAATTACCAAGGCAGGCAAAAAATCTGCTTCGCCATGTACTAATCGATACGTGGTAGCACCGGGCAGTACCCTTTGACGGTGCTGTAAGGCAGCAAGAAGCCGCTCACGAAAGAATTCTTGATCGATTTCGATCGGCTTAGGGGAAAGAAGACGAAGGGCGATTTGAGAAGCGCTGCTATAGTGCGCCACCCCCACAAATCGCCCGTTTTGTTCCGTTACGCGGACCGCATCACCTCCTGCTGCTTCCGCCGTTTCCAAAACATCGCTTCGGAAAATCCACGGATGGCCGCTGGAGATACGCCCTGCAGCTTTGCGATTAACTTTTACAGTGAGCAACTCAGAATCTTATCGCAAGCTGCACAGAGACTTGTCATTCTCGCAGGTTACATGGTCCATCCGACTCCAACGGAAATCTCATTTTGCAGTAAACGTCCGCTGCCTCCCAGGGAAAAGGGCTTACCTGTGTTGAACTGCCGTATGTCAAATCGAACTTGCCACGGGCCGGCTACTTTCCATTTGATTCCGCCACCATAGTTGAATCCGAATTTGTTTTCCCCTTGGCCATACTGCGCGGTTGCACCGGGCGGCACAAAGTTACTGAAGTTCAGACCGCCTGCCACAAAGGGACGGATGCGAGAACCGGCACGTGTAGCGTGCAGTAATACGTCTCCAAACCCTTGGTGAATCGCCATTCCCGTACCTTGTAAGTGCGTACGATTGTATGCATATCCAAGCTCATATCCCACCAGGTCATGTGGATTAAATGTCATACGAAAGGTAAGCCGAAATCCGTCGTCCAGTGAGTAACCGCTTCCCAGATCTCCGTTACTGATCTGTGACACACCTCCACTAACCGCACCTTCAAAACTTTGGGCCCACGCAGTACCGGCCACAAGAAAACATAGAAGAAGAATTTTGTTTTTCATTCCTGAGTAATTCATGCTTTCTGAAACTGAAATCAGCCTCTCTGAAAGCAAGCCATTCGTTCCCACTAGACGAACGGTCATCTGTTCCGGTTGCTTTGCTAAGAATTTGTAAAGCGTTGTTTGTGACCGTCAGCACCTCTGGTACTCGGCCGTGAGCTTTACAATCCTTAACACCCTTTCGAGTACCGTACGGCATATCTCCGTCGTCTTACTCAGTGATTCAGAGAGACAGGAGCAAACAGTGGCAAAGTTATTTCGACAGTGGATCGCATGCAAAAACAAGTATCAGAGGTTCGGTTATGGCTGGTTTCAACTCTGGATCGGGCTTGGCATTACCTTATCCATCCTGCTTCTGGTGACTTCGATTTCGACCTACATGCTTGTGTCTCGCCGAGCGATTGTGGAGCAATTACGCAATGATCTTGCTTCGCAAGTGGGATTTCTGGATCAACAGGTGAAGCGAGGAGAGATTCGCAACCTCACACAACTTGCCGCCGTACTGCAACACCTCCAAGATGGAAGCAATCGAAGGATTGCATGGATTCAGATTCAAAACGGCGAAGGCTCAGTAGTTTCTCAAGCGGGTTCGTTCACCACTGTAGCGTTTACCAATCAAGAGATCCGTTCCGGCTTTGCTCACAGGCAGCCTGTGTTCAAAACGGTGAAGACGGAAAACGGAGTTTTGCTTGTGGAAGAATTTCCTTTTCATTTGCCGCTTACCACCACACAGGCGATGTTTTCTCTGGTCCATCAGCCGGACAGAATGCCACGCTCATTCGGCAGAATTGCCATTGGAGCTTTCTTGGAAAAAAACAGTGCTCCGTGGCCCCTCAGGCGTAATCTGATCATCAACTCATCTGCGGCGTTGGTGCTGCTCTTATCTGTGATTGTGTTGGCTGCACGTTTGCGATCGTATGTAGTGGGACGGCAACTGGAACAAGAAGTAGAGATTGCCCGGAATGTTCAAAAGGATTTGCTCCCTTCACCCGGATATAAACCGGAAAGCTTCGAACTCGCAGCAGATTGCATTCCAGCCGCTCGCGTCAGCGGAGATTTTTTTGATACCTTCTCTGGCCGTGACAATCAGCCCACCTTTGTGCTGGGTGACGTTTCCGGCAAAGGCGTTCCGGCAGCGTTGCTGATGGGCGTAATTCATGGCGCTGTACGATCCAGCAGTTGGACAGAGTCTGCCGCACATCACATCAAAGCCACGCAGCAACTCAACCAGCTTCTCCATGAGCGTGCGGCAAGTGAGAGGTTCGCCACCATGTTCTGGTCTTACTTTGATTCCGCATCACAGCACTTGAAGTACATCAATGCAGGCCATTGTCCGCCATTGCTGTGGAAAGCTAACTACCAGAACACGATTTTGCATCTCAACGCCGGGGGACCTGTGCTAGGTTTGCTTCCTCAGGCCGAATTTCAACAAGGTTCGGTGCGCCTGAACCCTGGAGACATTTTGGTGCTTTACTCCGATGGGGTGGTGGAGGCTGCCAATCAAAACGAGGAAGAGTTCGGGGAACAGCGGCTGCAGGAAATTCTCACGGAAAATTCCGCAAGAAATGCGGAAGAAATACGCAATCAGATTCTTGCTTCCGTGGAAGCCTTCACTGGCAAGGTGGTGCCGGAGGATGATCGCACATTATGTGTCATCGTGTATTCCGGACCAGCGAAGGCGTCAACACATCACGAGCGAAACAACGATCGCAAAGTGATGGTGCATGCGGCATGATTTTGCACCAGGCTCAAACACTCTCAAATGAATAAGCGGGGCTGTGGAATGTGACATACTACAGCCCATGCCCGAGACTGTCCGCCCATCACTGATAGGGGAAGAGCAAGTTCACCAAGATAATCTTCGACTGAGCCAAGTGGAGTATCTTCTCCAGCGGATTCACCTCTGGTCTATGCCGCGATGTTTGGGAATCGTCCTCGGCAATGCCTGCAACATCGACTGCGTGCATTGCTACCAGTCCAAGAACGGTGATAATCTGCTACGACCGCCGGAAATCGCGAGTGCTCTGCGGCGGGAACTGACGACCTTATATCCTTACGTTTCCACTCTCCGCTTACAAGGCGGTGAACTATTTGCCATACGTGGCTTTCAGGAACTTGTAGAGGATGTCGCGGCAACGGTTCGCCGACCGATTCTTAGCATCAGCACCAACGGCACGATGATTTCGGAAGAGTGGGCGGAGCGAATAGTCAGCCTCCCATTTTCCAACGTGACGATTTCGATTGATGGCGGAACACCTGAGACGTTTGCCAAATTGCGACGAGGGGCAAACCTCGAAGACGTGCTGGGCAACATCGATAAAATCCAACGCTGGAAACAAAGGCTGGGAAGCGAGATGCCTTACCTGGATTCTTTTTTTGTGGTGATGCGCTCCAATTTCCGGGAGATTCCGCAGTACCTGGACCTGATGGCCGAGCATGGCATTATGGATGTGTCCCTGCAGACGATGCAGGTCAATGGCGAGAATGCCGGCCGCTTCCCGCTGCTTGCCGAGCAGGAAGCGATTACCTCACCGGAAGAGATACGGGAGTTGCATGCCCTGCTCGCCGCCGTTTTGCCTTCGCGTCGTCCGCTATTTCGGATGATCCGTTTAAGCGGCCTCCAATCCCTATTTGAACAGCAAGGTTGTGACTGTTCCATGCTTCAGGAGGGTACACAGGGCCTATACCCGGACAGCGACGATCTTCTGTCAGAAGGAGAGAACACTGCCTCTGAACCAACGTTCGAACTCTGCCCCAACCCGTGGACAACGCTCTTCATCACTGAAGACGGCGGCGCGCACCTTTGTTTCCTGGCAGCGCCGATTGGCAACATTTATGAGACTCCGATTCCTCAACTGTGGAACAGTCCGCGAGCGCTTGAGAAGCGCAGCCACATGATTGCGGGTCGCTACATGGCATCAGGCTGCTCCGAGCAGTGGTGTTCCTGGCGAGAAGGAAAGAAGGGGTGTGAGCAGAAGCCGGAAGATGCACGCGTGCTGGCGGAGGAGATGCGCGTACTGACGGACCGGGCTCTGGGAAGAGAATCGGTAATGCCGGTCTCATCTCCTATTGCTTCGGTACGCAGGCAATTAACGGCAAAAGGACGTCGGGTGGCCGAGCTGGAAGCAATGTTTCAGGAACTCTGCCAGAAGAACCAGATGTTGCACGAAAAGGGGCAACAGCAGATTGACTACCTGGAAGCTCAACTGGCGGCGCTTCAGAACGAGTTTGACAATTTCCGTCAACGAAGATCGGTAAAAGCAGCCGTAAAAGCATCGGAGGTATGGCACAAAGTAGTGCAGTAGGAGATGCTGAGCTTTCCTGAGGCACTCCACCGTATTGCTGACTAGCGCTTGCACCATCCCGAACCAGGCCGCACTATGCCAAAATCAGAATTCTCTCGGGAGTTTCTGATGCGCGCAATTATTCTGTTGGCTGCATTCTTCTCCGCTTCCTGGTGCATGGTGGCAAAGGATACCCCTTTGCTTCTCCAGGAGCCTACCCTCAGCAAGACACACATCGTTTTTACCTATGGAGGCGATCTTTGGAGTGTTCCTCGGCAAGGGGGCGAGTCCATTCGCCTGACAGCTGGAGTGGGGATGGAAAACAGCCCGATCTTCTCGCCCGATGGCACGGAGATCGCGTTTCGCGGTGAATATGAAGGCAACGCGGATGTGTACGTCATGCCTGCTTCCGGCGGGCAGCCGAAACGTTTAACCTTTCATCCCTCCGACGATGTTCCTGTCGGATGGACCCCCGACGGTAAAAACATCCTGTTCCGTTCGGCGCGCCAAAGTTACTCCCGCTTCACGCGCTTATTTACTGTGCCGGTAGAGGGTGGCTTTGAGACAGCCGTAGATTTGCCGATGGCTTACGACGGTGCTTACTCTCCTGATGGGCAAAGTCTGGCATATATGCCGATCTCACCAGCCTTTCAGATGTGGAAGAACTATCGCGGAGGGGAAACCACTAAGATCTGGTTAGCTCGTCTATCCGACGCGCATATTGATGCCATACCGCGAGAAAATTCCAATGACTTTAACCCCATTTGGAGTGGCGGCAAGGTGTATTTCCTGTCGGATCGCAACGGGCCCGTCTCGCTGTTCCAATACGATGTAGCTTCCAAGAAAGTTTCACCAGCATGGAAGAACACCAGTTATGACCTGAAATCTGCTTCCGCAGGACCAGGAGCCATTGTATGCGAGCAGTTCGGCAGCATCCTGCTTTACGATCTCCTTTCCGGCAAGTGGAATCATGTCGACATTCGAGTTTCGGCGGATCTTCCGGCTACCCGGACGCGCTATGAGAATGTTACTCGGTATATCAATCAGGCGTCTTTATCTCCCACCGGTGCACGCGCTTTGTTTGAGGCGCGAGGGGAAGTATTCACAGTACCTGTAGAGAAGGGCGACGTTCGGGATATCACCAACACTCCCGGCACGTTCGAGCGTTTTCCTTCCTGGTCGCCGGATGGCAAGCAGATCGCCTACTTTTCTGACGCAACGGGCGAGTATCAGCTTCATCTTCAACCGCAAAGTGGTCAAGGTGAAGCACAGAAAATCAATCCCGGCAAAGCAGCGTTTTACTATGACCCGGTATGGTCACCTGACAGTCGCAAGATCGTGTATCGGGATAGCTTGTTGCAGCTTTGGTACATGGACCTCAATGCCAAAACTCCGGTTCTGATCGACAAAGATACCTATGATGTTCCCGCACGAAATCTAAATCCGGCATGGTCGCCGGATAGTAAGTGGATTGCTTACACCAAGCTGCTGAAAAATCACCTGCGCACTGTTTTTGTATATTCCCTGGAGACTGGAAAGGCGACTCAACTTTCTGACGGGATGAGCAACGCAGAAAATGCTCAGTTTGACCGAAACGGAAAATACCTGTATTTCACGGCCAGCACGGATACGGCGTTGACTACGGCGTGGCTCGATATGTCTAGCGACGGCCACGCGGTGACCCGCAGCATCTACGTGGCCGTGCTGAACAAAAACGATCCTTCGCCGCTTGCTCCGGAAAGCGATGAAGAAAAGACCAGCGAAGAAGTAAAGGAAGTTGCTGCGGAGAAAGCAAATGCACCCAAGCCGGCTTCTTCAGCGCAAACGCCCAAGGAACCGGTCAAGGTACAGATCGATTTGGAAAACATCGGCCAGCGTGTATTGGCATTGCCGATTCCTGCACGCGATTACAACGGCTTGGTCGCCGGGAAAACGGGCATCTTATTTCTCACGGAAGTGACGCGGAACCCTGGCGCGCCTCCCTCGCTTTCCATTCAGAAGTTTGATCTGAAGACAAAGCGGATGGAACGCTTGCTGGAAGGAGTATCCGCATTCGATGTTTCCGCCAATGGCGAAAAAATGTTGTACCGGCAAGGGGCAAACTGGATCGTCCAGAACACCGCGCTTCCCTTGAAGCCTGGCGAAGGCGTGCTCCGGTTGCAAAATCTGGAAGCGCAGATTGATCCAAAAGCGGAGTGGCGCCAGATGTACGAAGAAGCATGGAGACTGGAGCGCGACTTCTTTTATGATCCAAATCTCCACGGCGTTGCCTATGAGGCCACGAAGAAAAGATACGAGCCGTTTCTGGAAGGGGTGGGAAGTCGTGCTGATCTGACCTATTTATTTCAAGAAATGCTGGGCGGCATGTCTGTGGGCCACTTGCGCACAGGCGGCGGAGCGCTTCCGGAAATCCGTCGCGGCCGTACGGGGTTGTTAGGGGCGGACTATCGTATCGAAAAAGGTCGCTATCAATTCGCTCGTGTGTACAGTGGGGAAAACTGGAATCCGGGCATGAAGGCACCTTTGACCCAACCGGGCGTGAATGTGGCTGCCGGAGACTTTCTGCTCGCCGTAAATGGGAAGGAACTGCGCCCGCCTCAGAATGTCTACAGCTTTTTTGAGGAAACAGCAGGGCGTCCTGTGTTGCTCAGAGTGAGTGCTAACGCAGATGGCAGCAATTCCCGCGAAGTCACTGTGATTCCAGTGGCTGACGAGGCTGGACTTCGGAATCTTGCCTGGATTGAGGAGAACCGCCGCAAGGTAGATCAGTTAAGCGGTGGACGCTTGGCATACATTTATCTTCCCAACACGGGAGAAGGTGGCTTCACCAGCTTCAACCGATACTACTTCGCGCAACTCAACAAAGAGGGCGCTGTGATTGATGAACGGTTTAATGGCGGTGGCCAGATTGCCGACTACATCATTGAACAATTGAAGCGCACCCAGACCAACTTCTTCATGACCCGTGCCGGGGAACCATTCACCACCCCCCAAAACGCTCTGTTCGGACCCAAAGCCATGATCATCAATGAATATGCCGGTTCCGGCGGAGATGCCATGCCGTGGCTCTTCCGCGACCAGAAAATCGGCCCGTTGGTAGGCAAGCGAACCTGGGGCGGGCTGGTAGGCATTTTTGGCGCGCCGCCTTTGATGGACGGCGGTACTTTGACAGCGCCGAATCTTGCGTTCTACAACCTGAAAGGCGATTGGGACGTAGAAAACCATGGCGTTGCGCCGGACTACGACGTGGAATTCGACCCTGCCGCTGTTCGCGCCGGGCATGACCCGCAACTGGAAAAGGCAGTCAGCCTCGTGATGGCCGACTTGGCGAAACATCCCAAGCCGCAATATAAGGTCCCCGCTTTTCCGAACTATCACAAAGGAGAAGCCGTTTCCTCAGGGACAGGGCAGTAACCAACGTGTGATGCGGCGTTTCCTTGGATAGCTTATTTTGTTGCTCGATTCTATCCAGCGAAGCCTGTAGTAAAGAAAACGTTCCAATATGTGTCCTCACGGGCATTGAGGTAGCTAAAAACCGGCCTTATGTTTTGTAGAGGGTTCTTTCATGAGACGGCTGTGTAAGAGATTGTCTGAGAAGTTTTACCAGTGCACAAACCTGTTCAACATCAGGTTATGTTGCATTAGAACGGATGATTAAGAGGTTGTGTTGCAGTAGGAACATGGAACTGACGAGACAATAATAGGTGTTTCGCAGCAAGTTACGTAATCCTCTGTTCCACCGTCGCTTCACAGATAATGTCAGCATCTTCATCGACACTTGCAAACTGGATCCCTACTCGCCTGTTTGTCTCGGTCGCAAACCAAGGCAGAGTTTTTGAAGCCAAGCAATGAGACTGGGACAACATCGTTGTTTCCTAGCTTAATCAATATGAGGCGCTCAGCAATAATGGAACTCTCGGCAGCGCAAACTGTCCCACTAATATGCGCCGCCTTTAACGAAAGCATTATCCAAATCTGGGATCTACAAACCCAGCAAAAAACAGAGGAGTTTGCTACTCAGTTCGCTTCTGGGGCGAGGAATCTTGCATTGCACCCTTCTGGGAATTCTGTCGTAACAGGTATTTCCACTAAAAATGGCCGTATGTTCAGCTACGCTGTACCCGGTGGTGAGCTAATGTGGCGCTGTGATCGGCTGTCATACCCTGCAGAAATACGGTTTAACACATCTGGAGAGTACTTCTTTCGCACACTGGACAACCGGAGAGTAGAACAGATTGCTACTTCTACGGGGGAAAAGATTAGAGTGTTTCAGGACACAATTCACTACATTGAAGGTCCAGATGGACAGGTATTTATAGATCCGAGATCAAACCAAGGCTATTTGCTTAGAGGCAAGCACGAAATTTCAATACCCAAACTTACCTTCGCTGTTCTAGACGTTGCTTTCCATAATGACCGCTTGTGCATCACGGAATCCGGAGGTCCAGTGCGGTGTCTCAGCTACCTTACTGGGTCCGATCTGTGGAGATACATTCCCCCAGATGGAAGCCATGTACTCGCTCTCCACTTTAACTGCCGGAGCGGCTTTTTCTATGGGGTCCTATGGCATTACGAGAAAGGGCACTTCCGCTATCTTGTTCGATTCGATGCAGAAACTGGCCAAGTTTTTCATATTCGAAATTTGAGCTCCTGGGAGGAAGTGTTCTGTGAAGCTACGCAGCAATTGATTACGTCATCCGGAGAAATAGTCGACTTGTCGAGTGGAGAGATGGTTGGTAAGTTGGCATTTCCTAGTAAAGAATACCCAGACCGGTTCTCGTTAACGTAGCAAGAAGATCTGGTCGACGGCATCTGTCTACAGTGCCTTTAGGCGACGCTAATGGCTTTTTCTCTTTCGATAAGATATCTCGGAGTGCCTCTATTGGTGTGCCTAGTCGGCTGTGGAACGCCAACGGCAGCTGATCTAAGCGGAGAGTGGCTACTTAGCGAGGTGGACTTGTCCCCTAAATTGAGACAAACAGTTAAGAGTCGAATTTCATCGAATGGAGAATTCTACTCATGTCGTTGTCTCGAAGGAAGTTCACGAAGGAAGTAAAGCTCGCGGCGCTTCAGCGCCTGGAAGCGGGCTCGTCTGTAGCCGAGGTTGCGCGAGCGTTTGAAATCAGCCCCAATCTGTTGCATCGTTGGCGAAAGGAGTTCCGCCATGGGCCAGGCAATGCTTTCCCCGGCATGGGGAAACGGCGCTGGGATGAAACGAAAGTCGCCCAACTGGAGCGGAAGGTCGGACAACAGGCGGTAGAGATCGATTTTTTGAAGGGGTGCTTGCAGAAACTCGAGGAGCAGCGAATGCTGCAGGCGCTGACTGGAAGGCCGCGACCTACCGCCACATTCAACACCAGATCGAAGAAGGCATCAAAATGACGGTGTTGCGCATGTGCGATCTGGGCCATGTGAGCCGGGCCGGTCTCTATCGCTGCGATCCGGATGCCGAAGTCGCGGAAGACGATCTGGACTTACGCGACGACATTCAGAAAATCGCGCTGGAGTTTCCGTATTACGGACGACCGCGCATCACCGCCGAACTGAAGCGGCGCGGGTGGGAAGTGAACCACAAGCGGGTGGGAGGCATCATGCGCGAGGATAACCTGCTTTGCCTTCGGAAGCGGAAGTTCGTGGTGACGACGGATTCCAATCACAGCTTTCGGGTATATCCGAACCTCGCCAAAGAAATGGAACTGACCGGAATCGACCAGCTCTGGCGGGCTGACATCACGTACATACGGCTGGAGACGGAGTTCGTTTATCTGGCGGTGGTGCTCGATGCCTACTCGCGGCGGGTGATCGGCTGGGTGCTGGATCGCCACCTCGAAGACGACCTGGCAATTGCGGCTCTGAAAATGGCTCTGAAAGGGCGAACCCGACCGCAAGGACTGACCCATCACTCCGATCGCGGCGTTCAATATGCTTCGAACGATTACACCGATCTGCTCAAAGACAGCGGTATCCGCATCAGTATGAGCCGCAGGGGCAATCCTTACGACAATGCCGCCTGCGAATCGTTCATGAAAACTCTGAAATACGAGGAGGTGTACCGCCAGGAATACCGGGATCTGGCCGAAGCCAGAGCTTCGATCCGCCAGTTTATCGAAAAAATTTATAACGGCAAACGCCTTCACTCGGCGCTCGGCTATCTGCCGCCGATTGAGTTCGAACGTTCGCTTCTGATTCCTCCTGCCGTCTCGCAACCGCCGGAACTGACTGCATGACCCGTGCAACGGAAAATGAGGGCGCCCTCGGAAAGCGTTTTCGAGGCATAACGGAATCTATCGGTCCGATGTGTCATCACATCTTTTTACCCCCGGTCCTTTCCCGCTTTCCGGTCGGGCGGGAGCCGGGGTATATAGGACATGCCGGAAAGAACATGCCCTGCCCATCGTCCGCGATGAGTTCCGGCCGGCTATTCCTCGACGGGGCGCTCGCCAGCGTTGCCCGTCTCCGCTTCACCGGCATCATCAGCTTAAAACTATTGCCGCTCCCAAGGGAATCATTTACCATCGAACGGTACCCAGTCTCTTAACTGGTTGTCTCAGCCCAAGGGACAAGCGCAAGGAGTCCCTGCCACTGCTGAATCTAGCTCGAGAGAAGACGCGCAGTTCAAGAATCGAACTGAAAAGCAATGGACAGTTTGTTGCAGCCAAAATTCCGAGCGGAATGGCTGGCCTAAATCGAACCATATTATAGGCCGGACAGTCAGAAGTTATAGAAAGGGCTCTGCTGTGCATTTGCGTCAATCGAAGTGTCCGGCTCCCTAAGTGGTTCGATTTAGAAGATACTTCCTCCAAGCTTGTCGATGGAAGCGGAAGCTGGAAGTTTGATCCCAGTAGCACCACGGCTCGCGTTCTCCTAGTTTTTGATTATGTCGACGGCACGCCCTTACGAGGAAATTTTGGCTTTTCTTTAGGGATTGCTGGTAACAAACGACCAAATTCTCTGTTTTATTACCTTGGTGATCCTGATCAAGTTCGGATCGTTTGGTTTGTGCGTCGATCATAGATCCCACGGAGTTCGCCATGATGCGGAAGTTATATTTGCGTTATTACATAAGTTTCCTGCTTTTCCGAACTATCCAAAGGAGAAGCAGCTACTTCCGGCGCGGGGCAGTAACTAAGTGTAATGCGGCGTTTCCTTGGCTGGCTTGTTTCGTTGCTCAAGCCCCTCACTCCGCAGCTAACGAGCGGATTGCTGGAATTGTGGATGGGGCAGATGCGGGATCAGGAAACGCAGCTGGACTACATGAACGCACGCTACTATGATCCGGCGCAGGGGAGATTCCAGAGTGTAGATCCGGCGAACGCGGGAGCGGACGGGAACAGTCCACAGACCTGGAACGGGTATGCATACGTGAACAACAGCCCTTTAACGTTTACTGATACGACAGGCGAGGGTGTATTCAGTTTCATAGAAGTATTATCGGTCTTCAACTCTTGCGAGGTGCTTTGTCCTGTTGAAACATGCCTTTAGCACATTCCAGAGGAATAGATTTCGCTAAGCCGGCCTGAAAAGAGGTCTCGGATCTGAACGTAGAAAGCGTATAATCGAACGCATTATGCGTTCATCTCCGCTTCTTTCCGCTTTGTTTACGCCGACCCGGCAAAACGTGCTCGCCGCGACTTTGCTTCAGCCGGAAAAGCGGTGGTACTTCCGTGAGCTGGCCCGGCACCTGGGAGTGAGCCCATCCACTATTCAACGCGAGCTTACCTGCTTCACAAAGGCTGGAATCCTGCAGCGGCTGGAGGATGGCAATAGAGTCTATTATCAGGCGGACCGCGCCTGTCCTATTTTTCCGGAACTGGAGGCCATTCTCCTGAAGACCGTGGGAATTACCGAGCTTCTGCAGCAGGCATTGAAGCCGATTGCGAAGAAGCTCGACGTTGCCTTCGTCTACGGCTCGATTGCTTCCCAACAAGAGCATTCCCACAGTGACGTGGATCTCATGATCATCGGACAAACGGGACTTGCTGAGGTGGCGATGGTCATCAGGGATGCTGGACGGCAGATTGGCCGGGAGGTAAACTCAACGGTGTACAGTACTGAGGAGTTCCAAAAAAAGGCGAAAGAGGGAAGCCACTTTGTAAGCGCCGTGCTCGGGTCGGAGATTCTCTTTATACACGGCACACAGGATGACCTGGAAAGACTTGCTCCGGCAGCAGCGGGTAAAGCCACACAACACGAGTTCTCAAGAGATTCACGATCTACGCGAAGTCGTCGCGCGTGACTTAAAGGACGCTCACATCACGCAACTCTCTGCCGATCGCCGCTTCGCCACCGCTTACAATGCTGTCCTGCAACTCACGAAACTGGCAATTGCCCTGGAAGGCTACCGAGTTGCGGGCTTAGGCCATCATCAAACAACGTTTGAGGCCCTGGAGCTTGCAATGGGGACGCAAGTATCGCCACTCGTGCCGTATTTCGATGCATGTCGCCGGAAACGCAACCAGGTTGATTACGACATGGCCAATGCCGCTACGGAGACTGAAGCAGAGGAGATCGTGCTAAAAGCAGAAGGGTTCCAGACAATGGTAGAACAGTGGATTCGGATGCGGCACCCGCAATATGCCCTTTAGTTCTGCTGAACCGATCCGGCAATAGATCCGCCAGGAATGCTGCGCGTATATTACTCTGAGACGTGTGGAAGTTCATTCTCTGTTTTGCATTTGTTCCCCTTCTTCCGGCTGTTATTTTGCCGGGAAATGTGGGACCTTTTCATAAAATCTCCTCAGCCCCGCTGACCGTTGCCGACCAGCCCGTATGGGAGGAATACGGATTAAAAGAGGCGGAACAGGCTACTTACCAGAATGGCGGGAAGACGCTTCGCGTTCAGGCGTACCGGCTGCAGGATGCAACCGGCGCTTTGGCAGCATTCCAGTGGCAGCGCCCTGCAAATGCGAAGCCTGCCGATGAAAAACTGACAGAACTAACAAAGCTGGCGGCCGTGACGCCGAATGGGGAGATTGTCGCTCTAGGTAACCATGTGCTTCTTCTGGAAGGGTATCAGGCGCCTTCTGATGAATTGGCGAATGTGTTTCGTTCGTTACCTCATCAAGAAGCGGGACCTCTGCCGAGCCTGCCGGACCATATGCCCGCCGGATCTCTGGTGCCGAATTCGGAACGTTATATTACGGGTCCGGCGAGCTTGGCGCACTTTGGCCCGGAAGTCTCGCCTGCCACCGCTGCCTTTCACTTGGGAACGGAAGCGGAAATTGGCGTTTACCGGGCCACCTCAGGCGACTTGAAACTGGCCATATTCTCCTTTCCCACTATGGATTCCGCAAAGGAAAGAACGGAACTGCTCCGGAAAATCCCGAACGCCCTTGTGAAGCGTTCCGGTCCTTTAGTCGGGGTGGTGTTTTCCCCTAAGGATGCTAATGCCGCTGAAAAACTTTTGGCTCAGGTACGCTTCCAGGCGGAAATCACCACCGGGCAAAAGCCCGCTGCTAAAAAGGAAAACTTCGGCAATTTCATGCTGAATTTGTTTGTTTTGATCGGTATCTTGCTTGTTTTCTGTGTGTTATCAGGACTGCTGTTCGGTGGATTGCGCACCATGTTTCGGCGTGGAACCGATTCCGAGGAGGGGGAAGCCATGATTTCCCTCCACCTTAGGGATCGCTAAGCACTCCTTTTTGAAGACGTTAGGTGGAATTTTCCTTTGCGGAAATGAGGGTTCAGGAGCGGAAGCTGGGGAAGGGAAATCTCGCCTTCCTGGTAAACAACCTGGAATGAACCACCTACGGGCCTCCAATTTTGGTCTGTTTTTGGCTTGACGCGACAGCCCGGAAGACCGTAAGATCCAATCACAAAAGAATTTTTTGGTGGTTGCGAAACCATCGAAAATGATTCTCCCAACGTCGTTCTGGTGATGCGGAACGGCTTAAGCCCACCTCCTGGTGGGCTTTTTCTTTCCCGGACTCCCGCTAAACTAAAGAAAATGCGACCTTCCTCGCCTCACAGTTCTGCGGATCAGGAAACGTCCTGGCGGGTTCGCTTTCAGTCTTTGCGCAACGTGCGGCCCATGTTGACTATGGTCTGGGAAACCAGTCCGCCTTTGGTTTCCAGCAGCATCGCGCTTCGTTTCGTGCGGGCGCTTTTGCCGATTGCCACGCTTTGGGTTGCCAAACTGATTATTGATGCGGTGGTGGCTCGCTCCAGCCGGATTTGGACCTATGTCGGCATAGAACTGGCCTTGGCCATTCTGGGTGACGTTTTGGGGCGGCTTAACGCTCTGGGAGATAGTCTGCTGGCCGATCGCTTTACGAACCGCATCAGCGTCCGCCTGATGCAGCACGCTACGCGTCTGGACCTGGTTTCGTTTGAAGACCCGGTGTTTTACGACAAGCTGGAACGGGCGCGTCGTCAAACCACCGGCCGCCTGACGTTGCTTGCGTCGTTGCTCAACATTTGTCAGGATTCCATCAGCTTGCTTTCGCTTTCCGCTGGGTTGATCCTGTTTTCCCCCTGGCTTATGGTGTTATTAGTAGCAGCGGTGATTCCGGCTTTTTTAGGGGAGACTCACTTTACCTCCCTTGCTTACTCCGTACTGTACAAATGGACGCCGCAACGCCGGGAACTGGATTACCTTCGTTTCCTGGGGGCGAGTTCCGGGAGTGCCAAGGAGATCAAAATCTTCGGCCTAGGGGACTATCTGGCAGACCGGTATCGCAATGTGTCTGACAGGGTGTTTCAGGAAAATCGCGCAGTTGCCATCAAACGAGCCACGGTTGGCTCGCTGTTGAACCTGATCTCTACGGGAGGGTACTACGGCGCATATATGGTGATTTTGATGCGCACCTTGGCCGGCGGCTTAACCTTGGGAACACTGACGTTCCTTACCGGTGCGTTTTCCCGTTCCCGGATGTATATCGAAAAGATTTTATCCGGATTCACGGATGTTTCCGAACAGGCATTATTTCTGAAAGACCTGTTTGAGTTTTTCGAAATGCAGCCTGCCATTCGTTCTTTGCCAGGTGCATTACCGGCTCCACGTCCGATTCGGGATGGTTTCCGGTTTGAAAATGTCGCCTTTGCCTATGCTGGCGCTTCGCGCGCCGTATTGAAACAGATCAATTTCCACTCTGGCTCCAGGGGAAAAAGTGGCCTTAATTGGCGCAAATGGAGCAGGAAAGACTACGCTGGTGAAGCTGCTTGCCCGTCTGTATGAGCCTACAGAAGGTCGTATCTTGTTGGACGGAGTGGACCTTCGGGAATACAGCGTGGAAGATTTACGCCGCGAAGTCGGTGTTATTTTTCAGGATTATGTTCGATATGATCTCCTGGTAAAAGAAAACATTGGGTTTGGTAAAATTGAAGATCTTGCTTCTGAAAATCTTATTGAGCGCGCCGCCCAGAAAAGCCAAGCAGCAGAAATGATCGGCAAGCTCCCTCAGCAATTTGACCAGATTGTAGGAAGGCGCTTTGACGGAGGGGTTGACCTTTCCGGCGGGGAATGGCAGAAGCTGGCATTAGCGCGAGCATATATGCGGGACGCGCAACTGCTGATTCTGGACGAACCGACGGCCACCCTGGATGCACGCGCGGAATATGATGTATTTCTCCGTTTCGCGGAACTGACGCGGGGAAAAATGTCGGTTCTGATTTCGCATCGTTTCTCCACGGTGCGTATGGCAGATCGGATTCTGGTGTTAGCGGGTGGGGAGATCACGGAGCAGGGGAGCCACCGGGAGCTTCTGGACCTGGGCGGCTTATACGCGGAACTGTTTGAATTGCAGGCAGCCGGATATCGGTAATTAATTTCCATGACAGATAACAAGATCCAGGTCATTCCGCTGGGCGGTGTGGGTGAATTCGGCATGAACATGATGGCGTTGCGATACCGCGACGACATCGTTGTAATTGATTCCGGCATGATGTTTCCGGAATCGGAACTTCTGGGAGTGGATTTCGTCACTCCTGACCTGACCTACCTCATTGAGAATCGTCAGCACGTCCGAGCGCTTCTTTTAACTCACGGGCATGAAGATCACATCGGTTCCGTAGCGTTCTTTTTAGCGGAGATGAACATCCCCGTGTATGCCACCGCGTTTACCTTAGCGCTGGTGGAACGCCGGATGGATGAATACGACTTCGAAGAAGAAGTTACCTTCCATGCCGTGAAGCCGAAGCAGAAGGTGACCATCGGGCCGTTTGAAGTCGAGTTCATTCATGTAACTCACTCCATTGTGAGCGCGGTAGCGCTGGCGATCACCACTCCCTTAGGCGTGGTGATTCACACAGGGGACTTCAAGGTAGATCCCACTCCGACCGATAACGAACTATTCGACTTACCCACTTTGGCCGAATATGGACAGCGTGGCGTGTTGCTGCTGATGTCCGATTCCACGAACTCGGATCGCCCAGGTTACTCCGAGTCGGAACGGGCTGTGCGTCCCCGGTTGGAAGATCTGTTCAATCGTTCGGAGCGGCGTTTATTCATTTCTTCGTTCAGTTCTTCCATTCATCGCCTGCAGCAGATTATTGATATCTCGCAGGAATTCGGGCGCAAAGTGGCCATCGCTGGTCGCAGCATGACGAATGTAACCGAAATTGCTCACAATCTCGGTTTGCTCCGCATTCCTGATGGCATTCTCATGCGGCCGCAGGATGCAATGACTGCGCCACCCAACAAGGTAACCGTGCTGATTTCCGGCACGCAGGGTGAACCGATGTCCGCGCTTTCGCGTGTTGCGGTGGATAGTCACCGGCACTTAAAGGTGGAAATCGGCGATACCGTGGTGCTGAGTTCCCGCATCATTCCCGGCAACGAAAAAAACATTTTCCGCATGATCGATCATCTGTCTCGCCGAGGGGCAGACGTGATGTACGGCAGCATGAATCCACCCATTCATGTTTCCGGCCATGGCAGCGTGGAAGAGTTGCGGCTGGTCCTGAATCTGGTGCGCCCCAAGTACTTCATGCCGGTTCATGGGGAATATCGGCAGTTAGCAAAACACGCAAGCTTGGCGGATCACCTGCGTCATTCCAGCCTGAAAGAGTCATTCGTTCTGGAAACAGGCGATGTTCTGGAACTGGATGCGCTCGGAGCGCGCAAGAATGGGCGCGTCACCGTGGGCCGTGTATGCATCGATTCGGGTGTTACCGATGAAGTGGTGGGTGACATGGTGATTCGCGACCGTCGTCATATTTCGGAAGACGGCATTGTGCTTACCATCATCGCCATCAACAAGCTAACCGGACGCGTGGAAGCGCCGCCGGAAGTGGTAGCGCGTGGGTTTGCTTCTGACGATAACTCCGAATTCATGAAAAACGCACGTCAGGTTGTGGCCAAGACGCTGGAGAACTCTTCCGCTGAAGAGAAAACAGATTGGGGCGTAATGAAGGAAAAGGTGCGCGCCGATCTGAAGCGCTATATTTCCAAAAACACTCAGCGCAGGCCATTAATCATGCCTGTGATTCTGGAGATCTGAGCCTGTTAGCGTTTTTTCTTGGCAACTGCTTTCTTCTTGCTGGCCGATTTTCGGGGCGGCGGAGGCACCTTTGCGCCGCTCTGTCGAGCTTCGCTTAAACCGATGGCAATCGCTTGTTTAGGGTTGGTTACTGTTTGTCCACTCTTGCCACTCTTGAGTTGGCCATGCTTGAACTCATGCATGACTTTCTCGACCTTTTTACTTGCTGCCGCTTTCTTCTTGGTTGCCATCTTTTCACTGCTCCTTGCTCTGAACTGCTTTCGCTGTGAAGAATCTTCTCACGTTTGGTAGACTCTACGCCATGAATGTTGACAGTTCTACACAGATCGCCCAAGCCTTTCAAACCAGCAAGGGAGATTTGTTGGATGCTGCTTCCGGCCTATCAGAACAGGAAGCAAACCAAAAGCCCGCAGCGGGTGGATGGTCAGTGCGGGAATGCGTTGAGCATGTGGTGATGGTGGAAGAGCGATTTCTGGGCAGATTGCAAGGAGCGGAACGGCTTGAAACACCTCGCGTGGATAAAGAAAAGGAGGCGCAACTCACGAGTACTTCTCGAAACCGTGTTTCGCGGTTCGATGCTCCCGAAGCGGTTCAACCCACAGGTCGTTTCCAAACTCTGGAGGAAGCCTTTCAAGCGTTTGATGCTGTGCGAAGTCGCCTGATGCAGTTCGCGGAAGAGCATTCCGATCACTTGTATCACCTCACGCTGGCTCACCCCCGCTTTGGAACAATGAACGGCGTGGAAGTGTTGATGCTGCTTGCCGCGCATGCCCATCGCCATGCGGAGCAGATGCGTGAAACCAAAATGAGCTTACAAACTGCTTAGTGCAAGCCTCTGCCGCTCACCAAATACACAGCGAAGCTGCCTAGCCAGTGTCCGCCTTCGTAGTGCGCACTGTTGATGCTGTCCAGGCCAGTTTTCTTTAACGTTTCCGCAAGGGCTGTCAGTGATTTGCGGCGTGATTCTGAAGGAGGAAGCTTCGATGCAATGCCTTGCAGCATCCAGGCGCGGCTCAAGTTTAAGCCAGCCATGTGATACAGTTTGCCATCTGTTACATCCGTAACTTTTGTGGGTTCCAAATCAATCTTGGGAAGAAAGGTATGAAGCCATTTTGTGAACTCTTCCGGCGGTAACATGCGGCGCATCACATCCGCTTCCGCGAGACATGGCGACAGAAAATCTTCACCGGATGGCTCATAAGAAATTGGGCAGCCTTTATCCTGGAAGTAATAATCACGCGCACGTGCTTCCACCAGCTTTCCAAATTCCGTGTTGCCCGCAATGCGCGCATAGTCCAGCATCAAACCAATGCTGAATGCGGTGTTATTATGTTCCCCGGTTCGGATAGGCCGAGCGAGCTTTGGCAACCAGGAAGCAATGCGCACGGTAACGGCCTGTTCTAAAGGTTGCAGCGTAGCAGACCATTTGTGTGCATCCGGATCGTCCCACTCCTTCAACTCCGCGGCTAATTGCAGTAGCCAAGCCAATCCATAAGGCCTCTCAAACGAATTGCGGCCTTCTTCGTTTAGATATTGCACTTCCCTTGCAATATGTTCCGCGGTTAGACTTTGCCCGATTGCTGTTCGGGCTCCGGCGGCGAAGGTTGCTTGCGGAAAAAGGCGGATGGATCTGACCAGAAGCCAGTGCCCATGAACGGAAGAATGCCAGTCAAAGCAACCGTAAAACGCTGGAGTCAACTCGCGCGGCGGCTTCACATCTCCATCGGAATTTAGGGAATGCGCAATCTTGTTCGGGTATTCCTTGTGAATGCAGTCCAGCGCTAACTGGGCAAAACGAGCCGCTTGTGTTTCATCAAAATCTGCCATCAATGCACTGGAGGAAATCACTATGCAAAATAACAACCGGACCATTTCCGTATGGTAGCGTGGCCTTCAGTGCCGTGTGCCTTGCAGCTCTGCCCATTGGATATCAAATCGAGCTAGGTATTTTCGAAGCCGATCTGCATCATTGCTGCTACTTTTTCGGCTGCGGGAAGCAGTGAATAACAAGCGCCCAGCTTCCGACAAAGTTTGCGAACGCCGGCATACCACAAGTACGTGAGCCAGTTGCACTCGGTCAAATTCATCCAACTCTGCCCATTGTTTTGCTCCCAGTACAGGATCAAGTTCGCTTGGTGGAAACGTTCTGTAATCATGCCATAGAAATTGAAGTCTTTCGATCTCTTCTGTCACTAGCCCGAGCGAAATTCTTCCTCCAGATGCCAACGTCGCCATGCGGGTAACGGCAGCACTCAGGTCGCGGAAATTCGCAGTCCAAAGCGCATGAGGAGACAATGCAAACTGAAGAAATTTCTCCCGTGCTTCTTTGCTGAAGGTGACTCGCTCTCCTGTTTTCTTGGCAAATTGATCAAGTTCAAATTGGAGGTTTGGCTCAATGTCTTCGGGGCGGTCCCGCAAACCTGGCAAGGTAAAGCTCCAAAGATTAATGCGAGCCAGCAAGTCCTCTCGAAACCTGCCTTCTCGAACCGCTTCCAGCAAATTGATGTTGGTTCCGGCAATTAACTGAAAATCACTCCGCTTTTCCTGGTCTGATCCTAAAGGCAGAAACGTTTTCTCTTCCACAGCTCGTAACAACATGGCCTGCTCATCCTTGCCGAGTTCTCCGAGTTCGTCCAGAAACAGAATGCCACCTTCGGCACTGCGCAGCAGCCCGGGCCGATCTTGCAGGGCACCTGTAAACGCTCCCTTGGTGTGCCCGAATAAAGCAGACATGGCGGCATCTCCGCGCAGCGTGGCACAATTCACGTCCACGAAAGTTCCTTTCACCATCCGCCTGAGCTTCTTCAGTTCATAGATGCGTTTCGCCAACCGTGACTTTCCGGCACCGGTCGGCCCCATCAGCAACAAAGGATCTCGCGTAGCGACGGCTACTTTCTCGATTTGATCGATAAGCCGATTGAACGCCGGGTTCAGTGTCTCGATTCCTCCTTTCAGATAAGAAACGGCCTGTTTCTGTTCCTGTTGAAAGCGGGAAGCAATGCGGTCATACTTGGATAAATCGAGATCAATGATCTTGATCGTTCCCGGCGAACTCCTGTCTCGTTCGGGTGAACACTGCAATAAACGACCTGGGAAGTGCCTGGATTCAGTCAGCAAAAACAAACAAATTTGCGAAACGTGCGTTCCCGTAGTGATATGAACCAGATAATCTTCTGTTTCCGCATCAAACGGATACTGAGCGGCAAACTCAGACAGAGTCTCATACACTTGTTCAAAATCCCAAGGGTCATCCATACGAACTGGGTGTAAACGAACTTCCGTTTGCGGAGAAACAGTGGCGATGTCTGCACGAATCGTTTCCGCAAGCATCTTGTCTCGCGATTCATGGAGAAGTTCAAATCGATGAACAAACAAATCAGGCTGTCGACAGACGGCAACGGAAGGCCGCCAGTTGTGCCATCGGTCGGCCTTCTTACCCGCATCCAATTTAGTTCCCAACAAACCAATCACCACAAGCGGACAAACTGCCTTAGCCATATTTCTAAAATTTTATCTTTATTTCTAAAAACTATACTCTGCTGATCCAGGGCGAGAACGTGTATCCTGTTCACTTTGAGTCATTTGCAGCAGATCTTCGGTTTGGTCCTTCTGGTGCATTCCTTTATGGCAAATGGATGAAGCAACCTACAATCTGATCACCCCGGAAAATGGTGTTCCGGTAAAAGCCTGGACGAAGGGCGTTCAATTAGAAGAAGAAGCCAAGACACAACTTCTGAACGTTGCCCAACTTCCCTTTGTGTTCCGCTGGATCGCTGCTATGCCGGACGTGCACTGGGGCATTGGAGCCACCATCGGCAGTGTGATTCCCACGCAAGGAGCCATTATTCCCGCAGCGGTAGGCGTAGATATCGGTTGCGGCATGATGGCCGTGCAAACCAGCATGAACGCACGTGATTTACCTGACGATCTGAAAGGAATTCGCAGCGCGATTGAGAAGGCTGTGCCACATGGGAGGACGAACCATGGCGGTGCTGGCGACCGAGGAGCCTGGCATAAGATTCCAAAACAAAACCAGGAAACTTGGGCGACGCTGAAGCCGCGCTACGATTCGATTGTTGCCAAACATCCCAAGTTGGATCGAGGGAACCATGCGAACCATCTCGGCACGTTGGGCACGGGCAACCACTTTATTGAAGTGTGTCTGGACGAAGCCGATCAGGTCTGGTTCATGCTTCACAGCGGATCGCGCGGGGTAGGGAATCGCATGGGAACTTACTTCATCGACCTTGCTCGCAAGGACATGAAAAAGTTTTTTGTGCACTTGCCAGATCAGGACTTAGCTTACTTCTCCGACCACACGGAACACTTCAAGGATTACTTGGAAGCAGTGGAGTGGGCTCAGGACTACGCCCGCTGGAACCGTCACTTGATGATGAAGCAGATAGTGGCAGCAGTGCGGGAGAGTGGTTTGTGCCCGCCATTTGAGGCGGAAGTAAAGGCCATCAACTGCCACCATAACTACGTGGCGCGAGAGTTGCATTATGGGGAAAACATCCTGGTTACGCGCAAAGGGGCAGTGCGAGCACAAGCAGAGGATTGGGGCATTATTCCGGGCAGCATGGGAGCCCGTTCCTTTATTGTTCGCGGGAAAGGCAATCCGGAGAGCTTCTGCAGTTGTAGCCATGGAGCGGGCCGAAGCATGTCGCGAAAGGAAGCGAAGCGGCGTTTTTCTGTGGAAGACCATGCCCGCATGACGGCGGGTGTGGAATGCCGCAAGGATGCTGACGTGATTGACGAGACTCCGGCAGCATATAAGCCTATTGATGCGGTGATTGCTGCACAAGCAGACTTGATTGAAGTGGTTCATACGCTTCATCAGGTGGTGTGCGTGAAAGGGATAAAGCAAGTGATTGAACTGGATGGTTCCCAAGGCGAAGGCGGCGGACAGATTCTGCGCACTGCCTTGAGCCTGTCTTTGGTCACTGGCAAGCCGTTCCGGATCATCAACATTCGTGCGGGGCGTCAACGGCCTGGATTGCTGCGTCAACATCTGACTGCTGCGCTCGCCGCTACTGAGGTGAGCGATGCGGAATGTGAAGGCGCAGAATTAGGGTCGACTTGCCTAGCTTTCACTCCGGGAGAGGTGAAAACAGGTGCATATCAATTTGCTTTAGGAAGCGCAGGCAGTGTCACGCTGGTGTTTCAAACCATTCTTCCCGCATTGATGATTGCTAAGGGAACAAGCCGGATCACCATTGAGGGAGGAACGCATAACTCTGCCTCACCCCCTTTTGAGTTTCTGGACCGTGCCTTTCTGCCCTTCATTCGCCAGATGGGTCCAAAGGTTCAAATTCGGTTAGACCGCTACGGTTTCTACCCGGCAGGCGGCGGTGTTTTTCATGCTGAGATTGAACCTGTCGCTAAGCTCGTGCCGTTTGTGTACGGAGAACGGGGAGAAATGATCGCTGACCAAACAACGGTGCTCATTGCACACCTTGCCCAACACATTGCCCAACGTGAGTTAGCCGTGATTGCAAAGAGCAAGATTGGCCTGAGCGGTTCCGGTGCGATAGTGACTGTAGAGAATTCAGCCGGACCGGGCAATGTGGTCATGACGGAAGTTTCCAGCAAAGAAGTGACCGAGATTTTCACTTCGTTTGGACGGATCGGCGTTACCGCTGAACGAGTGGCCAGGGAAGCGATTCACGAAGCACGTCAATATCTGGCTTCCCGTGCTGTGGCGGGTGAGCATTTAACGGATCAATTGCTCTTGCCCCTTGCGATTGCGGGCGGAGGCACTTTCACGGCTACAACCATATCCAGCCATGCCAGCACCAACATGGATGTTATCTCCACTTTCCTGCCAGTCCGCTTCGAAGTCACACAGCAGGACAATTATTTACAGGTTAAGGTAGTTCCGAAAACGGAATCGGACGCCGCTCTCGATTGGATTGGTAGATCGCGGTGAACATCTTTACCACTGTTTTGCCTTCTTCACCAGGAACCATTGGTTTACGCCCTGCCAGAATCGCGTCTAGGAACTCTGCGATTTGCAGTTCGTGGTAATACTCTGTGGTGTTGATCTGCTGAAATCTGGCACGGTCTTCCCTTTCCCATTCGGATAGGAGGTGTTCTTCGCCGGGAATCGTCCAAAGATCATTCAGCGGAGGTTCCGTAATGCCGGACATACCTGCCACAAACGTAGCGCCGCTATCGGTTTGAACACCTACGGAAGCGCCGTTGGAGCCGTGAATGTGTACCTTGGTATAGATTCCTGGCTTTTGGGAAAGGCTTGTCACCAGGGAACCTAAACCTCCGTTTTGAAAACGGATAGTAGCCACAGCCGTATCCTCCACTTCGATATAAGGATGGTTCAGGTTTGCCCAATATCCGGAGACTTCCACAATCGGCCCCATAAACCATTGCAGCAAATCTAATTGGTGCGGCGATTGATTCACTAGCACGCCGCCGCCTTCCGTGTCCCATTTGCCTCGCCAAGCATCGGAGAGGTAATAAGCTTCATCCCGCCAACTCAGCATCACCATAGTTCCCAAGATGGGCTTGCCGATTTTGCCTCCTTCAATAGCTGCCTTGATGCGTTGCACCGGCTCAAACAGGCGGCGCTGGCTGACCACATTCAAATGGACATGATTGGCGGATGCTGCAGCCAGCATCGCATTGCAATCCGCCAGGTTGGCCGCTAAAGGCTTTTCTACTAAAATATGCGCCCCTGCTTCTGCCGCAGCAATGGCACCGGAAGCATGCAAAGGGTGCGGCGTGCACAGAAACACAGCCTGTATGCCTTCCGCTCGAATCATTTCGGTGATGTCGCTAAAAGGCTTCGCTCCGTACTTTTCTCCATACACTTGTGCGCGGCGGAGATCGGCGTCGCAGACGGCGACGAAATCAGATTGCGGCAAACGGCGCAGTGCCTCGGCATGAATCTGCCCTACTTTTCCGCACCCGATTAAAGCAGTTCGGACGCGGCTCATTGTGCTGCTTCCGGAAAGTAAACGTCGCTCATACGACGAAGAAAGGCAAGTGACTCCCGCATTTCTTCCATGCCATTCATGCCGTCTTCAATGCTGACCCAACCTCGGTAGCCGTGTTCTGCCAGGATGCGGAAAATGGTGTCGTAATCGTTGAGTCCCTTGCCCGTTACGCCATGCCGCAGATTCGGTGAGTAACCGATCGTGCCGTCGCTCCCGCGCAGGTCTTCCAGCTTCGCTCCTTCCGCTAAGAAGCGGTCACTGGCGTGCATGCTGACCACTCGGTCCGCTACCTTTTGGAGAAGCACGAGCGGATCATCACCGGCCACAATGGCATTCGAAGGATCGTACTGTACTCCAAACGCTGGCTCATCACGGAAAGTATTCGCCAGTTCGAGAAAGATGTCCATCTTTTGCGCGAACTCAGGATATTTCCACTGCCCGTCTTTGTAGTGATTTTCTAACCCCAACACGATGCCGTGTTCCTTGGCTACCGGCAACACATCCTGAATGCACTCTTTTACCCACGCAAGACCTTGTTCACGATTCACGTCGGGATACGCTTGCCCGCTTAATACACGACAAACTGTGCCCGGGCCGCCAAGTCGGTGAGCAACACGGATCATTGCTACCTCGCGCTCCACTTCCTGTTTTCTTTTGTCGCTATCTGGATTCGTGAAGTTCGGCGAACAACACAGCATCGGCATCGCAAAGCCTGCCGCATGAATGGCTTCTCCAATGCTGTCGATATAGCTACTTTCTGTGCTGAGGAAAAAGCCGTCATACATTTCCAATCCATCCGCGTCCAGCGTTTTTGAGGACTCAATCCAGTCAAACACAGACATGGTGCGATGGACGGCAATGTCGTCCAGATAACATTTGGGAAAAGCGGAAATACGCAAGGCCATAAAAAATAAGGAGGCTCCCGAAACGAAGCCTCCTTATTTTACGTGTACGAATGATGCGGTTGCTAGGTGTTTAGATGAGAATGTCTTTTACAACTTCTCCGTAAACATCCGTGAGCCGGAAGTCACGCCCAGCATATTTATAGGTCAGTTTTGTATGATCCAAGCCAAGGGCATGAAACATCGTGGCATGAAGGTCATGGATGGAAACTCGGTTTTCCACTGCTTTGAATCCGAATTCGTCGGTTGCTCCATAAGCAAGTCCGCCTTTGAATCCACCGCCCGCTACCCACATGGTGAATCCATACGGATTGTGGTCGCGGCCCGAGCCGCTCTCCGATACCGGAGTGCGTCCAAACTCTCCACCCCAAACCACAAGGGTGTTATCCAGTAACCCTCGCTGCTTCAGATCCCGGACCAAAGCCGCCGCTGCCTGATCCATCGCCGGGCAGTGTTCTTTGTACTTCTTTTCCAGATCCTTATGATCGTCCCAACCGCCGGACCCGACATGGATAAACCGTACACCGCGCTCCACTAAACGCCGCGCCAGCAAACAACCATTGGCGAACGGATCGTGATCCATACTCTGCCCGAATGCTGTCCGGCTCTTTGCGGATATCGAACGCGTCCGTCGCTTCCGCCTGCATCCGGTAAGCCGCTTCCATGGACTTGATGCGGCCATCCAGATAGCTCATCCGCGCCGAAACGCTGGCTGAAATTACTTGTTCAATGCCTGAATGGCATCCAACTCCGCCGCTGCGTATTGGTGATCCATCCACTTATTCCGAAGATTCGGAATCATCTTTTCCGGCTCCATTTCGGAATCGCTGAAGGAGGTGCCCTGGTGCTCCGCCGGCAGGAAACCCGCAGCGCGTTGCCGAGCCGCCCAGGCCGCCCCCGCTTTGACCGGCATCCAGCGCCACAAACGAAGGCAGATTTTGGTTTTCCGTACCAAGTCCGTAGGAAATCCACGAACCCATCGAAGGCCGGTTCAGAAGAATGCGTGCCGGTGTGGTACAGGCTCAAGCTCGGGGTATGCGTCGGATTGAACGAGTACATCGAGCGAATCACGCACAAGTCGTCGATCACCGAAGCCCAGTATTCGGCACAATATCGCTCACTTCAATCCCGCTCTTGCCCGTACTTCTTGAAACGTGAAGTCGAGGGCATCAAGCCGCCCGTTTGCCGCTCCGTGCGCAGATCCACCGAACCCGGCCGCTGGCCCTTGATACTTCACCAGCACCGGTTTCGGGTCAAACATATCCACATGCGAAGGTCCGCCCGAAAGGAACAGGCTGATGACATGCTTTGCTTTACCAGGCGAGCGCGGTGCCGGCATAGTGGCCGAGTGCTGCTGCTTGCGCCTTGGACCACCCGCCCAGCATCGCAGCCAGCCCAACCGAGCCCAAGCTCGCCGAACACGACTCTGAATCATTTCACGTCGTGAAGATCCATTTCTCATGGCCAGAAAATCTCCTCGTTCGTTGATCAACAAGACCTGCGCGTACTGATCCAAACGTGCCCGTCGGCAAGATAGCTCAGCGCCAAATCCAGTTCTTTCGGACTCGGATTGCGTGACAACACCTTATGGTAAAGACCACGCATTTTTGCAGGTCGCATCCGTCTCGCTTGCACGCTGTTCGCCACAAGCGCCTGCGCTTCGTCGTGCATAAACCCGCTGTTCATGACGAAAAGCTGCTGCAAGGAAGTAGTGGTCAGATCCCGCCCCGCCGCTGGTTTGCATCGGGTCCGGGAAGTCATAGTGTCTTCAGAAGATTGCTCATGCGGCCGCGGCTGATCGCGCCCGTATACGGTGCGCCGCACACTGGCGGCATCATCCACATCTTCCGAAGGCCCGTACATTTTGGAATCCAGCCGTCCCGCCGCACGCAGCAGCGAATCCCGATAGCTCTCGATATCCAACCGACGGGGATTCATGCGCCACACCAAAGTATTCAGCGGCGTCTACTGGTCTCGCCGTCCGCGCGCGGGCTGGCTGGATTGCTGGTAAGCCGCGGAAAGCATGATTTCGCGATTCAGCCACTTCAGCGACCAGCCATGCGCAATGAACCGCGCCGACAGATCGTCCAGCAGCTCCGGGTTGGTCGGCTTCTCGCCCTGCACGCCGAAATCGCTCGGCGTTGCCACCAGTGGCCTGCCGAAATGCCAGCCCCAAACGCGATTCACAATCACGCGCGCGCTCAGCGGAGCGGCATCCGTGAAGATGTTGTCTGCCAGTTCCAGACGCCCAGACCCGTTCTTGAAAGTGCTATCACCTTTCGCTAGGACCGTCAGGAAGTGCCGGGGCACCACCTCTCCCGGGGTGGCAAAATTTCCATGCAGCAGCACCGGAAAATCGCGCGCCTTCCCCGGCTTTAGAGTTGATAAACGTATATTGCGGGTCGCTGCCGTCCACATACTGAGCCGCGTCGTAGACAGCGTTCATGAACGGCTCGGTGGAGGTCCAGAACTCTACGCCGACTGCGATTCGCTTGTGCCGCAGGAGCCTTGGGAGGGTCTGCTTTCGCTGCCAAGGGAGCAGCAGGAACATTAGCGGGCACCTTTCCTTTGGAAGCAGCCACCTCAGCGGCTACCGCCGTTTCCGGAACAGTGGGAGGAGCTTTTACCGCCGTCTCGGTGGAGGGAAAATTCCAATACCTCTCGATGCTCGAGACCAATTCGGGATACTGCCTGTAATGCCACCATCTCCACCTTCAGCCTCTCGATCTCCGCCTTCCACTTGGCCACGCGGTCGGCCGAACCCACCACCGTGGAAGCTTCATTCGTCAGCAGATTCGCCGAATAGTGCAGATCGAATCAACCGGTTCTGGATCCACAAATACCGGCTCTTCCACCTTCGGATCGACATCGAACAGCGGCCGCTCCACCCGCATAGTGGAAGCAAACACACCCACCAAACCGTAATAATCCTTGGTCAGAATCGGATCGAACTTGTGATCGTGGCAGCGCGCGCAAGCGACGGTCATCGCCAGCAACCCGCGCGAAACCGCATCCACCCGCTCATCCCAATCGTCGGTCATGAAGCCCCCGATCACGTCTTTCGAAAGCCGTTGATCTTGTGATAAATCGGCGCCGCGCCCAAATACCCCAGCGCGCGCAGATCATCGCGCGGAGTCCGGCATCAGATCTGCTGCCAATTGCAGCTTCACAAAGCGGTCATAAGGAACATCTTTGTTGATGGCCTCGATGATCCAGTCGCGATACCGCCACGCAAACGGGATACGCGGGATTCGTCGCTTCCGCGGTCGGGATTGTCCTCGCCGAAGCGCGCCACATCCATCCAGTGCCGGCCCCATCGCTCGCCATACTGCGGTGAAGCCTGCAGCCGATCGATCAGAGCTTCGTAGGCTTTCGGCGATTTATCGTTCACAAACGCTTCTACTTCTTCATAGGTCGGCTTATATCCGACCAGATCAACATAAGCCCGACGCACCAGCGTGCGCTGATCTGCTGCAGGAGAAGGCTTTAACTGCTTTTCTTCCAGCTTCGCCAGAATAAACGCATCAATTTTGTTCTTTTCCCATGCTGCGTCTTGCACCTTGGGAGCCGGCATTTCCGCAACAGGCTGGAAGGCCCACCATTTTGTGCCTGTCCTCGATCGACATTCCTTTCAACGGTGTCGGGTTCTGGCTGGCGGCAAGCGCGTCTACGCGCGGGTCGACAGCGCCTGCCGCGATCCACTGTCGAAAATCCGCGATCACCGCATCGGGGAGCTTGCCCGTCGGCGGCATCTGCAATTGCGGATCGGTATAGCTCAGTGCCTTAAGCAGCAGGCTTTCGTCCGGTTTTCCTGGCACAACGGGAGGTCCGCTAGAACCACCTCCGGCAATACCCGCTTTGGTGTCCAGCGCCAGCCCACCCATCGGTGCTTTCAACGTGGAGGAATGACACCCATAACACTTGGTGGCCAGCACCGGCCGAATTTTCGCTTCAAAGAACGCCGCATCTGGCGTCTGCGCGAACACCGGTGAAGCGAGCAGAATTGCGATCCACGGAAGTCGAGGCATACAAAAAGGAGGGAGTCTTTATTGTATCTCGTTCTGAGCAAAAGGAAAAGTAAATGCCAGGGGTATTTACTGTTTTGGCAAGGCGATCCTGATATTTCGGTACTTCATACCGCCATCGTGATCTCCTTGGAGAAAAATAGGACCAGGCTCTGCTTCATGGCTATCCAAAGCTCCCCCCGTAATTCCGGGTACTTCCAGACGGTCGTGGATCTTGGTTCCGTCGCGCAGCACAGTGAGAGTGCGCCCGACCAGAGTGATATCGAACGTGATCCACTTTCCTTCTGCTAATCCCATCTCTGTGGAAGGCGCTGTGAAGCCGTATAAAGCCCCCATTTCATGGCTCGGGGAATTTACCGCCTTCGGTGCCGACCTGAATTTCATCCCGGCCCCGGAGGTGAATGCCGCTATTGCACCCTTTCGGGCAGTTCACTTCGATATGAAGCTGGAAATCCTGGAAAGTACGGGTAGTACGGATATTTGCCCCTTTGTCTTCATTGAAGAGTTCTCCTTCCGGCGTCACTACCCAGCGACTCTTAGACTTGTCGCCGAGAGGTTCCCATCCGGAAAGATCTTTCCCGTTAAACAAAGATTCTGGTTTGCCCCAGGCTTTCGGCATGGGCCGGTTCAGTTTCGGCGCTCTGACTCCTTCCAGCTTGGTATCAGTGTTCTCGCCGCGTTTTTGAAAGCCGGAAATCTTATCGCCACTTGCTGTCAGATTCCACGTCACTTCCGGGTTCTGACCAGCCGGGCCATTCACAATCACCAGATGGGTACCCTCCATTTGAGCGGAAACAATATCTCGCACCGCTCCACCTTGGGGCTGAATACGACCGGTAATTTTGCCGTTCTCCTCCTTCAACTCCATCCACTGCGGCCATGTGCGTTGCGGAGAAGTAACCGTGAGATCCCAACGGCCTAGAAAAGGATTGTCAGCGCTTTGTAACGAAAAAGGAGCAAACAACACGGGCAGCAAAACTGCGATCAGGGAATGAAGTTTCAACATGGGTGCGATCTGAAAAATTCTTCCCGATCATATCGCGATTTAGCCGTGTTGTACCTGTAGTATGGGGAGCCGCTTTATGGGTTCACCATCTTCAGCTCCTATTTCCTGTACTAATTCTGTGCTCGTACGTTCGCACTATGCTGTACAGCTTGATCCACGATCACGTATAGCAACTGATCCGGATCTTTCTTTGCCTGTTTCTTAATCCACTCACCGGCTTTCGCGCCAGCGCCTTCGTTCTCCGGAATGCTCAGTCCGCGTTTTTGCGCGGAGATCTCGGCCAAAACCTTTACAATTTCGAAAAAGCCTTCCGGTGTTTTCCCGCCCAGGGCCCACGCTTCCCGGACGGAACTCGTGACTACCTGCTCAGTCGTCCAGGAATGCGATGTCGTTGTAGCAGGGGAAGGTGTTTGTTGCGGCTCCGCATAGACCGGGAGTACGGAACTTGCCAGAATTCCCAATATCACTGTCGGGACAAATAGATTCATGTGCTTCATCTTGATTCCTTTTTTCCTCTTAATGCCGCCGATGATTGTCATCCCTACCCTGGGCCAACTTGCCACCGATTGCGCCAATACCGGCACCTGCAGCGCCGCCAATAATCGTGCCTTTCAGACCACCGCCAAAAATAGCTCCCAACGCTGCTCCGCCAGCGCCACCAATTAGCGCCGCTTTTCCAGGGCCAATTCCACCTCCATCATCATGATGGTGACGACGGTTGTCTTCCTGGACGTAGCGATTGTAGTCACCCCTTCGGACGTGCTGATCCATTCCCCGGTAGTAAGCATCGCGTCTATCCCTTTGTGCGAAACCTGGAGCCATCGCACCGAAGAACAACGTCCCTGCTAAAAAACATGTCTGTATTTTCCGCATCGTTTTTACTCTTCGTCGCAGAGAACTCTTGCTGCAAGAAGGGGGCCATTCACGTGAGTGCTCCATAGAAGAAGGAAGGGCGAAGCCGGAAACACTCATGATCCGGCATGACACTTTGCAGCCTGTGCAACATGGAAGATCTATCCTTTTCAGTAATCGGTGAGCTTGACGCGATGATAGTCTATACACATGAAGCGCACAAATCTTGTGTTAGATGAGCGACTTCTTACCGAGGCCACTCGCGTTTTGTCGGCGCGCACTTACTCCGCAGCGGTAAACACAGCACTTGAAGAAGTGATCCGAATTCGTAAGATACAAAGCCTTCCTCATTACTTTCAATCAGGAATTTGGGAGGGAAATCTCTCCCAAATGCGAGAAAACAGCCCAAGGTCGCGCAGCCGCGGAAAGTGATGCCCGCAGGATCTCCCCCATATAGGTTGGCTGCAAAACGGAGTGGCGTAATCACAATGTCATGCTCCATCTGATTGCGAAAGCCAATGTTGTTGGTGTGATCGCTCAGCCACTTTGCATAGTACTCACCTTTTGCATTGCCTTGCGCTGCTGCCAGTTTGAACCAAGCGATAGCCTGTGCACGATTTTGCGGAACACCAATTCCAAACTCATAACAACGACCAAAACCGGATTGACCGAGATGCCAGCCCTGTACCGCACTTGCTTGCTAAAGGCGCATGGCGGTATCCGAGTTTTCAGCGAGAGGGTTTCCTGCTTTCGCAGCATTGTTTACCAGAACTGCCGCGCCCCAATGGTCGCCCGCTTGGAATCGAGCGCCAGCCTGATCATATAGAGTGGCTCCGAGTAAGTTGCTGGCAGTATGTCTAAGTTCCTGGACTCCTGTTCATACGACCAGAGTTAGGGACAATGCCCAGGCAACGCTGCAAGTTTCCGGAAGCAAGAACAACCGTCGCGGAATACGTCGGCACAGCAACAAAAAGGAAACAGAACACGCGGAGAATCAATCGCTGCATGGAGATCTCTCCAGGAAATTTCTACTGATATCTTTACCTCGAAGCGGAAGCAAAGATACTCTTAATTTTCCTTGGGAGTCTTTTCCGCGTGGTCAACGATGAGTTGCTCAATCACTGCCCTGCGTGGTTCCAATTTCAGGCCCAATGCTCGCACTGCCGCTGTTACGGAGGAAGCGGTTCCATTCGGGTCTGATGCCGCATCGGCAGGTCCAGCATTAGCGGTGGCCGGAGCTCCTGGTGCGCCAGGCCCGACGTTCAACCCCGCAGCCTTTGCCATTTGCATCAAATCAGATAGCGAAAATTGAATGGCGATTTGATAAATGCCCTTCAGGCCAGTCATGTCCACGACCTGTCTGCCGCCGCTTCCACCCGCCTGCGAAAATTGAGTCAACATATCGGCGAATCCCGACATGGTAATCATGCTTCCTTCCATGTGGATCGTTTGTGTAGCACGGTCTGTTTTGTAGGACATGATTCCTTTTGCTCCCATGTTCACGGTCGCATTGCCATCTTTGCCGATGGTCATTCTTACCTTGCCCTCCGGGCCATCCGATTCCATTTCTCCTTGTTTCAGAGGCGTACTGGCATCAATGGCTTTTGGTGTTTCAGGAGATTCCTTGAGCGTAGGTCCACCCTTGGCTACCACCAATCCCAACACAGGATGTTCTGCTTTGCTTCTATGCAACGCAAGGCTAAAACGCTCCTCCAGCAGGGTTTGCAGCATTTTGGATGCTTCCTCTTTTTGGGCTCCTTCCGGCATCTTGGCCGTAATGTCATACCGCAGTGTGGGAAGCCAGTCGGGGCCGCTCACTTGATATGGTTTTACGCCATACGCATACACGATCAGATCCCGCAAGGACATGTACTTGTATTCGGCCCTTCCTGCATCCACATGCGCTCCGATATTCGGCTTGCGTCCTGCTTGAAAATCCGCAGCCATCTTGGCCATATCAAGCGGTGCCGAAGGTTTCACAGTCGCCACATCGAAGGTAGGCTTAGTCTGAGCAATCGCCGCGATTGCGGTGAATGCGGCACAAGCGGTGAGTAGTCCTGAAATCCGTGATATCTTGCCGAACACACTCATAGTTGATTTAGTCATGCACCCGTTCCTTTCGTTTGCATCTCCATTTCTAAGGTGATGAGAAGATGCCGTTTCGTTTCCCCGAATTTAGCTGGCCAGTTGCAACCCAAGCTCAATCGCTCGCAGAAGGCTGGTGGTAGATGCCAGTCCTTTTCCTGCAATATCAAACGCGGTGCCATGGTCCACGGAGGTGCGAACAATCGGCAAGCCAAGCGCTACATTGACACCACCTTCAAAGTCCAAAAGCTTGAGTGGGATATGCCCTTGGTCATGGTACATGCACACAATGGTGTCCCACTTCTTTTTCTGCACTGCCATGTAGAACAAAGTATCCGGGGGAAACGGACCCTCCACCGGCATTCCTTGCGCTTGTGCCCACTCCACGGCAGGACGAATCTCTTCTTTTTCTTCGTTGCCGAACAAGCCGTTTTCTCCGGCATGCGGATTCAGGCCCGCTACTGCGACACGTGGATTTTTGCGCAGCCGCTGGACGGCTTCGCAGGTGAGCTGAATGATTTTGGCAATGCGATCCTTCTTCGCACGGACAATTGCCTCCTGAAGCGATACATGCGTACTGACATGGGTCACAATCAGCTTTTCCGAAACCAGCATGATGGTGACATCGCTGGACCCGCAAAGCTCTCCGATTAATTCGGTATGCCCGGTAAAGCCCGGATCGGTCAGTTGCGTTGCTTCCTTATTGATTGGCAAGGTAACCACGGCTGAAATATCACCAGCCAGTGCGGCCTTGGTGGCACTTACCACGTACTCGCGGGCAGCTTTGCCGGAAGCGGCGGAGATCTGCCCGGGTTGGATTTCATTCTCCATCAGCAACGCAGCATCTGCAATATCCAGATCGTTTATGTTGATCCCTAGCCCAAGTAACTCGTTGTAGTACCGGAGTACGGAACGGTCTCCAAAGACCCGAAACGGTCCTGGAAGTTCCCCTGCCTGATAAGCTTTCAACAGAATCTCCGGACCAATTCCGCTGGAATCGCCGATTGTGATGCCATACGGAAGAATGGGGAAAGAAGCAGCCATCGGAAATTCACTGTAGCATTTCAAGCAGCAGGTCTTCGCCCCCGAATCCACCTGCTTTGGTAACCAATGTCATTCCATTGGGAAGCAGCGAAACAGGCACTCCCGGCAGGATTTCCCCTACAGGAGTTAAGGCTGTAATCTCCAGTGCCTGGAGAATCGCTCGTGCCGTATCGCCGCCGAACACAATCAGCGCATCGAATTTGCCTCCACGAGTCCGTTCCGCGATCTGTTGCCCAAACTCCTCGGCAAACAGAATGGGTTCGCCTGCCGGTTGTTCCGGGGAGCAAATCGCTTCCCATCCTGCCAGCTTCAGATGTGGTTCCGCACGCGCCATCTGTTGGCGGGAGCGTTCGTGACGGCTTCCTGCAACCACCAATGCATGGCGAATGGAAGGCAGAGTGGGTATGGAAGAAACTGGAGGTCTCAGCAGTTCAGCAGCATGGTGGGCCAGTGCTGCAGGTCCTGCCGCAATGCCGCCCCGTTGAATCCACTGCCGCGCCACTTCGGAGATTTCCGCATCCGTGCTTGCTTCCGAAATGGCGATGTTTGCATGGTGCTGTAGTAAACGACCAATGTGGCTCTCTGAAATCGGATTCAGCAGATCTCCAGCAAACTCCGTCTCGTGCAAAGGAACTCCATGCACATGGAGGCAGCCATTCACCACAGTTCTTCCCATTTTCGGGTAAGCAGGAACATAAAGCACCGGCCCTTGTGTTGCTAGTGCTGCAAGTTCTGCCCGGATGTTACCTCGCAACGTGGAGTCTGTTTTCTTGTAAATCAACCTAGCCGGATACAGGGATGTCAGCCTGGTAACTCGATCTGCTGCAGCTTCTGCGGAGATATGCCGGGTTTGCGTATCGATCACCAGCACGGAAGCGCTCACATTTTCACTTTCCTGAAGAGCTACCACAGTGGAAAGGCCGTTCTGAGCAAAACCAGCTCCGGCTTCTAATGCTCCTGTTAAGTCGTCAGCAAGTACTAGGACTTCGAGTGAATCCATGCGGCCATTTATAAACTCTTATATAATAGGGATGTTTTATTGTCCCAGCCCTAATCTTCTGCCTCGGTGTTTGCCAGGAGTGATCATTTGCGAAGTTTACGTCGGAATCGCCAGCGTATTGCGTTAGTCGCGGGCAGCAGTGTAGCGTTGCTGTGCCTTGGCGCTACTCCTCCGCGCTCTGCCCCAAAAGGGCCAGATCCCAAAGTTGCTCTTCAGTCCTCTTTTGATCAAACGGTGCAGCCGTTTTTAGCAAAGAATTGCATTGGCTGCCATAACGCCAAGGTGAAAACGGCTGATCTTGACCTCCAGTCCTTTAAGACCGTGGATGCGGTGGCCGAGCACAACGAAAAATGGGAGATGGTGCTGCAAAAGATCCGCTCCGGCGAAATGCCGCCGAAGCCGATGAAGCGTCCCCCGGATGCCGATGTGGCAGCCGTAACCAAGTGGATTGAAAGCGAGTTTGCCCGGGAAGAAGCTCTGCAAAAGCCAGACCCGGGCCATGTCACAGCGCGGCGGCTGAATCGCGCCGAATATAACAACACAGTCCGGGATTTGCTGGATGTGGATATCCGGCCCGCAGACGATTTTCCGCAAGACGATTCCGGCTATGGGTTTGACGATATCGGCGATGTACTTTCCTTGTCGCCCGTTCTGATGCAGAAATACATGGCGGCAGCAGAAAAGATTGCTCGTACCGCGATTTTTGGTCCGGAAGTGTTGAAGCCCGTTCTGGAGCGAATTCAGCCTGCCTACCGCGATTACCCTCTGCTGAGGAAGCCGCTGTTTGACTACGATCTGAGTGGCCTAAGTATGCCGAATGCCCTCCACACTATGCATCGTTTTCCGGTGGATGGCGAATATCTGCTTCGCGTGGTGCCGGAAGGCCGTCGTCCTTTTGGCTCCGAGCCCGTGCAGATGGGTGTTTGGCTGGATGGCAAACTGGTGAAAACGCTGGAAGTGGATGCGCCTACCGATGGGCGAAGTCAGGATTTGTTCGGACAGGCGCGTGAATTTCGCACACATATTACGGCCGGGGATCACTGGTTGGCTGCTTCCATCCTCCACGTTTATGAAGGGCTGCCGCCCAGCTATGGGGGGCCGAATCCTTCCAAGCGCCCTGAGCCTCCTCCGCGCAACATCGATAAGATGCTGAAAATTCCACCGAACTCCACGCCGGAGCAGATTGCGGAGTTAAAGGCACAGTTGCAGTTGCGGCTGGAGAATGCAGAAACTCCGTCTAACCGCGTTTACGTCCACTATGTGGAAATCGTCGGACCTTTCCAGCAAGTAACAGATCACTCGCCACAACAAGCAAAGAGTCGCAAGAAGATTTTTGTCTGTGGGGATGGTGTCGCCCAGCCTGCGCTTGGCTGCGAGAAGATGATCGTGTCGAACTTAGCACGACGCGCGTTTCGTCGGCCTGTTACCAATGAAGAGATTCAACCCTATCTTGGCTTGGTGAAAACAGCGCAAGAGCAAGGCGGTTCATTTGACGATGGGATTGCGCTAGCCCTGCAAGCCATTCTGGTTTCGCCGGATTTTCTTTTCCGCATTGAACGCGTCCATAGCACTAAGCCGACCGAGAAGGCGACCTTAGCAACTGATGAGGCGTTAGGACCGTATGAACTGGCTTCTCGCATCTCCTACTTCTTGTGGTCTAGCATGCCGGATGAAGAACTGTTCCGGGTAACGGGGCAGGGAGGTTTGCGCAATCCAAAAGTGCTGGACGCGCAGATTCGCCGTATGCTTGCAGATCCCAAAGCAAATGCATTAGTGGAGAACTTCGCCGGGCAATGGCTGGAACTCCGCCGCCTGGAATCGGCTGTTCCGGACCGGGATAAGTTTCCGGAGTTTGAAGAGTACCTGCGGCTTTCCATGCGGAAAGAAACAGACCTGTTCTTCGGCAGCATCATGCGCGAGGACAAGAGTATTCTGGATTTGATCGACGCGAAGTATACGTTCCTGAATCAACGGTTAGCTGAGTTTTATGGCATTCCGAACGTGAAAGGCACTGAGTTCCGCAAAGTGGATTTGACCGGGACGCAACGGGGTGGTTTGTTGACACAGGCAAGCGTGCTCACAGTTTCTTCCTATGCGACTCGCACCTCGCCTGTGTTGCGTGGCAAGTGGGTACTAGAAAATTTCCTGAATGCCCCGCCACCGCCGCCACCGCCGAATGTTCCGGCGTTGGATGAATCCAAATCGGGAACCGCGATGTCCGTTCGCCAGCAAATGGAAGCTCATCGGGCAAATCCGGTTTGTGCCTCCTGCCACTCCAAAATGGACCCTCTAGGGTTCGGCTTGGAAAATTTCAACGCGATTGGCGAGTGGAGGCAGAAAGATGGAAACTTCCCGATTGATGCCTCCGGGGTTCTTCCGGATGGTCACAAATTCAATGGACCGGATGAGTTGAAACAGATTCTCCGTTCCAATTCCGGTGCGTTTGCCCAGTGCGTGACGGAAAAAATGCTTACCTATGCGCTGGGGCGAGGGCTGGAGCGGTATGACCGTCCGGCAGTGAAAGAGATCACGACAAAATTGGCAGGGAATGATTACCGTTTCTCTACGCTGATTCTGGAGATCGTCAAGAGCATGCCGTTCCAAATGCAAAGAGGAGATCGCAACCGAACATGATTATCACTAAGAAACACTTGCCCAGAAGAACCTTCCTACGGGGAATGGGAGTTGCGCTGGGACTTCCGCTGTTGGATGCGATGTCGCCTGCTTTGGCCGCGCCCGGCTCCGGGAAATCTCCGGTGCGGATGTCGTTTACCTATGTTCCGAACGGCGTCATGTACAAGAACTGGAAGCCCGCAACGGAAGGAATGAACTTTGAGTTCAGCCGTATCCTGAAGCCCTTGGAGCCTTTTCGGGAAGACCTGATGGTGATCTCCGGCCTAGCCGATAGCATGGGGAATTCCATGGGGGATGGCGGCGGGGATCATGCGCGTGCCGGTGCTTCCTATTTAACGGGCGTCCATCCGAAGAAGACGGCGGGTGCGGATATCCAGAGCGCTATTTCGGTAGACCAGATTGCTGCGCAAAAAGTAGGCGCGAGTACACGCTTGGCTTCCTTGGAACTCGGTTGCGAAGACTCCCGCACCGTAGGAAACTGTGACACGGGTTATAGCTGCGCGTACACCAACAGCATCTCCTGGCGTACGCCGACCATGCCAATGCCGCCCGAAACAAATCCGCGTATCGTGTTTGAGCGGCTATTCGGAACCGATGATATGAAGGAAGATGCGGCTACCCGCGCCAAGCGGAACTTCCTGCGCAAGAGCGTACTCGATGTAGTGCAGGAGCGCACGCAGAAGCTGGTGGGGGATTTAGGCACATCCGACCGCCGCAAACTGGATGAGTATATGACCGGCATCCGGGAAGTGGAACACCGGATTCAGTTAGCGGAGACGCAAACCCGAGGCTTCACCCCGGATCTGGAAAAACCTTCCGGCATTCCGATTGAATTCGCGGATTACCTGAAGATGATGTTTGATCTTCAGTTGCTTGCGTTCCAAGCCGACCTGACCCGCGTTTCTACCTTGATGGTTGGCCGGGAAGGAAGCGTACGCACGTACGGGGAGATTGGCGTTGCCGATCCGCATCACCCCACTTCCCATCACCGGAACCTGCCGGAGATGCTGGAAAAACTAGCCAAGATCAATACCTACCACGTTCAGCTTTATGCCTCCTTTATTCAAAAAATGAAGGCAACGCAAGATGGAGATGGTTCTCTGCTGGATCATTCCATGCTGGTATATGGCAGCGGCATTTGTGATGGCAACGTCCATAGCCATGACAATCTGCCTTTGTTGTTATTAGGCCGTGCGAATGGGACGCTGAAGCCGGGTCGCCATGTCGTTTACCCGAGCGGGACACCCATTACAAACCTTTACCTGTCCATGCTAGATCGTATGGGCGTTCGTGCGGAAAGCATCGGTGATAGCAACGGCCAATTGCCGCAATTAACGGATCTTTAACACCATTTCGCTTTTCCCTCCGTTTGACTCTGGAAAATCCTTGTGATATCAATCACAGGATTAACCTACTCAGGGGAGAAGCAATGCTTCAAAGGGCCAAGTACGCCGCTATCTGTTTGTTTGCCTGCCACTTTCTCGCGTTCGCGCAAAGCGACCGTGGAAATATCAATGGAACTGTTACTGATCCAAATGGCGCTGTTGTTGTCAATGCAGCGGTGGTGGCCCGCAATCAGGAAACCGGCGCACTCTCGCAAACCGCCACTACGGGGACAGGAAACTACACCATCCCGCAATTACCGGCAGGTCTCTATGAAGTATCCGTAGAAGCGGCGGGATTTAAGAAGTTCGTGCAGACCGGCATTTCGGTGCAGGTGGCGCAAACGGCACGAATTGATGTTGTTCTCCAGATCGGCCAAACATCAGAAACCATAACCATTAATGCCGATGCTGCTCTACTGAAGACAGAAAGCGCCGAGCAAAGCCAGAACATCACTGCCGAGCGCATGAGCGAACTGCCCCTCAACTTTTCCGGTTTAGGCGTGGGCAATGTACGGAACCCATATGCATTCGTCAATTTGACTCCCGGCGCGAGCTTTACTCCGAATGGCACCTCCTTCAATTTGCGCGTAAATGGGTTGCCGAATAACACAGAATCGGTTCGTGTGGAAGGGCAAGAAGCAAATAACACGCTTCAGCCCGGCAGCCCGCATCAGACGCAGCCTTCCATTGAAGCCATGCAGGAAGTGGCTGTGCAGAGCAGCAACTACTCCGCTGAATATGGACAAGTAGGCGGCGGCATGTTCAACTTCACCACCAAATCCGGCACCAATCAGTTTCATGGCAGCGCTTACGAATATTTTGTGAACGACAAACTGAATGCGGGTGTTCCGTTTACAGATGCCGGCAATGGCCAGCATGTGCGGCCAGCCAGCCATAAAGATGATTTTGGCTTCAGCATCGGCGGCCCGGTCTGGATTCCGAAAGTGTATAAGGGCCAGAACAAAACTTTCTTCTTCTTTAACTACGAGCAATACATTCAAAGGCAGACGGTTTACAACGGTTTAGCAACTGTGCCCACGGCTGCCATGCGGCAAGGCGACTTCAGCGCTGTTCTCGGCCAAAAAGTGCTCGGAACAGACCCGCTCGGCAACAGCATCTACCAGAATCAAATCTTTGATCCGGCGTCGACCCAAAGGGTAAATGGGCAAGCCGTACGAACCCCGTTTCCGGGGAACATCATTCCCTCTAGCCGCCTGGACCCGATTGCGCTGAAGATTCAATCCTACATTCCGCTGCCTGACCTGCCTGGAACAACGAATAATTTCCGGCAGTATTGGCCCAATCCGCGTGATCAAAATATTCCCAGCGTGAAAATCGACCACATCCTGAATGAGCGCAACAAGGTGTCCTTCTTTTGGACCCACTATGCGGACGATCATTTCTCCGGTCAGGATGGCTTGCCGGTTCCGCTTACGGCAACACGCTTTATCCCAATTCGCTCCTGGACAGCTCGCATCAACTACGACTATACGATCAGCCCGACTCTGTTGCTTCACGCCGGAATCGGCCATGTGAAATATGGCAACCCGGATAAAGGAGTGGTTGGCGTATCCGACTACGATTCCGTGAAAAACTTGGGGCTCGTTGGAGCTTCCACACTAGGGTTTCCGCGCATTGCAGGCTTGAACGTGACTGGTTATGGTGGCTCGTCCCTGAATTTAGGACCCACCAATTTCAACGAGTACCGAACGGATAAGCCTTCCGCGATTGCCAGCCTGACTTGGGTTCGCGGGAACCATACTTACAAGGCGGGCGGTGAGTTCCGCATTGATTCTTATACGGATCGAAATTTCCGGACCGGCAGCGGTGTGTATAACATTACCGGCAACGAAACAGGAGAGCCTTACTTGCAAAGCACCACAATCGGCGGTACGACCATTGGCTTTCCTTATGCCAGCTTCCTGCTTGGTCAGGTAAATAACGCACAAGTGGCGGGATATCAGGATCCGCAATTCCGGAAACGAACTTTTAGCGCATTTTTGCAGGACAACTGGAAGGTGACTCGCAAGCTGACACTTGGATTATGGCCTTCGTTGGGATTATCAGCAACCGCCACAGGAAATTCATGGACGAACTGCTGTTTTCTCACCAACCACGCCGAATCCTTCTGTGGGAGGTCTGTTAGGCGGTACCGCCTATGAAGGATATGGGGCTGGACGATGCAATTGCCGCTTTACCAGCACTTACCCGTATGCCTTAGGGCCACGCATAGGCGTTGCTTATCAACTGACGCAGAAGACCGTACTTCGTGCTGGGTGGGGAGTCAGTTATGGCACAACGCCCAACTTCAACTTCATCACGAACACCCAAATCATCGGTGTAGGCTTCAATGCGCTTAGCTATACTTCGCCCGCATTTGGAACTCCGGCGACTACGTTCCAGCAAGGTTTGCAATATACTCCTTCCATCTTGTACCAAGCCAGCTACAACCCTGGCATCAAGCCGACCACTGGCAACTTAGACACGCCGCCTTATTGGCTTGATCCGAACGGGGGCCGTCCTCCTCGCGTTAATCAGTGGAACATCGGCATCCAGCGGGAAATCACGCATGACATTGTGGTGGAAGCTGCCTATGTAGGCAACCGGGGCGCTTGGGAATTAGCTAGCGGCTTGGTGAACGTGAATGCTTCCTCGATTCAGCGTCTTGCTTCCTTTGGATTGAATGTAAATAATCCGACCGACCTGGCGTTGTTGACTTCTACCTTTGCTTCCGGGAAACCGCAAGCAAGAGGGATTCAATACTCCATACGCCGGTTTCCCCATGGGACAAACTCTGGCCCAAGCTTTGCGACCGTTTCCGCAGTTCGGAAATATCACGACGCAATGGGCGCCGGATGGAAATAGCTGGTACGACGCACTGCAAGTAAAGGCGACGAAGCGGTACTCCAAAGGCTTGGAAGTGACCTCATCTTTCACTTGGCAGAAGGAACTCACCTTGGGCGCGGAAGTGCAGGATGGCACTTCGGGGCCAATCAATGACGCGTTGAACCGTGCGAACCAGAAGCACATTTCCATGTACTCCCAACCTCTGGTATTTGTGACTGCCTTTAATTATGAAGTTCCTGCGTTTGGCACAAATGCCTGGACCAAGCATCTGGTGGGAGGGTGGACTCTGAATGGAATTCTCCGGTATTCCAGCGGCTTGCCGATCCAGGTTCCTGCTTCCAACAACAATTTAAACTCGGTGTTGTTTCAGAGCACGTTTCAGAATCGTGTGTCTGGACAATCACTCTTCACGAAAGACCTAAATTGCGGATGCATTGATCCCAACAAAGACTTCGTTCTGAATCCGGCTGCGTGGCAAGATCCTTCGGCAGGCCAATGGGGTACTTCTTCTGCTTTTTACAACGACTATCGATATGCTCGTCGTCCGGATGAGCAGTTAACCATTGGCCGTGCTTTTCATGTACACGAGCGATATGTGTTCCGGATTCGTGCTGAATTTTTCAACGTCTTCAACCGAACTTATCTGACTAATCCCACAGCTACCAATGCGCAGCAACCCCAAGCGGTAAATAGCCAAGGCGTACCTACTGGCGGCTTTGGCTATATCAGCGCGGGAACACTTGCTAACCCTTCGCGAACGGGTCAGATTGTGGCGCGCTTCGAGTGGTAAAAAGAGCAATCGATTGGGAGCTAGGCACTCGCTTGTAAGAGCCCTAGCTCCCGGATTTTATCTGCTAAACGAGCCGTGGTATAGGGTTTCTGGAGAAAACCAGCAAGTCCGGAACTGGCAAAGCGGCGAACCGCATCTGCTTCATTAAATCCGCTCGAAAGAATTACTTTCACATTTGGTTCAATTTCGAGCAGATGCCGCATTGTTTCTTCGCCGCTCATGATCGGCATGCTCATATCCAAGAGCACCAGATCAATTTCATGTGACCTGGTCCGAAACAATTCCACTGCTGCCAAGCCGTTTTCCGCTAGCAGAACACGGAACCCGCTTTTTTGCAGCATGATCTGAGAGGTTCGCCGAACCAACTCTTCGTCGTCTACAACAAGAACTGTTCCTTTTCCTTGCAGGATTTCTTTTTCCATCTCAGCCTGAATAGAGAATGATCTTTCCGCGCAGGGCAGGAAGATACGGAATGAAGTCCCCTGGCCCGGCTCGCTATATAACTTAAGGGAACCTTTGTGGCCCCGTACAATGCCCAACACTGCTGATAAACCAAGCCCCCGTCCTGTGAATTTGGTCGTAAAAAACGGGTCAAATATCTTTGCCAGAGTGGCCTCATCCATTCCGCACCCGGTGTCGGTAACTTCCAAACACACATAATAACCGGGAGTGATTTCGAAAATTGGGTTCAGCGTCCGGATATACTCATCGTCCAGGATGGAGGCGTTTGTTCTCACAATTACGTCGCCTGCAATATCCCCCAGAGCCTCAGCGCCGTTGATGATCAGATTCATCACTAACTGCTGAATCTGGGCTGAGTCTGCTTCAATCAGTGGTAGATGCGAATCCAGATCCAACACCAGGGTCGCCGACTTCGGCAGACTCATCTTGATCAGTTCGGTGATCTCCTGAATCATGTGGGAAAGCTGAATAGAGGAGAGCACAAACCGACCACGGCCTGAGTAAGCGAGCAGTTGCCTGGTCAGGTCGGCTGCTCTTTCACTGGCTTTTGTGATGGTGTGCGCCATGTCCCGCATCTCCGGGTCTTCCGGTAAGGCATCCTCCAGAATGCTGGCGCTTCCCATAATTCCGGTCAGAATATTGTTGAAATCATGCGCAATGCCCCCCGCCAATAAACCTACGCTTTCCAGTTTGGCTGTTTCGCGTAGACGCTCTTCTAATCGGCGCTTTTCCGTCACATCTTGGATAAAGGTAGACAGGCCTGTGGCGGTTGGATATACATGAAATTCGAGCCACCGATCCAGCGAAGCGTGATGAAACTCAAAGGTGACAGCAATGCGTTCCGTAACAGCACTTTCAAAGTCAGTGCCGCGTAATGCAGGAAACTGGTCCCAAATCGCTTTGCCGGCCAACTCAGCAGGATTCAGTTGGACCATCTCCGCGGCAATGTGATTCATATACAAGTAATGGCACTGGTGGTCGAGGGAAATAAACGCGTCCGTAATGCTTTCCAGCACTTCGGCAACCTGGGCCTGCGCCATTTTGGTTTGCTTTTGCAGCAACTGTTCACGCTCAAAGGCTTCCCTCCGCAATTGAGCTAACTTCAGGCAACTGGAAACACGAGCTTTCAATTCCCGTGATGTAAATGGCTTCACTAAATAGTCATCTGCTCCAGCAGATAAGCCCTCAATGGTTGCTTCCTCACCCGCACGCGCAGAAACCAGAATCACGGGCAGGGAAGTAAACCTTGGGTTTTGCCTGATTTCCCTCAGAAGGCCGAAACCATCTAACTCCGGCATCATTACATCTGTTAACACCAGATCCAGCGACTGCTGCTCAAGCGATTGCAGGGCAAGACGGCCATTGGAAACAGCAGTCACTTCATACTGGTCTTCCAGAAGTCGCCGTACATAATCCCGCATGTCAGCATTGTCATCTGCCAGCAGAATGCGGCCGAGCTTTGGGGCGGAGTGAGAGCCGTTATGGAACGAAGTAAAACCGTCATCCCGGATATCGCGCCGAAACGTTTGCGAGTCGGGGAGCCAGCGAAGCGCTTCCTCTATATAGGCTTCTGCCTGCACCGAAGTGGAGCGGCTGCTGGGGCCCGCACAAATCTGGTGTTGCGAAAGGTGTGCGGTGCCGAATGGAATTGTTACAGCAAAGGTACTGCCTTGACCCTCCTTGCTTTTTACCGACACGGTGCCGCCCTGTATCCAAGTCAACTCTTGCACCAGCGCCAGTCCGATTCCGGTTCCCTCATGGGTACGCCCTTTTGCGCCTTCCACACGCCGGAAGCGTTCAAAAATACGGTTTACCTGATCCACTGGAATGCCAATGCCGGTATCCGTTACGCGGAGCTCGGCCCGCCCCTCCTGTTCACGCAGAGAAATCGTGATGGCCCCTTGGAACGTGAACTTAAATGCGTTAGACACCAAATTCAAAACAATTTTTTCCCACATTTCCCGATCCACGTAAACAGATTGCGAAAGGGGAGGGCAATCAATCACTAACTGCATACCAGCACGCTCCACGGCGGAACGGAACAGACTGGCCAAATCTGCGGTGAGGCTGGAAAGATTGGTCTGCTCGAATTGAGCCTCCACGCGCCCGGCCTCAATGCGGGAAAAGTCGAGAAGCGAATTCACCAGTTTCAACAAACGCAAACTGTTTCGCTGGACCAAGATCATCCGTTCCCGTTGTGTCTCCGTAAACGGATCGTCCCCATCGCTGAGAGCATCTTCCAAAGGGCCCAGCATCAGCATCAAGGGAGTACGGAACTCATGGCTGATGTTGCTGAAAAATGTCGTTTTGGCCCGGTCTATAGCCGCCAACGCTTCGGTGCGCTTTCGTTCTTCCTCGTAAGCTTGCGCATTGGCGATGCCAGTGCCAATCTGGTGGGCAACCAAGGTGAGAAAGTTCCGGTAATCATCGTCGAAAAGACGATGGGGGTTTAAGCCTGCGATCAAGACGCCTGTTTTGCCTGTTTCGGCAGAGGAAACAATCGGCACCAAGGCTGCTTGCCGGGGAGGAATTTCCCAGCCCCCGGTAGGAAGCATTCCAAATGTTTCCGGCGGAGTAGGGACCAGAAGGATTTGTTTTCTCAGCATCACTTCAGAGAGAGGCCAGAGTGAGGCTTGCTGGAGAGTAACTTCTGGAAGTGCGGCATTGTGTTTCGCGGGCAGGCCAAAATTGCCTGCTAAACGCATTCGTCCATTTGCTGCGTCGGACAAGTAGATCAGCGCGAACGGGAGATCATGGGCATTCTTTTGTAGGCATTTTGCACTTTCGTGGCACGCTTCTTCCACGGTTCTGGCTTCCGCCGTGCCGGTAGCCAGTTCTCGCAATAGAGCGAGTTGACGTTCGCCAATGATGCGCTTTGTGTCGTCCGTATTGGCGCAAAGAATGCCTCCAATGCCCCCTTCATTGTTTTGTATAGGAGTGTAGGAGAACGTATAGTGTGTTTCTTCCGGATAGCCGTTCCGCTCCATGATCAGAGGCAGATTTTCGAAATAGGTTCCCTGATTTTCGAAAAGAGCGAGATTTGCCACCGGAGAGATCACATCCCATATTTCCGGCCAAACGCTGGCTGCTGGTTTTCCTAAAGCATCGGGGTGCTTGCCGCCAACAATACTTTTATAGGCATCGTTGTACAGGTTAATCAGTTCCTCGCCCCACCAGACAAACATGGGTTGACGAGAGGTGAGCATGATGCGGACCGCCACTTTTAGTGCTTGCGGCCAAGTTTCCGCGGGGCCGAGAGTGGTTTGCGACCAATCTTTAGCGCGAATCAACGATCCTAACTCGCCGCCTCCCGCCAAGAATCCATAGTCGGGAAACACTTCACTAGTCGAGTTCTCAGAATGCGGCATCTTTAATATGCGTAGAGATTCCATTCTTACTTTACTAGCGCCGCGCCGGCGAAATTGACATTTGAAACGGGATACGAGAGCCAAAAAAGGTTGTTCGCAAGGGTTTTACAGGCCTTGCGAACCTTTCCTAGTAAATTTCTGGTCTGTGGTTACTGGGGGTAAAATTTACTTGGTTGTTTTGTGAAGGGATTCTGGTTTATGGGCCGCCTCCGCACCGCTTTTTTCACTTTCCACCAGGTACTCGGGATTTTCTGTGGTGGCAGCTACGGCATGACTCTTGATATGGGTAGCGCTGGTTAACTTCTTTTTCACTACCCCTTTCGTTTTGCCTTGCGACGTTTGCCATTCTACATGGTCACCCGGTTTCAGATTATCACTCATATTCAGGATGCCTCCTATGCGACTAGATGCAAAGTATGCAGGAAAAACGCAGTTTTTCTCTGGATTCGGATGCCTGGGCGTTCTGAGATACACTACAAGAAACGGCTTGGCTGCGGTGAAACTCCGCCTTGCCTTCCACTTTTCTCTTAGCTGGCGTAGCTCAGTTGGTAGAGCGCCCGATTTGTAATCGGACGGTCGGGGGTTCAATTCCCTCCGCCAGCTCCATTCTTTCCATTTTGATCCTGGTACTCTGATTGGTACAGAAACTGCAGAGAAATTGCAGGAGGCTTTCAAATGAAATACATGGCGGCTTGGCTGCTTGGGGTTCCAGGCGGATTGATTCTACTGTGGTTTGTTTTCAACCACATGCACTAACCAGAGAAAATTCTGCAAACCAGCAGTGATTTAATAGGTAATTCTAATTCTGCAATAGAACGGATTCTGCAGGTGGCAGCCGTGCATCGTATGCCACTGGAGAAGTCTTTGTTCTGTGATACTCTTCCTGTCGTCTTAGCAAAATATGAAGCAAAACAAGCTTTTCCGCACGGAAGAGCTAGTGAGGCTGCATACGCGGGAATGCTGCTGTTTTTTGGCAGGTGGCAAGAAGCACATGAGAAAGCGCAAGAGATTTCTTCTCCAGAAGGCTCGTATTGGCACGCCATTCTCCATCGTCAGGAGCCGGATGACGGAAATGCTTCCTATTGGTATCGCCAAGTAGGAAAGCACCCCACTTTTCCGGCTCTGCAGCAAGATGCGCAGAAGATTCTGGATCAGCACCCTCAATTAAGCAAGAAACTTTCCTTTCAATGGGATCCTATGCGGTTCCTTAGCTGGTGTGAAGAAGCTCGACAAAATCGAGGTTCTTTGCTGGAGCAAGCTGTGATGGAAATTCAACATGCAGAATGGCTTCGGCTATTTCTTTGGTGCGCCAGACCGCCTTCTTGAAAGCCACTTTTGCTCCTTCCGCCAATGTGCTAAATTGAAATCTCTGGCATTGTCCGGACAGGTGGGTGAGTGGTTAATACCAACAGACTGTAAATCTGTCGTCCTATGGGCTACGGAGGTTCGAATCCTCCCCTGTCCACCATTTGATCAGCCGTTGTAGCTCAGTTGGTAGAGCGCGTCCTTGGTAAGGACGAGGTCACCGGTTCAATCCCGGTCAACGGCTCCATAACTTTCAGTTCCTTATAATTCCTCTTCTCTAAACTAGGCCACTTTGCATGTCCGTCTTTTCCTGCTTTTATGGAATGCTCCTATTACAGTACTGGTCCTTGTTGGTTCCTGAACCGGCGTTGAATGAATCTGCCATACGGAATCCTATCCACCGTACCTAGCTCGACCTGATCGAGGGCTGATGTTATCACTGCTACATGCAGCTTCATTGAAGGCCAGTGATTTGTGCTTAGAAGAAACGTGGCAAAAGGGCGACCGCTGAAATCCTGCTGATGTTCTATTGCTTTGTCACAGGTGATAAATACTTGAAATTCCGCATCCTCAACTAATTGCAGAAGCTTGCCGTTTTTGACGGAAGCCCAACCTGCATCTTGCACAGTTGTGACATCATGACCTGGCAGATACGAGGTCAAGCCTTCTGGCACATCTTCGTCAAGAATCACCCTCATCAGGGTACTAGTTGATGTAGATGCGATTCCTGATAGGACAATAACTTCCGAATAGTGTCAGCACCGCCAGGGGTAGAAGGAAAACACTCCAGTGTTGCTTCGATTGCCTGCTCCTCATTCATGCTTTCCAGTTCCATGAATGCCTCGACATTTTCGACCAATGTATCGGCTGGTAGGCGCGTGCCCTTCAATACCGGTGCTCCAGAGACCTTACCTTCGACTCGTTCTACCAGAGAGCAATCGTCCCAAAAAGTGTTGATGGGCTCAGCTTGCATGATCTTAGTGTAACGGCCTTTCAGCAGTAAGATTTTGAGCGTCGATCATCCCCACGGCTCTCTAAGACTCCGATAATCCCATTTCCAGCACCTCGAAGTGGAAGCGATCTGGCGGCAATAATGCGGGCCTTTCCATGGTTGCCCATGTCCGGTAGGCGCTTCCTGCCACAGTGGAATTCAGCAGAAATAAGAATTGATTGGAAAAGCACTTGAGAGGTGGCGGCTGTCGAAACGTTAATCGTAACCCGACGGCCTTTTCCACTCCTACGCCATGAGTCGGCACTCTCTTTTCCAATAGCAGATCAACAAAATTGCTTCGCCCGGCATGAGGCCACACCGAGTTATGAAGTAGATGCCTGAGCGAGGTCTGGCTGGCAAACGTAATTTCACACTGCCGAATCCACTCCAAGATCGAGTCTCCCCATTGCCAATGGGCCAGCAGTCCGAAATACTGGTCCGTCAGGTGGATGGCTAAGTCTAAGGTGCGTTGCAGTCGCAACTGCTCAGAAGTCGGTTCTTCAGGAAGCATGTCTTCCTGTTCCACGATCTCCGTTGCTAATTCCACCATCTCCGCGCGCGGCTGAGTGCCGTCCGGGGTACCACGTACCAGCAAGGGAGGTAACTCCAGAGTTTCACATCCGGGTATCTCCGCATAACGCTTTGAACCTAGTTGTTCACGTTCCGCCATCTTCGTCCCCTTCACTACAAGAATGACGTTTCTGTTTCGAGCTTGTTCCATTCATAGCATGAAGCTATTGTTCATGTGTAGACGGAATTCGAGATTCCGTGCATAGTAGATTTTTATAACAAGCCGCCGGTACTAGTTCGGACGCGGAAAAAGGGTCGAATTTTCAACTATGTGGATGGGAATTGACACGGGCACAGGCAGCACACGCGCCCTTTTAGTGGATGAACATGGTGTTGTTCGCGCCAGCTATACCGAGCCACACGCCGAAATTGCGATGGCGCAGCCCCAGTGGGCTGAGCAAGATCCTGGTGACTGGTGGCGCGCGGCGCAAGTCGCGATCTCCGGGGCGCTTCAACAGGCCAATGTGTCAGGAGCCGAAGTTCAGGGCATCGGCCTTTCCGGTCAGATGCATGGCCTTGTGCTATTGGACGCCGAGAACCGAGTGATTCGCCCGGCGCTGATCTGGTGTGACCAGCGAAGTCAGCCGCAGGTAGATTACATTAACGAAACCGTTGGGCGAGATCGGGTTTTGCAATACACCGCGAATCCAGTGCTGACCGGCTTTACTCTTCCTAAACTTCTATGGGTCCGCCAGCACCAGCCAGGGTTATTCGAGCGGGTTCGAAAAATTCTGCTGCCGAAAGACTATATTCGGTTTTGTTTAACCGGGGAGTTTGCCTCGGAAGTATCCGACGCATCCGGCACTTCCTTGTTTGATGTGGTTCATCGCCAGTGGTCCTTGGATTTTGTATCAGCGCTGCAATTAGATCGGGCGATTCTGCCTTCTGTTTCAGAGTCAGACGTGGTTACCGGGACTATCACATCGCATGCGGCAAAGCTGACCGGCCTTCGGGAAGGCACACCAGTGGTGGGTGGAGGCGGCGATCAGGCTGCGGGAGCCGTGGGAAACGGCATTGTGGAGCAGGGAATTGTTTCCTGCACTCTCGGCACTTCCGGCGTGGTGTTCGCTCACATGGAAGAAGTGGCGTATGATCCAGGCGGACGTGTTCACACCTTCTGCCATGCGGTGCCGAACAAGTGGCACGTGATGGGTGTTACCCAAGGAGCAGGCTTGAGCCTCCAATGGTTTCGGAATCAGTTCGCGCCCGGCACTCCTTATCAGACCTTGATGGAGGAAGCCGCTACGGCGTCTGCCGGCTCGCAAGGCTTGTACTGGCTTCCTTACCTAATGGGAGAACGAACGCCGCATCTGGATTCCTCAGCTCGCGGTGGATGGATCGGCTTAACTGCCCGGCACAAACGCGCCGATCTGATTCGCTCCCTGATTGAGGGCGTTTGCTACAGCCAGCGCGATGGATTGGAAATCATTCAGCAACTTGGTGTGCCGGTCCGCTCCGTGCGTGCGTCCGGCGGCGGGGCGAATAGTTGGTTCTGGCGTCAATTGCTGGCTGACATTCTCGGAAAGCAAGTGGTGACTTTGGCCAGCCAGGAAGGTTCCGCATATGGTGCTGCACTGATCTCCATGGCGGGTACCGGTGCTTATGCTTCCATTACGGAAGTCTGCCGTGCTGTGATTCACGAAAAAGAAGCAGTTCTTCCTCGGGCCGAAGAAGCTAAGCAGTATGCACGACGCTACCCTCAGTATCAGCAGTTGTATCCAGCACTGCGTTCCTTCTTTTCCGAGGCGTCAACTTAGATTTCAATCGCTGGAAGGGCAGTTCGATTCCATAAAACGAAAGCAACGCAACAGCTCCGGAGAGTAAAAGATTAGCCGGAAATGCGCACCACCAATTGGGGGAGTCAGGGACCAGGAACAACTGTTGCCAAAGGTAAAGTGAGTAGCTGAGCAGGCCAATATAGCGCAAGGATGAAGTGTTCAAAATCCTTCCGACGAGATCGCCTGGAAACCTTACGGCACGGTCAATACACAAGGCGATTCCTAGATTGGCAACGGTGTCACCCAGAAGAAAGTACAAATGAGGATGATTCTGGGTGGAGACGGCTAACAGAACACTAACGGGAACAAGCAGAAACCATCGACTTTGTTGAAAACGGAGATACGGAGTCCATGTGGCAAGCCGAGGGGAAAGAAGCGCCAGAAGGCAGCCGGTCGCCAATATATCGGCCAAGCAGTCAAAACGCCGGTCAATCGTCAGCGTGTAAGGAGAACCTAAGGCCATTACCGCTGCACGGACGAATGGCGCAATCAGCACCACCCCAGCTGCAATTTTTACCGCACGGCGAGGTTGAAAGATAGCCATGCAGAACGGCCAGAGCAAATAGAACTGCTCCTCATTGGCCAACGACCAAAGATGACGCACATAGAATGATTGGCTGTTCCATGGAAAGTAGTTAGACGTATAGGTGACGGCACGCAGAAGATCATACTTCCACAGGGCAATCACTCCCAAAATACCTAATAGAAAAACAATCAGAACATATGCGTAAAATGCAGGAAAAATGCGAAGAGTTCGCCGCAGGTAAAATTGTTTCAGGCAGATGCCGCCGGTCTTTTTATGTTCTGCTAACAAGAGCCCGGTAATCAGAAAGCCCGAAATCACAAAAAAGATCCGAACGCCTAGATTTCCCAGCATATCTGCCCGAATACCGGGGTTTGGCAGATTCGTAGTTCCCAATACATGGGCAAAAAGCACAAGCCCGATAGAAACAGCCCGAATTCCATCCAGCGACGGAATCCTGCCTCTTTCTTGCAAATTCAACCGTGTTTCCTCGTCTTAATTTTAAACTTTTTACGGTTTATTCGCCGAATTACCAGTTTTATTCAGGATGAATTTGGAAAGAAATCGCTGTTGCGGAAGGGCGCTGCACTTGCAGCAGGAGGTTTCCAAGTTTAGTAGCGGGAGGAAACTTGCCCGGAAATCCCGTAGATTGTTCGACTATCAGCTCAGAATCACGGAGCGTGATTTTGTGGCCGCTTCCAAGACCTAAGTCAATGCCATTTGTGGGAAGCAGGTTCTTTTCCTCGGCTTTCCACACAAACTCCAACCAATGGTTCTGATCAGGACCGGAAAAGACTGCTCTTGTTTTTTGTGTTTCCAGCACGTATTCGGTGCGACCGTCGCCAAGCAGGTCAGCGGAGTAAGCCACCGTTTCCCCACGGGGAATCACAATCATTTTTGCCTCTAGCTCCAAGTTTTCCGCACCGGAAAGGGTGATTTTTGCGCCATGCAATCCTGGCGATATTTCGTCTGCAAAGACGCGAACCGATATGTCTCGCTGGGCGGAAGCGCCAACACTGATTTCCGTCTTGGGCGGAGAAAATGAGACTCCTTCGCCTGAGAGTTGAAGGACATAGTTTCGGATTTCCGGGTGATTGTTGCGGAGTGTGACCGTAATATTCCTTCCACCGTTTTGCGGAATGGACACTAAAGGCGGTGTAGTGGCCAGTTCCGCGCCAGCAGCGAAATGGCGATTGATGGTTTCCCGAACTCGGAGCGAAGCACCTCGCAGGATTTGCAGACGCGTGTGGCCTAGCTGCTCGCCGTTTTCCAGCAGCGCCAATTCCACATGGTCACCGTGGAGTGCATCTGCCGGCACACTCAGTTCGTAATCGATTTCCAAAGGATTCTGAGGATCAGGAATAGCCTTAGCGGAAAGCCAAGCGGGAGCCTGGAGGCGAGAGCGTTGCGCTACTTCTGCGGAGGAATAATGCGTAGCGATGCGGTTCTTTTGCCCGCTAATCAGAACCTTGGTATCTCCAAAATAGGCCGAATGCTCCGGGGCATCCAGCGCAATTCCGATTCGCACGCGCCGCGATGGACCCGCACCGGCAGGAATCATTAATTTCAGGCGGCCCGTGGCTTTATCCCATTCAAATTCCCGAGGCGTACCTGCTGCCAGAAACGGGCCATTCGGTTCCTGCGCCAAATGGAGAACTGCTTCTCCTGGCAAGGGAGCTGTAAACTCCATCGCCAGAATGCCGTTTTCATATTCAATTCCTGTTAATTCCGCAGTGGCATAAATGAGGCTGTCTTCACTGCTGAACGCATCGCATTGACGGCAGAAGGGATCTTTGGCCAAGGGGAGATTCACTGGCAGCCAAAGCGAGGTATTCGCAGGAACATGAACCGGAGGAAGCACGATTTCCCGTTTTGCCGGAGGATAATATACGCGTAATTCTGCTTCGTAATTCCCCTTGCTTTCATTCACTACACTGAGTGCGGAGGCAGGGTTATTTCCTTCCCCCACAAACTGACGGGCGTGAACTCCGGACGGAAACCGCGAACCGGCAGGACGAACCAGACGTTCCGTTTTCAACATCCCGATTGTGGCGCCCCAATAATGGAGCAGCGCCAGATCTTTTCGGAGGGCTGGTACCGTGCCGCTTTCTTCTCCTGCAAGCGAAACAGCCCCTGCATGAAATTCTGGTGCCGTTATGCTTTCTACGTCGGTCCACCAAAGGGTTCCGTGGCGAACTGCCATCCATTCCCGGCGATGGGAAAGATCCGACGGGGAGAGCATAGAAACACGGTGTACCGGTTGAGGAGCCTGGTCTACGCCAAAGTAAACCACCGGACCGCCATGGCTTTCCCGCTGCAGATCAATCCACTGAGAAAGTTGTGCGTTTTCCCGTTCCGGTTTTACCCAAGCTGTCAGGCCAAGTTTGTGAAGAGTACGAAGCAACGTTTGGAGGTCATGATTCGGATTGGGATCAGCAGGCGTCCAATCGCCTGGCACCGAAAGCGCCACACTCTCCACGCCGATGTTTTTCATCCAAACTAATTCCCTTTCCCACAAAGGACGCGGGAATTGGATGTAAGGAAACTCGACGCACTGAAACAAAGAAACGTTTTGCTTGGCAGGAATTTGGGCAGCCGTAGAAAGCGCCACCAACAAAAGCGAAAGCAACGGCCGCATTTTTACGCAGTGGTTTTCCGCATCCGGTAATCTTCCACTAACGGCATTCGAACAATCCGACACATTTCGAATAGACGCGAGCGGGCACGCGGACCGATACGATCCGCCAAACTAACCCGGTAATCCAGTTTTCCGGCTGTAGGAGAAGCGCGTTCCGGATCGGTCAGGTTTGTGGTGGCAATCAGCGGTTTTCGATTGTTGCAGCGATGGGTCACAATCGCCGTTACAGTATCTTCTACCCAGTCCGTTACACGGTGTGCGCCCAAATCGTCCAAAAGCAAAACATCCGTATCTAAAGCAAACCGATATGCTTCTTTATCGCTGGTGCCGGAAGCGGCGCTGTAGCCGGAGCGGATTCGGTCCAGCAGGTTCTGGTAATCAAAGAACAGCCCTTCATGCCCCCGCGCCAGCAGTGCCCGAAGTGTTGCAACGGCTAAGTGTGTTTTCCCGGAACCAGGGTCGCCCATCAACAGCAAACCCGGCGTTTTCTCATCCGGAAAGTTGCGCTGGTAGGCCCGCACAATGGTGACAACATCGGCCAGGTCTCGCCGGGCAATTTGGTTATCTTGCGGAAGAAGAAAATTGTCGAGTGAGGCTTTGGCGTAGAGCGGAGGAATATTGGCGCGATCTTCCAGTGTTTTGGCGCGCGTTGCTCCCACACAATCACAGGGTTCCGCAGCCGAAACTTCATTTCGCTCAATGATTTTCCAACCCGTTCCACGGCAATGCGGGCATCCAGCCAACGGCATGTTTCTATTGTATGTTGGGCTATTCCACTACCACCAAAACCGCGCCAGATTCCACTGTATCGTGCTGCTGAACGGAAACACTCACCACCCGGCCCGTTCGGGACGTCTTGAGTTCGTTCTGCATTTTCATTGCTTCCATTACTACGACGCCTGCGCCTGCTTCCACTTCGTCGCCTTCCGCGACCAGCACGCGCACAATCTTGCCGGGCATGGGCGCCTTTACGGCCACTCGGCCTTGCCCCTGCGCTCCACCGCTTCGTCCGCTCCATCTTCGTGGGTCAGCGATTTCTACCACGTAGGCTTGGCCATTGACCGTGACCGTATTTCCATCTCTTCTTGCTTCCCATACCGTGCCATCCCGCAAAACGGAATAAACACCGGGTTCCACTTGTTCC
>CAWBTD010000002.1:0-64799 GCA_963791675.1 Bryobacterales bacterium
GATTTAGTACCCCATTTTCGGGCTCTCGAAATTGGCCATAGGTGCAGACGTAGGCCCGGCGTTTCACCGGATCTAAAATCCAAATATTGGGAACACCAAAGGCCAGATAGTCATCTACTCGCTCTTGCATGCTTCGAAGTGTGTCATCTTTGGAAAGCACCTCGATGCAGAGCAGGGGAGGCTGAGTAAAAACAGCTTCGATCTCCTGGTCTCTTGAGATGACACTGACATCTGGAACGCGAAAACGATGTGGTGCCACCTGAATCCGTTGCTCTGGAAGAACTCGAATGTGCCAATCGCGTTGACGAGCGCGCATGCACATCACTAAAGCACCCTGTAAGTTGCTGTGCTCGTATTCCCCCATGTTCCGTTCCACAAGTTGCCCATTGACCCACTCACGGTCTGGTCGATAGCCGGTTTCCAAGTATTCTTGGATAGAAACAAGGGCTGTGGTAGACATTAGGTGCCGTTTTCATTATGGCGGGAAATTCTTGAAGTATGTACAGTCCTAGCAGTTAGCTTAGCTCTATGCCAGTCGCTACAATGACGAATAATGCTTCTGCGCTGGATGAAATTGCAGAATATTTTGTCTTTCCGGGAAACAACACTGGATCTACAAAATCTCAACGTCCTGATTGGCGCAAATGGCTCGGGCAAAACAAATTTGATCGACTGTGTTGGCCTTCTAAATGCCGCACCATCAAATTTCGCCCGATTTATTTATCAAGGTGGCGGAGCAAACGTGTGGCTTTGGAAAGGATCTGCTTCTCCTGCCGATTCAGCAGAGATAGCTTGTCGCTTTTTCGTTGGCCCGGATAATTTCGAATATAGCCTTAAATTTAGAACTATTCAAGATCGTCCTCTTATTGAGGATGAGCGATGTTCTTGGGGGCTGGGGTTCAAAAATTCACGGCTCCTGTTTGAACGAAAAGCGGATGGCAGTATCCTGCTTGGAAAAGGTGTTGTAAACGAACATAATGAATCTCGTTTACTTAATTTAATTGGCTCTGATGAATCTTATTGGGCAAGTTCCAAGAATCCTCTGGATTCAACACCCCTCAACCAACTTGGCCAGCTATTAGGTCAGATTCGGATTTTTAAGCAATTCCAAACAGGTGCTACTTCACCTTTACGGGTTGGAATTTCAAGCGCCGCGCCAAATGACTACCTAGAACCAGATGGTTCTAACTTGGTTCCAGTAATCGCTAAATTAGAGTTTGAAAATTTACTTGAACCTATTTATTCCTATTTAAGAAGGCTCTACAGCGGTTTTGAAGAATTAAAAGTATCACCGGGTCAGACGGCGTTGCTGTATTGGAAAGAGGAGAACCTGAATCGCATTCCGGCACTTCGGATGTCCGAGGGAACTCTTAAGTTTCTTTGTCTTCTTACCATATTGCTCCACCCCCAAGCACCACCCCTTGTGTGTCTTGAAGAGCCAGAAATAGGTCTCCATCCGGACGCCGTTACCATTCTTGCTGAAGTTTTGAAGGAAGCCTCGCAACGTATGCAGTTGATTGTTACCACGCATTCCGAGGCTCTCATCAGCGCGCTTTCGGACACACCGGACAGCGTTGTTGTTTGCGAACGGGACTTTGATGGAGGAACGCAGTTTCGCCGTCTTTCCAGCGAGAAGCTGAAGGAATGGCTCGAAGATTACTCCCTGGGCGAGCTTTGGCGCCGGGGTGAAATCGGTGCGAATCGTTGGTAAGGGAACTTCGGTTATATTTCGAGGGAGATCCAAGACTTCGGGAAGGCTTTCATTCCTTTTTAAAGGAAATCGTGGAAGCAGCTAAACAACGGTGCTCTTTTGCTTTGATTGCAACAAAAGGTACACCGGTTCGCGATTACTTAAAAGGAGTGAAAAGCCATCCTGATGCCCTGAACCTTCTCTTGCTCGACAGCGACCGTCCGCCGGAATCAAGAACTCTGGAAGCACTTTGTCAAGCTAAGGGAATCGGTCTTGAGCATAAGGAGCGAGTGTTCTGGATGGTGGAGGTCATGGAGACTTGGTTTCTGTCCGACCGTGAAGCACTTTCCGAGTATTATGGACAAAACTTTCATGAAGGCGCACTCCCGCGTAATTCAAAATTAGAACTCATTTCAAAACAAGACGTTCTTGATGGCTTGAAATCTGCGACTCTCTCTACAGGGAAAGGCGCATACCACAAAACGAAACATGCTCCGGCACTGCTTCGATCTCTGGATGCACGCAAAGTGGAGGCAGGCTGCCCGCATTGCAAACGCTTGTTTGAAGCATTGAGACGGCAACTCGCCAGCTAACGCTTGGCCGCGAGTTCCTGCATCACACTGGCGATTAATTCCTTGGCATCCGCAATCGATTTGGTGATAAGTTGAATATCCATCGCGGGCTTACCTGGCTGCCGAATGCTTTGGCAATATACGCCATGTTGACCGGTGAGCACTAAGGCGTCAGTCAAGATATCCAGCGTTACGGCTAACCGTCCGCGAGGAACGCCCATCATAAACTCGTGCTGTTCTAGTTCGTCTTTATGATCCTGGTAAACGCTCACCGTCCTTTATTCTAACGTTATGGATATTCCTCAATGGCCAGTGATGGGCGAGCGGGAGTTGGAACTGCTTGGGCAGGTGCTGGCCAGTGATCGCTGGGGCGGGTTTCACGAGTTTGTTAGCCGATTTGAACGTGAGTTTGCAGCTTTTCAACACTGCTCTTATGGTGTGAGCGCCATGAACGGCACTGTAACCCTGGAAATGGTCTTAGAAGCTCTTGGCATAGGTTCCGATGCTGAAGTGATTGTACCTGCCATCTCTTTCATTTCCACGGCAACAGCAGTTTCCCGGGTAGGCGCCATTCCAGTTTTTGTAGACATTGAATCGGATACTTTTGCGATTGATCCAAAGCGAGTAGCAGCCGCGGTTACCAAAAAGACGCGAGCCATCATGGCCGTGCATTTTGGTGGACCTATGGCAAATATGGATTCATTGTGCGCTCTTGCGCAACAACACTCTCTAGCATTAATAGAAGATGCTGCTCACTCTCAAGGAGCAGAGTGGCGGGGCAAGCGAGCAGGCAGCTTTGGAATTGCAGGTTCCTTCAGCTTCCAGAACTCAAAAGTGATGACTGCCGGAGAAGGAGGCATTCTGACTTCTAATGATGAGGAACTAAGTGAACAAGTTCGCAGTATCGCGAATCAGGGGCGCAGCAGAGCAGGGAACTGGTTTCAGCATGATTCCCTCGGCACAAATTACCGAATGACGGCTTTTCAAGCGGCCATTCTCCTAGCTCAACTGGAGCGCCTGCCTGAACAGAACGTTCGACGGGAGCGCAATGCCGCCATACTTCGAAAATCGTTGGGCGGAGTTCCGGGACTGCGTTTACAACGGATTCGGCCAGATGCGCAGGTGCATACCAATTACCTGTTTCTGGGGAGAATAGAGGAAGCACAACTGGGCAAATCGCGGGACGACTTTCACCAAATCGTTACCAGAGCCGGAATTCCTTGCACCGCTTTCTACCCTCATACGCTGTATCGAAATCCCGTTTACCAGAAGTTACCGTGTCGAGTAGAACCATGTCCTGTTTCAGAAGAATGCATCCAGGATGCATTCTGGCTTCCTCACCGCGTATTACTTGGATCTGAGGAAGAAACAAAAGAATTGGCCAACATACTTCGTCAGGCGTGCGAATAGACCGCCGGGAACTTTCTGCCGAAAAATTCGTATTTTTAATAGATGATGAGCTTTCTCGTTTGGTGCCTGCTCTTTGTGGTGTGCTGGCCTGTGGCAATACTGGCTCTTATTCTGTATCCCATCGTCTGGATATTTTTACTGCCGTTCCGAATTGTTGGAATCGCGGTAGGAGGTGTACTGGAATTAATTTGGTCTTTGATCACACTCCCGGTAAGAGTTCTTCACCCGTCGCGGCGTGCGTAGCATCGCTATGGTTCCTTCTCAGAATGAGCCCGAGAAAATAACTGCTAAGCCTGTGCTTACCGCAAGAGAAACAGAAACTCTTCAGCTATTAGCGGCAGGAAAGACCAATAAGGAAATCGCAACTCATCTGAATCTAAGTGTTCGCACGGTGGAAACACACCGTGCGAACATCAGGACGAAATTGAACCTTCATTCCCTAGGAGAATTGATCCATTATGCAATTTGCAACAAGATCCTCTCCCGCTAGGAATCTAATCACTGACTGAGTAGGGCACCACAACGCGCAGCACCACGCAAACCAGTGCGGTCATTCATGATTACGTGTACAGGAATGCCTTCCAACAGTTTTTCTAAACGCCCTTTTGCGGTGAAAGCACGCTGAAAGATACCTTCCTTTAACTTACCGATGAGCCGGGGAGCAATGCCGCCTCCCAGGTACATGCCGGAAAGCGCCATGGTTTTCAGTGCCAAATTTCCTGCTTCAGAGCCATAAAGGGAAACAAACATATTTAAAGTCTTCTCACAAAGCTCGGATTGGCCCTGCAAAGCTGCCTTGGAGATAGCTGCGGAAGGGTCACCCTCCCGAATTTGCTCTGCTAACCAACTCGGCTCTGATCCCTTCCCCGTATCGCGGAAGAATTGATAAATATTGAACAGACCAGGACCCGAAAGAACCCGCTCCCAGCTCACGTGTTCCCACTTTTTCCATAGAAACTCGAGCAGTTCCCTTTCTTCTTGATTACAAGGACTGAATGAGCAATGGCCTCCCTCGCACGCCCAAGGGAGATGCGTCTTCCCATTCCAGAACAAGCCGGCTTCTCCCAGACCCGTACCCGCAGCAATCACTCCCCCGTTTCCATAATTTCTAGGGTCACCGGACTGCAAAGTGGCCAAATCTTCTAAGCCCAGAGTTGCAACTCCGTACGCATTTGCTTCCAGGTCGTTGATCAGGATGACCCGAACATTAAACTTTGCTTCTAATTGAGCTTGATCCAGCACCCAAGGCAAGTTGGTAGGACGTGCCACCCCGTTGGTGACAGGGCCAGCCACGCCGAAACAAAACACGCGTACAGGTTCTGGCGTTTTGGACAGAAACTCGTAAATCACCTGATCTAAACTCGTGTAGTTTCGGCTTGGATACTCTTCTATGCGAATGGTAACGGGATTTGATGCATCTTCCGTGAAGATTCCCAAGCGCGCATTTGTGCCACCGATATCTCCGGCCAGAATCACTGTTTATTCGTTTCCTTTCGCCAATGTCGTCCATCCTTGGCCAACAATTCATCAGAACAGGAAGGCCCCCAAGAGCCCGCAGAGTAATTGGGGAAGCCGGAAGGCTTTTTCGCCCCCCATAACTGCATCACTGGTTCCACAATCGCCCACCCTTCTTCTACGGCCTCGGCTGTTTTGAACAGAGTAGGGTCACCAATCATGCAATCAAAAATTAGGGTCTCATACCCGGTACGGCTGGATTTCCCAAAGTAATCAGCATATGAAAATTTCATCTCCACCGGCTTCAGCAATATCTCTGGTCCTGGTTCTTTGGCTTCAATTTCCAGGGAAATGCCTTCGTTGGGCTGTAGCTGTAATACCAGACGATTCGAAATGAGCTGCTCCACGGGAGTATCGCGAAACAGCACAAACGGAGCTTGGCGGAACTGAACCGTCATTTCCGTAGTGCGTTCCGTCATCCGTTTTCCCGTGCGGAAGTAGAAGGGAACCCCGGACCAGCGCCAGTTATCCACCATCAGCTTCATGGCAACAAAGGTTTCCACGGAAGAGTCTTTGGCCACGCGATCTTCATCTCGGTAAGCAGGCGCGGGCTTGCCGCCGGAAGTTCCGGCTCCATATTGCCCTCGCACGGCTTGGCTGCTCACTTCTTCCGGACTCAACCTTTGGACGGCCTGAAGCACCTTTGACTGTTCTTCCCGCACCGCATTCGCGCTGAATGAGTTGGGTGGCTCCATGGCAGCCAAGGCCAACAACTGCATAATGTGGTTGGGAACCATGTCTCGCAACGCACCAGCAGTTTCGTAGTAGCCGCCGCGTGTTTCCACGCCCACTGTTTCGGCCACAGTGATCTGGATATGGTCAATATAGCGGCGGTTCCAGATCGGCTCGAAAATCCCATTCCCGAACCGGAGCACCATGATATTCTGAACAGTTTCCTTGCCCAGGTAGTGATCGATCCGGTAGATCTGGCTTTGCTGGAGGATAGCGCCAAGATCCTGATTCAGTTGTTTCGCGGATGGAAGATCTCGCCCAAATGGCTTCTCAATAATCAAGCGGCGCCAGTACCCCTCTGACTCCTTGGTTAATCCGGCAACGTCCAACTGTTTTGGCACTTCGGCAAAAAACTCCGGAGCGGTGGCCAGGTAGAAAAGGTAATTTCCTCCGGTACCGTGCTGCGCATCGACATCTTCCAGCTTTTTGCGGAGTTCTCCGTAGCCGGGCTGGTTATCGAAAGCGGAGCGAACATAGAAGAAACGCTCTTCCAGCCAGGAAGCTGTGGCAGTGTCGAAATCCGGTGATACAAATTCTTTCAGTGCTTCTTGTACTTTTTGCCGGAATCCTTCCTCGCCTCCCACATCGGTACGAGCAAAGCCAACTACAGCAAATTGATCGGGAAGCCGCTTGTCGCGACGGAGGTTATAAAGGGTGGGGATGAGAAGGCGTTTGGTAAGGTCGCCTCCTGCTCCAAAAATCACAAGCACGCATGGACCGGCTGAAGCACTACGCATGAATCGACTCGCTTTCGGGTGTTCCGCTTGCAAGCCGGTATCCAGAAACGAGGAGGCCGCCCGGGGAGCAGGCACATTGATCCTTACCCTGGGAATATGGTAAGTTCTTTATTTAACAGCTACTTTGCTATTTCCTGTTTGAAAATCAATGGACTCTACGCTTCACGCGCTAGGCCAAATCGTGCTGAATGGCCTGCCGACCTTCTTCTTAATTATCCTCTTGCAGTTTTATTTGAAGCGCGTTTTTTTTCGTCCATTAGAAAAGACGCTGCAACAGAGGTACGAAGTTACAGAGGGCGCACAAAAGAATGCGGATGAAGCGTTACGGAACGCTGACCGCCGCATTGCCGAGTACGAAGCAGCCTTGGATAAAGCGCGCGGCGAGATGTATGCGGAGCAGGAAAAGGTATATAAGCGCATTCATGAGGAGCAAGGGATTGCTCTGGAAGCTGCCCGGCGCAAAGCCGAAGAGATCCTTCTGCGTGCCAAGACCGATTTAGCTGCAGAGAAACAAGCGGCTTTTGAAGGCCTTGCCGCCCAAAGTGACGATTTGGCGAACCGGATTGCGGACTCTATCCTGATTAAGGGTAAAGCTGCTTGAGTCGCTATTTTTCATTTTTTGTTTTGGCAATGCCTCTTGCCGCTGCCGAAGAAGCGGCTGAGAAGGATATGACGCCTTGGCTTTGGGCGAATTTCATCATTTTAGTGATTGCTCTGGGGTATCTGACCAAAAAGTACGGCGGTCCTTTTTTGGCGGCCCGCTCTGCCAACATTCAGCAGGGGATCGCGGCGGCAAATGCCCGGAAAGCGGAAGCTGACCGTCGCGTGGCAGATGTGGAAGCGCGGCTGGCGAATCTAGGTGGAGAGATCGAGAAGCTGAAAACGGAGATTCGCGCCGAGCAGGGCAGGGAAGCCGATCGGATTGCTGCCCGGAATGCCGTCGATATTGCACGAATTCACCAGCAGGCCGAACAGGAAATAGATGCTTTAACAAAAGCAGCCCGCTTGGAATTGCAGGAACATGCCGGCAATCTGGCCCTGCAATTGGCTGAACAAAAAATCCGCGCTCGCATGAACCCTGAGACGCAGCGCAAACTGAACCGCGACTTCCTCAATAGCATTTCGTAGTTTTTCATGACCACCTCTGCTTTAGCTACCCGATACGCGAGCGCCCTCGTGGATGTAGTAACCAGCCCCAATTCCGGCGTTGATCCAAAGGAGGCTTTAGATCAATTGCGTAGTTTTCGTGATCTAATGCAACAGTCCGCCGATCTCCGGAATAGCTTGGCAACTCCTGCCGTGTCTCTTCCCCGAAAGCGGGCGGTGGTGGATCGTATGGTGACGGCGCTCGGGATCTCCCGTGTGATCCGGAATTTTTTACTGGTTCTTACCGATAAACGGCGTTTGGATGTTTTGAACGAAATTACGGAAGCTTTCGACATCCTGCTGGATGAGCGGTTAGGTTTTCTTCGCGCGGATGTTACGTCGGCTGTCGAGATGGATGAATCGGAGCGGGCCGCTGTGACGGAGCAGCTTTCGCGGGTGACGGGCAAGCACGTGCGTACGCGTTTTGAGATAGACAAAGAACTGATCGGCGGCGTTGTCGCACGAGTCGGATCGACGGTATACGATGGTTCCGTTCGCGGCCAGCTTGCCCAAATGGCACGGCGTTTCATGGTGTAAAGCAAGGAACGAATTATGGCTCATATTCGAGCAGATGAAATTACAAACATTCTCCGGCAGGAGATTGAGAATTACGAACGCGCTGTAGATGTTACCGAAGTGGGTTCGGTGATGTCGGTCGGCGATGGAATTGCGCGCATTCATGGCTTACAGCGCGTCATGGCTGGTGAGTTGATCGAGTTTCCTCATGGCGTTTCGGGCATTGCCATGAACCTGGAAGAAGACCAGGTGGGCGCAGTGCTGCTGGGCGAGCCAACACTGATTCGCGAAGGCGATGAGGTGAAGAGGACCAATCGAATCATGTCCGTTCCGGTTGGGGAAGCCATGATTGGGCGGGTAGTGGACGCGTTAGGCCGTCCCATTGACGGCAAAGGCCCGATTCACACAGATCAGTTCAACCCGATTGAGCGCCTTGCTCCGGGCGTGGTAGACCGCCAACCCGTAAAACAGCCGATGCAGACGGGCATCAAGGCCGTGGACGCCATGATTCCGATTGGCCGTGGGCAGCGTGAATTGATTATTGGCGACCGGCAAACTGGAAAGACAGCGATTGCGATCGACACTATTCTGAATCAAAAAGGCGGCGACATGATCTGCATCTATGTCGCTGTGGGGCAGAAGAAATCCACGGTTCGGCAGTTGGTGAAAACGCTGGAAGACTTCGGCGCCATGGAATATTCCATTGTGGTTTCGGCCAGTGCTTCTGAGGCGGCTCCCATGCAGTACCTGGCTCCTTATGCCGGATGCGCTATGGGCGAATACTTCCGCGATAGCGGACGCCACGCGCTGACCATCTACGACGATCTTTCCAAACACGCCGCCGCGTACCGCGAGATTTCTTTGCTGCTGCGGCGTCCCCCAGGGCGGGAAGCCTTCCCGGGAGACGTGTTTTATCTCCATAGCCGCCTCTTGGAACGTGCCGCTAAGCTGTCAGACAAGTTAGGCGGTGGTTCGCTCACTTCCCTGCCATTTATTGAAACTCAGGCAGGCGACGTTTCCGCGTATATTCCTACCAACGTCATCTCCATTACGGATGGCCAGATTTACCTGGAAGCGGATTTGTTCAATTCCAATATCCGGCCAGCGATCAACGTCGGTCTTTCCGTGAGCCGCGTCGGTGGTTCCGCGCAAATTGGCGCCATGAAGAAGGTTGCCGGAACACTGCGCCTGGACTTGGCCCAATATCGCGAACTGGCTGCTTTCGCCCAATTTGGCAGCGACTTGGATAAGTCTTCGCAAGCTCAATTGAATCGCGGAAAACGCCTGATTGAGATTTTGAAGCAAAAGCAATACGCTCCCCTGCCGGTAGAAAAGCAGGTGGCGATTGTGTTTGCCGGCACTACCGGCATGGTGGATGACCTTCCGGTGGAGCAGATCCGTGAGTTCGAAGAAGGGCTGTACAGTTTCTTCGACAATGCTCGTCCTGGTGTTCTGGAAGCGATTCGCACGCAAAAGAAACTTGACGATCCGATCCGCAAAGACCTGACGGACGCCATCAACGAATACAAGAAGAGATTCGTTTCGGAGCGGCAAGGCGCGAAAGCGCAGCCCGCCCATGCCTAGCTTAATTGACATCCGGCGGCGTATCCGCTCGGTCAAGAACACGCAGCAGATTACCAAGGCCATGAAGATGGTCTCGGCGGCAAAGTTGCGCCGGGCACAGGATCGCGTGATTGCAGCAAGGCCCTATTCGGCTTTGCTGAAACAAATTATGTCCGATTTGGCGGCCGGGGCAGGTTCCGATGACGATGTGATTTCCAGCCCTCTCTTGGCAGTGCGGGAAGAAAAGCGCATCCAGTTGGTATTGGTCACCAGTGACAAAGGGTTGGCGGGAGCATTCAATTCCAACCTGATTAAAGGTGCTGCAAAGTTTCTGGCAGATAAGCAAGGGGCGCAAGTGGAAATGGTGCTGGCAGGGCGCAAAGGGCGTGATGCCTTTCGGAAGCGCGGCGTCACCATCACTGGCGAGCACATCAATCTCCTCCAAAAAGTACAATACTCCGATGCTGCTGCGATTGCTAAAGCTATCTTGCAGCGTTACCGGAACGGCGAGATCGATTCGGTTTACCTCTTGAATAATGAATTCAAGAGCGTGATGTCGCAAACGCTTTCCGTCATGCGTCTTCTTCCGGTGGAGATTCCGGAACAAAAGGAGCCGAAGGATTATATCTTCGAGCAGCCTCCCTTGGAAATGCTGGAGCGTTTGCTGCCGCGATACCTGGAAGTGGAAATTTACCGGGGATTGCTGGAAACTTCCGCGGCGGAGCACGCCGCCCGTATGACCGCTATGGATGCAGCGTCATCCAATGCCAGCGATGTAATTCAAAGCTTGACGCTGAATATGAATCGTGTCCGGCAAGCGGCCATTACCAGAGAGATTATTGAAGTTGTGAGCGGGGCGTCAGCCTCGGAGTAAGAGAACTATATGACACCAACCATCACCATTGGGAAAGTCGTGCAGGTCGCAGGACCCGCCGTAGACGTTGAGTTTCCCGAAGGGCAGATCCCGGAAGTCCACACCGCGATTCGTATCACCAGCGAAGGCTTTGACGTTCCTGCCCCTATCGACATTATTTGTGAAGCGGAGCAGCACATCGGGGAAGGCCGCGTGCGCACGATCGCGATGCAGCCGACCGAAGGCTTGGTTCGTGGCATGAAAGCGGAAAGCCTGGGCATGCCAATCACAGTTCCTGTGGGTCGTGCCACTTTAGGTCGCTTGTTGAATGTACTGGGTCAGCCAGTAGATGAACGGGGTCCGGTAGAATCCGACACTCATATGCCGATTCACCGGGAAGCTCCCACCTTTGAGGAACAGGCAACTGGCCTGGAAATGTTTGAAACCGGCATCAAAGTGATCGATCTGCTGGAGCCGTATTTGCGCGGCGGCAAGATCGGGCTGTTTGGTGGTGCTGGTGTCGGCAAGACGGTGATCATTCAAGAACTGATCAACAACCTTGCCATGAAGCACGGTGGTGTTTCGGTGTTTGCAGGCGTGGGAGAACGGACGCGGGAAGGCAATGATCTATGGCTGGAATTTCAGGAATCCGGCGTCATTGATGAGCACGATCTTTCCAAGTCCAAAGTCGCCCTGGTGTATGGCCAGATGACTGAGCCGCCTGGGGCACGTCTTCGCGTGGGATTAACCGGCTTAACAGTAGCTGAATTCTTCCGCGATGAAGAGGGACAGGATGTACTGCTGTTCGTGGATAACATTTTCAGGTTCACGCAGGCTGGTTCGGAAGTATCCGCATTGTTGGGTCGTATGCCATCCGCGGTAGGGTATCAGCCGAACCTAGCTACAGAAATGGGGGAATTGCAGGAGCGCATTACTTCTACCACCAAAGGCTCCATTACTTCCGTGCAGGCGATCTATGTGCCTGCCGACGATTACACGGACCCTGCTCCCGCAACGGCATTCGCGCACCTGGATGCGACCACGAACCTGTCCCGCGCTATTTCGGAATTAGGCATTTATCCGGCTGTGGACCCCTTGGCTTCCACTTCCCGTATTTTAGATCCGCGTATTATCGGAGAAGACCACTACAACACGGCCCAACAAGTGAAGGGTGTTCTCCAGCGCTATAAGGATTTGCAGGATATTATTGCGATTCTAGGCATTGATGAGCTTTCCGATGAAGACAAGCTCACCGTGGCTCGTGCGCGCAGGATCCAGAAGTTCCTTTCGCAGCCGTTTCACGTAGCTGAGCAGTTCACTGGTTTGAAGGGCAAATACGTGAAGCTGGAAGATACCATTCGCAGTTTCAAGGAAATTCTTTCCGGCAAACATGACGATGTGCCGGAACAGGCGTTTTACCTGATGGGCACGATTGATGACGTGCTGGAAAAAGCCCAATCCATGAAAGCCAATGGCTGAGCTAACGCTGGAAATTGCCACACCCGAGCGCCAGTTGCTTTCGGAACAGGTGAGCGAAGTAGAACTGCCAGGGCGGGACGGCTACCTTGGCGTCCTACCCGGCCACGCTCCTCTGATTTCCGAACTGGCGCATGGTGTGTTGCGATACGTTGGCAAAGGCGGCACTACGTACCTTTCCATTTTGGGCGGGTTCGTGGAAATTGTGGACGACCATGTACGCGTTCTGGCGGATGCTGCCTTTCGCAAAGAAGAAATCGATGTGGAAAAAGCACGTGCTGACCTGAAACGTTCCCAAGACGCTATGGCGCAGGCTGCCTCTGACATCGATCCCGCTCAAGCATTGGAAGACTCCCAACGGGCGCAGGCGCTGATTGATACTTCCGGTCGCACTTAAGGCCGCTCTGCGAACTGGACACCACTTTTCTTTTTCCACCACTTGAGCCCTTCCCTTGCAGAGGATGTTACCTGCGGCGGGCTGGCTTCCATCCACATGGCAGTGCGGAAGCGAATCATATCTCCGGCAAGTAATGTCCGTTCCCCTGTGTTCATCACTCCTGCAATTGCCAGGGCAGTGTCTCCATTCAGCTTTCCACCGCTGGTGGCAGTATTGAAAATCTGAAAACCGGTGAACAAGTCTTTGATTCGCTGCTGCCGGTTCCATTCTGAGATAGTAAGCCCAGATGTGAACTCGTCCAAAGTGGTGTCATTTTTGGGATCGTCTACACGATACTTTGGTCCTTCCACAATATTCCAGGAAGGCCATGCTAATTTATGATCCAGTTCTTGCTGCTGAGGAAAAGAGAGGGTGCCGCTTTCCATCTGTTTCACCCACTCGCGTGGGGTGTCCACACGTAGCAGGCGCATGTAACTCTGGAGCGCCACTTGGCATTTGGCTAGATCCTGATTTTCTGCCAGTGCGCGCCAGACGTTTCGCATCATGGCGCAAGGAATCATGTGGTGCCAGTCTAGGTTGATGCCAGTTTCCGACTTCCTCCAAGGAGCCGGAGGCCGGTCCGCAGTGTTCTGGTAACGTCCTTTTGCGTCGATTGACATAATCAGCTTCCGCCTTTGTTGCTCTAGTGACTGGAGATGTTTCAACGTTTCGAGTTAGATGCGAAGGAATAGCTTTCGTCGAAACATCCAAAACAGAATCAGCCAATAGGTAAGGAGAATTGCCAAGCCTCTTAGCAGTGGTTCCAGCCCTTGCCCGAATCCCTGAAAAATATGGGGACCAAGATGAATCTGGAAGGAATCAGCAATGAAACGCTCAAATAAGTGTGCGATCAGGTAGGCCGCAATCGAATTTGTTCCGATCACCATGAGCGGAAAAGTCCAGCGGTGATAGCCTTTCACGTCAATCATCCAACTGAATAGCGCAAGCAGCAGGAAACATGCGCCGCCGCTGAACAACGTCCAAGCGGGTGTCCAGATGCGTTTCACCACGGGACAAATGCCCAATGCGTGGAGCAATAAGCCAAGAGCAATACCGATGATCCCGGTGAGTACGAAGCGTTTTAGCGGCACAGATTTGGATCGCAGCCAACGGCCTGCAATCAGCCCCAGAATCATGGTCCCAAGCGTAGGAATAAAGCTGAGTGTTAAGTAGCCGCCATTATTGGCAATAAACGGCTTCTCGCGCGGAAGGAGATTCAGAAACCAGCGGTCAAACGAAGCACCTAAGTTCGCGTTCTTGTTCCAGTGCGCCAGGAATCCGGTGAAGTTATAGGGCCAGTTCGCAGGGACGTGGGTCAATGCAGTGTCGGGAAAAAAGGGAACAGGATACAAGGCCCATAGGAGCCAATAACCGGTCAAAAGAAGGCTGAACGCGATCCACTGCTGCTTAGGGGAACGGAATCCAAGCAGAAACAGAAAAGGATAGCCAAGGCCAATTTGTGTCAAAGTGTCTTCAAAGGTGAAGTTGGTCTGCGTGCTGTGGAGGGATCGCAAAAAAATACCTAGGGCGATCAAGAGCACTGAGCGCCAGAGGGTATGCAGGAACATATTTCCGAACGTTGCCCCTTTTGCCAAGCGGCTGGCGAGGGAGTACGGGAGAACTGCACCTACCAGAAACGAAAAGGAAGGCTGAATTAAGTCATGGAGCGAACAGCCTGCCCACTCCACATGAGTTTGGTTGTAGGCAAGAAAGCTCCAAAACCAGTTATTGGGGAAAGCGCGAGCAACTTTCGCTAGCTCCAGCACTTCGGCCATCATCAAGAGCATGACGAAGCCCCGGTACGTATCTAGCGCTAGATTGCGGGTAGAGGATTTTGCAGCAGGCGCGAAAATCTTTAGTTGCGCCGGAGTTCCCAGGGCTGTTGGCATCAGAAAGCCTCTGGGTGAATTCTACACGGAATAGGGGAGGGGAAAACTGGTCGGGCTGGCGGGATTTGAACCCACGACCTCTTGCACCCCAAGCAAGCGCGCTAGCCAGGCTGCGCTACAGCCCGAAGCTTCTATTTTACACGGTTCTTTCCCATTCGCTTTTGTCTTTTCTGTCCACCCGGTTTGGGAAAATAAGCAGCAGTGTCTAAACGCGGTACGTTCATCACGTTCGAAGGAGTAGATGGGTCCGGGAAAACAACGCAGTTACGAATGCTTGCCAAGCATCTTCGCTCGCTTGGCCGCGAAGTGGTAGAAGCAGTGGAGCCGGGCGGCACGGAAATTGGGCAACAAATTCGTACCATTCTGCTGGACCCCCGCAACAGCGTCCTGAATGCCCGGACGGAACTGCTGTTGTATTTCGCCAGCCGGGCACAGAATGTTGAGGAGGTAATTCAGCCTGCTCTTGCGAATGGCGCAGTGGTGCTTTGTGACCGCTTTACGGATTCCACGCTGGTTTACCAGGGATTTGGCCGTGGGTTGGACCCGGAGCCGATTTTGCAACTGAACCGGATTGCTTGTGCCGGATTGGAACCACACTTGACTCTGCTGGTGGATGTTGACCTGGAGGTCAGCATAGCTCGCTCGCGGAAGCGAAATGAACGGATTCGGAGCAAGGAAACGCGCATCGATGATGAACCCGCTTCCTTTCACCGGAAGGTGCGCGATGGTTACCATGTTCTGGCAGAACGCCATCCGGAACGCATTCGTGTAGTAGACGGCAAGGCAAACATGGATGTGGTAGCGCAGCGGATCTGGGAAATCGTGAGTTCGTATGTTTGAAAAGTTCTGGGGAAACCAACATGCCGTTCGCGCTTTGGAGCAGATGGCGGCGCGGGAGCGCATTCCGCAAACCCTGATGTTTGCCGGGCCGGAAGGCGTGGGAAAGGCAACACTGGCAAGGCGTTTTGCAGCGAGTTTACTAGGCCACCCGGAAAGAATCGAGCAAGATGATCTCAGCCTGCCGGATAATATGGCCCTGGTGCAAGCGCGGGAAAAGTGGCCTGCGGAAAAGCGCAATGAAGACCCGCTGTTATTTGGATCGCACCCGGATTTTCTCACCTTTGCTCCGGATGGACCTTTACGCCAGCTCACCATTCCACAAATGCGCCTGCTGAAAGAGCGGGCCCCATTTAAGCCTCTGCATGGCCAACGTCGGGTGTTCCTGATTGACCATGTGGACCGTGCGGGAGACAACGTCACGAATTCGCTCTTGAAGGTTTTAGAAGAACCGCCCGAGCATCTGATTCTGATCATGACCGCAGAAAACGCCTATGATTTGCTTCCCACGATTCGCTCGCGGTCGGTGATTCTGTCGCTTTCCCCTTTGAGCAATAGCGATATGCAGTGCTTTGCTGCTGCCCATCATCTGCAACAAACAGAACGACGCATTGCGCTTTCGGCAGGTAGTCCCGGCGTTGCATTGGCGTTGGACTTGGCACTGTATGAAAAGCGGCGTACTGCCATGCATATTCTGCTGAAAGTAGCGGCTGGCATGAGCCCTTTTGGGGATTGGATGCCCCACTCTGAAACCATTTCCCGCAGCAAAAATGAAAAGCTGGAACTTTATCTTCGGCTGCTCTATGAGTTACTGCGCGATGTGATGATCTTACGGGAATCAGGCGGAGAAATCAGGAACGGAGATCTCCGGCGGGAGCTGGAAGTGCTCGCCGCACGTGTTTCCCGGAAGTGGATTACGGGTGCTGTGCAGCAACTGGATCAGATTTCCATGCTGGTCCGGCGCAATATCCAGAAGACAATTGCACTGGATGATTTTATTCTCGGGATGCGAGCGCGGGTAAAGGCGTAAAACAAGCTGTTATTTCACCACGGTGCTGAGTAACTGATAAAACGTCGGAAACGAAACACTGGCAGCTTCTGCCCCTTCGATGCGACATTCCCCGTCCGCGCGCAAGGCGGCAACGGCGAAGGCCATGGCAATGCGGTGATCTCCGAAAGAATCAAACGTAGCTGCCCGGAATGTCTGCCTGCCTGGAATCTGCATTCCATCCGGGGATTCTTCCGCGACAACACCCATACGGCGAAGGTTATCTACTACCGTTTTGATGCGATCGGTTTCTTTTACGCGCAGTTCTCCGGCATCGCGAATGGTTAATCCTTCTTCGCTGGCAGCGCCCAGCACAGCCAGCACGGGGATTTCATCAATCAAGCTAGCTGCGAGATCGCCTTCAATCACTCCGCCGCGAATGGGCGCGGAACGAACCATGATGTCTCCCACTAACTCACCGTTGACTTGTTGCAAATCCACTACTTTGATGTAAGCTCCTGCGGAAAGCAGAAAGTCCAACAGGCTGGAGCGGGTCGGGTTCAGGCCCACGCCACGGATCATCAGGTCCGAGCCAGGAACCAGAAGAGCCGCAACCAGGAAAAACGCGGCAGAGGAAAGGTCGGCAGGCACAAAGAGTTCACGGCCTTGTAATGATGGACGGCCCTGGATGGTGATTACTTTTTGCCTGGTTTCCACGGAAGCCCCGAATTCATTCAATGCAATTTCGCTATGGTCTCGGGAGCGCACCGGTTCGCGAACCGTAGTGATACCTTCGGTAAACATTCCCGCGAACAGGACGCATGTTTTCACCTGAGCACTAGCTACCGGCAACGTGTAGTCAATAGAGTGCAAGTTGGTGCCATGAATGGTTAAAGGGGGGAATCGGTCTTCCCGTGCTTCGATGCGGGCGCCCATTTCCGCCAGCGGTGCCATGATGCGTCGCATCGGCCGGCCGGAAAGTGATTCATCGCCGAAGATGCGGCTGGTAAAGGGCTGCGCCGCCAATGGTCCAGCCATCATGCGGATCAGCGAACCGGAGTTGCCCGCATCCAGGTCGCTCGCCGGTTTCTGCCAACCGTTAAGACCTTTGCCGTGGATGGTTACGGTAGTGCCGTCTTCTTCTACCTCTACCGGAATCCCAAGGGCGCGTACAGCTCCCAGTGTGGAGTGGCAATCCGCACCAGTGGAATAGTGATGGATTTTCGACTTGCCTTCTGCCAGGGAGGCCAGAATGGCATAACGGTGAGAAATGGATTTATCGCCGGGCAATACCAGCGTGCCAGATACGGAACTGGCAGGTTGCACAATCATGTAGGGACTCTTCAAGTCTACCTTGCGCTACAGTGTGTCATTGGGCCAGCAAAGACGAATTGCTATTTCCAGCCAGAATGGAGTAGGTGCCTGCAAGCGTGCCGTAGAAGTCATGGCCGCAGGCGGCGATACGCTGGAAGCAGCGATTGCCGGAGTAAATCTGGTGGAAGATGATCCCACAGACCATACCGTCGGCTATGGCGGCCTTCCCAATGAAGACGGGGTAGTCGAATTGGACGCATCCGTCATGCACGGACCTACCCGGCGCGCCGGAGCAGTGGCCGCGCTACGAGGCATTCGTTATCCATCCCGCGTAGCAAAGTTGGTGATGGAACACACAGACCACGTCATGCTGGTGGGGGAAGGCGCGCTAAGGTTTGCGAAAGCACATGGCTTCCAGGAGGAAGATCTGCTTACGCCTCAGACGCGCTTAGCGTGGTTAGTTTGGAAGAAATCTTTGCGAGACGCTGCCGGGCATACGAACTGGGCAAGCTGGACTCATCCCATGGCTCTTCCAGAAAGCAATTCCACAGATTCCACGGTAGATGATGACTTGCAAGGATGGGCCAAGGATGTAGCTGCTCATCCTCCCACGGGAACCATTACTTGCCTGACTCTGAACGAGCGCGGAGAAATGTCCGGCACTACCACTACCAGCGGGTTAGGATGGAAAATTCCCGGGCGGGTGGGCGATTCCCCCGTGATCGGTGCTGGTTTGTACGTGGACCAGGACATTGGCGCTGCCGGCTCTACCGGGCGTGGCGAGGAAAACCTTCGGATTGCCGGTGCTCATCTGGTGGTGGAAGGCATGGGACGAGGACTGTCACCGGAAGAAGCCTGCCTGGAGGCGCTACGCCGCGTGGTGCGAAATTTTCACGGAAGCGAAGCAAAACTGTTGGAATTCGACCTGAACTACTACGCTTTACGAAAAGATGGCGAGTATGCAGGAACGTCTTTATGGGACCATGTGATGCGGCGCGGAGTGGTTTCCCGGAAACGGTTTGCTGTGTGTGACAACAATGGCAGCAGGCAGGAAGATTCCGCCTATTTGAGGACGCGCCAGAGTGAAAATAAACCCGAATTGCAGCGGCAGCCATCGGAAAGGTAAAAGCAAGTTTGGGAATCCCAGAAAAAATAAGCAATAATACTCACTTGGCTTGGGCTTATCCTCTACTACGTTTCACAAAGAGGGAGGTTCGCGCCTCTAGAACAGTAAATGCCCCAGATCTTTAGCTACAGCTCAAATAGTTACACCAGAGTCGGGATCATTGTTGCCATTTTTACGTTGGTTGGCGCTGGCGGAATGTTATTTCAACTCGGGGCCGACTCCTCATATGCAACAAATCAGGGTGTGGCCAGGGTGCAACCAGTTCAGTTCAGCCATTCGCACCATGTGAGTTCCATGGGCATTGACTGCCGGTACTGCCATACGTCGGTAGAAAATTCTTCATTTGCGAACATTCCGCCGACCAAGACTTGTATGAATTGCCACTCTCAGATCTGGACAGGAAGTCCGGAGCTGGAGATGGTTCGCACCAGCTATCAAACAGATAAGTCCATTCCCTGGGTCCGCGTGCATGACCTGCCGGAGTTTGTGTATTTCAATCACAGCATCCATGTCAAAAAGGGAATCGGGTGTGAAAGTTGCCATGGCCGTGTGGACATGATGCCATTGGTATACCAGAAGAATTCTTTAGAGATGCGCTGGTGCCTGGATTGCCATCGCAACCCGCAAAAATATGTGCGGCCCCGCAACGAAATTTTTACGATGGGGTATAAATATCCAGCGAATCAGGAAGAAGTTGGGCTGCAACTCATCAAGGAATACAAAATCCAGCGTTTGGAGACGTGCAACACTTGCCACCGCTAGAAAAGGTTGGTGAATGTGGGCGCTGAAAGAGTTTTCCCAGATAAGCAAAGTGAAAGAATGCCGAGCGAACAAGAACATTTAGATCTGGCCACAGCAAAAGAGAGGCTGGATAAAGCAAAGGGTCGCCATTACTGGAGAAGCCTGGAAGAATTGGCGGCTTCCCCCGGCTTTGAGCAGCTACTGCATAAAGAATTTCCACGCCAGGCCTCCGAATGGGACGGCGGCGAGGAAGGGCGACGTAACTTTCTGAAGCTCATGGGCGCCTCCTTGGCGCTTGGCGGGCTGAGCGCCTGTACCCGTCAACCGGAAGAGCGGATTTATCCGTATGTGAATGCCCCGGAAGCCATCATTCCGGGCAAGCCTTTGTATTTCGCTACTGCCTTCACCATGAGCGGTGTTTCCACTGGCGTGCTGATGGAAAGCCACATGGGTCGGCCCACGAAAGTGGAAGGAAATCCCCTTCACCCGGCCAGTTTGGGCAGTACGGATGTGATGACGCAAGCGTCCGTATTAAATCTGTACGACCCGGATCGCTCACAGACGGTAAATTTTTTAGGGGAAATTCGTACCTACTCTTCTTTTTTGACCATGGTGCGGGATGCGCTGGCGATACAGCAATCGAGCCGTGGGCGCGGAGTTCGGATTTTAACGGAAACCATCGGGTCGCCTACCCTGGCCGACCAGATGAAAACCGTTCTCAGCCTTTACCCGGAAGCCAAGTGGTGTCAGTGGGAGCCGCTAGGCGCACAAAATGCGCGGCTTGGCTCGCAGATGGCTTTTGGGCAGTTTGTAAACACGGTTTATAAATTTGACGCTGCCGATGTGGTGCTGACGGTTGATTCCGATTTTCTGTGCGTCGGCCCCGCCAGTTCGCGTTATGCCCGCGACTTTATCAGCCGTCGCCGGGTCCGGGGCGAACAGCAGGTTTCCATGAACCGGATGTATTCCATTGAGAGTACGCCGACCGCCACAGGAGCCAAAGCCGACCACCGGTACCCCTTGAAGCCTTCCGAGATTCCGGGGTTTGTGCGTGCGTTAGCAGGTGCCACTGGCGTGAACGGAGCAGGAAGTGGTGCTGGCCCTGCGGGAAATTGGTTCAATGCGCTGGTGAAGGACCTGCAGGCACATCGCGGGTCCAGCATTGTGATTGCGGGCGATGAGCAGTCGCCGGAAGTGCATGCACTGGTTCATGCCATCAATGGCGCACTTGGAAATGCCGGAAAAACAGTCCTCTACATCGATTCCCTGGAAGGAACCCCGGTCGATCAGCTATCGCAGTTGAGGCAGCTAGCAGCGGACCTGGATGCCGGAGCCGTGGAGATGCTGTTCATTATCGGCGGCAATCCGGTTTACAACGCTCCTGCTGATCTCCAGCTTGGGGAAAAGATTGCGAAAGCAAAACTGCGAATGCGTTTTGGCCAGTATCAGGATGAAACCTCGGCCTTATGCCAATGGCATATTCCGGAATCCCATCCGTTGGAATATTGGAGTGATGGACGCGCTTTCGATGGCACTGTGACCATTTGCCAGCCTTTGATTGCTCCGCTCTATGAGAGCCACTCGCCGCATGAATTTCTCGCCATGTTTACTGGCAATCCGCAACAATCCAGCTATGAAGCGGTGCGGGCGTACTGGCAAGCACAGCATAAGGGTGGTGACTTTGAAAGCTGGTGGCGTAAGTCCATTCATGATGGGTTGGTTGCGGGAAGCGCTCTGCCGCCCAAAACAGTCACGGTAGGCAACCTTCCGGCCAGCCGGAACACTGCTGCTTCCGGGGTAGGCTTGGAAGTTTCCTTCCATCCTGATCCTTATATTTACGATGGCCGTTTCGCCAATAACGGATGGCTTCAGGAATTGCCTCGCCCCATGAGCCGTTTGACATGGGACAACGCCGTAATGGTGAGTCCTGCCACGGCCAAGCGCTTGGCATTGGAAAACGAAGACTACGTTGAGTTGAAATACAACGGCCGCACTGCCTGGGGGGGCGTCTGGATCACGCCTGGCCAGCCGGATGAATCCATTGCGGTGAACCTGGGTTTTGGCCGTACTCATTCCGGCCGTGCTGGAAACGGAGCAGGGTTCAACGCTTATCCGCTTCGCACGTCCGAAGGAATGACATATGTAAGCGGCGTGGAACTGCGGAAGCTGAATAAAAAATTCACGCTTGCCACTACGCAGCACCAGAACATGATGGAAGGCCGCGCGGTGGCCCGTCAGGGAACGCTGGAAGAATACCGGAAGAACTCAGAGTTCGCCCGGGAAATGGGCGAAGAACTCCCTGGAAAAGGATTGACGATTTACCCGGAAACCTGGAAGTACGAAGGGTATGCCTGGGGAATGTCGATCGATCTGAACGCCTGTGTCGGCTGCAATGCCTGCGTGGTAGCCTGCCAATCGGAAAACAACATTCCGGTAGTCGGGAAAGACCAGGTAAACCGGGAACGCGCTATGCACTGGTTGCGGATTGACCGTTACTATGAAGGCAACGTTGAGAATCCGAAGACCCTGTTCCAGCCGGTAGCCTGCGTCCATTGTGAGAATGCCCCGTGCGAAATTGTATGTCCGGTGGAAGCGACGCTCCATGACCAGGATGGCCTGAACAACATGATTTACAACCGCTGCGTCGGCACGCGGTATTGCTCCAACAACTGCCCTTATAAAGTACGTCGCTTCAATTTCTATCTTTATAACGACTGGGAAACGGAGAGCGTGAAGCTGCAACGAAATCCTGATGTGACGGTTCGGAGCCGGGGCGTAATGGAGAAGTGCTCCTACTGTGTGCAGCGGATCAATCATGCCAAAATCACAGCGGAAAAAGAAGACCGTAAGGTGCGGGATGGCGAGATTGTTACCGCTTGTGAAGCGGCTTGCCCAACCCAAGCGATTCTCTTCGGGGATCTGAATGATCCCACCAGTCGTGTACGAAAAGAAAAGCATGAAGGGCTTACCTATAACCTTCTGGGTGAACTGAATACCCGTCCCCGGACTACCCATATGGCATCCCTTCGTAACCCGAACCCGGAGATTGAGGCAAGTTAGTCCATGTCAGCTCCTCTGCAACCAGTAGAACTTCCTGATAAAGTCAGGGTCGGTCCGATCATCGGCCCTGAAGAAAATCTCACCACTGTTACCGATACGCTGGCGGGGATCGTTCTTCGACGAAAAACGACCTATGGCTGGCTGATCGGCTTTGCTGTTTCGTTTTCCGTCATGATGGTGCTCCTGATGGCGATGACGTACCTTTTCCTGAAAGGTGTCGGCATCTGGGGTATTAATATGCCCGTGGCCTGGGGATTCGCCATTGTGAACTTTGTGTGGTGGATCGGTATCGGACACGCTGGAACTCTGATCTCGGCCATTCTGCTGTTATTGAATCAGTCTTGGCGGAATGCGATTAACCGTTATGCCGAAGCAATGACGCTGTTCGCCGTGGCCTGCGCGGGCTTGTTCCCGATCATGCACATGGGCCGCCCTTGGCTGGGTTACTGGCTCTTGCCTTATCCAAATACCATGTGGCTCTGGCCGCAGTTCCGCAGTCCGCTGGATTGGGACGTGTTCGCGGTTTCCACTTATGCCACCATTTCGCTAGTGTTCTGGTATGTGGGATTGATACCCGACGCAGCTTCCCTGCGGGATCAGGCGCACCATCGCTGGCAGCAGGTGATCTACGGAGTTTTAGCTTTAGGATGGCGTGGTTCTGCCCGGCACTGGCAGCGATACGAAAAAGCTTCCTTGTTGCTGGCTGGTTTGGCGACACCTCTGGTGCTTTCCGTTCACACCGTGGTTAGCTTTGACTTTGCCGTGGCAATTCTGCCCGGCTGGCATACCACGATTTTTCCACCGTACTTTGTGGCAGGTGCCGTGTACTCCGGCTTTGCCATGGTGCTGACGCTGATGATTCCCGTGCGCAAGGTGTACAAGCTGGAAAGCCTGGTCACCATGCGCCATATCAACAACATGGCGAAAGTGATGTTGACCACGGGCTTGATTGTGGGTTACGGCTACATGATGGAGGCATTTTACGCTCAGTACAGCGCTAACATCTATGAAGGGTTCATGATCAAGAACCGGATGACCGGCCCGTATGCTCCCTATTACTGGTGCTTGATTTTCTGCAACATCATTACTCCGCAGTTCCTGTGGATTAAGCGCGTCCGGAACAACTTAGTCATTCTTTGGATTGTCAGCATCATCGTTAACATCGGCATGTGGCTGGAGCGGTTTGTGATCGTAATCACCAGCTTGCACCGGGACTTTCTGCCGTCCTCCTGGGGCATGTACTATCCAACGGCGTGGGATTGGGCCATTTACATCGGAACAATGGGTCTGTTTATGACGCTCATCTACTTGTTTATGCGCGCCATCCCAATGATTACGATTCATGAATTACGGCTGCTGGTGCCTTCCGGCGCTAAGGTGAAGGAGGCTGTAAAACAGCCATGAGTCATTCCGGTTTAATTGAAACAACTCCCATCTACGGCATCATGGCGGAGTTTCGGGATTCCACAAATCTTGTGGAAGCGGCTACCAGGGCGAAATCGGCTGGATACCGCAAAATGGACGCCTATACGCCTTACCCGGTGGAAGATCTGGAAGAATCTCTGGATCTTCACGATAACCGCATTTCCTTATATGTGCTGTTAGCGGGGATTTGCGGAGCGACATTCGGATTTGGGTTCTTGTCTTGGGTGAACACGGTTTCGTATCCCCTGAACATCGGCGGACGCCCCATGATTAGCACTCCCATGTTTATTCCGATTACGTTTGAATGCACCATTCTGGCAGCAGGTCTTACTTCTGCCATTGGAATGCTGTTATTGAACGGGCTGCCGATGCCTTACCATCCCGTATTCAATGTTCCTCGGTTTGCGCGTGCTTCTCAGGACGGATTTTTTCTGTGCATTGAAGCCACAGATCCGAAGTTTGACCGTAAAGGCACGGCGGAGTTTCTGGAAAGTTTAGGCGCGGAAGAGGTATCGGAAGTTGCGAACTAAGTTGCCATCAGGAAGTGCTGGAAAACTGATTCTTGCTGCGGTGGCGGTGTGTGCGCTTTCCGCCTGCCGCCAGGACATGCACAACCAGCCCCGCTATAAACCGCTAGGAGAAACCCAGTTTTTCCCTGATAACCGGCAGTCCCGTCCCTTGCTCGCAGGGGTAGTGGCTCGTGGTGAATTGCGGGAGGCTAGTGAGTTCTACACCGGTAAATCAACTGTTCTAGGAAAAGATGGAAAACCACTGGATCTGGATTACTTTCCTTTACCTGTCACCAGAGAGTTAGTGGAGCGTGGCCATCAGCGGTTTGATGTGTTCTGCTCGCCTTGCCATGGCCGGATCGGGAATGGGTTAGGAATGATTGTGCAGCGTGGCATGAAGCAGCCGCCTTCTTACCATATTGATCGGCTGCGAAATGCACCTCCTGGCCATTTCTTTGATGTGATCACCAATGGGTATGGCGCAATGTACAACTACGCGGCGCAAATTGGCCCGCGTGACCGGTGGGCCATTATCTCTTACCTCCGAGCTTTGCAATATAGCGAAAATGTGAATGCATCGGAATTGACGGCGGATGCGCGCGCCAAGCTTCCTGTTCCCGGTGCTCATCCGCAGCAAGGGGAAGCCGGAGAAGGCCAGACGATAGATCTTCCTTTGGTGCCCTCCACGCCAGACCGTGTAAATTCTCCAGAGAGTGCGCCTCTTCCTCCTGGAACGCCTGCGACTCCCATGAGTCCGTCGCCCGGCAAAGCAGGGGCTGAAAACAAATGATGATTGAAAACCAATACACGCTCGCACCTGCCTTGGGCGTGGATTTGAAACGGTATCAGAACGTAGCAGCCATTGTCGGAATCATTGGAGTTCTGCTGTTGGCGGTCGGTTTCTTTACCACTACGCCTCAACAGTTTTTACGGTCCTATTTGATCGGCTTCCTGTTTTGGAATGGCATGGCTCTGGGATGCTTCGGCTTAGTGATGATCCAATATATGACGGGCGGCGCTTGGGGAATGATGATTCGTCGTCCCCTGGAGGCCGGAACCCGAACGTGGCTGTTGGGTGCTGTTGCCGTTCTGCCGATTTTATTTGGAGTTCATTCGCTTTACATCTGGGCGCAACCAAGCGTAGTTGCGCATGACAAGGTAATTCAGGGTAAGCAGTTCTACCTGAACGTCCCTTTTTTCTATATCCGTGCGGTAATTTATTTCGTGATCTGGGGCGGCCTGATTACCCTGCTGAACCGATGGTCTCTGGAGCAGGACCGGACGGGCGACATCAATATCGCGAAAAAACTGGAAAAACTAAGTGGCCCAGGCATTGTGATCTATACCTTCACCATGACTTTTGCGGCAACGGACTGGATCATGTCTTTAGATCCGCATTGGTTTTCCACGATCTATGGCCTATTGATCTGTGTAGGGCAGACTCTTTCCGCCATGGCGCTTATTGTTGCCACTTTGGTGTTGATGGGGAACTATGCGCCCTTAAAAGGCTTAATCACCAAGAGGCATCTTCATGATCTAGGCAAACTCCTGCTTGCCCTGACCATGCTTTGGGCATATCTTTCCTTTTCACAGTTAATTCTGATCTGGTCCGGCAATCTTCCGGAAGAAATTAGCTGGTATATCAATCGGTTGAATGGCGGATGGCAATATGTGGGAGCAATTCTTCTTTTGTTTCACTTTGCTTTCCCCTTCTTGATGCTGCTTTCCCAGGCATTGAAAAAGAACCCTCGCACCATTCAGAAGATCGCAATCTATGTTGTGGTCATCCGACTTGTGGATATCTTCTGGCTGGTGGAGCCTAACTTCACTGGTTCCCACTTTCAACTGCATTGGCTGGATGTTGTGGCTCCTGTGGCAATTGGCGGCCTATGGATGGCTTACTTTTTCTACAACTTGCGGCAGCGGCCGCTTCTGCCGATCAACGCCCCTGATTTACAAAAGGCACTGAACCATGGACGACATCACCACTAGACATAATCCAAGTGATCCCGACGATTTGGCGGAAAATCCACGTGTTGCTTATGAACATGGCGACGCGGACGTATTCACGATTTCGAAGTATGGCATTGGTCTGGCATTTGGCGTTCTGATCGCGGCTTCGGCCATGTGGGGCCTGTTCTCCTGGTTCCAGGCGCAGGACCGGGCGGAAGTGAATAACGTGCCAAAAACAATTTTGGATGAGCGGCCCAAACTGCCGCCATCGCCCCGGCTGCAAGCCACGCCGAAGCTCGACCTGCGGGAGTTCCGTGCGGCAGAAGATCATATGTTGGGTAGCTATGGCTGGGTGGACCCGGCACGTCAGATTGTCCGGATTCCGATTGATCAAGCAATTACCGCTGTGGTGAAAAAAGGGCTGCCCTCGAAACCGGTGCAAGAAGGTGAAGGGTTGGATCGAGATGGGTTCCGTCTGCTTCCTGAGTATTCCAGCAGCGGAAGAACCTCTGAAAAAGTAGCGCAATGACCAAGTGGGTTTCCATTGCAATTCTGCTGGCAGGCTCTCATGCCTTTGCCCAGCAGGATTTGCTGAACATGAAAGGTGTTGACCGGCCTGCTCCGTTGAAAAACGTGGGCATCGACCAAAAGCTCAACGCACAAGTACCGCTGGACCTCCCTTTCCGTGATGAAGCGGGGCGGGATGTTCGGTTGGGGGATTATTTTGGAAAGCGTCCGGTGTTGCTGGCTCCGGTGTATTACTCCTGCCCGATGCTATGCACCCAGATTCTGAATGGTTTAACAAGCAGCTTGAAAGCAGTTGCCTTTAATCCTGGCCAGGAGTTTGAAGTGGTAGTGGTCAGCTTCGATGCGCGGGAAAAACCGCCTTTAGCCGCGGAAAAGAAAGCGTCCATGATGAATTTCTACCATCGTCCGCAAACCGCGAATGGATGGCATCTGCTGACGGGTGACTTGGCTTCGATTAAAGCTCTTACCGATGCGATTGGTTTCCATTACAAATACGACGTCCATACGAATCAGTTTGCTCATGCCAGCGGCATCATGCTGCTTACTCCTCAGGGAAAGCTGTCTCGATACTTTTATGGGGTGGAGTACGCGCCCAAGGACATTCGTCTGGGGTTAATCGAAGCCTCTCAAAATAAGATTGGGAATCCTGTGGATCAGGTTCTGCTGTTTTGCTATCACTATGATCCGACCACGGGGAAATATACTCCGATCGCTTTTGGCGTGTTGCGGCTGGCCGGTGTTGCCACGCTTCTGCTGTTGGGCGGTTTTGTTTTTATTAGTTTCCGGCGTGACTCGAAGGAGCGCGGCCGTTAGACCGTAGTCAGACAACTCATGGATACGAATTCAATTCCGTTGTTCCCAGAACAAGCCTCTTCTATCGCAGGCAATGTGGACGCGCTCTACGCCTTTCTGGTTCTGGTGACGGCGTTTTTCTCTTTACTGATTGCCGTGCTGATTGTGTACTTTGCGATCAAGTACAGACGCCGGTCAGAGGACTTTGTGCCCGGTCCGGTACACGGAGGACTTGCGCTTGAAATTACCTGGTCCGTGATTCCGCTCGGCCTTTCCATGGTGATGTTTGCCTGGGGAGCCAAGCTGTTTTTTGAAGAATCACGGCCTCCCGCCGATGCCATGGAAATCTATGTCACCGGCAAGCAGTGGATGTGGAAGCTTCAGCATATGGAAGGGCAGCGGGAAATGAACGAGTTGCACGTTCCCGTGAATCGAAATATCAAGCTCACCATGACGTCTGAAGACGTGATTCACGACTTCTTTATCCCGGCGTTCCGTTCGAAGTCAGACGTGGTGCCGGGTAAGTATACTACCGAATGGTTTCGTCCAACAAAGGTAGGGACGTTACCATATCTTCTGCGCCGAGTATTGCGGTACACGGCACTCCAACATGATCGGCACTGTTTACGTAATGGAACCTGCCCAATATCAGGAGTGGCTGACCAGCGGAGGCGCGCAGGGAAGTCTTGCCCAGAGGGGCGGAGCCTTGTTCCAAACGCTTGGTTGTAGCAACTGCCATGTTTCGGATGGGCAAGGTCGCTGTCCAAATCTGGTTGGTGTCTTTGGCAAACCAGTACGTACCAATACAGGCGTAGTCACCGCAGATGCCTCCTATATTCGGGAATCCATTCTGGACCCTTCGGCAAAGGTTGTCACAGGTTATGAAAACATCATGCCTACATTCAAGGGACAGGTAAGCGAAGATGGCATTCAACAACTGATTGAATATGTCAGGTCGATTGGCCCCACTGCCGGGGATACCTCCCGCGTGCAAACAGGTGGCAGTGCCGAATGGCAGCAATGCACAGCCTCCTAGCAGGGTGGACAGCAATCCGAAGGGCGGCACCTCGCCCGCAGCGAAATAGTTGATGCAACAATGGGAATAACAGAGAAGCGAGTAATATGATTATCACCGCACCTCCCGAGGTCGAAACTCCGAAAAATTATATCAACGCGGAACTCGGGTTAAAGAGCTGGCTTTTCACGCAAGATCATAAGCGAATTGCCATTCTTTACCTGATTACAGTTACCTTTTTCTTTTTGTTGGGTGGAATTTTTGCCACGCTGATTCGTTTTGAATTAGCAACGCCGGGCGCAAATCTTGTAGAGTCGGACGTCTACAATAGATTGTTCACAATGCATGGCATTGTGATGATCTTTCTGTTCTTAGTGCCCTCCATTCCTGCCACATTAGGGAATTTTTTAATTCCGCCCATGATTGGGGCAAAAGATCTTGCCTTTCCAAGAATTAATCTCCTGAGCTGGTATTTGCTGGTAGCAGGCGGATTGCTGACTTTGTACGTCATGGTCACCGGTGGAGTGGATACCGGATGGACGTTCTACACGCCCTTGAGTTCTTCCTATGCAAACGGATATGTGATCGCCACTGCTACGGCTATCTTTATCGCTGGCTTTAGCTCGATCCTAACCGGACTGAATTTCGTTGTTACTATTCACCGGATGCGTGCGCCCGGCATGACGTGGTTTCGCCTGCCGCTTTTCGTGTGGGCCCATTATGCCACGAGCCTGCTCCAGATTCTGGGTACGCCGGTTCTGGCTGTGACCATCCTGCTGCTTGCTTTAGAGCGAGGATTGCACATCGGTATTTTCGATCCCGCATTGGGCGGTGATCCCGTGTTGTTTCAGCATCTGTTCTGGTTCTACTCCCATCCTGCCGTTTACATCATGATTTTGCCGGCCATGGGTGTGATCAGTGAAGTGGTTTCCACCTTTTCCCGCCGTCAACCAATGGGATATACATTTATTGCATTCTCCAGTGTGGCGATTGCGGTGTTCGGCTTTTTGGTGTGGGGACATCATCTTTTCGTCAGCAGCCAATCCGTATATGCAGGCATGGTTTTCTCCGTACTCAGTTATCTGGTGGCTATTCCCTCCGCTATCAAAGTTTTTAACTGGACCGCGACCATGTATAAGGGGTCGGTAGATCTTTCCACCCCCATGCTGTACGCCATCGGTTTCATTGGGCTGTTCACCATTGGTGGTTTGACCGGATTGTTCCTGGCCTCCATGGGAATGGATGTCCACTTGACCGATACCTACTTTGTGATTGCTCACTTCCACTACATCATGGTGGGAGGAGCCATTCTGGGTTATCTGGCTGGCATTCATTTCTGGTGGCCTAAGATGACGGGGCGCATGTACTCAGAAGGATGGTCAAAGATTTCCGCTGTGATTGTGTTCCTGGGGTTCAATCTTACCTTTTTCCCCCAGTTCATCTTAGGTTATCTGGGTATGCCGCGCCGGTATCATGTGTACCCGCCAGAATTCCAGGTATATAACGTGCTTTCCTCGGCGGGTGCCAGTATTCTTGGAATTGGGCTGATTTTGCCGGTTTTTTACCTTACTTACTCTTTGTATAAAGGTAAGCATTGCTGGTCCGAATCCCTGGGGTGCTACCGGTTTGGAGTGGCAGACTGCCTCGCCTCCAATCACGGAAAATTTTGTCGTCACTCCTGTAGTGACAGTAGAAGCATACGATTACGCAGCCAGCGACGGAGCGAAAACAGTTGTCAGCGCATAGCGGTACGGTTGCCGTACGGCATCATTTTGAAACAGCCGGGCAGCAGAAGGAAGCCTCTACCCTGGGGATGTGGGTCTTTCTGGTGACGGAAGTGATGTTTTTTGGAGGCATGTTCATGGCATATATCGCCTACAGACATGCCTATCCCCTGGCCTTTGCGGCTGCCAGCCACAAGTTGAACATTCCGTTGGGCGCGCATCAATACGGGCGTCCTGATTTGCAGCAGCTTGACCATGGCTATGGCTGTTCATTCGGCAGCGATGGGCAGCAAAAAGCTTCTGATTGCATTTCTGATTTCTACGCTTTTGTTAGGCGGAGTGTTTTTAGGAATCAAGGCAACAGAGTATGCGGACAAGATCGAACACCACGAAGTGCCGGGACCAAACTTTCATTTTGAAGGCCCGGACCCGCAACACGCCCCCTTATTCTTTTCCCTGTATTTCGGCCTGACCGGGCTTCATGCCACTCACATGATCGTAGGGGCGGTAATCCTGATTGTGCTGATTGTGCAGGCTTCCAAAGGCCGCTACACCGCGGCTTGGCATACCCCGATTGAAATGTTCGGGCTATACTGGCATTTTGTCGATATTATCTGGATCTTCTTGTTCCCATTGCTGTATTTGATTGATCCACGAGGTTAGCCGAAACTATGTCTTCTGAGCACATTGTTCCTACTCGCGTGTATTACATGGTATTCGCGGCCCTTTTGGTCCTTACGGGAGTCACAACCGCGATTGCGTATGTGGACTTAGGGCGGTTCAACATTGTCGTGGCGCTTGCGATCGCCATCTTTAAAGCCAGCTTGGTCGTGTTGTTTTTTATGCATATCAAATACAGCACAACGCTGACTAAGGCGATCGTATGCAGTGGTGTGATCTTCCTGATCATCATGGTGTTCTTCACCATGTCTGATTTGCTGACGCGCAATATCGCAGCGCCAGGACGGTAGAATTAACCGGCTCTCCTTTAGCGCTCCTGCTTTTCCCCTAAACTGGTCATAATTCTTTGCACATAACTAGTTGTTTCCGCAAGGGGTGGAATGCCTCCGGCATCATCCACCTTGCTTGCTCCCGCGTTATAAGCACTCAAGGCAAGGCTGACATCACCCGCATAACGTGTTAATAGCTGCTTCAAAAGCTTGGCACCGGCGGTGATGTTCTGGTCCGGGTCGAAGGGATCGGAAACGCCAAACTGCTCTGCAGTGGCAGGCATCAACTGCATCAGTCCCATTGCACCTTTCGCGGAAACCGCACAAGGCCGAAATGCGGATTCCTGTTGAATCACTGCCTGGAGAAGTTCGGCGCGCAAACCATGTGTGCGAGCTGTTTTCTCCACCATATCTTTTGCCCTTGCAGGAGCAAGTGCAGGACACGTTGCTGTCGCAACCGTCTGCGGAACTGGCGACTCCATAGTGACAAAAAAGTCAGAAGCGACAGGCATACTTAGCTTTGCCTGCTTCCGAACAGAAGCAACCTGGGCCGCAAGGGAAGGTTGCATGGCTTGCTCAACTGCCATGCGTTGAGCCGCTGCTGCGGCTTCCTGCTGATCTGCAGATGCTTTCACCCCAGGGAGCAGACCGGAAAAGAGAATCACAAGGGTGAAGCGCCTCATCTGCTGATCTCATCGGCTTCCCGTTATGGAACTTTACGGCTCTAACCCTAGAATTTGCTCAAACTCCTGATGATGGAGTCGATAAGCCTTTATCGGACAAAAAGATGAGCAATGCACTTAGCACCTACTTCGAACAAGAGATTCTTTCCGCAGATCCCATGAAACTGGTCTGCTTGCTTTATCAAGGGGCAATCACAGACGTGCGCGAAGCTCGCAGGCAATTACAAGCAAGCAATGTTTCCGCTCGATGCGCCGCAGTCACCAAGGCATGTGACATTCTTGGTGAACTAACACAGTCCCTTGATCTGAAGCAAGGAGGCGAATTGGCCGCCCGACTTCGGCAACTTTACACTTACATGTTGAATCGAATGGTGGAAGCGAACCTTCAGAAGCGAGATGAACCATTAGCGGAAGTGCTCTCATTGCTGTGTACGCTTCAAGAAGGCTGGCAAGAGATATCGAAGCAGCAAGCTACAACATCACGAGTGTATGGCAATGCCTTTATGGCAGCACAAAACCTGGAATCAGCTTCTCACTCCTGGAGTTTTTGAGGAGTGGAATTCTGATCAAGGCTTTGTTGAATCATGTGGGCAATGCCGAAGCCACCGCTGGCGCTTAAGGAAGCAGCTAAGTGTTCCTCGGCCATGCCCATAGCTGATTCACCAGCCTTGTCTTCACCCGTGCCAAGCCATCCCGAGCCGCTTTCCCGCATCGATTTCAACATTTGCGTGATCAACAAAGCCTCGAACTGCTGTGCGGCATTAGCCGATTTAGAGGAAGGAACATTGGCGCCATCCGTCAGTGCTACAGCAGGGCCTTTAATCGACAAATCCGTCATGTTTACAACACCTCCAACTCGGCTTCCAAAGCACCTGCTGCCCGCAAACTTTGGAGAATCGCAATTACATCGCGTGAAGAAGAACCAATTGCCGTAAGCGCCTGCACTAACTCTTCAATGGTGGCACCCTTTTTTAAAACCACGTTCCGGGCCTTTTCTTCCTTGGCATCGACTGCCGTTTGAGGAATTACTTCGGTGGTCCCGTTCTTGGAAAGCGGTGCTGGTTGTGAAACGTCATACGTGGTTCTGATTTCCACCGTGAGATTTCCTTGCAGAATTGCCACAGGCGCAATTCGGACATCTTTGCCCATCACAATTGTTCCGGTACGTTCATTCACTACTACACGCGCAGGGCGATCCATTTCCACGGTTAAGTTTTCTAGTTCTGAAACAAATTCAATCGAGCGGTCCTGAAACTTTGCCGGAACAGCTACGCTCACCAGTGCCGAATTTTCTGCTTTCGCCAGCGATCCATTTCCCTCAAAGTGCTGATTGATCACTGATGCAATCCGGGCCGCCGTTGTGAAATCGGCTTCCTTGACTTGCAACCGTATCTGCGCGCCCGGAGCAACAGAAGGAGCTGCTCTTTCGATGATGGCTCCATTGGGAACACGTCCTACTGTGGGATGATTTACACTCTGGCTATTTCCAGCACGGCCCGCTACAAAACCACCTGTGACCACTGGGCCTTGTGCCACTGCGTAGACCTGCCCATTGGGGGCGCGAAGGCTGGTCATCACCAGAAGTCCGCCTTGCAAGTTGGCAGCGTCGCCTACAGCAGCAGCGGTGACATCCAGATGCGTTCCTGGTTGGGCAAAGGGTGGCAACGTCGCTGTTACTAAAACAGCGGCAGTGTTCTTTACGGTGAGCGTTGTCGGATCTACTGTAACGCCCATTCGTTGCAGCAGGTTCGTCAGGCTTTGAGTAGAAAAAGCAGCTTGTCTGCGATCGCCTGTGCCTGCCAAGCCTACCACCAAGCCGTAACCAATTAACTGGTTATCGCGCATTCCCTCCAACGACGCCACGTCTTTTAACCGCGTGGCTGCTGGTGCGGGGATTGCAGCGGCCACCAGGAAAGCTAGTGTTTTTAAATGCAATTTCATGATCAGAAAGGCAAAAGGCCAGTAAGGAGACGGTATAAAAAGAAGGGCCGGTGCGTAGCATCTGAAATTACGCCTTTGCCATTGATGCGTACTTCCATTTCCGCCAAACGGTTTGAGGCAATGGTGTTCGCCGTGGTGATGTCATCGGGCCGGATTACACCGAGCACGGTGATGACCTGATGCTCGGAATCCACTTGAATCTGCTTAGTGCCTTCCACGACTAAGTAGCCATTCGGCAGAACATGAACGACCCTGGCAGTTAAAGTGGTGGTTAGCGTGGTGCCGCGCGTGGTGGTGCCTTGCCCATCTAATTGCGTTTGGCCGGAAAGATCAGCCAAGCTTGCCAAGGCACTGGTAGGTTTCTTAGGACCAAACAGCGAGTTTACAGACGCTTTTGCACTGGAAGAACGTGATGTTTTGGTAGTGCCACTCGCTACTGCCGTCGCTTGTTCCGCGACCAGAATTGTCACTACATCATCTAGCTGGCTGGCTCGGCGATCTCGTGCCAAATCTGCCAAGCCAGCAGCAGGATTCCACAAGGAACCTGCAGAGCCTTCGCGTAAAGCAGGATCTTTGGCACGAAGCGTTGCTTCTTTGGTGTAGGTTTCCAACGCCGAGGGTTGTTCCACCTTGGCTTTCTTTTTTGAAGCAGCCAACACAGAACAGGAACATACCAGCAAGGTGATTCCAAGCCGCTTCATGCTCCTGTTTCTCCTGGTTTTACAATCACTTTGCCTTTTCCTATTACTTGAGCGGGAAATGTTTTACCGGATTTTGGGTTGCGCAAGGTCACGGTCTCTCCTGTTGATCCACTGGACTCCGCACGTGCTCCGAGCTTCAGATGTGCAGCACCCACTTCCACATTGACTTCCACCAAATCACCGCGCATCACTTCGCCTTTGGTTGCCCCATCAGTCGACATCTCTATGGCGTCTATGGGAATGGGTGTGCCTACCTTCACGGAACGCTTCAGAGATAAACCCGCAACCTGAGAAATGGCTGTCGCTACTTTTAGCGAGGAAGGGAAGCCCACGATTGTTTTAGTCTCGACTTGAGATGCATTCACCATCTGGCCAGCCGGAAGGTCTTGCCTGGCTACGACGCTTTCTTGCGACACCGTGATACGAACTTTTCCCCAGATGGTGAACTTACGGTCGTTGCCATATTGCACGTAGCCGCGCCACACCACTGGTTCTTGCTCATGGGAAAGGGAAGGCCGTGGCAAAGAAGAGAGAGGAAAAAAAACCTTGCCTGCAGGAGCTGGAAACATGCTGAACTCCTTCAACTCTATTTCTGCTTTTTCCATCCCTAGACTTTCTTTCATTGCTTCCCGAATTTCCCCCGGTTCTAGTTTTCGTACTGGATAAGTGAAGCAAAGCTCATGAAATTCTCCCGGGATACCATAGCGTTGGGCAATGCGAAGCAATTCACCACCGGAAAAGATTCGGTGTGAGCCAGGCGCTGGTGCAAAAGAGATCTGCGTTTCTGGCGGAATGGAACGAAATGCCGAATCTGCGGCTGCCAAGTCTCGTCCCAGAATTGTGTTTCCTTGCACGCTTTGGCATGTGGATGACGGTTCAGAAGCAACCGTAAGCAGAAACAAAAGAAGAAGCGTCATCGCGTAAGGTTGTTGACGTTTTGGTACATCTGATCCGCAGCCGTCACCACTTTGGAGTTTGCTTCATAGGTACGTTGCGCCACGATGAGGTTGATGAACTCATCCGTCACGCTTACGTTGGATTGCTCTGTGTAGCCCTGCAAAATACTTCCTAAGCCTTCCGTGCCACCTGGATTTGCTACTTTCGCGTCGCCGGAAGCATCCGTCGGCGCATATAGATTGCGGCCTAAGCTATTGAGGCCAGCAGGATTCTGAAAGTCAGCAAGCTGAATTTGGCCTGCCTGTTGCGCGGCGCTCTGCCCTTGCAGCGCGTAGCTCACTGTGCCATCTCCAGCGATAGTGACTGATTGCGCACCTGGGGGAATCGTAATGGCTGGTTCGATAGGATCGCCATCTTGTGTCACCACGTTGCCGTCTTTGTTCAACTGAAAAGAGCCTGCACGCGTGTAGGCAATTTCTCCCGAAGGACGACGCACCTGAAAGAAGCCGCGCCCCTGAATCACAAGATCCAGAGGATTATCCGTGTTTTGAAAGTTGCCTTGCGTGAAGATAATTTCATTCGAGGCTGTGCGAGTGCCCAAACCTACCTGTAGCCCGGTGGGAATCGTGGTCTGTTGCCCGGCAGCAGCGCCGGGAGTCACCATAGTCTGATACAGCAGATCCTGAAACTGCGCACGACGGGCTTTGTAACCCATGGTGTTCGCATTCGCTAAGTTGTTCGCGATATTATCAACGTTGGTTTGTTGCGCCGTCATCCCGCTAGCGGCGCTATAGAGTGCTCTCATCATACTTTTCCATCCCCTTTATGTAATGATTCCTGGCGTAGCGGACATCGGATCACGTCCTAGATCGCGATTGATAATCTGCCATGCCTGACTGCCTGGAGCCGTGCCATAGCGTGCAAATAAGTTTGCTGCTAAGCCAGCGTTGATGGCGTTTGCTGAGCCTGGCACCATAATGTTGCGCTGAGATTCCGACCAAGCGAAATCACTGCCTCCCATGGCATCTTCCCGTACCGTGCCGCCCAATAACGCTGCGATTTGTTTCGCGGTGCCTGCTGAAGCAAGCTCAGCAGGATTGAGTGCTGTTGGGGACCCAACCGGATTTGCAGCAGTTGCACCTTGCACATATACAGGCTGCACTACAGCAGGCGTACTCGGGGTGATTACAGGCTTGGTTGTCACAGGGATGCTCGCCTGTGTTGCGTTTGCGCTTGTTGACGTACTGCTATTAGGGGTTGCGGCATTGCTGAACAAGCTCGCGAATGACTGCGTTTGTGCTGGTTTGGCTGCTGCCCGGGTCGTAGTGTGCGCGGCAACATGCAACTGATGATTACTGGTGACATTTCGGATCATCTTCTCTCCTGAAAGGTGGTTTCATCAAACTTTGGCAACTTCTTCCACTGCGAGCCGGTTCATCTCCGCTCCTATGTTCATTGCTTTCTGTAACATCTCAAACTGACGCATCACGCTAACCAGACGCACCGCGCTTTCCGCTGAGCCCACGTTTGAGGTTTCCAGCTTTCCTTGATATACCTCTGCGGTAGATACTTGCGGCTTAGTAGTTGTGTCGGATGTATAGAAGTAGTTCAAACCCTGTTTACTCAATTCCTTCGGCTCATTAAAGGAATCCACTTCTAATTGGCCAATCGTTTGCCCGTCCTGCTGCACCGTTCCATCGCGCAAGATGTTTAAGGGGCTGGAGGAAACTGTTTGTATGGTGCCGCCGCTCCGGCTGCGTACAGCCATTCCATCTGCTGTGGTGAGTGTCCCGCCTGCTGAAAGCTTAAGATTTCCATTGCGGGTATACAACACTCCGGATGGACCATTTACAGCAAGAAAGCCTTTCCCGGAAAGAGCCACATCAAGGGGATTATCCGTAACGTGCAAAACACCTTGAGAAAAATCAGTCCATGGTTTTTCTACAACAGGTAACGTATCGGGTGAAGCTCCATTGCCTTGCTCTGCTGAATCCGCAGCATCTTGCGATACATAGAGGCTATAAAACTCGTGGTCTACCTTGTAACCACCCGTAGAAGAGTTAGCCAGATTGTTTGCCAACATATCCAGCGACTCCATGCGAGCACGCATGCCGCTGGCGGCGGAAATGGAAAGAGCATCCATAGGGGTTCGTCAAAAATGTAGTGTGCAACCACAAAACCAATCGCAAAAAAGTTCTAAATGGCTCAAACTAGTTGATTATTGTTCGACAAGTACTACAGCGCTGGTACTGATCATGCGACAAAGTTTTGCCACGAGCCCAAATAACGGCAAAATTTTGTCACTTGCTCTTTGCTAACAGATTGATTTTTCATGCCGTTCATTTGGTGAACAGCATGCCACTTCTCTGGTGTGACGGTTTCACCGCCAAGTTCATTTCCGTTTCCTCAACCTGCTCCTTCCGCAGCGTCTTTCAGCAATGCACCTGTTGCTTCTCTGAAGGGCAGCAAGACCGCTTCCACACATGATGCTGCCGCTTTTGGCACATTTCGAGGTTTATTACATTCCTTAAAAGACGAAGATACACAGACAACAGAAGACAGCCAAACCTCGGATGTTCATTCTGCTCCAACTGCCCCTATCACAGTAGATACTGCTGCACCAAGTCAGCGTCCGTTGCCTTTTCCCCTCCACTTAGAAATCCCTAGAGAGCAACTGCCTGTTGACGACACAAGCTCATTAACTTCTGCTTATGATGCGAATCACTCCCCTTCACAATTCGTTTCCTGGGAAGAGCCTGGCGATAGCAAATCCCAATCTCAAGCGCGCTCTACAGCGTTACCTGGTGATTCTTCAGGGCTGTTCCAGGATATCGAGAATGATACGCCAGGAAGTCGGAAAGAGCCTTCGGGAAGCAGCGCTGCAGTATCCGGTTTATTACAACAGCAGATTGCCAATGTAAATGGAAGTATGGGAGCCTTGCCACAGGGTACACCTCAACCAGAAAAGGCAACAGACAAAAGCTCCTCTTCCCTTTCACTCGCAACCAAACCTGATTCATTCGCAGCTTCCACTGAACAATTACTTCCTACAGCAGGGGGCCTTCCTCCCGCATGGAAAGTATCGTCCGATCGGCCTAGTAATGGCAAGATTGCGTTTACCGCAAAACTGACTCCTGGTGGTTTCTCTCAACAGATGAAGACGGAGAATGCTGGTCAGGGGAAATCATTCTCTTCAGTGAGCCAAGAACCAGCCGCAGTTGCTGAAGCGTCTGGAAACACAATCGATCCACAAACAGAATCTTCTCCTAAAAATCGTGTTCGGAAGGGTGAGCAAGAACATGCTGTCTCCCAGCCAATAGAAGTAGCTCAAGAGGGGTCGAAGGAAAAGGAATCAGAACAGAAAACAAATTCCTTTTCGGAGCAAACGATTGCGAACCCTATGATTGCTGGGGAGGCTTCACACGTTTCCACTGCCGCTACAACTCAGACGCATAGTGCGGAAAAGCAACCGCCCTCCACATCCTCCGTTGCAGAACTGGAAGTTCCTTCAGAACCCCAAACACAACCAGTTCACACTCTTTCCTTTCGCCTAGATTCAGATCCTCAGAATCGAGTGGAAGTGAAAGTGGCAGACCGAGGCGGGGAGGTGCATGTGGCAGTACGATCCACAGATCCGGCTCTTACTGCTTCACTTCAGCAAGGAATTGGTGAGCTAACAGGGAAATTGGAAAGCCATGGTTACCGAATGGAAACCTGGCAGCCTTCCAGTAACAGCACGGCAACGCTCAGCACTCTGCAGAGTGCGGATGCACAGAGCAACAATCAGCAATACACAGACGGCGATTCACAAGGGCGCAACCGTCGGGAACAGCAAGAGGTTCCCTTTCGGCAACGCAAAACGAAATCATCTGACTGGGCTAAAGAAATCCATTCCCACTTTGGCTCACTTTCTTCCACCACAAGGACAACTCTATGAGCAGCATTTCCAATAGCTTAGTAAGCCAAACAGCTACCAGCACCAACACCCAATCCAGCAGCACCGCTTCCAGCAGCAGTTCAGACCAGCTCACCAGCAAGGACACGTTTCTGAAACTGCTGGTGGCTCAGATCAAGAATCAAGATCCGACCAATCCTACGGATAGCACGCAGTTTGTAGGGCAGTTGACTCAATACAGCGAACTGGAACAATTGATCGGTATTCGGACGGGCATCACGCAACTGAATCAACCAACTTCTACGAGTTCCACAACAACAGGTACCAGCGAGACGGCTAACACTTCTAAAACGAACTAACTAACGCATATGTTTACCACTTTCCAAACAGCACTTTCGGCGATGGATGCCACTTCCAAAGCTTTGGACGTCACGGGAAATAATCTGGCTAACCTAAATACCACCGGGTTCAAACAGTCCAGCGTTTCCTTTTTTGACATGATGACGCAGACTATGGGCGCGTCTGGTCATACTCAGGTGGGCATGGGCGTGAATACGCCTTATACGATTCGCAACTTCACGCAGGGTGGAACACAGAGTACCAGCAATTCTTTGGACGCAGCTATTCAAGGGGATGGATTTTTTGTTCTCCAAGGTGCTAACAATTCGCAGCTGCTGACTCGTTCGGGAAGTTTTCACCAGGATGCAAGCGGAACATTGATGACTTTGACGGGAGAAAAAGTTCAAGGCTGGACACAACTAAATGCAGACGGAACTGTGAATACCAGCGGTGTCGCCAGCAACATTCAGATCCCTACTGGGAATGTGCGGAACCCTGTTGCTACGAAGAATTTTACTTTAGATATGAATCTGGATGCCACAGCAACTGTTGGTGATAGCACCGGAAGTTACACCACTCCGATCACAGTAGTGGATTCACTGGGGAATAGCCAAACCTTGACGATGACCTTCACCAAAACGGATGCAAACAAATGGACCTATGATGTCACGCTTCCGGATAGCGCTCTTTCTTCTCCATCTTCCACGCCCCTTGCTACCGGCACACTAGAATTCGATTCCCATGGCGTACTCACAAGCCCAGCAGCCAGTTCGGACTCCACAGACAACTCAGTTGCGATTAAGATCACAGGACTAGCAGATGGAGCGGCGGACATGGACATTAACTGGAACCTGAACAACGCAAACGGAACCCCACGCCTGCAGCAAGTTTCACAAGCTTCCAACGTTTCCGGCAGTTCACAGGATGGCACGGCGGCCACACAATTAACCAGCATCGCAATTGGCGATGGGGGAGCTATCTATGCTAAGTATTCCAACGGAGAACAACAGATAGTTGGCCAGTTGGCTATGGCGTCCGTTCGCAATCCGGATTCCCTTTTGGATGTAGGAAACAACAACTTCGCCACAACGATCAACAGTGCCACACCAGTGGTCGGACAGCCACAAACCGGCGGACGCGGAAACATAATGGGTAATTCCTTAGAGTCTTCTACGGTGGATGTAGCCAAGGAATTCACCAATCTCATCATCTATCAGCGCAGCTATCAGGCAAACGCAAAAGTGATCAACACTGAAGATCAATTGAGCCAGGATACACTCAGCATCAAACAATAACTTATGACGGCAATGCAGGAAGTGGCATCCATTCAGGATGTTCCTCTGGAAATCAGCGTGGATCTGGACCGGCGGATGTTGAAGATCAGCGAGATTCTTGATCTTCAGGCGGGCAGCATCATCGAACTGAACCGATCTGCCGGAGAAAACATTGATATCTACGTGGGAAAAAAACTGGTGGCTTCCGGCGAGATTGTGATTATTGAACACAACATGGGAGTTCGGATCACGGATTTCCAGGTGGAATTATAACGAATGGATCTTCTTCCCCAACTTGCCGCGGTGCTAATGGTGTTTGCGCTGTTAGGGGCCTGTCTCTTTGTATTACGAAAAAAACAACTAGCAGCAGGCTTTGGCGTTTGGTGGAAGCGGGATCTTCGTTCTGGTAATGGTCGCCGTATGGAAGTACTGGAGCGGGTCGCACTTACACCTCAACATACATTGTGCCTGGTGCAGGTGGATGAGGAAACCATCTTGGTTGCTACGGCACCCGGAAATTGCCAGATACTTCAGACCAAAGGAGGAGCCGCATCGTGATGTTGGCTGCTGCCGTACCGAACGCGCTTCCGGGATTTAACAACCCAACCTTGAGCGCACCAATGCAGATTGTTCTGCTGCTCACGGCGCTTACCGTGCTTCCTGCCATTGTGATGTGCGTTACTCCATTTCTGCGCATTGTAGTGGTATTGCATTTTTTGCGTCAGGCACTGGGAACACAAAATACGCCATCCAACCAAGTATTGATTGGTCTCTCTCTGTTTCTGGCGACTTTGATTATGCAGCCCGTGGCAGCGGAAATTTACCACAACGGCTGGCAACCCGTGGAAAAAGGGCAAATCAGTTGGGAGAAAGGCTTTGAAGCAGGATCTCAACCCCTTGCCCATTTTTTGGTGAAATTCGCACGGGAACGGGACGTGAAATTATTTCTGGAGATCTCGCATCAACCTCCACCCAGAACACCGGCTGACCTTGGGCTGAGCGTTTTGATTCCCTCTTATATTCTGTCTGAGTTGAAAGCTGGATTTCAGATTGGCGCTGTTCTTTATTTGCCTTTTCTGATTATTGATGTGGTGGTGGCCTCGGTTACCTTGTCCATCGGTATGGTACAACTGCCGCCAGCCATGGTGTCGGCCCCTTTTAAGATCTTGCTGTTTGTTCTGGTGGATGGCTGGAATTTGGTTGTTGGTTCGCTAATGAAGAGCTTCGCATGACGCCTGATTCTGCCGTTCAGATAGTAAGAGAGATGTTTTTAGCTGCTTTCTGGCTAAGTGCCCCTTTGCTGGCAATCGGATTCGTGGCAGGCATCATCGTGAGTCTGCTTCAGATTGTGACTTCCATTCAGGACTCCGGATTCAACGCCATTCCCCGTTTAGTCGCCTTTCTTACCGGCTTTATTTTTCTGATGCCCTGGATGCTGAAGAAGATGATGGCTTACACCATATCGATTCTGGGTGATCTAGGCCGCTACGCCAAATAGGGAGACCACGCCATGCAGACGCTTCCTCTGCTGACACCGGGTGCTCTGTTCGGGTTCCTGTTTGTGTTAGCGCGCATCGCCGGTATTTTTGTGTTCGCGCCTATTCCTGGAATGAGCAATAGCCCTGCCGTGGTTCGCACCGTATTGACATTGGCGATTACGGTTGCGCTGTTTCCCCTATGGCCGCGTATGGATGGGCTGGAGCAAAACTTTGCCCGCGTTACGGTGTGTCTGTTTTCCGAAGCAGCACTGGGCTTAACCATTGGTTTGGGTGTTGCCTTTATTACGGAAGTGCTGCAGATGGCGGCACAGATTGCGGCTTTGCAAGCGGGCTATGGGTATGCTTCCACCATTGACCCCAGTACACAAGCTGATTCCACTGTGCTGATGGTGTTTGCCCAACTCTTTGCAGGCTTGCTGTTTTTTGCCACAGGGCTGGACCGGGAAGTGGTACGCGCTTGTGCCATGAGTCTCCATACTTTTCCACCCGGCAAGTTTCTGATCACCGCTGGCATTGCCGAAAGCACCATTCGCCTGAGCACGGGCATTTTCTCGATGGGCTTGCGACTCGCTTTTCCCCTCATCACGCTGCTTGGCTTGATCGACTTATCTCTGGCTTTGCTAGGCCGGTTGAACGCGCAGCTTCAACTAGTTACATTGGCATTTCCCGCAAAAATGTTGACTGCACTAGCATTGCTAGCCTTTACTGCCATTCTGTTTCAACGCGTTTTCCAGTCCTATGCCGGGCAAGTGATGGCTGTGCTGCAACATTTCATGAACGGCGTATAGCGGGATGTCTGATAAGAGCCAGCAAACAGAGAAGGCAACTCCACGCCGCCTTCAGAAAGCCCGCGAAGACGGTCGATTTCCTACTGCAAAAGATCTAGTCAGCTCAGTGCAATTTCTGGTGTTTGTGGCATTGTTCTGTGGGGGTGCTTCCACATGGATTTCGCAATACCAGACGATGATGCGCGTGCTGCTGGAGCGTGCTTTTCACTCGGAATTGACCGCTGCTTCGCTTGTCAGCATTGCCTGGTGGATTGTGGCACACCATTTAGTTCCGTTAGGCATGTTGGGAGCGGCTTTACTGCTTACCACAGTTGCCATGCAGGTTGTGGTCACAGGGTTTGGAGTCAGCCTCAAAAAACTATCACCTGATCTCGGAAGACTCAACCCTGCGGGAAAACTACGCGACCTCCCCAAACAAAATGGCCCTGCTTTGGTGCAAGCACTGGTGATGCTGCCGGTGTTTGGATACGGAGTTTGGTATATCGTCCGGGAAAAAGCAAACGAATCGCTTCTGTTGCCGCTCAACAGCGTGGAAGGCGGCGCTGCTTTTGTAGGGAGTTCCTTGCGTCAACTGCTTTGGCGAGGAGCAAGCCTGTTTGTGCTTTTCGGCTTGGTCCACTTTGTGCGCCAGCGGCGTCGATTTGCGAACGAACTGAAGATGAGCAAGCAGGAAATTCGCGACGAATCCAAGGAGTCCGAAGGCAACCCGCAGATGAAGCAGAAAGTGCGCCGTATGCAGCGGGATATGCGCCGGCGTAACATGATGCGGGAAATTCCCACGGCTACTGCCGTGATTGTGAATCCCACTCACTTCGCCATTGCCATTAAGTACTCCATGGATGGCATGGCTGCACCTACCGTGGTGGCGAAAGGAAAAAACTACCTGGCTTTGCGCATTCGGCAGCGTGCCATTGAAAACCAAGTACCGATAATTGAGAATCCGCCCCTGGCACGCGCACTTTACAAGTCAGTTGATGTAGGCCAGGAAATTCCTGCACATCTTTATCGTGCTGTAGCGGAGATTCTGGCGTACGTTTACAAGCTGATGAACGGGCGAATGCCCGGCTAACCAGGCATGGCCGAATCGAAAACAGTCGCAATCCCCCTTACCTCTTCCGGCGCTGCGCCAGAGAAGTTGTTTGCCGGGATTTCCCTTAGTGCACTAGGCGAGCTAGGCGTACCGATCGCTGTGCTTGCCATTGTGATCGCGTTGATTACTCCGCTACCCGGCTTTGTGTTGGACCTTCTAATCGTTCTGGACATCATGATGTCCGTGATCGTGATGATGGTGTCCATGTACATCACCAAGCCTACGGAATTCAATGTATTTCCCACGACACTGCTGCTTTTGACGTTGTTTCGTCTGGCTCTGAATATCTCCTCTTCCCGCTTAATTCTGCTGAATGGGAATTCCGGTACATCGGCCGCTGGTGACGTGATTGAAGCTTTCGGCAACTTTGTGGTGGGCGGCAATTACGTGATCGGAATCGTGATTTTTCTCGTCTTAATTGCGATTCAGTATGTGGTGATCAACCATGGTGCTGTCCGTATTTCTGAGGTGACCGCCCGATTCACTTTGGATGCCATGCCTGGAAAGCAGATGTCCATTGACTCTGACTTGAATGCAGGGTTAATTGATGAAAACGAAGCAAGGCAGCGCAGAAAGCAGCTTTCTGCGGAAGCTGAATTCTATGGAGCTATGGATGGAGCATCCCGCTTTACGCAACGAGATGCAGTGGCAAGCATTCTGATCACGGGAATCAACATTGTTGCGGGGTTGGCGATTGGCATTTTTCAACACGGCACAGATATCATGCGTGCCTTGCAGACCTACACCACTCTGACGATTGGGGATGGCTTGGTCACTGTGATTCCAGCGCTGATGATTTCTGTTTCGGGCGGCTTGATTGTGACGCGAGCTAGTTCCGAGGCTAAGCTCGGTGCGGAATTTCGCAAGCAGGTATTTGGGGCATCTCAACCATTGATGCTGGCGAGTGGCGTTTTAATGGCATTAGCTCTGTTTCCGGGCTTGCCCAAAATTCCCTTCATCGTGTTGGGCGCGGGGTTAGGAATGGCAAGCTGGAAGATGCAAAAGGCGCAAAAGGTGGTGGAAACACAAACTGCCGCTGCCACGGCGCCTTCGCCTGCAAAAGAGAATCTGGAAACGTTGCTACGTGTAGAGCCGCTGAGCGTGGAAGTTGGCTTGGGATTGGTTTCCTTAGTGGAAGGCGGCCAAAATTCTCCGCTACTTCGGCGGATTTCCGGTATCCGGAAGCAGCTTGCTCGTGATCTTGGCTACTTATTGCCACCCGTGCGAGTTACAGACAACCTTTCTTTGCGAGGAAGAGAGTACACCATTCTTTTGAAAGGTGTTGAGCTTTCCCGTTTTGAATTGCCCCAGGGCTGTGAAATGGCCATTCCAGCGGGCCGGGTGGAAGCCGCTATTGAGGGGCAGAAAACCAAAGACCCTGCCTTTGGCATGAACGCGATTTGGGTGCCGATGGAGCGCAGCGAACATGCAAGATCGCTGGGCTACACCGTTGTGGATGGCGTCAGTATTCTGGGAACGCATCTTTCCGAACTGATTCGCCGCCATGCCAGCGAATTATTTACCCGACAAGACACTAAGAAGCTATTGGACCGTGTCGCCGTGGAGCATCCGAAGGTAGTGGAAGATTTAGTGCCGAAGTCCCTTTCGCTTGCTGTTGTGCAGAAGGTGCTGCAGAATCTGCTTCGAGAGCGCGTATCGATTCGGGATGCTGTTTCCATTCTGGAAGCGCTGGGGGAAGCAGCCGGTTCTACGCGGAACAGCATTCTGCTGACAGAGTATGTTCGCCAGTCCATTCGTCGTGTCGTGGTGCAGCCTTACCTGAATGCATCCGGCGACCTTCCCGCTTGGTTTATGGACGCTTCCTTAGAACAAATGGTGGAGAAGGCCGTGGAACACGGAGAACATAGCAGCCACGTAGCCTTGGCTCCGCAACACTTGAGAGAAATTCTTGGGAAATGCAACCGCACAGTGGGTACGCCAGAAGCGCCAGTGGTTGTGATCACCAGCTCTGCTGCTCGCTTTTTTCTGCGGCAACTAGCCGAGCCTTCTTTATGGAATCTGTTCTTTGTTTCCCATAATGAGGTGCCTGCCGGCATCAGAGTGCAATCTTTGGGGGTGATTCAATGACGGCATCAGGTCTTCACATCAAAACTTACTTTTCCAGCACAGTGGAAGCCGCTTTTACCTTGGCGCGGCGGGAACTCGGCCCGGAAGCCATGCTGCTGAATTCTCGTCTGGCCCCGGAAGAAGCTCGCCACTTGGGTCGTTATGAAGTGGTGTTTGCCACTGTGCCTGAGAAGGAAGAAGAAATTTCTCACCCTGCTCCTAGCTGTGCGGCAACTCCGCAGGAGGCTTCCTCTTTGCCGCAACAATTGGAACAGAATGGCGTGGAGCCAACGCTGGTTCGGGAGATTGCGCAGGCAGCGCAGGCAAACTCAACACAAACTTCAGGTACTGCGGATTCAGAACTGTTTCGAAAAGCAGTGCTGGCAGAGATGGAAGCGCGGCTCAAGGTGGACCCTTCCGTGGGAGTGGGTGGGAAGCACCGCGTTGCAGCCTTGATTGGTCCTCCAGGCCGAGGGAAAACCACAACGCTGGTGAAACTGGCAATTGCACACGGGCTTGCGATGCAGCTACCTGTGCGCATTCTAGCCGCCGGTCATTTCGAAGTGGGCGGCGTGGATCAACTACGCACTTATGCGAAAATCCTGAAAGCAGACTTCGAGTCGGTAGAGAATACTCCGGCATTAGAACGTGCTTTGTCGGCTCCGCCTAACTTGCCGAATCCTTTTGCTCCTTCCCTGACGCTGATCGATACACCGGGGTATGGAGCAAAACAGATGGATGCTGCGAGCGGATTAGCACGATGCTTGGAAGCTAACCCGGAAGTAGATATACATCTGGTGTTGCGGGCCGATGCAAGAGCTGCTGATTTGCTTCGCACGGTGGAACGCTTCCGCATGTTCCAGCCTCGTAAATTAATCTTTACCGGATTGGATGAAGTGGAATCCCTGGGGAATCTTTTCTCCGTAGCAGCACAAACAAGATTGCCTATTTCTTTTTTGGGAACCGGGCAGGAAATTCCGGAAGATCTCCAGTTTGCTAAGCATCGCCAGATAACGGGCTATGCAACTGAGAATCGGAGGTTAGCATCTCGCGCTGCTGCTTAATGCAGCAGCGAATCAGTGCTTTTTTAGTATGTATTCTTGTCAGTTCGAGGAACAGACACGGGAAGACAGAGAACGGCTGATTTTGGAGCATTTGCCGCAAGTACGCATTATTGCGCGCCGAATTCATGAACGTTTGCCGGAAAACGTCAGCATTGATGACTTAATTTCCAATGGCACCATTGGCTTGATTGCCGCGATTGATAATTTCGATCCCGCTCAGAACGTAAAACTGAAGACTTATGCGGAATACCGGATTCGTGGCGCTATTCTGGATGGGCTTCGCAGCGTCGATTGGGCTCCCCGGCAGAAGCGGAGAATGGGAAAGCAGATTGAAGCAGCTATTGCCAAGCTGGAACAACGCTTAGGGAAAGCGCCTTCCGAAGCAGAAATTGCAGCAGAGCTTGGTATCTCCCTGGACGAGTATCACGAGTGGCTGGTGGAAACGGAAGCACTGCAACTAGGCGAACTAGAGCAGGGCGGCTCCGGTGAAGAAGGATATAGCTTACTTAAATTTGTTTCTTCCGATGACTCTAATCTTCCCTCACGCATATTGGAGCGGCAGGAACTGGAGCGCTTAGTAACAGAAGCGATTGAGAAAATGCCGAAGATTGAGCGCACTGTTCTCAGCCTTTACTATTTTGAAGAACTAAACCTCCGCGAAATTGCCCAGGTAATGGATCTCCATCTTTCTCGCATTTCGCAACTAAAGACACAAGCAATTCTGCGGCTCCGCTCTGTTTTACAGAAGCGATGGCCAAGCACACGAGGCATGTAATGAATTTTGACAGCGACACTCTCAGTCCGGCCTACACATGGATGCTGGAACAATGGCTGGAAAAGTTTAGCCAAAGTTTAGAAGCCATGTCGGATGTGCGCCCGAGTTTAGGCTGGCAAACGGAGAAGAAAGCGGAATTGGGAACTAATGCCATTCTTCATGAGGAAAAACTAGGCGAGAACGCTGCTATTTGGTTCGGCGTGCCGGAACAGGTCTGGCAGGAACTAGGAAGTGATGTTCTGAATCTAGCCGGAGTGGAAGAAGTTTCCGAACTGGAAAGCCGTAATACGTTCTTGGAAATTATTCAACAATCGGTGAGCGGCTTGGTGCAGGCGATGAGCCGGCATCTACAGCGGGAAATCCCTCAGAGCAGTTCTCAAAAGCCTTCTCACTTTCCAGAAGGGCAGACTTACGTGAAAGTGTTTTTTCACGACAAAGAAAGTCTTCCTCCTTTTTTTATCGCTTTTGCTCCCACATTGGAGGAGTGGTTTGCTCCCCGTGTTAGCAGCAATGAAGAAGAGGTGCAGGGGACGGGAGAAGCAGGAGCAAGAGGAGAAAAAACAAAACCTTTGTCGCCTTCCTCCAAAACGTTTGATGTGTTGTTGGATGTAGCTCTGCCGGTCAGTGTTTCCTTTGGACGCACTGAACTAGCCGTGAAAGAAGTATTGAAGCTTACCACTGGTTCCATTGTGGAGTTGAACCGGTCTGTTACGGAACCTGTTGAGATTATCGTGAATAACTGCGTAATCGCTCGTGGCGAGGTAGTGGTGGTAGATGGCAATTATGGAGTACGAATTCACCAGATCATTAGTCGTCAGGAGCGGCTTCGCACAGGAACTCTTGCAGGTATGGAACCGGGAAACAGCCGCATCGCATAGGACGGAAATAAATATTTATGAATGAATTCGTATTGGTAGGCTGCGCGGCAGCGGCATGCTTCAGTGTGGCCAGCTTGGGAGTGCTCTTTTTTCTGTGGCGTGCCTTGCAAACCACACAGCAGAATCAAGAAAAGTGTTTTGAGCAAATGCTTGCCACGCTGAAGGATATTCAAGAACAGGTTGGGTACATCCAAGCGAAGTTGCAGGAACAGGAACCCTTAGCCGAACCAGTGGTTGTGGAACGAAAGACATCCAAAGCGGAAGAGTCACTCCGCATAAAACTTGCCGATCTGCTGAAAAGCTCAAACTGAGCAGGGGAAAGAATCAGAATTTTCCCTCCTTTCCTCCATTTCTTCTAAACTTCTTTCCTTCTTAAACCAGCGCATAACCAGCTTCTGCTTCCAGAAGTCTCACTTTTGCAGAAAGCGTAGTTCGTTTCAGATGCAACATATCTGCCGCTAACTTTTTGTTGCCTCCTGTTTTCCGCAGCGCTTGCGAAAGAATGCTCCTCTCGAATTGTGAAATCGTTTCCTGAAAGTTCAGGCCGTGATCTGGAAGGGCGACAGGGAGGGATGAGGTTGGGTGCGAGTCAGCAATCTCAGATTCCGGCAACGAGAAATGAATTGGGAGTAACGTTTCACAATTGCCGCTCAAAACTACAGCCATTTCCACAAGGTTTTCCAACTGCCTGACATTTCCTGGCCAAGAGTAAGATTGCAGTTTGCGGACGGCATCCATGCTGATCGTTTTCTTGGGCAAGCCCTCGCTGTGGCAAATCTTCTTGACGAAATGTTCTGCAAGCTCCCAAACATCATGGGGACGGGCGCGCAGAGGTGGCATCTGCAAGGGAACTACATTCAACCGGTAATACAAATCTTCCCGAAACAATCCTGCTCTTACTTTGGCAACAAGGTCCGCATTGGAAGCAGCTACGATTCGCACATCCACCTTGATGGTTTCAGAACTGCCCAAACGCTGTATTTCGCGCTCCTGTAGGACTCGGAGCAGCTTCGCCTGTAAATCCAGCGGCATATCGCCAATCTCATCCAGAAACAAGGTGCTTCCGTGTGCCTGCTCAAAACGACCGATTCGGAGTTGCTGCGCTCCGGTGAAAGCCCCTCTCACATAGCCGAACAATTCGGCTTCCAGAAGATGTTCGGGGATGGCGCTGCAATTAATCGCAACCATCGGCACATGGGCACGCGGGCTAGCCATATGAATTGCTTTTGCCACTACTTCTTTTCCTGTGCCGGTTTCTCCTGAAATCAAAATGGTGCAGCGCCGTGCAGCAACCAATTGAACTAATTCTCCAATTTTTTGCATCGGCTTGCTGCTTCCGATTAAGAATTGTTTCCAGGAAGGCTGTTTCTGCTGTGTTGCTGCTTCCATTCGCGTTTTTGCCTGGAAGTCTTCCACCGCTAACTCGACTTGGAATAGGGCATCTTCTATATCGATTGAGCTAGTAAATAACTGCATGAGGCCCATTTTGGTCAGCGTGACTGCTGTGGAAACTTCTGCTTCCCGCTGTCGAATAAAAATGGGGATCTGAATGCCGGCTTCCACAATAGCCCCCATCAATTCCAAAGGACCCTGCTCGTCTTTTGCAGAGAAGTTTCCCCACACAGCATCAACTGTTGTTGTTTCCAGGGTTTTCAACGCTTCAGAAAGGCTATGCGTTATAACCACTTCATAACGGCTTAAGCCATGGAGCAGTTGACTCTCATCAAAATCCGGTACCAGGGAAGAAAGCCACAATAAAGATGATGGTTTGGACATTAGGGACTGCTCATCCATCGGACAAAAAATAGAAAACTTTAGAAAAGTTTTCTGCGTTGTCTAAGGAGAAGGGCTTTCCCTGAGAGGAATAGGAAATGGACTGAACCATACAAATAGAATGGCAATCAAGCAGACTGAGACTGAAACAAGAACTGCCCGACAATCATGTCAAAAAGGCTTCACCACACCCGAACAAAGAAATTCGGCAAATGATTTGGCCCTGGAGTACTTGCCGTTGGTAAAAGTGATTGCTTGGCAAGTGTATGCCAGCCTCCCTGCGCATGCTGCTGTGGAGATGAATGACATTATTCAAGCAGGTCATCTAGGGCTGATCAGTGCCACTCATTCTTATCGAGCGGATACCAAAGTTCCTTTTGCGAGCTACGCACGGTTTCGCATTCGCGGTGAAATTTTAGATAGCCTTCGTCGGTTGGATAATGCGTCCCGAAGTCTTCGCCGCTGGCAGCGCCGCTTCGAAGCGGAATCCCAATCTCTTTCTGCCACTCTTCAACGGGAGCCTACTGAAGAAGAGATCGGCAATAGCCTGGGAGTGGAGATGTCACAGCTTCGGAAAAAGCGCTTAGCTGTTTGGTATTCCTCTTCTTGCGCCATGCCAAACATTGATGAGCAAGTGTTACATTCCGTTTGCACTGTGGCGCGTGACGAAATGCCGGATGCCATTCAACAGAAGAACGAAATGGTGTCTCTGTTGTCCAAATCCCTGCAGAGCTTACCCGCTCGATCGCGGCAAATCATTACCCATTACTACTTGGAGAATATGACCATGAAACAAATTGGCCAAGCTCTCCACATTAATGAAAGCCGTGTTTCCCAAATTCACAAATCGGCATTGCAGATTCTGGCTCGCAGCCTGCGCGATTCAGGAGTTCATTCTGCAACCATCAAATAATTTCTTAAAGAGTTTCTTTGGGAAACCGATACGACTAACAGAGCTGACCGGTGTATTTAGATGAAGATCGATAATTATGTCTCATCCGCCATTTCCAGCGGAAATCGTGCTGAAGAAATTGGCTCCGCAAACTCCGGGTTTGCTGCTTCCAAATCCGCCAAGAGTGGCAATGATGATCGCCTGGAACTTTCCGCCACTTCACGCGTACTGCAGTCTGCCTCTCAGGGGCGTGCTAGCCGCTTGGAGCAATTGTCTCAACTTGTTCGGAGCGGGCAATACTCTGTTCCTGCTCACCTGATCAGTCAAGCACTGGTGAAAGAAACTCTTGGAAACGGAACAACATCCTGGTGAGCAATCCTCTTGCGCTCGTAGAACAAACGAACAGAAGTCTTGATAGTGTGGCCGCTATGCTGGCCACCGCTGACCCTTTTCTGGTAGATAAATCGCAGTCTTTGTTGGAAGAAGCTGTTTTCCGCTTTCAGCAATTACAAACCATGCTGGAGGAAGGGGAACGCGCCTTTGTGGAACAGTTGCCTGATGCCTTAAGAAGCACTCAAAAAAAACTGAGGCACATTCAAAAACTGAGTGATTCCGCGACTTTTCTGATGGACGGATACCTTCGTTCCGCCGGACTTTCTCAGGAAAGTTATACGGCAGCAGGCCAGGTAAGCGACCCTGGCAGCACCGGCACGCTGATGGTAGAAGGTTGAGAGAGAACTTGCCATGGCGAATCTTATTAGTGCTCTTTCCGTTTCTGCTGGAGTACTAGATTCCTTTGGGCGAGCACTTGACGTCACACAAGCCAACGTAAGCAACTCTTCCACTACGGGCTATGCTACTCAGATTGTAGATTTTGGATCTCTTTCCCAAGATGCCACATCCGGGCTCTCCAGTGGATTGAGCGTGAGCATTGTCAGCACGCGAGATTATTACGCGGAGGCCGCCATTCGACGAGAAATTTCCTCACTTGGCACAGCGGAACAGTTAAAAGCCAACCTGAATGACCTGCAAAGCAATTTTGATATCACGGGAAATACCGGCATCTCCGGCAGCTTAAATCAACTCTTTACCAGTTTTTCCGCACTCTCTGTTACTCCCAATGATGCTGCCTCGCGACAAACCGTGATTCGAAACGCGCAATCAGTGGCTGCCAGCTTTAATCAGGTAGCAACACAATTATCCAACGCCTCAGCCAATGCGGAGAACCAGATTCGCTCCCAAGTTGACCAGATCAATACGTATGCTCAACAGATCCAGAGCTACAACAAAACGCGTCAACAAGAAGGGAACGCGGATGCTGGTTTGGATGCCAAGCTTACCGCTGCTTTAGAAAAGCTTTCCGAAATTGCAAACATTTCCACGAGTACGGCAGCAGACGGTAGCACCAGCGTTCTGTTAGGCGGACAAATTCCGCTTGTGTTAGGTTCACACCAGTTTCCACTCCACGCAGCGTACGCCACAACAGCTTCCCCCGTGACAAATCCTGGTGCCGCTCCTGCGATAGAAATTCAGGATGCCGCAGGCAAAGACATTACCACAAAAATAACGCAAGGCAAACTAGCGGGATCGCTCCAGTTGCGGAATACAATTTTACCCAGCCTGCGAGGCGATACTTCCCAAACAGGTTCAGTAAATGCCTTAGCCTCATCTTTTGCAGATCGAGTCAACAGTCTACTCACCAGTGGCAACATCTCTGATGGACCGCCCGCCGTAAAAGGAATTCCGCTGTTTACATACGATTCCTCGAACGCCATAAATGCTGCTCAATCGCTTTCCGTAAATCCAAACATAGATGCTTCCAAAATTGCAGTGAGTGACCCCACGCCACCAGGCACCAGCAATGGCATTGCCTTAAAACTGGCAGCCATGGCGCAAGGTACCAATGCGGCAGACCAGATCAACCAACTTAGCTTCACTGCGTTCTATGGACAAATTGCAGCTGGAGTAGGGCAGCAACTCTCCCAAGCCCAGGATCAGAACGATGTGCAAACTCAAGCTGTGGCACAGGCCAAAAGCTTGCGCGATCAAATTTCTGGTGTTTCCCTGGATACCGAAGCGGTGCGACTGCTTCAGTATCAGAAATCCTACCAAGCTACTTCCAAACTGGTCACAGTTCTGAATGACATTACACAAGCCACATTAGATATGGTGCGTTAGTTTATGGTGATTAATTTAGATTCCGCATCCGAGCTTTTTCTTTCCAGCCTTTCTGTTATGCAAGCGCAAACTGCCCGAGCGCAGCAGCAGATTTCCAGCGGGTACAAAGTGCAATACGCTTCGGATTCACCTGACCAGATCAGCACTTTGCTGCAACGGGAAGCTGAGCTTGCCGCGAGTACGCAAACGGCAACGAACCTGAGCAACGTAAAGGCAGAGGTGGATACAGGGGAGTCAACCGTGAGCAGCGGTTTGCAACTTCTGCAGAATGTAATCACCCTTGCCGCACAAGGTGCAAACAGCACCTATTCTGCGCAAGACCGTTTGAACATAGCAGATCAGGTAGAAAGCCTGCAGCAGCAGCTTGTTGCTCTAACAAACACGACCGTACAGGGTCGCTACATCTTCAGTGGAAACGCTGACACGAACCCTACTTATCAACTGAATTTAAGCAGCATAACAGGAGTGGATCGATTGGCTACTGCTGCCGCTTCTCGACAGATTCAAGATTCCGCAGGTGCTTCGTTTCAGGTTTCTCTCACCGCGCAAGATATTTTTGACCATCGAAACGGAGACGATTCCGTTGCAGCAGATAATGTTTTCGTCGCCGTCAACAGTCTTCGTTTAGCATTAAAAGCCAACGACACTACGGCGATCAGTGCAGCCATTGATTCACTTCATGCCTCTTCCACATATCTCAATACGCAGCTTAGCTTCTATGGCACAGTGCAGGACAGAGTTCAAAATGCCATAGATGCTTCCAACAACAAAACCACCAGCTTAAAAGCAGAGATTTCTTCCATTCGAGACACGGATTATACCGAGGCTTCCCTGGCTCTTACAGCAGGAAATGCGGCACAGCAGGCTGCTATTGCGGCGAAAGCAAAAATGCCGCACACCAGCCTGTTTGATCTCCTAGGGTAAGTGCGAAAAGGAAAACATATGGCAGAACAGCTTTCACAACAGGATATGGATACGGTTTTTCAATCGCTCCAGAAGCAAAAAAGCGTGGAGAACCGAGCAAAAAAGGCTGTGTTGTTCGATTTTCGTCGACCAGACCGGATTGCGAAATCCCAGCTTCGCGCGATTCATCTCCTGCATGACAATTTCGTCCGCAATTTGGTTTCAAGCCTGTCTGCTTACCTTCGCTCTTACCTGATCGTGAATTTAGTCAGCGTAGAGCAGCTTTCCTATGCTGAGTTTCTGGAATGCTTGCCTTCGCCTACTTGCATTGCCTCCGTTGCCCTTCGCCCTTATGATGGCAATGCGGTTTTGGAGTTGAATTCTTCGCTCATTTTTCCCATTGTGGAAATGCTTTTGGGAGGAAACGGGAAAACTTCCGCTACCATTCATCGGGAACTAACGGAAATTGAGCAGAGTCTTTTAGATGGACTGTTCCGCATTATCTTGAGAGATTTAAAGGAATCGTGGAAGGCTGTCACGGCCATTGATTTCGTAATCGAATCCATTGAAACAGAGCCGCAATTCCTGCAAGTGCTTGCTCCCAGCGAAGCCGTTGTCGCGATTGCCATTGAGATCCGCATCGGCGAAAGCATTGGCATGATGAATCTTGCCATTCCCTCCATTGTGATCAAGATGATGCGTCAGAAATTCAATCAGCAATGGTCGGTCCGGAAAACGGAATCGACGGACTCGGAGCAGGAACGCATTTTGGAACTGGTTCGCGGTTCCATGGTGGATGTGGATGTAAGGTTAAATGGACCAACACTTCGATTTGAAGACCTGATGAATCTCCAGGAAGGAGATGTATTAGGGTTTGATTACCCCGTGGAAAAGCCGCTGGAAATGCGAATCAACAAGGTCCTGAAGTTTCAGGGTCAAGTGGCTGCTTCCGGAAAAAAACTTGGCTTCGTGGTCCAGAATCGTGCCACAAGTCATGATGTGGCTTAATGTACCAATTGGCTTAATGTTTGTTACCCAAATAGGCTTTGCTGCCCTTGGCCTAAATGGAGCAGTAACCCTCGCACCGTGGCGCCATTTTGCGGTGTGGTTGCTGTGTGGTCTGCCCAGTGCTGCATCAAGTGTTCCGCAATTCCACTTAGCAGTTCCAATCGCTCTTTCTCAGCCGTATCTTGCGGAAACGCGACCAGATTTTCATTTACTGTTTGGAAACTCGCCTGTACTTCACTCAGGCAGCCTGCCTGAACTCCTGCCAGCATCCGCTTGGCTTGTTGCTCGGAAATTATTGGAAACATATTCATTTACCTTTCAACATACGTTTCGGCTAAGTTTCTACTCATTTTAGTTTTTTAACTTGGCTAAAGAATTTCTTTCTCCTGGACGATACTTTTCCGGAGCAGTGGGAACAAAGTAGTCAAACCGGCTCCTTATAGTTGATATGTCAGCAAACACTTCCAGAACTCCAAAAAAATCCACTCCGGATTTCGCTACCTTTGCTGGCCTGATTTTTGCTGTTCTTAGTCTTCTTGGCGGCCTTCTTTTGGAGGGAGGCAGAATAGGGGATGTTGCTCAATGGACAGCCGCTTTGATTGTGCTTGGCGGTACATTAGGGGCCGTCTTGGTCACCACTCCTCTTTCTGTTTTTTGGGATGCTGTCCGTAAACTTCCTTCTGTTTTTCTGGTTCCACCTCGGGAAGAAAGGGAAACAACAGAACTCCTGCTTGGCTTGGCTGCAAAGGCGCGCAAGGGAGGAATGGCTTCTCTGGATGAGCATTCCCGCCATTTGTCAGACCGGTTTCTTCGAAAGTCTCTAGAAATAGTGGCCGATGGAGTCGGCGTTCCTGATATTCGGGAAATCATGGAACTTGAGATTGATCAGGAACAATTGCGGTGGGAAGCAGAGGTCAGAGTTTATGAGGCGGCTAGTGGATATGCCCCCACAGTAGGCATCATCGGAGCCGTCATGGGCCTGATTCAGGTAATGAAGCACCTGGACAATATGGAAGAAGTCGGGCGGGGCATTGCCGTTGCTTTTGTCGCCACGGTATACGGCGTTGCTCTTGCGAATCTGTTCCTGTTACCGGCTGCAAACAAATTAAAAGCAGCGGCAACAAATACACTCCGGTTGCGCGAGTTGATGTTGGAAGGTGTAATTGGCATTGCGGAAGGAATTAATCCGCGCTTAATTCAGGTCAGGCTGGAAGCTTACCAGCCGCAAACAGCACTTTCTCGCAAAGCCCCTGTAGCGGCAAAAGAAACCAGAAATGCGGCGTAAACGCATAGCTGCCAGGTCTGTGAATCAAGAACGCTGGGTGCTTTCCTACGCTGATTTTGTCACTCTCCTGTTTGCTCTTTTTGTTGTAATGTTTGTTTCCGCAGAAACAAGTCACGACAAAGCACGCCAGATTTCTATGGCGGTGGATCAGGCTCTCCAGGGTAAACGGGCAAGCCATACCAAATCCAAATCAACAGAAACCAAAAAGCCGCCGGACTGGGTAAATGATCTGCTTCCCTCTTTTCACCTTCTCCAAAGGGAATTTGCCTCGGAGATACAAAGCAGCAAAATCAAAATCAGCCTGGAAAATCGCGGATTAGTGATTTCCATGAGGGAAGCTGCCTTCTTTCCTCCTGGCGATGATCAGATTAACTCGGAAACACTTCCAGCCTTTCAAAAGCTGGCAACCGTTCTTCAGGGTCTTCCGAATCCGGTCCGTATGGAAGGCCACACAGATTCTGTGCCAATTCACAACGGTCGTTACCGAAGCAATTGGGAGCTTTCTACAGCACGTGCGCTGGCTGTGTTGAATTTGATGGAACAGTCATTTGCTATTTCTCGCCATCGTCTTTCAGCCGCGGGTTACGCAGATACTGCTCCCGCGGAATCGAATGAGAGCGATCTGGGGCGTTCCCGCAACCGCCGAGTAGACGTCGTGGTGCTCACCGGAAGCGGCGTTGCAGGGCAGCCTACCGTGAAACTTGCTCAATAAACACGCAATTTTGTGTCTACTGACATTTTTGCAGCATCCCCCTTATAAGCAGAACGGGCTAGCTATGATGATGGGGAAATGGCAAGCGGAGTAGCACTTTACTTATGACCATCCAGGACGGCCTAAGTACAGGAAAGCTTGTGAACGGATAACGGTGATAATCTTCTGGTTCCGGCAGGATCTTAGGCTAGACGATAACCCCGGACTGCTGGTTGCGCTTAGCCAACAAGTGCCGGTATTGCCCGTTTTTATCTGGTCGCCAGAAGAAGAGAATGACTGGCCACCTTCAGATCCTGCAAAATGGTGGCTCTATTTCTCACTTCTTGATTTAGATCGTGAGTTGCGAAAATTGGGTTCCCGTCTGACGATTCGTCGTGGCAGGGCAGAGCAGGAACTGAATCACCTTTTTCAGCAAACAGGAGCACGGCGTATCATCTGGAATCGGCGGTATGAGCCGTCCATTGTACAGCGTGATCGCAGACTGAAGCAGTACCTGGATAAAAACAACATTTCCTCACAGGATTTTAATTCGGCCTTGCTCTATGACCCTTCCGAAATCCCTTTGGCTGAGAACGGCCATCCCTTTCAAGTGTTTTCTCAGTTCTGGAAAGCCTGTGCCAATATGGCCCAGCCAGAGCAGCCAGTGGATTGTCCGGCAAATTGGCAAGTGCCGGAATCGTGGCCGGAATCACTTCCCATTGAAGATTTGGCTTCATTGTTTAGCTTAAAAGACGGAAGGCATTTATTCCACAAATGGCAGCCTGGAGCAACACACGCTGCTGCCACTTTTCAACGTTTTCAGCAGGAAGCAGAAGCAACATACTCCACCGAACGGCACTTTCCGGACCGGACCAGCACCTCCTGTTTAGCTCCTCATATTCACTTTGGAGAAATCAGTCTCCGGCGTATATGGCACGCCTTATCCAAAAAAAGTGAGGCGTTTCGGAAACAGCTTGGATGGAGGGAATTTGGCTATTATCTGTTGCACCACTTTCCGACCACTCCTCACCGTTCGTTGCGTCCTGAGTTTGATCGTCTGCTCTGGAAAGATAACGATCGTTTGTTCGATGCATGGCGCTACGGTCGCACTGGCTACCCGATTGTGGATGCGGGAATGCGCCAGTTACGGGCAACCGGCTGGATGCACAACAGAGTCCGTATGATCACAGCCTCTTTACTAGTGAAAGATTTGCAGCAACACTGGCAAAGGGGTGCCCGTTGGTTTTGGGACACCCTGGTAGATGCGGATTTAGCGAGTAATACGCTGAACTGGCAATGGACGGCAGGCGCTGGCACAGATAAATTGCCGCTGCGCAGCTTTTATCCATTAGTGCAAGGCCATAAGTTTGATCCCGATGGTTCTTATGTGCGGCGTTGGGTGCCGGAACTAGCAGCGCTGCCTCCTGAATGGATTCACCAGCCTTTCCAAGCGCCGGAAGAAGTGTTGCGTGCTGCGGGAGTGGAAATGGAAGTGGATTACCCTTACCCAGTGAACGTTGTAGTGCCGGAAAACTCTGCACCCATTCACAGCGAAACCCCACAAAAGAGTTGCCTCATTATTGGGGCAGGAATAGCCGGCTTGGCGGCTGGCCGGAAGTTGCAGAAAGAAGGCTGGGCCGTCACGATTCTGGATAAGGGCCGCAGTGCCGGAGGACGTTTAGCTACCCGGTTCATTGATGAAGCCGTGTTTGACCATGGAGCTCAATTCATCACCGTTCGGAGCCCTGCTTTTGAAGAACTGATGAACAGTCTGCAACAGGTTGGCATTGTGTACGAGTGGTGTCGCGGGTTTGGAACACCGAAACAACCCTATCGTTCTGATGGGCATCCTCGCTACCAGGGAACTGGAGGCATGGGTGCTATTGGCCGTTATCTGGCGCAAGGAATGGATGTGCGGGTTCGCCAGCGGGTAACTCAGTTGCGGTACTCCGGCAAGTCCTGGACGGCGGAACTGGAATCCGGGCAAAGCTTGTCGGCAACCTCTTTGATTTCCACCATGCCGGTCCCACAAGCTTTGGATGTGCTTGATTTAGGTGGTTTTGAAATGCAGGATGGACATCGCCAAGCATTGGACCGGGTAAAGTATCACCCTTGTCTGGCTCTGATGGTCCTGTTAGAAGGTCCCAGTCAGCTTCCCGCACCGGGAGCTTTACAGTTTCCGGAAGGGCCGCTCTGGTTTGTGGCGGACAATCGTATGAAGGGCATTTCTCCGGATGCCACTGCCGTAACCATACATGCCAGTGTCACCTTCAGCCGTGAACATTGGAATGTGAGCGAGCCGGTTGTGCAGGAATGGCTTCTGAATCTTGCTTCGCCTTACCTGGGCAGTAAAATCCGCAGCACCACCCTTCATCGTTGGCGCTTTGCGCAACCCGTGGAGCAGCACCCGGAACGTTGCTTCTCCATTCCCCTGGAAGCGCCTCTGATTTTCGCCGGAGATGCTTTTGGTGAGCCGCGTGTGGAAGGTGCAGCGCTTTCCGGCATGGCGGCTGCGGAAGAGTTGTTACGATTTTCTTTATGAGCGATCTTGATCCGATTGACCATATTGCCATTCCTGTGACTGACATTCGTTCGGCAGTGGATTGGTACACCAGCACATTCCAGTGCGAAGTGAAATATCAGGATGATACCTGGGCATTGCTTGGCTTTGCGAACATTCGTCTGGCCTTGGTGATTCCTAGTCAGCATCCGGCTCACCTGGGCCTTGTGAGTCCAGTGGCGGAAAGTTTCGGTGCTTTAAAAACACACCGCGATGGCACTCGCTCCTGCTATATTCAGGACCCTGCTGGTAACCAGGTGGAAGTGTTGGCTGCTGATAGCATGCCGGATTACGGAAAGTGATTACGATCATAGGAGCCGGGTTAGCCGGTCTTGTTTGTGCATGGGAACTGATGGCAAAAGGCGTTACTGTCCGCGTCTTGGAAGCTTCCCATACAGTGGGAGGCCGTGTAAGGACGGATTCTTACCAAGGCTTTTTGTTAGACCGGGGATTTCAGGTCCTGTTAACCGCCTACCCGGAGTGTAAGCGGTTATTACAGTACGAGGCATTAAACTTAAAATCCTTCTATCCGGGTGCCATGATTTACTTAAATGGCAAATTTCACCGTTTTGCCGATCCGGCTAAGCATATCTTTGATGCAGTCGGTTCATTGAAGTCTCCAGTCGGCAGTTTCACCGATAAACTTCGTGTGGGTGCTCTCCGTACTGATGTGACCAGTGTTCCATTGGAAACCTTGTTCTCACGACCGGAAACAACCACGCTGGCTGCTCTGCAATCCCGGCATTTTAGCCAAAGCATGATTGACGGCTTTTTCCGCCCTTTTTTCGGCGGAATCTTTTTAGAACGAGAATTAACGACATCCAGCAGATTGTTTGAATTCCTTTTTCGTATGTTTGCGGAAGGCGATACAGTGATCCCTGCAACCGGAATGCAAGCCATCCCGCAACAATTGGCTGCTCACCTGCCGATTGAGTTTGGGGTCAAGGTCGATACGCTGGATTCGCTGGAAAGCGATGGTGTAGTAATCGCTACCGAAGAACCGGAAGCCGCAAGACTGTTAGGAACTGAACTTCCTAAGAAATGGAAAAGCGTGCAATGCCACTATTTCGCGACAGATCACTCGCCAACGGATGAGCCGATTCTGATGCTGAATGGAGAATCGCGCGGACCCGTGAACAACTTTTGCGTCGAAAGCAACGTGGCGCCTTTGTTCGCTCCGCCAGGAGCAGCATTGCTTTCCGCTACGGTGCTGGGAAATGCTTCGGAAAATGAGGTGAGGGAGCATCTCGCCGAATGGTTCGGTCCTCAGGTACAGCGCTGGGCCTTTCTCCGAACCTACGACATCAACTATGCGCAGCCGGACCAAAATCCACCTGCATTAGCAAGCCCGGAAAAGCCGGTACGCGTCCGGCAAGGTGTATATCGATGCGGCGATTACCTGGAGAATGCTTCCTTGCAAGGAGCAATGGCGTCAGGGCGACGTGCTGCGGAAGCAATTCTGCAGGATCGCCAGTAAATACGCGTTTTTAACGTCCGCCGCATTTGCCTTGGAACGTAATGATCCAAGCGATCTTGGTAAACTTCGGCCCCATGATGGTTGCCATGATCTGTGAGCCGTCGCCTATGAAGTTCGCTACGGCTGCAATGGTGCGGTTTTTCTGAGACTCTACATAACCAGGAACATTGAAGTGCGTTAACTGTTGAAGATGGGTGCCATCCGCATCCATCAACATAAACTCTGTTTTCAAGGAAATGGTTTTGTAGGTATTTCCTTTGTCCTGATACGGGTATGAAGACATGAAAACAACTTTCCTCCCATTAGGGGAATACACGCCATGCTCATCCCAGACTTTTGGTGAGTTGGTCAACTGTTTTAATTGTCCGTTGGACACATCTAAGGTCCATTGGTCCTGACCTTGGGCATCTTTCAAGCCAAGATCAGTGCTAATCAGCAAATGTCTTCCATCCGGCGAAAAGTTGCCTGGCTCGACCCATTTCGCGCCGGGGGGCGTAATATCCCGCCTGTTTGCGAGCTGCGGAGTACCGCTGGCGTTGATAACAAAATCCGCCATATACAGCTTCCAGATTCCGAACTTATTCGCAAAGATATTGCCGTCAACAATTTCAGCCCACACCGCCTTTTTGCCATCGGGCGTAAAAGCCGTGCCGGAAAACCCATTGCTTGGTCCATTTTCGCGTCGATAGTCCGTCAAGGGATACCACCGGTCACCAGTCGGCGTAGTGGCCCAAATGTTCAGCCATATCCCGCTTTGCAATAAACCTTGTTGCCAGGATTGCGGCATCCACATGTTGTCATGTTTGGTTTCTTCCACGCCCACAAACAGCCATTGGCCGGAAGGGTGCCAGGAAACCATCATCTTATGGCGGTCTACACGGGGCATTCCTCCACGAGAATCACAACTGATGCAGTGCTTTTCGTCCGTACCGGATTTGCCTATATAGACTTGAAAAATGCCCTTCTGATCCGCCTGATTGATTTCGTATAGATCGGAAGCCGGGGAAGGCAAATAGCTTTCGAATATCTGTGGGTACTTCTGGATGCTTTTGACCTGGCAAGCAGGCTCATCGGGATGAGAGGTAGCCGCTTGTTGCGATGCCCCAGAAACAAGGCCAGCAACCTCAATTGTCAGAAGCGCAAGAACAAACGCGTATACGGGTAATATCAAGATAATTTGAATGTGTTACTGTGCCGCAAGTTGAGAGGCATGGCGCATTAAGTTGCTTCTCACCTCGCCGGGCAAAGCTTGCAGTTGTGATTCTGTCAGGCTATTGACCATTGTGGCTGGCGAAGCTGCCATATTCTTGCCCAAGCATCACCAGAAAAGCCCACACAATATCACCGGCTTGAAAATTACAATGACCATTCCGGAAGACGGGAATTTGCGAAAGATTTTGAAGGGAATTCGTCTGTAATGCCTTAACGTAGTAACCGGCTTCGTGAAGCCAAGGTACGATCGGGTCGGCAGTGGTGTGAAGCGTGACCAAAGGGATTTTATGTTGGCCGGTTGTTTCGTAGAGCTTCATGGTTTGTACGGCAGCAGAATCAGCCGTGTATCTCTTGATATTGGCGTTCAGTATGAAGTCGTTCGGAGAACCCAAATAAATGCGAGTGCGATTGTCAAAGGGTTGCCCTTTCAGCTTCGCGATCGCATCATTCGTCGCCATGGCGCTATATCGAAGAGCCTCCACAATGTTGTCGTCCGTTGTCGCTGCATCTGAGGCGGTGGGAATCATGCTCGCATTCAGAAAACTTTGCCGCTTACTGGCGCTTGTAGCTAACGCAGCCTTAATGGCTGGTACGTATACTTGTTTCCCAATTGGTCCAAAGCTGTGCCGGGACTGACACAACCGTTCCGGGAAGAACTCCTGGAAAGAAGTAGTCAAACAGAACACGAGCATCTCCCACGTAATTAATCTGGCCGCTAAAGCTGCCAATCGGCCCGCAAGCAGCGATCGCGGCGTCGTAGGTACTAGGGAATTTTTCTGCCGATAAAGCGGCAACCAGACCGCCTTCCGATACTCCGCCCAGAAAGGTAGCATCCGGTTTGCCGTACTGGTTGGTAAAGATTTGGGTGAGTTCCTTGAGATCGTCCTGTCCTTCCACAATGGCGAGTCCGTTCGTACGGTAGCTGCTTACCGCGAAAGCGTAACCGAGGGCATTAAAACTATCAGGCAAGGAAGTGCCGTCCGGCAAGCTTAATTGGTCTTCCGGGATGGCAACAGGCTGATCTGCAGAACACATAGCCGTGTGCGAAGACCAAAAGTTGCCGATTCCACGTGCCGCTCGGTAGGCAAATACGGTACTTTGCTCCGCTCGACTGTGTTCCATTGGTGCAAGCGGCATACGATTTGCTGGAACACAGGGGAGCAATCAACGCGAACACTAGGACGGCGTACTTCATGGGCCTATAGTAGAACGAATCACATTGATCAGCAATGCGCAATTACCTCAGTTTTGCGATTTTGAGCAGAGTGTGAATTTGCACCAATCCTGGTTTAACAATACTTTACAGAGGCATTCACAATTCATTGCGTCTATAGAAAAAGAACGTCATGAGAGTTTCCTCTGAACACACGGTAGACCGCCGCCGAGTATTGGCAATCCTTGGGGCTGGGCCGCAGCGCTTTCCCCTTGTTTC
>CAWBTD010000003.1:0-64147 GCA_963791675.1 Bryobacterales bacterium
CACTCCGGTTTTATCGCCATAGCTGTTCGCGCCCCGCTTGTTTCCATGGAGAACTTGCCTGCTGTGGTGCGGATGCGGTGGCCTGAGTAGTATGCGTCCGCACGATCTGTTCCGCCAATTCTTGAGCTACCGGATCGGCCACGCGAGCAGGCTGCCGGTCACGAAAAAACGCTTCCAAAAACCCAGTGTGGAGATGGGCGCTCTGGAACTCCGGGTCGTTTAGCAAATCACGGAAAAATGAAATGTTAGTCGCAATGCCGCCTACATGCATCTCTCCCATTGCCCGCAGCATTCGGGCAATGGCCTGCTTTCGCGTGCCTGCCCAAACAGCAAGCTTTGCCAGCATGGGGTCATAGTCCAAAGGAACCGTCCAGCCCTCGTAAACCCCTGAATCCAATCGAATGCCAGGTCCGGCAGGTTCTGCCAAGGACGTGATTTTTCCCGGCGAAGGAAAGAACTGGCGTTCCGGATCTTCGGCGTAAATGCGGCATTCCACCGCAGCACCGCGCCAAGTGATGTCCTCCTGGGTAAAAGGAAGCCTTGCTCCTGCCGCGACCTCCACTTGTAACTGCACCAAATCCAAGCCGGTTACCAGTTCCGTCACAGGATGTTCCACCTGCAAGCGGGTATTCATTTCCAGGAAAAAGAATTGCCGGTTGTGATCTACCAGAAATTCAATCGTTCCGGCGTTGAAATACCCTGCGGCGCGCGCGACCCGAACTGCCGCCTCGCCCATTTGCTGGCGCATCTCCGGATACTCCGCTACCAAGGGCGAAGGGCATTCTTCCACTACCTTTTGATGCCGCCTTTGAATGGAGCATTCCCTTTCCCCCAGATGCACCATGTTTCCGTGCTGGTCGCCGATCAACTGAATTTCAATATGGCGCGGCTGCTCTATCAGTTTTTCCACATAAACGCGGGGATCGCCAAAGGAGCGTTCGGCTTCGCTGGACGCGTCACGAAAGGCACTGCGAAGATCCTGCTCTCGGTCTACGCGGCGCATTCCTTTCCCGCCGCCACCCGCCACTGCTTTCAACATCACGGGGTAGCCAGCCATGTGCGCAAAACTGGCCGCTTCTTCGCTATCGGTTAACCCTTCCGGAGTTCCCGGAATGATGGGCGCACCCACCGCTGAAGCAATGTTCCGAGCGCCCGTCTTGGACCCCATGGCGCGAATGGATTGGGAAGAAGGCCCGATAAAGATAATGCCAGCCTCCTCACAAGCCTGAGCGAATGCTGCATTTTCGCTCAGGAACCCATAACCGGGATGGATAGCCTCCGCCTGGTGCTGTTTGGCTGCTTCGAGAATGCTGGGAATATCGAGATAGCTTTGAATAGAGGCGGCTTCATCCGCTTTTCGCACATGGAGAGCCGTGCGATCCGCCCCGACAAACACTGCAACACTGCGAATGCCCATTTCCCGTAGAGTACGGAGAACCCGCACAGCAATTTCCCCACGGTTGGCCACCAATACCTTTTGAAACACGCAGTGGAAATTGTATCGTGCTCTTCGGCAAATAGGGGGCGTTCCGGCGATGTTAGCCTGAAGATTGGAAAGCACAGTAAGGAAAACGCTTGTGCGTATCCTCCATGCGGTAGCAACTGCCATAAATCGCTACCCGCTTTTCAGCGTAACGGCGTTTACGCTCCTTTACCTTGCAACGGTGATTACCGCCTCCCGTGCAAAACCTCTCTGGTTTGATGAGCTGTTTACTTTTTACATTTCGAAGCTTCCTACCCTAGGGGATTTGTGGCAAGCCATGCCATTGGACGGCCATCCGCCTGGCATGTACCTGCTGACCCGCCTTTCTCAACGGCTATTCGGGCTGACCGAATTTGCCACCCGTTTGCCCGAGATACTGGCATCCTGGATAGCCTGCGTTTCTGTGTACGTGTTTGTGCGGCGACGTGCTGAACCTGTGTTCGGGCTTTTGGCATTTGCCATTCTGTTGATTCTGGTTTTGTTTGTTCCCGGCTTGGCGTTTGCCGATGAGGCACGTCCTTACGCAATGATTCTGGGATGCGCCGCTTTTTCATTGATGTGCTGGCAGGAAGCCACCAGCGGAACACATCGGGTTTGGGGCTTGGCAGGGATTGCGGCAGGCGTGATTGCCGGATCACTCAGCCATTACTACGCACTGATTCAGATTGTGTTTCCCCTTGCCTTGGGTGAGGCTGCACGCACGCTTGGCAGAAAAAAGATTGACTGGCCGGTATGCGCTGCGCTCGCAAGCGCTGCTCTTCCGCTTCCTTTCTTGATTTCCAACTTGCGGTCTTCTTTTGTGATGTACCAATACACCCGGAACTCCGCTACCTTTTGGGCGCACCCCACAGTCGGCAGAATGTTGCGATTCTATCCGGACTTGATGGGAGACGTTGCTCCCTTTGCGATAGCGGGCCTTCTGATTCCCGCATTGCTGAGAATGTTTGATCAGGGGAGTGAGACGGAGCGGGAAAGCAGGGAAGAGCGGAATCCATTTCCCTGGCATGAAGTGATGGCGATCGGAGGTTTCTTAGCAGTTCCCCTTCTGATCCTGGTTGTGACAAAGTGGCGTACCGGATACTTCATGAACCGGTATGCGATCTCTGCTTTGATCGGTCTTCCGCTGTTGTTGGTATATGTGTTGATTGCAGGGTTGCCAAAACGCGCAGCATCCGCTGTTGCTGTGTGTTTCCTGCTGGTGCAAGGGGGATTGCATACGGCAGCGGCCATAGGAGGGCGGCACAGCAGACCCTCAGAAGCAGGCATGAATATGTCCATTGTGCCTTCCGATTCCTCTGACCTCGTGGTGGTGGCAAACCCCTTGGCGTATTTGCAGAGCGTCCATTACCTCCCAAAATCTTCCGCAAGCCGTTTGGTGTATCTGGTTGATTTGCCTTACGCGTTGAAGCAACCCGATTTTTTACCGGAGTACTCTTTGAGCACGGGAAGGGGTTTGTTCCCAGGAGAAGTTTCAGATTACAGCAAGTTCGTCGCTGGCCATGATCACTTCTGGCTCTACTACACCGGCGTCCGAAGTTTGGAATGGTTGCCGGAGCGATTAGCGGCGGCAGGTGCGCAGCTCGATTTTATCTGTCAGCAGGGAAACGGAATTCTGTTTCGAGTACGAATTCGTCCATAACTAGGAATAACAGCAGTTTTTGCCTGGGGAAAAACTATGTACTCTGCAGTGCATATCTTCAGGCAAGTTCACTTTTCATAGTTTTTTCCCGGGTCCTGCGGACTCGCTGGAACTGGTGGCGGTACTGGCCGTGCTGCTGCTGGTTTGCTGGCGTCCTGGTTTCAGCGATCAATTCTTTTGCGCTCTGGAAGCTTCGTTCCGCAAAGGGGCGGCAAGCAGAACCTTGGTAGCGTGTTGTTTCCTTGCGCCTGTAGCGATTCGGCTCTGTTTGCTCCCCGCCTATCCGGCTCCGGTGCCTGTGGTGCAAGATGAATTCGGGCATCTGCTGGTGGCAGATACTCTGCTCCACAGCCGTTTAGCGAATCCGCCGCATCGTCTCCCTCAAAGTTTTGAAACTAACTACGTATTGCAGAGGCCGACTTATAGCGCCGTGTATCCGCTCGGGCAGGGATTTATGTATGCAGTCGGCAGAAAGGTGTTTGGCACTCCTTGGGCAGGGGTATTTCTCAGCACGTGCTTGATGTGCGGGAGCGTGTACTGGATGCTGCTCGGCTGGGTGAATCGGCGTTGGGCACTCTGGGGATTGATTCTATTGATTTGTCACCTTGCCGTATTTAGTTCCTGGATGAACGGCTATTGGGGAGGAGCACTCATGGCTGCTACCGGAGCACTGGCTTTTGGCGCATTGCCACGTTTCACGCGTTCGCACTCCCCGCAGTGGGCACTCTTGTTGGGAGCCGCTCTGGCCGCAAGTGTTCTGGTGAGGCCCTTTGAATCTCTCGCCATGGCTGCAAGCGTAGTGGTGGTGCTAGGAATCCATCTTGCGCAACAAGCACAGCCTGCGCGTTTGATATGGCAAACCACAGCGCTGATTCTGGCGGGAGCGTGCCCGGCTATCTCCCTTACGCTGATTCACAATGTTCGCGTCACTGGCCATGCGATGCAGTTGCCTTATCAGCTAGCGCAATGGCAGTACGGAGTGCCGCAAAGCTTTTCCCTACAGAAGCCGAATGTTCCTCATTATGCTTTGAACCCGGAACAGCAAGGAATCTACTGGTGGCAAACAGTGCCGCACAACCGAATCTATGAGCACTTTCCGTTTTGGCTCACTGCCTTAGGGAGCAAAACATTTTCGGTGCTTAGCTTCTTTTATGGCCCTGCCTTGTTGATCCTGGCTCTGGCTGCGCTCGGAAGCATTGTCCAAAAATGGCAGCTACGCTGGGCAACATGGTTCCTGTTGGTAATGCTTCTTTGCCTGGGTAGTTACAGCATGTATTTCCCGCACTACGTAGCAGCCTGGACAGGAATTCTGTTTCTCCTTGTGATTTTCGGAGCACAAAGAGCAATCCAATGGCAGTGGCGTGAGCAACCAGCCGGTAGAACGCTGGTGCGAGGATTATCTTTCGTTGTGGTGATGCATTTCGGGTTTACTTTTCTTTGCAATGCCACGCACCCATTTTTGCCAGCCACGCTCCAGCAGTATTCGGAGCTTTGGCGGCTTCCCCTTTCCAAAGTGCGTTATCGGGCGGAGTTTGACCAAACGCTCAAAAAAATTTCGGGTGACCATTTAGTGTTTGTCCGATACGGGCCTTCGCATAGCGTGCACGATGACTGGGTGTTTAATGGCGCGGATGTGAGCCGCTCCTCAGTCGTATGGGCAAAGGAACTGGACACAACCGGTAACTGCCGGTTAGCCAAAGCTGTCCCGTTCCGAACGCTTTGGCTGGCGGAAGCTGATATAGAGCCCCCACGACTAACGCGCTATGCGATTCCTTCCTGCGACTTATTTCTGCTTAGCAAGCACGAGCCTTGATTTCTGCGTATCGTAAAAATGTGTTGTTCTTGTTTGGGTTTTGCGTCGTTTCCCTAGCGGCAGGAGCGCTCTACCAAAGTTGGGGAGCCAGAAAAGAGCTGCGCCGATATCCCCCACCGGGCCAAGTATTCGATGGGCTGCATATCCTCCAAAAAGGAACCGGCGCACCTGCCGTTGTGCTGGAATCCGGGATTGCTGGCTCATCGGTGAGTTGGTTATACGTGGAGGAGCAGGTTTCTGCCTTTGCTCGTGTGGTGTCTTATGACCGGGCCGGATTGGGATGGAGCCAGCCTGGAACCGGGCCGCGTACACTGGAGCAAATCACGCTGGAGCTTCGAACACTGCTGCAGAAGGCAGGCATTCCGGCTCCGTATATTTTGGTTGGCCACTCGTTTGGAGGGCTGATGGTGCGTTATTTTGCTGCCGCTTACCCGGCGGAAGTAGCAGGAATCGTTTTGGTGGATGCGGTTTCCATGGGCGATTGGCATCCGCTCAGCGAGTCTCAGCGAAGCCGCTTGCGTTTGGGAGTGCTGCTTTCCCGCCGTGGCGCATGGCTGGCTCGATTTGGAGTGGTGCGATTGGCATTAGCCAGTTTGGTTGCCGGTTCGCGAAAGTGGCCTCGCCTTTTCGCCCGTGCTTCGGCTGGCAAAGGCGCTACTGTGATTGCAAACCTCATCAGCGAAGTCCAGAAGCTGCCGCCAAAAGTGTGGCCGATCATTCGGATGCATTGGTGCCTCCCGAAATGCTTTCAGGCAATGGCCAGCTATTTGGAAATGCTGCCAGCCAATGCAGCAACCGCTGCCGATAGCCAGATCCCTTCCCACATACCCGTGATCGCACTTTGCTCTGATTACCATGGCGCGAAAGAAGAGTGCCCGGAGAGGATTTATCGCCCGATCACAGGATGTGGACACTGGATTCAGCTGGATCGTCCCGATTTGGTAACAGAGGCCATTCGCGATGTTCTGGAAATGGCAAACTCATGCAGTTTGTTGGCGGTCTCGAAGTCTGCCAGTTCTCCGTGTACACTAGAAGGGAAGATGGGCGTTTAGCTCAGCTGGTTAGAGCGCCTGCCTTACAAGCAGGAGGTCCGGGGTTCGAGCCCCTGAACGCCCACCATCTTTCCCTCCTGAAACTCTCCAAAATTTAACAAGTCTCTCCCCACGTAATTTGCCAGCGGTTGAGGAAAGTGCCACTAGCTCGTAAAAACGGGCGTGTTCATTTATAAAGGAGAAGTAAGAACACGCCCAGGCGTAAGGTGTTGCTAATCAGTAGTACGCAGAAATGGAACCTGTGGATGTTCCTAGGCATTGATTTGTGCCAATTTTACAGAGAACGACGTGGAGCTTAGCGTTTTGACACGGATTTTACAGAACACGATGATCCGTGCGTGATGGCTTGCTTCCTCACTTACCTGTGCTCACGCCCGCGATGATCATCGTGACGTTCCTGACGAGGGCCCTCAAACCGGGGACGTGCCGCATAAGGATGAGCATAAACGGTTCGATTCGACCAAGTTCTTTCCCAAGGTCGCCGATCGATCAAAATGGAATGTTCCCGCCAGCCGAATCCCGGATTGCTCCAGCCCCAAGGCGCTAAAGAAGTTCCAATCACGATTCCAGGGCCAAACCGAATTGCTCCGCCCACAAAGAAGCCTGGGCGTGGCCTTGCATAAACCACATAGGGATCATAGGCAGGAACATAATACATGCCTGCATTCACCGGGAAAATCTGAATGGCTCCCGGGGTGTAGACCACTTGCTCATATTGATTCGGGCGAAGGTAGCCGTAGTTATAAGCCTGCTGTCTAAGGCGCTGCACCGCATCCATCACATCGTTTCTTTGCACCAGAACGGCATTGCCTAGCTGTTGAGTCCAATTCATGTTGCTGGCCATGTAGTTCAGTACAGAAGGAAAAGGCAGCAGCGAGATCACGCTAGGGTCCCAAGGCAAGTTATCCGCTCGAATCGCATTGCCAATCGCATCCCCGGTAATGTAGCTGTGAGCGTTGGCCCAATTCGCGGCTTCCGGAATTTGATTCGCAAACGTGGAAGCAGTCATTACCTGAGCAAGCAGACCGTCCGGGTAAAGAGCGATAGGGCCAACAAGCGGGTCCAGTTGTTGCGGGGAGATGAATTGCGGTTGTGGATAGTATCCTCCTTGAGGATAGGGTTGAGGTGCTTGAGGATACCCTTGCCCTTGTGGTGCTGAAGGATAGGGCGCCGGTGGATAGGAATTTTGCTGTGGTGGCGGGTAAGGATTTTGGGCCGGTAATGATCTTACGGAAAGAGTGCCCACCAGAAGTGTGGGCAGAAGAGCTGCTCTAAAGAAAGAAGTTCCCTTAAAAGTCATAAACACTCCGAAACAGAATCAGAGAAAAATGCTGCCGCCTCTTTTACTTTTATGTCGGCGAGGCTCCTGATACCGCTTGCAGCACGCGGAATACCATGATGCAAAACATCAGGAAGTGGCCAAGCGTTTCCTGATGGTGAGAACTTCCCCATTCGTATCGGGAAGGTTGCTCCAACCATAGGGTAGATCGAGAACGGTGAAGCATGAGCCAGAGAAGCTACTAGCAGCAAGAGAAAGTTCTGGGTCAGCATTCCAGAGCTAGTAACTCAGCACTTAATCTTCACTCCAAAGCACTGGAACAAGCTCCCCTTTGCTGACGTTTTTACCTGATCTCCAAAAAGTACCAGAATCTTACCCCAAAGCTGTAGTACAGAACGGCTTCTAAGCCACTGAATCTATGGAAGTTAGGTGCTTGCGATTGCTAACTTAGGACTGCGGCAATAACTTTTCAAGCCGCATAAAAGGAATTCAAAAAAATGAAAAACTTCCTCTCTGCGGCATTCTTGCTTTCCACACTGGCTTGCGGCGTACAAGCCTCCCCTGTTACGGTAACTTTTCTCAATGGCGGCCCTGTAAATGACGGCTCCTCCTCCGTTCTTCCTTACCAGATCCAAGTCAATGGCGTAAATACCAGCGCAACATGCTATGACATCTATGACTCCGTCAGCAACGGTCAGTCTTGGATTGCAAATTCCTACACGGTCGGCGAAGCCGCCACAATGGGTTACTTCAGCAGCGTTGCCAATGCTTATGCAAAATACGAAGCAGTTGCCTGGCTCAGTGCCCAAGCGTATTCCACCGCTCAGAACCAGATTGATCTGCAACACGACATCTGGAATATTTTCGCTCCCGGCCGCTACACAGTGACCACTGGAATGCAGACCTACCTGAATGCACTTACCGTAGCTCAGAACAGCAATTACACAGGCTTCAACTTCGGAACATTCCGCTTTCTGGAACAGGTCGGCGGCGTTTCTGGCAATGGTTCCACGGCACAGGGTTTTGTGATCGGCGGCCAGGCTCCTGAACCGGGCACGATTCTGATGCTCGCGGGCGGCTTATTGCTGGTCGGGATTGGTACTCGCAAGAGAGCGAGTGCCACTAAGTAAGTAGACCCTTCCTCCTGTAAGCTTCAAATCCCCAGCATAAACAATCTGAATCAAGGCTCATCCAGGCAAGTCTGGATGAGCCTAAAACATTTTCGCCATATTTTGTTTTATGCAGGAGTCAGGATGTTTCCTAAGACACAAACCAAAGTATTGTGATCAGAAATCCTGAAAGGTACTTCCTTAAGGTTTCAGCCGGCCAGCCTGAATGGCGGCTACCTTGCTCTGCTTGTTGGTTCTAGGCTCATCCCAAACCAAAAGGTAATACCGATCCCAAACCTCACCCATTCTCGGCCTGCCTGCTCCACGTTTGCCAAACACATCTCGCTCTACGTGGCTCCACACTTCCTCCACAGTGGTAACATCCCAAGCCGCATGGAGGGAAGGCGATGTAACATCAGCACCACGATGTCCCCGAGGCGTGATTGTCAATAAAGGTTTCCATTGACTCAGGCGCCCATCTAAGGCGTGAATCAGACGATTCTTGAACACTTCATCCACAGCAGTACCTTCTGCGGCACCGCGTGACTGCTGCCCAGGGCCAGAGGGTATTCCGGGTACCAGAGTCGCTTTGCTTTTTGCCATTTCGGCGAGAGTATCCCGAATTCCAGTTTTGCCATAGCGAACAGCATAGAGCATACGGTCTAACTCGGTGGTGATCGCCATTTCTTCGGCAGAAGGACGGCCACTATAAGCAAACACTTCTGTGAAGTCTTGGGTGGACATCCAATCTTCAACATCCGTTGTAAATTCCAGTTGACCTTTTTTCCAGTAAAGCAGCACGGAAGACCTCCTATGAAAGCTACTGCAGAAGATCCGTAGTGTATCGAAATCCTACTTAGGTATGTGAGAGGAGTATTGCTCACCCCAGCCGAGAGCAACTAATTTTATACAAGTTGGATTTTCCGCTTAGCTGGCATCTATCCACTCAACAGGGAAATGTAAGCAACTCAGTACGCCGCAAAAAAATGTCTTCATCGCGCCCTTAGACCCATCACAGACACGCTTGAGAAATTCCACTTGATCTGACATTAACTCTCTATTCATCATACGGAGTGGCCGATTTAGCCAGTGTCCGAAACGCTGATACGGCCACTGCGGAAACCACGTAAAGTAGAACCATGCCCGATCCTGATCTCGTTGTCGTCCATACGTTTGGCAGCCAACCGGAGGCAGACCTGGCGAACAGTGCGCTAGAAGCCGCCGGAATCGACGCCATGATTCAGGCTGACTCAGCGGGAGGAATGCGGCCCCACATGGCTTGGGGTAGCGGCGGATTCAAAATTCTGGTGCGCAACGAGGATGCAGCAGTCGCGCGCGCAATCCTTGAGCCGTCTGAAGAGCAGAAGCTTGACTCCTAGATGTCGCAAGAGGATGCCACTGGCGGAATCCGCCAATCAAATAAAAATGCTGACCTCGTGACTTCCTAGGATTCGCAGACGAATTAAGAGTGCTACCGGGCTACCGGTTGAGTGAACCGGAACTTATAAGTTCCAACAAGAGTGAGGAAATAGCTTTGATTCGTAGTCTTTTCGCGTTCTTTTTGTTAATACCTATACTAGCTTCGGCTACACCACCTACTGTAGGGGAGAAAGCCAGAGATTTCACCTTATCCACACCCACTGGCAAAAGTATTCATCTTTCGGAAATCACCTCGAAGGGGAACACAGTGCTGGGTAGTGCTCCGAGGGTTTCCCGGATACCAATGTCCTTACTGCAATCGGCAAGTGCAGGATTTTATCCAGAAATCACAAGATTTTGTGAAGGCGGGCGCACATGTGGTGATGGTGTATCCAGGGCCACCACAAAATCTAGGTGATCGAGCAAACGAATTTCTGGCTGATAAAAAGCTTCCAGAGAATTTCGATTTGGTCCTGGACCCTGGCTATGAGTTCACCAACCTGTACGGGCTCAGGTGGGATGCGCCACGAGAAACAGCTTACCCGTCAACCTTCTTGATCGATCGTCAGGGAGTCATATTCTTTAGCAAAATCGTTAAGGAACACGGAGGACGTACAACAGCAGCAGAGATTCTCGATGCTTTACCGAAGAACAAAACTGGGCAGTAATCAGAGTGGCAGCATTTCAAATTCTAGCTTTCATCTTCGAGGTACCCCGAAGTCAGAATCCAGGCCGGGCAACTGCGACATCGTCGAAGTGATCCGCGGGGCACCCGCAGATAGAAAACAATCTGTTCTAACTAACTCGCTGGTGCAATCACAATCCCGGAGAGCGAATGCACGTACTCCAGAGTAGTCCACCCAAACCGTAGCGAGATAAACTCCAAGGCGGAGCAACATACGGCAAGAAGCACAGCGCAAAACCACATCTCAGCTTGCCCATCCTCACAAGCTTTGAATACGGCGGTCTTTCGATGGCAACTAGGCTCATCCGCACTCCCATAATCAGCGCGAACATCCCAATCCAGCCCGCAGACACTACCGTGGCAACATGCAACATGTTCAGAGAAGTAGCTTATCAGCTGCATCTACGACAAGGTCGAAGGTAAAATGATGGAAAATCTCGCAAATGGTTGGCCGAGTTAAAGCTTTACTTTTCTGAGGTAAAGCAACATGGTTCTATCTATTATTTTTTGGGGAATTGTGGTGTTTTTGCTGTACTACCAGCGCAGGACAGGCTGTTTGATCGCTTTTGTGACTACATCGGTACTTGGTGTTGGCCTTGTCGCATTCGTCATCCACCACTGCTCTGCTAATCCCAGAGGCTGCCCGATGCCATAGCGCTCAATCTAAACCACCGCCCTATCTGCGGGTGAGCGTCACTGCAGTATGACGCCAGATCACTTCACGGAAAAAAGGGTTAACTGGGCGTCCAAATAAGGTCAGATCGGCCCCGCCGTCGCATCTCCTTTTCACGAGCTTGTTCCACCTCAGGTAGTTTGTCCTTCCATTGCGGCAGCATACTCTTCATGTCGTTAGTACTACGCATGACGTAGTATCTTGCAAAGTCTAACGCAAGTCCAGAATGCATAAAGGAATGGATCCTTTGAGACTCCTCCCAAGTTAAGCGACGCACTCGCCTGAAAACTCCGGGTGTTGTATGCACTGAGGAACTAAGAACTTTGTATATTGCTGCCGGATGATGACTTAGCTCTCCAATGCGTATATCAAGTTCATCAAAACTTAAAAACCGAGATTTCTTTCCTTTCAGAAAATCTGTTTGTCTGCCTTCACTCATGGATGTAAAGTAAGAGTTTTTCCTTAGCTCCTGAGCGATCTCCTCAATCTCCGCTTTAAATTCCGGTACGTCACGTTGGCCGGATACTTTGGTTCTGATCTCTTGTCTTGAAACAACATCCCGAAGTCTCATCAGGGCATCACGAGCGTTCCATTCCTCTTCATTCACTGAATCTACAGCCAAGTAGAAAAAAACTAGGTAGTTTTCATAAAGAACACGGGAAATTGCTGCAGCACTATCAGGATCAAAATTAGCGTTCTCCCCTAGGGGATCAGGACAAATCCGGAGCAGGCTCATTCCATGATTTAAGAGCTTATTGAATAAAAAAGCGGCTATATTGGCCCGATATATGTCGAGGGGGCCAAGACAGGATATGCAAGAAGCCACCGTCAAACCAACACTCTGAAACTTAGCAAACCGCTGCCATGATTTTTGGTACTCTTCTTTAGCCTCTTGTGCCGATAGATTTTCCGCTAAGTCTTTCAGGAAGGCTTGATAGTTCGGATCATCTAAATTTGGCATATAAAACAGTAAGATGGCAGCTTATCACTACCCATGAAACTCACCGCCCCGCACTAACAATCAACACCGCGTTACCATGGCCGTGCTGGTCACTGAAGCACCATTAGATATGATCGTAGCCGTTGCTGGACCGAAGGAAACTGAGATGCCCAAGGGTGGCGCTCCCACATCGAAGGTCACCGTTCCGGTGTAGTCCTTCAATGGCTGTGCTGTGACGGTGTACGGAACAGCCGCCCCGCCTGGAGTCGCATTCTGGTTACCAGGCAGCGCGGACAGATACACCGTCGGGCTAGAAGGCTCGATCACTGTCATGGAGGAACCTGATCCAACATAATGCGCCAAGGAACCAGAAGTTCCTTGTACGGCATAAGAGCGACGGATTGCCGTAGGGAACTGTTGACCTTACAATGGCAGAATATCAGCTTTGAAACCGGTGTTCTGAGCATCTCCAAGTCCCTGGAAGAAACCAAGAAAGGGTTGCGCATCAAGAGCACCAAATCAAAAAGCCGCAGCGCTTCTCTGTGTCTGCGCAAGCGTTGAACGCACTGCAAGACTATCAGGCCGAACAGAACCGCGATCGTGAACTGTATGGAGAAACGTACCAGGACAACCAGCTTGTGTTCTGCCGTCCAGATGGCGGCTATTACAAGCCGGACAAAATCAGTGTCCGGGTGACAGAGTTATCCGCCAAAGCAGGACTGAAGGGTGCCAGGCTGCACTCGCTTCGGCATTCCCACGCAAGTGAGCTGTTGAGCAAAGGCGCGCCGATTCCAACTGTGGCGAAGCGCTTAGGACATGCAAACGCGAATGTGACATTGGCCATTTACTCTCACGCGCTGAAAGCTGGTGAACTTGCTGCGGCGAAGATTTGGGATGACGCACTAGCCGATGTGATCTCGGCAAATCGGCAGTGCATGTTAGCGTGGTAGATAATAAAAAGTCCGTAAATAGCTGAAAAAAATAGAAATAGTATGGTGGAGGCGGCGGGAGTTGAACCCGCGTCCGAAATCGCCCGCGATGAAAAGACTACGTGCGTATCCAATTCAAAGGTTTCAACGGCAGTCTGAGAACCGGCAAAATAACTGACGCCTAGTCCGATTGATTTTGGGCTTAGGCTCCGGACCGAAGCGGTTACCCTATCCTTCAAAATGACGTTCACTAGCTAACGCGAAGGCTCGTCAGCCGGAACGGCTACTTAATTAATTAAGCAGCGTATGCAAATTGCTGATTGGCAATTATGTTTTTCCGATCGTTTTACGGGAGCTCGGAACCCGGCACGCCTTCCCATCTCGATTCGATCCCGTCGAATCCGTTGCGCCCCCTTTTGGAGATAACCCCATTTTAACATTTTCCTTCCCTTCTATACACTGAACATGAAATGTTCCACTTCCTCCTATTGCTGTTGCTTTGTTCCTTGCCAGCGTACGGTCAACTCGTCAGTGCCGGCTCGCCGCTTCCGAAAAGCACCAATCCTCCTGTGATCTTCTTGAATGGATATCAAAACGACTGCACCGGCTCCGATTTCGCTGGCACGTTTGGTCAGTTTGACCAAGTGCTGCAACGGGCAGGGCGCGTCAGCGTCTTTTTCGACAATTGTTCTTACCCCGGCAAGCCCGCCATTGAGGAACTCGGCAATCGCTTCGCCGCCTTCTTGAGCAGCTTGATATACCAGGACGGCACTCCCGTCACCCAAGTAGATGTGGTGATGCACAGCATGGGCGGCCTGATTGTGCGCAGCTACTTGGCGGGAAAACAAACATCCGGCAGCTTTCAACCCCCTGACGCCCCTCCCATTCGCAAAGCAATCTTTATTGCCACGCCAAATGCCGGCACTGCTTTGCCGGTGCAGCTTCTCGGGAACGATCAGCAGGTTCTCGCCCTCGGTCTTGGGAAGCCAGTTCCTGTTTGACCTCCTCACCTGGAATCAAGGAACAGATGATCTGCGTGGGGTAGATGCATTAGCGATTGTGGGGAGCGGCGGCACCGGAAAGGACACCATGGCGGGATTCGATGACGGCATTGTTTCCTTAACCAGCGGCAGCATCGGTTTCGCGCTGCCAAACCGAACCCGCATCATTTCCGCCTGTCATACCAAAAGCGATTTGTTAATTTTTGCCGGGTATTGCCCTTCCAGCGCTCCGGCTATCGCTTCTGTCACCTCAGATTCAGATCCTGTGGCGCAGATGGTGGTCTCGTTTCTCGCAAATACCGCCACTTGGCAAACAATAGGGCAAGCAGCGGAACAAAATGCGGCTCTTGCCAGCGGAGGCGGACTCGCTTTGCGGGCAAAATCCGCAGCTGACGATTTCCTGTCCATCGATTCGGCCACTGTCAGCAAAACGCTAAATGTCGCGGACAATAAGGCAGTTGCCTATACGGAACTGCTCTCTTCACAATCGCAGGATTTGATCATTCAGTCCGGCATGACGACGCTGCGTTCCTCACTCACGGTGCAGCCAGGATTTACCAATGCTGTGGTGGCGAAAGACGGGCCGCAAATCGCACGTGTGTTGCCGTCCGCAGCAGCAGTATTCCCCTTGAGTGTCGCCCCTGCTTCGTATATTTCGATTTACGGCAAGAACTTTGGCACAGGAACAGTCGCCATTACGGACGGAAATTTTCCCACAATGCTGAACGGCGCGCAGGTTTTGGTGAATGGCACTGCGCTTCGCCTGATTGTGGTCACGCCGAACCAGATCAATGCGATTCTGCCTTCCTCCATTTCCGGCTTAGCCACGGTAAGCGTGGTGAATGCTGCCGGAAAGCACACGCTCAATGTGTTGGTACAACCTGTGGTCCCTACCATTTTTACGCAGGATGGTTCCGGCGCTGGTCCTGCTTCCGCTTTGAATGGCGTCACTGGGTCATTGGTTAACTCTTCCACACCCCTTCATGCTGGCGATTACGTATCCCTCTTTCTGACCGGCTTAGGGGCAATCGCACCCAATTTTTACATTTCCCCTACGGTCACTGTGGGAGGGCAGGCTTGCCCGGTTTCCTATGCTGGTCTAGCTCCTGGTTATGATGCCCTGGATCAAATTAACTGCCAGATTCCAGCAGGCATTGCTTCCGGAAATGCGCAGGTGGTAGTCACTTCTGCCGGACGCGCCAGCAATGTAGCAACGCTTGCGATTCAGTAGAATGGAACGGTGATGATTCGAATTGTTCCCGCTCTCCTGATGGCGAGCACCCTTCTGGCGCAAAATAGCCAACCTCGCAAGAGTCCCCATGAAACCGTTTCCGCCACCATCGGAGGAAAACAAATTTCCCTTACCTATGGCAGACCGTACCTGAAAGGGCGGAAAGCAGTAGGGGGCGAGTTGGTTCCTTACGGTCAGGTGTGGCGGCTGGGAGCCGATGAAGCCACCGTGCTGAAAACGGATGCTGCCATCGATCTGGGCGGCTTAACATTGCAACCGGGCAGCTATGCTCTGTTTACTCTTCCTTCTGCCTCCGGATGGAAGCTGATTGTGAATAAGAAGTCGGATCAGTGGGGTCTGGATCACGAGAAAAACCAGGCGGATGACATCGGTCAAGTAGCGCTCAACGTAGGACGGAGCAACACTCCTGTGGAACAGTTCACCATGAGCGTGCAGTCCGCAGGGGAACGCACGGGTATGTTGAAGTTCATGTGGGAAAACACGGTGTGCGATGTTCCCATTATTTTGAAGTAGTGATCTGCAAAGTAAAGGGGGAGTGAGCAGAATCTAGTTCTTGCAAAAGCTCACTGCAGAGGCAGTGTCCTTGGCATCAACGTTCTTTCCTCCCACTCCCCTAGTTCTTCTAACAACAGCCACAAAGTACAAAGATCGATATGAATGCCTTGGCACTGCGCTTCTGAAATGGAAATCGCAGCCAGCATGTGTACTACAAAATCGTGTGCAGACCGAGCTTGTTTCCGGTACGTCCAACAGGGAAGCCGTTTGGTTTTAAATTCCAGCGCCAGAACGGCATAAGCGATGCCTCGTCGTAATTCTTCCTGAATAAATTCGATTTGCTCTCCGGAAGCAATTGGTTTTCTTCGTGAGTCATTCAACTCCGGATGGGTCATGAATGAAGTGTAAAAATTGGCGTGCCATAAGCCTATAAGGCATTTGCCTGAAAAACAAAACTATTTCGTAAGGAGAAACACGCCCAAGAGTTAACAATGCCCTCAGTGTTTGCTAGGTAACGTGAGTTCGATGTAAGCGGCTCGTTGCGAGCCTATCATTCTCAGGAGACTTGCCATGGATCTTGTCTCTTTATTTCGCAGCCTGGATGATCACGTGCGAACCTTTCTTTCCTGCTTTCCAGGTCTCCAACCCTGACCTCAGCTGGCAATTCTTTCATACGCAACTCAGTAGGCGAACGGCCCAGAATTAACAGTAGACCATAGAGGCGCAACGTTGTTTGCTGCCGAGTGCTGCCGGGCGAAACAACCTAACTAAAGACTAGTTGTGGAAATTCCCTTCCGTGATACTGTGGCTCCCAACTACATAGAGGAGAGTGTCCAAATGCAGGAAATGGCTCTAAGATCCCGAATAGCAGTGCGGTTTCTGTGGATAGCGACGTACGTGGTGCTGCCTTCCTTATTCCTTTATACGGGCAGTCTGTCTGCTCAAAATACCAACGCTGGCGAGATTCGCGGAACGGTGGCGGATAGCTCAGGCGCAATAGTTCCCGGTGTCCGGGTTACGCTCCTGAATACGGATACGGGAGTGATGCGTGAACTGCTCACGAATGAAGCAGGAATCTATGATGCTGTTTCGATTTTACCGGGCAACTACACTCTTACTTTCAGCAAAGAAGGATTTGACAAATTGGCGCGGTCCGGCGTGGTTCTCAGCGTGGGAGTCATCACCGTGGATGCGCGCCTGGATGTAGGAACCGCCTCACAAGAGATTCAGGTCAGCGCCCAGGCCACCCTGCTGAAGACCGAAACCGGCGAGCAGTCCATCACGCTCCGGACGGAAACCATGATGCAATTGCCAAACGTCGGCCAGAGCTGGACAAATTTCACGAAAGCCCTGCCCGGCGTCGTAGGCTCCGGAACATCTCTGGCGGTGAACGGGAATATGCGCTATGAGGACAACTGGCTCTCTGACGGCGGCAACATCACCAATCCCCACAGCTCAAACGTAACGGTGGGTGTTTTTGAAAACGTAGCGGAGGTTCAAATCAATACCTCGAGCTTTGATGCTCAATATGGCATCGGCGGCGCTGTGTTCAACCAGATCAGCAAAGGCGGCACGAACCGGTTCCATGGCTCTGCCTATGAGTACCTGCAGAATGATTTCTTCAATGCCCGAAGCTTTTTTACGCCCGTTGTGCCTATTCTTCGGCGGAATAACTTTGGGGGTGCAGTGGGCGGTCCCATCAAGAAAGACAAGATATTCTTCTACTTCAATCACGACCGCCTGATCAACAATGCCACATCCTATCCGTTTTACACCTATCCCACGGCTGACATGAGAGCCGGAAATTTCTCCAACACGGCAATTTTCCCGATTATCTACGATCCCGCGAGCCTTTCCAACGGAGTGCGTCAGCCGTTTCCGAACAACCAGATCCCGGCCAACCGTATTGACCCGGTGGCAGCAAACATACAAGCCTACTTTCCCCTGCCAAATCGTCCCGGTGTGGTCAATAACTGGCAAGGAGCACTCACTTCGCCGGGGCGCACGGCCAGATACTTCGGGAGGCTGGACTACAATATCTCCGCCAACAACCGGCTTAACTTTTCCATCAACCAGTTAACCTCAACCAGCTATACTCCGACACCGGACTGCCCAGCAGATTGCTATCGTGGCGGGGCCGGCTCATACGAATCACAGGCAACGGACGTATGGACTCTGAGCCCGTCCACGATCAACGAATTCCGGTTAGCGTTCCGGCGAGAAGCTGACTATGATGCTTCCGTCAATCTTGGGCAAGGCTTTCCCCAGAAACTGGGCATACAGTACGCCGTGGCGGATGTATTTCCGGACGTGTCCATCGGCGGGCCTGTCGGCGGCACCAGCATCGGTGTGGGAACAAATGCCATATTGGCCCAGAACTCCTTAACCCCTTCCGATGTGGTCACCATGATTCGCGGCAGGCACATCATCAAGTTTGGCGGCGAGCTGGAGGCGCTTCAAGACAACACCAATCCGTGGGGCAACCTCCATTCCGCTTCCTACACGTTTGGCTCGATTTTTACGCAGCGGGCTCCCTTTGATGGCAAGAGCGGACTCGGTTACGCGGATTTCCTGACGGGATCGGTGAGCGCCTGGAGCGCTTCCAATCTGCCAGTGACCGGAGTGCGGATGAAATCCCCCCAATTCTTTGTCCAGGACGATTACAAGATCCGGCCAAACCTCACAGTGAATCTGGGTCTTCGCTATGAAATCATGGGCGGGTGGAGTGAGGTCGGAGGACGCATCGGCCTGTTTGATCCGAATCTCACCAACCCTGCCACCAACACTCCCGGAGCAATCTGGTTTCAAGGCATGGGCGGGCGAGACACGATTCAGGCTCCCATCCACGATCTGTTTCTTCCCCGGATCGGATTTTCCTGGTCTCCCGGAAAACGCTGGGCCATACGCGGAGGCTTTGGAAGCTATGCCTACCTGTGGAGCACCGATCTCTATGCCAACAATGGTCACGGAGTCGGCTTCGGCAGCGGAACGCGAGGATCAGAATCCAGTACGGATCAGGTTCAGCCTTTGTTTCAGCTTTCCAGTGCCAATCCCCCTTTGAATACGGTGGTGGCAAATCCGGCTAACAATACTCCTCAGGCGTACAATGGCCAAAACGTTTATTACTACCCGTACCACACGCCAATTGCTCACAGTTACCAGTGGAACGTTAGTTTTCAGCGCGAGATCAGCGGCGGCATGGTGGCGGAAGCGGCTTACGTCGGCAACAGGGGGACCGGTCTTTCCAATCCCACAGATTTTAATCAAGTTCCTCTTAACCGGCTGGGGCAGGGAACTCCGCAGGCGAACCGGCCTTACCCGCAGTTTTTGTCCATTAATGCAGACCGCTACGATGCCATCTCAAACTACGATTCCATGCAGTTAACTCTCCGGAAGCGATTCAGCCGCGGATTCAGTTTCGACGTGAACTACACATGGTCGAAGTTCCTGGACACGCAGGATTCGTCCGGGTGGGGCGGGCAGGCCGGCTCTCAATACTGGCAGAATGCGTATGATCTGGCTTCGAACTATGGCCTGTCGAACAACGATGTGCCGCACATGTTTAAAGGCAACCTGGTATACCAACTGCCAGTCGGAAAAGGAAAGACGTTCCTGAACCGTAACGGAATGCTGGATGCTGTGCTGGGAGGCTGGCAGGCTTCCACCATTTTTATTGTGGAATCCGGCACGCCTTTTACCCCCATCATGGGCACGCAAAACCAGACAGGAGCCTTGGCGGGAACCTGGTACCCCAACCTGGTAGGAGATCCAAGCCTGCCGAACCCCACGATTCAAAGGTGGTACAACACAGCGGCTTTCGCCCAACCCGCTCCCTTTACCTTTGGAAATTCCGGAAGAAACATTCTTCGTGGACCGAGAATGTCGGACATTGATTTTTCCATGGGCAAGAACCTGGCGCTTCCGAAGCTGGAAGGCGGGAGCCTCCAATTGCGGTTTGACGCAACCAACATCATTAACCACCCGAGTTTCAGCAATCCAAGCAACAGCATCGGAACGGCTGGTGCGGGTATTATCACCGGCACCACGGTCGGCGGCAGAGCATTACAACTCGGCGCCCGATTTTCCTTCTGACGACGCTTACTTTTTGGTTTGGGTGCATCGCTCTACTCACTGCCATTCCGATGCGCCCACTCCTGTAGTATGAACAACAGTATGCGTCCTTCTGCCAAGGTAACCATCTGTTTGGCCGTCCGTGTATTTTTCCATGTGTCGTCTCCGTTGCTTTCTCAAACTGCTCCGGGGAAACACCAGCAGGCGGAACTGCATTCCAGGCAAGCCAACGAATTTCTGAAGGCCAACCGGCCGGATCTGGCCATTCGTGAATTCAGCGCTGTGTTAGCTGTTGAGCCGAACAACTCGGACGCGCATGCCAATCTCGGCGTGCTCATCTTTTTTCAGAATGATTATGCGAAAGCTGCCCCGGAGTTGCGTGCTGCCCTCAAGCTCCAGCCTGATCTATGGAAAATTCAAGCGCTCCTTGGGTTATGCGAAAGGCAGTTGGGTCAGACCAGTCAAGCACAGGTGGATTTAGAACGCTCGTTCTCGCAACTGCAAGAGGAAAAGCTGCGTGTGGAAGTCGGAACGGAACTGACTGAACTGTTCTATGCGGCGAATGACCTGGACAAAGCCGCTGCAACCGTCAGCCTTCTCCGGCGGCTCAGACCGACGGACCCGAACATCCTTTACATGGCACATCGCATCTACTCGGACCTCGCGGACGAGAGCATGTTGAGTGTTGCCATGGCCGCGCCGGGTTCGGCGCGATTGCGGCAACTGATGGCAAATGAGATGGCGAAACGGGGAAACGTCGAGGGTGCGATTCAACAATACCGTCGGACTCTGAAGATCGACCCGCAGCTTCCCGGTATTCATTTTCAATTCGCGGAAACCTTGAGCGCTTCTTCCTCGGCAAGTGACCGGGAAGAGGCGGAAAAAGAATATCGGCAAGCTTTGGCGGACAATCCGTTGGATGCAAAATCCGAGTGCAGGCTGGGGGAAATCGCTTTAGGTCGATCCGATCTGGAGGGCGCCATTGCCCACTACTCGCGGGCTGTTCAGCGGCAGCCCAACGACGCCGATGCAAATCTCGGCCTCGCAAAAGCGCTGATGGCAACCGAGCAGCCCGGCAAGGCGGAACCTTATCTGTTGCGCGCCATTCAAGCGGAACCGTTTGACCCGGTCAGCCACATGCGCTTGGCAACCCTGTACCGCAACTCCGGACGTGCTGCCGATGCGACGCGGGAACTGGCTGAATTCCGAAGGCTCAAGAGCCTGAAAGACCAGCTTAGGAGCACTTATGAGGAGGCGCGTTTACCGCTTCCACGGCACGAAAGGCAGGAAGAGGATGCACCAAAGGAGAAAGAAAATTAGCGCCTATGGAAAGATTGTTCCTAAAAGAGAAGGCCGCTCTGGTGGCCTATCCCTGGCAGGAGCATAAGCAAGGCTACGGTGAAGTCCAGCGAAAGATCTGGCCGGTTAAAGTATTTAAGCTGTTGACCAAGCGGTCGGTTTCTGTATTCAGCAGAGTGTCGCGATTTCCATACCCTTCGCTTGTGAGCAGAAACTGTTCATTCCGCTGCCGCAAGTTCGGCAAGTGCTCCACTTCCAAAGGCGATCCCCGAAGCCGCGCTGACAGCAGGTAAAGCGTAAGCTCCACTTCATGCGATAGCGTTTGAAGCACGCGCTCTCCTTCGGGCGGTTGCCTGTTTGGCCCACCGGATTCAATCGCCATAATTGCGTATACCAGGCGATGGGAACTAGCCAGCATGGAATTTAATAGGCTGATGCGTTCCCCATCGTTGCGCGGTTCCACGCCCAGGCGAATGGCGGACGCTTCCAAATTGGAACGGCTTAACCGGCTTGCCTGCCGCAGTTGATCCAGCTCCATGGAATCCGCTTCCCAGTTTTCCGGGTTGAGGCATACCTTCATTACGCCCCGAAAGTAAGCGCGATATGCGTCCAGCATTTGGGCAATCGTTTCCCCGATTTGAGTGCGTTCCCAAGTCGGCCAAACCCAATAAGCCAGGAGCGCTAATGCGCCGCCTGCCAGTGTATTCATGCCACGGGGCTTGATTACTTCCGCAGGTGCGACTCCCGTTAGTCCGATCAGCAGCACCACAATGGCGCTGACCATCGCCACAAAAATGCCATAGTTAGCGGCTCCTACCGAGCGGAGGCAAAACGTAAAAATGCCGATCAAAACCACGGAAAGAACGGGCGAATGCGGCAATACGGAAAGCAGCGCCGTGGAAAATAGAAGACCGAAAAACGTGCCAATCAAGCGCAGCACACCACGGCTAAATGTGCTGGTAAAATCCGGCTTCAACACAATGGCGATCGTCATCGGAATCCAGTAAGACCGTTGCAACAGAAAGGCTCGCCCGAATCCATCTCCTATTGCAATGGAGGCCGCCAGCCGAACCGCGTGGCGATATGCTGTGGAACCAAACGTCAAGTTGGCCCGCATGGTTGCCAATGGCCCTTCCAATCGCAAATACCAATTCTTTCGGGCTTCCCGCTGCGCAAAGGCAGCATTTCCGGCGGGTGTTGTATTGCCTGCCAGTTCGGAAGCGGCACGCAATTGACCTCCCAAAGCTTCCACATGAAAGGCAAGATCACGTGCCCAATTCGCAAATGATTCCTGTTTCCGATAAGCGGTGGAAAGTCGAAACTGAGCCAGCAGCTTTTCCAACTCCCCTAGTGAACCTTTGGAAAAAGCTGTGGTTCGGGCCGGACTCAATTCTTGTTCAATCTCTTTTAAAACGCGAGCGGCAGCTTCCAAAAACTGTTCGAGTTGCCCAATTTCCGTTTTCAGTGCCGCTTCGTGCTCCATGCGTTCATGGAGGCGCGCCAAGGTGATCAAAGCAAGGCGAATGCGCTCCGCTTGTGAAAGCAGGGAGCGAAAGCGCTCGGCTTCCACATTGTGATTCAGCATCAACGGTGCAAGTACCAAGCGTGTTTTGGTGACATCGGCAGTGCCAGGAGGTCCGCCAGAAAAGTGGGAAGAAACACTGGCAATCTGAGACAGAGCGCCGTATAGCTGAGCCAACTCACGCTGTTCAGGACGGTAACGGTGGAGCGGCCAGAAAAATAGCGAAAGGCCGGTTTGCAGCAATCCTCCGCCAAAGGCCAACAGCCCGGAAAGCGCGGCCGTTTTGGGTGACATGGATTGTGCGGCATACACCACCAGCGTTACCAAGCTGATGGTGCCCAGGTCAGCCGCTTCCGTACCCAGGGACACCAGCATCCCTGCGCCAAATGCCCATGCGACGGCAATCACCACTGCCCAGGTGTTGCTAACGTCTGAGATGCCGCCCGCAAAAACGGCGAGGCCCACCAGAACACTCGCCCTCCACATACGGCGACCACGGTGAGCGTACGGCTCTACGCCATCGGAAAACGAAACATTGTAAGCACCACTGCTGACGATCAGCCCAATGGGCAGATTTCCAAACAGAATCCCCGCGATCAGGGGAAGCACAACTCCCAGAGAGTTTCGCAGCGCGAGAAGGGGAAATACCTTCTCCCCTTCATAGCGGAACAGCGTCTGCCAAAAGGCAGTCCAGGAGTTGGCTAAAGGTGCTTCGGAAATGCTGGGAGGCAGAGGCCCTTCTAACGGGCAGCCGCCAGTTGCGGCTCCATCTCCTGCCGTGCTTTTGCCACGACTGCAAGATATTGTTTTGCTTTTGCCTCAAGGGCATCAAAGTTCTTTTCCTGAATCAGTTTGGCATTGATCAGTTCGCCGCCCACTGCCACTGCGCACGCGCCTGCCTTCAGGAAATCGCCCGCAGTTTCCAGATTCACTCCGCCGGTCGGAATCATTTCAATGTGGGGCAGGGGACCACGCAATGCTTTGATATATTTCGCGCCTCCTACGGAATCCGCAGGAAAAACCTTGACCACATCCGCGCCTGCTTCCCAAGCGGTCACCACTTCCGTGGGGGTAAGCGCACCGATGCAGATCACCTTGGAATACCGTTTACACATCTCAATGGTGGAAAGGCGCAAATTTGGCGTAACAAAGAACTGTGCGCCTGCCAGCATGCAGGCTCTTGCCGTTTCCGGGTCTAACACGGTGCCTGCCCCCAGCATCAGCTTATCGCCAAATTTATCGGCAACTTTCTCCAATGCTTTCAATGCGCCGGGCACGGTCATGGTGATTTCGGCGGAACGAATGCCACCCTGGTAGATGGCGTCAATCGCTTGCAGAGCCGCTTCCGCGCTGGAGGTACGCACCACGGGAACGACTCCGATTTCGGTAATGAAAGAAAGAATCTTCTGGGCAGTCACAACGATTACGGTAACACTCTCCAGCTTATTTTTCCTTTAGTTCCCACTCTCCGGATTTTGCTCCGTTTTCAAAAAAGGCCAGTACTTTTATGATCGGTTGGGGACCATATTCGGCGCTTAATGCATTCCGAATCTCCAGCACACTCCGCTTGCCATCTGCGAACCCCCTCATTTCCATGGCATTGTATTGGGTCCGGGAAGCTTCCGCACGATCCACCGGAGTATTGTTTGCACCTGCAGCACCCCCCTGACGCTGCCCGCCTCCGCTGCCCATACCCCCGGCGGCGGGTGCCTTTTTCCGAATGGGAACCAGCCGCGCTGCCTTTTGGTCATCCGTGCTCATGTTTTGCGAAACATTGCTGTTGCCGCTCAAGGCAGCATATTCCTTTAAGCGGGCCGTATCCGCTGTTTCACCCGTGCTCGTAAAGGTTTTGGCCAGTGTCTCGATTTTCGCTTGTGCCTCAGCATTTTCCGCCAAAACCTCTGTAGAGCGAATGGCTTCCCCTTCCCGGACGTATGCCTGATGAATCAGATTCTGAGCTTCCGCGTAGGAACCTCCTTCGCCCACCATTTGCAAGGCCAAGCCAAGCTGCACTCCTGCTCGCGCGGCAGCATTGCCCACCGTCATCTCGGCAATGCGAATGGCTCCCGGGCCACCCGCGTTCGCCATGGTGCTCAGGCTGGCTACGCCAATAAATGCGGCACGTTTCAACTGGGTCGGATCGGCATTGGAGGCCCGGTCTTCGCTGGTATGGTAGCCAACGTCCGGCCAATTGTTGAACAGCACCGCTGGCACATTCTGCCGGAGAAACTCGGAATGGTCACTGGAACCATAGTGCTTATCGATATTGAAATAAAACGGGTCCCGCGTCCCTTGCGGATCCACAATCGGGAACCGAAAACTATAGGCCACGCTTCGGTTTTGTACCTTTTCACGATTCGTGTCTCCCACGTACTCAAAGTATTGTTGCGTCACTTCGTTGATGAAGTTATTCACGGAATACGGGGTTCGCATTAAATGAAGACTGTTGTGATTCTTGGTAACGTCTTCGCCAACCATATCCATGGAAATGGCAGCTACCATCCGCTTGGTTTCTTCCGGGTAGCGTTCCAGATAGGCGCGCGTTCCCTGAATTTCCGGTATCCATAAGAAGCGAACCGTTCGCCGGGGTCGCGGCAGCACGCCGTCGTCAATCAATTTCTTCCAGGCACGCGCCACTTCCAAGGCTGTGGCGCTGCCGGAAGCATCATCCAGCGCGCCCTGCTTGGCAATTCCTTCGAACAGGTGCCCGGTCATGGCTAATTCCTGCTGGCTTTCCCCGTTGCCTTTGATGACGCATGTGGGCACCTGCATTTCTGCGTCGTATTCCGTGGTTTTCACAATGGCGTGAACGTTCAGGGTTTCATGGCGTTCTGCCATGTCTACCAACTCCATGCCCAGCCGATGAGAAAGAATCAGGCCAAAAGTGGTCTTTCCCCCGCCATCACCGCCGCGCCCACCCAGGTTCTGCCACGCGATCTCATCGGGATGGTCAATGGGTTTTCCGGTGGTATTTGCGAATGTGACTACACCGGCAGCGCCGAACTCCCGCACGGCCAAGTTATGGACCGCCGACACGCCTCCACTGGCCAGCACCAGCTTTCCTGACACGTTCTTATCCACGTAATCTTTTTTGTCCGTGCCAGCACCTACCCAAATCAACTGTGTATTCACATCGCCTGACTTGCTACCGGGCGCCAGGGAAGCAGCCACATCGCGATAGCTCATCAGCAGGCGTTTGGAACCGTCTTTGCCCAGGAGCCACAACTCGCCTTTTTCGCCGTCCCAGGTCTTGACCTGCAGCTTAAAGCGTTCGATATGAACATCTTCCAGGTTGTATTGCTTTGCCTTTTGTTCAATGTAGGCCGCTTCCCGATAAGTGGAGCGGTATTCCTCCGCCGGACGGTCATGCTCGTAACCGGCAAGATCCAGAATGCTTTGAAACGTTAAAGTTCCGCTTACCTCGTTGGCAATCGCTTCCAAAGTGGCTTGCGGAATCAGCGTTTTCGGATTCGGCTCATCTTGGGCTTTCGCCAAGCCTAATAATCCCAAAACAAGTGAACAGCGGAGAATGCGGTTTGCCATGTTTTCGAACAGTATGGCAGACTCTGACCCATTCTCCTCTGGAAGGCTCCCATATAGGGGACACTAATGAATGATACGTGTCTCAGGCTGGAACTAAACCTACTTCACTGGCCGCCAGTGCCTCTTGGCTCATGGTGGCAAAAACCATTGGCTTTATCTTCACCATTGTTCTTCCCTTGCTGCTAGCGCGGCGATTGAGCACGGAAGAGTTTGGGAACTATAAGCTCCTGTTTCAAATTCTTGGCTCAGCGAACAATCTTTTGCCCATGGGCGTGCAGATGAGTGCCTTTTATTTTCTGCCGCGTTCGCAAACTTACCAGGAAAAGGCGCGGGTTGTTTACTACATTCTTTTGTTCTATTTGCTAACAACCGGGCTTTGCGGGGGAGTCTTGATGGTGATGCCCAGCCTGCTGCAATCAGTTTTCGGCAGTGGTGCTCTGGCGGCTTCTGGTCGATTGGTTGGATTAACAGTAATTTTATGGGTGTATTCGTTTCTGCTGGAAGCAATTTCCGTTGCCAACCAGGACTCCCAGTTAGCTGCTCGCTACATTGTTGTGGCAAACCTGATGCGTACCATACTGTTGCTGATTGCCGCGGTAGTGTGGGGAAACATACACGCCATTGTGCTCGCAACGGCTGCGTATTCCGCGCTGCTGGTAGGAATCATGTTCCATTACTTTCACAAAAACTTTGGGCGATTTTGGAGCTATTTCGAATGGAATTCACTTCGCCATCAACTCTCCTACGCGATTCCAATGGGAGTTACCAGTTTTTTGTGGGTCTTGCAGATGGATGTGCATAATTACTTCGTTTCTCGCCAATTTGGGCCGACGATGTTCGCTGTGTATTCCGTTGGATGCTTTCAGCTTCCGCTAATTGGAATCTTGAGTGATTCTGTGAGTTCCGTTTTGATTCCCCGCGTCAGCGCTTTGCAACACCAGGGCGGCCAGGAAGAAATCAAGGTGTTAACCGCGAAAGTGATGCGTACCCTGGCTGCGGTTTTCTTTCCTGTTTATGCTTTTCTTTCGGTCATGGCAGCAGAGTTTATTACGCTGCTTTACACATCGCGGTATGCGCAAAGTGTTCCTGTTTTTCGCATTAACCTCCTGTTTCTGCCGCTTACGGCGATTGTGATTGACCCTATTATGAGAGCTTACGCGGAACAGCGTTACTTTATGCTGCGGCTCAACGTGATTGTGCTGGCGGCACTGATCGCCTCCTTCTGGTTCGGCTTACCAGGCATTGGGTTAACGGGCACCATCGCGCTGGTGGTGGTTGCGCAGTACATTTCGCGGTTCATCGCGTTGCAGCGTACCGCACAGTTGCTCCATCTCCACCGAGGGGACTTGGTTCTGCTGGTGGATATAGCAAAAATTGGGGGAGCCTCCCTGGCAGGCGGAGTGGTTGCATTTGCTATCCACATTGCAGCCACCCACTGGCAACCGATATTCCCTTTGCTGATCGGAGGAACCGCTTTTGTGGCAGTGTATGCCGCTATGTTGTTCATCCTCCGTGTTCCGACTGCTGAAGAGATACTGCAAGGAAAATCCTGGGTGCTTCGTCGATTGGGCAGAAGCATTGTGGAAGTAGAAGTATCCAGCCATTAGTGGAAAGGCCAAGCACAACCACGTTTCGATCCTGGCCGGACATAGTGGCATTTGGCTGGAAGCCCGTGTAGAAACTTCGGAGAAGCTAACGTTTTCTGGCCGCCTGGAGATACGCACTTCCCACATTCGTGCTTTCTTGCTTTGGCTGCGCAGCGCCAACTAACCATTCTCCTTGCTGGCGCATCCCCTATATTTCCCTTGATATAGCAAGTTTTGCTTCAGACGAAGCAGTATATTTGCTACTTTTGGTAAGAAACAGGCGGATGGTTGACAAGCAATGACTAAGAATGGGCAACTCTTCCGGGTGAGCTGGTTTATTGATTTTGCGTATTCCAGTCGCAACCACCATGGGGGCATTCTTCGCTTTCTGAACTTTTCACGTGAGTTGATTGCCAGAGGGCACCAAGTTTACCTGATCTATACAGTACAAACTGCAGATGCTGCGGCAACGCAGGAATGGTTTCAAGGATTACAGAACAGTGGAGCAATCTCTGGTTTCGCTCGCCTGGAACTTTTGCTTCCGCCAAGATGGCGTGTACGCTTGGGAACCTTGCTGTTTCATCCTGCTTTCAATGACTACCTTTTACGATCAGCGCGCAAAGAGGTAATTGAACGAGCGCGTTTGTTGCTGCAACAGCAGCAAAGTGATCTTTTCCTGATTTCGAACCGGAGGCTCCACTTCCTTTCTGTTGCTCTGGCAAAGGAGGCTCCCTGCATTATTGATTTCTGCGATTCCGAAAGCCTGTATTTTTACCGGGAAGCAAAACATCAGTTAGCGAATCAGCAATGGCGGAGCGGACTCTATTCGCTCAGAAGAATGATCGGCGAGGTATTGATTGAACGGCACTATGGACGCCACGCCACACGCAACATGGTGGTTTCTGCCGTGGATCAGCAAGTGCTAAATCGCCATACTGGTTCTCCTGAAAAGAATGTAACGGTGTTGAACGGAGTAGGGGAGGTCAAGCCAAGCGTTTCCGTCTCCAAAATACCGAACCAGATTATCTTCTCCGGAAACATGAACTTCGCGCCGAACTATGGTTCCGCCTTATGGTTGACGGATCATGTTTTCCCTTTGATTTTGCGGCAAATACCGGATGCCAAGCTGGTGATTGCTGGTGCCAATCCGGTTCCGGAGTTGAAAAAACGGGAAACAGAAAACATCAAAATCACAGGCTTTGTGGAGGATCTTGCCGGACTGATTTCCGCCAGTTCGCTGTTTGTGGCTCCCATGGTGTCAGGGAGCGGATTCAAGAATAAGATCGCAGAGGCTATTTTCGGCGGAACTTATGTGGTTTCTACGCCCATGGGAGTGGAGTTCCTTCAGCCGGAATTGCAATCATTATTCACGGTGGCATCCACTCCGGAAACGTTTGCTTCGCAAGTGGTCAAACTGCTCCAAGATCCCTTTCTGCGTCAGGCACGTTTAGAAAAGGTACGTGCCGCCCTGGAAAAAGAAATCTCCTGGGCTGGCTCCACGGATAAGCTACTCGTCCTGATGCGCTCGGTTTGCGAAGAAAGAGCACGAACTTCTTCCGCGCAGAAGAGAATGATCCCGCCGACGCCGGATGCAGTTCCTTCGCGAATCACAAATTAAGTTACCTGGTAGCGCTCGGTGCAGCATAATGGCACCATGTTGACTCGTTCGGAAGCTTTAAACATTTTGTTTGAGTTCACTAAAGGGGAAAGCCTCCGGAAGCATGCCTTAGCGGTGGAGACTTGTGTTACTGCGTATGCCCGCCAGTTCGGGGAAGACGAGACAAAGTGGTCCGTGACGGCGCTGCTGCACGACTTCGATTACGAAATGTACCCCAATGCGCCAGATCATCCCATGAAAGGCGAAGCCATTCTCCAAGAGCGAGGGGTTCCGGAAGAAATTCGGCGCGCTATTCTGTCACACGCGAACTACAGCGGAGTGTCTCGCGTGACACCGCTGGAGAAAACTTTGTTTGCCTGTGATGAGCTTTCGGGATTCATTTCAGCCGTTGCTTTGGTGAAGCCTTCGCGCAGCGTCCAGGAGGTAAATGTAGCTTCCGTGCGAAAGAAGATGAAAGACAAGGCGTTTGCCCGCTCAGTGAGCCGGGAAGATATTACGGAAGGAGCAGCAGCAATGGGACTGGAATTAGACCATCATATTCAGTTCTGCATTGCTGCTATGCAAGAGCGAGCGCAGGAATTAGGTTTGGCCGGGGTGACAGCGGGTTAAACGTTCTTTTCTGTTGCTTCCGGTTTAGACGGCTGTTCTGCTTCCTTGATGCCGTCTTTGAAACTACGAATTCCCTGGGCTAGGCCTTTCCCCAATTCCGGCAGTTTCTTGGGTCCGAAACAAAGCATCGCGACAGCGGCAATCAGCAGCAGGTGACTGGGTTGTAAAAGTCCTTCAAACATAACGTTTTACCTTTCTTTCTTTGATCCTGATTAAGAATCAAAAAAGGCAGCTTGCACTTTCTGAAGAGAGCAAGCTGCCTTCCAAATAAATTAATTGGTTGTATCGCGACGCTTCAAAGTGGGGCGTTCGTCTGAATCCGGCTTGGTCTTCTTGTCCCCATCGGACGAGCCATCGTCGATGGTGCCAGATCCGGGAGAGCGCCGCAGTTTCGGACGGTTGGCGTCCTTATCGTCAATCTTGCGGTGATTGTGAAGCGCCAGAACCCGGCCTTTTACATCATTGAACTCAGAGGTGGTGAGCACGTATTCCGGTTTCGCTTTCAAGTACTCCTGGATATTTTTCTGAGAGTTCTTGATGCGGTCCTCCGTCATGGGATGGGTGGAAAACAGTTTCGAGATGGTGCCTGGTTTCCGCTTTTCCAAAGTCTGAATCTTTTCAAAGAAGTCCACAAACGACTCAGGATCATACCCGGCTTTGTACATGTACTCCAGACCCAGGAGATCAGCTTCGCTTTCAAAACCACGGCTGAAGCTCAGAAATCCCATCGGGATAATCAGCCCGGCGGCTTGCCGGATGCCGTAACCCGCCCATCCTCCTAGGAAAATCAAGGGAATGGAGCCATAGTTCGCCAACTGCCCTCGCGTTGCCTGGCGTGTGCCATGCCGTGCCGCCACGTGAGCAATTTCATGCGCCATCACCCCCGCCATCTCCGCTTCGTTATCGGCCTTCATCACAATGCCGGTATTAACAAAAAAGAAGCCGCCGGGCAGGGCAAAGGCATTTACTTCGTCCGAATCAATCACCTTAATGGTGAACGGTACCTTTGCATCGGAGTTCCGGACCAGATTCTGCCCAACGCGGTTCACGTACTCAGCGATGATCGGGTCATCCACAATCCGCGCCTGCCGCTCCACTTCCTGGGCCATTCCTTTGCCCAGGGCAATTTCTTTCTCAATCGAATAGAAATTTACCCCTTTGCCCACGTCCCGATTGCCGATTTCATCCGGGTCTTTTTTTGTATCTTTGCCGGCAAAAAGGGCCGGATTAATTGCCAAGGAAAGCACACAAACGGAGGCAATTCTGCCAGTCCAAGTTGGGGAGAATAGGCGCATGTCGAGAAAATCTCCTGAATGTAGTATAAACCTACAGGCGAGCGGGTCTTAATTTTAATAGATGCCGCACGTTGGCTGACGGTTACGCCTGAATCGATTCATCAAACATTTATCGTTCGGGAGCAACAGCATGATACCCTCGGATACTGTTCGAGGATACACATCCCTTGTTTGCCAGACTGCTAAAACTTCTTTGCGTTACGTGTTTTATTGGGATTTCCGCCCAAGCTCAATGTTCCGGCACCGGTTGCCTAGTGATTAGCCAAGTGTATGGTGGCGGCGGCAATACCGGGGCCACTTACAAGAACGACTTTATTGAAATTTTCAATGGTGGCACCTCTGCGGTGTCGCTTAGCGGGTTGAGCGTCCAATACGCCGCCTCTGCTTCCGCTTCGCCTACCTGGATGGTGACGCCTCTTAACACCACACTCGCGCTTGGGCCAGGCCGTTACTTTCTGGTGCAGGAATTGGCTGGTACGGGCGGCAGCGTGGACTTGCCAACACCGGATGCTTCGGGAAGTCTTGCTCTGAGCGCAACTACAGGAAAAGTCGCGCTGGTCAGCAGCACCACCGCAATCGCTGCAGGCACTTTGTGCCCTTCCGACGCAACGATTTTGGATTTTGTTCCTTTTGGAACGGCTGCCAATCAGTGCAGTAACCCGGCTCCTGTGCTGACCAATACCACTGCCGCCCTCCGTAAGTCTGGAGGCTGTACCAGTACCGGGGTGAGTAGTTCGGATTTTATGACTGGCGCTCCGAATCCTCGCAATACAGGGAGCACGGCGAACCCTTGCGCTGCTGGGGGAACCCTAACGCTTGGGCCTTCCACCCTGCCTGCAGGTGTGGTGGGATCTGCTTATAACCAGACGATTACGGCATCCGGGGGGAATGGAAGTTATACATATTCGACCACCAGCGGTGCTGTTCCTGGACTGACGCTCAGCACGGCAGGTCTTCTGAGCGGCGTGCCTACTACCGCAACTGGGTCTCCTTTCTCCCTCACCGTTACTGCCAGTGACACTGCTGGCGCCAGTGGCTCGATCATCTATACCGTCACCGTGACCAGCGGCGGCCCAACCACTTGTACGCCCACCGGCACCATTGCCCAGATACAAGGCAATGGCAATACGTCGCCCTTCACGGGTACTGCGGTAACTACCAGCGGTGTGGTGACGGCGCTGCGACGAAATGGCTATTTCATTCAGATGCCCGCGCCCGGTGATGGCGACCCTAACACCTCGGACGGTGTTTTTGTGTTCACCTCCAGTACGCCGCCTTCGGCTGCTGCCATAGGGAACTCTGTTTGCGTGAGCGGCACGGTCGCCGAATACACGCCCGACACTGGGTATTCCTCCATCACGGAAATCGACTCACCCACAACAAGTTTGCTTGCCACTGCACAGGCGCTTCCGACTCCTGTTGTGCTGACTAGTGCCGATTTCAGCCCTACGGGTGGGCTTTTTCAGCGTGAAAAATACGAAGGCATGCGAGTGGCGGTTAGTTCCTTAACCGTAGTAGCACCCACGCAAGGCACAGTGAACGAAGCTTCTGCCACGGCAACCAGCAACGGGCTGTTTTATGGAGTGATTCCCGGTACGCCGCGGCCTTTCCGTGAGCCGGGCGTGGATGCCTTCGATACGCTCCCGAGCGGCGCTCCTTCCACGGTTCCCCGTTGGGATGACAATCCGGAAATCCTGCAAGTGAACAGCTTAGGGCAAGCCGGTGCCACTGCTCTGGAGGTAACCACTGGCGCAACCGTTTCGAATCTGGTGGGTGTGATCGACTACCAGTACGGCATTTACTCTCTTCTCACGGATGCTGCTCCCGCTACTCCTTACACTGTCACCGGAAACGTGACTTACACCGCAGTTCCCGCTCCCAGTGCTTCTGTGATGACCGTGGGATCGTTTAATCTTCAGCACTTCTATGACACCGTGGACGACCCTGGCAGCGATGTCGCGCTAACCGCTACGGCATATAGCAACCGTCTAAAGAAAGCTTCCGCCGCCATCATCAAGGTGACGCAACTCCCGGACATTTTAGGTGTGGAAGAGATGGAAAAACTGACTACGCTTCAAGATTTGGCAAAGCAAATTAGTCAGGATGCGGTAGCCGCCGGGTTACCTGATCCCATGTACCAGAGCTATCTTGTGCCCGGTAATGACATCAGCGACATCAACGTGGGCATTCTGGCAAAGTCGCCCAAGGTCACCGTTCTGAACGTTGTACAGATGGGCAAGGACACCACATATACCGATCCCACTAGCGGCACGCAGGCACTACTGAATGACCGGCCTTCTCTGGTGATGCATGCCACGGTAAAACGCTCGGATTCCGATCAAGCCTTGCCGGTCACGTTTATTGTGAATCACCTTCGCTCCTTGCTCAGCATCAATGACAACACCGTATCCGGCACTTCTACCAATGGAGCGCGTGTACGTGCCAAGCGGGAAGCGCAAGCGGAGTTTCTGGCTAACGTGATTCAGGGATATCAGGCACAAGGCGAGAACATCATTTCCGTGGGCGATTACAACGCTTACCAAGTGAGTGACGGATACGTGGATGTGCTTGGCATCGTGCGAGGCAACCCGGTTCCCGCCAGCCAAGTAGTGGTGCCACCCGCGTCGGGCCTGGTCAATCCGATACTGACGGATCTGGTGGATTATGTGCCGATGCTTCAACAGTATTCGGATACCTTTGACGGCACGGCGCAAGTGCTGGATCACATTCTGGTGAGCAGCAAACTTCTGCCGCGCTTGTCACAAGTAGCGTATGGACGGGTGAATGCGGATTTTCCGGAATCCTATCGGGGAGATGCCACGCGTCCAGAGCGAGTCTCTGACCACGATCCAGTAGTCGCTTACTTTACTCTGCCGCTGAACCACCTGCCAACGGCAACGGCTCAGACTAGTGTGGTTTCGTTCAATACCCCCAGTTCCTTCGCTCTGCAGGTGAGCGACCCGGATGCGGGAGACAGTTTGACCGCGAGCACCACAACGGCTCCTGCTCATGGAACGGTCACTTATTCCGGCACAACGGCCAACTACACTCCGGCTGCGGGAAGACCGGCACAGATTCTTTCACCTATCAAGTAACTGACTCCGGCGGGCTAACTGCTTCTGCCAAAGTCACAGTGGTAATTGATGCTACTAGCCTAGTTAGCGTTACGGGAAGCGGCCTTTCGTATAACCGCGTGTCGAAGATTTACAGCGGCACCATCACTGTAACCAACGGAAGTTCCCAGACGATTACCGGACCTATGGAACTCTCCATCACCGGCCTTTCGGCAGATACCACGTTGGCAAACAGTGCCGGTACCTTTAACGGCAGTCCTTATCTTTCTCTTAGCACTTCTTCTTTGGCGGCAGGAGCTTCTGTTACGATTCCTGTCCAGTTCCAGACCACCGGCACTGGGCGGATCAGCTACGCTCCCCGCGTGTATACAGGAACATTGAACCCATGAAAACGCTGATTCTTCTTGGCTTGTGGGCAGCCGCGACAGCCGTCGCTGCCCCGATTACCTATAACGTCACAGTGAATACAAGTAGTCTGGCCGGTACAGCGGGCACGCTGTACTTCCAGTTCAACCCCGGCGACCTTTCCTCGGATGCCGCCATGGCCACCCTAAGCCTGTTTCAATTTACTGGCGGTGGCACGTTGAGCGGTTCGCCGTCAGTTTCAGGCGATACCACTGGCAGTCTTTCTAGTTCGTTGATCTTGCGCAACACAGCGGACAACAATGACGCACTCCAGGCACTGACCTTTGGCACTAGCTTTCAATTTCGTTTGCTGCTTTCCGGGACACTCCTGACCAACCCAAGCAGCACAGCACTGACAGGCAGCGTGTTCAATTTTGGTTTGTTCGGAACGGATGGCATTACGCCGCTTCTGACTACCAATGCGGACGGCTATGCTTTAACTGTGAACCTTAACACGCGAGGCATGGCGACTACGACTACTTATCCCGCTAGCGCGAACACAGGCTCTCCTGTTTCGGTCAGCGCAGTAAACGCTGTTCCTGAGCCAAATACCCTTCTGCTGACTGGCGCGGCAGGAATTGTGCTGCTCTGTGCTTTGCGACGGCGTGCTGTTGCCTGAGTAGCGTTTCCCTACAGATGGATGATTTAGCAACTGCTGCGCATCCGCTATCCTATTTACCGGATGCGCAAGCTGTTTGTTGTTCTTGCTTTTTTCTTTTCCCTTTCCTGCTTTGCTGCTGACTCTGCCCTGCTGCCTGGTTCCCTGCGGGAGCAAGCGGCATTGCAGCAGAGTTGGCTCAAGAGCCGATTAGACAACCATCTTCCCGCGCTGATGCGCAAGCATGGCGTAGCAATGTGGATTGTGGCATGCAGGGAATATGCGGAAGATCCGGCTTTCTTTTCGTTGGTTTCGCCTACCGTCTTTGCCGCTCGCCGCACCACGATTTATGTCTTTTACGACAAAGGTGCGAATGGAGGAGTGGAACGGCTTGCGCTGGGCGGTGATTCTAACGGTGGGTTGTACACCGTGTACCGTGACCCGGATGCGCCTGCGCACGAGATCTATGGAGACACCCAGTGGCAAACATTGCGCAAATTAGTGGAGGCGCGAAAGCCGAAGAATATTGCCGTTGATATTTCCGCCACTCATGCCTTCTCGGACGGATTAACTGTTGGCATGCGAGACAAACTCATGGAAGCGCTTGGCCCGGAGAACGCGAAACGCGTGATTCCGGCAGAGAATCTGGCCTTGGAGTATCAGGAGTTGCGAGTGCCGGAAATGTTGCCGACGTATCGCGAAATGATGGGGGTTGTGCACTCGCTGATCTCGCGCGCTTTTTCCCGCGAGGTGATCACGCCTGGCAAGACCACGGATCAGGATGTGGTTTGGTGGTTGCGTCAACAAGTCAATGATCTCGGCTATGGCACGTGGTTTCATCCTTCCGTGATGGTGCAAAGGGCAGGCGCTCGGGAAGGCTTGGATTTTCTTCACAAAGAAAACGGTATTGTGATTGAACGCGGCGATGTGCTCCACACCGATTTCGGCATCACTGCGATGCGCTTAAATACAGATACGCAGCATATGGGATATGTGCTCCGGGAAGGAGAATCCGATGTTCCAACTGGCCTGAAGCAAGCACTGCAAAACGGCAACCGGCTACAGGAGATTGTGCTGGAACGTCTGAGGCCCAGTCGCACAGGAAACGAAATTTTGCGCGATTCCCTGGCAGCGATGCAAACTGCCGGCATTAAAGGTAGCGTGTATAGTCATCCGATTGGAGATCACGGTCATGCCGCAGGCCCATTAATCGGCTTATGGGATCGCCAGGATGGAGTCACCGGACGCGGTGACGTAAAGGTGCTGCCAATGAGTTGGTTTTCCATTGAGCTATCCGCATGGACGCCCGTGCCAGAGTGGAACAACCAAGAAGTGCAAATGGGATTGGAAGAAGACGCATTCGTGGATGCCTCTGGTCACGCTTACTGGGTTTTGAAACAGCAAAAGGAATTTCATCTGGTCCGCTGAATGAGAATTTGATGTGAGTTTTTTGAACTGCGTCCAGTGGGAAAAGTTCTAGTGGTGGTGCGTATAGATCTTTTGGGTGATTGTGGTGCTGATTCTTTGCATACATAATCAAGCCTTTGCCACCCTTGATAGCCGTTTCCACTTTCCACTCTTTTCGACGAGGCAGAGGAGTTGCTCTTCTTGGCCTGCTCCTGTTGCTGATTCACTCCTTTCACGGCAGTTTACGGGCGCAGACATTCTCGAACGTATCCAACATTAATTTCACGAAAGTAATTGGTGGCCCGGATCCACTCCCCCAAGCAGTGACCATTACTAGTACTGGCTCTGATTTTGATTTCATCGCTACACCGGTGAACGACCTTTTTTCTTTTCTGACGAACAATTTTATTGGAAATTGGTTATTTCTCGACCGCGATCAAAGCAACGGAAATTGTATTTCGTCTTGTAGGACACCAAGTACCATTCAGGTCTTCGTACAGAATACCCAAGCCCTTGTAGTGGGCAATTACCTAGGGAGTATTTTTCTTTCTCCAAGTAACGGGGGTACAGGAACGTCGATATCGGTGACGTTGACGATCCTGCCATTGCTCGCGCCTCCTATGTGGCCTGCTGATCACTCCACCGGCATCTCGCTGAATCCGACTTTGCTGTGGGCTGACACAGGCGGAGCAACCTCCTATGATATTTATTTCGGTACTTCTCCTAGTCCAGCGCTGCTAGCAACTACCCTTTCCAGCCGTTATACCCCGCCTCTTTTAGCGTCGAATACCATCTACTACTGGCAAGTGGCCGCCAAAAACGCAAGCACTTTCAAGAAGTCTGAAGTCTTTTCTTTTCGTACCGGTCCCTTACCAACACTGCTATGGCAAAACGACACTACTAGGCAGGTCACAGTCTGGTTCATGGGTGGAACACAAGGCAGCACCTATCTAAGCCAGAACTACATCGGTGCAACTCCCGGTTGGACCTTACGAGGCGCGGCAGATATGAACCGAGATGGCGTGCCTGATCTTCTCTGGCAGAATGATGCTTCACGCGATGTAGCGTTGTGGTTCATGGGGGGAGAGCAGGGAAGTACGTTGTTGAGCCAGAGTTATGTAGGGACAACTGCAGGTTGGACTCTGAGGGGTACGGCAGATGTGAACCGCGATGGAGTTCCTGATCTGCTTTGGCAGAACGATACCACTCGACAAGTGACAGTCTGGTTTATGGGCGGAGATCAAGGAAGTTCATACCAGTCACAGAACTATATCGGCGCAACCCCAGGCTGGACGCTATGTGGAGCAGCAGATATGAACCGCGATGGCATTCCTGATTTGCTTTGGCAGAACGATACCACTCGGCAAGTGACGGTCTGGTTTATGGGTGGACTACAAGGCAGTACGTACCTATCACAAAACTACATTGGTGCCACTCCAGGCTGGAGCTTGCGTGGCGCAGCGGATATGGATCGTGACGGGGTACCTGATCTTCTCTGGCAAAATGACACAACTCGCCAAGTCACGGTTTGGTACATGGGGGGAGCACAGGGCAGTACGTATTTGTCTCAGAACTACATCGGTGCGACTCCCGGTTGGATGTTAAACGCTTCCCAGCAATAACATTTTTCCATCGGCAAATGCCGTAGGCAAAGTTGCAAATGGAGGTCAGTGCTGATAAAGATAGGAGCGTCCCCAGTTCCTTCTGAGCTTGCCTTCCAAGGAGTATAAATTATGAATCGGCGATATTTTCTGATGGGTTCTGCCGCCGCGCTTGGGGTAGCCGGGCGCTCACATGCTGCCCGAACTCCCAGTGATACGATCCGCATCGCCTGCGTTGGCGTGCGTGGCCGTGGCAAAAATCACATTGATGCGTATTCGGCTTTGCCCAACGTCGATATTGTTGCCATGTGCGACGTAGATGAATCCGTACTCAACCAACGATTGGGCGAGCGCGAAAAGGCAGGGCAGAAAAAACCTGTTGCTTACTCCGATCTTCGGAAACTTCTGGAAGATAAGTCAATCGACGCAATTTCGATTGCCACGCCGAACCATCAGCACACGCTGCAAACCATTTGGGCTTGCCAGGCGGGCAAGGACGTGTATGTAGAAAAGCCCTGCTCCCATAATCTTTTTGAAGCACGGCAAATTGTCGCTGCCGCACGGAAGTACAACAAGATTGTGCAGCAGGGAAGCCAAAGCCGCTCATCGGTTGCCCTCCGGGATGGCGTTCAAAAGTTACATGAAGGTTTTCTAGGCGATGTGTACATGGCGCGCGCACTGTGCTTCAAATGGCGTGACACCATTGGCCGTACGCCGCCTTCTCCCGTCCCCGCAGGCGTAGATTATGATTTATGGCTCGGCCCTGCGCCCAAAACTGCCTTTACCAAGAACCGTTTCCATTACAACTGGCACTGGTTCTGGGACTATGGCAACGGGGATATGGGCAACCAGGGCATTCATGAGATTGACATCGCGCGCTGGGGCTTAGGCGTAAAATACCCGACCAAGGTTTCTGCGGTCGGCGGCCATTTCATGTTTGATGATGACCAGGAAACGCCGAACACCCTGACCGCTAGCTATGAGTTTGAAGATGGCGGCAAGAAAAAGATGATGACCTTTGAGGTTCGCCACTGGATGACGAATCACGAGGGCGACATCGGCTTCGCGCATGGCAGGAATGGCAAGCCGGAAATTGGCACGGTCGGCAATCTCTTCTATGGTTCAAAAGGCTATATGACCATGGACTGGTACGCCAAGTATTCTACCTTTATGGGCAAGGAACAGGAACCCGGTCCGGCCATGGACGAAGGTGGCGACCACTTCGCGAACTTTATTAGCGCGATGCGGTCGGGCAAATCCTCAGATCTCAACGCCGAGATTGAGGAAGGTGCGCTTTCCACCAATCTGGTTCACTTAGCGAACATCTCGTATCGCTTAGGCCGCACGCTCAACTACGACGCTGCCACCCATAGCATCAAGAATGATGCGGAAGCCAACAAGATGTTCACCCGCAATTACCGCAACGGGTTTGTGGTACCGAAACTGGTCTAAGTTAGGACAAACCTCTGTGTTTCAGGGGAATGGCGCAATCGAGCGCCATTCCCTATCCACCACTCATTCCATTGCTCAGCAGATTCCCTGGAAGTGCAGATCACAACTCTTCTGACTTCAACAAAGTAATCCAAACCGAAATCTGGTAAGAATTCTTGTAATAGATAGGGCAGTTTCGCGCCTTGGAGAACGGTTTTGCCCGTCGTACCCGTGCCGGAGGCAATTCTCTCCTCCACTCCAGGAGAAATTTGGACGGATTTCTTCGCTACTGAGGTAATCAGATCAATCAACTCTCGCAGTGAAGTGGTAACGCCGGTAACCGCCAGTTGAGCACCAGCAAACTTGCCAAGATCCTGCCGGACAGGCGCTTCAGGAAGATGCAAAAGATCCAGAACCGCAACTACCTTCTCTGCGGCCTGCTGATCCATGTTTTGCGCTGTGGTGATTAAGTCCCGGATCACCGCAACACTTCCAATCTGGGAAATCACCGTGACCGCATTGCGGCGCTCGCCATCCGGGCCTTGCAGGACGCGTCCTCCATCGGCAACTAGGCCTGGAATGCGACCCAACTCCAATCATCGCCCTAGCCGGTGCAGTGCTGCGATGGCATAAAGTTCCACCACTCGCTGCGCGGCGGAAGGGTCCCAATTAACGACGCTTTCTCTGATGTCGATTTTTTTGGTGAATAGACTTTTTAGAAGAGCAATGGCGGCTCGGTCATTGGAATTGCCCAACTGGTCCACTGCCGCGATGCGACTTGACAGTTCGGCAGACGAATCCGCTGCGATTACACCAAGATCAACAATACCTATCTGGATCATTTAAGTCTCGACCCTCAATGGGTCAATCAATATAGGGTCGGATAGTTCATCATCATGATGGGTTATTTCTAAGTAAGCTGGGTGCCGGTACATGAGAATCCGGACTTTCCAATGAATCTCCGCCAAAATCGCAGGTTGGGGATCAGGTAAAACACCTATCACTTGATCGAGCACCGGCGGTGTTCCCATCTTCGTTTTGATGGTGACTGAGTTGTCGTTTATATCGCAGTTCAGATGAACCATCGCTTTGAAGTCCGTTCTGAAAATCAAAGCTGCGATGTTCGGCGCAATCTTATGGAAGCCGGGCTCATCCTCGTAGATGGCCCAGGTTGGACCATGTGCGTCCGGACGCTTCCTATAGCGAGGTTCCAAGCCTTGATTTTGATCGATGGTCCATTCCGGTATGTCAATGCGCGTGTCTAGACCGTAAAACGTGATTTCGCTGAAGCTGATGATTCCGTCGGTATTCCTGATTCTGCCTTCTCCCATCACCCACTGCACCATGCAATACATGTCCCATGTGTCGGGTTCCCGCACCTCGAACCGATTTGCGGTCTTAATTGTTGCATAAGCCCCCACGCCGGTGATGTCATGGCTTTCATTTTCACGGTAAACCGGTTGTGAAAAATCAGTCAGATTGTTATGCAGCGTAACGTTGGGTGGCGCTCCCCAATTGGGGGTTGAAAAGCGGGGTGCCGCGCCCGACACGTCCTTAAATGCCAGCGCACGATAAAAGTAACCTAGGTTATGGAAATCCTCTATACGTTGCCGAGCCTGATCCTTCCACCATTCCACGGGCATTGTGTATTTGGCTCGTCCTGAACCATCGAGTTGCAAAGTTTTCTCCCCATGAGTCCAGGTACTAAACCCTGATTGATGCACACGGTGAAATGGCTCATCAGTCTCGAGCCATGAGGATTTCATGCCTGGTCCCTCTCCGAAGCCAATGGAATAATCACGGCCGACTTGGACTTCGTAAAACCAACCAGGAGGTCCTGTAATATCAAAGCTCAGGATGGGATAAGCAGCAGGCACAATTCCCGTTTTTGTCAGCACCACCGTGTACTCATCCGCTGTGGAGATGATTGTGACTGGAGGGATTTTGTCTACTGTTGTTTTTGACGGGCCCTTCTGCGGTGGGCCTTTCGGTGCTTTTACAATGACGGACATCTTAGGCTCTATGCGTTCGCAGATTCATAGCAGACCAGACTACCGAACCACAAAGGTATCAGGATGGGTAATGTTTACGCGCTCCGAAGCTGACCTCGACTGCAAAATTCTTACTTTCCATGAGATCTCATGGAGAATCGCGGGCTGGGGATCGGGCAGAACGCCAATTACTTGACCGTATATGGGCTCGCTTCCGGTCTTCTTGATGATGTTGACTTTCTTGCCTGCCACATCGCAGTTGAGATGCAGTTTATCTTTGAAATCCATATTGTAAAAGTCAACCATCTGCCCGTCGGTCATTTTACCGCCCGGGGTGTCCCACAACAGTCCAAGCTTGTGGTCTTGTTCATCCGTTTCGATTCCGCTCAAACTTATCTCTGGAAGCTTCTCACGAGCTAAACCGTCGGCTCGGTTATAACCAAAGCGAGGGTCCGTTACAAGCCGGTCAATCGTCCACTCCGGAAAATCAGCGTCATGGCTGATTCCGTAGTCAGTTGCTGTTTCGAAGTGGACATCCCCGGATCTGTTCTTAGCTTTGATCTCTCCTTTATTCCACTGCACGACGCAGTACATCGTCAGCGTATCGGCTACCCGAACCTTGACCCGAAGCTCAACCACTTTTTTTACGTTTTTGTAATCGAAATCCTTTTCCTTTACTTGGAAGCTCACCAGGTTGTTAAGAAGGTGAACGGTGGAAGGCGTTTTTTTATCTGGTGTGGAAAAGCGCGGAGAAGAACCGGAGCTATCTTTAAACGCCAAGGCTCGGAAGAAGTAAGCGGTATTGGTGAAATCTTTTAATTGCTGTCGTGCCTGATCCTTCCACCAGTCCAGTGGCATTGTGTACTTCGCGTTGCCCTTGCCGTCCAGCTTCAAAGTTTTCTGTCCGTTTGTCCAACTACTAAACGTAGCTTGCGGAATACGATCTAGCGGGCCTTTGCTGCTGTCCCATGATCCCGTGAGTCCTGGCCCTCCCAGCAAACCAGTGAACTCCTTGCGAGCCACTTGTACCTCGAAGAACCAGTCCGGCGGTCCCGAGATGCTGAAATCAATCAGTGGATAGGTTGTAGGAACTGCGCCGATATCGTCTAACACCACAATGTACTCGGGTTTGGTAGCAGTGATGGTTACGGGAATTACCCGATCCAGCGTACTCTTGGCGACACCTTGATCCGGCTTTCCTTTGGGTACAGTTGAATCTTTAGTATCATCTCCCATTAGTGATCTCCGGTTGGCATTCGTTTCCCGTTATGAGCCATGAATCTCTTTTAGCTTTTGTCGCGTGGCATCGTCCAACCCATTGTCGGTGGATAACTCGTGATCTTGTTGGAAGGATTTTACTGCTTGTGCGAGTTCATCGCTATCCTCTCCATCAGGAGAGCCTTCTAAATAACCGAGGTTACAAAGCCTACCTTGCACTCCTGAGATTTCTTCCACTGGGTCCATGTGCCCGAGCAAGAGATGGTAGACTTCTCCCCCATTGGGATCACCCAACGTCAAGGTAGCTTTCTTGCTTGCAGGCGGCACAGAAACCAGCAGAGCCCCGTCCGCATCCAGTTCACCGGAGTAAGTGAACTGGTCATCAATCACAATGTTGTACTGTTCTCCAGCGCAAGGCACTCCTTCATGAAGAAATCGGAGGCTCAGTACTTCCGGTACACCCTTCAGCACAAACTTATGGAGCGCCTCGGTGGGCCGTGATTCAATACGAGCCTCCTTCTCGGGGATGAACACTTCGTCTCCGGGAAACAGAACATTTGGGTCCTTGCGGGTCTTCTTCAGATCAGCATTTTGCGGGTGATCCCAAATCGTTTTTGGAGCGAATCCTAACTCAGAGGAAATGCTGGAGATACAATCACCCTGCTTGGCAGTGTAGATAGACATAACTCATTACTGCCGCAGATTATAAGACCTACTCTTGTGCGTGTAAAGAAGAAAGTAGGCGATGGCCCATCATGATTCCGAGTTAGCAACAGAATCAGATTATTTTAGATTTTCCGCAAGTTCCCCTGTGAGACGCAGCAGATTCAGCCGTGCTCGCTCGGCGGCAAACTGCGCATCATAGAACGCAATCCACTTCTCATCTTCCTGAAAGCGAGCTTCTTCCACCTGCCGCAGCGAAGCCCGGCCTTCGCCGAATTGGGAAAGAAGAATGGAAAGGCTGTCTCGTGTCACATCCAGATCTGCGCGGCTCACATCGCGAGAAGTGTCTGCCTTTTGGATGTCTTGAAAGCTTTGGTGTACATCCAGCGCGATCCGATTTCTTGTGGATTCCAATTCGATCCGAAGGCGAGACACATCCGCCTGCGCCTGTGCGACAGCAGCCGAAATTCCCGGCCCACTCAACAAAGGAATCTGCAAGGAAATGCCAAGCTGGCCGTTGTGGCGCTGAAATGAGCGAAAGAACTGATCGTAGTTGTTGTAGCGAGCTAGCAGCGCATATTCAGCCACCAGGTCCACACGCGGAAGGCGAGCGGCCTTTTGTGCTTTCATATCCAAGCCCTTGGCTACCAGCGCTGATTCCAGGCGCTTCAAATCTTTATTCGCGGAAAGCGCTGTTTCTGTAGCTTCTTCTTCACTAGGAGGTGTTACGGGTGCGGTGCGCTCTTCCCCGGCAGAGCGTGCCCGGTCTTCTGCGCCATAGCCAAGCACCAGCGCAAGGGAATGTTCCGAGTAATCTTGATCGCTCGTCAATGCTTGCAGCCGCTGATTCGCTCGCTTCAGGTCTAAGTCAGAACGTTTGATTTCAATAGGAAGCTCGCGGCCTTCCTGCACGCGCCCTCGCACGGTTTGTAAGACTTTTTCCAGGCTTTGCACCTGCTTGGTGGCCATGGCACTCAACCGGGCAGCTCGATCCGCATCCAGGTACAGCGAGGCAGTGCGAAATGCAATTTCATCTCGCTTGGAGCCGGTCACAAAGGAAGCTCCCCGTGCGTTTTCCCTTGCCTGGGCAATCACGTAGGTTTGTTGCTTGTTATAAAAATATTGCGAGGCACGTGCTTGCACCACGCTTGGCACCGCGCCTTCAATGCTCAAGGGAAAACCGCTACTGTACGCAAGGCCGCTGCCTGCGTAGATATGCGGGGAAAATGGGTCGCGAGCAGAACGAATGCTTTCCTGCGCTTTTTGCTCATCCAAACGAGCCATGGCAATATCCGGGTTCTGCGCCAGCGCTCGTTCAATGGCTTGTTTCAAAGTAAGTGTATAAATTTCCGCACGTAGCAAAGACGCTATGGCAAAAAGACAAAAAAACCTCAACATGAGGTTCATTGTACGGACTATTCGTAGCGAAGCGCTTCGGTCGGGTTAAGTCGCGAGGCGCGATTTGCCGGAATCATCCCGAATACCAATCCCACGACACAGGACACACTGAACGCAATCGCAATGGACACGCCGGAAATCGGAATCTGAATGTCATCCGTGAACAGTTGCACACTCAGCGGCAGGGCAACACCCACTAGAATGCCGAGAGTTCCGCCACCTACGCTGATCAGAACTGCTTCCACTAAAAACTGGCCCAGAATCTCCCGCCTGGAGGCACCTACGGCCATGCGAAGGCCGATTTCGCGTGTACGCTCGGTCACTGTCACCAACATAATATTCATGATTCCGATGCCCGAGATCACAAGCGCGATGGTGGAAACCAGCATCAGCACCAAGCTAAGCACCAAGGCGATACTTTTCGCAGCATCCAGAATGGCAGTGAGGTTTTCCACTTTGTATTTCGCGCCGGGGCGGTGCCGGGCTTGCAGGATACGCGTCACTGCGTTCGTCACGGTTTCCACATCGTCCGGAGTTTTCGCCTGTACATAAAGCGGATCAATGCGCTCCACCTGCGTGAAATACTTCTGTACGGTGATCGGAATCAGAATGGTTTCGTCATTCAGTTCAGATTGGCCGAAGCTGGATACTTTTTCTTTGAATGTGCCAATCACCGTGAATTGCAGGCCATGAATCTTGATGATCTGCCCGATGGCGGCAGATTGGCCACCATAGAGTCGGGTTGCCAGTTTTTCTGTTAACAGCGCCACGTGTTGACGCAGCGCGGTGTCGCTGGCGTCTAAAAATCGCCCGGCAAGAACTACCAGATTCCGAACAGGTTTGTAATACTCATCCGAACCCGGCAATCAGAACATCCTGCTCCTTGCCTTGGATCACCATGCGGTCAAAGTTGTTCATGATGGGCGTCGCGGCCACAATGCGATCCGCCAACTCTGTACGAACCGCTTCCACATCGCCCATTTTGATGAAATCCGCGTCTACGCGAGCTGCTGTTTGCTGGCTGCCCACTTCATACTGGGCAAAGATCATGTTGGAGCCGACGCCTTGAATCTTTTCCAGAATGTAGTCCTGGCTGGTAAGAGAGATGGTGACCACCAGAATCACGGAGGCCGTGCCAATCACCATGCCTAGTCCTGTAAGAAGGGAACGAACCGGATTGGAGCGAAGGGCCTGGAGGCTAAAATGGAATGCCTCGCCCAGATTCATCATGAGTTAGGTTCCAGACACCTGCCGTAACAGCTTGCGAGCATGTTCCTTGGAGGGATCTTCGGGCGAGATAGGGGAAGCAAGGTATTTTTCCAAAAGCTGGCGAGCTTCTTCCGGCTTTCGATGGGAATGAATATAGGTGGCAGCTTCTGTAAACAAAACGTTTGGGGAATTCGGTGCTACCTGGCGCGCTTTTTGGAACGTGGAATCACTTTCTTCAAACTTGCCCCGCTTGGCAAGAATCTTGGCAAGATCCAACAACCGGCCAGGTTGTAAGGGAGCCAATTCCGCTGCCCGGCGAAGGTAGGATTCAGCGGAATTGAAATCTTTGCGCTCTTCCGCAATCCGCGCTTTTGCGAAGTTCCCCTCGGCAGGGTCATGCTGGGCAATCATATCCGCCACTTTGGCAGCTTTGTCGAATCCGCCTCCCAGAAAGCCAGGAGCCTGCAAGTAAAACTCAAACAAATCGTTTACGGCTTCGCTATTTTTCGGGTCCAACGCCACCGCTTTTTCAAAGTTTGCGCGTGCCCTTGTGGCATAAGCAGGTGCAGCCAACGGGAAACTGGTTTCCGCACGGCGTCCATAGGCACGGCCTAGCCAGTGAAAATAGGTAGATTGATTAGGAGCCAGCCGGATGGCATTTTCAAAGGAATCTGTGGCCAGCTTGAACTCGCCCAACATGAAGTAAGCTTCCCCCACCAGTTCGGAGGCTGCGGCGTTGTTGCTAGCGGAAGGGGAAAGCAACTCCACCACTCCGCGAAAGTTCGTATGGTTATATAGTTTTTGCGCCTTTTCCAGATCGGCCGGTGCGGCGGCGGTTAACCATCCGGCGGTGATCGTTCCTGCCAGCAAAAAAAGCCATCGTCCCATATGGAGCTTGCCTTGATTCTACCCCTGGTTAAGTGGATGAAAACAGAACGCAAAAGGTTTCACGCGGCGGTGCGGCCATCCCGGGGAATGAGCCGGACCATGCTCACCGTAACCGAAAACTCGCGGAGGTCGGGAGGGGCGGTAAACACTTGGGAACACTTGATCCGGATCTGGTAATTCGCGGCCGGGGGCAAGTCTGCTTCCAACACAAACAAACCGGGCCGCTCCAAGCGCATGGGAGGGAGGGAAGCGCCATTCACAAAAACGGACAGTTCCACCGGCTTTGCTCCCGCGAAAACGCCGGCATGAGCATTTCCGCGAATGCGCAAACGTTGCTCTCCTTCGCGAACGCGTTCTAAAATGGCGTGGCCTTCGCCACTCATCCAACGGTACTTGGCTCCTTCTCGCCCTTCCAAGGCGAACCAGCCGTTTCCTAAGCGTGTTTCGTGTCCGGGAAGCGAAAAATCAATAATATCGGCCCTGTCTCCCGGATAAAGTTCCTGCCGTTCCAGTGACGGCAGAATGGTGTAGACGCCGCCCTCCTCTGCTGCACGGTAACCGCAGGACGGGACAAAACAGTGCCCGATCCGGCGTTTTTTCAAAGCTGTTTCCGCAATCCGGGCATAGCAGAAAGCGCTCATAGTGATTCATCGGTTCCGGCACGAACCCGGAAGCATTGCCCGGCGCCCGGCAGACTGCGGCCAGCGTACCGCCCAGTAAGCGAGCGCTCCCCCAAGGCGAGCCGATGCTGCGTTTCACTATGCGTTCGCCCCAGCCGCGCTCCGGCACGAAAATTTCATATTCCTGGGCAGCGAAATGCTTCCTGATGAGCCGGTCCCAATCCTCGATATACAGGGAGTGATTCTGCCGAATGCCGAAACTTTCTTCCTGATGCGCGCCAATCACGTCACGAACCAGATAGCCCAGTAATCCCCAATCATGAAGCTTGCGTTCCCATGGCTTCATCAGGTCGTAGTACGGGGCGCGGTACAGGCGCAGCGAAAGACGCCGCAGCAGCGGTTCCTCCGCAAATAAAAATACGCCGCCAGGAGCCAGCACGCGCTTCACTTCCCGAAACACATGCTCAATATCCATGAACTGGCTCAGCATCTGAAACGCAGTCACCAACCGCAAGCGAGCCGTCGCGGAACGGAAGTTTTGCCGCATCCCCGGCAATCCGGACAATTCCGCGCGGGTAGTTCCAGCGTTCCATGAGCGCGATACCGTGGCGCAACGCATCCGCCGAAATATCCAGCGCAAACCCTTCCGCGCCGAACTCATTAGCAAGCAAATAGCTGGTGTGGCCAACATTCGCTCCGATTTCCAGAAACGGCGTGAGGGAGCCGATGAAGTCCAGGTGACGCTGAAGAATGCCTCCGCGCGTGATGTTTTCCTGGCGATAGTTCGCCAAGGCGCGTTCCGGCTCACCGAGCGAAGCAAAATTATGGAACTCCACTTCCGCCCGTTTTACCGAGAACGCCTGGACTTCCGAGGCTGGTTTCTCCACTCCTGATTTCACCACTCCATGTTAAATGTTGTAATTGCGAATTGGCGTATTTGACTCAGGCGTAGGCGGCCTCACTGTACTGCGGGCTTTGCACCAGCGCCTTCCTGGACATGACTACCTTTATGTAGGAGACACGGCACGCGTCCCCTACGGACGGAAACCGCGCGAGATGGTGGCGACTTTTTCTCGCGGCATCGCTACTTTTCTGTTGCGTCAGGGCGTGGAAGCATTGGTGATTGCCTGCAATACCGCGTCCTCGGCTGCGCTGCCACAACTCGCGAACGAAGTGCCAGTGCCGGTATGGGGAGTGATTGAGCCGGGCGTGGCGGCGGCGCGGCAGGCTTCCCGTGGAGGCCGCGTGGGCGTGATCGGCACTGCCGGAACCATTCACAATGGCATTTACCAGCGCAAGCTGGAACAAGCAGGCTTGGCTGTATGGGCCAGAGCGTGCCCCATGCTGGTTCATCTGGTGGAAGAAGGCTTAGCGGATTCACCGGAAGCGGAACTGCTGGCACGATTTTACCTGAATGAGCGGCCTGAACTGGACGTGCTGATTCTGGGTTGTACGCATTACCCCATGTTGCGTCCAGTGCTGCAGCGAGTTGTGGGCGAAGCTGTTCACCTGGTGGATAGCGCGGAAGCGATCTCAGCTACTGTGAGCGCTGCCCTGGGAGACACAGATACAGGCGAGGGCAGCATTACACATTTTGTCACTGGTGATGCTGTGGCGTATGAACACACCGCTCATGTGATTGGTGGAGTGGATGGGGATATGGTGTCACTGCCGGTCGCGGAACTGGTCAGAATTCAAGAAGAGATCCGGTGGGATCTTGATGCAACGCTGCTACCGCGTGCTACACCATTGTGATAGATATATGCGACTCACTTCCATTCTTGTTCTTACGCTAGGGTTGTTCTTTGCCTCTTCTGCAGTTTTTTCTCAGCAATCACCCAAAGAAGTCAAAATTAATCAATTATTGGCTCTCACCAACTCTGATGCCATGCTGGACCAGGTCTTTAATCAGATGAAAGCCATGATATCGGCTCAGGCTCCCCCAGGCGTTTCGCCGCAGCAGAAAGCCCAATTGCAGGAGCAGCAGGCAAAGATTTTTGATCTGATCAAGAATCGCCTGAGTCCTGAAACACTACGACCTCAGCTCGCCAAAGTGTATGACGAGACCTTCACGGAATCCGAGGTGGATGGCATGCTGGGCTTTTACCAGTCACCAGCCGGACGTGCCATGCTGCAAAAAACGCCCATGCTGATGGGTAAATTTATGGCCGTGGTGCAGGCGCAAATGGGTGACCTCCGTCCGGAGATCGAGCGTATTGTGAAAGAAGGCCAAGCAAAGTAATTCCGGAAACCGGAATCACCTGATTGCCACAAGTTCCCAAGCAAGATAGCATTGTGGCATGAACGGAGAACCACAATGGTGGGAGTACCACTTGACGCCGCAAGGCTGGACGGAAGGGTCGCGAAAAGCAGATGGCGCGAATATCATTGTTGACGCACCAATAGATCGTGTCCTGACCAAAGAATGGCGCGCCAACAAAGAAAGTGCCAATGGCGGCGAGTGGGTCGAAACCTGGAAGTCCATTGACGAAGAAAGGCTGAACGATCTTGCCAAGCAGTTTGGCGAAAAGCCTGAATCCCAGCAACATCACAGTTAAACTGATTCAGAAGTTCCTTCATGTTGTGGGCCTGCTGCTGCCCTTTGGCATCATGGCCCAGACACTTGTGATCACAGATGTCACTGTGATCAATCCCCGTCAAAACCTCACATTGCCGCATCGCACGGTTGTTGTGGAGGGTGAACGCATTCGTTCGGTTACGCAAAGCACAGCGAAGGTTCCCCCGAGTGCTCGCGTGATCAGAGGCAATGGTAAGTTCTTGATCCCAGGATTGTGGGATGCCCATGTGCATCTCAGCAAAACAGGCGTGCTATCGCTTCCCTTGTTTATAGCGAATGGCATTACCGGCGTGCGCGATATGGGCAGCAACTTTGAGGAGATTGCTGCTTGGCGAACGGAAATCAAGAACGGAAAGTTGTTTGGACCACGCATCAAAACTTCCGGGCAAATTCTGGAATCACAAGCCAACGTGGACCGCATGAAAAGGGAAGGAACGGTTGAGCCGGTCGATAAGATTCGTTTCGGCGTTTCCAATCCGGAAGGAGGCCGGGCAGCAGTGAAGCTACTTGCTGAGAAGGGAGTAGACCACATCAAAATGCGGTCCACTCCGGATCTGGCTACATTTCTGGCTGTTGCCGATGAAGCAAAGCGTCACCACCTTCCTTTGACCGCGCATCCTTTGTTTTCGCCGGAGGTATTGTTGCAGGCCGGGTTGAGCAGCGTGGAGCATTTCATTGCTTATCCTCCACTGAATAACCTGACCGACACCCAGCGAAGAGCCTTGTTTCAGCAGATGGCCAAGTCTGGCATGTATATATCGGATACGGAAGTGAACCTCCGGGCTCTGCTTGCCACACCGTATGCACAGGGAAAAAAGATGGTGGAAGATGCTGCCGGAACTCTGGACGGAAGACGCAAATACGTGTGCGGCTACTTGGTGAAAGATTGGCGTGAACAGGTGGAAGAAACCAAGGATGCGCCTTATGACGAACTGAGAAAAGAGTTGCCTCAGATGCGTCGCGATCTTCGCGAGATGCGAGAACAAGGAGTACCCTTTTTGGCGGGCACTGATGCTGCTGTTCTTTTCATGTACCCCGGTTTCAGCCTCCATGATGAACTGGCCTTATTGGTACAGGAGCTTGCCTTTTCGCCTATGGAAGTGTTGCGCATTGCGACCAGCGGCATCGCATCATTCTATGGAGAAACGAATCGATACGGCTCCATTGAACCGAATCAATTGGCAGATCTTGTGTTATTGGATGCCAATCCGCTGACGGACATCCGCAACACTAAGCGCATTGGAGGCGTGCTCACATCTGGCCGCTGGCTGGACCGGGCAGAGTTAAACAAGATCCTTCAGCGAATCCAACAGCAAGCATCTGCCGGTTGCACGGGTTTCGTAGGACCCTCTTGATCGCCATCGGGGAACTGTTATTTGGCAGAATCGAGTTTTTCCAGCTTTGCGATCAAGACCAGCAAGGGATAGCCGCTATTCTCAAAGGTGTTGAGCAAGCGTTCTTTGCCTTGGTTCACCATTTTGGCAACAGTGAGATGTGCCTGCATCTCTTGATACCATTCCGCAAGGTTATCGATTTGCACATTCATGACTTTCAGAAAAGAAAAATAGCGATCTAGGGCGCGCTCACGCTCCGGTCCTTCGGGCGCAATGATGGCAGCCTCTCCCATCAACTGACATTTTCTCCAGGTCATCTCGGCTGCGGATTCCTCAAAAGATGGGGACAAGTTCTCAATGTCATTGAGAAAATCTTGAAACTTGGTTTTCCACTCGACGGAATTCTTCTGCCGATCGGACAGACTATTACGCTGGTCGCCAAAGGTGAGGTTGAACCACCTTTCCCGAAAGTCTTTTTGTTGTGGGGACTCACTGGTGTTTTCTGGCGGTAAACCGGAATCTATCTTTTCTGGTTGGAGAGTGGTAGGGTCAATGGCAATCAACGAGCTCTCGGTTGCTGCTATCTCGTTAAACCGTAAAATAGCGGCTGCCTGCCAACTGGTATATACCGTTTGAGGACTAACGCTTTCTGCGCAGCGGATGCCGCTCAAATTTCGCGTCAGATAATTTCGCCAAGCCTTCAAAACTACCAATTCATCAGCCTTGCTGGAGGAGTTCACAAGTGCCTGGATTTGCGTGCCTACAGAATCCAGCGAATTGGAAAATGAGCGGTCATCATGAACCATGCCGTTCAGATGGAAGGCATAGGTGGCAAGGAATTCGCTTCTTTCAGCAGAGGAAAGCGGTTGGTCTTGGAACATCTTTGCCACTGGCCCTAGTTCCACAGGGGAGGAAACAGCCGCCAAAATCATTCTGAGAAACTCCACGTCCTCCCGTTTTCGCTTTTCCGCATCGGAAAAACCGGCTTTTGCCATTTGGCTGGCAGTCTGATAGTAAGCTTCCACGGCAGGAATTAGCCCATTTTCGCAACCGAGTGGGTGGAGTTCCAGGGGAGCTATTCGTGACCATAGCTGGCGAGCCTCATGCTGATCTAAGGCGAGCATGGCGAGAATGGCATTCGTTTGTAATGTGAGCCGGTCCAAGCCTTGGTACGACAGAAGGGACTGACGAACCCGTTTCGCGCGAAGTTCATTTGCGTTCGCGATTGCTACGTAATCCACTGGCCATGGCTGAGGGGAGACGGCTGCGGCATCGAAACTCTCCTCCAACAATTCCCGTTTCCACTCCTTATCTTTTAGCTTCGGCACGGAAGCAATGCGTTGCAGTGCCATGGCGCGCAGAGGCGCAGGCGCTGTTTCTGCCAAATCGAAGACTTGCACCAAATCCGGGTAAAATTTGCGCCGTATCGCCCATTTATCGGGTTTGTCTTCCTGGGCGAACGCAGCGGGAATCAAGGCCACAAATAGCAACAGACCCGAAAACTGCATAGGAATGCGATTATATCTTTTTGGCAGAGTTGTAGAATCTGAATGCAATGTTGAAACGTTTTGCTGGTTGCTGACACTTTTCTGCCGTATAATCTCCAACGACGGAATGTACCAATTTGGCGCCAATCCGCTAGGAATTTATCGCAAGAATAACTGCCCGCATTGTGAGCTAAGCAGGCGTTTGCAGGACCGCGCCCGAGCCCGGCAATGGCTTGCCCAGTTCACCAGCGATGTTGCCGCAATGCGGGCCATGCGGCGTCTTCTTGCAGAGGAGCCGGGCAGTTCAAACGTTCCCCAACTAGGCGATGCGGAAGTAATGGATGCAGTGGCCGACTTGCTCAGCCGCGGCGCACTCCATGTACATGCCCCTTCCGCCTATCTGGATTTCGGAAAAGCGAGTACAACCAGTTCTCCTTCCGCTGCTAAGCAGATTCCTTATCCGATTGGGGAGCGACAGCCACGTGCGGCTTCCTCCACACCGCAAGCAACCGACCCACCCACGTTCCAGGGAAATCTGGATGCTGCAGCACAGGCCGCCACTCTCCAGGCGGCTGCGGCACAAGGAAAGCCGTTTTGCCCGGAATGAGAAAAGAAGCATAAGGCAGCGGTCGCTGCCGAAACGGAATCATGACGAGTGAACAGCTTCGCCGAATGGAAGAGTGCTTCTGGCCACGCGGGGAAAGGCGGGATATCTGGCTCATTCTGGATGCCGCGCGGGACCCGAAAGTGTTTCGGATGCTGCTGGCTTGCCATCTGGATTACGCGTGTCTGTATAGCGGCGCTCTGCCTCCGGAGTTGGAGGTGGCAGCGCCTTACCTGGTGCAAGTCAGTTACGATTACCGGGATTCCCGTCGGTTTCTCCAGGAAGCATGGGGTAATCAATGGGGTGTGTTTCTCCGGTCTGATACCTCCCTGGAGAAATTGAGGCGTCATCTTCGAAGGTTTTTGGTCGTACGCGATCCGAGTGGAAACCGGTTAATGTTCCGGTATTATGATCCGCGCGTGCTGCGCGTCTACTTGCCTACGTGTAACGAAGACGAGCTAAACCGTGTATTTGGACCGATTGAGTGTTTTTGGACCGAAGGCAAGAATACGGAAAATATGCTGGAGTTTCGTGTTCGCCATCGTCGCTTGATGCAACAAACATTCTCACTTTCTTCTGACAACGTGATACAGAAGCGGCACCTGGAATCACAAGAAGATGAGGAGAAGCGTGCGGAGATCACTTCCTGGCACGGATTGCTCCCGATTCGGCAGGCCCAGATGGCAGCATTCTCCCAAGTGGAAATTCAGAAATTCGAAAATTGGATGTGTTCGCATTTGAGGAAGTTCTTTCCACAGCAGTCCCAATCGTTCCAGGAATCACAACTACGGGAATTGATTCAATACGGGATTGCGCGTGCTGCACAACATAACATCACTTCTGAGCGCGACGTATGCAAGTTTATTGATCTGATGATTGTTTTTGGTCGGGATTTTGATAGTGCTCCGCAGCACTCCTGGGCAACAACCATTTTGGCGAACCGGCAAGAACTGCGTCCCAAAATGGAGATCTTGTATGAAGCGGCTGGTAAGCAACTAGGGATGCGGTAGACCTATGCCACCAACCCCAACCCCAACCCCAACCCCAACCCCAACCCCAACCCCAACCCCAACCCCAACCCCAACCCCAACCCCAACCCCAACCCCAACCCCAACCCCAACCCCAACCCCAACCCCAACCCCAACCCCCAACCCCAACCCCAACCCCAACCCCAACCCCAACCCCAACCCCAACCCCAACCCCAACACCAACACCAACCCCAACACCAACACCAACACCAACACCAACACCAACACCAACACCAACACCAACACTTTCTCCGATAGCCAATCCTCCATCAGAGTCTAGGCTTGTAGAACCGAGCCAACTAGGGGCGGCGGGAGCAGCGGCCGACTCAGGTGCTGGATCCAGCAATATCGGAGATCCAGTTGTGCCATGTGCAAGCAACGAGGGCGAAACGGTTCCCGTGAGCACACCTCCTCTTGCACCTATCACGCCGCAGCCTTCGCCCAAACCTCCAGGTACTCTCATAGTTTCCGTCGCGAGTGACTCAGGAGCCCTAGACCAAGCAACGGTTAAGATTGATGGCGCGGTTAGCAAGGTGGATAACACCAAGCCGGATGGCACCGTTACATTCACGGGCCTGATCGATGGTCCGTACTTGGTGAGTGCATCGAAGGCCTGCTTCATTCCAAAGGCGCTTCCTAATCCTGTTCAGGTCCCTGGCGGAGGAACCGCCAACGCTAGCATTCAGTTGGCTCCCTGTAAGACGCTGACCCTGACGCCCGCCGCCGCAAGTATCTGCGGAAAAAACAAGACAGCCATTCTGACCGCTATGCCCGACTGTGCGGGTGGAACTTTCGCTTGGAGTAGCAGCAACAACGCAGTAGCAACAGTCGCTGGATCAGCAGGCACTGGCACGGTAACCAGCGTTGGCACGGGAAACACCACGATTACTGTGGAGTACAGCATCTCTGGATGTACGAAGCTTACCGCCACTGCCGCTGTAAAAGTTTGTATTTGTACCTCCCCTTCAGCCAGCACTCGGTTTTACTCGTTTGCACAAAAACTTGTGGCAAGCTTGACGGGAGTGAAGGCAAACATCAAGACCAAATATGGCAAGCTCTGCTGCGAAGACCTAAACTGCACTGATGTGGCAATGAAATGCACTTATGTGAATATCTCAAACGGCGGAAAATGGGCGCAGATGGGATACCGCCGTATTCGTAATGCCGGATCAAGTACAGCTAACAATTTCCTCTATACCGAGATGAACGGTTCCGTATACAAAGTCAAGGATGATGCAGGGGCCGCACCAGCCGAGGGATCAAATCACGAATACCGGGTCGAACTGGACTCCACAAATGGAACCTGGAACTTCTTGGTCGATGGTTCTTCGACAAATACGTTTCAGGATAACGATTGGAAAACAATGTTGGGCGCCGTGGCACATTGGCCGGGGGAGATTGTGAACCGAGAGGATGATATGTCTGGCACAGCGAGTGATAAATGCAATTTTACAGGTTGTCAATATAAGACAGGTATTGGTTCCTATGTGAATGCCGGGTTAGCCGCAGGAGACCTGCGAACGGATGATGCTACAGAATGGGCGAATGAGTTGGTAAGTGGCACAGCGTTCAACATTTGGGACAAGAAGCCGAATCCTTGATGCGTATGAGTGGTCATTGGGGGGGCGAGTGAAAAGTTCCCTTGCCTGGATCGGCGTGATGCTGTTCTTGGGAACCGGTAGCACACTGCATCCGCCATGTGCCGGAATGCTTCAGAAAAAAAGGAATATTATGGTTGAGCCACATAGAATTGCCGACGCAACAGATGCAGTTGCTGTCGCGAAAGAAGTTACCGGGTTTGGGGTGCCGTCGCGCGCGGCCCCGTTTGTGGATCGGATCACAATCAAGGACGATGACACTCCCTTTCTCGCTCGACAACTCGTCGGGACTGTGGCATGGCGGGTGGAATTTGAAGATATCTCACTGACGCTCAAATCGGCGGTAAGTAGCTTCCAAGATCCTTATCGGCGTAGCTTCATTGTCCTCATCCAAGAAGAAACGGGAATTCTGTGGAGTGTCAAATCTGTTTCCGATAAGAAAGACATTGACTTAAAGCCAGAGCCTTCCGCAGCAGTCGCGGAAGAGCAACTAGGGCCTGAAGGCGAGATCTATGTAGGATTAGCCGCCGCTAATCCTGGCATCAGCTTTCTAAGACGCTCTCGACGTGATCCTAAAACGAGGCAACAGCAGTCCTTTCCTGGCCAAAGAATTTTACGCAGTATATGTTTTAGAATCTATCCACGGTGCAACACCCCTGCCGGTGTGGTCGATCACGCTACGTGGAATTCCCCCCATTCCAGTAACTGAGCGCTACGGAAACACAATTCCAGTTTGGCAGCGTAATCGCATGCGGAGTGTGGTCGATGCGAACAGCGGCAAATTGTTCTTTTCGACAAATAGCCCACAGCCGAAGTAGGCATGCAACCTGCAATTTCTTTCATTATTGCTGTGCGTGATGAGCCGCAAAACCTCTTTGAGGCAACCATCGAGGGCTTGCTTCAAACCAGCTCGCAATATCACAGGGAAATCATTGTCGTTGATGACGGCAGCTTAATTCCGCTGATCATGGAACACCCAGAGATCGTAGTAATCCGGAATAGCGAGTCGATCGGCTCGGCGCGATCCCGGAGGACCGGTGCTTCGTTTGCGAGTGGCGAGGTTCTGGTGTTTCTAGATCCCCACATGAGCTTTGCGCCCGATTGGCTGGACAAAATGATGGCTCATGTTGATTCCGGATCGCTGCTTTGCGCCGCTTGGTGGAATTGGGAGTTAACCAAGCCTGTGTGCTGGGGAGCCGAGCTCATCTGGTACGGCAACTGGGACCACCAGGCGGGGCGTTTGCCAGGGCTTGCCTTTCGCCATCTAACAAGCTTCCCAGGCGATGGCGCTGTGGAGGTTCCGTCAATGATCGGCGCCTGCTATATGATGCTTCGCGAAAGCTACGAAAGGGCTGGGGGCTTTTCTCCTTTTTTTCGAACATGGGGCAAATTAGAGCAGGACCTATGCAGCCGTGCGCGGATTGTTGGTTTAGGCGTGAAGTGCGTAACCGGAGCGCGAGTTGGACACTTTTCGCGGAAGAAGTTTCCCTATCCCGTGAAGTGGGACGATATTGAATTCAATCAGCTCGCAACAGTTCGCACTGCCTTTCAAGAGCCTGTTGCACAAAGAATCGAAGAAATGCTGCGGCCCCTTTCACGCCAAGTGGAAACTTGGCTGGCGGAAACCGATTTTTCTGAATTTCGCCAACTCGTTGAGACAAATCGCCAGATCAGCGATGCCGAATTTTTCCGACGTTTTGTCCGGGATGCCCCGGAGTGTTTGACCAGCCTGTAAGCCACGCCTTAATCTTTCCTTAGGAATTTTTTGCTATTCTGCTTCGCTTATAGCCGAAGTCTTCCATGTCGTTCTCGCTCTCTCAAAAGAAAGCAGCGCTCATCTTGGGTGTTGTCGTTGCCTTTCTCACTGCATTCTTTGTGTATTACTCCCAAACCGCGTCATTTGCCTGGGACGAGGGATTTCACATTCTGGCAGCGCAACTGATTGCCCACGGCAAGCGGCCATACTTGGACTTTTTCTTTCCTCAAACACCTCTGAACACTTACTGGAATGCCATGTGGATGCGCTGGTTTGGCGATTCCTGGAAGGTGGTTCATGCGGTAGCTGCCGTGGAAACCGCTGTCGCGGTGCTTCTGGTGGCTCACTATCTCAACAGCCGTTTTCCGGTTGTTCGCTGGCGATTTGCTGCCGCTCTCACTGGTACCTTGCTCTTTGGTTTGAACCTGCTGATTGTTCAGTTTGGCTCCCTTGCGCAAGCGTACTCCATGTGTCTTTTGTTTTTGGTGAGCGCATTCTGTGTGGGAGTGGTTGCTGTGGAGCGCCGCTCTTTGCTCTGGTCATTCGCCGCAGGATGCTTGGTTTCGGGTGCCGCCGCTTCCTCTCTCCTTACCATTCTTGCCATTCCGGTGCTCCTCCTATGGATTCTGCTTTACAACCGGGAAGGGAAGCGGCTCTCCAAACTAGCGGGTTATCTGGTGGGCATTGTGGTTCCGTTTACGCCTGTTCTGCTGCTATACGTCCAGGCGCCGAAACAGGTGTTTTTCAACGTCCTTCAGTTCAATTACCGGTATCGCGCTATAGGGTGGAAAGAAGTTGGATTCCATGATCTGGACGTGCTGACTTCCTGGGTGGATTCCAGCCATGCGCTGCTTCTGATTACCCTTTCCATTTTCGGCGTGCTGGCAGTCAGGCGACCGGAATGGCCGTCTAAACTTCGTGCGGAGTTTTATCTTTGCGCGTGGCTTTCTGTGATCATCGGTGCACACATTGCGACACCGCATCCCACCTTTGAGCGCTATTACCTGCTGATTGTTCCCTTTCTCAGCATTCTTTCCACGGCAGGGCTTTACGGATTAACAGAACGGCTGAAGCCAAATGCGCGCCCGCTGGTGCCAGTGCTGCTGGTGCTGCTGCTTCTTTTTGGGGGGCTTGGCCGTACTTTTCTGCATGAGCGCACCGCATACAAATGGTCAGACCTGGAGAAACTCGCCAAGCAAGTAGACAAAGTGACGCCTCCCGGCGCAATGCTTTGGGCTGACGAGTGTATCTATTTCCTGACTCGCCGGACGCCTCCCACCGGAATGGAGCATGAAAACTCCCGAAAGCCACTTCCTCTACCTTCGGAGTTTTTGGCTTCGCTCCATATCGTCCCTAACACGGTGATGGAGAAGCGCATCCAGGCAGGCGTGTTCAGCACAATTGCTACCTGCCAGGATGACGAAGTGGTAGAAAGGATTGGCATTCCCAAGTTGTATGCGCAAAAGGTGGAAGTGGCAGGTTGCACAGTGTATTGGGACAGAGTGCCAGCCTCCCCGAAAAAGGCAACTCCCTAAGTGAAACAAATTTAATTGCCCTTCTTACCCGTTTTGCAAAGAGGGAGAGAAACGCAGCAATTTTTTGTGTCATCCATAGAAAGGAGGAATCAAGGTCATGAGAACTTTCCAGACTGTGTTTGTTGGAATTCTTTGCATGGCGGGAATGGCGTGGGCGCAAGATCCGCCTTCCCGTGTGGCCCGGTTAAGCCTGATTGAAGGGCAGGTTTCTTATCAACCTGAAAATGTGGAGGATTGGTCAGCCGCTACTCTCAACTATCCACTCACCACTGGCGCTCACCTTTACTCCGATCAAGCTTCGCGCGCGGAAATGCGGATCGGCCCGAACGCGATCCGCCTTGGTCCTCAAACGAATTTCGGCTACTTAAACCTGAATGACAACACGGTGCAGATGCGTGTAACAGAGGGCGCTCTCCATATCCGGGTGCGTGCTTTGACGGACGCGGATGTGTGGGAAGTGGACACTCCGAATGGCGCGATCTCCCTCCTGCGCACGGGTGAATACCGCATTGATACCGATCCGCAGCGCAACGCCACCATGGTCACGGTTCGTTCCGGGCAGGTAGCGGTAACGGCAAATCGCCAAAGCTTTAACGTGCTGCCGGGGCAAACCGCATACTTTACAGGAGAATCCTCGCAGGAAGAAATCAAGGACGCCAATCCGGTGGATGGCTTTGACGCTTTCTGGGAAGATCGTGACCGCGCCGAGGATACCGCTCCCGCACCGCGCTATGTGTCACGTTCCATGGTGGGTTATGAAGATCTGGAGGCAAATGGATTCTGGACAGAAACGCCTGACTATGGCGCTGTGTGGTTCCCGCGTGTTTCAGCTGGCTGGGCACCTTACCGGTATGGCCACTGGGCTTGGGTAGCGCCTTGGGGATGGACTTGGATTGACGATGCTTCTTGGGGTTTTGCGCCCTTCCATTATGGGCGTTGGGCGTATGTAAGAAATAGTTGGGGATGGTGTCCAGGGCCCATTGCGCCAAGACCTGTCTATGCGCCTGCGTTGGTCGTGTTCGTAGGGGGCGGAAACTGGGGCATTTCTGCCGGGGTACGGTTTGGCGGAGGCGCAGGAATTGGCTGGTTTCCCTTGGGGCCTCGGGAAGTGTATGTACCTCCTTATGGCAGACGCAATGTAACAGTGGTCAACAACATCACGGTGAACAATGTGTATATAAACCGCTCCGTGCCTGGCGCATTCACTGCGGTTTCACAACGCGACTTCGTGGAAGCGCGACCGATTCACCGCGTAGCTGTGAATGTTCCTCCGAACATGGTGGCGTCGGCTCCCACGGCGAGCTTTGCGGCTCCTGTGGCTCCGGAACGAGGGAGCTATTTTGGAAGGCCGCAAGGGCAAATCGGCAGTGCGCCTCGGCCTTCTGCGGAGATATACAACCGTCCAGTGATTGCCAGAACTGCTCCTCCTGCAGGACCGGCAAATCGTCCTCCCGTGCAGGTAGCGCCCCAGCCAGCAGAGGGAAGAGGGTTTGGGCGTTCCCAACAGCCACAACCGGCGATGCCGCAACAGGACCGGATGTCTTCCCGACCCCCTAGTGCGCAACCACGATCACAGCAGCCGATCGCACCACAGCCTTCCGTAACGAACGGCACTCAATTTGGACGGCCTGCGACGCCACCGCAGCAGCCACAGTCACAGCCGCGAACGGAGCAAAATGGAGTTCGCCCTGCACCGAATAACGGCGGCTTTGGAAGGCAGGAACAGCAGCGTGCTGCTCCTCAGCAGCAATCACCACCGGAGCAACGGCAACAACCCCGTGCAGAGCAACGGCGGGAAACACGTCCGGAGCCAAAACGGGAAGAGCGGCAAGAGCGTAGCAAGCCCGAAAAGAAAAACGAGGAAAAGCCAAACCACTAGAGCGCGGCTAGTTGTGCTCGGTGCGTGTCACCTGTGCCTGAAGGCGTCCTTTTGCCAGAAGCACATCAACGGAGGCTCCTTCAGGAACGGCGGCAGCATGCTTCACCACTTCTCCATTTCGTGATACCACCGCGTATCCGCGATCGAGAATGCGTAAGGGGCTGAGTTGTTCCAGTTTGGCTGCTGCCGTTGCCAGGCGCTGCCGATGCCGTGCAAACTGAAGCGGCAGCAGATGTTCCAGCTTTGCCTGTGCTGTATTCAGGCGGTTATGGCATCGCGCCAACCTGGGTCTTAGGTCGTAATGCTGGAGTCGTTGCTCCAGATTGCGACGTTGTTTCTCTTTGATGTCCAAGGTGATGCGGATTTGCTCGCGCAGTCGGAATGTCTTGTCATCCACTGCCTGCAACTGACGCCCGATGGAGCGATGGAGCACGGTAACCGCCCGTTCAATCCCCTGTTTATGGAGCCGTTGGGAAGCCATTGCTAAGCGATACCGGAGCAACTGCGTCATAGTCTGCTCGGAACCGGCAATGCGATCCAATAATTCCTGGCGGGTACAGCACAGCACCTCGGCAGCAGCGGAAGGCGTAGGAGCGCGCAAGTCCGCCACGAAATCCGCTATCGTAACATCCGTTTCATGACCCACGGCGGAGATGACCGGAACAGGGGAATCTGCAATGGCGCGTGCCACCGCTTCGCTGTTGAAGCTCCATAAGTCTTCCAACGAACCGCCGCCCCGCGCAACAATCACCACGTCCGCCCAGGGATGCGCGCCAAAATACTCCAAGCCACGGCATACATCTTCCACGGAGCCTTCGCCTTGCACCAATGCCGGAAACAGGCGGATGTGGAGGCCGGGAAAACGGCGCTCCAGCACGTGGAGAATATCAGAAATCACCGCCCCGCGCGGGGATGTGACGACACCAATCTTTCGTGGATACTTCGGTAAAGGGCGCTTGCGGGAACTTTCGAATAGCCCTTCCCCCTTGAGCTTCTTTTTTAATTCTTCAAAGGCAATTTGCAAAGCACCCTGGCCTTGCGGCTCCAGCGATTCCACTAGCAACTGATACTCGCCGCGAGGCTCAAAGACATCAATGCGTCCTCGCGCCATCACCGCCATGCCATCTTGCGGCTTGACTTTCAGATAGCGGTAGGAGGAACGGAAACAGGCGCATTTCACCTGGGAATCCCGCTCCTTCAAGGTGAAGTAGCAATGTCCGCTGGTAGCCAGGCGAAGGCCGGAAATTTCCCCTGCTACGCGGATATCCTGGAACTCAGCATCCAGCGTGGCGCGAATGGAAGCATTTAATTCGGATACAGAAAAAACCCGGTGGTCCGGGAGCAAAGAAAGGGCGAACTGTTCCAAGCTCCCATTGTCGTTCTTTCTCCCAGATCCTGCACAATAGACCAGCGTCTTCCTGGCCTATTGCCGCCTTCATAGTTTCATCGGAAAACTGGGCGGCCCGGGCCCGCCCCAATCAAACAAGATCTTTCTCATGGTGAATTGACGCTCAGGGCTTTCAGGAGCCAGAAACTCTGCCAGTGTGTTGCCCGTGTTGCGGAGTTTAGAAAGCCGGCTCGTGATGGCAGGAGCAATCAGCAAGGAGGTACTGAGGTTAGGTTGGCCACCTCCAGATCCGGGAAACACCATGAACGTGAAGATTTCATCCTCTGCGTTCCGCTCCGGGGCAAGATCTAGCTTGACTGCTCCTGAGCACTCTCCAAGGTGGTTGCCGGCCCCGGTATCCCCAAAAAAGAATCCGACACTGTCGCCGGTGGTGTTGCGAATAATGAGTCCGAAGTCCCCTAGATGAACTCGTGGCAGGTTGGGTAAGGCAGCGTAGTGGATTACTGACGCATCGATATAGCTTCGCTGGTCCCAGTCGTCGTCGATCATTCCACTTCTTGCGTTGCATTGAGAGACGTAGTAGCCGGGCTCAACTCCACCTAGTTCCTTGAGTTGCACCACAGGGAACCTTCCATTCACGTCCCGGAGTGTCTCCCGAGTATCGAGAAACTGATGGAAGATCGCGTTCTGAGCATCCGGTTTGAGCTTAGCGAAATTGGGGTAGTGGGCTGCCAGAATGGCCCTTGCCTCGCCCTCTGTTCTGGAAAATACACCGACCCAATGACCATCCGAATCAGCTCTCGCATCCGCTAGACTTCCATTGTTGGCCGGAACCTCCCATGGGTTGAGGTTCTTTTGGAGGGGAAACTTGTGCGAGGTGCTATCCAGCCTATTCAGCCCATATGCCTTGGGAGCACCATCCCAATCTACATTCAGCCTGCATTTGTAGACCAAGGCGGAAAATCCCATCGGGCCACTAATGGGAGTAACCGGGACGTGCGGTGCGTGGCGGCCGAGAACCCGCTCATCGGCTTACCAATTACCACTCTATCTATCGCCACTTCCCATCACCTCCGCATTGCCATCCGCTCGTTTACATTGTGTCAGCACGTCGGAAAGCGTTGCAGATGGTGTCAACTCAGATATCTGAATTCTTAATGCTGAGCGAACCAGCCAAGCACCTGG
>CAWBTD010000004.1:0-142101 GCA_963791675.1 Bryobacterales bacterium
TTAAATCATGCCAAGAAACAGCAATAATATGAAAGTGAGCACTTGCTCACTTTTTAAGTCCGAATATTGCAACTTGGGGAATAATTCTGCATCTGGATTGCTAGTATCGGGCGAGCATAGCGTGCGCAGACTCACGATGATGGGTAAATTTTTCAGTATTCTTCTGTATTTGCCGTTAGGGACAGCCTTATGGGCACAGGCTCCGGGAGGAGGTAGTAGCGGCACGTCACAAGCCACGACATTGCCATTATCTGGGCGTACTGGCCAGACGGGCAGCGTATCCACTACGCAATCCACCGTAAATGCTGGTGGAACTAATAGTGTGAGTCTGATCAATAGTTCCGTAAATGTGCAAGGGCCTTACCAGGGCAGCGTGCCGACTGGCACTTCCACCGGCACGGCAATCCCCCTTACGCTGGATTATGCTCTTACACAGGGTCTGAAATATAACCTCGGTACGGTAAGTTCTACCCAGAGTATTCGTTCTGCACAAGGTCAACGCTACGAAGCCTTGAATGCGCTGTTACCGAATATCAACGGTGTACTGAGGGAAAGTGTGCAGCAAACCAATCTGGTGGCGCTTGGCCTCCGGTTAAATTTTCCAGGAATCCCCACGGTGGTAGGGCCTTTTAATTACTTCGATTTACGGGCAACCTGGAATCAAACCGTAGTGGATTTAGTGCGCCTGCGGAACCTGCGGGCGGCAGATCAGAATGTGAAAGCGGTGCAACTTTCCGCGAAAGATGCGCGTGATTTAGTGGTTCTGGCCATTGGCGGCTCATATTTGCAGGTATATGCCGCTGCGGCACGAGTGCGTACGGCTCAAGCACAGGTAAACACGGCGCAAGCGGTGTATCAGCAGGCGGCAGATCGCAATCGCGCCGGATTGAATGCCCGTATTGACGCCAATCGTGCTCGGGTGGAACTCCAAACGGAGCAGCAGCGCCTTCGTTCCTTGCAGGCGGATTATGATAAACAGCGCCTTACCTTGGGCCGTATCATCGGACTCCCGCTAGGACAAAATTTTGTATTGGCGGATGAGTTGCCGTTTACTCCTTTATCGGGTGTATCTTTAACGGACGCTTTGGATCGGGCTGCGCAGAATCGGGCAGACCTGAAGGCTGCGCAGGTTCAGGTACAGGCTGCTGAAATCGGTTTAAAGGCGGCAAAAGCAGAGCGCTACCCCACTCTTGGCTTCAGCACGGATTACGGAGCCATTGGCATCAACCCGGCGCAAGCGCATGGAACATTTACATTCAATGGAAGCCTGAATTTTCCGATCTACCAAGGAACGCGCGTGAAAGCCGCCGTGGAACAGGCGGACGCTGCCCTTCAGCAGCGAAAAGCAGAGCTAGAGGACCTGCGGGGCAGGGTAGATTATGACATCCGAAATGCATTTCTAGATTTAGAGTCAGCTGCCGACCAAGTGAATGTCGCCCAGAGCAATGTGCAGCTCGCCGAAGAAACTCTGACTCAGGCAAGGGACCGTTTTTCCGCCGGAGTGGCGGATACGGTGGAGGTAACACAGGCGCAGGAATCGGTCGCTACCGCGAACAACGATTACATCTCCGCCGTGTATTCGCACAACTTGGCGAAGGTGACGCTTGCCCGCGCAATGGGGGAAGCAGAGCAGAATATTCGGCAGTTTTTAAAGGGAAAGTAAGGTATGGCGCAACGAATTGAAGGCGATGCCCAGTGGGAAGTATTGGAAGAGCAGCAACGGCTGAGAGACGAAGTACAGCGTTTGCGTGACGAACAGCAACGCCTGCGTGATGAACAGCAATCCCTTCGTGACCAGGCAGGCAAAGACGGCAAGCAGGACCAAAAGGGTGAGGATGGCAAGCCGCCTTCCGATAACAAGGACCAAAAGCAGCAGGGAGATCAAAAAAAGGACGAGGGGAAACCGGAGGACAAGAATAAACCGGAACAGAAACGCGGCCTTCGTCCCATAACCATTCTGATTCTGGTGATTGTGGTGATCGCCCTGGCAATTGGCGGCTTTATTTTATGGGGCTATCTGGACTCCTATGAATCCACGGACGATGCCCAGGTAGATGGCCATATTGATTCGGTCAGTAGCCGGATCGCGGGCACTGTTACCAATGTATATGTCGAGGACAATTATGCGGTAAAGCCGGGCAAGTGCTGATTCAGTTAGATCCCAGAGATTACCAGGTGGAACTGGAACAAGCGCAAGCAGATCTAAATACTTCCCGCGCAAACCTCACGGCACAGTCCCCCAATGTTCCGATTACCGGTACGCAGAACGAAACCACGATTTCTACTTCCGCGCTGGACGTACAGAGCGCGTTGGCAAAGGTAGCCTCTGCCGAGCAGAACTACAAGTCATCGCTGGCCCAGGTGCGGCAGGCGCAAGCAACACATGCAAATGATGTGGCGGAGGTGGCACGCTACAAGGTTCTTGTCGATAAAGATGAAGTCTCGCGCGAACAATACGACGCAAAAGTAACGGCAGCGAAAGCTTCCGAAGCCACCGTGGAAGCGAATCAAGCGGCGGCGGATGCGGCACAAAAACAAATTGACCAAGCCCAGGCTGAGGTGGACCAGGCGCGCGCCCGGGTGGCACAAGCACGGCAGAATGCCCCTCGGCAGATCGCTGCGCAACGCGCTACCGTGGAAAGCCGGCGAGCGGAAGTGCTCAACAAAAAGGCAAGTGTGGATCAGGCATTGCTGAATCTTCAGTATGTGAAGATCACATCTCCCGCAGACGGCATTGTAGGGAAAAAGAGCGTGGAAGCAGGCACGCGTGTCAGCCCTGGCCAGGAGTTACTCGCGGTGGTGCCTTTGGACGACATTTGGATCACGGCGAATTTCAAGGAAACCCAACTGCGCCGGATGAAGGAAGGGCAGCGGGTGACCCTCAGCGTAGATGCGTTTGATCGCAAATATGAAGGTTATATTCAAAGCATGGCTGCGGCAAGCGGAGCCAAATACAGCCTTCTGCCGCCAGAAAATGCAACTGGCAACTATGTAAAGGTGGTGCAGCGCATTCCGGTTCGTATTCGCTTAAATAAAGGCCAGAATGATGACCATCGCCTCCGGCCCGGCATGTCCGTAGTGCCGAAAGTGTGGCTTCAGTAGCTGCATAATCAAGGCTGATTTGCTCCTATCTTCGCTACAGTAAAGCAAAGAGATGGATGCTCACCCACAACCCTTTTTGGGGTTCCGGTTATTATTGTTGGTCGCAATTGTGGCGATCAACGCCTTTTTTGCTGCTGCGGAAGTGTCGATTCTGTCCGTTCGGGAGTCGCGATTAAGGCAACTGGCAGACCGGGGAATCGCCGGAGCTGGAGCCAGGGCCGCTTTGCAATTACTGGGAAATCCCGAACAGTTGCTTTCCGTTACGCAATTTGGCGTAACGCTAGCCAGCCTGGGGTTGGGTTGGGCCGGGGAAGACACACTTTATGAACTAGTGATGGTTGTATTCCACCCATTGCTAGGTTTCGCTGTATCGCCTTTAGCGGTAAAAATTATTCACGGACTTTGCTTCGCTTTGGCATTCCTGATCATGACGTATACGCACGTCGTGATCGGGGAAGTGGTGCCAAAAAATCTGGCAATTGCCAAAGCGGATCGACTCGCCATCACAGTAGGTCCCATTCTTCTCTTTTTTGCCCGTGTGGCCGGACCCTTTGTGTTTGCGATTGAGCGTTCCACTGCGGTGATTACACGCGCTCTGGGTGTCCAGAGGCGTCTTCATTCCGGGGGGCACTCGGCGGAAGAATTGCGCCTGATTGTGAGTTCCAGCCGTGGTTCGGGCGAATTGCCCGAAATGCAGGAAGAATTGATTCACCGCGTCCTGGATCTGGATGGCGTTTCCGCCCGTGAAATCATGGTGCCTCGCAACCAGATTGTTTCTGTTCCTGCCCGCGCCACGCTGGATGAAGTTTTGCAGACCATGACGGAGCAGCAGCATTCACGGCTGCCGGTTTATGGCAGCAGGCCAGAGCAAATCTTAGGCGTGCTGTATTTCAAAGACATGGTTCAGCTTTGGTATGAACGCCGAGCGGCCCTCCGTTCCGGGCGTACGCCACGTCCGTTTGATGTTCGACACCTGATGCGCAAACATTTGGTGATTCCGGAAACTAAGCCGTTGACGCAAATGCTGGAAGAATTCCGCGAAGGGAAGTCGCATATGGCGCTGGTGGTGGATGAATTCGGGACCATTTCCGGCCTTCTGACCGTGGAAGATGTTTTGGAGCAGCTTGTGGGGGAGATTGAGGATGAATTTGACGAACCCCATGTGCCGGCGGTGCCGGAAGCGCAAGAGGCTGTTCTGGATGGTGCGACTACCATTCTCGATTTTCAGAATCACTACGACCTGGAAATCCCTTCCGACGCAGGATTTGAGACACTTGCCGGGTTTCTTCTTTATAAGCTGGGGCATATTCCGAAAAGAGGAGAAATCGTGGAACTGGATGGCCGCCGATTTGTGGTGGAAGCAGTGGAACGAAACCGGATCACTAAGGTCAAAATAGAAAAAATCCAAGACGGTCCTCTAACTGCTACACAGGGATAAACATTGTCCCAAATGAATCGAAAACAGCAATACCTCGTGAAGAGGCCCGGATGTTAGGGATTGATCAGCGTGCCGCACGCTACACCTGGACTGCCGCTCTGGTGCTGATACTGTTGTACCTTGCCTACCTTGTTCGCAGTACTCTGTTTGTGCTCACGGTGTCTTTGCTGTTTGCGTATCTGCTTTACCCACTGGTGGACCTGCTCAATCGATACATTCCGAATCGTTCTCGCACTCCGGCGCTGGCAATTGTGTATTTAGTTTTGGTGGGGTTAATGGTGTTGCTCTTCGTGGAGGTGGGTTCCGAAGCCGTTGACCAGGCAACTGCACTTTCCCAGCGTGCTCCGGCTTTGCTGGAACGCTTACGCCAACAGCCTACGTCTACTGCTTTGCCTTCTTCTGTTCAATCCATAAAACAGACTGCTATTAACAGTGTGGAAGGATATGTTTACAAACACTACAACGAGTTTGTCTCCATGCTTCCCCAGGTTACGCTGAAAATTCTGAAAGCCTCTTCAGACTTAATCTACCTAATCATTGTTCCGATTTTGAGCTTCTTCCTGTTGAAAGACGGCAGGCAAATGCGAGATGAAATGGTGGAACTGGTGGAACCGGGCCGCACGCGACAAATGGTGTTGGAGATCTTCTCTGATATTCACACATTGCTGCTGCAATACATGCGCGCTCTTTTTGTGCTGTGCATGATCACCTTCACGGTATTTGCAATTGTTCTCAGCCTATTAGGAGTGCCGTATTCCATTTTGCTTGCTTCGGTGGCATTTCCTTTGGAGTTTATTCCTCTAGTGGGTCCGTTGGTGGCAGCGGGAACCATTATTGCAGTGAGTGCCTTCAGCGGGTACCCGCATGTTTTGTGGGTCATTATTTTCTTAGCTGCTTATCGGATGGCACAGGACTACATCATTTCTCCCCGGCTGATGAGTTCCGGAATCGAGTTGCACCCGGTTCTTGTCATCCTAGGGGTATTTGGCGGAGGGGAGATCGGCGGTGTGGCAGGAACCTTTTTGTCCATTCCTGTAATGGCTCTCCTCCGGGTTTTATACCGCAGAACGCGAAAGTCCCGGTTAACAGACCAAGAGCCAGTTGTGATTTCGTAAAAGCAATTCCTGAGAAACCTTAATCTAAGCCACGCAACTCAGAAAGCAGGATTGCGTTTGTAATAACAGAACGTCCTGAGCTGTCGCTTATGCAGAAAAAAGCGTGCTTTCTGATTGCGTTACCCATTTGTCTGGTGAGCCTGGTTATCCCTGCTGCGCTTGCAAAGAAAAAGAATAATAAAGAACTGGCAAGCCAGAAACTGGCGGAAATTAGCCCGGAACAGAAGATACTGCACGTCCTGAACCGGCTTACGTTTGGTCCTAAGCCCGGAGATGTGGACCGTGTTCGTGCGATGGGTGTAAGGAAATTCATCGATCAGCAATTAAATCCGGCGGAAGTTGTTGAAAATCCAGTGCTGATGTCAAAGCTTGCTCCCCTGGAAACCCTGCGAATGAGTACCGAGGAGCTAGTGGAGAAGTACCCTCCACAAGCCAAGATCCGAGCGATGGCGGATGGCCGTGTTCCTTATCCAAGTGATCTGGAGACGCTTTTCATGATTCAGCCTGCCGTAAACCGTTACAAAGCGAAGCGGGAGGAAGCAAGCGGTGAGCAAGCCAATCAGGGCCATGCCGAAGAACTGCAAGCTGCCGTTGCACGGCTAACGGAACCACAGCGAAACATCTTTACCAATGGGTCACCTGCCGAAAAACTGGGATTGCTGGAAGCGTTGCCGGTAAAGCAGCAATATGAAATTTTGGCAGCAATTCCCGCCAAAAGAAGGCAGCAGTTATTTGCTGCAGGCTCCCCTGAGCTTCGCCGTCGGATTGAGCGGATAAGTGGCGCGCAGGCAGTAGTGAATCAAGACCTATTTGCTGGCAAATTGTACCGCGCCATTTACGGCAACCGGCAACTGGAAGAAGTGTTGACGGATTTCTGGTACAACCACTTCAACGTCTTTCTCAACAAAGGCGCGGATAAGTATCTGGTCACTGGTTATGAGCGGGATGTGATCCGGCCACATGTGCTTGGTAACTTCAAAGATCTTCTGTTGGCCACTGCGCAAAGTCCGGCAATGCTGTTTTACCTGGATAATGTGCGATCTGTCGGGCCAGATACGCATTACCCAAGAACCCGAATACGAAACGCGCACGCCGTGGGTTGAACGAGAACTATCGCTCGTGAACTCATGGAACTGCATACCCTTGGGGTGGATGGCGGCTACACGCAAAAGGATGTCACGGAAGTTGCACGCTGCTTTACGGGTTGGAGCATTCGGAACACCAGGGATTCGGCGGAGTTTCATTTCAATGCAGCGCTCCCATGACCAGGGAGAAAAAACAGTGCTCGGAGTGGTGATTCCTCCGAATGGCGGCATGGCGGATGGCCTAAAAGTGATTGATATTCTGGCGCATCACCCGGCTACTGCCCGCTTCATTTCCAAGAGTCTTGCGATTCGGTTTGTGGCGGATGAACCGCCGCAGGCTTTAGTGGACCGAATGGCTGCTACCTTTACCGCGACGCAAGGAGATCTGCGAGCAGTGATGAAAACCATGTTGGATTCCCCTGAATTCTGGACTCCTGCCACGTATCGCGCCAAGATCAAAACTCCCTTTGAGATGGTGGTGAGCGCCATTCGTGCTACGGGGGCGGATGTGGAATTTCCCGCTGCTCTGAATCAGCAGTTAGTAACTTTAGGAGAGCCGCTGTATCGGAAGCAGGAGCCAACCGGTTATTCCAACAAAAGCGAGGACTGGATGAATTCCTCTGCCTTGCTGGCCCGAATGAACTTTGCTTTGTCGCTTACCAACGGCAGACTTGCCGGAACCAAAGTAGACCTTACGCAACTCCCGCAGAATGATCCCTTGGCAGTGGCTCATACCCTGCTCATGACGGAAATTTCCAGCGATACACAGTCTATTCTTCAGCAAGGTTTAGCGAAGAATGACACCAAGATACCGCCAGCCGCTTTAGCGGCAGGTCTCACCCTTGGCTCTCCTGATTTTCAAAGAAGGTAAACCATGTCTTCCACTCGACGATTTTTTCTTCGAAATGCTGGTTTAGCGATGACCGGAGTGGGCGCTGCTCCGTTATGGCTCCAACGTGCCCTATACGCTGAGGATGCTCCGCAACAGAGAAAGAAAGTGCTGGTTGCTATTTTTCAACGTGGCGCAGCAGACGGGCTGAACATTGTAGTGCCGCATGGGGAAGCACGATACTACGAACTGCGCCCCACGATTGCTATTCCACGTCCGGCGACAGCAGGCTTTGCTCCCCAAGATTGCGCCATTGACCTGGATGGACATTTTGGACTGCATCCTGCTTTGGCTCCTTTGAAAACGATCTTTGATCAACAAAAATTAGCCATTGTGCATGCTTCCGGATCTCCTGATCCAACGCGCTCACATTTTGATGCGCAGGATTATATGGAGTCCGGAACTCCCGGCCTAAAAGCGACTCATGACGGATGGCTAAATCGTGCCCTTCTTTCCGAGCAACACATTTCTCCTGTTCGCGCCATTTCCATGGGTCCGAATCTTCCTCGTGCTATGCGCGGAGCAAACGGAGCGATTGCCGTGGAAAATTTGGGCACATTTCAGGTTCGGGATTCCCTAGCTGCTCAGGCGTTCCAATCCTTATACGCTGGTTCGCGGGATTCGGTTCTGCAAAATACAGGCAAGGAAACTTTCGACGCGGTTACGCTTCTCCAATCAATTCAAAAACAGCCGTATCAACCAGCGTCTGGCGCTGTATATCCTGGTTCACGATTTGGCGGCAACATGCGGCAGATTGCCCAACTCATCAAAGCGAATGTGGGGTTGGAAGTCGCATTCGCTGATCTGGGCGGATGGGATCACCATGTGAATGAAGTAGGGCAGCGAGCCTCTCAAGGTCCTTTGGCAAACTTGCTAGGCGACTTCGGCCAAAGTCTGACTGCTTTCTACCAGGACTTGGGTGACCGGATGGAAGATGTTGTGGTCGTTTCCATGTCGGAATTTGGCCGTACCGCACGGGAGAACGGAACGCGCGGCACAGATCATGGTCACGCGAATTGTATGTTTGTGATGGGCGGCCCGGTGAAAGGCGGCAAAGTGTATGGGCAATGGCCCGGTTTAGCGCAAGAACAACTATACGAAAATCGCGACTTGGCGATCACCACTGATTTTCGCGATGTGCTAGGCGAGATGGTGGTGAAGCACCTGGGAAATCGATCTCTGCGAACCGTGTTCCCCCATTACGAAAGCTCTTCGCAGCAGTTCCCTAATCTGCTTGCCTCATGAGGAAGTAGGTGACAACTTGCGATCCGGATCAACAAAAACCCACAAGATGGATCCCCCTACGCAAAGGCCAGCAGCCGTGAGAAATGATGCGGTCCACCCAAAATGATCGGCAATCCAAGGCGAAAGAGATGCTGTAACAGCGCCTCCGATTTGCGACCCCATGTTCATAAAGCCGGATACCGCGCCTGCGGAACGGCCTGCCACTCCGGCGCTCACTGCCCAGAAAGAACTCTGCGAAAGGTACAGGGCACCGGCCCCCCCTGCTAACACAAAACTGGCCAGCTTGGCGCTTGCCACTTGCGTTCCCATGGCAATAAAGATTGCGGAAAGCGCCATGGCAATCACGGCAAGCCAGCATCGCCCTACACGGTCACCCCGTTTTGCAGAAATCTTATCACTCAGCCAGCCGCCTAAAGGAGAACAGATGGCCATGGCGATAAACGGCAGCATAGCGTAGTAACGGCTGGATTTCAGGTCTAATCCTCGCACCTTGCTCAGGTAGATAAAGAACCAAGTGAAAAAGATATAGGCAGCATAGCCATACGCAAAGTAACTCAGCGTCATGGCCCAAAGAGTTTTGCTGGACAGAATGGTGCCCCAGGAAACCATTCCTCCTGAAGTGTTCTTTGCCCCTGAAAGCCCTGCTGCAATCAGGTTCTTCTCTTCTTGCGTGATAAAGGGATGTTCCGCCGGGCGATCTCTGGCAATGATGAACCATACCAAGCCAGCTAAAATGCCCAGCACCGCGCTAAATCCAAAGGACCAACGCCAGCCGTAATGCTCGATGATATACACAATCAGCGGTGGCGTAACTCCTGCGCCCGCGCCCACGCCGGCAAAGATCCAACCGTTTGCTAAACCGCGCTCATGCGTCGGAATCCATTCCGCCACGAGGCGGTTTGTGGAAGGATACACAACCGCTTCGCCTGTGCCCAAGGCAAAACGGGTCACAATCAGAAGCGATAAGGCATAGGGCAATGATGTGGGCACCAGAGCGCTCAAGGTGGTAAATATGCCCCACCAGACCACGCCGCCCGTCAACATCCAGCGCGGTCCCAGTCGATCGGCCAACCTTCCACCAGGAGCCTGGAATAAAGCGTATCCCAGCACAAAAGCACTGAATACATACCCTAACTGGATATTGCTGAGTTTGTAGTCCGCTGCTATGTTTGTTCCCGCAATGGAGATGTTGACTCGATCCAGATACGCAATCGCACTGATGACGAATGTCCAGCCAATCAGCATCCAACGCACGCCAAACCACTTTTGCACCCTGTTCGTTTCTCCTTGCTTCCCGAACTTTTATATCAAATGCCGGAAGGAAATTAGTGCTTTTCTGCGGGCGTCTGGTACTTCTGGTAGAGTTGTTCGCGGTGAGTGGCAAGGTCTACCGGTTTGCCATCCAGAAACATCTGTTTGATGTGGGTATTGGCCTGTAAAGGGTCGCCATCGGTAACGATCAGATCTGCCGTTTTTCCCTCATCAATGGAGCCAAGGCGCTTCCCCACGCCAAAGATTTCCGCCGCATTCAGGGAAACGGCCTTATAGGCTTCTTCTTCCGGCAACCCGAAGGGCACTGCTGCTGCTGCTTGATAAGGGAGGTTGCGAACGGACTTAGTGCCGAATGTGGCAATGGAAAACTTGATGCCTGCTTTGCGCAACTCTTCCGGCGTAGTGAAAGAGCGGTCATACGGGTCATCGCGGTCCAGCGGAAGAGACAGAGTAGGGCCGAGAACCACCGCGATATTGTGTGCTTTGATCAGATCCAGCACCTTGTAGCATTCATAGGCATCGGCCAAAACAATACGCACTTTCTGCTTATCCGCAAAAGCGATGGCTTCCCGAATTTCCCGTTCCCGCACGGCGGTCACAAACAGCGGCGTGGTCCTATCCAGAACAGGGATCATCATTTCCAACCGCGCATCCTTTTTCAGAGACTTCCGTCCTGTTTGCTTCGCGTGCTGGTACCGGCGTCCGGCTATGAAAAAAGCATTCAGCTTCCGCATCTGCTCGTCGTAAATCTTTTTTGCGCGTGAATACGGAATGGTCTGTTCCGCCACCGCTGTTTGCGGCTCTTCGTCATCTTCGCTTTCGTGAGGAGGGATGGGTTTTGTGAGCAAAGCAGGAAACTGAAGATGTACGGCGGCAGCAGGCAAAAGAGTTGTGGCCTCTTTCGCATCTGTATCCAGGTGAATCAACGAAAGCTGGCCGGAAATGAGATCCCCTTCCGGAACAGCCAACACGCTGGTCACTCCGTTTACTCGTGATACGGCACGAAAGTCCACTTCAGGATTGCTGACCAAGGAGGCAGAATCGATCATGCCGGGGTACACTTGCTGACCGGTAATATCGATCACCGGAACCCCTTCGGGAGCGGTAAGATTTTTCCCGACCCCCGTGATTTTTCCATCGCGTACCAGAATTGCGCCGTTTTCAATTACCGGGCCGGAGATAGTATGCACCGTGCCTCCCCGCAACAGAAACGTCCGGGAAGAAGCTTCCTGACTACGGAGCGCACCAGCAAAAGTGGCAGCAAGCAAAAGGAAGCGCAAGGGCATAAAGGGAGAAAAGAGACTTGTTCCCATTATGCCGCCGACGTTGGTCTAAAATGCGTAGCCAAGAGCAATCTGAAACGTTCGCGGCGCAATAAAATGCGTGCCACTAAAGGTAGATAAGAAGTTGTACAGAGCGTCTTTGTTGGTCAGATTCTCAATGGAAAAGCGTGCCGTGATGCGTCCGCCTTTCTCATGATGGAGCAAATTATCCGTACCCAAGGCAATATTGAGTAAGTTCCGGGAGGCAATACGAGGCGGATTGGTGTCAGCGTTTTCCGTTCCTTCCGCCGGAATGCGCACCCGCGTGGCTCCATGTGTGGGCGGGTTACTTGGGTTGCACTGTGCCGCAGTAATGGGGCTCAGCACAGTGGCCTGGAAACCGCCGCAGTAGAAGCCGATGGCGGCCTGTTGCGCGGCTGTCAGGGCGAGAGCATCCGCTACATCGGTAACGGAACCATTCACCATGCCACTGTCATAACGCCAAGTAAAGTCAATCCATTCCCCATTGTGAGGTCGTTGATAGCGCAGCACCACTGATTGCTGGTACGCCTGGTCATGGTCGATGCGAAACACGGAGTCCGAAAAACTGGACTGCGCCACTAAACCACCAGTTTCCGGCGGAAAATAACGAGCGCGAGTATGGCCCAAGGTCATGTACGCTTGGAAGCCGTGAAGATCCACGGTGCTGATGCGGGCGGTTACCCCATCTATTTTGGAGTTGTGCCAGGAGATGGGAAAGGTAAGAGGAGTATTGAATAAAGCATCGAAATCATACCCGTTGTGTGTGAACTTCCAGAAGTAATCGGCATCCACCAGAACATACTTGGTGATTTTCTGTTGAAAGCCAGCATTGAACTGGTTGCGGTTGCCGGGGCGAATCGGTTTGCTGTTAGCGCCAAAAACATTGTTTGCTAATCCGCCTGCCCCGTACCGCTTGCCAGAATTAGATTTTCATTGAACGGCGTTTCAAACGTTCTTGCATAGGAAGCACGAACCACTGTGCCCGTTTTCTTCATCAGATACGCAAGGCCAAGCCGGGGCTGGACACCATTGGCGGAAGAAAGCCCGTTATATTGATCGTCCCGTAAGCCTGCATTAATGGTCAGGTTGCCGAGCTTAATGGTGTCCGTTACATAGAAAGCATACTGATTGATGTTGTGTTTTCCGCGAAAAATAAATAAGCTGCCGCCCCTGCTCAAGTCATACGGCAAAAGACCGGGTTGCAGATCCGGGTTTGCTCCATAAGCAGGATTGACCCGGCTGCATCTGGCCGGGTCAGTGATGCTGGGCAGTGCAAGGGCATTCCCGCTCCCGTCCAGGCACACTGGATTGTAAGAAGGATCGGTGATGCCAAAGGAAAAGTGTTCATCCAAGCGCGTTTGCTGAATCTGCACACCAAACTTGAGATCGTGATGACCCCGCAAGTAGGAAAGATCAGCCTTGGCTCCCAAGTTCGTGAGAAAGCGGTCCTGCGAAGCAGTAGCAGGCGTATCACTGAAAGGGTTACGGCTGCCGTAGTAATTGACTTGATCGCGCCGCAACAAAGGGATTTACCGTCAGCAAGGTACGTCCACTAAATGTGTGCTGATATCCAGGGGCGATGTTATAAGTCAGCACCCGCTGTCTTTGGTCCTGTGTTAGCTGGTCATAACTGTTGGGCACCTGAAACCAGTTGCGTGCCGTGTAAAGATTGAGATGAAACGCGTCTTTGCCTGAAGGTTGGTAGTCAAAACGATCAAAGATTGTCTCGTTTTGGCCGATATCGTGGATCGGAAGAAGCTCAGGCGTATCTAAGAAGCGGCCAGTGCGCGTGCCGCTCACGGAGAGAAAATTTCCATACTTCGGTCCGCCAAAGCCCAAGGAAGCATCTCCGCCCCAGGTTCCGAAAGATCCCCAATTGGAAGAGATGTTTCCAAATGCCTTTGGCACTCCCAAGCCGGACCGCGTGGTGGCATTGACCACCAAGCTGGATTTGTCCCCATACTGGGCATCCGCAAAGCCAGTAATCAATTCCATGCTTTGAACCGCATTCACCGGAAGCTGCGTAGAAAAAATTTTGCTTTGCTGGTCGCTAATTGGCTGCCCATCAATCACGAATGAAACCTGAGCATGGTCACCCACCGGATGAAAAAAGCCATTTGCATCGGCAGTTACGCCTCCGGTACTGTACGTAATGGCATCGCTCAAGCCAGCGCCCGGATTAAAGGTAGGGAGCTTTGAGAAGCTTACCCGATCTACATCCTGGTGAGCGGAAGGGTCGCTTTCCACTACATTTTCAGACGCTTCCACTTCCACGGACTGGGTTTCCGCCGATATGGCAAAGGTGAGATTTAACTGCAAAGGCACCCCGCTATGCACCACAATCTGCTGTCGAACGGTGGAAAAGCCTGCCGCAGATGCCGTAAGGCTGTAGTTATTTGGGGGAATGTTGCTTAAGCGATATGCGCCATTTTGATCCGCCTGGGCTGACTGCTGGTATCCCGTTACGGAATTCCGAATCTGCACAGCGGCGTTGGGAACTACTGCCCCTGACTGATCTTTTACTGTTCCCTGTACCGTGCCGCTGTTGATCGATTGTGCAAACGCCCAGTGCAACAGGGTAAATACACCGAGCAGCAACAAGCAGGCACGAGACTGCCAGATCCTCATCTCCTTAGCATGGAAGTTTACAAGCGTTAAATATAGTCTCCTTTCACCAGCGGGAAGATTTTTTCGGTGAACGGGCTGGATTTGGCAGTGAGCGGATTGTTGTTTTCCAGCGATTACCAGCTCAGAAGATCCCGTACGCTATGTGCCTGGCGTTTGCTGACAATGAATTCCAGGTTATTGTTCAGCGTTACCAGCCACCGTTGGCTGCTCAATGCGCTCATTTTCCGGACGTGATCAATGTTCACTAGGGCATTCCGATGGATACGCCGGAAGTTGCTGCTTTGCAACTTATCTTGCAGCGCCCTTAGATTCTGGGTGGCAAGGTATTTTTTCTTGGCGGTGATAATCCAAACTAAGTCCCCTTCTGCTTGAAAGGCAAACACCTCATCCGTATTGAGCAGTACGTATTCTTCTCCTGCTCTGCCAATGATTTTGCGAGTACGGGAAGAAGGGGGTGCAGCAACTTCCTGCAGTTTCAGCAGATTTCCCGCAGCTTCTGAATGGTTGTGCGCCAAGCGGCGAGCCCGCTCCACAGACTGCGCTAAACGGTCTTGTCGAACCGGTTTCAACAGGTAATCAATTGCTCCTGCTTCGAACGCCTGCACAGCGTATTCATCATAGGCAGTCACAATCACAATCACGGGGACATGGCTGCCGAGCTTGATGCGACGAACAACTTCAAAGCCCCCTAGTCCAGGCATTTGCAAATCCAGAAAGACCAGATCTAAGGCGTGATGCTCCATGTATTCCAGAGCACTCTGGCCATTATCCAGTTCTCCGACAATTTGCAGATTGTTCAGCTGCTCCAGCTCTTCGCGCAAAACCTTGCGGGCAATCGGTTCGTCGTCAACAATCAGCGTTAATAAAGACATGAACAACAATGGCTAGGATACAGGAGCAACCCGGCTCGGTATCAAGAATGAGACCAGAGTATTGCCATTCTCCGAACTGACTTTCAGGTCCCCTTCATGTCCGTAACAGATGCGAAGACGGCGGCGCACATTTGCCATCCCCACACCCGAGCCGGAATGGGGACCGGGCGTATCAGAAGGGCGAAACTCTCCCGAATTCGAGACTTCCACAGCCACGCCTTCCCTCCGTTGTTTTACTTCTAACGATACAAAGCCTTGCCCAATTGTGCCGGCACCATGCTTCACGGCGTTCTCTACCAGGGGCTGTATGGAGAGAACCGGAATTTCCGTGTGGAGAATGGAATCTTCCACGGCAATGTGCGTGGTGAGTTTAGGGCCAAGCCGCAACTCCTCAATTTCCAAATAGGCGCGTACAATGCGCAACTCTTCTTCCACGGTGATAAACGTTTTTTCCGAACGGAGAAAATAGCGGAAGACATCGGCCAGATTTAACACTAAGCGACGGGCTTCCACATTGTCGCGAGTAATGGTTCCGTAAAGCGTATTCAAAGAATTGAAGAAAAAGTGAGGATTGATCTGAGCCTGTAACGCCCGTAACTCTGCCTGGGATACCAGCGTTTGCAGTTCACTCTGGCGTCGGCGATCAATCTGTTCCTCCATGGCTTTACCAAACTGGGATAGCACAGAAACATCTTCGCTAAAGTAGCGCCTGCCCCCATGCCGGGGACTGAGCAAGAGAAAAATCTGGTCGCCGCTGGAAAAACGGACCGGCAAAGCAACTTCCGCTCCAGGGGCAGGAGGAAAAGGTCGCCACCGTGACCATTCCAGCAATGCCATCGCCGTGGTGATTTCCTGAAATTCACGATCAGAAGGGTTCTCCTTCACCTGCACCACTTCTGATCCGAAGTAATGGGCAATGGCCTGGAACGAGCGCTTCAGGTAATCCTGTTCTGTTTCCGAGGCGGCAAAGGAACTGCGCAGTGTATCCAGAACGGGCAGTACGGGTGCTCGGCGAAACAGGACGCGAGTTAAAATCTGCTGAGCTTTCCACTTCAGTTGTGCAAATGCCGCCAGAAAACCGCATCCTGCTACAAACAGGAGCGCTTGATAGAGAGGATTGCGAACTCCATGCGCCAAAAAATGGAAGCGCAATTCCCCTGCTACGCAGCCATACGCGGCAACTGCGGCTAACGCTACGTTGATGGTGAACCGGACAAAGGCATCCAGAAACAGAAAGCGGTAGTCGTACAGCAATACAAACAGAGCAAGTGGAATACATGCATGGTGCAGCACAAATTCACCAGCGCGGGCATTTTCTGTGTGCGTGGTGCCGAAATGGACAAAGGAAACGGCAAGGAGAAACAGGCACATGGCCCCCAGGAGTCGCGGCCCGGATTGCAGCCGGAATCCGCTTCGCCCGTCCAAGGAGATAACGAGCAGAGTCAGGCTCCCGAAGCCAAGCGTTACCACCAGGAGAGCGATGTATTGAGGTGCTGAACCGCTTAACACGAGATCACTAATGTGCAGCGCCGCAGCAATGGCACTCACCACATATCCGACTTTCCAAATGAATGGATATCGCCGCTGCACGGACATGTGGAGCAATACAGCGGGAAGCAAACTGAGCACGCAAAAACTAAGAGTGAGACAGATTTCGGCGAACCTGTTTCCCGCTATGCTTCCTAACAGCGCGGCAAGCGACCCCAAGTTCCATAGCAATGCCAGGGCAGCCGCAATGCCGGAAAGCTTGCTCCTGCTACGCCTTGACCTGTAGTAATCCAGAACAAAAAGGTAAAGGAGAATGCCGAAGATGGCTGCTCCCGCACAGTGTCCCAGCGTATTGACGAGTAGTGGTTGATGAACGCTGATGCGTTCCGGCATGGAAGTCTCAGTCTCTCTTCCTTAGTGTAACGAGGGAAGGAGCAAGGAGAAACTACTTCGTCATGCGCTTAAGATACCGAAACCGGTACACTGGTGTGTATCCAAAGGAATTCTTTCCTATTATTTGCGCTTGCTGTTGCGTGTTTCCCGCTCCTGAGTTCGAATCTATCCGCCCAAGCCCGGTTACGTTTCGAATCAAGAGTTACAGTGGCGCATGAGGGTGAAGCAGTGCTTACGAATCAAAGCAAGGTGCCGATTGTGGCGTACATTATTGAGGTTTTCCGGGAGCCCTGTAACCCAATCGAAGCTGAGCGCCACATCTATCTTGGGTACGACGCTGCAAGCTCTCTGGGTGACAAGCCGATTTTGCCCTCCAAATCCCACATTCAGAACATCGGTGCTTCCAACTGCAATAAATCTGGCACGCATTCGCCTGCAAAGGCTTCTCTCCAGGTGGCACGGTTTGCCGATGGAACGATATTTGGGGATAAGCGATGGGCAGCAGTTCTCCAACAAAATCGGGTCGCGAGACTAAACAAGATCAACGGAGTTCTGCGCATCATAGAGCAGATGGGAAACTCCGAGTTGCGCCAGCAGTACCTGACGCAACTCGAAAAAGCTAATGCTTCCTTTCGGCAAGAGGAAACACCGGAGATTGAATTTAGAGGCGAAAGCGATCCGTTTGAAACAGCCATTCGCCTGTTGAGAGATAACTCCACCGCACCAGGGGAAACGCAAGTTGCGAATCTACTGAGTGCGTTGAAGATGGAGCGTAGCAAACTACAAAGTGAGTTTGCGCGCTGAGGTTAGCAATTGCCGCCGGGTCCGCCGTAATACAACGTTTCCAGCCAAGGTGCCGCATACAGCACGACCTGAGCCGTGTAACAACCGGGCCAGCTCTGCGAGGGCGTCAGGCTGGCATTCACCTGGCCACCCGTGGTCGGGAAGTAGGTGATGTTTCTCTGATACGCGGCTTTGCCATAGCCTTCTTTCGCGAAATGTCCGCTTCCCATTCCGGGGAAACTCGTGGTGCCAACTGTTTCCCCGCCGTAATCGATTTCTGATGCGTGCGAAGCCATGGCGCCACCCTTGTAAAGAGATGCAGGGTAATATCCAAGCGCATTGCTAGCAGCCCCGCCACCCCAGTAGAGCCACCAATTTCCTCCAGACAGATAGAAGGAGAGTTGAATCTCGTATTGCGCTCCCCCGTATACACTCGAAGGACTCAGTGAGCCACCGATTGTTACAGCGTGATTCGTCTGAACAAATGCCGAGCAGTCCAGGTTATAGCAGCCGGTTTTGTTATAGTCATCCGCCGTCCAGTAGATAAAAAATACCGGAAGGGTCTTGCCATATTTCCCCGGGTAAACCTGCCATCCGCATTCGGCAGTCTGCAAGGCTGCGCCGCTACCCCCTACATACCAGTGTTGCGACAGCGAGAAAATTTGGTTTGCGCCAATCGGCGGGTCCCACACGTTGAGGTAACTGTGGCCTCCCAAGTTATTCACATTCTGATAAGCATGTGCCCAGCGATGGGTGGCAGCAACCGCCGTGCTGATTCCTTCTGCCACTACCGTGGCCGTGCTAGCGTTCACGCTCCCCTTTGGAGGGCGGCCTTCCCCCACCGGGCTCTTTTGAAAAAAATGGCGCATGCTTTCGAATCGAGACAATTCTTCCAGTGTCACGCGCCGCATGGGGATGTGACCCGCCGGACAAGACCTTTCGTTGCCGTGCCGATCTTTCTTTCCTGTTCCAAAAGCTTCTGTGAGCTGAATAGGATGGCGGTCACCCGTTGCGGCGGCGCTGGCAGTGCCAGCTGCTTTTTCCAGGCCAGGCATATCTGGCGCCTGTGCGGGAGCGGCTCCCTTTAATGACGGTTGTTGATTCACCGGAATGCAATCGAAAATGGATCCATTCTCGTCTTCAAAACTATGCACTTCGGTGACGCCGCTATACAAACGGGCAATGTGCGCTTTCATGGCATCGAATTCCGAAGCCGCAACCTTGGTGCCAGCAACGCTCGCCATCCCTTCGTGTTTGGCAGCATCGACTGCCTTCCTGAACTCGTCTAATGTGGAAATGTTATGTCCAGCCATTCAATTTCTCCTCACTCCTAGTTAGACCTTTCCACGGCATTTCCGTAAGTTGTTCTAACTGATAAGGAGTGAAGGAAAAATTAGAATCGTTTCACTTATTTACAGAAAGGCACTTACTCACTTATCGCTTTCCTTTGGAGGTTCGGCTTCTATCGATACTTTCTATGGCGGCCTGCAGTGCTGCCTGTTGGGCTTCTACCTCAGTAGAATATTGAGCATCATCCAACACCAAAAGAACAGGGGAGTTTCCCTCGATCTTATACTCCGCTCGGGAAGCCCAGCTTTTCGCTTCGGTTTCCACGGTTGAGATTTCGATTTGGATTCCTTTGTAGGATTCAATCATGAGCCCACTGTATTCCCCTTCAGGCTGAAAGATCAAACCATGTGAAAGTAGCTTCTGAGTTCATCCTTGTATCTTTAATAGATTCAGGAAGAAACCCACCGCTTAAGTGTTTTTGCATGATAACGACTCGCTTGCTGATCGCCTTCAAAGCTGAACAAGCAATTTCATTTGCCCAGAACTTTGATAAACTCACAACAAAAATTGAATCAAATCCTACCCGGTGATAGTATTGACGTTCACTTGGGCCAAGTTGATTCCGAAGCGCACAAGGAATTGTTCCAAATATGCGAAGATCTCTGTCAATTCTTTCTTTTTTCTTTAGTGTGAGCGCCGCTATTGCTCAGTTGGATACGGCCACCGTTTCTGGTCGGGTGAGTGATGCCACGGGTGCTGTGGTTCCGAATGCTCAAATCCTGATCGTCAATCCGGAAACCAATTTCCAGAATCTGACAAAGACCAACAATGAGGGAGAGTATCGCGTTCCTTCTCTTCGGCCTGGTGTTTACCGCCTTACCGTGACCACCGGTGGATTCAAAACCTATGTTCGCGAAAACATTGAGTTGCGGGTCGGTGACAATGTGGAAGTAAATGCTGTATTGGAAGTAGGCGGCACCAGCGAAACTGTTCGCATTACTGCCACCACTCCGCAATTGGAAACGGAAACTTCAGCCGGAGGCGCGGTGCTGGAGGGAAATTATATTAAGCAGTTGCCGCTTTACCAACGCAATGTGAAAGCTACCTTTTATCTTTTACCTGATGTCAATGTGCAAGGCTTGGGATATGCCGGTAACCTAGGCGGCTTTCACATTGCTGGCTTGCGAGACACCAATATCGGTTACTTTCAGGACGGCACCTATGCGGTGGCGAACAACAATGGCACCTTGTTCACGGCAGATCCTATCCAGAGCACCGTGGAAGAAGTAAAAGTGCTGAGCGTGGGCTTGCCTGCCGAGTTTGGCCACTCCGCTGGAGGCGCGATGACAGCAGTGCAGCGAACTGGCACGAATGCGCTTCATGGGGAAATCTCAGAATTTGGCCGTGTTAGCGCCATGCAGCATCGGAAATTTTTCGATCTGTACCGGTTTGGGCAGATTCAGCCCGGTCAGGTAGCCTCTCCTTCCGAGCTGTTTCAACAACCGAATGCCACTATCAGCGGCCCGGTCTACTTGCCCAAGGTGTACAACGGCAAAAACAAAACCTTCTTTGTGTTCGCCGTGGAGCGTTTGATTGAAAAACAAGGGAAACAACAGGCTTACACGGTTCCGGATGCCGCCATGCTGAGCGGAGATTTTAGCTTTGCCGGAAAAGGGGTAACTCCCAACCAGCTATACGATCCACTCTCGACACGGCAGGATGCCACCGGCAAGTGGCTGCGTGATCCGATTCCGGGCAACATCATTCCTTCGTCTCGCATTGATCCAGTGGCGGCGAAGTTTATTGCGTTGAATCCTTATGCTGCTCCCAATGCGCCGGGCACTTACAGCAACACCGGCCCTCAGAATAACTTTCAGGGGACCTACCTGAAGAAAACGTTTTGGGAGAACTACACTAGCAGAATCGATCAACAAATCAACCCTGCCTTTAAGCTGTTCGGCAACTGGACTTATAACTCACGCTACCAACGTACTCCCAATCCTCAAATCTCCAATCCGATCTTTGATTCCAGCCTGGTGACCGAACAGGATCGCCAAAACACAGCTACGTTAGGGACCACCTGGATTATTTCCCCAAGCTTGATCAACGAAACCAAAGTGGGTTATTACCGTTTCGAAGCCACGAGTCCTTCGCAGGATTACAACCAGAACATTGGGCAACTGCTCGGCATTCCCAACATCTCCGGTGCTTTGCTGCCGGGCGGCTTGCCGCTGGCAGTCGCTGGCCCTTCTGAAAACGTAATTGAAAACTTTACGTTTCGAGATGACATGACCTGGATCAAGAACAAGCATAGCTTTAAGTTCGGGTATGACTTACTGCATGAGCGGCAAAATCAGTATGGCCTAGGTTCCAGCACTGGAACGGTAAACAATCCGTCAGGAAATTTCAGTTTTGACAGCGCCGCGGGATTGACCGGCACAGGAACGCAGACCGTTGCCAACACCGGCGGAATTGGTCTTGCGTCTTTCCTGCTGGGCTCTGTGAGTAGCGCAACATTTGCTATTCCGACCGCAAGCTGGCTGCCTCGCGATACGATTCATAGCTTTTATTTGCAGGATGACTGGAAATTGCTGCCGACTCTGACGTTGAACATTGGCGTCCGTTACATGAATGAAAGCCCTTACCACACGAAATATAACCAGATTTCGCAGTTTAATCCGCTTCTCACGGACACGCTAAGCGGCGCACCAGGGCAGATCACTCATCCCACAAGCGGCTTATTCAGCCGAGACAATAACAATTTTGAGCCTCGCTTCGGACTGGCGTGGCAAGTCCGGGAGAAGTTCGTGATTCGCAGTTCTTTTGCCTTGAGCCATGTGGATCTTGGGCTTGCTCCCACTCAGTTGGATGAGTACAGCATTTCCACTACGCAATCTCAGGTTTCCGGTAATCCCATGCCTGTTTTTCAGCTTAGCCATGGCCCGAACCCCATTGCCTATCCATCTTTGCGTGCGGATGGAACGCAGCCTTACCAGGGAGCAAACTACTCTTCACGGAATACCAGCTTTACCGATCCGAATCTGCACAATCCCTACACCATGACTTGGCAGATGGATCTGCAATACCAGTTGCTTCAGAATTGGCTGATGAACCTCAGTTACGAAGGCAGCGCGGGTGTGGGCTTAATCGAAAACCCCCAGTACAATGCTTTGCCCATCGGATTCCTAAGCGATAACCCCACGGAATTTACTAAGTTCATTGGGAATGGGCAGATTTACCGGCCCTATTCCAGTTATGGCACGGTAACGCTTCGGTCCAATATCAGCCACTCCACTTACCACGCTGCCACGGTCCGCCTGAATAAGCGCCTTTCCAACGGTTTCACGTTGGGAGGGTTTTACACATTTTCCAAGAGCATGGATGGTGTGGAGAACAGCAGCGGATACACAGGCAATGCTTTGGTTTCCAACAAGCTGTATAAGGCACGCTCCGATTTTGATCGAACACACCGCTTTGTCGGCAATTTTTCCTATGACCTGCCTTTCGGTGCGGGACGCTCCCTCATGAATCGAGGCGGCATTTTGAACGGTCTTTTTGGCGGCTATACCCTGGTGTGGACTTACTCGATTACTTCCGGCAACCCGGTGAGTTTTGCCGCGATCAATAGCCCCTACAACTACTATCCATCGTATGTAGGACTCGGCGGCAGCACGATTCATCCCAATCTGGTGGCACAACCTAGTCTTCGTGATAGCTGGCAGGATTTAGGGGGAGATCGCTTTAATCAGGGCAACCAGAACAGCACAATCAACAATCTGGCAGACTTTGCTTACCCTGCCGCATACACCGTTGGCAACGCAGGCAGAAACATCATGGAAGTACAGCGCCAGATTTCCGCCAGTATCTCCGCACGGAAGGAATTTGTGCTTCGGGAGCGGCTCCGGTTCCAGTTCCGCTTTGATTTCCAGAACCCATTCAAGTGGTATCAGTTAGGAAATCCAAACCTGAATGTGGACCTGAAAAACGTCGTTGCCGGAACCAGCATTCCTACTTCCGCGAATTTGTTCGGGAAGATTCCTTCCGGCAACGAAGCCACTACAGCGAATGACGGGGGTGTTCCGATGATGAATCTCACCCTGAAACTAGTGTGGTAAACGGGCGGGTTATGCGCCGTTCAGGCATGCTTGCAGCATGGCGCGCGCATAACCCACATTAAAGGCAAATGCCGCATAACCGCCGCCGCCCGGGTACTGGGTTCGGAAATTCGCCTGCGAACGGTCATAATCAATGCCGCGTGGATGTTCGGGATAGATCATGCGCGGGTACTTCTGCTTGATCAATTCCTTCATTACCGCAAACATGTTGTTCTGCCCTTCGTCGATAAACACTTCCGAGTAGTGTTCATAAGGCTTTTCAACAATCACGTTCCGATAGTGGACATGGTTGATGCGGTCGCGTGACTGGAAATAACGGCAGACTTCCACCGGATCATGCCCCATCTCTCGCGTCACGCCGCTATCAAAGGTGATGCCATTGGATTTGCTGGGCACAACGTCAATTAAGCTTTTCCAACCTTCCAGTGATCCCATGATCTGTTGCGAGCCACGGCTAACCGGCGCGGGCGGGTCGTTAGGGTGCAAGGCGAGCCGTACACCGGCTTTCTCTGCCACGGGAATCACCGCTTTCAGGAAGTAAGTGATGTTGGTCCACATCTCTTCCAGCGTGTGCGCTCCTTCCCGTCTCAATAGGCGGAAGGTCTTTCATTTTGGCGTAATCGAATCCGGTGTAGCTGGCGCCAGACCTGCCAGGAACTTCGTAGTAGCCTTCCATGGCACGGTGCGCATACCAGTTGTATTCCATTACTGGCAAGCCCACTTTGCCTGCGGCTACGATCGACTCTTTTACTTTTTCAATTTCTTCATCCCGACCCGGCCTTCCATAAACGGCGTTGTTGAATCCGCCGATCATGATATTGCCGATGGTGAGTCCACCGGCTTTGGCCTTATCCATCATTTCGCGGAGTTGGGATTCTTGCCAGGGAAGCCCTCGCGGGGCGCCCCCGATCACGTAATTCACTCCCAATTGCTTGATGCGCCTCATCCCGGCTTCGTCCGGCGCGCCAGCCGCCAGCGAGCCGGCATTCAGCTCCAGGCAAATTTTAGGGGTGCCGGGGCCTTCGCCTTTCATGCCCATCGGCACGTTTTCCGCTGCCGCCTCCGTGGTAGCGCCTGCTAATGCTGCCGCGGCTCCTGCAACCTGCAGGGCTTTTCTACGAGTGATGTTGTTCTTCATGGCTGCGATTGTGTTCGCTGAACTGGCGAGTTTTTACTGCTTGGCGTTACCGCTTCGGATTTCCTGAAGCCGTTTCTTTAAGTATTCTGCGTACTCTTTCTTTAATTCGGGGTCTTTCGGGGAGCTATAAATTTCGCTGGACTTGTACTTGCCTTCGTCAAACTTTTTCCGCGTCCACTCATCATGAATGTGAATTTCATCGGCATTGTCCAGCACCTGGCTCACCAGCTGCGGTGGAACAAAATATATGCCTTCCGCATCGCCGACCACCATATCCCCCGGCATCACTGTGGTATTGCCAATGCGAACGGGAATGTTGATGCCGGTAAGCATCACGTTGGAGATATAGCTCGGATGTGCATGGCGGAAGTAGGCAGGCATCTCCATCGGTTGAATTCCTTCCAGATCCCGAATGGCTCCATCCACCACAAGACCGCCATTCTTGGTAGCCTTCATAACGTAGTAGAAGAGGTTATCGCCCACAATGGTTCCATCCTCATTTTTGCCCAGGAGATCGACTACCAGCACATCGCCGGGTTGCAGCATATCCAAGGCCACCTGATTATTTAAGCGATTGATTCCGTGCGCTTTTGCTTTGCTGTTGAGCGTGGCTTCCACATCCGGCCGCGACGCCATGAACTGAACGGTGAAAGCACGCCCTACCATTTTCTTGCCAGGGTGCAATACCGTGAAACCATCGGCATACTGATTGCGAAATCCCTTGGGTGGCAAGATGGCGAAGATCTCTTCAGACGATAAGCCGCGAGCGCGTTCCAGCATTTGATCCGGTACTTTCGGTCTGCCATCCGGGAAGCGCTCGAAGGGATTTTGTGACGTGTAGTCAATCAAATCCTGTTTGCTCATGGTGAAGATCTGTGCGTGGACCGAGCCAGGCCACCCGGCGGTAAGAGCTGCTGCCCCTAACACGCCTATATTGATCATGCCGCGTAGTGCTTTCTGAAGATTCATCATAAGAATTCCTGTTCGTTTCAGCCGACAATTCATGGTCGCCCAAATAATCCGCCAGTTTACACCTTTTCCTCAAGCAGGAAGAACATTCATGAACCTGCCGGAGTTCGCAAACCGGTGATATGCTTCCCTTTTAGCCCTTCAACAGCAGCCTCATGAATATCAAGAAAACCTTTCTCCCTCCAATCGGCGTTGGCCTGGTAGCTGGCGCCATATGGAGCATTGCGGCGCAGAGCCCAGCCAATTCCTTGCTGGATGGCTTCAAGCAAGTGGAAGTCGCCTCTGTAGCCGATGCCATGGAGCAGCTTTACGGAACGCGCGGTTATATGTCTCACCAGATGCGGCCGCTTTTTATGACCAAGTTTGCGGGGCCCGCAGTTACCGTGATGATGAAGAAAGAAGAAAACAAAGCAGGTGGGGCAGCTACGCAAGGCATGTTGGAAGCCATTGATACCGCGCCAGAAGGATCAGTCTACGTCATGGTTTTGGAGCAGGGTGCTGACTTTGCAGGCATTGGCGGCCTGATGGCGACGGCGATGAAATCTCGCGGAATGACCGGGGCCGTGATCGACGCAGGCGTGCGCGATACGCCGCAAATCCGGAAATTGCAGTTCCCTGTGTTTAGCACCGGCGTTGTGCCTTCTACCACAGTCGGCCATTATCGTTTCGCCGGAAGCAATGTGCCGGTGACGTGCGCCGGTGTGCGTGTGAATCCTAACGATATTATTGTGGCGGATGAAGATGGAGTGGTGGCTGTGCCGAAAGAACATGCTGCGGAGATTCTGAAGAAAGCCCAGGAATTAGACTTTACCGAGCACAGCACCATTCCTTTTATTGAGAAGTTCCACTCAATTAAGGAAGCAGTGGCGAAGTTCGGCCGAATTTGAACCAGAGAGATTCAGGAACAGAAAGGGTCTTCCAGGTGAAACTTGTTTTTGGCGTGATTTTGTTGGCTTCGTTGCTGAATGCGCAGGAGCAGCCGAAACGTCCACGCATCACCGGCGTTGCGCATGTGGCTATTTTCTCTGCCGATCTCGCAAAAACAAGGTCTTTTTACAAGGATTTTCTTGGCTATGGAGAGCCATTTGATCTCAAAAATCCAGATGGAACCCTGTCCCTGACGTTTATCAAGATCAATGACCGGCAATACATAGAAGTGTTTCCGGAAAAGGAAAAAGGATCAGACCGCTTCAACCACGTCTCCGTAGAAACGGATGATCTGGAAGCGATGCGTGCTTATCTCCTTTCCAAAGGGGTCAAGGTTCCTCCGAAGTTAGTCAACAACCGGATTGGTAATCGCAGTTTCAATATCACGGACCCGGACGGCCATACTTTGGAAATCACGCAATACTTACCTGGAGGTGGTTCCATGCGGGAGAGTGGCAAATTCATGGGGCCAGACCGAATTTCAGATCGCATGGCGCACTTCGGAATCCTGGTAGGCTCCCTGGAGCCAGCGATGAAGTTTTACCGCGATTTGCTAGGGTTCCAAGAAATCTGGCGCGGCAGCAAGGATGAAAAACAACTAAGCTGGGTCAACATGAAGGTGCCCGATGGGGAAGACTACATTGAGTTCATGTTGTACACAAACCTGCCTCCAGCAAACCAGCGCGGCACGGTACACCACGTTTGCCTGTTTGTGCCGGATATAGAGAAAGCTCGCCAGCAACTGCAGGAACGTGCTGCCCGGGTTGCTTACCAGCAGCCCATGGAAATTCGTACAGGAATCAATCGCAAGCGCCAACTCAACCTGTTTGACCCGGATGGCACGCGTGTCGAGTTAATGGAGCCACACACCGTAGACGGAAAACCTGCTCCGTCCTCTGCTGCTCCGCCCCCAAGGTAAGGAATAAGAAAATTATGGAACAAGAAAATACAGCGAAAGAAAGCATTTTGGTCACTGCGGCAAAAGCCCTTGGTGGTGCAGCCGGAACAGTGGCTTCCCTAGGGAAGTCGGTGCTGCCGGGCGGAACGGCCACCCCAGCGAAACAGGAAGAGGGGGAAGGCACTGCCAAGAAAAAGAAATCTCGTTTGCCGAGGCGTCAAAAGAAGGCTTTAAAAAAAGCAGCCGCCCTGCAAAACGGAGATGCGGGCAAAGTATAGTAATGCTCACCAGAAGAGCCAGTCTCAAAGCCCTGTTAGGCGCCACCGTTGCCATGAGCGAATCACAAGCAGCTTCTTACCGCATCATTGATCCGCACGTTCATGTGTGGAAACATGATCCCAAGTTTCCCTTTGCTACGGATCGCCCGCCAGAGCGTGATGCCACGCCTGAGACATTGCTGGAACTGATGAAAGCAAACGGTGTGGAGAAGACCGTCATTATTCAGGTCATCCATTTCAAGTGGGACAACAGCTATCTGGCGAGCGTTTTGAAGCAGTACCCGCAGTATTTTCAAGGCGTGGCGCGTGTGAATCCGGAAGATCCGGCAGCTCCTGACCACCTCTCAAAGTTGGTGGAACAAGGGTTTCGCGGTGTACGGCTAAGCCCTTCCGGCGAAGCCTCCGGCGACTGGATCAAAGGCGAATTAATGCCGCCGCTCTGGAAGCGCTGTGAAGAACTAAAGGTGCCGATGACGATCCTGGCTCCTATTACGCGCATGCCGGATATAGGGCGGCTGATGGATAAATATCCGGATCTGACATTGGTGATTGACCACATGGCGGATTGCCCGGTAGATCGTCCGCAGGAACTGGATAAACTGATCGCACTTAAAAGGCATCCCAAGACTTTTGTGAAGGTGTCTCATACCTGGTCGCTCTCCAAACAGAAGTATCCTTGGTTGGACGCCCAGGAACTGGTACGTCGCCTCCATGGCGCGTTCGGTCCTGAGCATCTGATGTGGTCTACAGACTGGCCGATTATTGAGAACTCAGGCGCACATTACCATCAGGCGCTCACGCTGGTTCGTGATGATATGCCGTTTCTGAACGAAAACGATAAGAGTTGGATGTTGAGCCGTACCATTGAAAAGGTCTGGCCTTTTTCCTAGATGAACCAACGAATCTTGTTTGCGGTCGTCCTTCTTGCGCTTGCTCCGCAACTCTCCAGAGCGGCGCAGCCTTGTGAAAGCCTCACTAGTTTCACCGCACCCGGCTTAACCATCATCTCTGCTGTCAGTGTGCCCGCTGGCACATTTCGGTGGGAAGAGAAAGCCGCACCGGTAACGGTTCCCGCCTTCTGCCGCGTGTCTGCGCTTTTTACGCCGGAAGTCCGATTTGAAATCTGGCTGCCCGCGCAGTGGAACAAGAAGTTGCTTGCTGTCGGAAACGGTGGCCTTGCCGGTACCATCGCTTTCGGTGCCATGGTGTTGCCGCTGCAGCTTGGCTATGCCACCAGCAGCACGGATACAGGGCATAGCAGCCCCAGCACAAACGATGGAGCTTGGGCGCTGGGGCATCCGGAACGAATCGCGGATTTTGCAGATCGCGCCATTCACGTCATGGCAGAAGCGGATAAGAAGATCATCCAGGTTTTCTATGGAAACTCTCCTGTGCACTCCTACTTCAATGGCTGCTCGCAGGGCGGACATGAAGCGTTGGTGGAAGCACAACGTTATCCAGCCGATTTTGACGGCATCATCGCAGGTGACCCTGCCAATAATTGGAACCGCCACTATGCAGGCGGACACCTCTGGTCTGCAATGGCGATGGAAGGCGATGGATACATTCCCGCCAGCAAAGTGCCGCTGCTTGCAAAAGCCGTGAATGATGCGTGCGATGCTTTGGACGGTGTAAGGGATGGCGTTCTCAATGATCCCAGGCGGTGCCACTTCGATCCTTCCGTGCTGTTGTGCAAAACGGATCAGCTTTCAGCAAACAATACGGAGTGCTTCACAAAAGCACAAGTGGAAGCAGTGAAGAAACTATGGATAGGTTTGCGAAATGCAGATGGGGATCAGATTTATCCGGGGCTGGTGCCGGGCGGGGAAGCCGGACCCGGCGGATGGGCCAACTGGATCACGGGAGACGCGCCGGGCAACGGCGGACACTCCCGATTAGGAATTCCCTTCTACCGTTATTTTGTATTTGAAAATCCGGAGTGGGATTTTCGAACATTCCGGTTCGATGCTCCCGCTGGTGGAGAGAGCGACGTGGATCTGACGGATGCGAAGCTGGGCAAACTATTTAACGCCAATGATCCTGATCTGACTGCCTTTCGGTCACGTGGGGGAAAGCTCATTCAATATCACGGCTGGAGCGATCCGGATATTACGCCACTGAACAGCATTCACTACTATGAGAACGTAGTGCAAACAGTAGCGAATGGAGGCATTCACGGCTTGCGGGACACAAAAACGTTTTACCGTTTGTTTATGGTTCCAGGCATGCAGCATTGCAGCGGCGGCCCTGGTCCCACTCGCTTCAACATGATTGAACCGCTGGAACAATGGGTAGAGCATGGCACCGCGCCAGAAAAAGTGATGGCTTCCCATGTCACCAATGGCGTTGTGGACCGCACGCGTCCGCTATGCCCTTACCCGCAAGAAGCGCAATGGAAAGGCACCGGCAGCACAGACGACGCTGCTAACTTCACCTGTGCTTTGCCGAATCAGCCTTAGTTCAGGCCAATATATCTTTCACCACGGTTCCGCCTTGGGGACCGATCAAGCGCACATCTAAGCCTTGGTACTTCACACTTAGCTTTTCCGCATTCATGCCAAGCAGGTGAAGCATGGTGGCATGAAAATCATGGACACTGACCGGGTTTTCTACTGCCGCGTACCCAAAATCGTCGGTTGCTCCATAGCTGAAACCGGGCTTGATGCCGCCTCCGGCGAGCATATAGGAAAAGCCTTTGATATGGTGATCGCGACCGTCTCCACCCTGTGACATAGGTGTGCGGCCAAACTCACCTCCAAAGATGATGATGGTGTCATCCAGCATGCCGCGCTCTTTCAAATCGTTTACCAGCGCAGCCGTGGGTTTATCCACTTCTTCTGCCTTAAACTCAATGCCTTGTTTCAGGGCGCCATGGTGGTCCCAGTCACGGTGGTAAAGCTGAATAAAACGAACACCGCGTTCGGCCAGTCGGCGTGCTAACAGGCAATTGGAAGCAAACGAGCCATCGCCTGGATTCGCGCCATACGCTTCCAAGACTTTGGGCGATTCCCCTTTCATATCCATCAAGCCGGGAACGCTGGTCTGCATCTTGAAAGCCATCTCATATTGGGCAATGCGAGTCTGGATTTCAGGATCATGGAGAGTTTTTTCTTCCATGCGATTTAAGGCATTGATGGCATCAATCGACTCTTTCTGAAGACCAGCCCCAAGCCCCTTAGGATTGTTAATGTAAAGAACCGGGTCACCTGCTGAGTTGAACTTTACGCCCTGAAACTTGCTTGGCAGTATACCGGCTGCCCATTGGCGTGAGGCAATCGGCTGCATCTGTCCGCCGCGCCCTTGGGAAAGCAGCACCACGAACCCCGGAAGGTCTTCTGCTTCTGCACCCAGTCCATATTGCACCCAGGAACCCATGCTCGGCCGTCCCGTAAGAATGGAGCCTGTATTCATCAGCGTGTGTGCCGGATCGTGATTGATCTGTTCAGTCCACATGGAGCGAACAATGCAAATTTGATCGGCGATGCTGCCAATATGGGGGAACAACCCGCATATGTGCTGCCCGGATTTGCCGAAGGTTTGGAAGTCATACTGCGGGCTGAAACAAAGCAACTGCTTGCCCTGCAATTGGGCGATCTGCTGCCCTTTAGTTAAAGATTCCGGCATCGGCTTGCCGGACATTTCGCGCAGCTTGGGCTTGAAATCAAAGGTTTCCAGGTGAGAAGGGCCGCCTGCCTGGTAAAGAAAGATGACACGCTTTGCCCTGGGAACATAATCCAGAGGGTTGACTGCGCCTCGCGAACTCGTATTGGAGGCTGCCGCCAGCAAGCGCGGATTCATCAAGGAATTCAAAGCAACCAACCCGAGGCCCGCAGTTCCTTTGCCAAGAAATGTACGGCGATTCACTCGTAGAGCGGAGTTTTGAAAAGGGGTCATCTTAGTTTCTCGTAATGGTTTCGTGAAGATTCAGCACCGCACGCGTTACCGTTGTCATTGCCGCCAATTGCGGAAGGGGTTGATTCTTCGGTAAAGGGGATTCCCCAACGCTGACAAATTCACGCGCACCGGAAGGATCTGCATTGAATTTCTGGAAGCTATCGGCATAAAGGTTTGCCAGAATGCGGCTCTCTTCCGCAGTCGGCTTGCGATCCAGAGCCTGCTGGAAGACCCAGGTAATGCGTCCTTCCACAGTGGTTTCCCGAGAGGAGAGTGCACGGGCAGCAAAGGAGCGGGCTGCTTCCACGAAAATCGGATCATTCAAAAGAACCAGTGCTTGCAAGGGAGTATTGGAGATTACGCGATTTACGGTGCATTCTTCGCGAGTGGGGGCATCGAACGTCAGCATAGTGGGGTGAAGAAAAGTTCTCCGCCACTGCGTATATAATCCTCTGCGGTAAAGCTCGTCTCCTCGGCTGGCCGAGTACTCCCGCTTAGGAAAGTTCAAGGTAGCCAGATACCCATCCGGTTCGTAAGGCCGTACGCTAGGGCCGCCGAAGTGTTCCTTCATCAGGCCGGAAACTTCCAAGGCGATATCACGTACGTTCTCAGCGTCTACACGATAGCGCGATTGACGCGCCAGGAGACGGTTTTCAGGGTCTTTCTCTTCGCTCAACTGATTTCCGACCGAGGCTTGCCGGTACGTGTGGCTCATGACGATAGTACGAACCAGGTGCTTCATGTCCCAGGCATGTGTGCCGGTGGCTTCCCATTCGGGATGAACCAATTCCGTAGCGAGCCAATCCAGCAACTCAGGATGCGAGGGCCATTCCCCTTGCGATCCTAAATCATCCAGAACTTTAGAGATTCCGGTTCCGAAAAATTCGCGCCACATGCGGTTCGCTACCACGCGAGCCGTCAAGCGGATTGCCGGGAGAAACAATCCAGTTTGCTAAGTCGAGCCGATTGGCACGTCGTCCTTCCGTGTTGAGCTTGCCGAACTTTTCCGGAATCGCGGGTTCCACTACGGGAGCAGAATGATCCATCCAATTACCGCGTGGCAGAATGCGAGTTTCTCGCGGGGTAACTGCTACGGCAGTGACTACGCGTGCGATAGAGGCTTCCAGGAGGTTTTGCTGTGCTTCCAGCGTGTCAAGCCGAATGCGAAGCGGGGAAAGTTCCGGTGAAATCCATGCCCGGTAAGATAGCAGCGCTTTTTCCTGTTGCTCCGTTTTCTCCGCTGCTTTTTTCTTGTCTTCTTCGGTCAGTTTCGCTGGTTCTGCCGGGCTGGGTTTCGGCTCATAGCGGGTCTTTAGCAGCTCCACTACGTTTCGGGGCAAACCTCCAAAGAAGGGCAGCAACTCCTCCTCGGTTTTCGCCAGCCGCTTGACTGCCCTGCCTTCCGCTGGCCAGGAATACTCGGCTTGCGACAGGGCAAGGCGGAACCGGCCAATCACAGCACGCCGGTAATCTGCGGATTCGTGCTTCAGCTTAACGACAAGGCGTGCATCCGAACCCGTGGTGATTTTTTCGGCAAATCGCAAGGAAAGAAACGGATCGCTGGATTCCCCCAGTGCAACGCCCCAACCAGTGTTGGAATTTCCATCCAGAACGGCCATGGCAGGCATTCCGTTTTGGGTGTTCGCGTCGCCTGTAGCGAGTGAAAAGGCTAGGGGGCGGGGCGCACGATTGGGTTCTTCCAGAGTCGCTTCTACCCCAGTCAACACAAACCGATCAGCCCCCCGCGCCATGTGGTTGCCGGGAAGGCTTTCATCCTGCTGAACATCTACGCCAAGTGCTGTCCACGTACCTTGGCCCGGTTTAATCGTGACGATGTACGTCTCGTTATCCGGATTGGGGCCGCTCGCAACCACGAGCCCGTTGCCGGGCCGAGGGTCCGAGATCATCTTGTTATCGATATAAAGCAGGTTGTTTTCAACGGGCTTGTCATTATAAATAGTGAGCTTTGCCCCGTTGATGCTGCGCGCTGCTTCGGGATGTTGGAAGCGCCACCGAAGTTCACCGGATTGCCATTTGGCGAGGAGAGCCTTTTCCCATTCCCCATCCGTGGGGATTTGTTTCTGTTTCCCTTCCAGTTCCTGCTGTGTCTTGGCAATTTTCGACGCCAGGGAAGCCGTCATTTCCTTCTGTTCCGGAGTGGGAAGGCTCAGCAGTTTTCCCCAAGCTTCCGGACCGCGATCCGGCATCAACCCGGTTTCCTCCACATCGGCAAAGAATGCTTTCATGGAATAAAAATCTTTGGTCAGAATCGGGTCGAACTTATGGTCATGGCATTCTGCGCATCCCATGGTGCTGCCTAGCCACACAGCACTCACAGTACGAACGCGATCCGCTCCGTATTTAGCCAGGTATTCTTCTGGTTGCAATCCCCCTTCTGCCGACGTGCGGTTCAGGCGATTGTAGGCGGATGCCACTTTCTGATCCAGAGTGGCATCCGGCATCAGATCTCCCGCGAGTTGTTCTCGGGTGAACTCGTCAAAGGGCTTGTTGTCGCGAAAGGCGCGGAGGACATAATCCCGGTAAGGCCATGCCGGAAAAACATTATCTCCATGAAAACCGCAAGTATCCGCATAGCGCACAGCATCCAGCCAATGCATGGTGCGCTGCTCGGCATACTGCGGGGAAGCCATCAGGCGGTCCACTACTTTTTTGTAGGCGTCCGGGGAACGATCATTTTCAAAATTGAGGACCTCAGCAGGTGTCGGCAAAAGGCCTGTAAGGTCCAAGGTGACGCGTCGGATCAGAGTACGCCGGTCTGCTTCAGGAGAAGGAGTCAGCCCTTCGCGCTCAAGGCGGGCTTGAATAAAGTGGTCGATGGGATTCTCAAGAAGGGGCCTGAGCAGTCGCTACTGCTGGCACTGCGGGACGGCGGAGTTCCTCATACGCCCAGTGGCCTTGGTATATCGCGCCTTCGGCAACCCACTGCCGAATGGTTCCTTTTTGTTTCTCCGTAAGTTCCTTGTGGGCATACACCGGCGGCATCCGGCGATTCGCATCCGGTGCGAAAATCCGCTGCACAATTGCGCTCTTTTCCGGGTTGCCAGGAACAATCGGGGTGGTTCCATCTGCCATGGTGCGAATGGCTTCCGCGCGAAGATCAAGACGGAGGTTTGCCATGCGAGAGCTCTTGTCCGGGCCATGGCAGCGGAAACAAGTATCCGACATAATGGGGCGGATATCTCGATTGAAACTAACAGGCTCCGCTTGACTGGAAATAGCTGACGCTATTCCCCCCACCAGCAACACCGCAGGGTACTTTCCCCCAAAAAATCGCAAAGCAACATTCCACATGGAGTTTTCCCTCTTTAAGGCTGAATTCGGAGTGTCAGGCGCTTCGTTGAAATGAAAACAAGTTGTTTGTCAAGGCACTCCTGCTTTGCTCATCATTATATGAGAGTGCATCTGGAATTGCCCTGAGAAGGCACACTTTCCACAAGGGAGAGGCCTATCACTGTATAATTAGGGCGATTCATCCACGGAGGCAGATGATGGCCGGAGAAGGTTTTTCACGTCGAGATTTGCTTTTAGGTGCCGGTATTACGCTTTCTTTGCCACTCCTGAACGCTGCCCCCGAGCCAAAAGCTTTTGGTCTGGAAGTTCTGCTTTCCGGAGATGGCTTGGTACCGATCTCTGCTGGCGAGTTCATGATGGGATTTGCGAAGGGAACTCCGGATGAAGCGCCTGTGCACCGGGTGCGGATCACCCAACCCTTTGAAATCAGCAAGTACGAAGTGACCCAGGTGCAGTGGAAGACGGTGATGACCGATCCCCATAAGCCGGATATGACCTTTCCCACTTCTCAAGGTGCAGAAGTAGGCAGTCATCCAAGCAAATTCCAAGGGGAAAATCTACCGGTGGACAATGTGTCCTGGGACGACATTCAGGTGTTTTTTGATCGCCTGAATGCCCGCGATCAAACGCACAAGTACCGACTGCCCACAGAGGCGGAATGGGAGTACGTGTGCAAAGCGGGAAAGCCGGAAAATCATCCGCCAGATCTCGCCAAAGTAGCTTGGTACAAGGAAAATTCCGAAAAGGGCACGCACGCCGTAGGGCAGAAACAGCCGAATGCATGGGGCGTATACGACATGTATGGGAATGTTTCGGAATGGGTGCAGGACTGGTATGGCTTCAACTATTACGGAAATTCACCGGCGGAAGACCCCAAAGGCCCCACGGAAGGCTCATACCGGATTTACAGGGGAGGGTGCTGGTTTGATGCTAGTGCGGACTGCCGAGCTTCCTATCGCCGGTTTGATTTTCCTATCAGCCGTTTTTATAACGTGGGATTTCGCGTAGTCAGAACTCCGCGTTAATTTTCAAAATCAATAAGGGACACAATGTCATACACAAGACGAGACATAGGAAAACTGGCAATTGCTTCCGCGTCGCTGGCCGGAGCATTTGGCGCAAAAAGAAATGACTCCAAATTCGGTGGTGTGCAAGTAGGAGCGATCACCTATAGCTTCAACCGGCTTGCCAGTCCTGATCCGGAAGCCATTGTGCGCGCATACCCTGAAATTGGGCTTGGCGAAGCAGAGCTGATGTCAAATCACTGCGAAGCGCTGGCTGGGGCTCCTGCGATGCCCAACTTTGCCCGTTTCGGCGGGGGAGGACGAGGACCAGGAGCAGGGCCAGCCGGTGGAGCCGCACCCGCTGCTGCCGCCAGACCCGCTGGGGGCGGTGGTCGCCCACAACTCACTCCGGAGCAAATCGCCGAAAGGCAAGCTGCCCAGGAGAAGCTTACGCAGTGGCGTGCTTCCACAAACGCAAATACATGGAAGGGTGTTACCAAGAAATTCAATGATGCTGGCGTGGATGTGGCTTTGCTCTGCTACAACATGCAAGACAGCATGAAGGATGAAGACATTGAATATGGTTTCACCATGGCAAAAGCGCTTGGGGTGAAAGCCATTACCACCAGCACAACGTTAACCATGGCGAAGCGTATTGCCCCGATTGCCGATACACATAAGATGATGGTCGGTTACCACGGTCACGATGCCACGAATGACCCGAATCAGACGGCCACATTGGAAAGCTATGACACCTTGATGGGGTATGGAAAATACAATGGGATCAACCTGGATATCGGGCACTTCACCGCAGCCGGTTATGACGCTGTTGCTTTCATCAAACAGCATCACGATAAGATCACGAATCTCCATATCAAGGATCGCAAAAAGGATCACGGCCCGAATGTGGTCGTGTGGGGCACAGGCGATACGCCAATCAAGGAAGTGCTTCAGCTTGTGAAAAAGGAAAAATACCCATTCCCGGCAAACATGGAATTGGAGTATCCGGTTCCCCAGGATTCGGACATTATTGCGGAAGCCAAAAAGTGCTTGGCTTACGTGAAAAGCTGTCTGGTGTAGTTCGACCTTGCACTAAGTCAATATTTCGATTCATACACAATAAGGAGTTTCTTTCTGAAACTCCAACAGTCCTCAACGGAAAAGAAGGAAGCTTCGGCTTTACTCTTTCAAGCTGAACACCAGGGACATAGCGTGATGGACCGGTATTCAAGGCGGCAAAAACTCACATTTCTCACAACAGTTCTCACTTGAAACAAAGTGAGAATTCCATTAGTGTATTCATGGAAGCTACTCCAATAGATGTGTAGGTGCGATTTTGTATCTTTTTCTGACAAAGCTTCCAGTGGCACTGTATTACCGGACAAGCTGAGCTTACCTTGCGTTGATTAGATTTCTTGGTGGATAAACTTTCTCCCAGAGGAATCTCAGCGGGGATATGATAAAGACCTTTGCAACATTTCCCGCACAGTGTTTCTAGATCGCCTTTTGCAGCAACTTGTAACTTGGGAGACATACACGATTGTTTCGATTCTTTGTAAACCAAAACAAGAACGAGGTGTGGAGCAAGTACCTTGTTGATCGACTCATGATCCGCCAGAATCGCCGAGGCACTGGGGTATTAGGCTTATTCCTTTGTCTTTCCCTGTTTACTGCTGTGGGAAAAGCGCAATCCGGTGTAGCTTCCATGCTCATTGGCCAATGGTCTGCCCACATTATCCAGAACACAGTCAGTGGATATGTATTGCCGCAGCGCGATTTTAATGTCTTGCTTACTTTTCGTGCAGATGGCACGTATTTGTACACGGTCAATCAGGCCGATTCACCTGTGTGGCAACTTACTGTGAACGGCAGTTACACGGCGGTGACGGCTCCGCCCAACCCTGATTACAACCTAATCAACGTAACTTTGATTCCATCCAGCGTATTATTTAACGGTAATGGTCTCTCCGACGCCCAGAAGCAGACCGAATTGAGCCGACTGAGTTATGAGAATTTTCCAACAACCGTACAGCAGACATTTGGCGCAAGCTGGGATTCGCTAGGCACTCTGTACTTGAAAAATGGATTTACTTCTTCAACATATCGACGCACTTCGCTATCAGTACCTTCGTTGAATAATATTACGCTGAGCACTGTGCCTCCTGCGGCGGCCGGTTGTACCGTGCCGCCCGCTTCGACTTCATTTACCATCTCGGATGGGACAGTTTACCTATACTTTGAGGCGACCGTTACAGCTGCTGATAAGTTGAGCGCGAGTTGGCTGGCACCGGATGGAACCACCGAAAACACAGTAACCTGGAATGCAAGCACAGGCTCCCTTTGTTTCACAGGTGCTCAATTGAATGTCGCTAACGACCAGGGACATCTGGGTACATGGCGGGTCATTATTTCCGATAATGGTAGCCAGATCGCGTCTATTCCGTTCACTCTCTCGCAGAGTATCGGACTAGTGGTCCCCAGTCTCCATTGGCAGAATGATCTTACACGAGATGTAACTATGTGGTTCATGGGTGGTGCTCAAGGAAGTACGTATCTCTCCCAAAACTATATTGGCGCAACGCCAGGATGGAGTCTGCGAGCAACAGCGGATATGAACCGAGACGGTGTGCCTGACCTTCTCTGGCAAAACGACACGACTCGACAAGTCACCGTATGGTTCATGGGTGGCACGCAGGGAAGTACGTACGTCTCTCAAAGCTATATTGGTGCAACGCTTGGCTGGACCTTGCGGGGCTCAGCGGATATGAACCGAGACGGCGTACCTGATCTTCTTTGGCAAAACGATACGACTCGGCAAGTGACGGTGTGGTTTATGGGTGGTGCGCAAGGAAGCACATATCTTTCTCAAAACTACATTGGTGCAGCGCCGGGGTGGAGTCTGCGAGGGGCAGCAGACTTGAACCGAGATGGTGTGCCTGACCTTCTCTGGCAAAACGACACGACTCGACAAGTCACCGTATGGTTCATGGGTGGTACACAAGGGAGTACGTATCTTTCTCAAAACTACATTGGTGCAGCGCCGGGATGGAGTCTGCGAGGGGCAGCAGACTTGAACCGAGATGGTGTGCCTGACCTTCTCTGGCAAAACGACACGACTCGACAAGTCACCGTATGGTTCATGGGTGGCACACAGGGAAGTACGTACGTCTCTCAAAGCTATATTGGCGCAGCGCCGGGATGGAGTCTGGAAGGTTCAGCACACTGAGCTGCATGAGAGATGTAAGGGCAGCCAATGCATTCTTTCGCAAAGTGCTGAAGCACCATGGGCAGCCCCGCACGATCTCCTAGGAGACCTTGAGCTGGGCCATGCCACACTGCACAGAATGGGAATACGAAATGAGTTCAATTTCCGCACAACCCAGCGATGAAGAGAGCCTGCCAACTGAAGAGACAAGGCAATCGACACTGACAAAAGCGGAATAAGGGAATTCCCCTTTATTTCCGTTGTATCAAAAGGCTGTACGGTAGTGTTGATTAGTCTGGGCTTCAGGTGACATGGCGTATACTGAGCAGAGATTGCTGGCCTGTTTCACGCCTTTTCTCTAAACTCAGATGCAAATCACTCCTCCTACAATTGTCGATGATCTGACTCCGGAATTTTCTGCAGAAGTGCCAAAAGGCATCTATGACGAGAACTACTATCGCTCCGGCTGCGGACCAGTATCTTACGAGAGAAATGAATTCTGGCTTGGATTTTTTGCGCGTATTGCAGATGAGATCGCGCGCAGTTTAAAGCCATTCAGAGTGCTTGATGCTGGCTGCGCAATGGGCTTTCTTGTGGAATCGCTTTGGGGTCGCGGTATTGAAACATGGGGTATTGATATTTCGGCCTATGCGATTTCAAAGGTTCGTGGAGATGTAGAGCCGTACTGCCGGGTCGGGTCTTTAGCTGAACCTATCTCGGGTACCTATGATCTTGTAACTTGCATAGAGGTATTGGAACATATACCGGCAAGCCAGTTGGCTGATGTAATCGCAAATTTCAGTGCGGTAACCGATACTGTCCTTTTTTCCTCGACACCATCCGACTTTAATGAACCGACGCACGTCAGCGTTCGGCCACCTCTTTTTTGGCTCAGACTCTTTGCCGAGCATGGGTTCCAACCGGACCTGCTGTTCGACGCTGGTTTCCTTACTCCTCACGCTATTCTCTTCCGAAAAGGCACCCCTCCGCCGGAAGAAGTCCTGGTTCTTTTCTCGCGGATGATTCTCGCCCGTAGCGTTTTGGCTGCACTTGACAATCAGGTGCGTGCTCTGCAACAGCAGAATGCAGATCTAAAACTGGATAAGGCGAAATTGGAGTCGCTGCAGGTTCAGTTCAATGCCTTGAGTGCTCGCAACCAGGAGCTTGACAGTGCGCATCAGGAACTGAGACAACTCAAGGCCGAGTTCGACGTTCTGGTGACTCGAAATAAAACGCTTGAAGGGGCGCACGAGGAACTGGAGTTACTGCAGGTTCAGTTTGATGCCTTGACTGCTCGCAACCAGGAGCTTGAGGGCACGCACGAAAAAATAGAACAATTAAAGGCTGAACTTGACGCCCTAGCACTCCATAGCAAGGGCCTGGAGGCTGCGCGCGAAGAACGGGACCAACTCAAGGCCGAGATTGAGTCTCTCCCAGATTGGAAAAAGGCAATTGAAAATGCAGATGCGGAACTAAAACAACTTCAAGGAAAACTTGATTCGCTCTCTGAATCCAACCGTGTTCTCGAAACTGCCAACACGGAACTTCGGGCAGCTATGAGCCGAGATCGCGAAGCCGCCCGTCGGGAACTTGCTGCCGCCGCTGTCCGCCTTGCCGAGTTGAAAAGCATTCAGCATCGAACTGCGGAACTGGAAAAGCAAACCAGGCATTCCCAAATCTTGATTGCCGAACTGAATGGACAGAACCAGGCTTTTGACTTCGAAGTCGCGCAGTTGAAACGAGAAAACAATCGTCTGGGTTCCGAACTCCATTCACTAGTGACAAGCCCCGGCTGGAAGCTGGTGGAGGGCTACAGAAAGTGGCTCAACAAGAATATAGTGAGCAGGCCTTGGTTACAGAAAATGTACGAGCCAGCCGTGGGCTTGTTTCTGCGCCCGGCCACTCAACAACCGTTCAGTCCTGTTCGGCAGCCTGATGTAACGCATGCCCCCTCTGATCCACTCTCTCCGGTTACTGCCTCACCGGTTGAACAGGGGGCGGTTCCCTTGCCCGAAGGCTCGGTCCGTCTTACATTCGAACAATGGATTCAGGAAAATGAACCAAGTGCTGCAATCCTCCACGATCAGCGGACTAGTTCCCTTCAGTTCCAGTACAGGCCATTAATCAGCATTGTTCTTCCTGTCTATCGTGTGTCCTCATTCATGCTTGAGGAATGCATTGCTTCAGTCCTGAGCCAAACCTACGATAATTGGGAGCTGTGTATCACTCATAGTGCGCCTGAAAACAAGGAACATCGGGACTTGCTGGCTACCCTTGCTTCGGGAGATTCACGCGTCAAGCTCCTGTTGCTTGATGAGAATAAGGGTATATCTGGAAACTCAAACGCAGCTCTGGAACTCGCAACAGGGGAATTTGTTGCCTTTCTCGACCATGATGATACACTTGCCCCTTTCGCTTTCCACGAAGTTGTAGCCGTACTGAACGTAAGCCCTTGGCTTGACGTTATTTATTCAGATCACGACTATATTGGTGAAGCAGACTCACATCGATTTAACCCTCTGTTCAAGCCTGATTGGTCTCCCGAGATTATGCTCTCGGCAAACTACATGACTCATCTGACCGTGCTAAGACGAACCACGGTAATGGAGGTTGGTGGTTTTGACACCGCTACGGACGGGGCGCAAGACTGGGATCTTTTCTTCAAGGTGACAGAGCGTACTGCACGTATTGCTCACATCCCGCAGCTCCTCTACCACTGGCGAGCCCACGCTGCATCCACGGCGCAGAACACTGATGCAAAGAACTATGCCGAACCGGCACAAATTCATGCCATCCAGTCACATCTGGATCGCATCAATCTTCCAGGTCGGATAGAACGTGATTCCAGCGGCCTTCTCCACGTTCGCTGGCATCACCCTGTAAAGGCGAAGCGCGTTTCCATCATCATTCCCTCAAAGGACAAAGTTTCTTTGCTGTCTTGCTGCATCAGATCGCTTTTGGAAGTGACTCGCTATGACGACTACGAAATTCTGATTATTGACAACGGAAGCACTGAACCTGCCACTCGAAACTATTACAACGAACTTGCGGGAATCACAAATATTCGCGTCCTGGATTATCCATTCCCTTTCAACTTCAGTGGCATGAATAATTTCGGGGTTAAGCATGCCACTGGTGAGTTGCTGCTTTTCCTCAACAATGATGTGGAAGTGACATCCGCGGACTGGCTGACAGAGTTAGTGGGCTGGGCCTTGGTTCCAGACATCGGCATTGTTGGTGCGAAGTTGCTTCGGGGCAATGGCGCCATTCAACATGCAGGCGTCGTGGTCGGCTACGAAGGTTTTGCAGGACACCCATTTAACAACTTTCCTTCGATGACCTTCAATATGTTCGGAAGTACCGGCTGGTATCGCAATTTCCTCGCCGTAACCGGTGCTTGTATGATGTTGCGCCGGAATGTATTTGACGATATTGGAGGGTTCGATGAAACTTTTATTTCGTGCGGCAGCGATGTCGAGATTTGCCTCCGAACATGGCAACATAATTACCGGGTAATTTACAACCCCTTTGCGGAACTGATCCACTACGAGTGCCAGACCCGGAAAGGTGAGGTTCCCGCAAACGACTATTTCATGTCGTTGCGCCACTATAAGAAGTATCTCCTGAACGGCGATCCATTTTGGAATCCCAATTTATCCATGTGGGACCCAAACATGGGTTTTCACGACGGCCGTGAGCAGCACCCGCTTTCATTTGTGCAGAAATTTGTTGCCCAGTTGAAGGGTTCTGAATCTAAATCGAAGCCAGCGCCAGTGCTGAGCGCAGAATCCAGTGAAGAAAGTCTGCTTGTCTCTTGGTTTGACTACAGTCCTTCAGACGTTCAACGCTCAAGGGAACTAATGGCATCTGTTTCGGGATTTCGCCGGGTTCGCAAAGTGATCTGGTTTATTCCGCCTTTCGAGAACCCTTTTTACGGCGGCATTTTCACCATTCTGCGTTTTGCGGAAGCTTGGTTTCAGGCTGAAGGGGTGATCAACCACTTTGCTATATGTGGCTCAGTAACCATTGGTAAAATTCTGGAGGGAATCCGTAAAGTTCATCCTGCGTGTAACGAGCAATGTGTCACCATTCTTGGCAGCCTGGAAGACGTGAAGGAACTGCCTGAGGCCGATGCCGGCATAGCCACGCTTTGGACCACTGCTTACTACATCCTGAAATGTAACAAGGCTCCCCGAAAATACTACTTTATTCAGGACTTCGAGCCCGCCTTCTACCGGGCCGGCCCCGCCAGCGCTCTTGTGGAGAATACTTATCGACTTGGATTCTACGGAATTGCAAATACAATTAGCCTCAAGAAAGTGTATGAAAGTGAATACGGAGGGAAGGCAGCTTACTTCAATCCGCAAGTAAACTTGTCGGTTTTTCACCCTGTGAAGTCCGGCGTGATGCAGAACTTACTCACTTGGCGAGTCGTTACCTATGCGCGGCCGCAGCACTCGCGTAATGCCTTTGAATCGCTTGCCTCTGCATTGCGTCTGCTGAAGAGCCGTCTGGGCAGCAGGGTTTCCATATTTTGCGCGGGCAGTGAGTGGCAGCCTGATGAATATGGCCTAGCAGGCGTGGTCGAAAATCTCGGACTTTTGGAGTATGAGGAAACGGCGGAACTGTATCGCAGTTGCCATGCTGGCGTAGTCCTGATGATGACACGGCATCCTTCTTACATTCCGCTGGAACTGATGGCGAGCGGTTGTTTGGTGGTCACAAACCGGAATCACTGGACCGGCTGGCTCCTGAATGACGAAGAGAATTGCTTACTGAGCGACGTTACGGCAACATGCCTGGCGACCACCATCGAACGCGGACTGACGGACCATGCTCTTCGCAGCCGCATTACGGGGAATGCCCTGACCCTGGCAACCGAGCGCTATAGCGATTGGGAACCCGAAATCAGTAAGATCTACCAATTTCTTTGCAATCCGGAAGAGAGCGCCACGATCGACGCTTCCTATGCATCTCAGGCTTAATTTGCTAATTATGTCGGCGACTGTGGCGATAAGGCTCTCTCTGTTTCCGCTAAAGTTTTCCAGTCTGTGGTACAGGCAGACACTCGGGTAAGCCGAACATAAAACTCAAGATCGTTTACAGGGGTCGAAAGGAAATACTCAAGATCAAATTTGAGATCAGTCTCTCTCGTGGCTCGATCCATGATTTCAAAGAACGAAGAAGGCGTGAAAACCCAACAATGTACATCGATGTAGCGCCCCTGTGCATAGTGTTCGGCAGCTAGGCTGAGAAAATCAGGGGTGTGGAGAAACGGCAACCCTGCAGCGATGCCGCTGTCACGCCACAATGAATAACAGTCCGCTTGCACCACATTCGCAAAGTGGTCCATGATACAACGAAGCCCGGGACGCCTTCTCTTCTCCTTGTAAGCGGCTTCGACTTCCCCGTAGGCGCTATTCCGGCGGCAAACATCGAAGGTGAAACGCTTGTCTGGCACTATCAGAATCAATGATCCGCCTTCACGTAAGCTTTGATACATTTCTGTCAGCCACCCGATTAAGTCGGGAACGTGCTCAATCACATGAGAGGCGACAATGAAGTCGACAGGACAAATAGCCCCAAGGGCCTGGGCTAGTGCCTGATTGGTCCACGTAAAATCGATAGGGACAATCTTGTCCTGGTCTACAGACCTATCGTTCCGATACTTCTCTTTGAGTTCCTCGGTGGAGCAATGGTCTACGTAATAAATTTCTGAGCTTTTCTTTTCAATTAACGGCCTGCACAAAGGACCAATTTCGATTCCCCTGCGCCCGCTGAGGTTGTATCCGGCGAAAGCGTTTTTGCGCATCTTCAGCAGAGCCGGGTCGGTTTCTACGATATCAACTGCGTTCAAGGGTATCTCTCATCCTCAGTGAGCTTGTGCTTTTGGGGTGTCGCAACTCACGGTGTATTGCCGATTTGTCGAGATGATTATGCTATCATTCCGAAGCAAACATGAGATCGGCTATCATCAATTCACATCTCACTCACGAAAAAGAAGCATCGCACCCTGGTGGCAGAATATCAAGATGGGCGTTATTGCTTTCGCTTGCTGTGGCAATACTCTGCGCACAGGGATGCTATAGCGGAAATAAGCCGCCCGTCACTTCTGAGTTGAACATAGCGCAGTATGAGGGACATATCATAAAGGCGAAAGATCCTGGCGCCGCTCCTGAAGATCAGAAGATTTTTTTAGTCACGAATGGCAAGAAGCGCTGGATTCTCTCGATGGATTGGTTTAAAAACGGAGAAAATCATGGCGAGATTGTTCTGGTGCCTCGCGCCGAGTTGAGTAGGATTCCTGACGGCGAAACGCTCCCCTAAAGCTCGCACTGTGTGTTATTCACCCGGTGTGAGTACTCTCAGCAGGAAGGGCTTGTAATTCCACAAAAGGGAACTCGTGAATTTGGAAAGCTTACAACCCTCCAGGGTGGCCATTGCCCGGAACAATCCTGCGGCTTCAATTACATGAAAGCCCTGTACAATCGCGCCAACGCGGAAGCACGAAGCTAGAAACACTGCTGACCGGCTTTATAAGCCGCTAGGACGCACCCAAAAGCTCTCTCGCCATTCTCCTCCTGGAGGCACGGACTGTAGCTGCGCATACTTGCCTTCGTGCGCGAGATTGACGCCGTTTGTGATGGAAGCCATCGGCTCAAAGCAGACATACTCCTGCTTGGGCGGTGCATAGATCACAGCTACCTGATATTTGGGACCGTAAATCACTTCGATCTTTTTGCCGCCGCCTTGCACGGAAAAAATGGCCTGTCCATTGGCTTCCCTGACGAGGTCCGTAAATCCGTCATCAAACGTATGGTCTTTGAGGGACACCTGACTGGAAAGATCGTTCGCTGTCAATTCTCCGGTGGCTACTAGCTGTGAATCTGTTTGCACATGTTTACGCGCTGGTATGGATACGGTGGATTCCGCTCGGGGAACGCCAGGAAGGTTGAAGTAAGGATGAAACCCAATGGCTACGGGCATGGGCTGTGTGCTTCGGTTCATGATTCTTGTGCTTACCTCAAGCTCCCCGTGGGTAAGGCGGTACGTCATTTCGTATTCATGAGCGAAAGGCCAGTTGGCCATCAGTTCCGGGTACTTCCAGAACTGGAATCGGCTGGTGAGGCGGGCTGAGTTGGCATCCGCCTTTACCTCAACCACTTCCCACAAAGGGGAAGCCGACAACATTCCGTGCATGGCCACGCCGTTCTGGTTTACGCGAACAGTAGGCAGTTTGGAATTAAAGGCATACCATTGGTCATTCGCCCAAAACCCGCCACTGGCCATTCGATTTGCCCAAGGAGCAAGAAAGGGAATCCCGTTCAGGCCGCGTCCGGCACCACCACGAAGTGCAGAAAGGTCTGTGATCGGAAAATACAGGATGTTTTTTCCATGCACCTTCATCTCGTAAGCCCGATTTCCGAATCCCGGAAGAATGGAAATTTCGGTGCCAGTCGTCGTATCGGACAGATGCACAACTTCCATGCCTTGCTCTGTGGCACGCGTGGCTTGGTACTGGTTTGCACCGAACAGAAGAGCAGGCCAGACAAATGCCAAGCCGCATACTTTGATGCGGAGAAATCCCTTTAAATGAGAAGTGGACATATTCAACTTTCTTTGCACTCGCGATGAGCGGTAATTCTCATCACTATATTCGAACTTTGTGCAAACTCACACTCCCTCATTCCTGCACAGGTTTTTGCGGCATCACTGGCGGAGGGGAAACTGGCTCTAAATTTTCCCAGAATGTCGTATCCGGCGACGCGAACGATGTGATATTTACCGTGCTCACTTCCCCTGTGGAGGGAGTAGCGGCGGCTCCTTGGATTGTCAGTACAGAGACGCCAACACCCGGTACACTGAACACAAAAGAATTAGAGCCGACATCATTTCCCAAGGTCACTCGTAGGTAGATCAGGCCCGGGTAGCTGGTGCTTTGGTAAATGCCTACTATTTTCCCTCCACCACTCAACACATCTGCATAGGCATTCAGAATTTTCAGGTCATTGAGAGGGGTGCCAATTTTGTCAGTCACTCGAAAGTAGATACTGAGGCTGCTGCCCACTGTTGCCTGTGTGGGTACCCCGCCTACAGAAACATAGGAAGATGGGGTCCCAGAAGGAACGCCATACCAGTACGGCAGAGCCAAAAGCGAACCGGTGCGGTTTCCTTGAATGTTGATCAAGCCTTGGTATTCATTTCCGCTTGTAAGATTACTGGCATTCCAATTCATCACCACTGTGCGCGATTGCTTGGGGGCAATGGTAATACTCAGCGTTGGGTAGGTCGGTCGATTATAGGCAGTATCGTAGGCTTCGTTGGAAAAAGTCGGTGCGGGAGCATCATCAAATGGCGTCGAGGTCAGCGTATAAGTCTCCGAGGCGGTTCCAGTGTTGGTGATTGTAATCGGTTCAAAATTCTGAAATGTGCCGCTGCCCAATCCAAAGCTGATAGAGGTAGGGTAAGCCGCCGCAGTGCTGGAAAGCGCACGAAGAAGATTCAGTGTCCCATTTCCGCTTTGCATCAAGCGCTCTGGAGTGCCGTCAGCTCTTACCAGAGCATCAGCGCTATTCACAAGCATGGACTTGTATTGTTCGGCGGAGAAACCGGGCCGTGCTCCCCGCAATACGGCAAGCGACCCTGCCACAAGCGGCGCGGAATAACTGGTGCCGCTGCCTTGCACATAGCCAGTGCTGTCGTATATTTGCCCGTTTGGATTGCCAGACTGAGTGGCGCTATAAATGTATGCTCCGGTCGCCGCGAGATCTGGTTTCAAGGAAGCGAAATAGGTAGGCCCACGGCTGGAAAAGGAAGCAAGCGATTTGAAATCCGTGGCATAGGGCACGCCTTGGAATGTAATGGTTGCCATCGTGGAAGCAGTGGCAACATCTTTTTTCAGGGTCAAGCCATCCTTGTAGCTGATCATCACTGTAGGAAGTTTTGCATTTCCCACACCAGCGGTAACAGCATTAGGGTAAGCGGAAATCCCCCGGAGAATAAGCCCCATTGCTCCGGCGTTCTGCACATTATTGATTTGAGTCTCATACAGGCACCCTCCCACCACTGGAGCGAGGGCAATTTTGCCGGTTAAGCTTGCTGCTGGCAGCGGCTTGCATCCATCATTTTTGGAATCCAGGTCGTCCACATCTGCTACAGGAGCATTACAGGATTGGCAGGCGTGTGGAAAGCGCCATATAAGGCCTGAAATGTATCTCCATTTCCTGCTAGTACCGAAGCTCCTAGAAAACGATCATTCTGTGTGGCTCCTACGCTGATCACGGAATCGGAGGAGGCAATATCGCCCATGCTGCCAAGGCTGGGGCCGCTGTTTCCTGCGGAAACCACTACGGAAACGCCAAGCCGCATCGTCCGGTCTGCCACATCGTTCATCAGTAAGTTGGTAATCGAGGGAACATAATCAGAACCGAAACTCAGACTAATCACATCCATGCCGTCCGCCACTGCATCATCAAAGGCTTTGGCAATCACATCTGTGGAGGCACTGCTGTTATCCAAACTGGTGATCTTGTAAACGCCAAGAAATGCTTTAGGAGCAGCGCCTGTAATGGTACCTAACGGCCCATCGCTAAGGTTGCCCACCGCACACATAGCGGTGAAAGTTCCATGGCCCATCAGATCGCGAACACTGTCGGGCTGGTTAACAGGGTGAAGAGTGGGATAGTTACGCGCCACAATAATTTTGTTGCCCACAAATGGTTTGTTTTCGTCGCCGCTCACTAACGGATATCCAGGTGGCGGCGTTAAAGAGCTGTCTTGAAAACCAGGACGCTCCGGAGTAATGCCTGTATCCAGCAGCGCTACCTTTACGCCGAGACCTGCCTTTGCCATACCGCCAATCCGGTCCCACCCTTGCGGAATATGCATCAAGGGAAGTGCATGGTCCAGTGTTGCTTTCATCGTGGTAACCGGATAGATCTTTGCAATTCCGGAAATAGTCGCTAGCTCCGAGGCGTTTTCCTCCGGAATCTGCACCACCAACGCATTCATCACATTGTCCAGGGAAGACACCACAGAACCATGGTGTTGCTCCACCAGAAGTTGAACTCGCTTTTGTTCCGCTTTCAGAACTGCTCGCCGATTCACGGCGTTGCGGGAATGCTGATTCTGCCGCGCAAAATCACCCATCGGTTGTTCTTGAAGGCTCACCACATACCGCCCAGGAACAATCTGGGCGCTTGCTATTGCTCCAGAGAGGAGCAGCAGAAGCAGTTTTGGCATCAGACCAATCTACAGGAACCTGTTTCTCCTTGGTATTTCCCCAAACGAAAACAGGGCTATTGAGGAGCCGTCTTACAATAAGAAAAGCGTGGAAAAGACTTTTTACATTGAAACCTTTGGTTGCCAGATGAACGCGCACGATTCCGAAAAGGTGATCGGCACGTTGCTGCAAGAAGGGTATACGCAGGTGCAGACCCCGGACGAAGCATCGCACGTTTTCTATAACACGTGCAGCATTCGGGATAAGGCGGAACAGAAGGTATTTCATCGTCTGGATCAGTTCAAGCGCAACAGCAAAGGGAAAGTGATTGCGGTGCTGGGCTGCGTGGCGCAGCAGGAAGGCGAAAAGATGTTTGCCCGTGCGCCGCATGTCAACCTGGTCGCTGGCTCGGCCAGTTATGCGCGCTTGCCGGAAATGCTGGTGCAACTGGAAGCAGGCAATCGCCGCGTCACAGGGTTGAGCTTTGAACGCGAAGACGCCTTTGAAACTCCTTTCACCCGCCGTGACAACCCCCATCGTGCATTTCTGACCATTATTGAGGGCTGTGACAAGAGTTGCGCTTACTGTGTGGTTCCGTTTACGCGCGGCCCGGAGCGAAGCCGCACCAGTGCCAGCGTTATGGAAGAAGCACGGCGGCTGGCAGAGAACGGGTATACCGAAATCCAGTTGCTAGGGCAGAACGTAAATAGTTACCGCGACCCTTCTCCGGCAGGGTGGGATTTCGCTACGTTGCTCGCCAAGGTAGGGCAGATTTCGGGGATGCGCCGCGTCCGGTTTACCACGTCTCATCCTAGGGATTTCGTGAAGCCAATTGTGGATGCGATTGAGGCGGATGAGCGGCTCTGCAATCATGTTCACCTCCCTGTGCAATCTGGCTCTACTCGCGTGCTGGCAGCCATGCAGCGGCTTTACACGCGTGACGAATACATGCGCCGCATTGAGTGGATGAAAGCGGCAAAGCGCCCCATTGCGATTACCACCGACATTATTGTGGGCTTTCCCGGAGAAACCGAAGCGGATTTTGAAGACACCTTGCAACTGTTGGACGAAGTGCAGTATGACGGCATCTTTGGCTTCAAATATTCGCAACGTCCGAATACAGCAGCGCTCGGCATGGAAGATAAAATCCCCGAAGAAGAAAAAACGCGCCGACTCAGTATTGTGCAGGAAAAGCAGCGCGCCATTCAGATGCGTCGCCATGGGGAGTTGGTCGGGCAACATCGAAGAAGTGTTGGTGGAAGGCCGCAACCATGCGCTTGGGCAATGGATTGGCCGCACCACGCAGCACCGGACGCTGAACTTCTCGCATCCCTCCGCAGATCCTGCTTTACTGGGAACGTATCTACCCGTTCGCGTGACCCGCGCAGGTCCAAATTCGCTGGTCGGCGAGGCGCTGGTTCAATCAGTGGTGTAATGGGAGAAGGAGGGGAGGGATACCTTGGAAGTGGAAATGAAAATCCGGGGACTGATGATGGATCCGGGAACCAATATGCCCATCGTTATTCTCAAGGACGTAGCAGGGAACACAGTGCTGCCGATCTGGGTTGGCATCTACGAAGCAAACGCGATTGCGCTGGAAATTGAAAAAGTATCCACCCCGCGCCCAATGACCCACGATCTTCTAAAAAGCGTGCTGGTTGGGTTGCATGCGGGAATCCGCAAAGTGGTGGTGAGCGAACTGAAAGAGGATACGTTCTATGCCTTGATTTGGCTGGAGCGGGGAGGGGAATTAATTTCAGTGGATTCCCGTCCAAGCGATGCGCTCGCTTTGGCGTTGCGTCTGGATTGTCCTATTTTCGTGGAAGATTCCGTGCTGAAATCTTCCAAACTAACCGCTTCTGTTTCCGACAAAGTAAACAACGAAGAACTGCGCCGCTGGCTGGAAGGCTTGGGTGATGAAGACATGGGCCGTTACAAGATGTAGTCGCCCTGCTTCTTTTTCCGAAAGCGCTTTCTTCTCAACGTGTCCATTGAAGAACAGATTCTTTACCTAAAAAAGGGCTTAGCCGAACTGATTCGGGAAGAAGACCTTCGCGAACGTCTGCTCTCAGCCACCAAAGCGGGAAGGCCGCTTCGCATAAAAGCAGGCTTTGATCCCACTGCGCCGGATCTTCACCTGGGTCATACCGTGCTGCTTCGAAAAATGAAGCATTTTCAGGATCTGGGCCATACCGTAATTTTTCTGGTTGGCGACACCACAGCCATGATCGGCGATCCTTCCGGGCGCAACATCACACGCCCTCCGCTGACCGCCGAAGAGATTCAGGCCAACACGGAAACCTATAAGGCTCAGGTGTTCAAGATCCTGGATCCCGCGAAAACGGAAGTCCGCTTCAACAGCGAATGGCTGACCACGCTTGGCTTTGAAGGCTTAGTGCGTTTGTGTTCCAAGTACACCGTGGCGCGCATCCTGGAGCGGGACGACTTTGCAAAGCGCTATCAGGGCAACATTCCCATCTCCGTGCATGAACTGCTCTATCCCTTGGCGCAGGCGTATGATTCCGTGGCGCTCCGGTGCGATGTGGAAATGGGAGGCACAGACCAGAAATTCAATCTTCTGGTGGGCCGTGAAATCCAGAAAGACTTCGAGCAGCCTTCACAGATTGTAGCCACCGTACCCATCCTGGAAGGTCTGGATGGTGAGAAAAAGATGTCGAAATCACTGGGCAACTATATCGGCATCACGGAGCCGCCTGCGGTAATGTTCCGCAAGGTGATGCAGATCAGCGATGAGTTGATGTTCCGCTACTATGAACTGCTGACGGATAAAAGTCTGACGGAAATCGGAGCCTTGCGGCAAGAACATCCCATGACTGCCAAGAAAGCCTTGGCGCGTTCCATTGTCACGGACTTCCATTCCGGGGCAGATGCGGACACTGCTGCGCAAGAGTTCGAAAATGTAGTGCAACTGAAGCAGATTCCATCGGAAATTGCGGTTGTCAATCTTCCGGAGCCGTTGCGGATGGATAAATTGCTGGTGCAGGCAGGTTTGGCGGAATCCGGCAGTGACGGAAGCCGAAAAGTAAAATCGGGTGCTGTGGAAGTAAACGGCGTAAAAGTGTCCGACCCTTTTCTGGTACCAGAAGCCTCTGATTTATTAATTAAAGCCGGAAAGAACTGGCGGCGCGTAATCGTGGGACACTAACGGGGGATGCGCTTCGGCGTTTTCCCGAAGTAGCAAGCATGTCCGCAAGAAAATTATTTACCTGGAAAATAAAAGACCGCGAAATCCGGCTCGGCGAAAGAACGCTGATTGTCGCTGTCCTGAACATTACCCCTGACTCCTTTTCTGATGGAGGCCGTTACGAAGACCCGGATCGAGCCTACGCCCGTGCATTAGAACTGGAAGAACAAGGGGCGGATATTCTGGATATCGGCGCGGAATCCACGCGGCCTGGCAGCGCACGTATCTCAGCGGCAGAAGAAATCCGCCGTTTGATTCCGGTATTGAAGCGGCTCAAAGGCGCTCTGAGCATCCCGATCTCTGTAGATACCTACAAAGCCGAAGTCGCCACGTTGGCGCTGGAGCATGGTGCGGAAATCATCAATGATCCCAGCGGTTTTACCTTTGATCCGCTGCTGGCAAAAGCCGTAGTAGAAAGCAATGCCGGCCTGATTCTGAACCACATGCGCGGCACGCCGGAAACGTGGGAGAAACTGCCGCCGCTGCCCGATGTGATGGGAATCATCATCAAAGATCTGGATGCTTCCACCAATCGCGCCCGTCGTTCCGGAGTGGATCGCAACCGCATTGTAGTGGACCCAGGCTTAGGCTTTGGCAAACGGAAAGAGCAGAACTCTCAAATTTTGGCGCGTTTGCCGGAACTGGCAAAACTGGAGTTCCCGATTCTAACCGGCCCTTCCCGCAAATCGTTTTTGGCTCATGCCACGGAGCGGGAAACCTTGTATGCCAGCGCGGGGGCGGTAGCCGCCTCTGTCTGGGGTGGTGCGCACATGGTGCGCGTTCATGATGTTCTGGAAATGAAAGCGGTTCTGGCAGTTGCCGATGAAGTGCTACGCTCCCTGCCGGAGCCTGGCGAGGACGCGCAACACACTCGTGCCATTGCTGCGCCGAAAAGTGCTGCGCCGCGAAAGCCTTCCGTGTCTCCTTCCAACGAGTACACTGCGGAACGCTCCAAGCCAACACGTCCGCCGCTTCTGGCCAAACGCTTGCCGCCGGCGGAAGAAGCCCCAAGGCCAATCCCACCGCAAACGGAAGATCGTCGTTCACAAGAAAGAGACTCGGAAGAAAGACGTCCACCTCGTCGATTCTCTGCGGCAGACGATGGAAAGGAGCGCTCTTTCCCGCCCAAGCGGTTTAATCGACCTGCCGAAGGTTCGGACCGCCCATACCCTCCCAAGCGCTTCGGTGCTCCTCGGGAAGGCGGGGACCGCCCATATCCTCCAAAACGCTCCGGCCCTCCCAGAGAAGCAGGAGACCGCCCCTACCCTCCAAAACGTTTCAGTGCTCCCCGCGAAGGAGGCGACCGTCCATACCCACCGAAGCGTTCTGGTCCTCCCCGTGAAGGTGGTGACCGTCCATATCCGCCCAAACGGTTCGGCGCTCCTCGGGAAGGCGGCGACCGCCCATATCCACCGAAACGCTCCGGTCCGCCTCGGGACGGAGGCGACCGTCCATACCCGCCGAAGCGTTCTGGTCCTCCTCGTGAAGGCGGTGACCGCCCGTTTTCTCCAAAGCGCTCCGGAGACCGCTTCAGCGGTCCTCCCAGAAAGAGCGGACCTCCGCGTGGCGAGTTTGGTCCGCGCAAAAGTGGTCCCCACAAAAAGGGTGGTGGCGGACCTCCACGTCGACCGAAAGGCTTCTAGGTTTTAGCAAAGTTCGGTCGAGTAATACCATTACGGAAAGGGAGATCGGCCTCATGAGATCACTTTTCAAGAGCATCGTAATGGGGTTATGGCTTGTGCCTACCTGCGGGTTCTCACAATGGGACGATAGCTTGCTGCGGCCCTTCGTGATGGACCATCGCGCCGCGAATGCTTCCTCAGTAGATCTTTCTTTTCTTTTGGAGGGTCCGGCGGGAAAAGAGGGATTTATCCGGGTCCAGAATGGTCATTTTGTGAAGGGAAATGGCCAGCGCATTCGTTTCTGGGGTGTCCACCTGACGGATTGGAGCAAGGGCTCTGTACTTTTGCCCCCCAAAGAAGACATCCCCATGTGGGTCGGCACACTGGCTCGCTTTGGCGTCAACATGGTTCGCCTTCATTTCCTTGATCTGCCGGCTCCACGCGGGATCATCAGTGCCGCAGGGGACGATAGCCGTTCCTTTGATGCACAACAACTCGACCGGCTTGACTTCCTGGTCTCTGAACTCAAAAAACGCGGGATCTACATGGATCTAAACCTGAACGTTGGCCGCTCCTACAAAGCAGGAGACAACGTAAAGGACTATGACAAGATTCAGTGGGGAAAAGGTCTCACCTTGTTTGACCCGCGCCTGATTGAGTTGGAAAAGGAATATGCCAAGGCGCTGCTAACTCATCAAAATCCTTACACAAAGACGGAATATCGCAACGAGCCAGCTATCGCCATTGTGGAAATTTTGAATGAAAACGGAATCGGCATCGGCTTTCGTTCTCCCTCTCCTTATTACGCAGCCGAATTGACTGAGCAATACAACACGTGGCTGAATGCCAAATTGAGTGCTCCGGAACGCGCGGTTCTGCGCCAACAAGCTGGAGTCGCCGGAGAAGGCCCCATTCCTTTACTGAAAGGCGCTGAAGTTTCCGCCGCGCCCCGAGAACGTTTCCAGGCAGAAATGTCCTTCTATATGCAAACAGAAGATCACTTCTACCAGGACATGAGCGGTTACTTAAAAAAGACCTTGGGTGTCAAAGCTCCGATTACTGGCACAGCAGACCATGGCCACAGCAATTCCAGCTATCCTATGCTGACTTCGCTGCAGCACATGGATGTGATCGACGGCCACGTGTATTGGCAGCATCCAGGCGCGCCAGGGCCAGTCAACACGGCCATGGTGAATGACCCTTTACACTCCACGGTTGTGCAGCTTTCCCGCACCGCTATCGCCGGAAAGCCCTATACGGTAAGCGAAACCAATCACCCTTTTCCGAACGATTGGAGCAGTGAAGGAATCCCGATCATAGCTGCGTATGGAAATCTTCAGGATTGGGATGCCATCATTTTTTATACGTTTGAGCCAAAACTGTCCGCTGATTGGAATCCCTATATTGGGGACCCATTTGATATCTCGCTTGACCCGGTACGCATGACGCAGTTTGCCACCGGAGCGCTTAGCTTCTTGCGCGGTGATATCCATCCAGCAAAAACACTTGTGGAAAGGTCTTACTCGCCGGAACAAGTGCGAGAAAGCAAGCGCTTGCCTCGAACCGAAGAGCCGTACTTCACACCAGGTTTTCCCTTGGCTTTGCCTTTGGAGCATGAAGTCCGCATCGGTACTCTCAACGGCTTAACCACTGAGAAATGGCCTTCAGATTCTTCCGCTGTGATTCCATCCGACACCGGCGAGTTGACGTGGTCCACCAGCCCTCAAAACACCGGTGTGGTAACGGTGAACACGGAGCGTACACAATCGCTGATCGGTTTTTTGAAAGCCAATCCCAAACCGCTAAAGAATCTATCCGCTGATCTCCATAACAACTTCGCTGCTCTCACCCTGACTACCATGGACGGCAAGCCAATTACGAGTTCCGCCAAGATGCTGTTTACCGCTGCGTCTCGCGTGACCAACACGGGCTTGCAGCGGGATGCCAGTGGCCGACGAGTCGCCAACATCGGGGAATCCCCAACCCTGATCGAACCAGTCACGGGCACGGTGACTCTCCGTAACCTTCAATCTGCCAGCCATGTCACCGCGACACCGCTCGATGGTAGTGGACGTCCGCTAGGCACACCCATGGAAGCACAGAAACTTGGGGATGGTTGGAAACTGAAGATTGGAACACCCGTCACTACCTGGTACATAGTTTCCGTTCAGCGCACGAAATAGGTAAGGAGTAGGGGCAATAATCAGCCTTACTTTGGATGGGGGCTTTCCCGCATAACAGCTTGTACTCTGGTGCCTTAGAGAATCATGTCCAGTTCCCACTCGGGCTTACAGAGCAAGCGAAAAACACAGCTGATCGTTTGCCTGTTTACCGTAAGCCTTCCGGTTGTTCTTGCGAATCCCTCGGCTCATGACCAACCGGATACTGCCGGGTTTCAATCCTCCGTGCAGCCCTCGCTCGCAAAAAATTGTGTTGGGTGCCATAACGCTAAGCTGCAATCGGGAGGGTTAAACCTTCAGCTGTATTCCAGCATTGAGGCCATATCCAAAGACCACGAAAAGTGGCAGCAAGTGCTGGAAAAAGTCAGTTCGGGGCAGATGCCTCCGCCTGGAATGCCGCGCTTGTTAGAACCAGACAAGGCCAAGCTAATCGCCTGGATCTCGGCGGAACTCGACCGGGAAGACCGTTTGGTAAAGCCCGACCCAGGGCGCATCACTGCCCGACGGTTAAATCGCACGGAGTACAACAACTCCGTTCGAGATTTGTTGGGAGTCAATTTCCAGGCTGCTGCCGATTTTCCTCCGGACGATACCGGCTACGGGTTTGACGATATTGGCGATGTTCTTTCCGTCTCTCCTTCCTTGATGGAAAAGTATCTTTCCGCTGCGGAAAAGGTGGCGCGCACGGCTTTGTACGGCCCCGCGAATCTCAAGCCGACACTGGTAAAGCGCGAGCCGTGGTACGTGGATTTCGAAACCAAGCCGGTAGTGAAGACGGTATATGACCAGACCGGTTTGAGTTTGCCCAGCGCCCTCCACGTGATGCATCGCTTCCCGGTGGAAGGGGATTATGACATTGCAGGCTTACTCAGAGGTACACGGCCAGATGGATCGGAGCCTCTTCAGGTAGCGTACTGGCTGGATGGCAAACAGGTAAAGATTTTAGACTACCCGGTTCCTCCGGGCGGGGAAGTGTCCGGGGTGCGTCGGCAGTTCCGGGTCCATGTACCAGCAGGTGAGCACTGGGTGGCCGCATCCTTCTTGCACATCTATGAAGGGTTACCGCCTGCTTACAAAGGACCAAATCCTTCCAAGCTGCCTCAACCTAAGCCAAGAGTTGTCTCCAACAAACAACGGAAAGCGGTACCCGACGGAGCAGACACTGTTGCCGCACCAACCAACAATGATGAATTCGCTGCTGCCGCTGCAAAGTTCGACATCGGAGCCGGACAATTACCTCGTTTCGCCACAACCGCGTTTTTCGTCAGCAATCTGGAAGTGATTGGTCCTTATAACCAGGTAACCGGTCCTTCTGCGGAAAGCATGGAGAAGATCTTCACCTGCGGACACCGGAACGGTGAGCACAACGCCTCCTGTGCTCGAAAGATTCTGACCAACCTTGCCGGGCGGGTATACCGTCGTCCGGCTACCCAAGCGGAACTCACCCAATTACTAGGGCTGGTAGCGGAAGCACAAAAGAACGGAGACTCCTTGGAGGAAGGGCTTTGCCTCGCCATTCAGAAAATGCTGATCTCGCCCGCCTTTCTGTTCCGCATCGAGCAGGATCGCCGTTCTCCAGAATGCGGGAACCGCCCGCCCGGTCAGCGACTACGAATTAGCAACGCGCCTTTCCTATTTCCTGTGGAGCACTACGCCGGATGCGGATTTGTTGCGCTTAGCAGGTGCAGGAAAACTGCATCATGCGGACGTGTTGAAAGCCCAAGTCACGCGGATGCTGCAAGACCAGAAATCACAAGCTCTGGTAGATAACTTCGCTGGTCAGTGGTTGCAATTCCGAGCGCTGGAATCCCATGAGCCGGATCGAAAGAAATTTCAGGAATATACCGAATACACGCGGATGTCGATTCAGAAAGAAACGGAATTATTTTTTCAGAACTTGATGCGGGAAGATCGGCCCGTTACCGAGTTGCTGAATGGAAACTACACGTTTCTGAACGAACGGTTAGCGAATTTTTACGGCATCCCTGGCGTCACAGGACCGGAGTTCCGCAAAGTGGATCTTACGGGTACAAATCGCAAGGGTGTGTTAACGCAGGCAAGCATTCTGACGGTTTCCTCCTATGCCAATCGAACTTCGCCCGTGATCCGAGGCAAATGGATTCTGGAAAATATTCTGAATTCCCCGCCGCCGCCTCCGCCGCCGAATGTTCCGAGTCTGGATGAGAGCGCAGTTGGGACCACAGCTTCTCTTCGTGAACAACTGGAAAAGCATAGAGCGAATTCGGTGTGTGCTTCCTGCCATTCCCGCATGGACCCGCTCGGCTTTTCTTTGGAAAACTACGATGCCATCGGCGAATACCGCACCAAAGACGGCAAGTTCCCGATTGATTCCTCTGGGCAGCTTCCCGATGGTCGAAAATTCCAAGGTGCTTCCGGTCTGGTCGATGTCCTGATGTCAAAGCCGGACGCCTTTACCCAGGCAATGACGGAAAAGATGCTGACTTATGCGTTAGGGCGTGGGCTGGAATCGTATGACAGGCCTGTGGTCAAGCAAGTGGTATCCCGCTTAGCGGAAAAAAACTACCGATTTTCCGCTCTTGTGTGGGAAGTGGTGAACAGCCTTCCCTTCCAGGAGCGTCGCGCGACACCGGCTAATACGGTGGTACGCCAATCAAACAAAGGAGATCAAACCAGCCATGTTCCTCACGCGTAAACATTTGGATCGGCGTACTTTTCTCAGAGGGGTGGGCGCTGCTATTGCTCTGCCGATGCTGGATGCCATGGTCCCGGCTTTTGCCGCAACCACCAAGTCCGTAAAGACTCCCGTTCGCATGTCATTTGTGTATGTGCCAAACGGCGTCGTAATGGATAATTTCACGCCAAAAACGGCGGGCAAAAACTTCGAAATGTCGCGAATTTTGAAGCCGCTGGAGCCATTTCGCGAACAAATGCTGGTGATCTCAGGGCTGATGGATAACAACGCGAACAGCCTGGGAGATGGCGGCGGAGACCATGCCAGGGCGGCATCCAGTTTCTTAACTGCCTCCCATCCCAAAAAGACTGGTGGCTCCGATATTCACGTCGGCGTTTCGGTGGACCAGATGGTGGCTCAGGCCATTGGCTCGGAAACGCGTCTGCCTTCCCTGGAACTTGGCCTGGATGATAGCCGTGTGGTCGGGCACTGCGATTCCGGGTACAGTTGCGCTTACACCAACAGCATTTCCTGGAGTTCGCCTTCCACTCCTTTGCCGCCGGAAGCCAATCCGCGAATGGTATTTGAACGGCTGTTTGGAGATGTAGACACTTCCCTGGATGCTGCTACCAGGGCACGTCGAGAGCGATACCGCAAGAGCCTGCTGGATATGACGCGGGAAGAAACGCAGAAACTGGCGGGAACCTTAGGTTCGTCCGACAAGCACAAAGTAGAAGAGTATTTGGACTCTATTCGCGAGATCGAGCGTCGGATCGAGAAAGCGGAAACGGACGGGCGTACCGTGACGCCTACCGTTGACAAGCCAGCCGGCATTCCTGCCGAATTTGCGGAACATGCCAAGCTCCTCTTTGAGCTGCAATTCTTGGCCTTCCAATCGGATTTGACCCGCGTCACTTCCATGGTGATTGGGCGGGAAGGCAGCGTACGCACCTATCAGGAGATTGGTATCGCCGACCCGCATCATCCGTTGTCGCATCATCGCAACATGCCGGAAGCCTTGGAAAAGTTGACCAAGATCAACGAGTTTCACATGGGGCTGTTTGCGCAATACATTGCCAAGCTCCAGGCCACACCGGAGGGAGACGGCACGCTGCTGGATCGTTCCATGATTCTGTATGGGTGCGGCATTGCAGACAGCAATCGCCACACGCATGAAAAGCTCCCGGTTGTTCTGTTGGGCGGCGGCAATAAAACCATTCACACCGGTCAGCACCTGGTCACCAAAGAAGATACGCCTATGGCAAATCTGTATCTGGCCATGATGGAGCGTCAAGGCGTTCATCCAGTTAGTTTCGGTGACAGTACGGCTAAATTGGAAATCTGAGGCGAACCCGTGCGAAGAAGCAGCAGACTGAATACAATTGCCCTTTTCACAGGGATAGTAGCTGGAGCCGCAGGTCTTTGGGGCCAAGCCCCTCCCCCGGAACTCACTGCTTCTCAGCAGCCGGATACTCAGGCGCTTTCCGGTGCAGTGCGTTCGCTTCGTCGTGCCGCAAAGCCGAGTGAAGAGGTGAAAGCAAAAGTAGATCAGTTAATGGCTGGCGTGGGGCCTGGACAACCAGGCGGGGAAGTCCGGCGAAAAACAGCCAACGCTTATGTTCTGCTAAAGGGCCAGAATTGGGACACAAAGCAGGAGTACGCATGGTCTCTCTCGTTGCGTCCTGATCGCATTGTGGCCGATTCTTCTCTGCCTTTCATTGGTCGGCTCACGCAGATGTATCCGGCTTCCTATCCGGCCACAGGAAGTCCCAAGGTTCATGTCAGCTTATTGAAGCCTGATCATGCGCTGGTCCGCTCACTAGGTGTTTACGAAATGCCGGGGCAAGATCTGACGGAGCGGCCATTTGGGGTTGACGCCAAGTTGACTGGAATTTCCGACGGTGCTTATCTGCTGCAAGCTGAGGTATTGAGTGGTGATTCACCGATTGCTTCGGTTGTCTCTCCGATTCAGATTGTGCAAGGCATTGAGACCGGCCACGCTGCTGTGGAAGCAAAGCTGGCACGAGTTCATGGACATGAAGGCGCAAAAGAAACCGTGCGCTACCCTTATGTGCTGGCGGAAACCGTCAACGTAGGCAGAAGGCAATTAAGTCCAGCAGATTTCGGATTACCCTACACCCCGCAGCTCCCATACGACTTTGCCAAAGGTGTAAAGCAATCTAGCCAATTACTTGCTGCTCTGGAAGGTGGCAAAGATCCCTTGTATCGAGCAAAAGGGGATAGCGAACGTCATTATTGGTTCGGAGACGCGCAGGAAATGATGGCCTACCATGTGTATGCACCTACTAAATGGGACGGCAAGTCCAAACTGCCCATGGTGCTCGTGCTGCATGGCAATACGCGGGACCAGGATTATTACTTTGATCGGGATGATCATATTCTGGCCAAATTAGCCGAGCAACACGGATACCTTGTGGTGTGCCCGATGGGATACCGGCCCAGTGCAGGATGGGGATCGAATTCCCTGATGCAAGTATCGGCTTCTGGCCCTAATCGAGCATCCAGCGGAGATCCCATGCGCCTTCGTCAAGGAGAGCTTAGCGAAAAAGACGCCTTGAATGTATTGGATTTAGTGACAAAGGAATACCCCATTGATCCTGCCCGGATTTATCTATTTGGCCACTCTGCGGGTGGGGGCGGTTCCTGGTATATGGGAGAAAAATACGCGGAAAAGTGGGCGGCTATTGGAATGAGTGCCGCGCCAACGCGCGTAGAAGGATTTCCCTTTGAACGCTTGAAAAACATTCCGCTCATTGTTTGCCATGGAGATCAGGACGACGAAGTGCCGGTCGCCAGATCCCGCGATATGGTGAAAGCTGCTAAGGAACACGGTCTTGATCCGCAATACGTGGAGGTTCCCGGCGCCACTCACCTGACTATTGTGGCCATTGTGGAACCAAAAGTATTTGAATTCTTTGACGGACATCCGCACAAAAATTAACTTATGAATAGCGACAGCAATTAGCTTTACTTGGTGGCCCCTATCTAAAGTTGGGTGACTCAAGAGGGGCAACAGTGATAGTGTCTGTGCCTAGAGTCTCAATGTGGGGTCTCTCCAAGAGGAGGATACGTGCGGCTAGTCTCCGCGATTAGTTCTTTTTTGCTGTTTTCTGTGGCCTTGTTGGCCCAAAATGACCGGGGCACCATCACCGGCACCGTGCAAGATCCGGGCAACGCCGTGATCGCCAATGCTTCCGTTGTGGCCGCCAACATCGAAACCGGCGCGGAAGTCAGAACCGAAACCACCAGCACCGGCAACTACACCATTCCTTCCTTGCCCGCCGGCAAGTACAGCTTAACTGTGGAAGTGCCCGGTTTCAAGAAATTCACCCAGCAGGGCATCGAAGTGCAGGTAGCGCAGACAGCGCGCATTGACATCACCCTGCAGGTCGGCTCGGCTAGTCGAAACAGTCACCATCACTGCCAATGCAGCGTTGCTGAAGACCGAATCTGCCGAACAAAGCACCGTGATCACTGGCGAGCGCATCAACGAGCTGCCCCTGAACTTCGGCGGCGGCGGCGGCAGCACCGGAGCGATGCGCAGCCCGTATTCGTTCAACGTGCTTTCGCCTGGTGTGTCGGGCACTGGCGGACCGAACAGTGGTGACACAGCCAACGTCAACGGCCTGCCTGCCAGCACGTTTCGGGTACAAGTGGAAGGGCAGGATTCCACCAGCCAGAACGACATCGGCTGGACCTCCACGGTGGCGCAGCCTTCCGTGGATATGATCCAGGAGTTCTCCTTGCAGACCAGCAACTTTGCCGCGGAATTCGGCCAGGCTGGAGGCGGGTTCTACAACTTCACTACCCGCTCCGGCACCAATGAGTTCCATGGCACCGGGTATGAGTACCTGACCAACGAAGCGCTGAACGCGAACCGGCCTTTCACCTATGCCAACCCGCGCAGCCGCAAGAACGACTTTGGCGGCACCGTAGGCGGCCCAGTCTGGATTCCCAAGCTCTACAACGGCCACAACAAGACGTTCTTCTTCTTCAACTATGAGGTATACCGCAACGTGGTCAACACGGCAGGCAACTTCATCACGCTGCCCACCACGGCTATGCGCGGCGGAGACTTCAGCCAACTCTTAGGGACGCAGAACCTGGGCAACGATCATTCTGGGCAGGCCGATTCTGGCAAACACAATTTACGACCCCGCCACGGCTCGCTCGGTGAATGGGCAGATTGTGACAGACCCATTTCCCGGCAATATCATTCCGCAGAGCCGCTTCGATCCCGTGGCGGCAAAGATTCAGGCGTTGATTCCCCAGCCGACCAGCAGCGGGCTGGTCAACAACTTTGCCCAGCTGGCAGGCAACTACAAGCGGCAGCAGATTGCCCGCCTTCAAGATCGATCACATTCTGCCGGACAGCTCCAAGCTGGCCTTCTACTTTTCCAAGCAGTCCACCAGCCAGCTGACTAGCCCGGACGGCTTGCCGTACCCGATTAGCTCCGTGCGGGTGCAGGAGATCTATGGCACAACGGCCCGCTTGAACTATGACAAGTCGATCACGCCGACGCTGTTGCTCCACTCCGGCATGGGCGTGCAGCGGTTCCATAATCCGGACAGCTCCCCACCCGAAGTGCTGGGGTACGATGCTGCCAGCCAGTTAGGATTTCTTGGCGGCGCCACTACGCCGGGCGGGTTTCCGCGTCTGAATGGGTTTAGTGGTGCTGCCCTGGGAGCCGGTTCCGGCGTCAACTTCGGACCAACAAACGCGAACAGCTACTACGATGGCACGCTGACAGCGACTTCCTCCTTGACTTACGTGCGAGGCAACCACACCTACAAACTCGGAGGCGAATGGCGGCTGAATAGCTGGACCGATCGCAACACGCGCGGCTCGCAAGGCATTTTGAACTTCAGTGCCAATGAAACCGCACTGCCGTACCTGCAAACTTCCACTGTAGCCGGCAACACGATTGGGTTCCCATATGCCAGCTTCCTTTTGGGTTTAGCCGATACGGCCAGTGTGAATGCCGTGCAAGACCCGCAACTGCGCAAGCAGGCCTGGGCCTTGTACCTGCAGGACACCTGGAAGGTAACCCGCAAGCTCACGCTGGATTACGGGTTGCGCTGGGACCTGGAAAGCCAAGGGCATGAGATTCACTACCGTACCAGCATGTTTGGCCCGACCATCCCGAACCCCTCGGCCGGTGGTTTGCTGGGCGGATTGGTGTATGAAGGTTACGGCAATGGCAGGTGCAACTGCCAGTTCACGCAGACTTACCCCTATGCCATTGGCCCACGGCTCGGAGTGGCATATCAGTTGAACGACAAAACCGTGTTGCGTGGCGGGTTTGGCATCAGCTACGGGCAGGTGCAGACGTATAGCTATATCACCAATGCTTCTCTGCTTGGTGTCGGGTTCAACCAGATTGCGTTCAGCTCGCCTTCCTTTGGCACGCCCGGAGCCACTCTGAAGAACGGGCTTGCAATACAACCTTTCCGACCTGTACACGGCCACTCTGAATCCGGGCATTGTGCCTTATGCCGGGCCAGTTGAACTCGCCCAATTACTACATTGACCGGAATGGAGGACGACCGCCTCGTATCGCGCAGTGGACCATCAGCTTGCAGCGCCAGATCACCACCGATCTGCTGGTGGAAGCTTCCTATGTGGGCAATCGGGGAGCATGGGAAAGTGCGCAAAACGGCAACAATGCTTCCTCCAATCTGATCAACCTGAATGCCATTAATCCGGCTACGCTGGCGGCCAAAGGCATTGACCCGGCCACGGCAGCCGGGCAGTCCTTGTTGCTCTCCACCTTTGCTTCCGGCACGCCGCAGAAAAACGGGTTCAACATTCCGTATGCGGGCTTTCCGCTTTCAGCGACCCTGGCACAGAGCTTGCGGCCGTATCCGCAGTTTCTGAGTATTCCGGTGTACTGGGCACCTCTGGGGGACAGTTGGTACAACTCTTTGCAAGCCAAGGTCACCAAGCGCTACTCGCATGGGCTGACGGTGACCACGGCGTTTACCTGGTCCAAGTCGGAGGCCAACCCGTCAGGCACAGTGAACAACGTGTTCAATCGTTCGGTGAACAAGTCGATCACCAACTTTGATCAGCCACTAATTCTGAACATAGCCTTCACCTATGAGATCCCCAAGTTCGGGGACAATCACCTGGTGAATGCCGTGGTGTCGCACTGGACCTTTGGCGGCCTGCTGCAGTATGCCAGCGGCGCTCCGATTCCGAGCCCAACGGCATCCACCAACCAGAGTTCATTGCTGTTCCAGAACACGTTGATGAATCGGGTGCCGGGCGTGCCGTTGTACCTAAAGGACCTGAACTGCCACTGCATTGACCCGAACAAGGACTTTGTGCTGAATCCGGCGGCTTGGACCAACCCGGCTCCAGGCACTTGGGGCAATGCAGCGCCGTATTATTCCGATTTCCGGTATGCCCGAAGGCCCAGCGAACAGATGAGTGTGGGCCGCATGTTCCGGATTCGGGAGCGGATGTCATTGCAGATCCGGGCGGAGTTCTTCAATCTGTTCAACCGGACCTATCTGCCGAATCCGTCCTTGACGGTGCCGACGCAGGCACAAGCATACAACAGCGCCGGGGTTCCGACTTCCGGATGGGGGTACCTGAACTCCACCACGCTGTACTCACAACCTCGCAACGGCCAGTTAGTCGCCAGGTTTACGTTCTAACAGCGTAAGTGATGTCAATGATCTGGCGGGCAAAGATCGGGGAAACCCACTGTTCTGCTCGCCCGCCAGTTCCTTGCAACGCTTGCTTCACCAAGGCGGCAAGTTCCGGCGCGGTATAGGCACGGCGGATGGAAAGCCGTCCATCGGCTGCCGTACACCGGTGCATCAATGGCCCAATCAACAAAGAAAACAGCACCAGCGGCAGCGGATGCCTAACCAAATCCATGATAATAAATCGCTTAGCGGAACGGCGGACATTGCGAATGAGCGCAATTGTTTCCGCCTCCGTTAAATGGTGAATGGTTAAAAAGGAAACGGCTACATCGGCAAGGGGTAATTCGTCTTTTGTGGCATCTGCTGCCACAATCGTAACCCCGTAAGGGTTGTTGTGCGGCGGTTTCAGATCCACTCCGATTACCTTCGCACCCGTAACATGCCGAATATGCGCCAGCAACGCGCCCTGGCCGCAGCCGATGTCCATCACGGTATGAACCGGACTCGAACTGTTCCGAAGTCGCTCCACCACGGGTTGAGCGTTGCCCAAGATAGAATGAATTCTTAGTAAATCCCGATGAAAAATGGTGGTTAATTCTTCTGGCACGTCAGGATTATCCATGATCTCGGGTGCATGTGAGCGTATCATCGTGGGTTAGACCTAATGATCCCATTCACTGCTGGAAGACGTTTCGGACAGTATGAAATCCGAACGTTTCTTTCCCACAGTCCGCAGGAATCCTATCGCGCCATCGATACGGAAACCGGCCGGGAAGTCCGAATCCGGGTGCTTACCCGCTCTTGGCTTTCCCGGCCCGAGGCAAACGCTTCTTTAGAGCGGGAAATCCGCATGCTTCGGGCGCTGCGGCATGAGAAAATTGCCCCTCTTTTAAATATTTCCGCCGAAGAAAGTGTTTTGTATGCGGTTTCGGAAATGTTTGAAGGGGAAAGCTTACGGCAACGTCTTCAGAGTGGCCCACTCGCGCCCCGGAAAGCAGCCGATTTAGCAGCGCAGATGGCACGCGCTTTAGAAGGGGCACATAGCGCTGGAGTGATTCATGCGGATTTAAAGCCGGAAAATATCTGGCTCCTGCCGGATGGACATGTCAAGCTCCTTGACTTTGGTCTCGATAACCTCCGGTATGACGAGATTCTTCCTACAGATGAGTCCGAAAACCTGATTGCCGACTATGCCGCGCCGGAGCAGGTTCGCAATGAGCCGGAAACTCCACAGTCTGACATTTATAGCTTTGGTTGTATTCTTTACGAGTTGCTCACCGGAAAGCGTCCCTTTTTGCGTGATTCCCTGGTTGCGACTACCCAGGCTATTCTGACCGAAGAAATTCCCGAACTACCGCCCGCTACGCCACCTGCGCTGGAGCGGATTGTTCGCCACTGCACCAGAAAAAACCCGGCAAATCGGTTTCAGTCGGCCTCTGATGTGGCGTTTGCGATTGAGGCTTTTGGAAACCTGACCATTCCGCAGGAGCATTTTCGCAGAAAACAACAACGCAACATTGCGGGCGTAGTGGTCGCATTACTGGCAGCGTTGATGGGCGGAGGTATTCTGGGCGTCTGGACTGCGCGGCGATACCTTCGGCCCGTAGCAGCGGATGCTTTGCTGTTCCAGCCTGTTACCAGCTCAGGCCACGATTCTGCGCCTGCTTCCTCGCCCGATGGCAAAATGGTGGCCTTTACTTCTGACCGCACTGGCTCGCCCCGTATTTGGCTGTTAGATATTGGGCAGGGAGTAGAAAAAGCACTTACACTGCCGGCCTGATCGTTACCCGCGCTGGTCGCCGGATGGAAAAATGCTGGCGTTTGCGCGCCAAGGTACGAAAGAGAATGCAATCTACATCGTGTCCGTTGCGGACGGCGCTGTTCGCAAATTAATGGACGGTGCTACGGAAGTGGATTGGTCGCCGGATGGAAAAGAACTGACATGGATACGTCCGCTGCTGGATGCAAAAACACATGCTTTCACCATCGGGACGATTCAGGCGGATGGGGGGAACAATCAGGAAATTGGGCAAGTAGATGGGCAGACGCTTCTGCATCCACGCTGGTCGCCAGATGGACAGCGCATCGCGGTTACCGCTATTCATGGGACGGAGAACCATCAGTCCGTGTTCATCGCCCGTCTCAAAGAAGGAGAAACTGCGGAGCAGTATTTTCTGCCTCCGCCTCCTGGTACCGGCGCCATCTCTGCCGTAAGCTGGAATCCGGCTGGAAATACGCTCTTTTATTTCGGTGCGCAAAATTCCGCCGGAAGAAGCGATTGGTCGGGTGGATTTGCGAACCTGATCCGCCAAGATGCAAAAGCCGGAACTGCGGTCACCATTGGCTTCAGTGATTGGAGTCCAGAGGTGGCCGATATGTTCGGACCAGGAAAACTTTTGTTCGATTCCGGACCGGGACGAAAAAACCTGCAAGAAGTTACATCGGGAAGCGCCGGGCAACGCCGCTTCCTGACTCTTGGCAAAAGCAGCGATCAGGACCCTGCTTATACGCCGGATGGCAAATCGATTTTGTTTTCTTCTTACCGTGGCGGCACTCTGGCCATTTGGCGTTTAGATCGGCAGAACGGCACCACAAAGCGGCTTACCGATAGTCCGGCGAGTGACGTAGAACCCTTTGGAACCCCTGATGGCAAACGCCTTTTGTGGAGTTCGAATCGGGAAGGGCATTACGAGATTTATTCGGCCAATGCAGAAGGAGGCTACCCTGGGGCGATCACGCATGACGGTGTGGATGCGGAATATCCGAGCACGCCGGAAGACAGCAGTTGGATCATCTACAATTCCTTTAATCCAAAGCGGCGAGGCGTATGGAAAGTGCGGCCCAACGGCGTAGAGGATACTTTGCTGGCGAAAGGAAACACATACTGGCCAGAAGTTTCCCCCAATGGAAATTACGTGGTTTATACACGAGTTGAGGGCCCGCTGAGCCGGTGCCTGGAAGTGGTTTCCACGGAAGGGGAAGGCCACGTCGTATTTACGGTTTCTCTCCCTCTGACACACGGCGCTACTTCCTCAGAGATCGGACGTGGTCACTGGATGGCGAATGGCCGTGCCTTAGCCTTTCTGGGGCAGGACGATCACGGCCAAACAGCAGTGTTTGTTCAGCAGTTTACGCCGGGACGAGATTCTGCGGCTACACGATCCCTGATGGCCGGACCCGATGCCGGCCGTACCGTGGAATCATTTGCTATTTCACCGGATAGCTCTCATCTCATTCTGGCTGCCAGAGAGCAGCTTTCCAACATCATGCAGGTCGATAATGTGCCGGGTGCCGCTCTCAGAAAACCGCTTTAGCGCACGACGATATTGACTAATTTATCCGGCACCACAATGACCCGGACAATGGTTTTGCCTTCCAGCAAAGCCTGAATTTTTTCATTCGAGCGAGCCAGTTGTTCCACTTCTTCGCGAGACGTGCCGGGCGCAACAGTGAGTTTTGAGCGATTCTTGCCGTTGATCTGCACCACGATTTCGGCTTCCGCTTCCCGCGCCAGTTCCGGGTTGAATACCGGCCACGGCTGCTTAAACACGGCACCGCTCTTGCCTTGTTCTTCCCACATCTCTTGCGCCAGGTAAGGCGCAAAAGGGGCCAAAATCAGAGTCAAAATCTCCAGCACCTGTGCCATAGCGCTTGCGGAAAGTTTTTGCTCATGCGCATACAACTCATTCAGCAACTCCATTAGGGCAGCAATGGAAGTGTTGAAGTGCCAGCGGGAATCAAAATCTTCCGTGATCTTCTGCAAAGTCTGATGCAGTTTGCGCAGCACGGGCGCGTCAGAGCTTCCGTCGCCTGTACCCGCATAAGGAAGATTGCGCGTGGCAAAGCGGTAAATGCGTCCTAAAAACCGGGCAATTCCTTCAATACCGGTATCAATCCAGTCCACATCTTTTTCTGGAGGAGCGGCAAACAAGGCAAACAGGCGTGCGGTATCCGCGCCGTGTTTTTCCACTACCTCATCGGCAGGAACCACGTTGCCGCGCGACTTGGACATCTTTTCGCCGTTGCGAATCACCATGCCCTGCGTGAACAGTTTCTTCACCGGCTCATTGTTTTCCACTACGCCGATGTCACGCATCATCTTGGTCCAGAAGCGCGAATAGATCAGGTGGAGAATGGCGTGTTCCACGCCGCCGATGTATTGGTCAATCGGAAACCAATACGCGATCTTAGCCGAATCAAAAGGAGCGCTGGAATTTTGCGAGTCGCAGTAGCGGTAGAAATACCAGGACGAATCCACAAAGGTGTCCATGGTATCTGTTTCCCGGCGGGCGTCTTCATCGCAAGTAGGGCACTTTACGTTCACAAATTCCGGCACGTCTTCCAGCGGGGAATGGCCGGTGCCGGTAATGTTCACATTCTCCGGCAGGCGCACCGGCAAATCCTTTTCCGGCACCGGCACTACGCCACACGTCGGGCAGTGAATCACCGGAATCGGCGTACCCCAATAGCGTTGGCGGGAAATGCCCCAATCTTTGATGCGAAACGTAATCGCTGATTCGCCGAAGCCGTGGGTTTTGGCAAACTGCGCCATCTCCCGGCGTGCTTCTTCGCTCGTCTTGCCTGACCATTCGCCGGAGTGCTCCACGATTCCGTATTCGCAGAACGCTTCCGTTTGGCCGACAGGACTTGCCAGGCCACCATCTAAAGGACGCACTACCGAGCGGATGGGAAGTTCGTATTTCTGGCAGAACTCAAAATCGCGCTCATCGTGCGCGGGCACAGCCATGATGGCACCCGTTCCATAGGTCATCAAAACAAAGTTGCCTGCCCATACCGGAATCCGCTCTTTGCTGAAGGGATTGATGGCATACAGCCCGGTGAAGAAGCCTTCTTTTTCCACGTCGCTCGGGTCTTGATTGGCTCGCGCATCAATCATGGCCTTGGCCCGCGCCTGCCCTTCCGCATCCACTGCTTGCGCGACCAAAGGATGCTCCGGAGCCACAATCAGGCAGGTGGCTCCATAGATGGTATCCACGCGGGTGGTAAACACGCGAACGGGAGAAAGATCAGGGTGGTCCATCTGAAATTCCACCTCCGCGCCTTCCGAGCGCCCGATCCAGTTTCGCTGCATGGCAAGCACGCGGTCTGGCCAGCCGCCTTCCAGTGTGCGGATATCCGCTAGCAACTCATCTGCGTAAGCAGTGATCTTTAAAAACCATTGCTGGAGAGCGCGCTGTTCCACTGGCGTGGTTTCATGACGCCAGCAGCAGCCGTCAATAACCTGTTCATTGGCCAGCACCGTGGCGCACTTTGGGCACCAGTTCAGCATGGCCTTTTTGCGATACGCAAGGCCGCTTTCCAGCATTTTCAGGAAAAACCACTGGTTCCAGCGATAATATTCCGGTTCGCATGTGGTGACTTCGCGGCTCCAGTCATAACTGAACGCAAATCGCCGATGCGTCTTTTTCATGCGGGCGATGTTGAACCGCGTCCACTCCCCGGGAGGCGTTTTGTTCGCCATGGCCGCATTTTCGGCAGGAAGACCGAAAGCGTCCCATCCCATGGGGTGCAGCACGTTATAGCCGCGCATCCACTGATGCCGGGCAAGCGCATCCCCAATGGAGTAATTTCGGATGTGTCCAATGTGCAAAGCTCCCGAAGGGTAGGGAAGCATCTCCAGCACGTAATACTTCGGCTTGGAGGAGTTTTCCTCGGCTTGGTAGAGCGTGCTATCCGCCCATTGTTCGGCCCACTTCAGTTCGATTTGATTAAAGTCGTACGGCTTTTCCGGCATGTTTCTTCGCACACAGCTTCTTCAACGCTTCCACGTTGCGGCGGTCGTCTCCTTCTTCGTCCACAGGGGTTTCCAGAATAAACGGCTTGGTCCGCAGTTTCGGATGATGGAGAATCCGGCGGAACCCTGCGTTTCCAATCTGCCCCTCTCCTATATTCTCGTGCCGGTCAAGTTTTGAGCCAAGCGCTCCTTTGGAGTCGTTGGCGTGAATCACTTTGACCTGCTCCAAACCGAGCACACGCTCTGCCTCGTCCACAGTTTTTGCCAAACCTTTGGAGCTAGCAACATCAAAACCAGCGGCGAACAGATGGCAGGTATCCAAACAGTACCCAATCGGAATGGCTGTTTCTGTTGCAGCTAATTCCCGAATGGCATGTAACTCTTCAAAACGAGAACCAATCTGCGATCCGCAGCCAACCGTATTTTCCAGAAGCACGGTCACGCCTTGCGCTTCGCACCCTTCCGCCGCTTTCGCCAGAGCCGCAACAAAGGCAGCAATCCCTCCCTCTAGTGTTTGACCCCGGTGACTGCCCGGATGAAGAACCAGATACTCCGCCCCAATCGCAGCGGCACGCTCCAACTCGCCCCGAAAAGCAAGTATGGATTTTTGCCGAATCACCAGATCGACAGCGGCCAGATTCACCAGATAGCTGACGTGAATGGCTAAGGGATATAGATCAAACTGCTGCCGAACCTCTCGAAAAGACTGGATATCAGCGGAACAAGGCGTGGTCGCACGCCACATGCGAGGACTGGAAGAAAAGATCTGAAATGTGTTTGCTCCCAATTCCTGAGCTTTGCGGGCAGCATTTACCAATGCCCCGGAACTGGAGGTATGGATTCCTATGCGCAGAAGTTCATGGTAACAGTGCTTAGCGCGCTGCCGCAGTGCTGGCTACTGGCGGAGCCGGTCTACCATGAAGAGGCGCAAATCCAGAGTAGGTAATCTCTTCATCGATATTCTTGGTATCGACCAGTAGAATCCTGGCTTTCCCGGAAACGTCGATTCGCTGTGGCAACCAGAGATTCTCCGCTACACGATGCTGTTGAAATTCAATATGTCCGCCCTCTTCCACCCTGGCCATGATCCAGCCAATTGATAGCGGACCAATGATGGTCGCATCCGCTTTGGTGATTCGCAGGTCTTCCTTATCGATCCACATCTTAGCGACCAACTTGGAAAACATCCGGCCTTTGATGTCATGAGGCTCGTAATCCGGACGCGGCGTACACTGAATCACGTAACACCTGCGGCCTTTTACTACTGCTTCCGGCAGGTTCTGAAAGGTAAAGGCGTCTGGCACTTCCCGAAGAAACGCCCGGTCTTCCCGATACTTTCTCAACCGTTTTGCGCGTTGAGCAGTGGTTTCATGAGTACGCTGGTACACGGCTTTCTCGTACTTCTGCTGCTCCTTCCTTTCCTCATCGGCACTGAGGGGTTGGTCGTTCTTTCGAACTAACCGCTCATAGGGGGTGCCGTCCAGCGGAATGATCTGGCTGGTCTCCACTTCTTTACTCGGAACTTTTTCTACTTCCGTGTAGGTGTACTGGAGCGCGGCCTGCGCATCACGTTGATAATTTTCGATTGCCCTGGTAACAACTTCACGCGGGTTCTCTGAGGCAACGAGGGCAGCAGAACCAGCTATCAACAGGCAAAGCGACTTCATGCTGTAAGATACAGCACGAAAGCTTCCACATTTGTTAACATTCAGCAGAGTTCTGCAAACCGCGTGTCGGGGCGCACAATGGTTTGCGTCCGCTCCGGCCCGGTGGAAATGCAACCTACCTCTACACCGGTATTTTTCTCAATAAACTCCACATACTGGCGAGCTGCTGGAGGCAGTTCCTCGAAGTTGCTGATGCCGACTGTGGAGGTCTTCCACCCGGGAAGATATTCATAAACAGGTTGCAGCCGCTCCAACCCAGAGATGGCTGGCGGCATCTCCGAAATCCCCTCATAACGGACGCACACCGGAATTCTTTCCAGTTCATCCAGAACATCCAGCTTGGTCATCACCATGGTGTCAAATCCGTTCACCATCGCGGAGTAGGCAAGCAACGGAACGTCAAACCAGCCGCAGCGACGTGGCCGCCCAGTCACAGAACCGTATTCCTTTCCTCGCTGTCGGATGGCTTCTCCTGCCTCATCCAGAGATTCCGTGGGAAAAGGTCCTCCGCCAACACGGGTGATGTACGCTTTGGAAATCCCAATCGTGCCTTGAATCTTGGTAGGGGCAACGCCGGTACCGGTGCAAGCACCGCCTGCCGTAGCGCTGGAAGAAGTTACAAACGGGTAAGTGCCGTGGTCCAGATCCAGCATGGTTCCTTGCGCTCCCTCGAACAGAACTCTCTTTCCTTGCCGGATTGCCTGATTCACCACCACAGCCGTGTCGCAAACCATGGGTCGCAAACGGTCGGCATACATTTCGTATTCCGACCGGATGGCAGCGTAATCCAGATCTTCGGCGATCCCAAACGCTTGTTCGATTTCCCTCTTCTCTTTTCGTAATTCGTCGAATTGCGCCCGGAAGGAGTGTTTGTCCAGCAGATCGCAAAGCCGAATGCCGCGCCGTCCGGCTTTGTCCTCATAACAAGGGCCAATGCCTCGGCTTGTGGTGCCAATGGAGATTCGCTTTTCCATGGTGCGATGCCAGGGCAACAGCACATGGGCGCGATTGCTGATGCGAAGCTGACCGTGAACGTCAACTCCGGCAGAAGTAAGCGAATCGGTTTCCGCCAGCAGCGCTCCCGGATCGATCACCAAGCCGTTGCCGATCACAGCCAGTTTTCCCGGGCGGAGAATGCCGCTGGGAATCAGTTTCAAAACGAACTTCTTCTCGCCGATCAGAATAGTGTGACCGGCATTGTGCCCACCCTGGTAGCGCACAATGACGTCAAAACGGTCGGAAAGAAGATCCACAATCTTCCCCTTTCCTTCGTCCCCCCATTGTGCTCCCAGAATGATGATATTGTTAGACATCCGCGTGTAGGCCAAAACTCGTCATTGTAGCGCATTGTGTTACTCTGGCGTTTATGCAGCTTTCGGAGGTCTTCCTGAGCCTAGGGGAAGACGGGTTTTCAAAGGTCATTCGCAGCATCTCCATTGGCAAGCTAAAGACGTTCCAATTGTTTGAGCGGTTGAAACTGCGTCTCCATCTGGGAAAGCTGAATACCGAGAGCCTTCGGAAAGCCGAGCCGCGTTTGTGGGCTCGTCTCGGTGAGCACGATGAGGAGTTCGCCACTGATCTTTCCCAAGCGATTCTGGTGTCCCATCTGGACCTGATTGTGGCGGTTCTGAATTTTGTTGGCATTCCCCATGAGGAGGGTTTCTTCGCCAAAGACCTGGATGCCGCTCCATACCTGACGGAAGGTTGGGAAGGCCGCGTGTTTGAGCATTTTCAAGGGCAATACCCCGCGCCTCTGCTGCTTTTCTATATCAATCATCTTGGTTTGGAACTGGGGAAAACCGCCCAACCATTTGTGCCGGCAGCGTAAGGGATGATCGAATCTTCTCTTACCGAGTTGCAGGGCCGTGCCTTGCAGCGAATTGAAGCAGCTACCACGCCGGAAGATCTGGAAGCTGTTCGTGTGGAAGTGCTGGGCCGCAAAGGAACTTTGGCGGCAGTTAGCAAAGACATGGGCAAGCTCCCGCCCGAGGAGCGCAGCCGTATTGGAAAGCTGCTGAATTCCGCCAAGGGAGAACTGGAAGCTGCCCTCACCACGCGGCAGCAGCAGTTTGAACAGGAAGCGCTGCAACGTCGCTTGGAAGGAGAGTGGCTGGATTTAACACTGCCTGCGCCAGGAATTCGCCCCGGCAGCCTCCACCCGCTCACGCAGCTGCAGCAGGAGATTGAAGATCTGTTTCGCTCCCTTGGTTTCACCGTGCTGGATGGCTTCGAAGTGGAAGATGAGTACCACAACTTCGATGCCCTCAATATTCCGGGTGATCACCCGGCACGGGACATGCAGGATACCTTCTGGCTGGAAGGCGGCAATCTTCTGCGGACCCATACTTCCCCGGTGCAGGTGCGCGGCATGGAAACGTTGCCGCTTCCCTTGCGCATGATTGCGCCGGGCCGCGTGTTTCGCAATGAAACCGTGGATGCCTCGCACGAGCACACGTTCTATCAATTGGAAGGCATGATGATCGACCGGGATGTTTCGGTCGGCAACCTGATCTTTTTCATGAAAACGCTGCTCAGCGCGGTGTTCCGTCGCGAAGTGACGGTGCGGCTGCGTCCCGGCTTTTTCCCGTTTGTGGAGCCAGGGTTTGAGTTAGATATTCAGTGCCTGATCTGCGGCGGCCCGGGATGCGCGGTGTGCAAGCATAGCGGGTGGGTGGAATTGCTCCCTTGCGGATTGATTAACCCGAACGTGCTCCGTCTGAGCAAAATCGATCCCGACGCAATGGGGCGGTTTTGCCTTCGGCCTGGGTCTGACCCGGCTGGTGATGATGCGCTACCAAATTGACGACATTCGTTTGCTGATGGGCGGCGATCTCCGCTTCCTCCGGCAGTTTTAACCACATGAAGTTTTCCTACAACTGGATTCGCGAACTCGTACCTGGATTAACAGCAGAAGCCGTCGGACTCCAGCGCCTGATTACCATCAAAACCGCGGAATGCGAAGGCGTGGAAACCTACGGCGTAGCAGGTGCCTGCCCCGCCACTGTGCTTTCCGTAGAGCCGATCCCGAACACGCATGTAGTGAAAGCGGAGTTGGATACCGAAAGCTACGGCCTAAAAACAGTAGTATGCGGTGCGCCGAACTGCCGGGCGGGCATAACCACGATCTACGTTCCGCTGGGCGTAAAAGTCGTGCAAGGTGTGGAAAGCAATGGCATGTTGGCCAGTGGTGAAGAACTAGGAATCAACCACGACCACGAAGGCATTGTGGAATTGGCGGAGCCGCTGCTCCTCACCGATTCGGTCATTGAGATTGATAACAAATCCCTGACGCACCGGCCTGACTTGTGGGGCCATTACGGTATGGCGCGCGAGGTAGCGGCAATCACGGGCGAAAGCCTTCGAGATCCTGTGGATCTTTCCCTGTTACCTAGTGGAACTCCTGCCGTGGAAGTAAGGAGCGAAGATGCCGAGCTTTGCCCCCGCTTCAGCGCTTTGGTTTTTGAAAACGTCCGTGTTCAGCCTTCCCCGCTGTGGCTCCAGTTCCGGTTGAGTGCCATTGGGCTAAACCCGATCAACAACATCGTGGACTTGACGAATTTCCTGATGGCGGAACTGGCGCAGCCCATGCACGCTTATGATCGCGCATTGCTCGAAGGAGGGACGCTAACGGCGCGTCTGGCCCGCGAAGGGGAACGCCTCCTCGCCTTAAATAAAGAGGAGTACACCCTAACGCCAGCGAATCTGGTGATTGCCGATGCTGGCGGTCCGGTTGGCATTGCGGGGGTAATGGGCGGTCAGCGGAGTGCGATTTCCCGAGCAACCACTTCCCTTGTGCTGGAAGCCGCGAACTTCCATGCGTCCAGCGTGCGAAAAACGTCTGCTGCATTGAAACTGCGCACGGATGCCTCTATGCGATTTGAAAAGTCGCAGGACCCGGAGAACACCGTGCGGGCGCTGGCGCGTGCCGTGGAACTGATGCGAGAGCTGTGCCCGGAAGCGCGTTTGGTTGGCGGTCTTGCCGATTGGCGAGGGCCGATTGCTGCCCCGCCATCTGTCCGTCTGGATCTTCCCTGGCTTGCCCGTAAACTGGGACGCAATGTTCCCGCTGACCAGGTGCAGGAAATTCTTGTGCGTCTTGGCTTTCAGGTTTCCGAAGATTGGGTCGTTACCGTTCCTTCCTGGCGCGCTACCAAAGACATTTCCGTGGCAGCCGACCTGGTGGAAGAAGTCGGCCGGATGATCGGGTATGACTCCATTGAGCCGCGTCCGCCCGCCGTGCTTTCCACTGTGCCGCCCGATGTTCCGCAACGTTTGTTTTTGCGCCGTGCGCGGCAGCGTGCCGCGAGCCAGGGTTTCACGGAAGTCTACAACTACTCTTTTCTGAGCGAAGAACAAGCTGCCCATTTGGGATTTGACCCGGCCAAGCTGGTGCGTGTACTGAATCCGATTGCCGCGAACCAGAGTTTGCTGCGGTCTTCGCTGATTCCAGGTATTTACAGCAATCTGCAGGAAAACCGGAAACACAGCAGTTCTTTCCGGCTGTTTGAAATCGGTCGTGAGATTCACAAGCGGGATGGCGCACTGCCGGACGAAATTCCCCATTTAGTTGCTGCTCTTTATGGGGATGAGAACGGCTTGTTGGAATTGAAACGATTGGCGGAAATTTTTGCTGCCGATGTCCAAGTGAAGCCTGCTGCACCACGCATTTTTGAACATCCCCTTCGCACGGCGGACGTACTGGCGGGAGGCGTTTTGGTGGGTCGCTTATTTGAATTTCATCCCGCTTGGCTGGAGGGTCGCGCTGCGGTTCTGGATTTGGATTTGCGGGCGCTGGAACCTCTGGAAAAACAAACTGCGCGCTATGTGCCGCTCCAGCGGTACCCTTCCAGTGGATTCGATCTTTCAGTATTGAGCAAGCCTCGCGAACTTGTGGGAGAGTTGCAGTCGCAAATGGCGGCTTTTGCCGGACCTTTGTTGGAAAAGATTGAATACATAAGGCAGTACACCAAATCAGAGCAAAAGAGCGTCACATTCCGGTTTACCTTAGGCGCACCGGATCGAACGCTATCCTCTGAGGAAGTGAATGCAGTCCGCGCTGCCATTATTGTGGGAATGCAAAACTCCGGCTACGACCTGATCGTATGAAAATGACTGCTATTTGCACTCTAATAAATTAATTTTTCTTCTTCTTTACAAATATAGTCCTTTCCTATCAATAGCTGATCTCGGTCTATAGTACTCCCTATATATTTTGGTGATATTGCAAATCTAGGTAGTACTTCTTTAACTTAGAAAAGCAACGGAATTGTTTCATTCTTTAAAGGCCTGTGAAGTCCATGCGGGTATCGCACGCATCATGCGCTTCTTGAATGCAGTTGGTTCTGCTATTTCATGGACGGCAGTGCTGTTTCTCAGCTTAACGGCAGGCGCATTCCTGGCAGACTAGCCTATTCCTTTCCAATGGGAAGCTTTATCTGCTTTTTATGTATTCAGTTCCTTAGCTTTAGCTGTTTCGCAACTGCTGCTCCAAATTGCTAAATTCCCAAAAGTTTCTGTTTCTTTGGCCCTTCTTGTTGCCATTTTTACCGGATCAAAACTGTTGGGGATGGTTTCCCGAAGCTGAATATCTCTCCCATCCTCCGCTTTCTTTGCCGGCTATAGGAGGCTTGCTGATTCTTTCCGTGGCGTTGTTGCTGGCACACCGTCAGAAAATGCGTCTGTTCTTGTGGTCACAACGCTTAGCGCTGGTTTGTTTTCTGCTTGCTGCCGCCAGATTGCTGCAGCACTTGTATGGAATTGTGCTATTCCATCAGGCACCGCACCAATATCCGCTGGAGCTTTTGCCTGCCCTTTCCATGTTGCTGATTTCCATGGGTTTGCTTTGCCTTCGGGCTGAAACCGGATTGTTTTCCGTGCTGCTGACCGGGTATGCCGGAAGCATGATGGCCCGGCGGTTTGTGCCACTCGTGTTGGTTTTGCCGGGAGTGATCGGGATTCTTTATAAGCTGGCGCATATGGCTTCCTCCTATGGGCCGGAATGGGGGATCGCGCTGATCTCCATTACCAGCGTGGGGTTCGCCTTGGTTTTGCTGGATCGCATGGCAAGACGTCTCAACAAGGTTGACCATGAGCGAAATCAACAGCATGACTTGAGTGAGGCTGCCAACCGGAAACTCGCGTTTGCTATTGCAGACTTGGAAAAACAGAATCGGGATCTCAAGGAGGCGCGCGAAGCATTGACCCGGGAAGCCATTCGCGATCCGCTCACCGGCGTTTATAACCGTCGTTATTTGAATGGACTGCTTTCCCATCTGCTGAGACCTCGACGGCGGAAAGAGCAGTTCGGTCTGCTGATCATTGACCTGGATCATTTCAAACGGATTAACGACACCTACGGACACCCGGCAGGGGACAAAGCTTTGCTGGAGGTGGCCGGTGCTCTCCGGGAGAATCTTCGGGAAGAGGATTCCTTATGCCGTCATGGCGGGGAAGAATTCGTGGCCATTCTGCCGGGCGTGAATGAAGATTCTCTGCTGGTGCGAGCGGAAATGTTGTGCCGTCAGGTGGCCAAGCTTCGGATTTCCTACCATGACCAGAAACTGCCTTCTATTACCGTCTCCATGGGCGCTGTGCTGGTGTCAGAGAAGGAGATCACCGCAGAAGAAATTCTTTCCAAAGCCGATCAGGCGCTTTACCATTCCAAGGAAAGCGGACGTAACTGCGTCACCCTGGCGGAACATAGTCATGTCGCGTAAGCGATTGACTTTTCTCCCCTTCCCAAGCAAACTATCCAAATCACAGTAGTTCGTCGCTCTGTTGCGGCTCGTGATTTCTCTCCGTTTTGAGCTGACATTCCCCGAGTGATCCGATCATAGGAAGAAAATGATTTTCAGAATTCTGCTGATGTTTTGCCTGGCATGTTGCGCAATTCTGGCGCAGTCTGCCGGAGTGGCGGCGAATCCCACTAGCGAACTGTTGCGGGAATTGATTCGAATCGATACCAGCAATCCGCCGGGCAATGAAGGAAAGATGGCCGAGTTTCTGAAAACGAAATTTGCGCCTCTAGGTTTCCAGATTGACATTATCCCTACTCCGGATGCCGGAAAAGCGCACTTCATTGCCCGGCTGAAAGGCGACGGCAGCAAGAAGCCAATTCTGCTTGCCGCGCACGCCGATGTGGTCGGCGTGGAGCGCGATAAGTGGACCGTTGACCCGTTTGCCGGTGTGGTGAAAGACGGCTACATCATGGGACGCGGAGCCATCGACTTTAAAGGCGGGCTAGCCATTTTTGCACAGGCAGCGATGATGCTGGCGCAAAATAAGGTGCCGCTCGCACGCGACGTGATCTTTCTTTCAGAAGCGGACGAAGAAGGCGGCCAGTACAACACCACGTGGTTAGCCAAGGATCACTGGGACAAGATCGATTGCGAATTCTCGCTGAATGAAGGCGGCTGGATCATGAAAAATCCGGATGGCAGCGTCCGTTATGTCAGTATCTCCACAGCGGATAAATCCAGCGTTTCCCTATTGTTGACAGCACGCGGCACCTCCACGCATTCTTCCATGCCGCGCCCGGACAATGCCATCTTCACCCTGAACAAGGCCATGGCAAAGATTGCGGATTACGATACGCAGCCGAAGTTGATTGCCAGCACGCGTGAATTTTTCACCACATTAGAGAAAACCAGCAAGCCGCCCATGTCGACCTACTTTCACAATCTGGTGAATAGCAAAGATCCGGCTCTGGTGAAGCAGGCGGACCAGGAAATCAGCAAAGATCCGCTACTGCATGCAATCATGCGCAACACGATTGCTCCGGTTTTAATGAGCGCTGGCTTTCGCGGCAACGTGATTCCTGGTTCGGCGGAAGCCACGCTGAATTTCCGCACCGTTCCCGGAACCAATGTGGACGAGCTGATTTCCGAGATCCAAGCGGTGATCAATGACCCGCGTGTGAGCGTTACTTCCGCTATCGGGCGCGGGATGCCGGGTGGCGCCTCCTACGCCGCTTACCAGCAGACACTGAAAAACTTGCAGCCTTCCCCCAAGGATTCCGATCTGTATCGGGCCTTGGTGCAGCAATCCAACGCCGTGTTTCCTGGCGTGCCGGTGACTACGTACTTGTTTCAGGCGGGAACTGATTCTGCCGCTTGGCGGACCCGTGGCATTCCCGTATACGGCATTTACCCGTATCCGATCAGCGCGGAAGATCTCACCCGCATGCATGGCAATGATGAGCGGGTCAGCATTCAATCGCTTCAACAGGGCACAGACTTGATTTACAAAACTTTGGTTCAGGTGGCTGGAAAATGAAATCCCTTTACGTTCTTTTGCTGACTGCGCCGATGTTCGCGCAATCTACCTATAAGCTTCCGGCGACTCCCAAAACGGTGGTTCTCGGCTATTACTCTGCTGGCGTACCTCCCGCCCTTCGCGTGAAATCCGGTGACACCGTGGAGATTGAAACCGTTTCCGGGAATGCCAAGCGCTTGGCGGAAGGAGGAGCCAAGGACGTTCCCAAATCGCTGTATGACATCAACGAGCAGGTGAAAGAACGCGGTCCTGGCGGCCACATTCTGACCGGCCCCGTCTATATTGAAGGCGCGGAACCCGGTGACGTGCTGGAAGTGCGAATCAAAAAGATCGACTTGGCCGTTCCGTTTGCCTACAATTCGTTCCGCCCCGGTTCCGGCTTCTTGCCGGATGAGTTTCCGCACTCGCGGACGAAAGTGATTCCCCTGGATCGGGAAAAAATGGTGGCCCACTTTGCGCCGGGTGTAGAAATACCGCTTCATCCATTTTTCGGCAGCATGGGCGTGGCCGGTTCGGAAGGCGCGCAACGATTGAGCAGCACGGCGCCCTGGTATCACGCAGGCAACATGGATAACAAAGATCTGACCGCCGGTTCCATTCTGTACATTCCGGTGCAGGCCAAAGGCGCTTATTTTGAAGTAGGCGATGCCCATGCAGGGCAGGGTGATGGGGAGATCGACATTACCGCGATGGAAACTTCCTTGAACGGAACGTTTCAGTTTATTGTGCGCAAGGACATGCACCTGGAGTGGCCCCGTGCGGAAACAGCTACGCATTACATCACCATGGGTTTCCATGAAGACCTGACAGTAGCAACCAAGATGGCCTGTATGGAGATGATTGATTTTCTGGTGAACGAAAAGCACTTATCCCGTGATGATGCCTATATGCTGACCAGCGTGGCGGCGGATCTCCATATCACGCAATTGGTAGACACCAAAAAAGGCGTGCATGCCAGCATCGCCAAAGCGATTTTCACTGGCGCATCTCCCTCCAAAGGGACCAACTAAGGGCGACGGTAAAACCCGCCGCCTACGCTACGCATAATCTTGCCCCATAAGGCTTGCCCGAGTTCTGACAACTCGTCCATATGTTCGGGTATCACCTGGAGATGAAATCCAGCCATTTCATCGGTAGTGGCTGCACCCCAGGTGACTCGCTTGGGCGGCGAGTTCGGGTTATGGGGATTTCCAGCGGAGTTGTCATAGAGGAACTCCATTTCCACTCGCGTATCAGGAGGCAAGTGCAAGGGTGATGCGTAACGGTATTGGTCCTGCCAATTGAAGTCCCAGTTTTTGATGAAGAGGAGCCACTTCTTTTTCCCATCCGGCAGAATGGCCCAGCCGCGCATCTCTTTGCATATGTAGTGCGCATGAGGAATTACACCTATGGCTTCCACAGCGATGGGAATGGTGAAATGGTCGGTTACTTTGTAATCGGTCACTCCTGGCGGGATATCGATCTTTTGTGACGTAAGCGCCACATCCATGACTTTCCGCACAGGCGGATCGTCCGTGAAATAGAACCCCACCGAAGACTGTTCCGTTTCCGGCTTGCCTGTGGCATGGAAGTGAAGCTGCAACACCAGTTGGTCGCCTGCCTTTAACACTCCCGCCGTCCCCGTCGGCATTTCGATAGGACCATTTCCTGGTGACCATCCACCAAGCGCGGAGGTGGGCAGAAAGCCCGGCGAGCCAAAGCAGGAATAGTTTGCCGCCGGAGCATGTCCGGTAAACAGCAACGCGTGATGCACGACGCGCCGGTTGGAAGGCCGGAATTCCACGGCGCGCACATAGCGGTCTTTCCCAAGGGAAAACGGAACGGCGAAGCACTGGTATTGGTCTGGGGCATCGGCAGCGATGGTGTAAGCTTCCGGTATCTGCACGACCAAGTCAGGCTGGCCGAGCGTCCAGCCATTGGCAGGGTAATCGGGCGGTGCAGGTCCTTCGCGCGGGTTGCCTTCCAGTGCGCCCGTAGTGGCCCAACGTTGCAAGGTGGCAATCTCTACCGAGGTGAGCCGCCGTTCATGGGCGAAGTGTCCGTACCCAGGTTCGGGCTGCCAAGGCGGCATGATGCGTTTCTGAGTCACTTCTGCAATCAACCGTGCCCGTTTCGCTGCATCGGTGTAGGTAAGAAGGGAAAAAGGCGCTACTTCGCCTGGATGATGACACCCGGCACACTGGGCATAAAGAATGGGAGCAATGTCACGGTGAAATGTGGGTGCGGCTCCAAGGGGCAGCACACACAGCAAGAACAGGCTACTTCTTGGCAGCAGCGGGTTGAGGATCGACCAGAACATTCACGGCCAGTAAGCTTAAATCCGGTGCATGGGAAACATCCAGCGTCAGCGACGCTCCAATGGGAATCGCATTGGGCTTGATGTTTTTTCCGTCCTTGAGGAACTTGGTCTTGTGCGTCCGGTAAATGGTGAGTTCCTGCTCGTCATCAGAAACAATCACGAGCTCTTTGTTGTCCAGGTCCTTGAGCTTGCCATGAAATGTAACGGCAGGCATTCCATAAGCGCCTGCATTAGGGTTGGACGATGGGTAGCGAACGGTTCTTCGGGTTTGTCCTGCCAGCAAAAGTGGCACAAGCAACACAACGGCTAACCGCATTCTTTTATTTTCTCATGGACATCCAATTGCTGCATTTTCGGCATGGGTCTGTTGGGGGAAATTGTTCAGACCCTTCATGCATGGGTGAAGGGGGAAGCGCAGATTGTTGCGGTGCTGCTTGTGCTGTACGCCATCGGTTTTGGTTTTGCACAAGTGCCCGCCTGGTATGTGATCGCTCCCTTGTGCGCCTTTCTGTATCTGATTCCCCTTTTTGGCTCACCTATCGGATTGATTCTTGCCCTGCTGGTTACCTTCTTTGCGGACCGTACTATTTGGCAGGTATTAGCAGTTCTGCTGGTGTGGGTGGTGATTCAGGGCATTGAAGGGTTTTACCTGACGCCGCATATTTTAGGGAAGCGGACGCGCCTTGGGCCATTGGCTGTGTTCTTTGGCGTGATTGCCGGCAGTTCCTTGTTCGGGTTCTTTGGCGTGCTGTTCGCGGTGCCTGCCATGGCAGTTGCCATGGTAATCTGGCGCTACTGGGAACGCTCGCGCACATCCGCGCTAAAATAGAATTTCCAAGAGACAATTTTGTGATTTCTGTAAGCAATGTATCCATGCGCTTTGGCGCAAAAATTCTGTTTGAAGATGTAAACGCTACGTTTGTGGCGGGACGGCGTTATGGACTTACCGGCCCGAACGGCGCTGGCAAATCCACGTTCATGAAGCTGTTGACAGGCGAGGATGACCCACAAAAAGGTAATGTAGTCAGGCCCAGGAAACTGGGAGTTCTCCGGCAGGATCAGTTCGCGTTTGACCAGCACCGCGTGATTGATACCGTGATCATGGGGAACAGACCCCTTTGGGACGCGCTGGCAGAGCGGGAAGAACTCTATAGCAAAGCCGACATGACCGATGAAGACGGTATGCGGCTGGGAGAATTGGAAGGCATTGTAGCGGATGAAGACGGCTACACCGCGGAAAGCGACGCTGCCATTCTTCTGCAAGGTTTGGATATCTCCGACGAACTCCATGAACGGAAAATGGGGGAGTTGCAGGGCGGCCAGAAAGTGCGCGTTCTACTGGCTCAGGCCTTGTTCGGGCATCCGCAAGCACTGCTGCTGGACGAGCCCACAAACTACCTCGATTTGGACTCTGTTCACTGGCTGCAGGATTTTCTGGTTCGTTATGAAGGGTGCCTGATCGTGATTTCGCACGACCGGCATTTCCTGAATAGCGTGACGACGCATACCGCCGATATTGATTACCAGACCATCATTATCTACACCGGCGGATATGACGATATGGTGCTGGCGAAGACACAGATCCGCTCCCGCATTGAATCCGAAAATGCGCAGCGGGAAAAGAAGATTGCGCAGTTGAACGAATTCATCGCCCGCTTCTCCGCAGGTACGCGCTCCAGCCAAACCACATCGCGTAAGAAGGAAGTGGAAAGGCTGCAAACTACGGAACTGGCACGGTCCAATATCCAACGGCCTTTTATTAAGTTCGATATGAAGCGGCCTTCGGGCAAGCACATTCTGGAATTTGAAGACCTGAACTGGTGGTATGGCGGTCACCACGTGATTCAAGATTTTCGCGCGCGTATGATTCGTGGCGAGAAGATCGCGCTCATGGGGCGGAATGGCACGGGAAAAACAACGCTGCTGAAAGCACTAATGGCGAATGCACCCGGCGTGGAAATCGAGAAAGATGGCAAGGTAAGCGGTAAAGTCACCTGGGGCCATGAAGTGCAAATCGGGTTGTTCGCGCAGGACCATCGCGAGTCGATTCAGAAGGGCATGACGGTATTTGAGTGGCTGAACCAGTTCGATGTCAACGCCAGCCGGGAAGAATTGCGCGGCTTGCTAGGACGGATGCTGTTCGCCCAGGAAGAAGGCATGAAGCCGACCGATGCTCTTTCCGGTGGGGAAGCAGCCCGGTTGATCTTTTGCAAGCTGATGCTGCAACAGCCCAACTTCCTGATTCTGGACGAACCGACCAACCACCTGGATTTGGAAGCAATCAATGCCTTGAACGTTGCCTTGCAGCGTTACGAAGGTACGGTGCTGCTGGTCACACACGATCATGATTTGATCGACGAAGTAGCCACGCGCTTGTGGAACTTTGAAAACGGCACGATTGAAGACTTCCAGGGCACGTATGCTGAACATAGCGCGGTAAAGGCTTAGGTCAAGGACAGCGGCCGAGACATCGTTTTGTGAGCGGTTTTCTTCTCGATACCAATTGCATTTCCGAAGTAGTTCGCGTTCGGCCTGAACCAAATGTGATTCGTTTGAAGTTTTTGGCAATTACACATACTGTCCGGCGCAGTAACCGGATGCCCAGGCCCACTGGAAATTGTGTCCTCCCAGGTGTCCGGTGACGTCCACTACTTCCCCAATGAAATAAAGCCCGGGTACCTTGCGCGCTTCCATGGTTTTGGAGGAGAGTTCAGCGGTATCCACGCCGCCGCCTGTGACTTCTGCTTTGGCGTATCCTTCCGTTCCTTCCGGGAAAAGGGGCCAATGGTGAACGGCTTCGGCGGATATGTCTCCGTTGTGAAGTTCGGAAATTCGATCTGCTAGCCGCTTGGGCAAATACCGGCGGAGGTTGATCTCTGAAGGAAGTTCCACACCGGGCAGCAGGTCGAAAAAGATTGGCTGCTGCGGTTTCCAGTATGAAGAAATTTGAAGTACAGCAGGGCCGCTTATACCCCGATGGGTGATCAGCATTTTTTCCTGGAAATGGGCTCCCGCGCAAGAAACAGCTACTTCGGCGGAAACACCGCTCAGGTCACAGAGCCTTCGCCGCTCTGGTTCCGCCAGAACCAAGGGAACCAGAGCAGGGAACAAGGGCTGCAAGCGAAGACCGAATTGTTCCGCAAGGCGTTGTCCAAAAGCGGTGGCACCGATTTTGGGAATGGATGGTCCGCCCGTGGCAATCACCAGTGATTCTGCGGAGAACGTCCCTTGATTCGTTTCGACCAAAAACTCGTTCTCCCGGCGAACAGAAAGGATTTTATGTCCGAGAAAGATGCGTACGTCAGATGCAGCGCAGAGGCGTTCCAACAGATTTGTGATATCCCTGGCGGAATCATCACAGAAAAGCTGGCCCTTTGTTTTTTCATGCCAACGAATGCCGTGTTTTTCCACCAAGGACAGAAAATCCTGGGCTGTGTATCGAGCCAGGGCGGATTTACAAAAATGGGGATTCGCTGAAAGAAAATTTTCCGGCTGGCAATATAAATTGGTGAAATTGCATCGGCCACCACCGGAAATTAAAATCTTTTTGCCCGCTCTATCTGCATGATCCAGAACGGCTACCTTGCGTCCTCGTTTACCTGCTTCCGCCGCGCAAAACAAACCTGCGGCTCCTGCCCCAATGACCACAACATCAAAGCGCATCACCCGACTAAAGTTTAGAACGAGGCATACCGATGGTGGAACGTGTTCCGAAATCAGCAATATTCCACGCCGGACCGGCGTTGCTCCGAACCGGGTTGGCACAGCATAGAGGCATCGGCTGTTGAGCATCTGTCCGGTGTTACTGCTTTGATCCATAGCGAATCCTTTCGACAGGTATTGACGCAGGTCAAAGCGGTGGCAGCCACAAACGTTGCGGTTTTGATTAATGGAGAAAGCGGCACCGGGAAAGAATTGGTAGCCCGTGCTGTTCACCAATACTCGCCTTGGTCCCACAAACCGCTTGTGGATGTGAGTTGCGCCGCCTTGCCGGAACATCTCGCCGAAAGTGAACTGTTTGGCTACGAAAAGGGCGCTTTCAGCGGTGCACAGGGGAGCAAGCCGGGATTTTTTGAAATGGCGAATGGCACGTCATTGTTTCTGGATGAAGTGGGAGAACTCGACCTGAAAATGCAGGCGAAGCTCCTGCGCGTATTGGATGGAACGCCTTATTTCCGTTTGGGTGGAACACGAAAAATCAACGTGCAAGCACGAATTATTGCGGCTACGAATCAAAATTTAGAGGAAATGGTGATTCGTGGGCAATTTCGTCGGGATTTATACCACCGCCTGATGCAATTCCAGGTAATTGTTCCGGCTTTACGAGAAAGGCGAGAGGATATTCCGGCTCTGGCGGAATTTTTTCTGGAAAGCTGCCAGGCAAACACCCGCTTTTCTCCGGAAGCCATGGCGGCCATGATGCGTTACCATTGGCCAGGCAATGTGCGGGAACTGCGGAACGCCGTGCTGAAGTGCTCCGTTCTGGTGCGAGACCGAATGATTGAGCCAACAGATCTTCCTTCCGGCATTCGGCCCACAGCAGCAGTCACTACACCGACAGGCACACTGGAACATGTCAGGAAAGCCATGATCCTGCAAGCTCTGGCGCAATCTGGCGGACACCAGCAGCGCGCCGCCGTATCACTCGGTATTTCCAGCCGTACGCTAGCAAGGCATCTCAAACAATACCGTGTGACACTTCCCATGGAGGAAAACCTTGCTGCGTAAGTGCCTAAAGTAGCGGAAGTGTTGTGAGATTCTTTGTGATGCGGGCTTGTGCGGCAATGTCGATGACCTCACTTTTGCCTTCCAGCAAAGCGGCAAAATCGGGATCATACAAGGATTCCTGTGGGATATCTTCCGAAGCTACCAAGCGGTAACGGCCCGGTGCAATGCCAGTGAATTGATATTGCCCGTTTTGCCCGACTTTGGCAGTCAGGATTCGCGGCAAGCCAAGATGACGATTAACCGGATATAACAACACCGTTGCTTCTTCCGTGCTGCCCTCAGAAAGGGTGCGAACCGAGCCGCTTACCGTTGCTCCCTCCGTGCCAATCATGATGCGAAGCGGTGTCTCCGTATCAGAAGAAAGGAGAACATTGTCTAGTGAAACTTCGCGCTGCCCTAAGCTAACCGATTGAAGGTATGCGCCAGGGGGCAGAGGCGAAACACTCAACTGCCAACTCCCTGGAATGAGGTTGGATAGCGAAAACGAATGGTCCGGTTTGACGCTGGCTACAGGCAAGGGAAAAGGCGCATTCCCTTGCGATAAGCGGACAGTGATCTTGGAAGGGAATTCGGCTGGCGCGGAACCGGAAAAAACGATTTGGCCAGAAAGCTGGAGGGCAGGGCGAAGGGAAAGTGTTACATCATTGATATCTACACTGCCCATATCCACTTCCTGCTGTGCATAGAGCAAGCTTTCTGCGCTAGGAAGCCAAGCGGTTAACAGATATTTTCCGGAAGCGAGACGTGGAAATTGAAACTGAGCCGCAGCGGCATTTCCTCCGTTCTGCCTGATATTCAACAACCCATCTTCCCGCATTAATATGACTTGAAGAGAGTGAAGGCTCGCAGCGGAAGAGGCAGTTTCCACCGTGCCGCGCAGCGCTACACTGGCAGCTTTGTAAAGCCGGAAATCCAAGTCCCTTGCTTCACTGCCAGCGCTGACGCGAATCGGAGTGGCAGAGAGCACGTCCGTTGATCCGGGATAGAAAGTGGCGGGGTAAATTTGTTCCGGCAAGGAGGGCGGCAAAATTGCCGATTGCCCTGTGCTCAGGAAGTATTTTCCTTTCGGAAGACCATAAAGGCGGTATTCTCCCAAGTCATTGGATGTCACTGCTGCAACAGCAGTCAGACGCGGCTGGCCTGTTTGGTAATCCTGCCGAAGAGCCTGAATGGAAATGCCGGGAAGCGGCTCTCCGTTTTCGTCCCACACACGACCGGAAATCACCGCTGGTAATTCCAGCGCCAGGGCTAAATCTTTTCTTGCTTCTCCGGCTGCTAAGGAAATCAGCTTGCCCCGGCGATTGGAGGCTTGTGCGCCATAGGTGCTGGGGAGAAATCCGGACCGTTCCACCTGAAGCCGGTATTGCCCGGCAGGCACACCAGTAAACCGAAAACGACCATTGGTATCCGATAAAACTTTGCCTATGACCTGGTCGGATTCGGCTCCGGTGAGGCTCACCTGCGCTTTGCGAACCGGAGCGCCTGTTAGGGCGTTTTTGACATAGCCTTCCAGTGAGCCGAGAGTTGTTTGCGCCACGGCAAAGAAAGGAGCCAGAAGAACAGCAAAAAGTGCCAGCCACATGCCGTATTTCCGCAAAGTTCATCTTAACCGTTCTCCGTAGACTGGCCCTAGTGAGTACAACTTACAAAAGGAACTGGTATTTGATCTTCAAAAGTGGAAATGAAATGGGGTGCTTTCTTACCAAGTCTCCTTGATAAAAGAAAAATTGGCGTTTACACAGCGCGATAAGGCTTTATACTAAGGAAAAATTAACAAAAAGCGGTTAAAATTCAAAAACCAAAAATTGTTTTTTTAAAAATCATTTATTTATATCAGTAAGTTTTAGTACTATCTGTGGAATGAAACTTGTATTGAGGTGGCAATACACAGTTTTAGAGATTTTATGGAATTGAAGAAAGTTATTGAGTATCTGTGTCAACAACGGTTGATGCTGGATGAGACAATCGCCTGTCTGGAGAAGCTAGGCCAGAATTCAGTCGTGGTGAATCTTGAAACTCCTATAAAACGTCGCGGCCGGAAGTTTATGGGGCCTGAGGATCGTGAGAAAGTATCGGAGCGAATGAAACGATACTGGGCGGCCCGCCGCAATCAAAAAACATACCGGGCGGGCGCTACCGGGGGTTTGGCTATTCTGCCGAAACAGATGGATGGCTTAGGGTAGTCTGGCAGCAAATGTCCGACCAAAAGTATCGGCTTGCTGTTCAGGAATTCCTTTGATGCAAACTAAGTAAGCGCCTTTTGCGAAAGTGTAAAATGGCTTTCCTTCCTTTGAGCCGAAATAACCACCCATATTGGGGAGATATTTTGGATTTGTGAGAAGCCTTTTTACATCCAGCAGCAGAAATGCCGCTTTTTCGCCGTTAGAAGTGTGCACCAAGTCTACTTCGTAGGCCCCTTGTGAGTTTCGGTAATCGCCTTTTGTTCCGCCAGGGTCCAGGCTGGGATCAATCACGTGTTCCGGCACTACACTGGTGCTGACCCGGTCTTGGGAAGGAAATCGGCGGGTCTCATCTTCCGGCATGGTCAATGTTGTTCCGCCTACCTTTACTTCATTGGTTTTTGGGGAACTACCGGACGAACAGCCCCATAAAAAAAGCGGAAGCAGTGCTCCGCATACCTTGCGCATCATGCCTTTACCATACAATGAGCGCGGGAAAGAATAAGCTTTGAAAAGCCGTGTAGAGGTATGGAGCGCTTCACTCCAGCAACCAGAAGCAATTGCGTTGTCACTGGGAAAATTTTTGTCCCCCGATGAGCAGGAGCGAGCCAACCGTTTTCGTTTTGAACATCTGCGCGTCCGGTTCCGCACGGGGCGGGGAATATTGCGCTCCATTCTGAGTTCCTGCCTGGGTATTTCGCCGCAAAATCTTCCATTCGCTTATACGGAGGAAGGCAAGCCTTACCTTCCTGAAAGCGAACTTCATTTCAATCTTTCCCATGCCGGAGATCAGTTTTTGTGCGGCATCAGCACAGCGGCTCCTTTAGGCGTGGATGTGGAAGGGCAACGCCGCATTCCTGACCTGGAAGGCATTGCAGCAAGATTCTTTTCCCCTGAAGAATGGAAGAGTTTGCTCCGGTGGGAAGGCGAAGAGCGGGTGCGAGGATTCTACCGCTGCTGGACGCGGAAAGAAGCGTTTCTGAAGGCGACTGGGGAAGGATTGAGCAGAGGCCTGCATACCTTTCAAGTGACGCTTGGTCCTGATGAACCAGCCGCCCTGTTGCAGGTAGACGGCAGTGTGGAAGAAGCGCGGCAATGGACCCTTTTCAGTTTGGAACCGGCGGAAGGATTTATAGGAGCCGTTGCCATTCGGGTGCGCGAAGCGGAACTGATTCAGCGCCACTGGAACTTGTAAAATACAATTTGACTCCTCTTTTCATTCAAGTTCATGCCAGCGACAATGTAGCGATTGTGGTGAGCCCGGAAGGAATGGCCGTGGGCGCGCAATCGTGCTTTGGCCCTCCGGCACGCGAACGCATCCCGCAGTCGCACAAAATTGCTCTCCAGGGAGTGGAAATCGGCGAACCGGTGATCCGGTATGGGCAAGTCATTGGATATGCGAGCCGATCGATTCCCGCTGGATCTTGGGTCCGAGAGGATATGCTCACCTTGCCTGTGCCACCGCCTTTAGCGGAGCTTGCGCTGGCAACTGCTGTTCCGACTCCTCTGCCTCCATTGGAGGGCGTCACCTTTCAAGGCTTTCCCAATCCGGATGGAAGTTTTGGCACGAAGAACATTTTGGGGATCACGACCACTGTGCAATGTGTGGCTCCCACCGTGGATTACGCCGCCCGGCGCATTCGAAGCGAATTGCTTCCCCGTTTTCCCAATGTGGATGATGTGGTCTCCATTACGCACACATACGGCTGCGGCGTGGCGATTGATGCTCCTGGAGCGCAAGTGCCTATTCAAACGATTAAGCACATCAGCCTGCACCCCAACATTGCCGCACAGCCATTAGTGGTGAGCTTAGGCTGTGAAAAGTTACAGCCACAACGGCTGTTCCCCGGTGATTTGCCGGTTTGGAACAACGTACTGGCGGACGGCAATGTAATCCGCTTACAAGATCAGCACGGGTTTGCGGAGACTGTTTCCGTCATCATGGTGGCCGCGGAAAAGCGATTAGCGGAATTAAATCAGCGTCATCGGCAAAGCTGCCCTGCATCCGGCTTGGTGGTGGGACTGCAATGCGGAGGCAGCGACGCCTTTTCCGGAGTCACGGCTAACCCTGCGGTGGGATATGCCGCTGATTTGCTGGTGCGTGCAGGCGCTACCGTGATGTTTTCCGAAGTAACCGAGGTGCGGGATGCTGTGCATCTGTTGACGCCACGTGCGGCGAATGCCGAGATTGCGCGTGACTTGATTCGAGAGATGCGCTGGTATGACGAATACCTGGGCCGTGGACAAGCCGACCGTAGCGCCAACCCTACGCCCGGCAATAAACGCGGAGGCCTTTCCAACGTAGTGGAAAAAGCACTAGGCTCCGTGGCAAAGGCAGGAAGCACGGCGTTAATGGGCGTTGCGCGTCACGGAGAAAAGGTAACAGCAAAAGGGCTGATCTTCGCGGCAACGCCTGCTAGTGATTTCATTTGTGGTACGCAGCAGCTCGCCTCCATGAACATGCACGTATTTACCACGGGCGAAGGAACACCATATGGATTGGCAATGGTGCCTGTGGTGAAAGTATCGTCACGCACTGCGTTGGCAGAAAAGTGGCATGACTTGATTGACATTGATGCCGGGCGCATTGCCACAGGGGAAGCCACTATTCAGCAAGTAGGCGAACAGATTTTCCAATTCATTTTGGATGTGGCCAGTGGGAGAAAAAAGACATGGGCCGAGCATTGGGGTTTGCAAAATGCATTGGCGCTGTTTAACCCTGGACCGGTGACCTAAACTGATCGCAGTTAAAACTAGGCAAACCAACCTCACTTATCTCTGGATAGCTTTTCATTTTTCAGACCATTATGTTTCTGATGTAAACTTGGCACCATAGCCTAACCTGGAGGAAAAATGAATCGCGTAGTTTTATTGTCAGTGTTTATGCTACCTGCATTGGTGCAGGCCGCAGGATGCGATGCTTCAGTCGGCACCTGGAAGTGGTTCAATGGTGGTTCCGTGACGCTAACCCCGCAGAAGACGGTGCTGATGAATGGTAAGCCAGAGGGCAAGTGGGACTGCACCGACCCGAAAAGAGGCCTTACTACTGTGCGATGGAATGCCGGATTTGTAGATACTTTAACTGTTGATGGGAATCGCATGACTGGCAAAAACCAGCAAGGTATCCCGATCTCAGCGGATAGAAAACCCCAGTCGTCTCATAAGTAGCGGATTGATCACGGGCAGCAGGCGTGTCCAAACTGGTAACCATAGCCTACAAAAGCGAGTATGATTTTACCGAAGGCTAAGATGTTCCCCATGCTTCCTCGAAAGAGATAGGATCATGCACTTGCTCAAAGCAGTGCCATAGGCCATAACCCCGAAAAGCTCAACTACTTCGTTATCACGTTCCGTCTATCTCTTGCTTCAATTCAACGGTGTAGGACATTGATGTTGTTTTAGTCTTTCAAAACAGAACGGAGAGTTCTGGTAACTCTCCGTCAGCAAAACTATTGCATGGCAGGAATAATGAATTATCTATTCCCCCCGCCGACCCAGGAGAATTCGGTCTTCCGTGAAGACCTTTCGGCTATTGATCTGCCAGCGCAAAGCTGTAAAGCACATTAGAGGAAGAGACTGCTACGTATTGTTTGCCATCCACCGCGTAACTGATCGGAGACGACGGAATACTGGAGCCGGCGCCAAAACGCCAGAGCGCCTTGCCGCTGCGGGCATCCAGGGCCATGAAGTTTCCTTCTGCGGAAGCAGCAAACACCACGCCACCGCCGGTTGCCAGCACGCCCGGTTGCAAGGCGCTTTGCGTGAGTTCAAACTTCCACCGAATCTGATTGGTTTCCGGGTCCATGGCCATGACGCCTTGCGAAGGGGGTGCTTGTCCGTTGGTTTGCAAAGAGCCGAACCCGCCGCCAGTGCCGCGACCCTGGAACTGTTTGCCAGGTTCAAAGGGTGCGGGGCCAATGGAGTAACGCGCAGGGCTATCGGAGTACATGAAGTACATCCACCCTGTTTGCGGGCTATAAGAAGGAGCCTGGAAGTTGGTTCCTCCTCCGATGGAAGGATAAATGATGGTTCCTTCCGGGTTCGCTCGCCAATTTTCTGTGGTGATGGGCCGACCGTCCTTATCCCAACCTTTCACCCATGTGGCTCGCACAAAAGGCGCGGCGGAAAGGAATTTTCCGTCCGTCCGGTCAAGAACATAGAAAACACCATTGCGATCGGCATGCAGTAAGAGTTTTCTGTTCTGCCCGTGCCACATACGATCTACCAGCACCATGTCTTCCGTGGAATCCCAATCATGCGTGTCGTTCGGGGTGAACTGGTAGTGCCACTTGCGTTTCCCAGTATCCGGATCGAGCGCCACTACTGAGCAACTGAAGAGATTATCGCCCATGCGGACATCACCGTTGATATCCGGGCCGGGATTGCCGATTGCCCAATACACTGTATTCAGTTCCGGGTCGTAGGTGCCGGTCAACCAGCTTGGAGAGCCGCCATGCTGTCCGCTTTCTCCTGCCCAGGTATCGCTGCCGAACTCCCCTTTGCCTGGAACGGTGTACCAGCGCCACAATCGTTTCCCCGTGGCAGGTTCATACGCATCAATGAAAGCCCGGACACCAAATTCACCGCCCGTGATACCGCTAATGATCTTGTCCTTTACTACCAGAGGCGGAGAAGTGATGCTATAGCCGAGCATGGTGTCAGCCACTTGTACTTCCCAAAGAAGAGTTCCGGTGCGGGCATCCAGCGCCACCAGCGCGGCATCCAGCGTGCCAAAAAACAGCCGGTTTCCCAGAACCGTTACACCGCGATTGACACGATTGATTTCATAAGGATTCTTTACTTTTTGGGGCCGCTGATACCGCCACAATTGGTGCCCTGTTTTTGCATCCAACGCTAATACTTCCGCCGTGCCGCCAACCGGGCCTGTGGTGTACATGATGCCGTCTACTACCAAAGGCACAGACTGCACAATCCCATCGCCCGGCAACTGCACGGCCCATTGTGCCTGAAGGTTCTTTACATTGTTGGTGTTGATTTGGTTGAGCGAGGAATAGTGCTTGCCACCCAGGTCTCCCCAGTAAGTGAGCCAATTCTGCGGTTCCTTTTCCGCATTGCGGATACGCTCATACGTTAGCCCGGCTCCCGCAGCCAGCTTCGTGAGATCAGAACCGTCCAGCGTTTTCATATACGCCATCAGGTTCTGAACTTCTTCTGGAGAAAGACGCTTTTCGTAGTCGTCAGGCATGATCGACTTCGCCTCAATCCTGAGATCAGCTAGATCCGATTTGGCGAAGGAATGGTAATGCCCGGCCGTATCCACCATTTGCACGGTGAAGGAGTCTTGCGCTTTGCGAACGCCCCGGTATTCTTTGCCGTCCTTGGTTTTGGCAATCACGGTGGCGGGAGGGAGCACCCGATTTCCGCCTCGCCCGCGTCCACCAGGGGCAGGAGGCTGGTTCGGATGCAAAGTGCTGGCTTGTAACTGCTGGGCAGGCTTGGTTCCAATGGCGGAAAGGTCAGGTCCCACATTCACTCCCGCGCCGTTTACCTGATGGCAACTCAGGCAGCCGCCTTTCCCCTCAAATACGGCCTTGCCTGCTGCGGCATTGCCTGAGACGGTTTCACGGCTTGTGAGCGTAACGGGTTCATTGCCGGCTAAACTGCGAATAAAGGAAACAATCTGCCATGTCTGGTCGGTGGTGAAATTGGAGAAAGCGGGCATTTGCGTGCCCCGAATGCCGCTACGAATATTGATAAAATTTCGCCATCGGCATTGCCTCTGGAGAACGTGCCTGTGGCCAGGGAAGGACCACGGTCGCCGCGTCCATCCGCGCCATGGCAAGCTGTGCATGCTTGGCTATACAGGCGTTTGCCCGCTGCAATGGCATCCGGATTGTTGCCGAACGGGTTTTTCTGAGCCTCTGCCCTATCTGATTGGGCCTGGAGCGGCATGGAACCCAGGCAAAGTACCGTAAGAGAAAAAGCAATCTTTTTGAACATAGGGAGAGGTTGATTCCTCAGATGTAAGCTTATAACGCTGCTTTCGGCAGAGCAAAACAGGGGTTACGCAGTAAACAGAAAAAGCGCCTCCCTTTTCTGTTGGATGTCGCGATATGATGACTGATCGTGAAAATCATATTGCCCGCTTCGTTTTTGCTTGGTTGTGCAGCGTTCGCAGGAATTGCCGTCCAGCCTTCCGCTACTTTGTTCGAAAATGATCAGGTGAAGGTAATGCGTGCACTGGAAAAGGTGCATGTCAAGGGAAGTTTCCATGAACACAAGGAAAATCGGGTCATGGTTTACCTTCAATCCGGTCGCCAGCGCTTTGAATATAAGGATGGCCAGAAAACTACCGATTTCGATTGGAAGGAAGGGCAAGTGGTGTGGAGTCCCGGGGGTGGAATGCATTCGCCGGAAGTAGTCAGCGATAGTCCTTTCAACATCATGGAAGTGATATTGAAGAAGCCCGGCACAGACAAGGCCATCACCAATCCTCGCGATCCGGTTAAGATCGATCCTAAGCATTACAAGGTGGAGTTTGAAAATAGTCAGGTGCGTGCTGTTCGGGTGAAACTTGGGGCTCACGAAAGCACTCCCGTGCACGAGCATCCCTTTAACCGGGTCAACGTTTTTCTCACGGACGGAAACATCAAGGCCACGGATATCAGCGGCAAAGTGGATGTTGCCAAGCATCCTGCTGGTGATGCCGCCTGGGCTACGCCGAACGTTCACAAAGAAGAAAATCTGAACGACAAGCCGTTCGAAGTGATCATGATTGAAGTGAAAAACTAAATCGACCGCTGTGGCGCGGGGTGACAAAGCCGCAGAACTAGAATTCCTCAGAGCACTCGAGAAAAATCATCCTATCCTGGTTCAGTGCAGGCCAGCGATCTGGCCACATTTGTTGGAATAGGAATTCTGCTCATCGCAGTGGCCGCCCTCGCCGGGTATATTCCGGCAAAGGAGAGCTTCGCGGCTTGATCCAATGATTGCCTTGCGGTCGAATTGAGAGAGCCCTGAGCGGGTTCTGCGGCAAATGTCTGTCAGCCCGATGATAAATCCACGGTAATTCCGCGCGTGCGGCCCAGGAAATCAGCGATCACCCGGCATCGCTCTTCCGGATCACTAATGCATTTGGCGTAACTGGCTCTGACGAATCGGTCATTGGCTCTGGTGGTCAGCACCGCGAAGCATGTCTTCAGTGGAGGATGAGAATCAACCTTCTCCCCTTACATGTTGACGCAATTAGACTCAACGGATGGGCCGCATCATTTTCATTCGAGCGTTCTAGGCAATCCTTCCGCCCTTTAAAAGGTTGTGACGTGCACATAAAAGCTGAACGTTGTTTGCGGTCATTGATGTGCCTCCTAGGGAGAAAGGAAGGTCATGGTCGAAATGCAATTCGTCTTTAGCCCCGCATTTGACGCATCTGCCCGCGTCACGTTTCCAAACCTCGAGCTTCACAGCAGCAGGTATGATGCGTCGTCGTTCCGGCCTTAACGGGACTGGGTACCGGAGGTCCTCTTCGCCTTCTACGGCTTCGAGTTCGGAATTTGAATACTGATCTGCCACCGGTCTGCTCAGTCCACGCATCAAGAAGGTGAAACATTCCGTTGTAAGACCATATGCCAGAGTGGATCTTCTCGTATACCCGAACGCGTTCAGGCTGGCGTTTTCAAGCTTTGTAATCACGGGCCGCGGCTTCAAACTGTCCATTCTGTGTCAGATGACCCCTCTTGGTCATTTTCGGCTGATCTAATGCTTTCGGTTCCTTGATCTCGTTCGTACGAGGTTCATCGTGGCCTTCATAGATGAGAATGGTGCCATCCGCCTCGATTCTATCTTCGTACGGAGCATTGGGCCGAAGGGACATTAGGATGACTGAATGAGTTCTGCCAATGCCAAAATTCATGCCCCGTTGAAGACTCGCATTCTCACGGCGGCACATTTCGATATAAGGGATGATCTCGTTAGCCATTTACTCGATAAAATGATTCTCGTTTGATTATGGCTCGATGTGTATAAGCATTAAATGTGGTATCAAAAATCTATAAAATTGCCATCCGCTAATCGTATACAGCTAACCATTCTATGACTTCAGCAGATAGGAATGAGGAACCTCCTGTATTTATTCAGACTTCAAACTGAATCTCTGCTTATTTGTCGTAACGTGGATGGATGAAGATTCTCTACGGCTATCTTCGAAATTACTGGCGGCTGGTAGCTATCGCGTTGGTGCTGGCTGCCATTAACCAAGTATTTTCGCTGCTGGACCCGCTGATTTTCCGCCACATCATTGATTCCTACGCCACAAGGTTTCATGAATATACCAGTGGGCAATTCCTTCGGGGCGTGAGCTGGCTGTTGGCTGCTGCGGTTAGCGTGGCCTTTATCTCCAGAGTGGCCAAGAATTTTCAAGATTACTTTGTCAGCCTGATTACCCAGCAGGTGGGGGCAAGAATTTATGCGGATGGCATCCAGCACTCACTGGAATTACCTTACGCCCAATTCGAAGACCAACGCAGCGGCGAAACATTGGGAATTCTCCAGAAAGTGCGAACGGATGTAGAGAAATTCATCAACATTTCCGTCAATCTGCTTTTCACCACTTTGATTGGCGTAATTTTTGTGATGTTTTACGCCGCGCGAGTCCATTGGTCCATCGGACCGGCTTACCTGCTCACGATTCCTCTTTTAGGGGGATTGAGTTCCTTGCTGAGCCGCAAGATCAAGGAAGTGCAGAAGATGATTGTGAAGGAGACAACCGCGCTTGCGGGTTCTACCACGGAATCATTGCGCAATATCGAACTCGTGAAAAGCCTGGGACTCGCAAAGCAGGAGATTCTGCGGCTGAATTCTACGACGGAAAAGATTCTGAAGTTAGAACTGAAGAAAGTTCGTTACCTGCGCAGCCTGAGTTTTATTCAGGGAACTTTTGTGAATCTGCTGCGAACCTCGATTCTGTTTCTGATGCTGTACCTGATTTTTACTCAGCGCATCACGGTGGGCCAGTTTTTCTCGCTGTTTATCTACTCCTTCTTTATCTTTGGACCGCTTCAGGAGCTAGGAAATGTAGTGAACACTTACCGGGAAACGGAAGCTTCCCTCCAAAATTTTCAAACCATTCTGGCCAGGGAACCTGAGCCTCGTCCGGAGCATCCGGTTCCTGTACCTCGCTTGAACCGGTTGTCTTTTGCAGAAGTTGGTTTTCAGCATCAAACGGCACATCAGCCTGCGTTAGAAGGAATTTCGTTTGAGGTCTCCTTAGGGGAAACAATTGCTTTCGTAGGTCCTTCTGGTGCAGGCAAAACAACATTAGTGAAACTGTTGGTTGGTTTATACCGGCCACAGAGTGGACATATCTATTACAACGGAACGCCAGAAGATATGGTGGATATGGAAGCCCTGCGAGAGCGCATCGGATTTGTGACGCAGGATGCGCAGCTTTTTTCCGGATCGATTCGGGAAAACCTTTTGTTTGTCCGGCCTGAAGCAACGGATGCGGAGTGCATGGATGTGCTTCGCCAAGCTTCTGTAGAAAGTTTGCTGGCACGAGCCGAACATGGCCTGGATACTTTGATTGGAGAAGGCGGCGTAAAAGTTTCTGGTGGCGAAAAGCAGCGGCTGTCTATTGCGCGAGCATTGCTCCGCAAGCCCCAGTTACTGGTTTTCGATGAGGCGACCTCCTCGCTTGATTCCCTAACGGAAGAAGAAATCAGCCGCACGATTCGGGAAGTGGCTGCCAGCAGGGAGGCAATCACGATTTTAATTGCGCACCGTTTATCCACTGTGTTGCATGCAGACTGCATCTATGTATTGGAACGCGGACATATTGTGGAATCAGGCCGGCATGAAGAGTTGATCGAGAGCAAGGGTCTGTATTACGCCATGTGGCGGCAGCAGGTGGGAGAAGGGCATTACGCACAGAAAAGTGCGGGTAGCTCAAGCTTTTGGAGAAATGGGCAGCACGCCAGAGTTGATAACCGGCCACTGCAAGAGAAGAACTGAACAACTGTTCCCGTTAGCATACGATCAGTACTGATGAGAGTTAGCAGGAAGGGCTGATTTTCAACAAAATTACTTAGAAGCTATCCTTGTTTTAAAATTCTCAAGAAATTTTCAAAAAAGCTTGAGAGGTTTGTACCTTATTTTAACTTTAGTTGAAACCATGGTACGGCTCACTCATTTCGCTTTCCACACTATCTGTGTTTTGAAGAAAAAACGTTTTAAAAGGGTTCACAAGAAAAGTGTTGAGAGATCTGCTTTTGGTGCCGGGATCACCACAAGCTCCTTTGTTGAACTGTTGTCTTCTCTTTTTAGGCGGTAGTTCCCAGCCTGTTCGCTGGTTTTACTATTCTTTTTTGTGAAACGCTCTGCACGAGACAGTTTCTTTTTGATAATTCTATTCTGTTACAGTAAGCCACATCACCAGATGAATCGCTCTGAGATGCTGAGCCGTGTCGCTGCTCGTACCGAACCATGGGACATGGTCATTATTGGCGGCGGAGCTACAGGAATGGGAGTTGCTGTAGATGCTGCTTCGCGCGGCTATGAAGTTCTGCTTCTGGAACGTGACGATTTTGGAAAAGGAACATCCAGCCGAAGCACCAAGCTGGTCCATGGCGGCGTACGATACCTGGAGCAAGGCAATATTTCTTTGGTGATGGAGGCGCTGAAGGAGCGTGGATTCCTGCGGCAGAATGCTCCTCATCTGGTTAGCGACCTTGCCTTTGTTGTACCCAATTACGACTGGTGGGAAGCGCCCTTCTATGGCGCCGGGCTTAAACTCTATAACTTACTTGCTGGCAAGTATGGATTTGGCCCTTCGCAAATTCTTTCTCGTGAAGAAACGCTGGCGCGTCTGCCCACGCTCAAAATGGAAGGGCTACGCGGGGGCGTGATTTACTACGATGGCCAGTTTGATGACTCCCGGCTGCTGATCAATTTAGCTGCAACTGCCGCTGAACAAGGCGCTACGCTTCTGAATTACTTTCCTGTTACCGGCTTGGAGCAGGTCTCCGAAGAGTTTGTAGATACCGTGCTAGCCGAAGATCAGGAGACCGGCGCACAGTTCCGCATTCAGGCGCGAGTGGTAATCAATGCGACGGGGCCATTTTGTGATTCCGTAAGGCAGATGGCTGATCCCGCAACGAAACCGATGATCGCTCCCAGTCAGGGCATTCACTTGGTGTTTGATGGTTCTTTTCTGGCTGGAAAAAGCGCCATCATGGTGCCGCATACTAGCGATGGGCGCGTGATGTTTGCGATTCCCTGGCACGAACATACTCTGGTGGGAACAACAGACACACCTATTGCGGAAGCCACTGCGGAGCCGGTTGCCATGGAGCAGGAAATTGCCTTTATTCTGGAAACTGCCGGACGATACCTGGAGCGCGCACCGACGCGAGCGGACGTGTTAAGCGTATTCGCGGGAATACGGCCCTTGATTCGCTCTGGCAGTGCAGCGAACACATCGGCGCTGTCGCGAGATCATACGATTCATATTGACCATTCCGGACTGTTAACCATCACTGGCGGGAAATGGACCACGTATCGCCATATGGCGGAAGATTGTGTGAATCAAGCAGCAACTCTGGCCAAGCTGCCCGATCAGCCTTGCACCACCAAAAGCCTGCATGTTCATGGATACCACCGCCACGCGAGTAAATTTGGGCATCTGAGTGTTTACGGAGCCGATGCGCCTGCTATTCAGGACATGGTTCGCACTACGCCATCATTAGGGGAAGTTCTTCATCCGGCATTGCCATACATTGCGGCAGAAGTGATCTGGGCCGTTCGCGTGGAGATGGCACGCACCGTGGAAGATGTTCTGTCACGCCGTACCCGAGCGTTGCTCCTCCATGCACAAGCAGCCATGGAAATCTCGCCTCGTATTAGCGGGTTGATGGCCCAGGAACTAGGATGGGAGGCGGAACGGCAACGGCAGGAGACAGCAAAGTTTCTGGAAATAGCAAAACAGTATCTTGTGAAAAACTGATCAGAACGGTTCTACGGAATGGAAACAGCAGCTTCCGCCATGGTCATGAAACTATCCCGCAAGGAATCTGTGCCTCCGTTGGAGCGTTGAATCAGCAAAATGCGAACGAGGTCGTTCTTGGGATCGATCCAGCCCTGGGTACCAAAGGCTCCGCCATGCCCATAAGTCCCTCTGGTGTGTCCAGCTAATTCCCCGAAAGGCTCATTGACAATTTCCCACGCCAAGCCATATGCGCCACCTCCAAGCCAGCCTGACGCAGCGATGTCACCCGTATGTACTTCGGTCATCAGCTTGACAGAAAACGGGGAAAGGTAACGGTGTCCCTGAAAAGAGCCGCCGTTCAGCATCATTTGGTAAAAGTGCCACAGGTCTTCCGCCGTGGAGTAAAGCCCCCAGGAAGGTGCCGGGTACACCGCGCCTTGGCGGAATTTGGAAGCGTCGCCTCCCAGAATCGTACCCGGTGACCGCGTCAGTTTCCCGTCATGGTTTTCATATACCAGGGCAATGCGTGAGATCCGTTCCGGATTCGGATAGAAGAAGCTATCTTTCATGCCGAGCGGTTTCAAGATCCGCCGCTCAATGAACTCTTCATATTTTTCACCCGAACAGACCTCAATGATGCGTCCTAAAATGTCAATTCCCGGACTGCTGTAACTCCATTTGGTTCCCGGCTGAAACAAGAGCGGCTGGCGTGCGAATACCCGAACCAGATCTGCGAGCGGGATGTTCATTGCCTGGCTGTAGCCTTTGATCTCATTCGGCGTGGCATCAAACATACCGGATGTGTGCGTCATGAGATCGCGAACTGTGATTGGCCGGATGGGAGCGCCGAGTCTGGAGGAGTCCGGTCCGGTTGTGGTGCCTACACGTTGGTTGTGGAATTCCGGCAAGAATCTTTCCACAGGATCTCGCAGCGCCAGCTTTCCTTCTTCCGCCAACATCATGATGCCCACTGCCGTAACGGGCTTGGTCATGGACATAATCTGAAAGACCGTGTCCTTGCGCATGGGCCGATTCCCTTCTTGATCCGCCATGCCTTCTGCGTCGATCTGAATCAGCTTGCCGTGTTGTGCAATCAACGTCACTGTTCCGGCAACGGTGTGATCCTCCACGAACTGTTTCATCCGTGAGGGGATTTGATCCAAAATCGTTTTGTTGATTTCGGAAGTGCTATCTGCAGCCCCGGCAGGCACAAGCAGAAGGAAAAGCAGAATAAGGACTTTCATAACAGGACTGAACGGCTCCACGTTATCACAACAAATGGAGAGTATTGCTGTTTTACAAGATCAGAATCACTTCCAGCGTTCGCGGGCCGTGGACGCCTTTGATGCGCGTCATTTCAATATCGGAAGTAGCGGAAGGGCCGGAAATAAAAGTCGTAGTCTTTGCGCCAGTGTGTGCCAGCACCTGCATTGCTTCCGGCACTGTTTCATAGATCTGATCTTTGCCGACCAGACAAAGATGGTAATCCGGTACCAAGCTCAAGGCGCGCCTGCCTTGGTACAGGCCATCCTGCAACACAATGGTGCCGGTGAGTGCAATGGCGGCAGTGGAGGCAGTAATTACTCCATCGCAGGTATCCAATGCGCTATAGGAAAGGCCGTTGTCTGCAACAAATTCAAATCCTTCGGGCAAGCCATTCAGAGGGAAGTCCGGTGGAATCAAGATGCGCCGTTTGCCACGTGCCCGGAGCGCGGAGCCAATCGTGGCAATCAGATTCGTGGGCGTGCAGCGGTGGACCGTGGCTTCGTAATCGTGCAGGCGATCTTCAAATAGAGATAGTTTTTCTTCCAGCGGCAAATTTCCGTGACGCTTATAGAGTCGCGGGATTTCAGCATGCACTTCACGGCAGTTCTCCGCAGCGCCACCCGTGGCTTGCCGAACTCGCGCTAGAATTGCCTCTTTTGCTTCGCTCAATGGCCCTCCTCGTGGTTTCGTTGGCTCCACCATTCCCGAAAAGATTGCTTGGGAATAGGGCGCAGATCGCGAAAGCGCGTCCAATTGCCCATCATGCCGGGCAGATTCTGCAACATGCCGTCATGCTCAAACAACTTCTGTCCTACACGCCCAACCTTTTGCGCAGTGGAAAGACGCTCGGCGGTTGCCAGCACAAAACCCGCAGTTTTCAACGCCAATTTTTCCTCCAGCGGCGCGTGCCCCGCTTCCACCACTTTGCCGCGCAGGTGAATCAACACTTCCGGAATGTTGATTTTAACCGGGCAAACTTCATAACACGCTCCGCACAAGGAGGAAGCATAAGGCAAAGAGCGAGAGTGCTCCATATCCTGCAGCTTCGGCGTCAGGATGGCGCCGATCGGCCCTCCGTATACGGAACCATACGCGTGGCCGCCTGTCTGGCGGTAGACCGGACAAGCATTCAGGCATGCACCGCACCGGATGCACTGCAACGTTTCCCGTGCACCTGGGTCTGCCAGCACATTGGTGCGGCCATTATCCAGCAGCACCACATGCATCTGCCTAGGGCCATCATGATCCACCACGCCGGTCCATACGGAGTTATAAGGATTCATGCGCTCGCCTGTTGCGGAGCGAGGCAGAGTTTGGAGAAACACTTCCAAGTCTTCGAAAGCAGGAATGATTTTTTCAATCCCAATCAGGCTGATTAAGCACTTGCGGCAAGGTGACGCACATGCGCCCGTTGCCTTCCGATTCCACCACGCAGATAGCCCCGCTCTCCGCAATGGCAAAGTTCGCGCCGCTGATGCCCACCTTGACGCGGAGAAACTTTTCCCGCAAGAACTGCCGCGCCGCGTCCGCAATGTCACGGGGCTGATCACCCAACTCCTTGAGCCCCATCTTTTCCAGGAACAGCTTGCGCACTTCCATGCGATTCCGATGGAGCGCGGGAACCACAATGTGAGAAGGCTTATCTTCGCCTAATTGAATGATCAGGTCTGCCAGATCGGTTTCGTAAGGCGTAATGCCTTCCGCCACTAGTGCTTCGTTCAGGCGCGTTTCGTCCGAAGTCATGGTTTTCACCTTGATGACTTCTTTTTCGCCATACGAATGCACAATCGAGGCAATAATGCGGTTAGCTTCTTCCGCATCGCGCGCCCAATGCACAGCGCCCCCTGCTCGGGTGAAAGCTTCTTCAAATTGAAGAAGGTAGAAATCCAGATTGCGAAGCGTGTGCTCCTTGATGCGCCGCCCGGCTTCGCGCAATTCTTCCCAATCCGCTGTTTCCTTCACCAGCTTGCCGCGCTTGCCGCGAATCACATCTGTGGCATGGCGAACGTTGTGCCGTAGCTGTGTATTTTCCAGTAGCGACTTGGCTGCTACCTGAAAGGATGGTGCTGTGGCCGCGTGTCCTACTCGAACGTTCATGAGTTTTCCTTGGATTCCGTGGACGCTAAAATTTCCGCTAAATGCATGGTGCGCACGCCTGCACGCTGCCTATGCGCTCCCCCATAGATGTGCATCAGGCAGGAATTGTCGCCTGCCGCGCACACTTCTGCCCGCGTGTTCAGAATGGAAAGCAACTTGTCTGACAGCATGGCTGCTGAAACATCCGGATTCTTGATGGCAAACGTCCCGCCGAATCCGCAGCATTGATCTTCGTCTGGCAGTTCGTGCAACGTCAGGCCGCGCACATGGCGCAGCAGTCGTTTCGGCTTATCCCCCACATGGAGGCTTCGCATGGAGTGGCACGACGTATGGAACGTAACAGTATGCGGGTAGAATGCACCCACATCTTCCACACCTAACTTATCCACCAGCAGTTCCGAGAATTCGTAGACGCGCGGCAACAAATCCGCCACTTGCCCCATCAGGAGGGAATCCCCGCTTTCCAGGGCCATTTTCGGGTAATGGTCTCGAATCATGGCGACACAGGAAGCGGAAGGAACGCAGATGGTTTCCGCATCGCGGTAAAGTTCCACAAAATGCCGCATGAACGGCACGGCATCGCGCAGGTAGCCGGTATTGTAGTGCATCTGGCCGCAGCAGGTTTGCGCGCGCCGGAACTCCACGGTATGCCCTAGCCGCTCCAGAACGGCGACCACGGCTTTGCCTGTTTCGGGAAAGAGCGTATCGTTGTAACAGGTGATGAAAAGTGAGATTAGCAGGGCGGTAATAGCTCCCGCTTTCATCCTATTTCATCCGACAGTGACTCGCTATACTGGGTTATCCCAATTCGATGCTGACCCGACGCACGTTTTTGCAGGGGAGCAGCGCCGCCACCGCACTGGCTACGCGATTGTTCTCCGCCCCTTCCGACTCCAAAACTCCGAACCTGGAACTGGAAAATCTGGGCGCAGTGGCGCTGGCGGAAGCAAAACGCCGTAAAGCCACCTATTGCGATATTCGCATTATCCGGTACCGGCGTCAGTTCGTCACCATTCGCCTGAACCCGGAGCGGGGCACTGGCAAGACCCTGGAAGTACCCAATATCCTGGACGGTGGCTCGTTCGGATTTGGCGTGCGCGTGATTGCAGATGGCGCTTGGGGCTTTGCCGCTTCCCCGATTGTCACCAAAGACGAAATTGCGCGGATTGCCGGGGAAGCAGTGGGTGTGGCGCAGGCGAATGCCGTACTGAAATCCCGGCCCGTGGAACTCGCTCCTGTACCTTCTTATCGCGACCGCTGGCAGACGCCGCACGAACGCGACCCTTTCAGTGTTCCGCTGGAGGAAAAACTGGAACTGATTCGCTCTGCTGCGGAGCAGGCCAAAAAAGAAAAGCGGGTATTTTCGGCAGGATGCAATTTATCATTCCGCTCGGAAGATAAGTACTTTGCTTCCTCGGATGGTTCGTCCATTCAGCAACTCAACTTGCAAACATTTGCCCAGGTAAATGCTACGGCAGTGGATGTGAGCCGCGCATTATCCAAAACCCGGCGCTACCAGCCGCCGCAGGTGACTGCCGGTTATGAATATGTGCCCGTGATGAATCTTCTGGAAAATGCACAGCGCATCCGTGAAGAAGCCGTGGAGCATCTGAACGCCCCGACAATCACTCCTGGCAAAAAGGATCTTGTGCTGCTGCCAAATCATTTGTGGCTGACGATTCATGAAAGCCTGGGACATTCCACAGAGCTGGACCGCGCCCTCGGCTATGAAGCGAACTACGCAGGCACCAGCTTTTTGACACCGGATAAGTTGGGCAAGCAGCGCATTGGCAGCGACATCATCAATGTTTGGGGCGATCGCACCAATGAACGCGGGCTGGCTACCACCGCCTATGACGATGACGGCGTGAAATGCGGAAAATTTCCCATCATTGAGAAAGGCATTTTTCAGCATTACCAAACCATTCGCGATCAAGCGCACTTGATTGGGGAAAAGCAGTCCCGCGGGTGCTGCTATGCCGATGATTGGTCCAGCGTGCCATTTCAGCGGATGCCGAACGTGTGGCTGGAGCCCGGCAAGCCGGAAACCACGTTGGACAGCCTCCTTTCCGGCGTGGATGATGGCATTTTGATTGATGGCGACGGCAGCTTTTCCATTGACCAGCAGCGTTACAACTTCCAGTTTGGCGGCGATGCTTTCTGGGTCATCAAAGGCGGCAAGAAGCAGGGTATGGTATCACGCGTGGCATACCAAAGCCGCACTACGGATTTTTGGCAGGCATGCGATGGGATTGCTGGTCCTAGTTACTGGCAGCAGTGGGGTGCTCCGAATGATGGCAAGGGCGAGCCAGGGCAGATCAATGCAGTCAGCCATGGGTGTTCGCCTGCCCGCTTTCGGCAAATCAATGTCATTCAAACGGATTAGTCACACATGCTGACCAGAGAACAAGCCAAAAAGCTATCGGACCAAGTACTGTCTTACTCCACTTTTCCCGAGTGCAATGTCTCGCTGATCAGTTCTGAGAATGCGTCTATCCGCTTTGCCCTGAATGGCATCACTACATCGGGCTTCACTATTGAACAATCCATGGTCATCACGTCTGCTAAGGACGGAAAAACCGGCACCACAACGGTGGATGAGTTCGATGACAAATCTCTGCGAGAAGCCGTGAAGCGTACGGAAGATATCGCCATGATTTCGCTGCCAAATCCAGAACGTGAAACGCCATTGGAACCGCAGAAATACATGGCAGTGGAGAACTTTGCGCAAAGCACGGCGAATGCCCGAAATGCGGCCATGATTCCCCATGTACGCGCCATTATTGAAGGTGCAAAAGCAAACAGTTTGGTGGCGGCAGGCTTCTTTGAGCGTTCCGCTTCGGCCTCTGCCATTGCGAATAAAGCGGGAAATTTCGGGTTTGGCCGAACTACGGATGCCGCGCTTTCCACCACCGTGCGAACGGGAGACGGAACCAGTTCCGGTTGGGCTTCGCAGCCAGCAGTTCGGATGGAAGAAATTGATGGCGCACTGATCGGCAAAACGGCAGTGGAGAAGTGCCGTACCTGGAAAAATCCGAAGCGCCTGGAACCGGGCAAGTATACGGTGGTGTTGGAGCCAACCGCTGTGGGCGACTTGGTGCAGTTGATGGGTTTCCCTTTGCAAGCCCGTGCTGCGGAAGAAGGCCGCAGTTTCCTAAGCAAGAAAGGTGGCGGAACCTTGCTGGGGGAAAAGCTCTTTCCTGAAACAATCACACTCCGTTCTGACCCTCTCAATAAGTTATATTCCGTGCTCCCATGGAGCGGCGGTTCCGGAATGCCCACAGGCAATATCGCCTGGATTGAAAATGGACAGATCAAAAATCTGTATTACGACCGCTACTACGCCAAGCAGGCTGGCAAGCAGCCCACCCCGGCTCCGAGCTTTCTTGTACTGGATGGAGGCGACAAGAGCTTAGCGGATCTGATTGCCGGCGTAGATCGCGGCCTGCTGGTGACGCGTTTCTGGTACATCCGCCCAGTAAACCCGCAGACTGTGCAATACACCGGTTTAACGCGCGATGGCCTGTTTTTGATTGAAAACGGAAAAATCACCAGCCCGGTGATGAATTTCCGCTTTAATGAAAGTCCAGTGCGATTGCTGAAGAACGTGGTTGCCATGGGCAAACCTGTTCGCGTGCGGGGCGGGGAAGGCTTCGGAATGATTGCGCCTCCTCTGGTAGTGAAGGAATTTCCGTTCACCAGCATCTCGGATGCGGTGTGAAGCCAGTCAGGGCAAATAATTAAGCGGTACTGTTAGGAGGCAAACCTAAGTTAGTGTGTGTAAGAAACTGAAGTGAAAACATTAGGCTATCTACTGAATCATACTGGTGCGTTGTTGTTGAGCTAACTTGACCAGCCTTAACGCTTCCCTACCTACGCCGAGGTTAAGAAAGAAATGGACTATGCAATCTACCCCAAATACCCTACCACAAGGATGTTATCTGGACCTTCAATGCCTTTGAAGAGATTAGCAACATCCCCTACCTGAGTTTTTAATTTGCCCAGCTAAGAGGTGTAGTATTCGCAACGAAACCCCGCATCACAAACTGAAGTTAGGATTTATGGTGGTTAAGTGCTTCGCGAATTTTCTTCACATGAGTGCCGTGCACCCGAATCGCTTCATGCAATTGCTGCCCAGTAACGTGAAACTCCTCGGCCCAGTAATGGATATCAGAAGCTAGCTTTGGATTGATCTCATTTGGATTGTGCGGTCCCTTCTTTTTGGGAACCTCTTGCTCTTCTGGAACTGCCTTTAGATCTGACATTGCTGATTCCTTTCTTATCCAAAGCCGATCAAATGGATAAGGCCATGCTGAATTTAGCTTCTCTAGCATTGTATCGGAAAGGTGTCTGTGACCCAAAACCAGAAAATGAGATAGCGGCGAACTATTCGCGATATGGCATTCACGGCGAGCCACTTCCACATAGTGCCGGATGCGATCTTCCGGCACATCGCCCTCTATTACGATGCGCGGCTTCAGTGTGCTTTGGGTGAATCGGACAGGTCGGTCTGCTTCCGGCGTTTCTGCTTCAGGAGTGTAGGCGTCTTAGGCAAGCTGGTCCGTGTGCGGGACGGAAAGCTTTGGCATAATTGCACCGCCGCCGGTAGTGAAGGATTTTCCACTTAATAGTGTTTCCGATGCAGTGTAAGTTCACTGTCTCAGAATTGTTCTTAGAGGGATGTGAGATCTTCCAATCGCTTTAAGACAAGGCTGACTCTGGATTGACTTATGGCGTCCGGAAGCAGAAATCCGGAAATCGCATCTGCAAAATTCTGGCTGTCGAGCAAATTCTTCATCTCGTGTCGAACATATGCGCGGAGGTTATCGGGTTCGCTACGGATTTCGGATGTCAGAGATTCCCGGCCATCCACCACTGCCACTAAGTCCTCCAGGTCATGACTCCTTAAGACATCTCCGTTTCCCCGGCCTTTAAATGCTTCAAGCTTAGTCGCAAGGAAATAGGGAGCTGTAATCAAACGAATTTGGATGTCGGACGAGATCTTTCTTACAACTGACGATTCCATTGCTGCTTTGTACCAGTGATTGGAGAAGCCTAAAATACTTTCCTCCAATGGCATCACATCGAGAATTGTCTCGCCATGAAGCCATCGACACAGTGGCGCACCTTCACTGGTGTCCTCTCCGAAGCCAATGTCACGTAAACGCTCGCCAAATTTCACGTATTGATCGTAAGAAGTAATTTCCGCGATTGCGTCTACATCAAAGGTTCCGCGTGGCTCGCCAGCTGCTTCATCGGTAATCAGAAGGCCCGTTATGCATCCCCCTACAAACACCAATTCTTCCAGCAAAGGCCGTAATGCGTATGCGGCTGCAATCAGTTGTTTGCGATTAGGATCGCTCATTTGCCTGTTGGAAGCGACGATGTAATTCTTCCTCGGCATATTTTCGTTCCCGAGTTCGCCCGTCCCGAAGCGCATCTGCCAAGGCAAGATATTCGTAAAATTTCGGATCACGCAAAGCGGCACTCGCAGCGGTCCTGTACAGTGGTTTAAACGCTATACCGCGTTCTTTTCCCTGTGCGTATGGCCAAACAGGAACAGGTTCGTTACCAAGTGCGATTACACTGCGGAGTGGTTCCGCTGCATAAGCAGTGGGAAGACCGCGCGTAAGATCCCCCCGTTCCGCAGGAAAAACATATTTGAAACCATGCACCAGGAACTCTTCCAACGCGGCAAAATTTGGCCGATTGGCCAGTTTCGGCCCATGCAGAAGGTGCGCGAATTCGGCACGCTTGACTGCGCCATGCACTTCCGAAGCACTCATTCCTAACTCCTCGGCCATCTGAGCGTAAGGAGCGCGATGGGATTCCGTTGCGGCAATCTTGAGAGCTACATACACATCTTGCGGTTTCAGCACTATACTTTATTCTATATTCGCGAATCACGAATATAGAAGGGTTGCAAATAGAAGTTCAAAAAAGCCTTGATTAGGATTTCTCTGGCTTTCCAATGATTGGTTCAATTACGATTTCCGTTTGCAAGCTGTTGGCGATGTAACATTCGCGGTGTGCCACTTCCACATAGTGCCGGATGCGCTCTTCCGGCACGTCGCCTTCCACCACAATGCGAGGCTTCAGCGTAATTTTAGTTAATCGAACAGGCCGGTTGCCTTCGGGCATCTCTGCTTCCGCCGTGTCTTCATAAGAAACCACTTTGATACGGGCGCGGGATGCTACCGCGAGAAATGACAATAGCTGGCAGGAAGCTGCGGCTAATACCAAGAGTTGCTCCGGGTTTAACAGCGTGGGATCGCCGCGAAACGCCGGATCAGAGCTTAACCGAAGCGCAACGGAAGCAGGCGGTGCAGAGGCTTCATGCGTCCGGTCATAGTGCTCATACCCTACACCGGTGTTGCCGGTCCACCATACTCGCGAGAAATAGCGATGCACAACGTCTGCCATGTTTATAACCAACGCTTCAGAAAAGAACAGATATGGTAGCCATCCAGAAACTTAAAAGGCGCTTCTCCGATGGTGTAATGACCGCAAGGCATTTCCACGAACTTGGCATCAATGTTGCGATCTCGGATGTGCGACACTGCATCGCGGGAAAGATGAATCGGAAATGTGGTGTCATAAGTGGCGTAGATAAAGAGCGACTTCTTTTTCTGCTCCGCAAACCGGTCCATGTAATACACCGGGCTGATGGCAGACCAAACTGTCCGCAAGCGCTCCAAGTCGATATCGCCTTCAATGCCTTGCCGGATATGTTTCGTGGAAAGGCCAGTCCACACCACATCCGCTACGTATGTGGAGCAATGGTTAAATACGTTTACTGCAATTCGTTCATCATGGGCGCTAGCCAGAAACGCATAACAAGAACCCAGGCTGGTACCCACAATGCCAAGCCGCTCATAGCCTTGCTGCTGCAGCCAGTCGAAGCAGGAGCGAACATCAATCACAGCTTGCCGCGTAGCGTCTACCGTGCGCGCCACGTTGGAAGAAACGGCGTAATCGGCACGCTCCAGTTCGGGCGGCATCCGGTAGTCATGATAAGGAAGGCTAATGCGCAGGGCTGTGATGCCTAGCTTGGCAATGCCAGCACAAAGGCCATTGTGTTGATTGAGGCTGGCATTCCAATGTGGCAGCACTACGACGGCCTTTTTGCCTTTGGCCCGAAACAGCTTGGCATGCACCGTGTTGTTCTCCGGGTAAGGCGTTTCCACGGCTGAGGTAAAGCGCAGCAAATCTCCTTCTACCCGGAAATCTGTCGGCTTTTCGTAGCCGAAGAATTCGGTGCTGTTTTCAATGGCTGCTTGATTCAGTCGCGCAATGTACTCTTCGGGGTCGTAGTCTTCACGGGAATGCGCTTTTGCCATGGGCCAGTTCGCAGTCCATTCCAATCCCCAGTCAAACGGGCGTACCACACGATTTGTTGAGCGAAAGGCCAGGGAATTTTCCCATTTGCCCATACGACGCCCGTACCACTGCTTTACCATTTCCATGCGATTCGTTGCGGATCTTTCAGGTTAACTCATATCGCGTAGGAATCGGTCTTCGCTTGCTTTGCCCAAGCCAGCCATTGGCTCATTGAAAAACTGAAGAAGGGGCAAGGCTGCCCGGAAGCGGCTAAGTAACTCTCCAAATAATTCCGCCGATGTTGCCACGGAAGCGGGAAGGTCCACGTGAAAGTAAAACTGTTTGTTGCGTAGCAAGTCTGAGGCTGGGTGATTTACTGGGAATCCTTTCGGCGGACGGGTCAGCCGGTCCCCTTTGAGTTCCCCAAGCAATGTTTTTACTTTGGCGTTGCCGCGCAGTTTCTGAAACTGTTCAAAATGCTCCACTAAAAAGTTTCGGAGCGCCCGCAATTCCTCGGGTGATGGTGCATACACGCCCGCCGCTACTGTGACCTCTTCCGGGGAAACGTGAAAGTAAAACTGAGCGCTGCCATCCTTGGAAAGACCCCGGCGACGAAGCACGGCTGCCACATGGGTTTTGTAGGGTGTTTTATTTTTGCTGAACCGCGTATCGCGATAAATGCGGAAAACGGCTCGGCTCGGGTCCTGCACATACTCCGGCGCAGTGTTCTCCACTTCCCGGTGCAGCGCTGCTACCAGTTCCGTCATGGGGGTTTTCCAAAGCGCTTCAAACTGCTCTTTGCGAGGCTGAAACCACTCGCGGTCATTGTTTTTCTTGAGAGCGCGCAGGAATTTGATCGCTTCCGGCGAGAATCCCGCGAAACCGTTTTTCATGCAAGCGCTCTCCTATAATCGAGATACATGTCCACCAGGGAAGAGACGCTTCAGCATCTGGCCGGGATTCCGGATTTGCAGGTTTCGCGTGATGTGCCCCTTGCCGGATACACACGGTTCGGCATTGGCGGTCCTGCCGACATTCTGGCCGAAGCTTTTACCATGGAAGCCTTTGTGGAAGCATTGGACTTGGCGCGGGAGAGCGGCCTCCTTTACATGGTGATTGGCGGCGGCACGAATCTGATTGTGTCGGACGCTGGTTTTCGTGGCATTGTGCTGAAACTCAGTGATTCCACCGTGCAGGTGGTAAGCGGTGCGGTTACCGTAGGGGCAGGCACCACCTTGCAGACAGTGGTGGATACCACGGTGGACGCCGGGCTGAGCGGGCTGCAAACCCTGACTGGCATCCCTGGCACTATTGGCGCAGCCGTTTATGGAAATGCCGGGGCTTACGGCCATTCCATTTCTGAAGTGGTTACCTCGGTGGATTTCTATGATGGGGAAGAGATTCAGCGATTCACCAATGCCGAATGCCAGTTTCGGTATCGGGAAAGTATCTTCAAGCAGCGAAAAGACTGGATTGTGCTTCGGATCGGCCTTGCCCTCCGGGAAGGGGATGCAGCAGAACTCAGAACCAAGGCGGACGGAATTTTAGCGATACGGAATGAGAAATATCCGCCCACCATGAAGTGCGCTGGAAGCATCTTCAAGAACTACTTACTGGCAGAATTGCCGCCCTCCGTAGCGGAAGCGCTGCCTCCCTCCGTGATTCGCGAGGGCAAAGTTCCTTCTGCCTATTTCTTGGAACAAGTCGGCGCAAAGGGCATGAGCGTGGGCGATATCCATGTGGCTACTTACCACGCCAACCTGATCTATAATGCAGGGCACGGAACCGCCGAACAATTGGTTGCTCTGATCGAAGAACTAAAACGCCGCATCTGGGAACGATTCGGCATCCCGCTGGAAGAGGAGGTGCAGTATGTCGGCTCCTTCCTTGAACCTTCTCCTGTGAATCCATGAAGTGCTTAGCTTTGCTTCTTCTGCTGATCGTAACCACTGCGCAAGCGGGGGAACTCCATAACGCTGTTCATGCAGGAGATGTGGAAGCTGTGAAAGCACTGCTGGCAAAAAGCACCACCGATATCAATGCGCCTGATACGTTGGGGGCCACTGCCCTCCATGATGCTGTGTGGAACGGTCGTTTAGATCTGGTGGAACTGCTGCTGGATCACCATGCGGACGTGAACGCTCGCCATAAGGAAGCAGGTTCCACGCCGCTGCACTATGCGGTTTCCAAAAACGAAGTGGATATTGCAACATTGCTGCTTAACCGGGGAGCCGATGTAAAAGCAGTCACGAACTCAGGGGCAACGGCTCTTCATCTGGCGGCAGGGCGCGGTTTTCTGGATCTGGCGAAACTGCTTCTGGCGCATGGGGCGGAAGTGGATGCCAAGGATAAAACAGGTTCCACTCCCTTGAATGAAGCAGCATGGCGAGGCAATACCGAAGTGGCGGCGCTGCTCATACAAAAAGGGGCAGATGTGAACCATGGCACGGCGGATCTAGGGGAAACTCCGTTGAACCAAGCGGCCATACGCGGTCATTTAGAAACGGTAAAACTTCTATTGGCGCATGGCGCAAACCCGGAGACTCGCGACTCTTCTGGCATTCGGCCTATGGAAAACGCAATGCGCTTCCAGCATCCTGAGATTGTAGGAGTGTTGATTGCTCAGCGGCCGTTGGCTCAACAAATCCAAAGCATAGATGGCGCATCCGCGCTGAACGATGCCATTCTTAAAGGTCAAACCAATGTAGTGGAAATGCTGATTCACATCCATGCCGTGGATGTGAATCAGAAAAACAAGGATGGCTCCACGCCGCTGCATCAGGCGGCTTTAAAGGGCCGCCTGGAGATTGCACGTCTTCTGCTGGAACAAGGGGCAAAAAACGATGCGCGGAATAGCTATGGTGGCACGCCACTCCATGACGCCGCATTAAGCGGAAATGCCGGCATGGTGGAATTGCTGCTTTCCCATGGAGCTGAGATCAACGCACGCGAAACCGATTCCGGGTCCACGCCCTTATACAATGCTGCTTCCCTGGGGCGGAATGCTGTGGTGGAATTGCTGCTCGCCAAAGGAGCCGACCCGAACCTGGGAAACAAAGGAGGCACTAGTCCGCTGCATGTTGCTTTGGAGAACGGCTACCCGGAAGTTGCCGCGTTGCTGCAAGCACGCGGAGCAAAGAATGTTGGTGGAAAAAAGTAAAGCTATGCGTTTCCTGTGTTTCTTGCTGCCTCTGCTGGCCTTTGCTCAGCAGCCATCGCCCGCTCCCTTTGACGTGCTGATTACCGGCGGCAAGCTGGTGGATGGAGCCGGAAATCCGTGGTGGTATGGCGATATCGGCATACGTGGCGACACCATTGTAGCGGTCGGCAAACTTAGTGATGCTCCTGCCCGCGAGAAGCTGGACGCTCGCGGCCTTGTGGTTGCCCCTGGTTTTATCGACATCCATTCGCACGGGCGGCGCGGTTTGTTTGCAGTGCCTACAGCAGAAAATTATCTGCGGGAAGGCGTGACCACCATCATCGAAGGACCGGACGGCAGCTCCGCATTACCCTTGGCACCTTTCTTGGACAAAGTGGCTCACACGCCGGTCAGCATTAATCTTGGTAGTTTTGTGGGACATGGCACGCTTCGCACGGAGGTAATGGGGCTGGTGAACCGCAAGTCAACCCCCGAGGAAGTTGCCAAAATGCAGAACTTGGCACGCACTGCCATGCAGCAAGGAGCCTTTGGTCTTTCCACCGGGCTTTTCTACGTGCCGGGGAATTTTGCTGACACCGAAGAAGTGATTGCCATTGCCAAAGTGGTGGGTGCGCTTGGCGGCATTCACCAATCGCATATGCGGGATGAAACGGATCATGTGCTGGAGTCAGTGCGGGAAACCATTCGCATTGGGGAAGAAGGCGGACTGCCCACGCAGATTACTCATCACAAAATCATCGGTGCGGCAAATTGGGGCAAAAGTGTGGAAACGCTGAAGCTGGTGGAAGCCGCGCGAGCACGAGGCGTTGACGTCACCATGGATCAATATCCATACACTGCTTCCAGCACTGGCATTGCCGCGCTGTTTCCACAATGGGCGCAGGCAGGAGGGCAAAAGGCACTAGTGGAACGGCTGGATGCGCCAAACTCCCGGCAGCGCATCCGTCAGGAAATTATCACCAACATCCGTGAGGGGCGCGGTGGAGGCGACCCTAAAAACATCGTGATTGCGAATTGCGGATTTGATGCCTCGCTTGCGGGAAAGAGCCTGGCGGATTTAACTCGCGCCCGTGGTGTTGCTGTCACATTCGAGAACGCCGCAGAGACCGCCATGGAGCTTCAGCACAAAGGCTCCTGCTCGGCTGTGTACCATGCCATTGGGGAAGAAGATGTGGCACGCATTATGCGGTCGCCTTACACCATGGTGGCGTCTGATGGCGATATTCCGGTGTTTGGCACTGCAGCGCCGCATCCACGAAGCTATGGTACATTCGCTCGCGTGTTGGGCGTGTATGTGCGGGAAAAACAAATTCTCACTTTGGAAGAAGCCGTTCGCCGCATGTCCGGCATGCCAGCCGAACGCCTGAAAATTGGGGATCGCGGAGTGCTTCGTCCTGGCATGAAAGCCGATATCGTGATCTTCGATCCAGCTACCGTAATAGATAAGTCAACGTTTGAAAAGCCGCACCAATACTCCCTTGGCTTCCGCGACGTCCTGGTGAATGGAAAGCTGGCGCTACGAAATGGGAAAGTCACCAGTGAACGACCCGGACGTGTGTTATACGGTCCTGCTTACCGCAACTAATCTACAACGTGGAATTCTCAGCAGCAATCTGCTGAACACGGCTGTGCTTCCGGCCATATCCGAAGTACACAACCAAGCCAATGGCCAGCCAGATGAACAGCCGTGCCCAGTTTACCCAACCGAGCTTGTACATCATGTAGCCGTTGAAAAGAACTCCCAGGATCGGCACCAGCGGCACCAAGGGCGTCCGAAAGGGTCTGTGCTGCGCAGGATCAGTGCGCCGCAATACCATCACGGCAATACTCACAATCACAAAGGCCAGCAGCGTACCGATATTGACCATTTTGCCGATATCGTCAATGGGCGTCACACTTCCCACAATGGCGGCCAGTAATCCTACCAGAATCGTATTCTTCCAGGGGGTCTGAAATCGCGGATGAATAGCTGCAAAGAAGCCTCTCGGCAGCAGCCCATCATTTGCCATGGAGTAAAGAACACGGGTCTGCCCCAAAAGCATCACCAGCATGACGCTTGTCAAACCAGCCAGTGCGCCTACTGTGATTACGTTCGCCGCCACAGTGAGTCCACGATCCAAAAAGGCACGCGCAACGGGTGCTTCCATGTTGATTTCACGCCATGGCACCATACCAGTAAGCACGGCGGAAACAGCAATATACAAAAACGTGCAAACCAGCAGGGAAGCAATAATGCCAATAGGCAGGTCGCGCTGCGGGTTCTTGGCTTCCTGGGCCGTGGTAGAAACCGCGTCAAAACCGATATACGCAAAGAATATGTAAGCCGCCCCTGCGCCAATGCCGGAAAAACCGTAAGGGGCGAAGGTTGCCCAATCAAATCCCCAATTAGCTCTGTTGACATAGGTGGCGCCAAGCCCAATCACAAATAGCACTACGGCCACTTTGATCGCCACAATGGCGGAATTGAATCGTGCGCTCTCCTGAATCCCGATCACCAGAATGGCAGTAATCACCAATGCGATCAGAAATGCCGGCAGATTAAAACCAAACTCAACACCGCCGATTTGCGGGGCGTTCAATAGTTCATGCGCCCTCCTGACCAGTTCAGGAGAATGGGCATTCGTAATATCCGCTATTTTTTGAATAAAGGCCTGCGTTCCCGGCTTCAGCGAAGCATCGGAAGCGAGCGCCATCTGCCGGGCAATGGTGCCCTCCGCCGTGCGCAATGCTGTCCAGTGATCGTAGGCCAGCCAGAGTGGCATCTTCAGGTGAAACATGTTCAGCAGTTCAATGAAATGGTTGGACCAGCCGGAAGAAACCGTGCTGGCTCCCATGGCATACTCCAAGGTCAAATCCCAGCCGATGATCCAGGCAAAAAGCTCTCCCAGCGTGGCGTACGCGTAAGTATAGGCACTGCCCGCCAGCGGAATCATAGCGGCAAATTCCGCATAGCAAAGACCAGCAAAAGCGCAACCCAGCCCTGACAGAATAAACGACAACATCAAACCTGGGCCGGCGTATTGTGCGCCTAATCCCACCATGACAAAAATTCCCGCCCCGATGATTCCGCCAACGCCTAACGCTGTGAGTTGAAGAACTCCTAGCGTGCGCTTCAGGCTGTGGCCTTCAGTTGTCTGAGCTTCTTCCATCAGCAGGCTTAATGGTTTTCGTACAAAGAGGCTGGGCATCGTCTTTGGTGATCCGGTGGTGGTTTGGTTCATGACGGCAGGCTTCGCAACATTGTGACACACGTTGCGTGATTGGGGTTATTGGCTACTGTTTCCAGAACTGCCGCGCCTCCGCTACCAGATACAAAGAGCCGCTCACAAACACCGTCTCTGTAGAAGAGTTGATCCCTTTCACAGCGGCAGACAGGTCTTCCGCAGCGGAAATGTTCGGGTGGTCCGCCATGTGGAGCACAGTTTCCGGAGAGAGTGACCGGGCCTGGTGAGGGGCAGTCACAATCACCTGCTGGAACAAGGGAAACAGCACATCCAGCACCTCATCCACGGATTTATCGCGCATGGTGCCATAGATCAGGCACTTTCGTTCCGCCGGAAAGAACTGCTTCACATAAGCGGCCAAGGCGCGTGCTCCTGCCGGGTTATGCGCCCCATCCAGAATCACATCCGGATTTTGTGCCACACGTTCCAGGCGGCCCGGCCAACGTGCCGCACCGATTCCTGCTTGAATCACCGATGGCGCAATGCCCAACTGATGGAGCGCCATGGCAGCAGTGCGGGCATTTTCCACCTGATGCGCTCCTGCCAATGGGCACTCAATATGAAGGCCGGGCAAATCAAACTGGCTGCCCCACTTTTCCAGCACCAAATTTTGCACCGGCCACTCAGCAGTGTGATGGAGCAATGTGGAGTGGCGCTCAATTTCCTGCTCCGCTTCTGGCCGCTGCACGGAGATCACTGCCGGAACGCCGGGTTTCAGAATGCCTGCTTTTTCCCGTGCAATAGATTGCAGCGTATTCCCAAGAAAATTTTCGTGGTCGAAGTCCACTTGGGTAATCACGGAAAGTTCCGGCGTTACCACGTTGGTCGCGTCCAGGCGTCCGCCTAAGCCGGTTTCCAGCACGATCCATTCCGCTTCCCGGGCAAAGATCACAAACGCCATTGCCGTTACGGTTTCAAAGTAGGTCGGGTGAAGATCGATTTCCCCGGAAGCCAGCAACTTTTCCGCAACGCGGTGGACTTCGGCAAATGCTCCTGCAAACTGCTGCTCGGAAACAGGCGTGCCATTCAGTTGAATGCGCTCAGTGGGCTCCTGAAGGTGCGGCGAAGTATACAGCCCTGTGCGCCTTCCCGCCTGAAGAGCAGACTGGAGCATGGCACAGGTGGAGCCTTTGCCATTCGTGCCAGCTACATGTACAAAGTGCCCTTGCTGGTGAGGAGATCCCAACGCTTCCAGCAACGTGGTAATTCGTTCCAAGCCCAGCTTGGCTGTTTTGAGTTCGTTCCCCAGGGAATACAGAAACTGAACTGCTTCCGGGTAGTGCATAACTGCCCGCTAATGGGGCGCGCCAACAAAGAACGTAAGCGCCTCAGCAATATAGTTCTTCAGTTCGGCGCGAGGCACCACGGCATCTAACATGCCATGCTTCACCAGAAACTCGCTTCGCTGAAAGCCTTCCGGCAGCTTCTGACGGATGGTCTGCTCAATCACACGCGGCCCGGCGAACCCGATCAGCGCGCCCGGTTCGGCAATATTCAAGTCGCCTAGCATGGCGAAACTGGCGGTAACGCCTCCGGTGGTAGGGTCCGTGAGCACACTGATGTAAGGAATTCGCGCTTCGTCCAGCCGCATCAGAGCAGCGGAGATCTTCGCCATCTGCATCAGGCTGATGGCGCCCTCCTGCATGCGTGCGCCGCCGGACGCGGACACAATGATGATCGGTGCTGCGTCTGCAATGCTGCGCTCAATCGCTCGTGTAATGCGTTCGCCCACCACAGAGCCCATACTGCCGCCAATGAACTTCGGCTCCATGGCACAGATATTTACCGGCGGCCGGCCAGTTTGCCACGGCCGGAAATCAGTGCATCGGAGAGCGAAGTGGCTGCTTCCATGGCCGCTCAAACGCTCGCCTGTATGGTTTGCTATCCACAAACTCCAGCGGATCGGAGGAGCGAAGGTCACCATCCAACTCTTCAAATGCCGCCATCATCAAACAGCATCCGAAGGCGGGCACGGGCATCAACCCGGAAATGCGTGCCACAGCGCGTGCATACGCTGTGTGTGGTCTCCAGATCCTTTTTCCAGATGATTTCGCGGCAGCTATCGCACTTCTGCCACAAGCCTTCCGTTTTAACGGTTTTTTCCGCCGCCTCTGCCGGGGCAGCCTTTTGTTCAGTGTCGGGTTGTTGTCGCTTAAACCAAGCCATGGCGAACTTCCCACATTAACGCGGGTAAGGATGGCCCCGCAAGATTGCAAAGGCCCGATAAATTTGCTCCGCTAACATGGCCCGCGCCAATTCATGCGGAAATGTCATACGGGAAAGAGATAAAAGCAGTCTGCTTCCCCGCGCCACTTGGGCGGAAGCCCCTCGGCCCCACCTATGAGAAATACCAGATCCCGGCCGGCCATTTCTGCGTTTCCAAACACTGCCGAAAATGCCTGGGAGTCCATTTCCTTACCTGCCGGGTCCAGGTAGATCCTTGTGCGGTGCGGGATGTTTCGCACGCAGATCCGTTTTTTCCGGGCGGATTTCCAGCATCTGCACGGGGGCGTAATGTGCAGGCCCGTCCGGCAAAATCTTCCGCCATGCGGTTGGCATGCGGATCTTTCGGTTTTCCGATGAAGTAAATAAAAACCTTCACTCCGGCGGAATCGGCACGTCTTTTGCCGCCCGCCAAAGCCGTTCCAAGTCATAGTATTCGCGGGATTTCGGTGAGAACACATGCACCAGGAAATCTGTATAGTCCGCCAACACCCACTCGCCCTGCGCCGTACCTTCCAGGCTGGCCGGCAGTTCCCCTATTTTCTTCAGCTGAAGACCGATCTCCTCGCTGATTGCTTGTACCTGTTTGGGATTATTGCCGGTACAGATCACGAAGTAATCAGTAAAAGAGGTAATGCCACGTAAATCCAGCACCCGGATGTCCTGCGCCTGCTTGGATTCCGCCGCTCTGACGGCCACCAGCCAGTTTGCCTCAGACTGGTCTGATTCCCGTACGGGGTTACCTTGTGTTTGCGGTACTTCAGTTTCCGGCAGAACAGTCTCCTCACCGCTATCGTACACTATAGAGAGGAACGTGAAACCCAGACTGACACTGGCGTTGCTGGCCTTTGCTGCTGCCGTTTTCGCCCAAATTCCCCCTGCTCCTGCCTCTTCTGCCGCACCGGTGCTGGAAGATCCTACGGTGATGCGGAAGCGCTTTGACTTGGACAAGATCCGAACCATGGTGGAGAACGGCACTCTGCCGCGCGTTCGCCTGGAACGGGCCCAAGAAGAATTGCTGGATGCGGAAGATGAAGCGGTAATTACCCGTGCGCTGTACGGCAAAGATATTACACAGCAGCAGGCTACTGAAACAGTTGCAGCCGCCCAGCGCCGGATGGATCGTCGAAAGAAAACAGCGGACGAGATGCAGAAAATGGTAGCCACCGGCATTATCTCCATGACGGAAGCCACCACCGCCACAGACGATCTGGAACGGGCCAAGAAAGATTACGAATGGGCCGTAGATCGCGCAAAACTGGTGCAGCAAGTGGAAACCATGGCTGCTGCGGAAGCGGACCTGATGCGTCGTCTGGAAACTGCATCGCCTTTGGAATCGCGAAAACTCGCCGAATACTACCCCGGGAAAGGTTCCTTTACTCCGATGGATCTCCAGCGGGTGCAATCGGCTTACATTGCTCGCTTTCAAAAACCCTTGCCGATTAGTGCCAACGGGGAATCTGCCGTGCATCGCTCCATGGGGTTTGACCATCGAGGCCGGGTAGACGTAGCATTGCGCCCCGACCAGCCCGAAGGCATCTGGCTTCGGCATTACCTGACGGTGAACCATATTCCCTTTTTCGCGTTCCGCGCAGCCATTGCTCACCAGGCAACTGGCGCCCATATTCATATGGGGCCGCCAAGCGGACACTATAGCGCTGCGCTGGCGAGTAGCAACTCTTCCGGCAGTTAATTCCTTTCTTCTGTTTTCCCCCACTCACCGCAATCCCGATCAAGCAAAGCCTCGGGCAAGCCGGTATTCTGACTTCGTTTCATGAGAGAGCCAGCCAATCCGACGGCAAAAGCAATCTGGTACATCGAAAGCCATTTCCGGCAAGAAGTCACGCTTGAGGAGGTGGCCAAGGTCGCTGGCGTATCCCGTTATCACCTGTCACGAGTGTTTGCTCTAGCTACTGGCCATTCCGTGATGCAGTACGTGCGTGGCCGTCGTTTAAGCGAAGCGGCGCGAGCTTTGGCTCAGGGTGCGCCCGATATTCTTGCCGTTGCTCTGGAAGTTGGCTACGGCTCTCATGAAGCGTTTACACGCGCCTTTCGCGACCAGTTCGGCCTCACGCCCGAAATGCTTCGCGCGGGAGGCAAAGAAAGCAATATTGAGTGGAAGGAACCAATCAAGATGAACGAAACTCTGCTGTGCCATCTCAGAGCCGCCAAGAATAGAACAGGGTAGAACGTTGCTGATCGCCGGATTGGGCGAACGCTACAACGCGGAAACCAGTGCCGGAATTCCCGCGCAATGGCAGCGGTTTATGCCCCATTTAGGACATATTCCGGGACAAGTGGGGCAGGCTACTTATGGCGTAATCTGCAACAGCGATCATGCGGGAAATACCGAATATATCTGCGGCGTAGAGGTTTCCGATTTCGCGAAGGTGCCTCAGGAATGGAGCCGCCTCCGGATTCCTGAACAACGGTATGCGGTGTTCACTCATCGGGATCATATTTCAACCATTCGGCAAGTCTGGTTCACTATCTGGAATCAGTGGCTGCCGGACTCCGGGTATCGACCAGCGGAAGGACCGGAATTTGAGCGTTATAGTGAGGAATTTGATTCTGCTACTGGAAATGGCGGATTTGAGATCTGGATACCAATCCAGAAGTAGGCACTAAGCCACAATCTCTCGCTGCTTAGAACGGTTTGTTAAGGTCGGGGTTTCTCTGTCCATGGGAGAGGGGGCATGAAGATATTCCTCGATCAGCTTCAGGCTTTCCTTCGTGCTGACAGAACTGGGCAGCGTCGCAGAACGGATTCGGATTCCGCCATTCGGCTTGCGAATGGACAAGGAAACTTTCAGACCTTCTTGCTGATGAGTTACGTACCCCAGGGCAACTTCTGATAATTCAAACAAGCCGCTTGAAGCCGCTTGTGCCTGAATGACGTTGATTAACTCTTCGTCACGTGGGGTCATCGACCTGGTCCGGGAGTCGATCTTGGGTGCCATGTCTCTTTCGGTCATTATATCTGGACAGGCACTGCGGGAAGAGTTTTGTACTCAATCTCGTCGAGGGCTTCAGAGGAGGCGGGACCCATCTCGTCCTGATCTGCGTCAAAAAACTGCCGAATCACATCGTGATCCGCTGTCAGCAGATTGTATGTTCCGCGTTTGCCAGTGTAGGGATACCGCTGGTGTGTGTTGGAATAGCGAGACTGATTGGGTATTGCACTGCCGATGAAATGAAATTGAATAGTTTGTCGAGCAATCACCATTGACATTCCCATCCAAGCCCAAGGAGCCCAACGACCGCCCACTATGCGAGTGAGGCGATTCATTTTCCGGGAAAGTTGAAACGGAAAAGTGAAATGGAGTCTCAAGCGGCCATCTGCCTCCAGGCTTGGATCTATGTTCAATTCATCTTCGATGCCCTCGACGAAAAACAGCGGTTTGTCCACACCTGGAACGCGGATCGGTGTGAATCCGGTTTTTGCGAAGAAATCGAACTCGGCAGAAATAGGCTTGCCGGATGAGTCCCAGAAAATCTTCAGATTCTTGAGGGCGAAGAGCGAGCGATAGTTCTTGCTTTCTTCAATTCTTAACAGCGCATCGAGGTCGATTTTCTCTGGATCTGGATTGCCAGGGTGATCTGGAACGGAGAGGTTGCCTGATCGAAACAGAAGGTGTAGTAAAACCCTATGTCGCTCGAGAACGCCGACAGCTTGGGCATAAGGCGGCCAATGCCGTCGAGACTTCAACAAAGGAATCCATCCAATGTCACACCACAGTGGTTTCGCGATACGAGAAACGAAGGCGGCGGTTAGGTCTTTGTGTTCCGGAACGTCGATGTGAATGGAATGGAAAGGATCATAGACTTCCGTATCCGTATCCGCACCCTGCATTTGGCCAAACAAGGGTATTCCAAATCTATTGTGCTTTCGCTGGAGCCGTGGGCGCTTGTGCTTCTATCTTGACATCCGAAAACAGGACCGTATCTGAGGCGTCCGCCTGATGTGAGCACACGGCAAGCCCGACCAGAACCGGGCTTTGAAAGGAAACCTCCGTGTGCGCGATTTCCTTCGGCTCGGCGTCTCCTTTGCCGATGTACATGTACATCTTGACGCCGTTCCGGACCAGCTTGATCCGGAACGTGCCCGGACCATCAAACGGGACATCAAAGGTATTGGTGTCTTCGCCCTGTTTGCTCCGCCATTGAAGCCCGGGCATGCCGTTGCCGTGAATCACACATCGGCATAGGTGGCATCAGCGTCCACAGACTGGCGCACCATGATGCCAGCCTTACGATGCTCAGCTCCTTTGCCCAGAAAGTGCATGGTGGCCGACACAGTGAAGTTGCCGCTGATTTCCCGCCAAACATATTGGAACTGATCCTGCTTGCCCCAGATGTTCGCTCCGGAGCCGGTAATCCGGTACTGCCCGTTGGAAAACTCGGTAGCGCCTTTGATAGCCGGGGTGCCGACGTCGCCGGAATTGGTGAAGATGCCTAAATTTTCGCTCTGCGCAAAAGCCAAAGCAGAGCATACGCAAACAAGCACTAGCTGACGCATGGTTGACATTATATGTTTCCTGATTTGTCCGAAGCGTTGATTACTGCTGTGTGGCAGCAGTTGCTGGCAATTGTTCCACGGCGACATCCGAAAATAAAACAGTGTTCACGGCCTGCTGGGAATGCGAGGTAACCCCAAGCCCAACCAGGATCGGGCTGCCTAACTGATTCGTGGTGTGTCCCAATTCCCGCATTGGGCCATTATCCTTGGCGATCCACACGGTAATCGTAGTGCCCTGCCGGACCAGCTTCAGCTTCCACGTCCCCGGACCTTCTACCGGAAAATCCACTGTGTTGGTGTTGTCGGCCTTGGTGTTGCGGAACTGAACCGAGGGCGTGCCATCGCCGTGAATGGCGAGTTGCACAAATGGGGAATCCGTATCGAGGCTCTTGCGGAGCATGATCACGGCCTTGCGGTGCCCGATTCCTTCCGTGAGGAACTTTGCTGAGGCAGCGACGGAAAAGTTTCCAGACATCTCCCGCCAGACGTAGTGAAACTGATCCGCTTTCCCCCAAATATCGCTGCCGGAGCCAGTAATCTTGTACTGCCCCGTGGAGGCGTCGAACTCTGCGCTCCCTTTCAAGGGAGGATCGCCAACATCGTCGGAATTGGTGAAGCTGCCGAACTTTCCGGTTTGAGCAAAAACCGGGACAATGAGAAGGCAGGCGAGTAACAGTTCACGCATGTCACGAGTGTATACGACCGGTCATCAGAATCGGTGCATAGAGGATAGATAGCCAGCCAATAGGCTTTCTGTGACCAAATATACTGAAGTTGCAGAAACCAAAATGACCTTCAGCCCGCCAGTTACCTACCGCGCCCGCTCTTGCTTTACGAAATCCGACACTCGCATGATCTGGCTATTTCCAAATCTGCCCAGTCTCAGGAGGTCCTTGTCCTCGCTGATGACATAATCCGCGTTGACTGCTTTCGCGCATTCCAGAATGCGGTTATCCGGTGGGTCGTAGGTGATGACATTCAACGTCTCGATTGGCTCCACGCACGACACGGCAGATTTTCTTCATTCGCTGGTAGGCGTTCTGCACGTCATATCCTTGCCAGTCGAACTTCTCGCGTAAAACTCGCGTGACTTCATCCATAATTGGCTCGGAGATGGCAATCTCAAAATCACCGTCCACGGCCATATGCAGAAGCCGCATCGCCAGACCGCCGAAATGAAAGGCGCTTATGTATGCGTTGGTATCAAGAACAAGCCGTGTCACCGTCCCTGGCGCACATCAGCGATCGCACGGGAGACATCGCTGGGCTTGATGCCTTTTTTGACGGCGTATTTCCTACCCCGCTCCAGCAGCCTATCCAGACCACGGTGGTTGAGGTAACGCTCCGCCGCTTCCTCCATGACCTGGGCGAGTGTCTTGCCGTCCTGCCTTGCGGTTTCTTCCATCTGGGCTTGGAGTTCGCTGGTTAGGGTAATTGGGGTCAGCATCCGTTCCTCTTCGTTCTATTGTCGCGCGAGTGGTAGCCAACACGGGTGTGAGTGTCAATTGCGATTCGCTCTTGACCGAGACGTTTTGTCCCGCTCTATTCCACTTGTTCTACAGGCATTGACAAACTTCCAAATTGCGGGCGATTGGGTATATGTTCATCTATAGCTATGCGCATTTCTCCATTGAGATTCCACGCCCTTGTGATTCTGCTTGCTATGACCGCCTTCCCCATTGCGCAACAACTTGCTGCGCAACAACAGGACGCCGCAGCATCTACCAAACCAAAACCGCAGGACACAGAAGTGTGGGGACCGGAACCTAAGGTGGTGACGCCGGGCAGAACGAATGCAGAGCCTCCTTCCGACGCCATTGTGCTGTTTGATGGGAAGAATCTGGACGAATGGGTGTCAAACCGTGACAAGTCGCCTGCAAAATGGACCGTTGCCAATGGTGTGCTGACGGTGAGCAAGGGGCAAGGCTCCGGAAACATTGAAACCAAGCGGAGCTTCAAAAACTACCAGCTTCACCTGGAATGGAAGATTCCCGAAAATATCACCGGCAACGGTCAGGCGCGTGGCAATAGCGGCGTCTTTCTGGCTTCGACCGGGCCAGGAGACGCCGGGTATGAACTGCAAATCCTGGATTCCTACAACAATAAGACCTATGTCAACGGCCAGGCTGGCAGCATCTATAAGCAAGCCATTCCGCTGGCAAATCCGAATCGCAAGCCAGGGGAGTGGCAGACCTATGACATCGTTTGGACCGCCCCTACGTTTAACTCTGATGATTCCGTGAAAACTCCTGCCTATGTCACGCTTTTTTTCAACGGCGTGCTGGTAGAGAATCACTTTGAACTGAAAGGGGAAACGTTCTATATCGGCAAGCCGGTCTACAAAAAGTACGACTCCGCCCCGATCAAACTGCAGGCACACGGCGATAAAAGCGAACCGATCAGCTTCCGCAATATCTGGGTGAGAGAACTCCGCTAAGCTTTCGCTGCTGCAACAGGGTGAGAATCCCCTTCGCCGGGAGCCAGAAACAGGTTCGCTTCCAGGCCGTGTTGCCGCGTATACAGGTCATGGTAGCGGCCACGCAACGCGTATAAAGATTGGTGCGTTCCGCGCTCCAAAATGCGACCTCCTTCTACTACCAGAATCTGGTCGGCACGGCGGATGGTGGAAAGCCGGTGCGCAATCACAAAGGTGGTGCGACCCTGCATCAGAAACGAAAGGCCTTGCTGAATCAGCGCTTCGGATTCCGAGTCCAGGCTGGATGTAGCTTCGTCCAGAATCAGAATGCGCGGGTCGGCCAGAATGGCGCGAGCAATAGAGACGCGTTGCCGCTGGCCACCGGAAAGTTTGACGCCGCGCTCTCCCACAACTGTGTCGTATTTTTCAGGAAAGCGTTCCACAAACTCACTTACATTCGCAATCCGGCAGGCTTCCTGAATTTCCGCTTCGGTCGCCATGGGGCGGGAAAATGCAATGTTTTCGCGAATGGTGCCATCAAACAAAAACGATTCCTGCAGCACCACGCCGAGTTGCGTTCGGTAGGAGCCAAGATGAACACGGGAAAGGTCAATGTCGTCAATGCGGACCATTCCCTCTTCCGGCGTTTGGAACGCGGTAATCAGGCTGATAATGGTAGATTTTCCGGAACCGGAAGAGCCCACCAACGCCGTCACCGTGCCTGGCTCGGATAGAAAGGAAATTCCATGGAGCACCGGCTTGTCTTTTTCATAGGAAAACGTAACATCCTCGAAACTCCACACGGCCTTGGATCGGAGGCATCACAATGGTCCGGCGTGGGTCTTTATCTTCCTGCAATTCGTTCAATACTTCCCGCGTCCGTTCCAGCCCTGCCAAGGCTTCGCTGAGTTGCGTGCCGATAGCAACAATCTGAAACACGGGCGCTACCAGCAGTGCCAGAAACGCCGTGTATTTGAAGAAATCGCCCAGCGTTAATGTCCCTGCCAGAATTTGGCGCCCACCCATGTACATCATGAGTGCGCTCACTAACCCTAATAGCACAGTGGCGGAAAGCGTCATAAAGGAGATGGAGGTGAGTGTCTTCAATACGTTGTCCAATAATCGCCCCACGCCCTTGGCAAACACGGCTTCTTCGCGCTCTTCGGCATGGTAGCCTTTGATCACCCGAATCCCGCCCAGGAATTCGGTGAGCCGTCCGGTTACTTCCGCGTTGATTTTGCCGCGCTCTTTAAAGATCGGACGAATGGAGCGCATTGCCCGTTGGAGAAAAAAGCTGAACAGCACCACGATCACCAGAGCCATGGCGGTCATGCTGGGGCTGATGGTAAACAGAATGGCAAGCGAGATCACAGCCGTCAGTAAGCCCCCCACAAACTCCACCAGCCCGGTGCCAAGCAGGTTGCGCACTCCTTCTACGTCGCTCATGATGCGTGATACCAGAGTGCCGGACTTGTTCACGTCGAAATAGCTGACGGAAAGGCGGCCAATGTGCGCCTGTACTTTTTGCCGGAGTTCCGCAATCAGCCTTTGCGCGGCTTTGGAAAGCAACTGCGTCAGCGAAAAAGACGTGATGCCCTGCACCAGCGTCGCGGCCAGCACGGCCAAAATGAGCGGAACCAGCAACTGTGTCTGTTTTTTGCCCACCACATCATCGATCAAATATTTTGTAGAGGCCGGAAGCACAAGCCCGGACACGCGATTGATCGCCATCAGAACCACGCCCGCCAGCAAAATACCCCGGCGAGGACGCATCAACTCCCAGACTTCCGGAAGCATGGTTCGAAGCCGCGCTACCCCAGTGATTTTTGGCTGAGCAGGAGTCATTGTTTATTGGATGTATTGTCAACCATTTCGACGCACTCCCCCGCAAGCCCTGCTCTTGCCATAGAGAATTTGGTCCATCATGGAGAAGTGAATGAACTCACCACGCTCGGGGTAGCAATGGGGTCTGCCTGGCTTTCCGGCATCAACCTCTATGCTTCCGTGCTGTGCTTGGGTTTGTTGCAGCATTTCCATCTTGTCCGCCTGCCCGGGGAACTGGATCGCCTAAGCAGTTGGTGGATCATCGGCTTGGCGGGTGCGCTCTACTTGGTGGAATTCGTTGCGGATAAAATTCCCGTGGTAGATTCCGTTTGGGACGCTATCCATACCTTTATCCGAATCCCCGCAGGCGCAGTGCTGGCCGCTTCCGCCTTTGCGCATTTTGACCCGAGAGTGCGTTTTGCCGCCTTGCTGATCGGCGGCGGTGTCGCGCTTAGTTCTCACGGCCTGAAAGCCACTACGCGATTAGTCGCAAACGCCTCCCCTGAACCGTTCTCTAACATTGCGCTGAGTTTGCTGGAAGATGCTTTTACGTTTCTTTCCACTCTGGTGCTGGCCTTTCACCCGTTGCTGATTCTGGCCGTGGTAACCCTTTTCGTGCTCTCAGCAATCATTTTGTTTTCTCGCAAAGTGCTGAAAAAACGCACGGTATAGCGTTACGCCGTGGCAGGAGAAAGTAATCCCCAATGAATTGTGATATTCCGTAGCAGTTCTTCTTTATTCGTGTGGGCACGTTCAGTAAATTAGATAGTCATAAGCTTCCTTCCTTTCCACCTGACAAGGAAACGAACTATGGCAAATCAAATTGTGCAGTTTTTTCGCGGACAAGCCAAAGACAGTAGCGGCAGGCTCTTGGCCACGCTACAAAAATGGCCGGACGACCAGCTAGAGGACGTGCATGATTTTATTCAGTGGATGTTTCCCCTACGGGAGCGAAGCGGCGTAAATCCCGGTGCGCCAGTGCTGGAAGAAACCACAATTGCCGCTTTTCACGAAGATGAAATTTTACGGGAAACACTGCGCATTTCTTTTTTGCGCATGCTGCGCTTCTACGGAGCCGAATGGCGTGACAGCAAAGTGGTGGACGCTCACAATTTCCAGACACAAGCTGAAAATTGGTTATGGCCGGGAAATCACAATCATCTGCGAATTACCCGCATTCTGAAGTGTCTTCATACACTCGGTTTAGAAGAAGATGCCCTGGCATTTTTCCATTGGCTGAAAAGTGTGTATGAACGTAATCCAGGGAAAAATCTCCAGTCAGAGTTATCGCTTCTGGCAGGAAGCTGTGAAATAGAAAAAATGGCGAGTACTTCACTGTGTATTTACAGTTTTTTGACAACACGGTGACACAAGAAAAAGTTCGAATTGTGAATATAGTCATGTACCAAAGCACAAAACATGGCTTGCAATCATTCTCTTCATCCCCTTTTTCATGAAGCGCGTAGAAAAAAGCGCCAAGTGCTTGGTTTCCTTCACCCTTACCTGTCTCAGCGCGCGATTACTCCGCGTTGAGACTTACGCAGGGAATCGAGATTGTTTTGATTCCCTGCGTGTATTCAGCCATTAATACTGCGGATAATATCCACGCCGTTCATAGGAGTCACGGCGAAAAGCTTGTCTGCGTTCCCACTCCCGGAAGCGCTTCTTTTCTTCACGACGCCGGACTTCATCGCGCTCACGGCCACGGCCATATTGCGGCTGTTGGTATCCATAACCCTGATTCGGGCCGTACTGCTGCTGTGCGTACCCGTATGGTTGGCTGTAACCGGGTTGTTGGGGGTAGCCGTACTGCTGCTGGTTATACCGGTAGTCCTGAGCGAAAGCACCTGTGGGAGCAAATGCCAGAACTCCCGCCAACATCAGTGTTGCACCTGCAATTCGTCGTAACATGGAAATCCTCCTGGATCGCTTCGGGGAAGCTCTGTTTTGCTTCCTGCTTATCAGATGCTTGCGCCAAAACACATGTTCCCTGCATGAATGGTATTTAACAGAAGCAGAGCCGCGCGTTACACTGGAAAGCGTGCCGACCGAGAAGGAACTGCTGGAACGCATTCGTCAACTGGAAGAACAAAACAGCGCCTTACAGGATAAGCTGGACGAAATCTGGTCTGTGCTGGCTCCTGTATATGAACCCGATGATGATCTCACCGATTCTGATCTGATTCAGATTCAGGGCCCGAAGCAGACTCAGTAACTTCTGATTAAGAAGTCCAAATCCGAGATCCGTAGCATTCCCATACCAGTTGCCAAGAAATCGACTGCCCTGTGATCACCGAACAGTGCAGCGCAGTGGAAGCCAGCATATGGGCTAATCCGTTGATGGCCTTTCCGCCCCTTGCAGTTCCTTGCCGGAGGAAACGGGTTTCAGCAGGTGTGTAAACAGCATCCAGAAACAGCGATGCAGTGGTCCTCTCGCTTTCCTGAAGCGGAGTACGTTCCTGTTCCGCTGCCGTGCCTGCTTTTCCTAAGCCAGTGCCGTTATAAAGCACATCAAATCCATGGAGGTTTCTTGGTGCCTGTGGCGCAATCACTTCCACGGATATTCCAGGAGCGCAGCGGCTCAGCACTGACCGCAATGCTTCCGCTTTTGCTTTCTCCACATCTGCCAGCCCAATCCGGCTGAGGTGAGCGCCCATCTGTGTAGCGACAGCACTGGAAACACCACCGCATCCCAGAAACAGCAGGGAGCAACCGGCAAGAGTGATGCCGTGCATTTCCTGTAAACCCTGCTCGAATGCTATGCCATCCAGGTTATCGCCAACAATGTTTCCTTCTGCTTTGGTGAGGAGGTTTACTGCCGAAGCAATCGCCGCCCGCTCCATACAAATATCCAGAAAAGGTTGCACGCGCTGCTTGAATGGATGGGAAACCATGATGCTTTCTATCCACCGGCTGCTACGAAATACCGCCATGAGCCGATTGAGCCGTTCCTGGTCTTCCGGCTGAACTTCGAAAGGAAGAAACAAAGCACGGGAACCCACACGGGCAAGCACCTCTGCATACAAAGCAAAAGTGTGGGAGTGGCGCAGGGAACTGGAAAGCAGCAGGTGCATTGGCTGTTCGGCGGCAGCCAGCGTTTCTGGCTCTGCTTGGAAATCAAGCATGCTATGGAAACCGGAAGCCATCAGGAAGGGAGCAGAAAAGATGCGCCGTGCTGCCAAATCTCCGGCAGCACATCCGTGAGTTCATGGTCGGATGGAAGCGTAATCAGTAAAGCGTTCGGGTGCTGTGCTGCAAATTGTTCGGAGGCTTGCAGCGGAACCACGGTGTCTCGAATGCCATGGAACAGTTGTGCCGGTTGAGGGAAGCCGGGAAAGGGCGGCCACTGCTGGCTCTCCTGGTAAAAGTCGAATCCAAGCTCACGCTCCCGCCGTTCTCCATGGTGGTATACAACAATCCTGCCCGTTTCACGCCATTGCTTCATACCGGCTTCCCCCACCAGGGAAGGCCAGCGTTCCGCAAAGCCGAATGCGGGCGCCAGCAAAACCAAGCGGGAAACTTCCGGATGCCGCGAAGCATACAAAGCTGCCAGGTACCCTCCTAAGCTGGAACCAATCAGGGTAGCTGCCTCGCCTTCCAATAGGCGTTCTAAAAACCGGAGTTGCCCTCCTACCGTCAGTTGTTCAAAGTTGCCTTCGCTTAAATCCGGCACTTCCAGCACATAGCCAGCTTCCGCAAATCGTTCCCGGAAGAACTGTGCTTTGCGAGAAGTCGGCCCGGAGGCGAAGCCATGAAGGTAAAGAAAACGCGGATGCCCCATTTTTACCTACTGGTCAGACAAAGAAAGCTTCTTGCCTTTGGCCCATTTCCGAAAAGGAGAATAGAAGAAAGAATTCTCGGTCAGCATTTCTTTATCCACGTATTCCCGGTGCACCACGCTGACAGGAAGAATGGAGCCCAATTTTGTTTCCGCATAGTCCACCGTGGATTGGTCAGTCACAGTGATGTGATTTATTTTGTGAATGGTGGTAAGGCTGATGCGGAGAGGAAGTCCATCCTCCTTTCTCGCCAGAATTTCTCCTTTCAGCGGATTCCGTTGGGCCGTGTTGCCCTGAAACACGGTAAAACTCCCACTTCCTGTAATTTGTTCAAAAGAAAAGGCAAGCAGGCTTTCTGCGCCTACTTGCCGCTCCCCCGTAAGCTGAAATTGATACTCCTTTAGATGACGTGGAGAGAACAAAAGAATAATCTGGCCAAAATCGGTTGCTGCCCCGCGCAAGCCGTATTTTTCGAATTGTTCTAGGAGGCGCTTCTTTAATTTGTCATCCCCGGAGTGAACGTCAAGGGTTAATGTCTCACGAGCTTTGGCGACGGATGTTACTCTGTGGCCGTCAACGCTGATGACCTTGCGGACTTCATGAAGGGCATTCGGACTCGCCTGGAGGCTGGCGTATCCATACTCGGACACTACCTCATGGTTTTCCGTATGTTCACTTTGGCCAGGTTCTCGGTACAGTTGATCCAGTGTTTCTTCGGCAGACACTGTGGGTGCCGTTTTTCGGAAGGCCTCTGCTTCATTTCCTAGTCGGTTTAGTACCTGCTGAAGCTGGGGAGAGGCGGCAGGGTTCTCTGTTTGAGCGTTTATGGAGAATACAAAGACAAAAAATAAGAAAGACAAGACGCTCACCTTCACAATTTTAGAGAGGACAGGTTAAATTACCTAGTACCAAGTAGCACAATTTTATAAGGAAGGCCTAGTGAAACTACCAGAGTGGGTCGAATAATAAAATGTGCTTTCTATTGCTAACTCGGCTTTGCTGTCTTATGGTGTAAAAGAATGACGCAGACACCCGTGAGAGTCATCTTAGTGGCTCCGTCTCTGGCAGTCACGGGCGGACAGTCTATTCAGGCAGAATGTCTGAAGAATCACCTGTTGCACTATACGCAGGCAGAAGTCGTATTCGTCTCTAGTACTCCTGAATCAATATCCTCAGGCTCGTTGCTCCAACGCACAAGGTACTTACGTACTGTATTTAACACGTTGTCCTATCTTTACCGCCTTCTCAAAGCCATCCGAAAAGGTGGAGTCATTCACATATTTACGGCGGCGTACTATCAATTGATACTAGTAAGTGCGCCAGCCTTGATTTTGGCAAAGTTATGGAGGCGGCCCGCGATTCTCCATTACCATGATGGGCGTGCGCAGGACCATCTGCAGAATTGGCCCCTCTCACGGCATCTGTTAAAACTGCCTTTGGCGATTGTGGTTCCTTCAGGATTTCTGACGGAGGTCTTTCAGAAATTCGGTTTTTCCACTCTGTGTGTGTCAAATATTCTGGAGACCCCCCAAATCCCATTTCGGAAACGTCGTATCTTAAGCCCTCGTTTTCTTCACAACCGAGGCATGGAGTCGGTCTACAACGTGGAATGTACGATCCGGGCCTTCCACATCATTCAGCAACATTACCCGGAAGCCTCTCTGACTCTGGCGCACGATGGACCTTTACGGGGATCTTTGCAACGCTTGGTAGAGGAACTCCGGTTACGGAATGTAGTTTTCACTGGCGCTCTCCCGCATGAGGAGATGCTGAAGCTGTACAACGAAGCTGATATCTACCTCAGCAGTGCCGACGCGGATAATATGCCAGGTTCCATCCTGGAAAGCTTTGCTGCCGGTCTTCCCGTGGTAGCTACCTCCGCTGGTGGTACGCCTTGGATTCTGACGGACAAGGTAAATGGCTTATCTGTACCTTGCGGTGACTATCAGGCCATGGCTGCTGCTGCACTAAAGCTGCTGGAGAATCCTGAGTTTGCTTTGAAACTCGCAACACATGCTTCCGAAGGCTTGTCCCAGTACAATGGTGATTTAATTGGATTGCAGTGGCTGAGGATTTATCAGCAGATCGCGTCGGCTGGCCCGGTCACTCCCGCCTTTGCTCCCGAATTCACCGTTCGTTAATTTTCCTCGCAGGAATGTTTTCTTTACAACAGGCAAAACGGCAAGTGTTGTCGTTGAGTCGGAACATGGGTTTGTTCGGGCTGATCAGCAATACGAATTGGCGTCGCCAGCGTTTACTGGTCCTTTGTTATCACGGCATATCGCTAGCCGATGAGCATGAGTGGGATCCGGAACTCTACATGCCGCAGCGCTTGTTTCGGGAGCGCATGGAAGCCATTCGTCGCGCTCGCTGCCATGTACTGCCGTTAGGGGAAGCCGTACGGCGTTTGCAAAGAGGAATCCTTCCGGAGCGAAGCGTCGCGATTACCTTTGATGACGGGCTTACGGATTTCCACCGTCGCGCACTCCCAGTGCTTCGTGAATTTGGCTATCCAGCCACGTTGTATCTGACCACCTACTACTCGGAGCATCAGTTTCCTGTATTTCCTCCTATCTGCTCTTACGTGTTGTGGCAAAGGCGAGGCAGGATAGTGGGAGAACTGGACCTCCGAACCAGGGAAAGCCGTGCTGCGGCGTTGCAGAAACTCTGCCAAAAGGCAGAAGCGGATCACCTCTCCAGCCATCAAAAAGACGAAATGGTGGCACAGTTGGCAGAGCAAATCGGAGCAGATTACCAGGCAATCCGCCAGCAGCGATTGTTGCACTTGATGAATGGAGAGGAATTGCGAAGCATCGCGGAAAGTGGCGTTGATATTCAGCTCCATACCCACTGCCATCGCGTGCCGCTGGAACCGCAAGCATTCCGGTGGGAAATGGAGGAAAACAGTAAGCGGATTGAACAGCTTACAGGGCAGCGGCCAACTCACTTCTGCTATCCAGGCGGCGTACATCGGCCTGAGTTTCTCCCCTGGCTGAAAGAGCTGGGAATCGAATCCGCCACTACTTGCCATCCGGGTCTTGCCGCTGCAAACGATTCCACACTCTTGCTGCCTCGTTTCGTAGACACAAGCCTGACTTCCCCGGATGAGTTTGAGAGCTGGCTGCACGGGCTGAGCGCATGGTTGCCGCGCCGGAATCAATAGGAGCTTTGCCGTGGACGGCCTGACCGTATTTGGAGTATTTGCTGTTACGTCGGGTCTGGTCTGCTATGCGCTGGAAAAGCGCAGCCCCTGGTTCACGTTTTTGTTCGGCGTTTCCTGTGCCTTAAGTTCTGTATACGGCTTTCTGCAAGGAGCGTGGCCGTTCGGCGTAGTGGAAATTGTTTGGTCCTTGGTGGCATTTCTCCGCTGGTGGGGGGAAAGGCGCATGTTACAAGGAATACCGAACAAGATCTTGTAATTCCGCTACACTAAACAAAAATCCATGCGGAGACACTGCCTCCTGTTCTGGACTCTTCCCGCGCTGGCGATGGCTGCCGTGCCGTCAATTGACCAAGCCTTGTCTTTGCACAGCGCAACTGGCCCGCAAATCTCACCAGATGGCAAGCTGATCGCCTACGAACAATCTCGAACCAATTGGGAAGACAACTCCTTTGAAACAGAAATCTGGTTGGCTTCTGTTTCCGAACCAAGCCGCGCATTTCCATTAACTGCTGCAAAAAAATCCAGCAACGGCCCGCGCTGGTCGCCGGACGGAAGGGAGATCGCCTTTCTTTCCGATCGTGACGGAAAGCGGCAAGTCTATCTGATTTCTGCTTCCGGCGGCGAAGCACGGCAGTTTTCCAAGAGTGAGACCCCGGTCTCCACTTTCCGGTGGTCGCCTGATGGCAAAAACATCGCTTACATTGCTCCGGACGAAGAAACAAAAGCGCAAAAACATCGTCGTGAGCGTTACGGCGATTTCGAGGTCGTGAAGCAGGATCACACCATGAACCATGTCTGGGTACAAGCCGTCAACGGACCAGCCATGCAGATGACCAACAATGACAGTTACTCCGTCACCGGATTTTCTTGGTCTCCAGACGGAAAAAAGATCGCTTTCAGCGCGGTTCTGGACCCTACTCCTGGTGCTTCCGGCACCTCGGATCTTTATCTGCTGGATCTCATCACGCATGCCACGCGCCCTCTGGTGCGAACTTCCGGGCCGGACCGGAACCCGATTTGGTCGCCCGATGGTCAGCAAATCGCCTTTGAAACAGCTAACGCTTCCCCATACTTCTTTTACTCCAATTCCCGTTTAGCGATTGTGCCGGTCGGAGGCGGCAACCCCAAAATTGTGAGCACCACCTTCGATGAAGACCCTCAGCTTTTGGCCTGGACTTCCCGGGGGCTTTATTTCGAAGCGCGGGAAAAAACCGCTTCTTACCTCTACAATCTTCAACCTGCCAATAGCGCCATTCAGCGCGTGGGGGAAAACGATGGTTTCAGCAACGCGCAGTTCTCCTTAACGCCGGACGGTTCCTTTACGGCGTTTGTGCGTGCAACTTCCACGGCCTATCCCGAAGTGTTTGCTGCGTCTACTACTCAGTTTTTGCCTGCTCAGATCACTTCCCTCGGTACCCAGATTCGCGATTACACACTGGCGCAGCGGGAAGTGGTCTCATGGAAATCCAAGGATGGCGCAACCATTGAAGGCGTTTTGATGAAGCCGCCCGATTTCGATCCGCAGAAAAAGTACCCTCTGCTGGTCGTCATCCATGGCGGACCTACCGGCATTGACCAACCGGTGATCCGCCCGGACCGGAGCTACCCCTTGGAGATTTTTGTTTCCAAAGGAGCGCTGGTGCTCCGCCCCAATTACCGTGGTTCCGCTGGATACGGGGAAAAAATGAGGGCCTTGAACGTCCGTAACCTGGGAGTGGGTGATGCCTGGGATGTACTTTCCGGCGTAGATTACCTGGTTTCTCAAGGCTATGTGGATCAGGACCATATGGGCTGCATGGGCTGGAGCCAGGGAGGCTACATCTCCGCCTTTCTTACCGCCTCCAGTGACCGTTTCAAGGCGATCTCCGTAGGAGCCGGAATTTCCGACTGGATGACCTATTACGTCAACACGGATATCACGCCCTTCACGCGGCAATACCTGAAAGCCACGCCCTGGGATGACCCGGAAATTTATCGCAAAACTTCGCCGATTACCTACATTCAGAACGCAAAAACGCCCACCCTGATTCAGCACGGCGAACTCGATAAGCGAGTGCCGATTCCAAACGGTTATGAGCTTCGGCAAGCCCTGGAAGATCGGGGTGTACCAGTGAAAATGATTGTCTACAAAGGGTTTGGCCACAGCATTGATAAACCCAAGCAGCAGCGCGCCGTAATGGAACACAACCTGGAATGGTTCAGCCGTTACATCTGGGGTGAGTAAGAGCTTCCAAAGCAGCTATCGTAGAATCAAGCCATGCCATTCGATGGATTGCGTGTCTTGTCTCTGGAAAGCCGGCGTGCCACGGAAATGGCAACCCTGATCCGCAATCAAAAAGGCGAACCCATTGTGGCCCCTTCCATGCGGGAAATTCCCATGGAGCAGAACACGGAAGCCTTTCAGTTCGCGGAAAAGCTGTTTGCTGGCCAATTTGACATGGTGATCCTGCTAACAGGCGTTGGTACCCGCTATCTGGATAAGGTGCTGGCCACGCGCTACCCTGCCGGACAATTCGCCGAGGCTCTTCGTAAAGTCACCGTGGTCGCGCGCGGCCCGAAACCGATGGCCGTTCTGCGGGAATGGGAAGTGCCGGGAGCGATTTTGGTGCCGGAACCCAACACGTGGCGCGAAATCTTGACTACTACGGAAGGTCGTCCGGAGCGTCGTGTTGCCGTGCAAGAGTATGGCCGCCCCAATCCGGAATTGCTGAATGCCTTAGCGGCTCGGGGCTGTGAAGTCACGGCGGTGCCAGTGTACCAGTGGGATTTGCCGGAAAATACGGAGCCATTGCGGGAAGCTGCCCGCCGGACAGCGCAAGGGGAAGTCGATGTGGCTATGTTTACCACTTCCATCCAGCTTCCCCATTTTCTGCAAATGGCGGAAGAGCAGGGGATTGCGCAAAGCGTGCGGAAACGTCTGGCCAGCGCGGTAATCGCCTCAATCGGCCCAACTACCTCTGATTCGCTTCGGGAACTTGGCATGGAGCCTGACCTGGAGCCAACCCACCCCAAAATGGGATTTTTGGTGATGGAAACAGCACAACAAGCAGCGGAAATACTGCGTCGTAAGCGGGCTCAGTAGAGAAGGGAAGCAAAAATGGCAAAAAATTCCGGCAGCGAGTTCACACAATACACGGGCATTGCCATGCTCCTCCCGATTTCGGCGCTGGTTGGTTGGCTGATCGGGTATGGGCTGGATCGCCTGTTTCATACCACTTTTCTCCAATACATTTTCCTGGGGTTAGGCGTTGTGGCGGGCATGGTGGAAGCCATCCGGGAATCGCAATCCGATGTGGGACCCAAGACTTGAACCGGCCAGCCTGGTCGGGCGGCTGCGACGCTTCTTTTCCCTGATCGCTCTAAGCGGCATGGCAATTGCCGCGATGTTCGGCGGGTGGCGTTATGCCGTGGGCTTCGCCCTGGGCGCGGCAACCTCCTGGTGGAGCCTCCATGGCACTGTTCAGGTGGTGCAGAAACTGGGAACTCCGGTTTCTTTGGGCAAGCCGGGCGCGTTTGCCTGGACTCTGTTTCGGTTTATCGTGCTCGTGCTGGGGGCGTTTGTTATCCTGAAATGTACATCGATCAGCTTTCATGCAGCGTTGGCGGGTTTACTGGTGTCCATCGGTGCTGTGATTCTGGAAGCGATTTACGAATTCACTTATGCGCGATGAAGAAGTTTGGCTGACACGCCTGTTCAACGATCATCTGGCCGGAGTCGCCAATAGCATTTTAGGAGTGTTCCACCTCCATGCGGAAAATCCGCAACGGCCCTGGCCGAACTACATGGTGATGCAGCTTTTAGTGGCATTGATCATTGTGGTGGTGTTTGCCATCCTCCGTTCGCGGCTTTCCGTAGATAAGCCCGGCAAGTTTCAACAAACTCTGGAAGAACTGTATGGATTTCTGAAAGGCCAAGGGGAGGAAAACCTGGGGCACGGTACACTCCGTTACCTTCCTCTATTCGGAACGCTTTTTATTTTTATTCTATTTTCAAACCTGATCGGCACCATTCCTGGCTTTGAATCCCCTACCCAGGTTCCTTATGTGCCTGCCGGTTGCGCTTTGATCGTATTTTTCTATTACAACCTAATGGGGATTGCCGCTGTTGGCCCGGGTAAATATATGGCGCATTTTGCTGGACCGACCCCGGCGTTAGCTCCCTTGATGATTCCCATTGAAATCATCAGCCACTTGGCACGGCCCCTTTCTCTTACCATCCGTTTATTTGCCAATATGTTTGCTGGCGAAAAGGTCACCGTTGTATTTCTTGGCTTGACTTATCTAATTGCCCCTGCAGTGTTTATGGGACTGCACGTGTTTGTGGGCTTTTTACAGGCATATATTTTTGCGCTTCTCACCATGGTGTATATCGGAAGCGCAGTTGCCCACGAAGAAGGTCATTAATTTCATTTTTTATAACCCGGCTTAATGCAGCTTTCCGTGTGAGGCCGCCCAGCTAAGACTGTGCGGCAACCACCTCCGGGGAGCAAATCATAACTGAAGGAGTAAAAAGAACGTGAATCGGAAGTTAGTGTTGATTTTGATGGCGCTGTTTTTATTCGCCATGCCGATTTTTGCCCAGGGAACCGCGCCGGCAACTGCTGGAAACGGCGGTACCAACTGGGTTGCCCTTACGTCCGGCTTTGCTATGGCGATTGCATCTGCTGGCTGCGGACTCGGAATGGGTCGTGCGATTAGCAGTGCGACGGAAGGCATGGCCAGAAATCCTGGTGCTGCCGGTCCGATTCGTGGTGCGTTGATTCTGGGCCTGGTTCTGATCGAATCGCTTGCGCTCTACGTCATCGTAATCATTTTCGTCAAAGTCGTGTAGGAACCTGCCCTTATTCGCCACGCAAAGAACGCACTGTTGTTCTTTGCGTGGCCGATCACAGATTTTTTCTCAACTTTTTTTTCTTTTTATCAACTGTTTAGCTTTCCGCCATTTCCCGGCGCTGCTCACCCTTGCTCATCATGGGACCAGAAAGCCCATGACCGACCAAAACCCCATTCAGAATCTCCAGAAACTGTCTCAGGTCTGGAGCAGCAAACGCGAGTGCCAGAT
>CAWBTD010000005.1:0-94536 GCA_963791675.1 Bryobacterales bacterium
GGCCTGGTTCTGATCGAATCGCTTGCGCTCTACGTCATCGTAATCATTTTCGTCAAAGTCGTGTAGGAACCTGCCCTTCTTCGTCACGCAAAGAACGCGCTGTTGTTCTTTGCGTGGCCGATCACAGATTTTTTCTCAACTTTTTTTTCTTTTTTTCAACTGTTTAGCTTTCCGCCATTTCCCGGCGCTGCTCACCCTTGCTCATCATGGGACCAGAAAGCCCATGACCGACCAAAACCCCATTCAGAATCTCCAGAAACTGTCTCAGGTCTGGAGCAGCAAACGCGAGTGCCAGATCGCGGTTCGCATTCACTACCAGGTCCGTATAGAGGAAGGCTGCACCATATATAAATTAGGGCAAGTGGAAGAAATCGAATAAATATCCGATAATTGCGCAGAGGAATATGGAAAAACGCAGGGCCCAGCGATTCCCGATTAATCTGCCCGTTCAAATCTCCGTTGTGAGTGGTAAACGTGTTGCGCGAGTAACAAAGACTTCGAATATTAGTTCCGGCGGAGTGACATTTCCATCCGCAAAAGAAGTGAAAATTGGCGGAAAAATCGAGTACATGATTACGCTCGCGGACGGCGCTTTGCCGATTCAAATCCGGTGCACCGGCAAAGTGCTCCGGATTGAGCCTTCGCCCGAAGACCTCGAAATGCCGTTCCGCGTCACCGCCACCATCGATAAATATAAGTTCATTCGCGACCACGATTAGCGCTGCTGTACACTGGGCAAAGAAAAAGCGAACCGCATGGAATCTCTGCCCAGTGCCGCGCAACAACCCCCTTTGTTCCAGGAGCCGGATTGCACCCCGGCCATGGCCAGCAAACTGCAAAAAGCGGCTAGCCCCAACTGCAAGCCGTAATTGCACGCTTTGAGGCGATGAGTGGGCATGGGGATTCCCCTATCCGTGCCATTCACCATCAACCGGCCCGGGAAGGCCAATATGCGGAACTTCCGCCTGGTATTCAGCCCGAATTGGTAAAGGTGCTGCGGCAGCGCGGCATTGAAAAGTTGTATAGCCATCAGGCACGAAGTCGTTTGAAGTGGTGTCTCGTGGCGGCAATGTGGTGATGGTGACGCCCACGGCTAGCGGCAAAACGCTCTGCTACAACCTGCCGGTGCTGCAACCGTTGCTGGCCGATCCGGCGCGCGCGCCATGTACCTGTTTCCCACCAAGGCGCTGGCGGAAGACCAGTTGCACGAATTCAACGGCATGTGGAGGCAGATGGGCTCGGACATTCGCGCCTTCACCTACGACGGCGACACGCCGCAGGATGCGCGCAAGGCCATCCGCCAGCGCGCCAACGTGGTGTTGACGAATCCGGACATGCTGCACAGCGGCATTCTGCCGCACCACACCAAGTGGGCCAAGCTGTTCGAGAATCTGCGCTACATCGTGATCGACGAACTGCACTACTATCGCGGCGTCTACGGCAGCCACATGGCGAACGTGCTGCGGCGGCTGCGGCGGATCTGCGAGTTCTACGGATCGAAGCCGCAATTCATCTGCTGTTCGGCGACCATCGCCAATCCGCGCGAACTGGCCGAAACGCTGACGGAGTCGCCTTTCGAATCGATGGACCGGAACGGCGCGCCCGCGGGCGAGAAGTATCTTCGTTTTCTACAACCCGCCGGTGGTGAATCGGCAGCTGGGGATCCGGCGCAGCTACATCAATGAGATCGCGGCGCATGGCGCTGGAATTTATCGAGCGCGGGCAGCAGACACTGGTATTCGCCAACAACCGGCTGGCCACGGAAATTCTGGTCACTTACCTGAAGGACGCGTGCGAAACGGGCGCTGCCGCACGGAAGCGGTGCGCGGCTATCGCGGCGGCTATCTTCCGCGGGAGCGCCGCGAGATTGAACGCGCCTGCGCGCCGGGCGAGATTCGCGCCGTGGTGGCGACAAACGCCCTGGAACTGGGAATCGATATCGGTTCGCTGGATGCCGTGGTGATGGCGGGCTATCCGGGCACGATCGCGTCCACGTGGCAGCGCGCCGGCCGCGCCGGGCGGCGCCAAACGCGCATCTGCTCGCGGTGCATGGTGGCGTCGAGCGCGCCGCTCGATCAGTACATGGTGGAGCATCCGGAGTACTTCTTCGGGCGTTCGCCGGAGCACGCGTACATCAATCCGGACAACCTCGAAATCCTGCTCGGCCATCTGAAGTGCGCGGCGTTCGAGCTGCCGCTGCGGGAGGGCGAGAAATTCGGCGCCGCACGACACCACGGATCTGTGCGCGTTTCTGGCGGAGTCCGGCTTGCTGCACCATTCCGGCGACGCGTGGCACTGGACTTCGGATACCTATCCGGCCGATGCCGTGAGCCTGCGCTCGGTTTCGAGCGATAACTTCGTCGTGGTGGATATCACCGGCGAGCGCGAAGTGATCGCGCGAAGTGTCGTTCACCACCGCGCTCACCACGCTGCACGAAAAAGCGATTTATCTGCACGAAGCGAAGCAGTTCCACGTGGAGCGGTTCGATTACAAAGAGCGCAAGGCGTACGTGAAGCGGGTGGATTGCGATTATTACACCGACGCGATCGACTACACGCAAGTGAAGACGCTGCGGGAGTTCGAAGCCGAGCCGGCTGGAGACGGCGGAGCAGCGCATGGCGATGTGCGGGTGAACCGGCAGATCGTGGGATTCAAGAAGATCAAGTTTTACACGCTGTGAAAACGTGGGGGCGGGGAAGCTCTCCATGCCGGAGCAGGAGATGCACACCACCTCGTTCTGGCTGCATTTCCCGGCGGCGTTTCTGGCGGCGGCTTTCGTCAGTATACGCCGACGGAAAAGCAGAACGGATTCACCGGACTGGGCAATGCGCTGCGCACGGTGGCTTCCTTGCTGCTGATGTGCGATCCGCGCGACCTCGGCGTGGCCCTCACCGAAAACATCGAAGGCAACGCCCATGCCTGGGAACCGAATCTGTACTTATACGACAGCTATCCCGGAGGCATCGGCCAAAGCGCCCCGCTATTCCGAATGGGCAACGATCTGCTGCGCCGTACCGGGGAACTGCATTGCCGGATGCCAATGCGAAAGCGGCTGCCCTTCCTGCGTAGGGCCAATCGGAGAGATCGGCGAACGCGGCAAAGAACTTGCGGCGGTGTTGCTGCAGTGCTTACAAACGGAAGCTGTCTCATGAAAAGATGCGCCTGCCGGGTGGTGAACTTGCCATTACGCTGGTCACTTGCTTTGTACTATCGGGTGAAGGTGTTACATGGCTGAATCGGAATTGCTCTCCGTCGTTGCCCTTCTGGAAGATGTTCCTGAGAAGGGACTTCGCCGTGGGCAGGTTGGCACCGTTGTGGAAGTGCTCTCACAAGGTGTTTATGAAGTGGAATTCAATGACGATGGAGGGCGCACGTATGCTTCCTTGGTGCTCAATGCGGATCACTGGATGCCTCTCTATCACGAACCTGAACATCACGCTGCCTGATCTATATATATGAAAGCCACCGATTGGGAATTTACCAACAGAGCCATGCTGTTCGGCATGATTCTGGGCTTCGGGTTCTTTCTCTATTCGTTCGACCATGAAAACTCTACTGCCCTGTTTGCCAATTGGCTGAGCGCTAAATGGCAATGGAATGCTGACCTGGTGGCTCGCGGGCTGCTTTTCGTTGCCGCGCTTTTGTTAGCGGTCGCCGCGTTTCTCCGTACTTGGGCCTCTGCTTACCTCCATGCAGGCGTGGTGTATGCGTCCCAAGTGAAAACAGCGTCCCTGGTGGCAGACGGCCCTTACCGATATGTCCGCAACCCTTTGTATTTCGCCAACGCTTTAATGGCCGTGGCCCTGGGTGCTGCCATGAGCCGGTCCGGGTTTCTTCTGGCAGTGGTGGCGATGTTGTTCTTCTGCTATCGCCTGATTTTTCGCGAAGAAGCGGACCTCCAGGCAAACCAGGGCGCTTCTTATGCCGCTTACCGAAACACTGTGCCGCGCTTCTGGCCTGCAATAAGCCCCCGCATTGCTTCTTCCGGCCGCCAGCCGAACTGGGTTGCGGGATGGCAAGCGGAATCTTGGTATTGGGGATTTGCCATTGCCCTTTTTCTGTTTGCCGTCACGCTGAACCAAATACTATTTTTTGGCGTGACCTCCGTCAGCATTCTGTGGTTTTGGCTTTCTTCCACGGTGCTGAAAAAGCGAGAATAGGATTTGACTGACTATCAGGCGCTCCTTCTGGTTTCCTTTGGCGGTCCCGAAAAGCCGGACGACGTAATTCCTTTTCTGGAAAATGTCCTGCGCGGACGCAATGTTCCCCGCGAACGCCTGGAAGCCGTAGCCGAACATTACTACCATTTCGGCGGCAAAAGCCCCATCAACAATCAGAACCGCGCTTTAATCGACGCCTTGCAAAAGGAACTTGCCATTCCCATTTATTGGGGCAATCGCAACTGGCATCCGTTGCTGCCGGAAGCGCTTTCCCAAATGAAAGCGGATGGCATTCAGCGCGCCCTGGCATTCTTCACGTCCGCGTATAGCTCGTATTCGGGTTGCCGCCAGTATCGGGAAGATATTGCTCGCGCACAGGCCGAAGTGGGTCCTGGCGCGCCGGAGATCACAAAAATTCCGCAGTTCTACAACAATCCTGGTTTCATCGAGCCCATGCGGGAGCGTGTGCAGGAAGCGTTGCAGCAACTGCCCGGCGCGGAACTGGTGTTCACCGCGCACAGCATTCCCGAAGCGGATGGCAAAAACCAGCCGCTATGTGGAGCAACTGGAAGAGGCGTGCTCGCCTGGTTGGCCCTGGCCCGCTGGTGTACCAGAGCCGCAGCGGGCCGCCTACGCAACCGTGGCTTGGCCCGGATATCAATGACTGGCTGCGGGAGCGGAAACCAGCCAAGGTGGTGATTGTTCCCATCGGGTTCATTTCGGATCACATGGAAGTGTTGTTTGATCTGGATACCGAAGCCAGGGAAACTTGCCAGGAACTAGGAATTCAAATGGTGCGCGCAGGCACGGTGGGCACGCACCCGCGCTTTATTCAAATGATCTGTGAATATGTGGAGCACCCGCAACCGCCGCTCTGCACCGGCGATTGCTGCCAGCCTCCGCAGCGCCCTACTTCCATTCAGACAGGCGCTCCGGCATCTCGGCCAGCACATAGCTAAGCACGGCCAGGGCAGCCGTGTTCAGCCGGAAATCGCGGGGATTGATTTTGTCGAATGTGTCGGCTTCCGTGTGGTGCCAATCGAAGTAGTGCGTTCCCACGGTTTCCACTCCAAATCCGGGAACGCCGTCCGCCATCAACGGAGAAATATCGGAACCGCCGCCGCCGCGTGACATGGTTCCGGCCTGGATGCTTTCCAGCAGTTTCCCCATCGCCGCAACGCGTGGAAAAGCAGGATCAGGCGCTTCCACATCGCCTCTTCGGCGGCGGGGTCCGCCGTTGCTGAATCCGAAGCCTACCGGCTTTTCCGCGCCGTCATCCATCTCGATGGCCGCGACATGGTTCTTGATCTGATCGCCCAGCATCCTCCGGTACGCTTCCCCGCCCGCGCCGCCATTTTCTTCATTCGTCCAGCCCACCACGCGAATGGTGCGGCGGGGCTGAAGGTTCAGCTTCTTCAGCAACGCCACTGCTTCCAGGGAAGCCATAATGCCGGAACCGTCATCCTGCGCGCCTTGGCCGACGTCCCAGGAATCCATGTGTCCGCCTAGTACTACAATTTCTTCCGGCTTTTCCCGCCCGCGAATTTCGCCGAAAACGTTGTGGGATTCAGCATCGGGCAGCATCCTGGCTTCCATGCTCAGCTTCACCGTCACCGGCACATGGGCTTGGTAAAGCCGCGCCAGGGATTCCGCATCTTCCATGGTGACTGCTGCTGCGGGAATTTTCGGCTGGGCTGCATCGTAGACCAACGTTCCGGTATGTGGGCTGCGAATGCTGATCGGCGTAATGGAGCGCACCAGCATCGCCACTGCCCCAAGTGCCGCAGCGCGGGAAGCGCCTCCCGTGCGGTACTGTACCGTTTTGCCATAACCTTCGTATACGGCGTTATATAAAACGATTTTGCCCTTCACTTTGTCCCGCCCCAGGGCTGTTAACTCATCAAAGTTCGAAACGGCTATCACTTCCGCTGTAATGCCTTCCGGCGGCGTGCCAACGCTATTGCCGAGCCCCAGCATCACAATGGGACGCTGCAGTGGCGTCAGCAAGGTGGCAGATTCCTTGCCTCGCACCCAGTGCGGCACCTTCACCGGCGGTGTTTGCACATTCTGGAGGCCAGCGCGTTTCATTTCTTCCGCCGTCCATTGGATTGCCTTTTCCAGTGATGCCGATCCGCCTAGGCGATTTCCAATCCGGTCACACAGGTACTGAAGCCGCGCCAGCCCGGCATCATCCTCCATGGCCGCTTTGATGATTTTGTCTGCCGTGGCCTGATACTGATCTGGAAACGATTGCGCCAAAGCCAAGGACCCCGCCAAAAACAACGGAAGCAATTTCGTCATGGGAATCAGCCTAGCAATTCCCGCACAGGGAAGTAACCCCATGGACAGTGGAGTGCATCATAAGGTATAAGTATGCGGTTGATTTGGCTGTTGATCCTGGTTCCCATCATGGCAGGCGCGCAAACCTTCTCTGAGCAGGTAGATAAATACTTTGACGAGGTGTATTTCCGGTTCAATCCCACGTCCGGCACGGCGGCGGGTTTTCACCAGTACGACCGGCAACTGGAGGATTACTCCAAGGCGGCAGTAGACCAACGTTTGGAGGTGCTGCACCGCGCCGAAAAGCAATTCTCCGCCCTCGCCGTCAAATCACCCGAAGAGCAGGGCGACCGCGAGTTAATCCTGAACGATATTCGCGCCACCCTGCTGGAACTGGAGCAGGTTCGCGGTTGGGAAAAAAATCCGGATCGCTATTCGAGCGGAATCACCAACAGCGTCTTCGTGCTGATGAGCCGTACGTTTGCGCCGCCGGAAGAACGGCTGCAATCGGTAATCGCTCGTGAATTGCAGATGCCTGCCGTGTTTGAAGCAGCACGGGCGAACCTGAAAAATCCGCCGCGTATTTACACCTCCATTGCCATGGAGCAGATGCCCGGCATCATCAGCTTTTTTCAAAAAGATGTACCATTGGCGTTCAACAAAGTAACTGACCCCAAACTGATGGCGCGATTCAAAACTTCTAATCAAGGAGTGATTGAGGCGCTTACCCAATACCACCGCTTTTTGAAAGAGGAATTGCTGCCGAAATCCAACGGGGATTTCCGCCTGGGAGCGGACCTGTATAGCAAAAAGCTCCTTTACGAGGAAATGGTGGATACGCCGCTGGAGAAACTGCTGGAGATCGGCTATGCGGACCTCCGCCGTAATCAGGAAACGTTTCGCCAAGTGTCCGCCAAAATAGATGGGAAGCGCACTGCTCAGCAGATTCTGGAAGAAGCCGACAAAGACCATCCCGCGCCCGCGAATCTGCTGCAAGCCTTCCGCGATACGCTGGGCGGCTTGACGGACTTTATTCAAAGCCGCCACATCATTACCATTCCTTCCCCTGTGAAACCGATCTTAGAGGAAACTCCGCCCTTTATGCGGGCGCTCACCATGGCTTCCATGGATACGCCCGGCCCTTATGAAAAGGTAGCGAAGGAAGCGTTCTTTAATGTCACGCTGCCGGAAGCGAACTGGCCCGCGAAACAGGTGGAAGAGCACATGGAGGCATTCAATCGCGGCACCATTCTGGCCACTGCGATTCATGAAGCGTATCCCGGCCATTATGTGCAATTCCTATGGATGCAGAACATCAACTCCAAAGTGCGGAAACTGTTGGGGGCTTCCTCCAATGCCGAAGGCTGGGCGCACTATTGCGAGCAGATGATGATGGATGAAGGCTACCGTTCCAACGAACCGAAAATGAAACTGGGGCAATTGCAGGACGCGTTGCTGCGAAATGCGCGTTACATTGTCGGCATTCAGATGCACACAGGCAAAATGACCTATGAGCAGGCGATCGATTTTTTTGTAAAAGAAGGTTACCAGTCTCGCGCCAATGGGGAGCGTGAAACCAAGCGCGGCACTTCCGATCCGACCTATCTGTATTACACGCTTGGGAAGTTGGAAATCCTGAAACTACGCGAAGATTACCAGAAAATGCGCGGCAAGGATTTCACGTTGGAAGAGTTCCACAACCGCTTCATGAAGGAAGGCTTTCCTCCGATCAAGATTGTGCGCCGCGCCATGTTAGGGAATGATAGTCCTGTCCTATAGAAGGGAGTTACTGGCATTCCCCAAGCACATCAGTTTCCCCACAAGCGCCCAACAAGACAGCTAACCGGGGAGCGTACTGGTGCTGAAGAGACCAAGCCGTGTACTTCAGAAAATAACTATCCAGAACGGCGCGGGTTTTGCTGGTCGCTGGAATGGGCTGTGCTCCCAAAAAGAAAGCCACAGCAACCACAAGCACAGAAACATAAACTGCTGTCTGTCGTGAGGTGCTGAAACGGCGAAGCAGAAGGCCAACGATTAGTAAGCCAGGAGCAACACAGAAGGAAAGGTATGTCGCATCGGCCATGTAATACAGCAGAAAAAACAAGATGCCTGGCATGATCCATACCAATGAACTTTGGACCAACCGATCCCGCCGCCCCAACAGCCAAGCACCGGCAGCAATCAAGGGGAGCAAAAGGCCCCAAGCAATTACCATCCCAGAAAAACCGCGAAGAACATCAGTGGCCGCATGTCGGGAAAAACCGGTAGCAAGTAAGCCTTGTGCATGGCGGGAGGCTGTGGAGCCCGAAGCGGTGAGAGGGGAAAACAGTGCGCCGCCAAAGCGCTGTGCGGTGGGAATCCACCACACAAGCAGAACGAGTGTGCTAACAACAAATCCTTTGATTCTCACCATCCATGGCTGACTCCAACTCTGGTAGAGCACCCAGGGGAGTACGAAGGCTCCATCCGATGGGCGGAATCCTGTCATCATCGCCCATACGAAACAGCCGAGAAGGAACTGCTTTCTTGCTTCCATCACAAGGAACAAGAGCGGAGCAAAAAAGGTCATGGCAGCGTACGTGGAATGAATGTCCGCCGCGAACCAAACAAGCGGAGAAGCCGCATACGTGAGGGACAGCAGCAAGGCATGTCGCGGCTGGAAGTAATAGCCACACAAAAGGGAAAACACAACCACCGCGCCAACACCAAAACTGAGATTTAGCACTCTCAATGCGATGGACGGACTAACGTGCAGAATTTGAACCAGCACCATGCCGGAAAAATGAAAAAGAAAGTAACCAGGAGGTTGCACCACAAAACTGCCGTCCTCGATTGCTTTCACATGGTGCGGACTATCCACAAAGTAAGGTTGAGAAAGCGTGAAACTCCTTGCCACCAGGGTGACTAAGCTCAACAGGATCAAATGCAACACTTGCACAGTTGGGGTAGGCCGGGTTTCGCCGAAATGGTTTGGCATCATCCTTTAGGATTACGCAAGCTTTGCTTCTCTCCGCGTACTACATTACGAAGTGCTTCCTCAATGAAGCAGAACCCATGGAAGTTCGGGTGCTGCTTTTCTACAATGAGGCTAGTGGTTCACTCTAAGCCCTCGCATAGCCGTACCGCTGAGCAGGAAGAACTCTGGTATGGTTCTGAAAAGCCCGTATATTGCGTCACGCCGAGCCAGATTGTATGGATCTTACTTACTATGGCATCGCTGTTGTTGCCAATGCTGGGCAAATACTTCCGCTAACCCATAGTTAAACCACTCACACAAACCTCTTCTCCCAATAAGCAGAGCCGGCACTCCCAACCCGGCAACCCAGGTCCCCGGCTCAGGCACGATTGGTTGGAAACGGGAGGGTTGATATTCGCGTAAGTGACAGTGAGGAATCCGCTAATGGGCGCGATGCTTACATCAAAGGGATGTGCCGGAACTCCTCCTCCGTTAATGCAGACGCTTGCGGTGGTACAAGCTGCCAGAGTGCCGGATATTGTTGATCGTTGCCGATCCCGAAGTAGCTGGGATCACGGCTCCAAATGCAGAAACGGTGAAAACCAGAAAAACTGAGTTGCCGAAAAGAGCCCACTTGTATTTCCTCCAGCAGTTTGAGTTATTTCATCCACAGATAACTTCACAAGCGGTATTTTTACTTTTTTCTCTGACTCGGAAATTTCCCTGGAACGACACAAAACATTTTCCTAGGTAAATTTATTTACGATTGCATGACTCCTGGTGCTGGCAACAGGCTGAGACCTACAACCGTAATAGCGAAGTGGTATCTGCTTCCGTTGCAGGAATTGCTATGCTGATTTCACTCTTTGCGACAACGGGTTATGCGTGTCTTGTTTGTTTTCTTCTCCTTATTGATGGCAACTGCTCCGGCACAGGAGGTAACAGTTGGCACTGTGGCAGACGCTCAGAAAATGGTCACTCTGCAGCGGATCATTGTGGAAGGTACCAGGCTGCCTCCTCTTTCTGTGATTCGCTTGGCACAAATCAAAGCTGGCGATCAGGTCAACTTCTTTGTATTGCACAGCGCGATGCAAAAGGTGACCAACACTGGCCTGATCAGCCATATTGATTTCGAATACGAAACACTGCCGGAAAAAGAGACGGAAGTTCTGCTGCACGTGAAGTGCACGGATGTGAAACCCGCTGCCAAAGCATCGATACAAATTGCCAAGGTAAACGAAGACGATGTGTGGAACTGGCTCACAGGGATCGATCCGCTCTTTACCCGAGACATCCCACCTACCGAGGCAGCCATCCGGCTTTACTCTCAGTGGATTAGTAAGTACATGGAAAGCCACGGCGATGCAAAATTTCCGGAAAACTTCGCCATTGTGGCAAACGCATCCAGTTCCCCTGCTGGAGCAGTACCAGACCGGTTAACTTTTAAAGTGGCAAAGCGCCGTGGTGCAAGATAGCTCTAGGTACCTGCCAAAATAGAGCAAAATCTAAACTCCATGCATGTTGTTTTGAGAGCCTTGATATCCATTCTGTTCTTAAGTTCTATGGCTTTGTCCTGTAGTTGCAGTTCTTCTGGCAGTTGTCCCGGACTGGGCGACAAAACAGGTCCTGTGTTTCTGGGGAAAGTGCTCGCGGTGACGGACTTAGAATATACGGAAGATACCGCTCTTTTGAGCAGCAGAAAGGCACATATACAAATAAACGAATCCTTCGGTGGGCTTTCTGCTGATGTGCATGAGGTCGATGTCCTAACAGGCGTTGGCGGAGGGGATTGCGGTATCTCGTTTCAAGCCGGTGAAATATACCTTATCGATACGTTCATTGGGGATGATGGGTTCATTCATGCCGGTATCTGCAGCGCTACACGAAAACTTAATACTGCTGGTGCGGCGCTTCGAGTCCTCAGACAACAACGTGGCGGTCAGCAAACACCCTCACTTATTGGCCAAATTGCCCAACATGATCGCAATTTCGATGACACCCTGGGTACGTATCCTCCAAAGCCGCTTGCCAACACGGTGGTTCGAGTGAAGGCGAACGGAAGGGCATACGAGACGCAGGCTGACACTGAGAGATTATATGCATTCTACAGTCTGCCATCAGGAAAGTATGAGTTTATTCCGGATCTAACATCGGGCACTACCCTCTCCTGGTATATCGGAAGCGACGAACCGCAGCCTCCTCTGTAGCTAGAGGCAGGTGCCTGTCAGGAGCATGATGTTGAGGTTTTCGCAAGTGGATCCATTCAAGGTCGGATTTTGGATTCATCGAACAAGTTGCTGCCCTATGCACGCGTGTACATTATTCCGGCGGAGGATAAGAGGCTCCCGCAAAGGGGGCAAGGGTACTCAGAGGGCCAAGGTAAAAATGGTTTCTTCAAGTTCGTCCACATCCCGCCAGGCAAGTATTTGATTGTTGTGAACCCCGAGGACGCGCAGCGCCCTGATTTCCCCTACCACCGGGCGTTCTATCCAGGTGTCCATGACCGTGAAACAGCCACGATCCTCACCATCCGAGGAGGCGAACAGATCAAGGATGCGGACATCCGGCTGAAACAGCAGTTCGCACCACGCCATGTGTCCGTTCGCGTTACGTGGGCGGATGGGCTATTGGTCAGTAATTTCGTTTCTATCGAGGCAAGAGGAATCGCCAACCCGTCCGCCTTGTCTGATGCGAACCAACCAGACATGAAACAGGGCGTCATTGACCTGAATATTCTTCCAGAGGAACCATACGAACTGGAAGCGAAGCTGGTCTGCCGATATGCAGATGAACGAAGCCAGGGACCGGGCGCAATGCTGAAGTCGAACAAGGTTTCCCTCAGTCCCAGGGACGAGCAAAAGGAAGTTATTCTGACAATTCCTGCTAATGCCTGCCCGGAGATACTTGGGAAAACATTACTCACCGAACATCAGTAGAGGTCAGTCCTGTTCTCTTAGCATTCGAGAACAGAGCACGAATGTTTTGATATTGAGAAATCAGTGCCTAACAAACCCTTAGTGGTTGCTCGTGCTCGCCGAAGAAACTCGTTTGCGTGCGATATACGCTATGGCAAATAGTCCTGCACTTATCAGGATTACGGAGGATGGTTCTGGCGTAGTCGTTGAGGTCAGCGCCAAGGTCCAAGTGCCAGGATTACTCGCAACTGATGCAAGCCCAACGAAATGGCCTGCTCCCAAACCAAAAATATCGTCACAAGCATCAGTGCCGCAAAGAGAGCTAGATCCTGAACCGGGAGCGTTTGCAGAAGCTATAAAAAGCTGGCCAGTGGAGATATTAAAGCTAGTCCCAAAGCTCCAATTAATGATATTCCCAGATAAGTTCGTGCCGACATTGAATGCAAGAAGTGGGCCCGAAGTATCGGTAATTGTCTCTACACCATCGGAGATTGACCATGTAATTGGCGTCTCAGTTGTGGGATAAGAAGTGTTGGAGGGAAGTGCTGATGCAAAGGTGAACGATCCGGTAATGTCCATACTGGTGGTGTATGGAGATACAGCGCCAGTGTAGTGATTTCCGGTGTAGACATAAGTGTAAATAGTGGCACCCTTCACTTGCGGAGCGCATAGTGCCAAGAAAAACAGTGTAAATCCGCAAGTAGTTTTCATTATCGGCAATTTTTGAGCATGCCTTTTGATCGACGTCAAAAGAATCATTAGCAGGAATCTCCTCTTGTTGATTGTTGGCCCACATCGTGGGTGGATCTTATTGTAAGCTAAGGCGGAAAAGGAGTTAATTAGGTAACAGGAGTTACTTCGTGGTTGCTGGAGTGGAAGCCAAAGCGGAGTATGATTTCGGCCTTTTTGGTAGCTGCCTGTGCTGCGTCACGTGCAGCTTCAGAAAAGCTTGGAAAATCAGGTGAAAAGACTATGATAATTTTTAACAGAGTACAAAACAATCAGGTACGAAATAATCAAACGGCTGAAGTAAAAGTCTATGAAGTACCGGCGTGGGTCGTAGAAGGCCATAAGCAGTGGGCATAATGGACGGGAAAGAGCTTGAGCAGCACCTCCGCAATATTTCTATGGAATCGACAGGTGTCCAAAAGCACTCTCTTCTGCAGTTAGTCAGAGTCTGTCATGAAAAGCTGGAACAGGAGTTAGGAGGCGCACCCACCGACCGTAATGCCAATTTGGTTCGTCAAATGAGAGAAGAGCGCGGGTGAATCTGGTAGCTGACGCCAAGTTCATTTCTAAGCTGGTCCCATTTGCTGCCTGATTCTTTTCCTTCTCCAATCTTACTTGGCCTTATCTTTTGCTCGGACCAAACTTCGCAACGAAAAACCGCTTTGTCACACAATGCTACCAGCACGCGTCCAAATTAGAACGGCATCATCACCGTATGCACCCACTAAGATTGCTTCGGCTCTCCTCACCAGCAGTTGAATGAAAGAATAGTCTAGTTCCCGTTCCTCAGGTAGACCCGGATGATCAGGGGGTAGAGATGTCAGTACTCCGGTAAACGGCATTCCTTCGAGTGGTCCAGCGAGCGCCGAATCAACTTCCTCTCGCGTGACCGGAGCCTTTATTATGTGATGTATCTCAGTGATGGTTGGAACTTCATCACTGTAGGTGTTCGGGAAACGCCGCGTCAACCGATAGGTGCTTACAGGGCCAGTGAGATTCCGAATTTCTTTAAGCGGAGGAGATGGTGTGCCGCGAAATATGGCAAGTTTATTACTTGACTCTCCCAAGTGCGTTGCAATATACGAGTTTTGCTTTTCTCTATATTCGTAGTCGATGGTGCCGGCTTCTGAATCTATACGTTTGTTGATATGCCACGCGAAATGTAGCAAATCCCATAATGAGACATGTGGTGGCAGCCATGCGAACACCCGTCCCATTTCGAGCGGCAGATCGCATAAAGCCCGCCACAATGTTTCTTGTTTTGAAAGCTGTAGGCGTATGTATGCCTTCGCGTCAGGGCCAAACTCAAGTAATTGGACCATAGAGCAGCGGTAACCCTCATTATTTACCCAAACACATCACTGTAGAAAGTCACAGTAAAATAGGACCGACTCTCAGGGAAAGATGCCTTGTCTATAAGAACTGCGCAATTTGCTGCTGCAATACGCGCACCTGTTCACGCAACTCCGGCACTTCCGAGGGACTCTCGGATAGGGTGCTTGCCCTTCTTATACCAACCTTCTTTATCGTCGTTCCGAGCCATAATAGATACATGGCTGAAGTAAAAGTCCGTGAATTGCCGGAGTGGGTCGTAGAAGCCCATAAAAAACAAGCGCAACGGACCGGAACGAGCTTGGAGCAACACCTCCGCACAATTCTCACGGAATCGGCAGGCACCCAAAAGCGCTCTTTTCTGCAGCTAGCCAGAGTCTGTCGTGAACAACTGGAACGGGAATTAGGAGGCGCACTCGCTGACCGTAACGCCGATCTGGTCCGCGAAATGAGAGACGAGCGCGGGTGAATCTGGTAGTTGACGCAAGCGTTTTAGTTGCTTTGTTTGTACCCGATGAAGATAGTTTTCTGATAGAAAGCTACCTGGGTCGGGCAGAAACAATAGCAGCTCCCAAATTAGCCATTGTGGAAACAGCCGCCGCTTTCTTGCGGCGTATTCGTAAAGGAAGTCTTACGCTATCTCAAGCTGAGATGGCGGCAGATAGCTGGAAACAAACGATCGACTCGGGTGGTATCCACTTCTACGAGGATGTTGAGGTTCTTTCCGAAGCTTGCATAGCAGCGGCTCGCCTTCAACACTCGTTACAGGATTGTATTTACTTGGAACTGGCTCGTAAACTTCGCTACACCTTGATGACGGGAGACCGAGTGTTTGGAAAGAAAGCCACGGCTCTTTACCCAGATATCATCACAATATAGAAACGGAAGTGAAGCAGGATTAATTACCAAGGTATGCTTACAAAAACTGCGCAATCTGCTGTTGCAGTACCCGCACCTGCTCCCGCAACTCCGCCACTTCCGCTTCCAGAGGCGCTCAAACGATCCTGACGACCTTCGGGTTCGGATTCCCCTTGCGCCATTGCTTCTTCCACTGCGACTTCCCCTGACAATAAGTGTGCATACCGACTTTCCTTCTGGCCCGGTTGACGGGGAAGCTTGATCGCCAATCCGCCGTCCATCAAATGCTGCAAGCAAAGCTCAGCTTGCGCCAAATCATCAAAGTGGTACATGCGGTCGGAGCGGTCGCGCAACTCGCCCAATGTTTGCTGCCCGCGCAGCATCAGCGTGCAGAGCAGCGCCAGTTCACGCCTTCCTAAATTCAGCAGTTCGGAAATGCGTTGCGCGTACTTCTGCGCTCTGCCTCCGGAAACAATCACCGCGCTCAGCTTTTTGGAACGCAGCAGTTCCAGCGCATGGCTGACCGTCTCCTCATCATAGGAAACTACCGGGTACCGGTTGGATTTCTGGTTGCACGCATTCACCAGCGCATTCAGAGTAAGGGGATAATATTCCGGTGTTGTGCTTTCTTTTTCCAGCAGGGAGCCAAGCACGCGGACTTCAACAGGATCTAAAACAAAGGGTGGCAAGCAGGTAGAAGACCCCAACATAGCATGTGGAGCCGGAAAAGAACGCAGCTTCCGTCTGGCAGGCCCCCTATAATTTAAGTACTGCTGTGATATGGGAACCCGATTCATCGGCAAGGCAGTGCCTCGCAAAGAAGGCACCGCTAAAGTAACAGGAAAAGCTCGCTATATTGCGGACCTGAGCTTTCCCGGCGCTCTCTACGGGACAACTGTGCGCAGCCCTGTGCCGCGCGGGCGAATTCTCGGAGTGCGCTTCGGGGAAGGCATTCCTTGGGAAGAGTTCACGGTGGTTACCGCTAAAGATATCCCTGGAGAAAACTACATCACGTTGATCCTGCTGGATCAGCCCTGCCTTGCCGATGAAGTGGTGAACCATTGCGAGGAGCCGGTGTTGCTGCTCGCGCACCCGGACCGTTACCTGCTGGAACAAGCCCGCCAAAAAGTCACCCTGGAAATTGAACCTTTGCCTCCTGTCTTTGATCTGGAACAGTCTCTTGCGAAACAGGAAGTGATCTGGGGCGAAGACAACGTTTTCAAGAAATATGTGCTGGAAAAGGGCGATATCGATTCCGTGTGGGCCGAAGCCGACCACATTGTGGAAGACGAATACCGCACCGGCGCGCAGGAGCAGCTTTATATTGAACCAAACGGCATGGCGGCACTCGCCAGCCCGACAGAGGGCGTCACCGTATGGGGCTCCATGCAGTGCCCTTACTATGTTCATAAATCGCTGCTCAAGATCTTCCATTTGCCCGATGACAAAGTGCGCGTGATTCAGGCGGAAACCGGCGGCGGCTTTGGCGGCAAGGAAGAATACCCTTCCATTCTGGCCGCTCATGCCGCACTCTTGGCGTGGAAATCCGGCAAGCCCGTGAAGATGATCTATGACCGGGAAGAAGACATGGTCGCCACCACCAAGCGCCATCCTTCCCATACCCGCATCCGCACGGCAGTGACGCGGGAAGGCAAGTTTCTGGGCACCGAAATTCACTTCGCCATTGATGGCGGTGCTTACTCCACGCTTTCTCCCGTGGTGCTGTCGCGTGGCACCATCCACGCAGCGGGGCCATATGTGTGGCCCAATGTCCGAATTCGCGCCACGGCAGTGGCCACCAACAATCCGCCGCATGGTGCCTTTCGCGGCTTTGGTGCTCCGCAAAGTATCTTTGCCATGGAGCGCCATCTGAACCATGTGGCTCGCGTCGTAGGCCTGGAACCGGAAGAGTTGCGGGAGCGCAACTTCCTTCGCCATGGGGACTTAACCGCTACCGGGCAAGTGATGCGGGAAGATCTCCAGTTAGGGTCGCTTCTTCAACGCGCCCTCCGGGAAGCGGATTACCACGGGAAGCAAAAGCAGTTTGCGGAAACCAATCCGCACTCCCCCATCAAGCGCGGCATGGGCTTTGCCACGTTCATGCATGGTGCGGGCTTTACGGGTTCCGGCGAGCGTTACCTCGAATCGCGCGTTGGTGTGGAAGCCACTGCGGAAGGGCAGGTGCGTATTCTGGTGGCCAGCACGGAAATCGGCCAAGGCACCAACACCATTTTTTCTCAGATTGCCGCAGAAGCGCTGGGTATCGATTACAATCTTGTGGAACTGGCGCAGCCCGATACAGCCAACGTTCCCAATAGCGGTCCTACCGTAGCTTCGCGCACGGTGATGGTGGTCGGCAAACTAGTGGAATCTGCCGCCATCGGCCTGAAGCAAACGCTGCAAGGGCATAGCTTACTCCAAGATACCTACACCACCGAAGAGTTTCGCCAAGCGTGCCGCGCCTATACAGGGGCATTTGGCACGTTACGTTCTTTTAGCCAGTACAAGGCTCCGCCCGGCATCTTCTGGAATGATGAAACCTACCAAGGCGATGCTTATGGCACATATGCCTGGGCCGTCTACGTGGCCGAAGTCAGTGTCGATACCACTACCTATGAAATCCGCGTGGAAGATTTTGTAGCACTCCAGGATGCCGGAAAGGTCATTCATCCGGTTCTGGCCGCCGGTCAGATTGAAGGCGGCGTGGCGCAAGGAATCGGCTTTTCGCTTTATGAAAAAGTGGTCTGGCAAAATGGCCGCATGGCCAATGGGCAGATGACCAACTACATTATGCCGACCTCCGCTGATTTGCCTTCCATCCGCGTCTTTTTCGATGAGGTGCCGTATTCCTATGGTCCTTCCGGCGCGAAAGGGATTGGCGAACTGCCCATGGATGGACCCGCGCCCGCCATTCTGAATGCCGTGGAAAATGCCTTGGGACTTGCTGTGAATCAAGTGCCGCTGCTGCCGGAAGACCTGATGCAGATCATGGAGGAAGCGGTTGTCTAAAATCACGCTTCACTGCACGGTGAACGGCGAGCCGCGCGAAGCAAGCGTCTATCCCATGGCGCGCCTGCTGGACGTACTGCGGGAAGAATGGGCACTGACCGGCACCAAGGAAGGCTGCGGAGAAGGGGAGTGCGGCGCGTGCGGCGTTCTCCTGGAAGGGGAACTGGTGAATAGCTGTTTGGTTCCCGCAGCGCAGGCGCAAGGCGCGGAGATCCGCACCATTGAAGGGCGTGGCCAACGAAGCAGGGCTTCACGCGGTGCAAAAAGCGTTTTTGGAATGTGGCGGGGCGCAGTGCGGCATCTGCACGCCCGGCATGATCATGGCTGCTATTGTTCTGTTGAAGCGGAATCCTCATCCAACTCTCGCGGAGGTTCAGAGTGGCCTTTCCGGCAATCTGTGCCGCTGCACAGGCTATCGCAAAATCTGTGACTCCGTCTTGAAAGCGGCCACAGCATGAAGGGCAATGTTCCTGCATACGAATTGGCTGTACCTCGGTCGCTGGAAGAGGCGCTTCACCGGCTTTCGGGGGAACCCGGCATCTGGAAACCAATCGCAGGCGGCACAGACCTGATGGTGTTATTCCAGGCAGGGCGGCTCTTTCAGCCCATGCTGCTGAGCTTATGGAAGCTGCCCGAACTGCGCGGCATAGAAGCAACTCCGGAGCATGTCACGCTTGGCGCGCTCACCACCTATACGGAGGTGCAGCGCCATCCCTTACTACAAACCGAGTTTCCGTTGCTCACCCAAGCCGCTTCCTGGACGGGCAGCATCGCCACGCAGAACCGTGGCACCTTGGGAGGCAACATCGCAAACGCTTCTCCTGCTGCGGATTCTTCCCCCGTGCTGCTGGCGTATGATGCCGAACTGGAGTTGCTTTCTGTGCGCGGCCCCCGTTGGGTGCCTTACCATCTGTTTCACACCGGCTATAAACAGAATCTGCTGGCGGTGGACGAAATCATCTCCCGCATTCGGTTACCTCGTGTGGAAACTCCCCGGCATCAGTATGGGCGAAAAGTGGGAACGCGCCGCGCCCAGGCCATCACCAAAATCGGCTTTGCTGGCACACTTTCCCGGAATGGCTCCGTAATTCAAGATGTGCGGATTGCGCTCAGCAGTGTTGCCCCTGCGGTGCTCCGCTGCCGAAAAACGGAAGACATGCTTCGCGGGCAAGTGCTGGATGCCGCCACGGTGGAACAAGCGGGGAATACGCTTGCTTCGGAGATTGCGCCAATTGATGACATCCGTTCCACGGCACAATACCGGCGGCGTGTTGCCGTGAATCTCTTGCGGGAGTTTCTCCATGGTGCATGAGTGGACCTTGCGGAGCCAGCGTGTGGTATTGCCCGAGGGAACACGGCCTGCCGCCATCCACATTCACGGCGAGCATATCGTCGGCGTTGCTCCTTTTTCCCAAACAAAAGGCAACGTGGTGGACGTGGGAAATGCTTCGGTTCTTCCGGGCTTGGTAGATACCCATGTTCACATCAATGAGCCAGGCCGCGCCACCTGGGAAGGCTTTGAAACTGCCACCAAAGCGGCAGCCGCAGGAGGCGTCACCACGCTGGTGGATATGCCGCTCAACTCCATTCCTTCCACCAACAACGTAGCCGCATTGGAGCAAAAGCGTGCAGCGGCACGTGGAAAGTGCTGGGTGGACGTGGCGTTCTGGGGCGGTTTTGTTCCCGGCAATCACCGTGACTTGCCGCTCTTGACGGCTGCCGGAGTACGCGGCTTTAAGTGCTTTCTGACGCCTTCCGGCACGCCGGATTTCGAGCATGTCACGGAAGCCTCCCTTCGCCGGGGTATCACCTGGCTGGGCGGCGCAGTGCTCCAGGCGCATTGCGAACTGCCGGAACATCTGCTGAGCAACGTAGAAGGCGATCCCCAAGCGCACTCCACTTGGCTGCGATCTCGTCCGCGTGCAGCAGAAAACGAAGCAGTGGCATTGATGATTTCATTAGCCCGCGAGTATTGCGCCCGTATCCATATTGTTCATCTGGCCTCTTCTGACGCTTTGCCAATGCTGCGTGCCGCGAAGGAGGAAGGCTTAGCGATCACGGTGGAAACCTGCCCCCATTACCTCCTGTTCGCGGCAGAAGACATTCCCCACGGAGCCACCGCTTTCAAGTGCGCTCCTCCCATTCGCGAGCGGGAAAATCGGGAACTGCTCTGGGAAGCATTGCGCGATGGCACGATTGATATGATTGCCACAGACCATTCCCCGGCCACTCCCGATCTAAAACAAGGCTCATTTCTGGAAGCATGGGGCGGCATCAGTTCTCTTCAGTTGCTGTTGCCGCTGGTCTGGACGGAAGCGCGGCGGCGCGGTTTTGTGGAAACCGATATTGCCCGCTGGATGGGAACTCAACCTGCAAAGCTCGCCTCGGTAGACGATCACAAGGGCGCTATCCGGGAAGGCGGAGATGCCGATTTCGTGGTCTGGCACCCGGATCAGCCATTCACCGTTCACGCGGAAGAACTCCACCATCGCCACAAAAAGACGCCATATGATGGTCTGGAACTCTGGGGAGTGATACAAGATGTGTATCTGAGAGGGAGCAAAATCAACGGTGAGCCGAGGGGGAAACTGATCTGACGGGAATAAAATTTTCCCAAGCCGACCTGCTGCGGTGTTGCGGGTCACGGCGTTGGGCCAGGGAGATGGCGGAGCATTCCTTTCCCAATCCGAAAGAAGTATTTGCCACGGCAGATAGCATCTGGTGGAGCCTGGAGCCGGAAGATTGGCTGGAAGCCTTTCGCGCCCATCCCCGCATCGGAGAAAATAGTGATAGTCAATGGTCGCGGGAAGAGCAGCACGGCGCGCGCCATGCCTCGCATGAAACTTTGGTTGCCTTGCGGGAAGCGAATCACCAGTATGAAGATCGCTTTGGTTTTGTGTTTCTGATTTGTGCCACGGGCAAAACGGCAGACCAGATGTTGCGTGCATTAAAGCAACGATTAGGCAACGATCAGGCAACGGAAATTCGCGTTTCTGCGGGGGAGCAGCGGGAAATTACGCATCTGCGGTTAAAGCGCCTGCTGAATAAATAGGGGAATAAATGAATGAAGGGAATCACTACCCATGTGCTGGATACGGCTCGCGGCAAACCGACGGCAAACGTCGCCGTGCGCCTGGAACATTGCCCGCCGGGTGGGGGCTGGCAGGAAGTAGCCAACTCCGAAACCGATGGCGATGGGCGCATCCGGCACTGGCCGCAGGCATTTCCCGTATTGCTTGGTTCTTACCGCCTGTGGTTTGCCGTGAACCAGGGCTTCTATACGGAAATCCCCATTCAGTTCGAAGTGGAAGATGAACAAGCGCACTACCATGTTCCGCTGCTGCTGAGTCCTTATGGGTACAGCACATACCGGGGCAGCTAACTTTCTCTTATGTCCATTCAGATAGCCACCAATCAATACGGAAAAGCGCGTGTGCGTCTGGTGAAAGTGGAGCGCCATGCGGACCAGCACGACCTGCGTGAGATCACTGTGCAAATTGCTTTTTCCGGCGACTACGAACAGTGCTACATCACAGGCGATAACGGGCGCATTCTTCCTACGGACACCATGAAAAACACGGTGTACGCTTTGGCAAAACAAGCACCGCTCGATTCCGTGGAAGCCTTTGGAAAGCGCCTCGCTGCGCACTTTTTAGAAAACAATCCCGCCCTTCACCAAACGCAAATTACGCTGGAAGAAACACGCTGGTCCCGGCTGAATGATCATGCCTTTGAAAAAGGATCAGACGAAAAACGCACCACGGCCATCCAAGCAACTCGTGAGGGAGTAACCGTAACTTCTGGCCTCAAGGACTTAGTGCTTCTGAAAACAACCAACTCTTCGTTTTACGGCTATATCAAAGATCCGTACACCACGTTGAAAGAAGCAACAGACCGCATTTTCGCTACCTCCATTACCGCCACTTGGATCTACACCCAGACGGATCTCCCCTTCGATAAGCAATGGGCACGCATTCGCCAATCCATGGTGGACGCGTTTGCTGCGCACCAAAGCCTTTCCGTGCAGCACACGTTATACGCCATGGGAGAAGCAGTGTTGAGCACAGCGCCGGAAGTGGAACAAATCTCGCTTACGCTGCCCAATAAGCATTGCTTGTTAGTGGATCTCCGTCCCTTCGGCATGGAAAACCCGAATGAAGTGTTTCTTCCCGTGGATGAGCCGCACGGCCTGATTGAAGCGACGTTGCGGCGTTCTTAGTAAGCGATCTTGCTTTGAAATGCGCGCCATTCCTGAAACACGGAGAGGGATTCGGCGCGCATCAGGTTTTGCATGGCAATGCGCCGCCCGCTGAGTGGCCTGCCGATCTCGTCATAGATAAAGGAATCATCGAACCCCGCGCCCGCCGCATCATCGCGCGTACTTCCGTAGAACAGCCGGGGCAGCCTTGCCCAGTAGATTGCTCCCAGGCACATAGGACATGGCTCGCATGTAGTGTAGAGTTCGCAATCGTGCAGTTGAAAGGAATGCACAGCCTCGCAAGCCCGCCGGATCGCCACCACTTCCGCATGGGCAGTCGGGTCGTGAGTGGAGGTCACTAGGTTAGTGCCGCGTGCAATGATGTCGCCGTTGAGGACCACCACAGCCGCGAAGGGTCCGCCGCGTCCGCTGGTCACATTGTCCGTCGCCAGCCGGATGGCTTCTGCCATGAAGGATTCCTGCTCTGTCATGAGTGTTCGTAGCCGTACAGATTCATCCTACTGTAAGCATCCCTGATAATAGAAAAATGCTTCGCTTCTCTCGCTTTCTGGTGGTTCTGTGCGCATTCAGCGTTCCGGCTGAAGCGCAGATAGAAAAGACGCTGGCTTCTCTTTACACCAACAAAAATTATCGGGAAACGGCAATCTCGCCGGATGGCAAGCGCCTCGCCTGGGTGGAAGCGTTGCGGGCCAAAGACAATAGCGAAACCGCAAACTCCGCGATCTATTTGCTGGATCTTGGAAGTGCTTCCGCTTCTCCCGTAAAGATCAGGCGCCGGAGGGCCAGCCAGCCTGTGCCGAGCAAGGGCTGGCCTGGTCGCCCGATAGCAGGCAGTTGGCCTTTCTTTCGGATTGCGCCACCAAAGGGCAGCGACAGATCTATACTGTGGCGGCAACCGGCGGTTCCCCACACAAGCTGACTTCCTTGACGGGATTTCTCCAGAACGTGCGCTGGTCTCCGGATGGAAAGCGGTTGGCCGTTCTGTTTACCGAAAATGCGGTACGTGCCGCCGGACCCTTGGAGCCGACCAAGGCAGATGAAGGCGTCGTGGAAGAAAAATTCTACGAGCAGCGTCTGGCCGTGATCGATCCCAACAATGGAAAAGCAACTTCGATTTCTCCCTCTGACACCTACGTGTATGAATACGATTGGTCGCCGGACAGCAAGCACTTTGCTTACACAGCGGCCAAGGGCGCGGGTGATAACAATTGGTGGATCGCGCAGTTATTTACAGTCGATGCCGCAGGCGGAGCGCCGCACTTCGTCTACAAACCGAAAACACAGATTGCGGTTCCCCGCTGGTCACCCGATGCCCAGACCATTGCTTTCGTGGAAGGCATCATGAGCGATGAAGGCTCCACTGGCGGCGACGTTTACACCGTGGCGGCTTCCGGGGGTGAGGCAAAGAATCTTACGCCGGGCCGAAAGACCTCTCCATCCTGGCTGAATTGGACTGGCCCCAGCAAACTTCTCCTCACAGAACGCACGGATGGCGGCAGTGCCATTACCACGCTGGATGCCGCAACCGGCACGGCAGAAACGTTGTGGCGCGGCGATGAAACCATTCGCGCCGGGTCGGAAGACCTGAGCCTTTCCGTAGCCAAGGACAATCGGACCGTGGCAGTGGTGCGCAGTTCCTGGGAACATGCACCCGAAGTGTGGGAAGGGCCAATTGGGGAATGGCAGGCTAAGACAAAGGGCAACGCCTCTGCCCGCCCAAGCTGGGGAGAAGCCAAAAAACTGCACTGGACCAGCGACGGCGCTTCCGTGCAAGGCTGGCTTCTATTTCCCAAAAACTACGACCCAAGCCGCCGCTATCCGATGGTGGTCTCCATCCATGGAGGGCCGGCAAGTGCAAAATCTCCCTCGTGGCCGGGTACCATGTTTGACCTGAGCCTTCTTTCCTCGGAAGGCTACTTTGTGTTGTTTCCAAACCCGCGTGGCAGCTATGGTTCGGGTGAGACGTTTACGGCGGGCAATGTCAAAGACTTCGGCCACGGGGATTTACAAGACATTCTGGCCGGTGTGGACGAAGTGGTAAAAACTCTGCCAGTGGACAACAATCGTGTGGGCGTTGGCGGCTGGAGTTATGGCGGCTACATGACTATGTGGACAGTGACGCAATCCCATCGGTTCAAAGCTGCCGTGGCCGGTGCGGGGATTGCGAACTGGCAAAGCTACTACGGGCAAAATTCCATTGACGAGTGGATGATTCCTTACTTCGGTGCATCCGTGTATGATGATCCCGCGGTGTATGCCAAGAGCTCACCTATCAACTACATTGGCAACGTACAGACTCCCACATTAGTTGTGGTGGGCGACCGGGACGGGGAGTGCCCCGCGCCGCAGTCATATGAATTCTGGCACGCCTTAAAAACAAAGGGTGTAAAAACACAATTCGTGGTGTACCCCAATGAAGGGCATCGTTTCCATGATCCCAAGCACATGGAAGATCTGATAAAGAGAACAGTGGCTTGGTTTAACGAAAACCTGCATTCGTAATTTTCATAACTTTTCATGTTCCCTAGCGGCCTATGATCTGCAACAGTGCAGAGCCTAGGTCGCTATGTACCATCACATAAAAGAACTCATGTATACCGTGCGAATCGGTACACCCGATCCGCGTTTTGGAAATATGCTGTTGGAGCAGTTCGGCGGTGCGAATGGAGAATTAGCCGCCGCCATGCAGTATTCCATTCAAGGGATAAACTGCGATGATCCGGAACGGAAAGATCTTCTGATGGATATTGGCACGGAAGAACTAAGCCATCTGGAAGTAGTCGGTACCTTGGCTCGGATGCACTTGAAACCCATGAAATCTAAGCGGGGTGCTGCGGAAGGCGATCCTCTGATTGCCATTGCCGGTGGAGGAGGGGCGGATCTCCGCAATTCCATGGGAAATCCTTGGACTGCGGATTATCTGAAAATTACTGGTGAATTGGATGTAGATCTTCGCAGCAACATTGCTGCGGAAGCACGAGCCAAAATTGTGTATGAACGGCTCATTGATTTTTGTGATGACCCCGGCACCATTGATGCCTTGCAGTTCTTGATGACACGTGAAATCACGCACATGAAGGCATTTACGGCAGCTTTGGAGAGCTTGGGCAAGCCAACTTTCTCCATTGGCCGTATTCCTCCCACTCCTGGCCTGGTGAATCAGTATTTCAATGACTCCACCGGAATTAGCCAACGGGGAGAAGCAGACGCTCGTGGGCCGTGGAATGAAGCGCCGGATGTGGAAATTGTCAACAACCCGGCATTCACGGAACTGCAATCAGAAAAGACGGGCGCAAGAGTGGCAAATGGAAAGCAATGGTCATTTAGCAAAGAGATAAGAGATCGGAAAAGGAATAGCCATGTCACAGCTAAAAGAATTACTAGTGGAAGAGCTTCAAGACTTGCTGCATGCCGAAATGCAACTAACATCGGCTCTGCCGAAAATGGCAAGTGCGGCCCATGATCGCAAATTGAAAGAAGGGTTTGAGAAGCACTTGGTGCAAACACAAACCCATGTAGATCGTCTCAAGATGATCTTTGATTTATTAGGTGAGCCTGCCAAACCGAAGCCTTGCAAGGCAATGATGGGGCTGATCGAAGAAGGGCAGGAAACTATTGAAGAAGGTAGCAGCAAATCTCCGCTCGCCGCAGATTTGGCTCTGGTAGCATCCGCGCAACGTGTTGAGCACTACGAAATTGCTGGATACGGAAACGTGCGTTGTTTGGCTACCCAGATTGGTGAAAGGGAAGTAGCTAATTTGCTGAGTTATACGTTAGGGGAAGAAGAAAGCACGGATTATCTTCTTACGGAAATGTCCAAGCCGTTGCTTCAGCAAGCTACGTTACAAGACTACGGGAGCAATGGGGAAGAAACTAAGAAAAAGGCTCCCGTAGTAGCAAAAGCAAAAAGCTAATAACCCGTTGTAATTTATTTAGCCCTCTTACAGTTCACCTTTCCAATCGAGAAGGGAGAGAAGTCAGAGGGCTTTTGTTTGCTGTTTTTCCTGAATGTAAGAAACAGCACTAGCTTTTAGATATGCAAGGGTTGAATTCATAAGTTGGCGCCGTAAATGCATCTCGATAGATGTTGGTAATGAATAACTCTTCTCAGCTCGAAAGAATTTCTCCTTCACAGGAAGACCAGCATGTTAGTGAGCTTAAGGCTGGCGAAGAGATCGTTCTCCCTGTTTTACAGGAAGAACTAAACATTCAAAAAAAACAGATTGTGACTGGAGTTGTCCGACTCCGGAAGCTAGTGCAAGAGCGGGAAGAGTTGGTGAATGAGCCATTACTTTCTGAAACTGTGGAAGTGGAACGGATTCCTGTAAATCGGGTAGTGGAAGGTCCCATTGCTCCCCGATATGAAGGGCAAACTACGATCATTTCCGTAATAGAAGAAGTGTTGGTTGTGAGCAAGCAACTCGTGTTGAAAGAGGAGATCCGCATCACGAAACGGATTACGGAAGCTCCTTATTTGCAGCAAGTGATCCTTCGTTCAGAACAGATCGAAGTGGATCATTTACAAAGTTCCGAGTAGAAGTTTTTCTAGAGCAATCCATGTCAGAAAGGGTAAAGCAATAATGCCACATACCGTTGTAGGTCTATTCAAGAATACGGAAGCAGCACAGAAAGTAAAACAAGAATTAATCAATGAGGGCTTCGCCACTGAAAATATTCAAGTCATGGCGAATAACACCGGTGCCACTACGACCTCTTCCGCGTCTGTTCCTAACTCCGAACAGGGCATTGGAGCCACCATCAGTAATTTTTTCCGATCCTTTACCGGATCTGGGGATGATGATCAATACTATTCACAAGGGGTGACTAGCGGAGGAGCGATTGTAGCCGTTACTGTTGCTGATGGGCAGGAGGACAAAGCGGCAGACCTGCTGGAAAGCTACGGCGCAACCAATGTGGATGAACAAGGCACAACTGCAGCCACTACGTCGAACAAAGCAACTGGCACGAATCTGACTGGATCAATTCCGGGGGAACAGAAACTCTCTGTTGTAGAGGAAGAACTTCAGGTAGGCAAGCGGGAAGTGCGCCGCGGTGGAGTGCGTGTGTACTCACATGTCACAGAGCGTCCTGTAACAGAAACCGTGAATTTGCGCGAAGAGCATGTGCGCGTCGAGCGCCGTCCTGTAGATCGCCCCGTAACGGATGCTGATCTGGCCGCCTTCAAGGAAGGCACAATCGAATTAACGGAAACGGCAGAAGAAGCCGTGGTGTCTAAACAGGCCCGCGTTGTGGAAGAAGTTGTGGTGGGCAAAGATGTATCTCAGCGTCAGCAAACCATTAAGGACACGGTGCGCCGGACCGATGTGGAAGTGGAACAATTGGGCGACGATACCGAGTACCGCAAGCACTTCGCCACGAACTATTCTTCGGGCGGGGCTTCTTATGATCAGTATGCGCCTGCGTATCAATACGGCTCCACGCTGGCGAACGATCCTCGCTACAAGAGTTCCCGTTGGGAAGATGTGGAAACCAGTGCGAAAAGTGATTGGGCCAGCCGAGGACAAGGTTCTTGGGATGACTTCAAGGCTGCTGTTCGTCAGGGCTGGGATAAAGTCCGAGGCGCAACCACTAGCACGTCCCGCTAATTAACTGTTTCATGCGTTTTACCTGCGGGGTAGAAAGTCTACCCCGCAGAACTGGGTAAGTGACTCGCAATTAATTTGAGAGTATAAAAGAAGAACGGGAAAACATGGATGTCAAACAGGTTTTAGCTGTTAGGGCATCAATGCTTGTTTTTTCTGTATGTGTATGCTGGCGCTCCCCTGCCGAACAGATGCAAACTCGTATTGTACGAATGGCAGAACTTGAAATTGATTCCAGCCAACTAGAAACCTATAAAGCTGCGTTAAAAGAAGAAATCGATACCTCAATTCGTGTTGAGCCGGGAGTTCTGAGTTTATACGCCGTAGCGCTAAAAGATAAGCCCACACACATCCGCATTTTTGAAGTGTATGCTGATATATCTGCGTACAAGGTGCATCTGGAAACTCCTCACTTTAAAAAGTACAAAAGTTCCACACAAGATATGGTGAAGTCTCTCAAATTGATTGAGACGGACCCGATTGTACTTGGCGCGAAGAAATAAAGAGCTATTCCGCTTTTTTAGTTGCTAGTTTGTAAGCTTCGTCCAACACTTCCACCACATGCATGACTCGCTGGTTTTTGCCATATATGCGAGCTCCAGTTTCTAGCTGGAGCATACATCCAGGGTTGGCAGTAACAATCCATTCTGCTCCAGTCAGATTTGCGCCGTCCATTTTCTCTTCTAAAATCGCCATCGCCATTTCCGTGTGAACCACATTATAGATCCCGGCGCTTCCGCAGCAGATATCTGCCTTGGGCATCTCTCGGAAATCTAATCCCGGTACTTGGGCTAACAGTTTTCGAGGAGCTGTTTTGATCTTTTGTCCATGCGCTAAATGGCAGGAATCTTGGTAAGTAGCAGTAGCGGCCACTCTTCCCATGGCGGGATTCAGCGTAATGGAAGCCAGAAACTCATTTACGTCTTTCATTAAATGGACGAATTGTTCTGCTTTCGCTGCATAAGCGGGGTCGTGCTCCAGCAGTTCATCGTATTCCTTCAATGTAGAGCCGCATCCAGCCGCATTGCTGATAATCGCGTCAAAGTTTCCTCCTAACACGGCATCAATGTTCCGCCGTGCCAGCGTGCGTGCTTCGTCGCGAATTCCGGAATGGACATGTAGTGCGCCGCAGCAACCCTGCCCTTCAGGAATCACCACTTCACAGCCGTTCTTCTGCAACACCCGAACAGTGGCCTCATTGAGCCGCGCAAAAGAAACATTGGCAATGCATCCGGCCAAGAACGCAACCCGATAGCGCCGTTCGCCTTCCGCTGAGAACGTTTTTCCAATTTGCCGAAAAAAGAAAGGCGCTTGCGCAGGCGGAGAAAGCTGTTCCAGCCTGCCTAACTTGCCCATCAATTTCAGAATGCCGGAAAGGCGTACTAATCGTTGGAGTCCGCTGGCTTGATATAAATACAGCAAGGAACCCGCCACCGTCATGGTGCCCGGCGATTGAAGGAGGTGCCCGAAAATAAAGCGCCGGAACAATCGGTTCCACCAAGGTCGGTGAATGTGAGGTTCCAGTTGCGCCCGCGCTGCTTCAATCAGCCGTCCGTATTCCACTCCGCTGGGGCAGGCGGTTTCGCAGGCGCGGCAAGCCAGGCAAAGGTCCATGTGCTCTTTGTAAGAGTCAGTGATGGGAGCGCCTTGGGACACCTGCACCATCTGGTAGATGCGCCCGCGTGGCGAATCCATCTCAACACCCAGTTGGCGGTAAGTGGGGCAAGCATTCAGGCAAAGACCACAATGCACGCAGCGGTCAAGATCTGCCTGTTGTGGTTTATCGGTTTCAGAGGAGGCGGTAGAGCCGGCCATAGTTCAAGAGGGAGTCAGGGTCAAACAAAGCCTTGATCTTTTTCATCATCTCAAAATCACTGCCGGGAGAAGGCCACAACTCCAGGTTATGTTTTTCCGCTTCCGGGGCAAATTCCATCACCACGCGCCAAGGATACTTCTTGATGCCGGTGATCCATTTTGCGGCAGCCGCAGCTTGAGAGAAATAAGCGTAGGTAACACCCGTGGCAGCCCGCGCCAGGGTAGGAACATCTAAGGAGGCAAATACCTGCTCCAATTGCGTCAGGTTGGAAGAAACACGCACCACGGCTCCTGTTGGATTCCTTTGCAGGAACTGGGGCGTGTAATTTTGTATGCCTTGCCAAAGCCGCGCTTCCGCTGGACCGGACAGTGAGGTCGCCTGTCCCAGGGCGCTAAGCTCCAGGCGGTAACGTTGCACCACGGCATTGTTTCCGCCAAATCGCACTGCTAAAACATAGTTCCGGTAACCAAGCGGGGAAGCCGCTGCCGGATTCAGCAGGTCCACGGCTTCCGGCTGCAGCACATTCCGGATAATGCGGTCCCGCGTTTCCATAGCGGAAGGAAGCGTTTCAAACTCCAAAAGCACTGTTTCTTCCTGGGCGGGTTGCGGAAAGAGCTTGAAATTCACCACTGCCATGGCTGCCAGAGTGCCGAAGGAACCGATCATCAGCTTGCCCATATCCAGCCCGGCCACATTCTTCACTACCATTCCGCCGGATTGCACCAGCTTGCCTTCCAGCGTGGCGAACTGCATGCCGATCACAAAATCCCGCGCAGTGCCGTAAAGCCTTCGGCGCGGGCCACTCAGATTTGCGCCCACAATGCCGCCGATGGTCGCCGTTTCATCCCCCGGCGGGTCAAGCGGAATCATTTGATGGTTTTCTGCTAATACCCGGCTCAGTTCCGCATAGGAAGTGCCTGCTTCCACGCTGATGGTTAAATCGCGCGGTTCGTATTTCAGAATGCGATTTAGCTTTTTCGTGGTAACCGTCACTTCCGCGTTGGCTACCGGACCGCCCATTCCTTTTTTGCTGAAATTGCCGCCGAGCAGAATGGTTTGCTTGCCCATGGCGGCGCCACGGAGCACATCACAGAGTTCTTTTGGGGAATCCGGTTCGAGCAGCAACTCTTCAAATGTACACCTAGCAAAAGAGGAAAGCCGTTTATTTTCTTGACGCTTAGCAACTATTCCCCGCTTGGGGAATCTAATTTTTTATGAAAGCCACGTTTGGAGCAGGATGTTTTTGGGGAGTGGAAGCTGCTTTCCGCCAAATTCCTGGTGTGACGGCTACGGCGGTTGGCTATGAAGGCGGTGCTAAACCCAATCCCACCTATAAAGAGGTTTGTACGGACCGTACTGGCCATGCGGAAGTGGTGGAAGTGGATTTTGACCCGGAAAAAGTATCTTACGACCAGATGCTGGATGTGTTCTGGACGAATCATGATCCCACTACGCTGAACCGTCAAGGCCCGGATACCGGCAAGCAGTACCGTTCAGCGATCTTTTTCCATGATGCCGCCCAGGAACAGGCAGCGCGTGCCTCCGTGGAGCGATGGCAACCGAAGTTTCGCAAGCCGATTGTGACCGAGATTGTTCCCGCCACTACGTTTTGGGTTGCGGAAGATTACCATCAGCAGTACCTGGAAAAACGCGGTCTTTCGCACTGCCATATCTAGTCTGTGTCCCTCTACGGCGGGTGGCCTATGAATTGGGTTGCCTCCTTGCGTTACACTTTGAGAGAAAAGCCGCACCGAATCCATTCTGGGAGACGTCCAAGCCGATATGAATAGCCGTTCGAAGTTTGTGGTCGTGATGTCTTCGACCTTTCTGGTCGTCCTGTTGCTGCTTGGCACCGTGCTCAGCAAAGGCGCTCCGCCGGAAACGCCCGGAGCAGATGTCTACCGTCACCTTCGCGTCTATACGGAAGTCCTGTCGCGCATCAAGACGGAGTATGTGGAAGAGCCGGACATGAAGAATGTCACGCTCGGAGCCATGAACGGGCTGCTGGAATCCCTGGACTCTTTCGCCAGCTATCTCAACCCCACGCAGTATAAGGAGTACCTGAAGAATTTCGATACTTATCGCGGGGATGTGGGCTTGGTGCTTTCTAAGAAAATGGGATACATCGTGGTGGTTGGCGTGGTTCCTGGTTCGCCTGCCGCGAAAGCTGGTTTGGCTACGGGTGACATGATTGAAGCTGTGAAAGGTGTGGCGACCCGCGATATGCCTTTGGCATATGCCAATCTCCTGATGCGCGGCCAGCCTGGTTCCACCCTGGAATTGAGTGCCCTTCACCGCAAACCGGAACCGCAAAAATTCACCCTGACGCGCGCTGTGATGGCTTACCCCCCTGTGGAAAGCAAGATGATGGCGGATCAGGTAGGGTACATTCGTCCTCAAACCCTGGCAAACGGCAAAGTAAAGGAAGTGGCGACTGCCATTGACTCGCTGCAAAAACAGGGCGCAAAGAAGATGGTTCTGGATCTTCGGAACTGTGCCGTGGGAACTCCGGAAGATGGCGTGGAGTTGGCGAATCTGTTTTTGGAAAAAGGGCTGATCGGCTATGTGCAAGGCCAGCGTTTTGCTCGCAAGGATTTCAGTGCTGACCCGAAAAAAGATATTGTCCGCATTCCCACAGTGGTGATTACGAACCGTGGAACTGCCAGTGCAGCAGAAGTGGCTGCGGCGGCTTTACAACAGGATAAGCGTGCAAAGGTGGTGGGCGAGCGGACCTATGGAGATGCTTCTGTCCGTCAGGCAATCACCATGGATGACGGCGCAGCAGTGATTCTTTCCGTGGCGAAATACTATGGGCCGGATGGGAAGTCGATTCAAGATAACGGTATCACTCCCGATGTTCCCTTGGCAGAGCCGGATAACCAAGTGGAAATGGATGACGAAGGCGAACCAATCGCCAAAGAGGATACTGCCGCAAAGCCGACCGAAGATCTGCTGCTCAAGAAAGCATTGGAAGTTTTGACGCAGGCTTAGTAGTTTGGCTCGATTTTTCTCTTGTTTCTTTTTTTGTTGTACCTACGCCTGGGCCGCTTGTAAGCTGCCGGAGCTTACCAACGGCCCAGGTGCTCCTCCCGAACCCTCCGCGTTAATCACAGCCGGTCACTACCATCGCGCAAAAGCGCTCATTCCCCTTTCTTCCACGGACCCCCGTTCCTTATGGCTGCTTTCCCGCGCTGAAATGGGCGTGGGAAACCTGGAAGTTGCCGTGAAACTGGCCGAGCAGGCAGTTAGCCTGGAACCAGGGAATGCTGTTTATCATGTGCAGCTTGCGGCGGCGTGCGGTCGGCTGGCGGAAAAAGCATCTTTGTTTAAGCAGCTTAGCTATGCCCGCCGTGCCAAAAAAGAATTAGATCTCGCTTACCAACAGGACTCAACCAACCCTGATGCTTTGTATGGCTTGCTGTTGTACTATTACGCCGCGCCCGGTCTGATCGGCGGAGATAAGATGAAGGCCTTAACTTATGCCGAGGAAATGACCAAGATTGTCCCGGCGCGTGGGTATTTGGCCCAGTCGGAACTGGCCAAAGTGCGGAAGGATGCTGCCGCCGAGGAAAGTTTTTATCAGAAATCCATTCAGGCGGATAGCGGCTATTATGATGCTCGCGTCACGCTGGCGGATTTTTATCTGACACAGCCGCAAACGAATGTGAATGCCGCTGAAGAGCAAGCGTGCGCGGCTTTGCGGATTGATGGAGAACGAATCGAAGCATGGCGCGAATTGGTGGAAGTGGCCGTGCGGAACCAGTGCTGGGACCAGATGTTTACCATTCTGGACCGTGCGCATAAAGCCGTTCCGGACGACCGCGCCGCTGACTTTGCCGCCGGGGAAACCCTGGTGCGCATGAACATGCATCCCAAATGGGCGGAAGAGTTTCTTCAGGCTTATCTGCAAGGTCCATGGGAAGGAGATAGCCTTCCGCTGGTAAGTCTTGCTCACTTCCGGCTGGGCCAAATCCTGCAGCGAAGCAAGCGGCAGAAGGAGGCTGAAGCAGAGTTTGCCAAAGCTCGGGAAACGGATTCTTCCGCCCTGGAAGCCAGTATCAAGCCCGACATCAGTACCACGCCTACAGGCCGTTCAGAAGGGAAGTAAGTATGCGGTACCTCCTGCGTCCTCATACACGCCCCACCATTTACCGGCTTCTCTTGGTAGAAAGCGGATCGCGTGAGCTTATCGAAAATTTAATTCCGGTGCTAGGGGAAATCGAAATTGATTTAGTAACTTGTTACGGAGGCGTGCCAAAGGGTGTGAATGGCAAAGTCTACCGCGTTATGGACTACACGACGCCGGAATCACGCAAGGCTCTTTATCGGGAACTAGCTGCCAACCAGTACCAGGCTGCTGGCATTATTTGTTCCGGCGAGCCCATCATGACGAAATGGAAGTGGATGCTGGCTGCCCGCATTCCTGCTCCCGTTTTCATGTTGAACGAGAATGGCGACTACGTATGGATTGACCGCACCAACGTCGCCACTTTGTGGGAGTTTGTTAGAATTCGTACAGGTTTGACCGGCGCTGGTGCGGTCCGCACCATTGCGCTGCTTCTGCTTTTTCCGTTCAGCCTGATGTATCTGTTACTCTACGCAACGGCTGTACATGCCCGTCGGGCGCTAAGACAATTTACACAATGAAACGTATACAGGTTCAGAAAGCAGGCGGTCCGGAACAAATGGAACTGGCAGAAGTGCCTACGCCTTCGCCAGGGCCCGGACAAGCCCTTGTCAAACTAGAAGCCATTGGCGTGAACTTCATTGATGTGTATTTCCGGATGGGGCTTTATAAAGCCGATTCTCCGGTGACGCTGGGCAATGAGGGTGCTGGAACAGTGACTGCCGTTGGGGAAAACGTCACGGAAGTAGCTGTGGGAGACCGCGTGGCTTATGCCATGAACCGTGGTTCTTACGCTGAATTCGCCGTGGTGCCTGCGTGGCAATTGGTGAAGGTTCCCGATCATGTGGACATGAGCACTGCGGCGGCGGCTATGCTGCAAGGCATGACCGCACATTACCTCTCACATTCCTTGTTTCCGCTGAAAGCAGGGGATATGGCGTTGGTGCATGCAGCGGCAGGCGGAGTGGGCGGCCTCCTGATTCAAATGGCCAAAATGAAGGGTGCGCACGTATTTGGCACGGTTTCCACGGAAGAAAAAGCTGCCATTGCCAAAGAAGCCGGTTGCGACGAAGTGATTTTTTACACGCACCAGGATTTTGTAGCGATCGTGAAGCAGGGGACAGGAAATGCAGGCGTCCACGTAATCTATGATTCCGTGGGAAAGTCTACTTTTTTGAAAGGGCTGGATGCCCTCCGGCCACGAGGCATGATGGCGCTGTTCGGCCAGTCGAGCGGCCCGGTGGACCCCATTGATCCGCAAATCCTGAACCAGAAAGGCGGCCTATTTCTGACACGGCCTTCTTTGGCCCACTACACCGCCAACCGGGAAGAACTGCTCTGGCGGGCTGGCGACGTCCTCCAATGGATCAATGACGGCAAGCTCAAGATTCGAGTGGACCGTACATACCCCTTGGCAAAGGTTGCAGATGCCCACCGGGATCTGGAGAGCCGCGCCACTGCTGGCAAAGTGGTCCTGATTCCTTAGCGCGCAAACGGCATGCGCCTGCAAGTTCGCCTTACTCTCTGGTCTGTTTTCGTCACTGCCATTATTGCGATTGCCGTGAGCGCGGTAGATCTCACGGAAGAAGTGAACCGTCAATTTGACGTGAATCTGAAGCGCTCTCTTTCCATTCGCCGCCTGGTGCATAGCGCAGTGCAGCGTTCGCTGGATCGTCATCCGGCTCATTACGCTGTGCCTCGTACCATTCAGGAGGATGAACACCTTACAGATCAGTTGCAGGAGTTATTGACGGAATCGGCCTTGGTGGAGATTGCTGTCTGTGATCCCCAAAACGTGATTCTGAACGGAACTGACGCGGAGCATATCGGAAAGAAACTGGATGAAGCTCCGGCTCCCGCTGATTTTGAAGAGTTGGTCCGCAAAACCAAATGGTGGAGCAAGCTTCCGGTGTTGCTGGCGGGCCAAAAAACGTATCAGGTGTCCGACAACCTGTTCGAAAACCGGCAGCAGGTTCTTTCCATACACGTGTTGATTGACCCTGGGCTGATTCGGGAAGACATCCTGCCTTCGTTGACTACTCATGCCGGAGTTTCCCTGGCCACCATCGTCGGGGCCATGTTTGCCGCCCTGATCTTTTCTTCCATTGCTTATCGCCCCCTGGGTCGCGTGGGGCAAATGTTGGACCTGATCACGCAAGGCGAGCAGGAATCTCAACAGGAAGGTGCTCCCAAAGCTGACCAGTTTGGGTTGGTTGCCAACAAAGTAAATAGGCTGGGGGAACGCTTGCGGGGCGCGCAAGTGGAAATTGCGGATCTGCGCGTCAACGTGGAGCGGCTGCTGAATGAAATGGAGGACGTGGTCTTTATTTTTGGCCGCGACCGCCGCTTGATTGCCGCTACGGGCGCGGTAGACCGCTACCTGACCCGCCCACGCGCTGAACTGATCGGGCAGCTTTTGACAGACATCTTTCCGCCTTCCACCTCGATTGGGTTGTTGTTGGGGCAATCGATTCAAACCGGAAGGCCGGTGCGGAACCGGCGTGTTCCGCTGGATATAGCGCCACAAACGGGCGCAGTTCCCATTGCGTTGCTTTCCGTGGAGTTTTTAGATGCCAGTGCTGCCAGTCTGTTGATTCGGCTGCGCGATCCGGAAGCCACGCGCGAGATTGGCCGCCGCCTGCAAACCGCCGACCGCCTGTCCGCGATTAGCCGATTGACGGGTGGAGTTGCCCATGAGGTGAAAAATCCATTAAATGCCATCCTGATGCACGTGGAACTGGCCAAAATGAAGTTGAATCATGGTGATTATGATTTGGCTCCGCAGATGGATGTGATCTCCAGCGAGATCCTCCGTTTGGACCGCGTCGTGAAAACGTTTCTGGATTTTACGCGCCCGGTCGTCCTTAATTTCAATGAAATGCCGCTGCATACCCTGGTAACGGACATCGTGGACCTTGCCCGTCCACAAGCAGAAAACTGCAACATTGCACTGAGCGTGGAGCAAAGCGTGGAGCCTGTAGGGGTGATGGTGGATGCCGATTTGTTGAAGCAGGCTTTGCTGAACATTGTGGTAAATGCTATTGAAGCCATGACGGAAGGCGGTAAACTCGAAATCCAGTCCGGAGTCAGAAGCAATTATGCGGAGATCAGAATCGTGGATTCCGGCCCCGGCATTCCGCCCGAAGTGCGGGATAAAATCTACAATCTTTACTTCACTACGAAAACTCATGGTTCCGGAATCGGCTTGGCCATGACGTACCGGATTGTGCAACTCCACGATGGTAAAATTGACTTCTCCAGTGAACCGGGAAAAGGCACCACTTTCACAGTTCAATTGCCCCTATCCGTGGGAGTGGCTTAGCACATGACGGCAATCATGAGGCTGGGAGTGGGGTTGCTGCTTTGCACGCCTTTGAGCTTTGCTCAGTACCCTTCTGCTTCCTGGCTGCAACCTCCTGCTTCGAAGGCACCGCCATCCGCACCACAGCAGCAACAGCCTTCACCACCAACACAGCCAGCACAACACCCTCTAGCGCAACCGGGAGAGCCGGAGCAGCAGTCTCCTCCTGTTGCCGAAAAACCACCTGCAACACAGCCGGACTTGCCTCCTGAACCGAAAAACCTGCAATCCACGGAAGACCTGTCTACCTCCGTAGAAGGCATAGAGGAGCGTTTGCGGCAGATTCAGGCAAGATTGGCAAAAATCGGCACCCCTCATAATACGCGTGTAAGAACCACCGTGAGCCGCGCCCGAAACTTTGTCCGGCTCTCCCAACAAGCGTTGAAGCGGGACGAGTTAAAGCTGGCTGAATCCCATGCGGAGCGGGCGGAAGCGCTGCTACGCGATATTAAGCATTAAGCTTAGGCTGGATCAATTCTCATGGATGAATACCGAACACGGCGCAACCGCGTATCCGCGGTACTGTCTGAACACAAATTAGAGGCACTGCTGGTCACCTACCCTGCCAACGTCAGATACCTAACCGGTTTTACAGGCAGCAACGGACTTTTACTGGTTCTCCCTGAAAGCGCGGTGTTTTTCACCGATCCACGCTACCAGTTGCAATCGGAACAGCAGGTTTCCTGTGCTTCGCGTGTGGTGAAAGGCGCTTTAGCTCCGGTGGCGGCGGAATATGCCGTCCAAAAGAAAATCAGCACATTAGGCGTGGAAGCAGATGCCATTCACTATGACGTGTTTCAGGCCCTTTCACAGAAAATTTCCCTTACGCCCGTTCACGGCATTGTGCAGGCATTTCGGGCCGTGAAGTCGGAAACGGAGCTAGGGCTGATTCGCCAGTCGGTTCAAACCAATTCCAAAGCGCTGGAGCGAGCGCTCCGGGCGGTGAAAGCCGGCATGACGGAAACCGATCTGGCTGCCGAAATTGAATACCGAATGCGGCGGCTCGGCGCGGAAAAAGCTGCCTTTGACACCATTGTGGCTGCTGGAAAGCATGGCGCATTGCCCCACGCGCAGCCTGGGTCCAAAAAGATTCAAAATGGCCAATTAGTGTTGATTGACATGGGCGTGATGGAGAACGGCTATGCCAGCGACATGACCCGCATGGTGCATCTTGGCCCGGTTCCCCGGAAAACGAAAAAACTATATCAAAGCGTCTTAGAAGCCCAGTTGGCCGCGTTGGATGCGGTTAAGGCCGGGGCAACGGGCGCTGCCGTGGACCGGGCTGCGCGCCAGGTATTGAAAAAGGAAGGGCTAGGAAAAGCCTTTCTCCATTCCACCGGCCATGGGCTAGGGTTGGAAATTCACGAAAATCCGCGTATTGCCAAAACCAGCGAGACCGTGCTGGAAGCCGGAATGGCCATTACCATTGAACCGGGCATCTATCTTCCGGGATGGGGCGGCATACGAATTGAGGATACTGTGGTGGTCACAGCTTCCGGTTGTGAGGTGCTCACCCCTACTTCGAAAGAGTTGCGCGAGATTTAGTCGGTTGACGCGCTACCCTATAGAGTTGCGATGACACTAGACGAAATTCGTGAACTGATCAAGATTGTCTCGGAAACAGGCATTGCTGAGCTCGAAGTACAACGAGCTGATAATCGCGTCCGAATTCGGCGCACACTAGTCGGGGAGCCAGTCGCGCCCATGCCGCTGCCGGTCTACCACGCGCCAGCACCTCCTACCTTGCCCATGGCGATCTCCAAGGAATCATCTGCGCCTCTGCCAGCCGCGCCTGCTCCCACTCCCGCGCCTCCGGCAGTTGACCTGATTCTGGTGAAGTCTCCCATCGTCGGAACTTTTTACGAAAGTTCATCGCCGGGAACGCCGGCCTTTGTGCAGATCGGAGAAGAAGTAAGCCCCGGCAAAGTGCTCTGCATTATTGAATCCATGAAATTGATGAATGAGATTGAAGCGGAAGTTGCCGGCATTGTGGAACGCAAGCTGATTGCGAACGGTAAGCCTGTGGAGTATGGAGAAGCCCTTTTTGCCATCCGGCCCTTTTAAAAAAATCCTGATTGCTAATCGGGGTGAGATTGCGCTCCGTATCATTTGCGCTTGTAAAGATTTAGGAATTTCTACCGTTGCTGTGTATTCCGAGCCGGACCGGGACAGCTTACCCGTCCGGTTTGCCGATCAGGCCATCTGCATCGGCCCTGCCCCTAGCACCCGTAGTTACCTGGATATTCCTTCCATCATCAGTGCCGCTTCCATCAGTAATGTGGATGCCATTCACCCTGGTTACGGCTTTCTGAGTGAAAACGCGCAATTCGCGGAAGTCTGCAAGACCTCCGGCATCACGTTTATTGGTCCGAACCCTCAGGTAATTGAGGAAATGGGCATCAAGGAGCGCGCCCGTGCCATTATGCAGCAGCACGGAGTGCCGATTCTGCCCGGCTCCAAAGGGGCGTTAACCAGCCCGCAAGAGGGGCTGGAGTTAGCAGAAAAAATTGGGTATCCGGTAATTTTAAAGGCATCCGCTGGGGGCGGCGGGCGGGGAATGCGCGTGGTTCACCGCAAGGAAGACCTGCCCGGCCTTCTGGCCCAAGCACAGACCGAAGCCGGAGCGGCTTTCAGTTCCGCCGACGTGTACCTGGAAAAGTTTGTCAGCGCGCCACGGCATATTGAGTTTCAAGTGCTGGCGGATCAGCACGGCCATGTGGAAATTCTGGGCGAGCGGGAGTGCAGCATACAGCGCCGCCATCAGAAGCTGCTGGAAGAATCCCCGTCGCCAGCGTTGAAACCGGAAGTGCGGGAGGCGGTTTCCCAAAGTTTAGCCAAGGCACTGCGCGAGATTGGGTATACCAATGCGGGTACGGTGGAATTCCTGATGGATGAAACCGGCAATCTGTACTTCATTGAAGTGAATGCCCGCATTCAGGTAGAGCATCCCGTTACGGAGATGGTGACCGGAATCGACTTGGTAAAAGCTCAGATTCGCATTGCAGCAGGCGAGCGTCTGGAAGATATTATTGAGCTACCCGTATCCAGGCGAGGCCATGCCATAGAATGCCGCATCAATGCGGAACACCCGGTGACGTTTACCCCTTCCGCAGGTCGCATCACGGCGCTGAATCTTCCTGGCGGAATCGGAATTCGTGTGGATACACACGCCTATGCGGATGGAGTGATTCCGCCTTATTACGATTCCCTGGTGGCGAAATTGATTGCCCATGGGCGAGACCGGCAGGAAGCAATTCAACGGATGCAGCGTGCCTTACAGATGTTTGTTGTGGAAGGAATTCAAACCTCGATTCCGCTCCATCAGCGCATTCTGGCGGATGCGGATTTTCAGGCTGGCCGGTTTGATACCAACTTTATCCCGCGCTTCCTAAAAGCCAGCGGGCACTAGCGCTTAGTAAGGAAAGCGGCGTCCCAGGCGATTTTGCTTTTGGTTGGAAGGGGAAGCCGGATCAGGGCCACCATTGGAGAATCTCGCTCCCGAGGGCTGGCCCGCTGTGTTGATTTCGGTTTCGTTGAAGTTGAGCGGACGGTCCAACACCATCTCGATAGTGCTCCCTTTCGCGAGTACGGCATCCGGGCCGCGCGTCAGCAGCACACCCGCTAAACCAGCAGCGGCACCGGCGGCGCTTCCGATGCCTGCGCCGAGCCCGACGTTTTGCGCGGCTGCCCCGGCAATTACACCAATGGAGGCACCCGCTGCCGTGGTTTCCGCAATGGTGCGAACGTCATTGCCCTTGTTTCCTTCGCTGATGATTTTGCCTTCTTTGCGATTCAGTTCTTCGCCGCTCCGGCCATCCACACTGCCCAGGCGAGCGCGAAAATCTCGCGTGACTCCATTCGAAAGGGTCAATGTATCGAACCGAAGAAATAACTCGCCCCGGCCTTTCATGCGTCCGGGCCGTTTTACTTCCGTGATGGTACCGCTGACAAAACTGCCGGGAGGAATCACGATTTTTCCGCCCGCCAGAATGGGAAACACTGTTTCCAGGTAAACGCGGTCGCCTTCAGCAGAATGTTTCGTGCTGACGCTGTTGATTAGGCTCAGCGGAATTCTGGTGCCCTGATCCACCGTGTAACTCTTGTCAGGCGGTGCTACAGCGGCATCCTGAGCCATCGCCAAGGAAGTCAGCAACAAACCACAAGTGAACAGGCGCATAAAATTCCTTAGTAACTATTCTAACGTGATGCTGCAAGGCAGGGTTTCATTGGGCGGTGTGGAGCAGCAATCCGCCCTGGCTGACCTGGCCGTTGATCGCTACCCGGATTTCCGGATTGGCTGGCACGCCGGAAGGAATCAGGAAATTAATCTGGTAAAGCCCTGCGCATCCAGGCGTGAGTCCGGCGTAAAGGGTAAGTGTTTGGTCCATGACGACGCCGTTCAGCCATACCTGCATGTCTTTCCAGTGTTGAATGGGGCTGATGCGGGAAGCAATTTCGCCGGGTAGCGCATCCGGCACCGTTCTCCCAAGACCGACTGCATACACAACCACGACTTCGCCCGCCTTGGCAGGAGCATCAGCGGTGACCAAGGAGCCATCCGCATGAGTGACGATGGCCGTGGATGGATTTAAAGGAAATAATCCTGGTGCTGTTTCCGTGAGAGTAATGGTGATGTCCGGGCCAGCCACACCTTCCCGCACCACAGTGACGGCAATCTTGCCGGGAAGCAAATTGTTCGGAATCAGAAGATTAATCTGGGTGGGGGAAACATAGAACAGATTCGCGAATTCGCTGCCCACATAAACGGTGACGCCGCCCAGAGTGCGAGGCATGGTGGTGGAACCCGGAGCAATGCCTGCCACGTTGTAGGAAAGATTGGTTCCGTAAAGGGAAACAATGGTGTTGGGCGCATAGTTTCCCGGAAGGTTGGTTGCGGCATTCACGATACCGGCTGCAGCGTAAGTCGGAGACGTCGAAGCCTGGGTCTTCTCGGCCCCCAAAAAAGAGGACGGCGCGAGTGCCAGCACAGCCAGCGCTGCCAGAAGCGCTGTATGCATGGGGATGTAGCTCTCCCTCCATGGTAGTTGCCTTCAGGGAAGGAGATACATATCTCCTTCCCTGAAGGTATAAGGCGGAAGTTTACTTCTGCACGGTGACGAAACAACAGGTGGAGTTGTTCATGGTGGAAACGCCGTTGGTTTGCGCAAAAATCTGCAGATCGCCATCTGGGGCATTGGAAGGAATCTGCACATTGAACTGGTACACCTGCGCAAAGGGCGGCACCAATCCCGCAAAGGACGGAGTTACCGTGGTACCCCCGATGTTGAACGTCGGCACCGGCGATAAGTTGTAAACCTTGTCCGTCACAATGCCGGCGGATATGGCGGGTGTAGTTGCCCCGAAGCCAGTTCCATAGAGCGTGATGAGCTGGCCCGGTTTGGCGGGAGTGGTCAGATTCGGCGCGGAAGAGAACAGACCTGTTTTCCCGATATATGCACCGGTAGTGGCATCACCCGCAGCAACATATTTGCCGTCAAAGGTGAAAAATCCGGGCGATGTGCTTTGGAGGGTAACGCTGGAAGCTCCGCTGGTCTGGCTGTTGGTGGTTACCGTGACGCTAACTGTCCCCGTAGCAGAATCTGAAGGGGTAATCGCGTTGATCTGCGTCGGGCTGATGTATTCCACATACGCAGCTTTGCCGTTTACCATGACGCTGGTGCCATCGAGCGACGTTGGTAAAGTGGTGCCGCTGCTGCCAAAATCCGAACCGGCCCAAGAGCGAGTACTTGCTGCCAGGTTGGTTCCTTTGATGGTGATGTAGGTATTGGGAGCAACGTTGCTGCTGGTGGCAAAGGTTGCGCCATTCACCACGCCGCCGGAAGAACTGATGCTTGGCGTATTGCCGCCGCCTGATGCTGCGGGGGTCAGCGTCAGGCTGGTGGTGTAGATATGCCCGGCGGTTTGGGAAGTGGTTCCGTTGGATGACGCATTGCCTGCCGCGTAAAGGACGATGTTTCCTACGTTGGTGGCAGGGGGCGTCCAATCAAACGTGTATGTATATGTTTTCGGGCCTTTACTGGCATTCCAGCCGGCCAGCAAATGCTGTACATATTCCAACGGGAAAGTGGAGTTGCAGGGAGTTTTTGCTCCATCGGCACAAAGCACGTTGGTCAGGCTGTCCGTGGACGTAAAATGGCCTTGTTGCGTGTAGTTGCTGGTTTCGGAAGCCAAGCGCGCCGTGATCTGGAATCCCGCGCCATTCTGTGAGGGATCTGCGATGGTGACCATGAGGTGCTGCACCACGCCCGGCGTATAGGTGCTTCCCCCGGAACTGGCGATGGTGACGCTGCCCCCGAAAGAGTTCACCGTGCCTACATGGCAGCCGCTATCGATGCAAGCGGTTTTATTGTCGCCCGGAGCACCGGTGTGTCCCTGCGGTGGCCCATATTCATAAGCAAAAATCAATGCCGGAATCAGGCCAAGGGCACAAGCCAATTTGCCCACTACTGTTTTCTTCATAAGAAAAATCCCCTATCTCTTGTCAATCTAACCTGCTGGCCTTTGCGGTTTGTCTTCTAAGAGGCGATTTCACAGAACTTTTACAGCTTTCCAACAGCCGAAGCGCCTTCCGTGTCACGGTGGTTACAGGCACTTCGCCAAAGCGTGATTCATTCAACCATTCCATCCCTGCCGGAACCTGCTTTTTGGTCCATTTGCCGGGAAATACAGTGAAGGTGTGGCATTGATTCACAATGGTGTGCTGCACTTTGCCAAGCGGTTTGCCAAGAACAACTCCAGGTAGATGTTCCTCAGAGGGCAGTTCCCAAAAACCAGCCATGCGCTTGCTCGCTGCCGGACGCTGCCGCATCAGCACGGAATGATCCCGCTGCACCAGGACCGCCGTGGCTTCCACTAACTCCGGAGCTGCTTTCCGCTTCTTTACCGGAAGCTGGTCCTCCCTTCCAGCTTGGCGTGCTCCACAGTAGGCTGCTACCGGGCACAGGAGACACAAAGGCGTTCTGGGGACGCATACGGTAGCCCCTAGCTCCATCACCGCCTGATTGAATGCACCGGAATGCTCCTGGTCCAGCCATTGGTCGGCAACCCTCTGGAATTTCCGCTGCGTAGCAGGCAGGGCAATATCGCTCCTATCATTTTCGATCCGCGCCACTACCCGCAGAACATTGCCATCCAGCACAGCATGGGGAAGATCGAAAGCGATGCTTGCCACGGCAGCCGCAGTGTAAGGGCCAATGCCGGGCAAAGCGCGAATCGCGTCATAATTCCGGGGAAAGCCGCCACCGGATACGATCTGCTCCGCCGCTTTCCGAAGGTTGCGGGCACGCGAATAATAGCCGAGGCCGCTCCAGGCCGCGAGCACTTCGGATTCGGGAGCAGCGGCCAAGGCTTCGGGCGTAGGAAATCGCCGGAGAAACTGCTGGTAGTAAGGAATCACGGCTGCCGCACGCGTTTGCTGCAGCATGATTTCGGAAAGCCAAATGGCATATGGGTTCTTGGTTTTCCGCCATGGCAAATCGCGATGGCCGCTCTGAAACCACCGGAGCAAAGCTTGCCGAAATTCGAGGAGATCCACCGTCAGCTCAGCACTTTCACAAATTCGCCAATGACGCGGAATTGGCTTTCGTCCAGTTCAAAGGCAGGGAATTCAGGGTTCAAAGGTTCCAGCCGGATGGCGCTATGCTCCCACTCGTCTTCCCCCCACTGGCGTTTCTGGCTGGTGTAGCGCTTCACTGTGTAACGGGCGCTGGAATCGGTAACGCCCAGTTGTTCAATCAGCAGCCGCTTTCCCTGTCGAGAGCCTGCTACGGGAGCGCGGAACACACAGAAACTCCCATCCGGAATCAGCGGTTCCATGGAACGGCCCACTACACGCGCCACGAACATGCCCTCCGCAAGCCGCAATCCTTCCACGCGACGCCAACCGACTGCGCTGACTTCGCTGTCTTCCCCAAACTTAGTGGCTGCCGCCTGAAGGCTGTAGACGGGCAGGTGAGTTAGGTAAGGTTGAACCCGGGCATCTACATATTCTTCATACAGGTCATTCAGACTTCTTCCTTCGGCTGTTTCCCGTGGAGAGAGGACCAGGAAGTTAGACAGGGAATCTTCCAAAGACTGAAGAAACGTTTGCCCGCCCATTTCCTGAATTCTAAGCGTGAAGTCTTCTTCCAAAAGGCCGCAGTATTCCAGATCTTCTTCGCTCAGATCCAGTTCTTCCCAATCCGGCCTGAGCCGGAAGGTCAGGTAGTTCGCCGCAGGCTCCCATCGAAAAATGCCAATGGCGGTTTTTGGAGTGCCGGGCCGGGCCATTTCCAGTACACAAAAAACGACGCTTTCACGAACAGGAAAGGCAAGAACCCCAGGCATTGATTACACCTTTGCCGGGTAATATCCATTACGGTAGCGAATTTTGATGTTGGGCAAAGCTACCGTGACTCTGATGCGCCGGAAAGTACGATCGGAATTATTGCCCACGTCGGGATTGTAGCGAAGAATGTACTGGGTGGTAATCTCACCAGAAATGTTGGCAACTGCCTTAAAGATTCCTCCGGCAATTTCCGCCGCATATCCGCCCGTTCCCACTTTATAAGCGTAGTTTCCTTCGTCAGAGGGGGTGGAAAGATAGCCGGAGACATCCTTATACAGATTATTCAGCGGGTACTCCACGCGTCCGCCAGTCTCCTCACAAAGCCGAGTTAGATTCTGCTCCCCTTCGCTGCTGAATCCAAAGGCCACAGTGCTCATCGCATAAATAGTGACCAGATTCCGCTGTGCCAGTTCCAACACTTCGTTCAGGCTCTTTTTGCTGGCCGTGTCATGCCCGTCGCCTACCACTACCAACACGCGACGAGGCTCGTACGGCTCGCCTTTTACCAGCTTGCGATTGGTGCAAGCCATGTAGATAGCGTCAAACAGCGCTGCGCCACCAGCAGGCTTGATTTTGCGCAGCTTTTCCACCATTTTTTCGGAATCCGTAGTGGTATCTACCTGGAGTTCCGCTTTTTCACTGCCATACGTGATTAAATAGCCACTGAATTTGGGGTCGCCCGGTAAAAGGTTGAGAACCATTTCCGTGCTGGCGTCCTGATACTTGCTCCAGTGGATCTTCATGGCATTGCTCATATCGAGCAGAAAGCCCACTACTACGGGCTGGTTGCGGTCACGAGAGAAATAATCCAGCCTTTGCTCTTTGCCTTCGTCAAAGATCCGAAAATCCTTGGCATCCAGGTTGGAAACAAAACGGCCCTTATCATCTGTTACTGTGACGGGAACAATGACTTCGTTTACCTGTACGCGGATGGGTGGGGCAGAGAGTTCCCCTGAACTTGCCGGTATCTGCGGACTGGTGGTTTGCCCGAGTACAGCAGCCGCAGGAAGCGAAGCGAAAGGAAGCGAGGCCAGAAAATTGCGGCGCAGCATGCCAGTAGTATTGTAGCGGACGGCGCTGTGACGCGCATGGTTTCCTTTTCAGCAGGTTTGAAAAGAAATCCTCGATTATGGAGCAGGGATTGCCTCCTTGCAAGTTGCGATTCCGGCATACTGATGGCTAGAATCGAAAGTTTGAGTTGTTTGTTCAAAAGAAACCCACTTACGTGGGGGAGGAATCATGGCAGCAGTTGAGCAGAAGGTAAAACAGATCATTGTTGAGCAGCTTGGTGTGGATGAAAGTCAGGTAGACAACAACGCGTCATTCGTCGATGATCTGGGCGCTGATTCGCTGGATATTGTGGAACTCGTGATGGCGTTCGAAGAAGCCTTCGAGCTCGAGATTCCCGATGAGGATGCGGAAAAAATTACGACCGTGAAAGACGCGGTCGATTATATAGAAGCAAAAGCGGCAAAGAAGTAGAGCGTTGCCGCTTTTAAAAAACTGAAGGAGTCTGTTATTTCCCGCAGAGTTGTAGTTACCGGGACGGGGCTTCTCACCTCCATTGGATTAGGCACCGAGGAAACCTGGAAGTCGCTTTTGGCAGGCAAAAACGGCATTTCCCGTATTACGCAGTTTGATACCGCAGGTTTCTCGTGCCTGATTGCTGGGGAGGTCCGTGACTTCGATCCTTACAAGTACATCGATAAAAAAGAAGTGAAGAAAATGGGGCGTTTTATTCAGTTCGCCATTGCCGCGTCTGAATTCGCCATTGCTGCTTCCGGCCTAAAAGTGGAGGCAGACAACGCTGAAAATGTGGGGGTTTACATCGGTAGCGGCATTGGCGGATTCGATGTGATTGAGCGTGAGCACAAGAACTACCTCGATCATGGTCCCCGGCGTATTTCCCCTTTCTTTATTCCGGCCACAATCGTCAATCTTGCGTCCGGGTATGTCTCGATTCGGACAGGGGCGAAAGGGCCAAATTCCGCAACGGCCACGGCTTGCACCACCAGCGCCCATTCCGTGGGGGATTCTTTCAAAATTATTCAACGCGGGGCCGCGGATGCCATGATTTGCGGTGGAGCGGAAGCATGTATTACGCCTATGGGGATTGGCGGATTTGCCGCCATGCGTGCCCTTTCCACACGCAATGACGAGCCGGAACGGGCATGTCGCCCCTTTGACCTGGAGCGCGACGGGTTCGTGGTGGGGGAAGGAGCCGGCATTCTGGTGCTGGAAGAACTGGAGTTCGCTAAAAAGCGCGGCGCTCCCATTCTGGCGGAAATTGTCGGCTATGGCATGACGGGTGATGCGTACCACATGACCAGCCCCGACCCGAATGGCGCTTTTCGCGTAATGCGCAACGCCCTGCGTGATGCAGGCATTGCCCCCAACCAGATTCAATATCTGAATGCTCACAGCACCTCCACCAACCTGGGAGATGCCAACGAAACAATTGCGATCAAGCAATGTTTCGGAGACTACGCTTACCAATTGCCTGTCAGCTCCACTAAGTCCATGACCGGCCATTTGTTAGGCGGAGCAGGGGGACTGGAAGCAGGGATCACTGTGCTGGCCATTCGTGACCAGATTGCGCCTCCTACTACCAACCAGGAAAAGCGCGATCCGGAATGCGACCTGGACTACATTCCAAACGTGGCGCGGCCACTCGCCATTGAGTATGCGCTTTCCAACTCCTTTGGCTTTGGCGGCACCAATGGCGCCCTTGTTTTTAAGCGATTTACGGAATAGGCTTTCGGGAATCGCACGCTAAGGAAGCTGTTTCAGTCAGAAGATGGTTTCCCCGAAGAGGGGTACGGGCCTTGGTTAACTCCTACGTAGAGCCTTGCTTTTTAGTGTTTTCCAGTACCATTGAGTATTAACGTGATCTGATTTTAACAGCCAATTGATATCTAAAGATAGCTAATGTATGCTGGCCGAGTAGCAGAGGTCGGCACCCGTTGCGTCTAGCTTATCTGGTCAGTCAATTTCCAGCGGTCCATCACACGTATATCCTGCGCGAGGTTCAAGCCTTGAAACAGGAAGGAGTGCAGGTTTACGTGATCTCTGTTCGTCCTCCTGACCGGCCAGAGAAGGAATTCAGCCCAGAAGAACTCCATGCATTTCGCTCCACGTACTGCATCATGTCCGTCGGAGTATGGAAAGCACTACTAGAAAGCGCGAGAGTGCTGTTGCGGCACCCTCTCTGTTTTCTTGCCGGACTGATGTATTGCCTTCATTTAGCGGGTCCGGACTCTGGGCGAATCCTGCGGTACTTAAGCTACTTTTTAGAAGCAATTATTGTGGGAAGAGTGATGGAACGGAACAGGATCACGCATGTTCACTCGCATTTTTCCTCTACCGTGGCGCTTCTCGCGTGTCGCATTTTTCCCATCACTTTTTCCATGACCGTCCATGGCCCTGGTGAGTTTGTGGACGTAGCAGGATTTAACCTGGCAGAAAAAGTGGCACAAACGAAGTTTGTGGCTGCAATCAGCCATTACGCCGCCAGCCAAGTCATGCGAGTTTCCGACCCCACGGATTGGCACAAAATTCATGTTGCTCCTTTGGGAGTAGACGTCGATACATTTTGTCCTGCTAAAAAACTTCAGCCAGACCAGTTTTTTGAGATCACCTGCGTGGCCAGGCTTGTTCCCGGGAAAGCTCATCAGGTATTACTGGTTGCTTTCCACACGCTTGTGAACGATGGCCGACCCCATCTTCGTCTCACACTGATTGGGGAAGGCCCGGAGCGGCATAAGTTGGAACGTGTGATTCGTCGACTTGGATTGAGCAATCATGTTCGTCTTGTGGGTGCCTGCAACCAAGATCAAGTGATTACCAGGTATGCAGACACAGATATTGTTGTGTTGCCCAGTTTTGCGGAAGGAGTTCCTGTGGCGCTAATGGAAGCGATGGGGATGGAACTTCCTTGCATCGCCACGTGGATCACAGGTGTTCCGGAGTTGATTCGCAATGGCACAGATGGGCTTCTTGTTGCTCCCGCTGATTCCCAAGCTCTGGCGTCTGCCCTTGCGATGTTGATCGATGATCCGCAACTTCGCCTCCGACTCGGAGAGGCTGGACGCAGGCGGATTTTGGAAAAATACAATCTGGCGGTCAACATAGCGGCTCATGCTGCTCTGTTCCGCCAATATCTAAATGTTCCGGCTCAGGAAGGAAGCGTAGATTTCCTCCATGCGACGAGCAGCAGCCTGCCGGGAGAAACGGGAATGAATGAGGTCATGCCCGGCGTTGGCGAGTCGCCTTCGCAGCATCTCGTCTCCCGCTAACAATTGCAGCTTTTCCCGAAGATCTTTTGCATTGCCGGGTTGAAACAGTAACCCTGTACTTTGACCATCTACCAGTTCCGGATTTCCCCCTGCGCTGGAAGCTACTGCACAGCACCCCGAAGCCATTGCTTCCATCAGCGAGTTAGAAAATGCTTCGCTGCGAGAAGGCAAAACAAAGATATCTATTTGTTGTAGCCAGCTTGATACGTTTTCTACTGCGGGTTGCCAAATACAGTGAAAAAAAACACCTAATTCCTTTGCGCGGGATTGTAGCTGCGGGAGGCAAGGTCCGCTTCCCACAATCAACAGTTTTATATCGAAATGCGTTTGCCTGAGCGCTGCAAAAGCCTCAATTAAAGTGACTACTCCTTTCTCCGGACGAAGCACACACACAGTGCCAATGGTGAGATCATTGGCGGGTTTTATCGCTGAAACAGGAGTACTTCTGCGCTGAAAAGTTTGGAGGTTAATCCCGTTGTAGCAAACGTGAATTGACCGTTCCGGAACTCCCTCTGCTTCCATATGCTCTTTGAGATAGAGGCAATTCACCACAATTCCGTCGGCGAATCGGTCAGCCAATCTAAGAGCTTTTCGGAATATCCCACCGCGAGCCAGTTGGCGATGAGCCCTCTGGCTGGCAATCGCCGGAACGCGGGTAAACAGCTTTACGATGAGAATGCCAAAGATGTTGGTATTGACATCAAAGGTATGAACTAATCGGATTTGGTTTTGATGAATGTACCGCAATAAATTCCACGCTGATTTTAGGGCAGCAATGGATTGGAAAGAGGGGAAGGAAATGCCGAGAACCGGAATGCCCTCTGTACGTAGTTCTTCAGCCCGTATCCCTTGTGGAATGATTGCCGCTATGTGTGGTTCAAATTGGTTGCGGTCTAAAGTTTTCGCAATTTCCGTGACTTGCCGTTGTGTGCCGCCCATCCCGAGATCACGCACCATCAACAACACAGGCACTTTCATAAAAACTTCTTAGTCATGTGGTTCGGCTTCATCAGGTCCTTTTGCTTCTTGGACAATCTTGTTTACGCTTCCCTAGTGAACTGGATCCAATTGAGGGCAGAGCATTCACCACTTGGCAGCGGCATGGTCTTTTGTCACTGCCTTCCAGTGTGAGTTTCAACACATTGAATTCAAATGGGATGTACCATAAACTTACTGCATTCAAAGCCTTTCCCCAACATCTTTATCTGTAAGTCTCTATAGGCAGCAACAGTAATCAATTTATGTCACTTATTCAATGATGCAATTAGCCGTAGACGCGCTTTAGCGTTGGGCGGCACTCTTGCCGGAAGTATGCGCCCGCTTCCCAAGCAGAAGCCAGCGAAACAGCCGAATCAGAGCAGCTCTCGGCTTCCCCTGAACCTGCACCAGCAAATAACGGTCCAGCTACCCCTGATACTACGGGCAATGCGGGTGAGCTTCATCAAAATGCCGGGGGCAGCCATCCTTTTTTAACCAACAATCAGGGCGTTCGCGTCGCCGATGATGAGAATTCCTTGAAAGCCGGCCCGCGTGGACCGGTGTTGCTGGAAGACTTCATGCTTCGCGAGAAGATCAACCACTTCGATCATGAACGAATCCCAGAACGGGTCGTTCATGCTCGCGGCACTGCGGCGCATGGATATTTTGAGCTCACTACCTCTCTTGCGGATATCTCAAAAGCAGGAGTTTTGCAGCGTGTTGGTCAACGCACGCCGGTATTTACACGCTTTTCCACTGTTGCCGGTAACAAGGGTTCCGCCGATACCGCTCGTGACGTCCGTGGCTTTGCCGTTAAGTTTTATACCCAGGAAGGCAATTGGGACTTGGTGGGGAACAACATTCCCATCTTTTTTATTCAGGACGCCATTAAATTTCCCGACTTGATCCACTCTGCGAAGCCGGAGCCGGATCGGGAGTTCCCGCAAGCTCAAACCGCACATGACACTTTCTGGGACTATGCTTCCCTTACACCCGAAAGCACACACATGCTGATGTGGATCATGTCAGACCGGGCCATTCCCCGTTCCTATCGCATGATGGAAGGTTTCGGGATTCATACATTCCGGCTCGTCAACCAAGCCGGTAAATCCACCTATGTGAAGTTTCACTGGCGACCAAAGCAGGGAATGCAGTCTTTGATCTGGGATGAGGCTCTGAAGATAAATGGAGCAGACCCTGATTACCATCGGCGTGACTTATGGAATGCCATCGACAGTGGTGACTTCCCGGAATGGGAATTAGCAATCCAGCAGTTTGATGAAGACTTTGCGAAGAAGTTCGATTTTGACGTTCTGGATGCCAGCAAGATTATCCCGGAAGAGCAAATTCCGTTGAAGGTAATCGGTCGAATGGTGTTGAACCGCAACCCAGCAAATTTCTTCGCGGAGACCGAGCAAGTCGCTTTTTGCCCAACCCATGTGGTGCCTGGCATTGACTTCACGAATGATCCCTTGTTGCAAGGTCGCCTGTTTTCGTATCTCGATACCCAGATGACGCGACTGGGAGGGCCAAACTTCGCAGAAATTCCGATTAACCGGCCCAAGTGCCCGGTGATGAACTTTCAACGGGACGGCCATCTGCAAATGGCAGTGCCGGAGGGTCGGGTTAATTACTCGCCCAGCTCCCTAAACGACCGGACCCCACGTGCGGATATGAAGACTGGATACACCAGCTTCGCTGCCCGTGAAGAAGGCGATACTTTGCGCATTCGGGCTAGTTCCTTCGCAGATCACTTCAGCCAAGCGCGACAGTTTTTCTACAGTCTCACTGAGCCGGAGCAAAATCACTTGATCGCTGCTTTCACCTTTGAGTTGAGCAAGGTGGAGGTCAAGGCAGTCCGTCTCCGCATGCTAAGCCAATTGGCGAATGTGGATGAAAAGATTGCACAGCGAGTCTCCAATGGCTTGGGCTATACAGGGCCGATTACCAAAGCGCCGACCACAGTAGCAGCCCGTACCGACCTGAAAACCTCGCCTGCACTCAGCATTTTGGCCAAAGCGAAGCCAACGTTGCAAGGCCGCATGGTGGGTTGCCTGGTAGCCGATGGGACTGACCCTGCACTGGTAGCAGCACTGGAAGCAAGCGTGAAGGCAAAGGGGGCAAAGTGGAAGGTGGTTGCGCCCAAGGTGGAAGGAGCGAAAGGAAGCAACGGCAAACTGATTCCGGCTGATTTCCAACTTGCCGGCGGTCCTTCCGTGCTTTTCGATTCGGTCTTACTGGCGTTATCGCCGGAAGGTGCTCAGCAATTAGCGATGCAGCCGGGAGCAGTTGGGTTTGTGCAGGATGCATTTTCCCATTTGAAGGTGATTGGGCATACTGCCGGAGCTAGTGCGCTGCTACAGAAGGCGGGTGTGGTGCCGGATCGAGGAGTGATTGCTATGCAAGGAGGCAATGCTGCCGATCCGTATCTGACAGAAGCAGCGAAAGGACGGGTTTGGGAGCGGGAACCCAAAGTCAGACCAGTGGTATAGAAAAGGAAAGCGAAATCAAAAACTGCTGCGTGTGAGCTTGTGCTCGCACGCAGCTTTTGTTTTTAGCGAACCGCTCTGATCCAGTATTGTAAAACTGTGATGGAACCCATGTTTTTTGCTACTCCGGCGGAATGGCGCAAGTGGTTGGAAGCGCACCATAATGTGGAGAAAGAAATACTGGTAGGGTTCTATAAACGCGAGTCAGGCATGCCAAGCATTACGTGGCCCGAATCCGTGGATGCGGCGCTTTGTTTTGGATGGATTGACGGCGTGCGACGCAGAATTGACGATGTTAGCTATTGCATTCGCTTCACTCCACGGAAGCCGCAAAGCATCTGGAGTTTGGTCAACATTAAACGTGTAGCTGAATTGACGCGCGAAGGGTTGATGCATCCGGCTGGCCAGAAAGCTTTTGCTGTTCGCAAAGAGGCTCGTTCCGGCATTTACGCGTTTGAACAAAAAGGTGTTGAATGGGAACCGGCGCAGAAAAAGCAATTTCAGGCCAACCCTGTCGCCTGGGATTTCTTTCTGCAGACCACGCCTTCCTATCAACGAACTGCCACATGGTGGATAGTAAGCGCAAAAAAGCCGGAAACCAGGACCAAGCGGCTCCTTTTGCTGATGGAAGCTTCGGAACAGCGGCAAATGCTGTCCCGTTTTACCTCTCGTCCTCAGAGAAGCTAAATCTTAGAGGGAAAAGCGCGGATTGCCTTCCAGAACATGCCCTTCCAGCTTTGGGGTTTCTCCGCTGTTCCAAAGGTGGCTACGGTACTTAACACGGTAAAGCAATGGACCGCCATCTCCTTGAGTGCTGCGTTCTATGGGTCGAGGAATACAAACAAATTCCGTTTCCAGCGAGTCAGTGGTAGCTTGCACCGTTGCATAGCCATGGCCACCCATATCCACAAAAGAAAGATGCGGCGAGAGGCTAGGATTGGAGAGTGTGCGAGCTTTTTCCAGATCTCCGCTCTTTTGATATTCCAGGCATGACCGTACGCCATGCTTTAAGAGCAGGTTGATGGTTGGCTGTGGGCGCTGATCTGCCGGACCTTGCCCCAGAAATAAGGGGCGAAGCGGATGGTCTTTGGGAAACCGATACTCCTGCGCTTCCACCAATCCAGGGGCTGAGATGGATCCCACAATAAAGGCAACCCCTACAGGATCAAACGACTGTGGCGGAAGTGATTTGGCAGCCAAGCCCGCCCAAAAGCTATGCCGGTCACCAGCCACAGTAGCGAAGCCGGTGATCCCATGCTGGCGGACGAAGTTGTAGATCTCTGCCCGTTCGCAGTAGGCATTGCTATGGTCGCCATTGCTGAATCCGGCGTAGCCTTTGCCATGCCATGTTTTGGTCAGTCCCCCTGGCAAGTTTTGCGGATCGGCTCGCATATCAAGCGTGCCTGCTGTGTTGCCCCAAATTTTCCAGTTCGCTGTGGAAGTCCGTAGCTGATCCAAAAACCAAGCTTTCTGTTCCGCACCCAGAAGAGTTTGTGAGGCTTCCTCCCTCCGAAAGTTCGGTACTTCTCCATGATCTATGCCAATTGAAGAAGGCGGATTACCCTGCTTGTACGCTTTTCCTCCATCCAGAATCTCTAAGACTTCTTCCGGAATGAATTCCGGGAAGTCGGTGCTGGTAAACGCGTTTGCTTCTGCTCGCAATGTTGGATCTTCGGAGCGATAGCTGTGCTGGTCTGTGATGATCAGGTCCACATTGCGGCCCCAGCGCAATTTTCGGTAGCCTTTCAGGCTATGAATGGCAGCAAGGTTGTTGGGTTCTATCCCTAGCCCGTGTTCATCAAAGTGGGTAACCTCAACATCCGAAACTTTCGGTGGATCAAACTCCGCTAAGGATGCTCCACTGGGCTTGGCCATGCGGGCAGGTTGGTATTCGAAGAAGGCTTGGTTAGCTGCCACTTTCCGGGTTTGGGCAGGCCGTGTGATTTCCCCGAACTTCTGAAATGCCTGCCAACCGAGCCAACTAAATTCATGGTTGTCCCACATACTCACGAAAGGCCACCGGGCTCTGGCATCTTGTAAATCAGGATCGTGAAGATAGGCGCGATACACCGCACGGTAGTCTCCCAACGTGGTTGGGATATGAAAGTCGCCTATCTTTTCGCCTTGTGCATAACGCACAATGTCCCGAATTTGACGATCGTACATGCCTTGTGGTCGATCTTCGGGATACCGAACAATTTCATAAATAAAATCCCCGAGATGAAGAACGAAGTGGATACGGTTACTCTCTGCCGCTCGCTCGTCCTCAAAGATCATGCGGCGATACGCATTTTGCGCGCCGCAATTTACGTTTTGGCAGCTCACAAATGCAAACTTAACTGGTCTTGCGTCCCGGGGCGAAGGGGCTGTCATGGTACGCCCCACGCGGCTGCCGAAGCCATGCTGATCAGTGAATCGGTACCAATACACACGTGCTGGCTTTAGACCGCCTACAAGCACACGACAGGTCCAATCGGACTGCTGGGATACTCGCGCATGGGCCTGCGCAACCACGCGCTGGAACAACGGATCTTCAGCAATTTCGACTGTTAGGTTTTCTCCGTTGTGGTCATCCGGGTAAGAACGTCGCGTCCACAATAGGACACTGTGTTCATCGGGATCTCCGGAAGCAACGCCTTCGGGGTAAAGGCCGCGGCGCTCGCGCCAAGCTACCCGAGAAGGCTTAGCTGCAGCACGACTCCAGGCGCTGGTGGCACCAAAGGCCAGAGCGGTTTTCAGGAAAGAACGCCGTTTCATAACCAAGACATTGTTTGGACTCGCATGTGCTGACAGGAGCATCCAATCAGTAGTTGTTTGTGAATATACTCCACTTTTTCCTCGTATGACTAACCTTTTGTCTTGCCCTCACCATTTTACTTTTCCTGGCTGCTCCTGCTGCCGCGCAGAAGCTTTCTTCGGAAGGCGGTTCCCCGGAGCATCACTCAGATGTAGAGATTACCGGTCACATCTTTAAGCCTAATGAACTGCCTGCGCCGGATGTATCGCAGCTTCATGTGCCTCCTGGTTTTCGAATTGAGAAGTTTGCGGAGAACGCGGGAAATGCGCGCGTACTTACCGTAGGCCCAGATGGATCTGTGTATCTTACCCGTCGCGAACAGGGCGACATCCTGATGTTCAAAGTTGGGGCAAACGGCTTAGCTTCCGGTGCACCGATTCGAGTTGCCAGCCGTACTGGTCTTCACGGTCTTGCTATCTCAAAAGGCAAGGTTTACATCGCCACCGTGCATGAAATTTTCACAGCGAATCTTCTTCCGGATGGCACTTTTGGCCCGCTCGAAATGATTATTCATGACCTGCCCGATGCCGGTCAGCATAATACGCGCATGGTGCAGGTTGGTCCGGATGACATGCTGTACATCTCCGTAGCCTCTACCTGCAACGAATGCGCGGAGCCAAATGCCGAAAATGCCACCATCTTACGAGCTACGCTGGACGGCAAGCGGCGTTCTATTTTTGCTTCCGGACTGCGCGACACCATCGGCTGGGGATGGCAGCCGCAGACTGGCGAACTCTGGGGCATGGATCAAGGTATGGATTGGTTGGGAGATGATAACCAGCCCGAAGAGTTGAATCACATTGAAAAGGGCAAGCGGTATGGCTGGCCTTATGTCTATGGAGACGGGAAATTGAATCCACACGTCGACCCGCTAGGTGGTGTAAAGAAATCAGAGTGGGCAAATGCCAGCGTGCCCATGGCTCTTGGTTATACTGCCCATTCGGCGCCTATGCAGTTGTCCTTTTACAATGCCACACAGTTTCCGGCTGAGTATCAAGGCGATGCTTTTGTCTCGATGCGTGGCTCTTGGAATCGAAAGCCGCCATCAGGGTATGAGGTGGTGCGGATTCATTTTCAGAATGGGCAGGCTGTTTCCATTCTGCCTTTCGTGACAGGCTTCATCACTCCACAAGGTGAGTATGGCCGACTTGTTGGAAACGCGATTGCCAAGGATGGGTCACTTTTGTTTACAGATGATCGTAATGGAGTGATTTACCGCGTTAGTTACACAGGCCGTGGCGGTGAGGCTTCACGCCAGACCAGTATTCCGGATCAGGCGATGCTCAAGCAGAACCAAGTGGGCGTGAAAACACCACTGGCCATTTCCCAACTGCAAACAACTGGTAAGCTGACGGTCTCTTCCCCAGCTTTTCCCAATGGCGACGCCATCCCGCCCACCTATTCGGCCTATGACCAGAATGCAAGTCCGGCATTGCGTTGGACTGCTGGCCCAAGCGGCACGCAAAGTTATGCATTGCTGATGGAAGATCCGGATGTGAAGGGAACTCCGCTTCCGGTAATCCATTGGGTAGCGTGGAATATTCCGGCGAACGTCCAAAGCCTTCGAGAAGGACTGGAAACTCTGGATCGCTTGGAAGATCCTAATGGTTTGCGGCAAGGCCCAAACACTCCGGGAACGGTTGGCTATAAAGGGCCGCGGCCTGCCGGCTGGCGACCCTCCCCATCACTATCACATCGAGATCTTTGCCGTAGACCGCCAACTGGATCTTCCCGCCGGGAGCCAAGCGCGATGACTTGTTACGGCGCTGCAAGGCCATGTGCTGGCGAGCGGCGAATTGCTGGGCCTGTTTGCCAGACCAGATCGGCCAGCGAAGCCGTAATCTTAATTTTTTGTTGAGCCATTCACGCTGAAGGATTCCGCTTATCACTGTGAGGGTCGCTATGGATAAGGCGGCCCTCTACAGGAGGAAAACAAATGACGAGTGTGATGGAGAACATGAAGCCTTTGAAGTGTTGGGCATTAAATTGGAATGGAAGTTGCGCGCAAATGATACGCAAGACAGCTACTGCGTATTAGCCGCAACGGTGCCGCCGGGCGCAGGGGTTCCTGTGCATCAGCATCCACAACAGGAAGCATTTGTGGTGCTGGAAGGCGCTCCGGAATTTTCACTCGGCCCGATGAAGCCGGAATGGTATGCCGCCAAGCCGGGAGATCTGGTGAACATTCCTCCAGATATCTATCATGGGTTTCGGAATACCACAGAGAGCGACGTGCGAGTGCTGATTTTCTTCCCGCCCAGTCTGGCAGGATTTTTTGAGGAAGCAGGAACGGCGATCACAAGCGATGTTCGCGTGGCTCCCACCATGGATGCGATTCAGCGTGTTTTACAGATTGCAGAAAAGCACGGACAGCGATTTGCTCCGCCTGCGTAAGGTGGATCACTGGTCCTTGCCAAGGCGACTGGCAAGGACCAATATTTTCTAGCTTTCCAGGTTTTCCGGCTTGAGTTCAATATTCTGCTCGCCACGGGATTTCTTTTCCATGTACTTCTTCACCCATGCTTCCCAGCTTTTCCCCGCAGCAGTGTCACGGCCGGTAAAGGCAAGCCCCGCGACCTCCGCATAGGAAATCGCAATTTTGCTTTGCTCCCCTTTGGGAATCATGCGAATCAGGGAATCCGTCAACGTTTTCCCGCTCCGCCGGTCGAATAGATAGCCTTCTACCGTGGTGCCGTTTTTACGTGTGACCGTTACATCCCCACGGTAATCGAAGGCTTTTTCCAGGCCAACGCGCAAGTCTTCCTCGGAAGCCGCTTCCCAAATGCTGCCTTGCAGATTTTCGTGAACAGCGGCAGAAGATTCAGTGGAATCCGCCATCAGGACACCTCAACGTGTTGCGCGGCTTCGCGATTTGTCTTAAGCTGCACCAGATTCGCAGGCATGGGCGGTCTTTTCAGGTCTTCCAGTGCTTGCCGATTCGGGTATTTACTGAACAGCGTGCCTCGTACGGTTGCCAGAAAACCCTTCCACGAATGGAAGTGTGGCATGAACAGCGGAAGCTTCATAACCGCTGTGCACCATGCAGTTCGCGCATTTCGGATTGCCGGATTCCGTTCCGTAGCGATGCCATTCGGTGGCCTCCATCAACTCTTGAAAGGTATCGGCGTAGCCGTCTTGCAGCAGGTAACAAGGCTTCTGCCATCCGAACAGATTAAAAGTGGGCATGCCCCATGGCGTACAGGCATAATCCCGGCGGCCCATCAGGTATTCCAGAAACAATGGGGAAAGGTTGAAGCGCCATTCCGGCTTCCGGTTGGAAAGAATGGTGCGGAATAAGTGGCGCGTACGGTCTTTGCCCAGGAAGTGCTGCTGATCGGGCGCTTTATCGTAAGAGTAGCCGGGGGAAAGCATCATGCCTTCCACGCCCAGCTTCATCATTTCGTCAAAGAAATCCCGCACGCTTTGCGCGTTCGCGCCATCGAACAGAGTGGTATTCGTGGTGACCCGGAAGCCCCGCTTCAGAGCTTCTTTGATGCCCTCCACCGCAATGTCATAGCCGCCTTCCTTGCAAACGGAAAAATCGTGGTGTTCTTTCTCCCCGTCCATGTGGACGGAAAATGTCAGGTACTTGCTGGGCGTGAAAAGGTCAATTTTTTCTTTCAGCAGAAGCGCATTTGTACACAGGTAAATGTACTTTTTGCGCGCCACCAAGCCTTCCACAATTTCCTTGATTTGCGGATGCATGAGGGGCTCGCCGCCAGGAATGGACACCATGGGCGCGCCGCATTCCTCCACCGCGCGGAAACACTCGGAAGGAGACAGGTTCTGCTTCAGAATATGCGCCGGATATTGAATTTTTCCGCAGCCTGCGCAAGCCAGATTGCAGCGGAACAAGGGCTCCAGCATCAGCACTAATGGATAGCGGTCACGCCCCTGAAAACGTTGTTTCAGGACGTACGTGGCAACAGTCCACATCTGTGAAATCGGAACACCCATGTAAGAAATCTCCTCGGCGGTTTCCTCCTATTGTCCCATCGTTTTTAGCCTTCATGTGAGAGGGAAAACACAAAGGTCTGGCGGGTGCAAAGCAATTTTCGTGGACGCTCAACAAGGGCAGCTTGTGGAAACAGATATTCCTGCCAGATTGGACCGGCTCCCTTGGAGTCGGTGGCACTATCTGGTGGTGATTTCGCTTGGAATTACCTGGCTGTTGGATGGATTGGAAGGCACCCTGGCGGGGGCGCTTTCCGGCATTCTGAAACGGCCGGAAACATTGGGATTTACAGACGACCAACTCGGACTGACCGCTACTTATTATTTAGCGGGTGCGGTGTTCGGGGCATTGGTCTTCGGCTACGCCACGGATCGCTTAGGCCGCAAAAAGCTATTCACCATTACCTTGCTGTTATATCTGAGTGCCACGGCGGCCACTGCATTTTCCTGGAATTTCGCCAGCTTTACCTTTTTCCGGTCCTTAACCGGGATGGGAATTGGGGGCGAATACGCGGCTATTAATTCTGCTGTGGATGAGTTAATTCCAGGGCGAGTACGGGGACATGTGGATCTCCTGATTAACTCCACATTTTGGATCGGGTCGGGCCTGGGTTCCGGTGCCGCGTTGCTGCTGCTGGATTCCGGCCTGTTTTCCCCTGATTTTGGATGGCGTTTCTCGTTTGCCATCGGAGCCACGCTTGGTTTAGTGATTCTGTTTCTCCGGCAGCATGTGCCGGAAAGTCCGCGTTGGCTGATGGTTCATGGCGAGATCAAGGAAGCAGAACGAATTGTCACGGAAATTGAAAAGCAAGCTGTGGCGCACCCTGATCAACTTCCGCCGCCGGAAGGAAAAATTCGCATTCATATCCAGCATCGAACACCATGGATCGAGATCTGGCGTGCCATGGTGCATGAGCATCGGGAAAGATCCATTTTAAGCTTTGTTCTGATGGTGACGCAGGCGTTCTTTTATAACGCCGTGCTATTCACCTATGGTTTGCTGCTGCTGCGATATTACGGTATTCCAGCGGAAAAACTAGGCTTGTACCTTTTGCCCTTAGCAGCGGGCAACTTTATGGGGCCTTTGTTTATTGGCCGTTTCTTCGACACGGTGGGCCGAAGAAAAATGATTGCCGGAACCTATATTGCGTCCGGGGTTTTGTTGGCGTTTACCAGTTGGCTTTTTGTAAAGGGTCAACTAACAGTTACTACACAGGCAATTTCCTGGAGCGTGATTTTCTTTATCGCTTCTTCGGCAGCGAGTTCGGCCTATCTCACGGTCAGCGAAGTGTTTCCCCTGGAGATTCGCGCACTCGCGATTTCTATATTTTACGCATTTGGCACACTAGCAGGCGGTGTGGCAGGACCCGCCATTTTCGGCCATCTGATTGGCACCGGCTCCCGAACTCTGCTGTTCAAAGGTTATCTGGTAGGGGCCGCGCTGATGGTAGTGGGCGGGTTAACAGAAATATGGCTTGGCGTAGATGCGGAAGGCAAATCCCTGGAATCGATTGCCGCCCCGCTATCTTCCCGAACAGCAGCAAACAGAGCATAATTCATGGCAGACGAGAAACAAAGCAGCCTTTACGCGCTGGATGCGCTGAATTTCTGCAATGCAGGAATTCAAACCGGCTTGGGCCCGTTTTTAGCAATCTATTACACCTCCGTGCGGCATTGGAATCCTGGGCAGATTGGGATTCTGATTGCGTGCCAGTCTTTGGTCGGGATTTTGATCCAGAGCTGGGTCGGACACTTTGTCGATCAAACTCATAGCAAACGAATTCTGACAGCGGCAGCAGCAGTGACCGTTTCCGCTGGTGCTTTGGGAATTGGCGTTTTTGCCAGCTTTCCTGAGCAGATCGCCGTGCAATTGGTGATTGGCCTAGCTGTGACTGTGATTCCCGCCGCCACTGGCGCTTTTGCTCTGGGCTTGGTGAAAAAGGAAGAACTCACAAAACGCGTAGCACGCAATGAAACTTTCACGCATTCCGGAAATCTTCTGTTTGCGATTGCCGCAGGTGTTGTGGGCACATTTCTGGCTCTGCAAGGGATCTTCTATGCGGCAGCAGTGTTTGCCTTTGGGATGGCTATCGCTGTGATGTTCATTCAAGAGAGCCATATCAGCCATGAAGCGGCTCGCGGCGCGGAAGAGAAAGAAGGGGAAGGAGGAGAAAGAAAAAGCAAGTCAGCCTAAGGGGATTCGCGAACTCTTTCAAGATAAAAGAATCCTTTTGTTCACAGCAGCAATCGTTTTATTCAACGTTTCCAACGCGGCCACCCTGCCTTTGGTGGGGGAGATCCTTTCTAAAAACAAGGGAGGAAATTCTGCTTGGCAAGTGGCTGCCGCGATTGTGGTGGCGGAAGCCGTGATGATTGCAGTGGCGGCTTACTCGGGAAAAGTGGCGGACCAATGGGGACGGAAGCCTCTCTTCTTGATTGCCTTTATTGCCTTGGCAATACGGGCCGGTTTGAGCACGGTGAACTACAATCCCTACTACTTGATTTCCCTGCAAGCTTTCGATGGAGTGGCAGCAGCAATTTACGGTGTTCTCCTGACCCTGGTAACGGCGGATTTAGCGCGCGGCACTGGGCGCTTTAACTTTCTGCAAGGCGCTGTGCAATCCGCTATGGGGCTTGGCGGTTTTCTGAGCAACATCGTGTTTGGATGGATAGCCCATGGCTTCGGCTTCAACTTCAGCTTTTGGGGCTTAGCGCTGGTCGCCTTAGGAGGCGGAGCGCTGTACCAATTTCAAATGCCGGAAACCAAGCCTGACAATGCACAAGGGAAAGAGAAAGAGGCTCCGCAAGCAGCTTAGCAATGTTCCATCCGGCCTTATTTGCCGATCATCAGAATCGTAAACGAGCCCGGGACCGGCGCGCCCTGTGGCCTGCGGCCACCGCCGGCGGTGGCGGCGGCGCCGGGCCGCGCTCCTGCGACATCGTGAAGAGGTGGCCTGTCTTGCTGTCGAGCGTCACCGTGCGGGCGCCATTCATGGTTTGCAGGTTCTGCTCCACCTCGAAACTCGTCGGGCTCTTCTCCTTGACGATGGTCATCGTGCCATTGCCATGCGTGCTGAACGCCTCCATCGTCGCGGGATTGAACACCGCGCCGTCGGAACCGCCGGCGAGCGGCAGGCTCGCGAGAATTTTGCCGTCCTTGGCGCTCAGAATCACCATCATCGGCTGCGCGGGCTGCGCCGGCGGATTGCCAGATCGGCCGCACGCCGCGAAGAGCACCTGATTCTTCGCGTCCAACGCGAGTCCGTTACATCCGCCCTTGTCGACGAACGAATAGTGCGCCAGTCGCCTTCATCGTCTTGACGTCAACGGCCGTGACACTGCCCACCGCATCCTGCATGACGACATAGAGCATGCCCTTGCCGTCGGCCACGCCCTGCTCCGGCACGCCGCCGAGATCGATGGTGCCGAGCACGGTGCCGTCCTTGGCATCGATCACCGTCGCGTCCTTCGTCGGGTGGCTGAAGACGTAGACCCTCTGGTTGAAGCATCGAAGTAGATGCCGTCCGGCCGTGCGGCGCCCACATCAATGCTCTTGATCAGGGTCATCGTCTTGGTGTCGAACATCGACACTTTCGGATGGTCGCTGGTGAAGCCGTGGCCGGACTTCGGATCGACCGCTGTGCCATTTCCTCCGACGCCGGCGATCTCACCGACAGGCTCGAGCGTATCGAGATCGAAGATCGTCAACCGCGCGGGTACCGCTGGCACTGCGGGCGTGGTTCGGTGGCCGCCACTGCGCGCGTCGCGCCGCGCGGAATGTACAGCCGGCGTCCAGCGGCGTCGGCATAGATGTAATCCCAGCCGCCTTCTCCGCCGACCCTGGCCGTCTTGAGCACCTTGTACGGGCCGTCTTGTTGAGCCGAACCGATAGGCGCGAACGTTGCTACTGCTATTAGCACTGTGCACAATTGCCGCATGGAGATTCTCCGCCGACTATTATAGTCGGACGGCAATGGCTAGGGCTCCATCAGAGAGCATTGCGGACAGTGTGCAGCAAGTCTGCCATGGTGTATGGAGTTTGCAACACAGGCGGAGCAGATTGCTCCCTGAAGAGTTTCGGCACCTGATCCGCTCCATAGCCGTTGGTGAGAATCACAGGCAAGTTCGGTCTGATCTCCTTTACTTGCTGGTAGCTTTCCCAACTTTCTAAAGGAGTGAAGCCATTCAACACTGTCATGGCAAAATCTCGTCCGCCTCCTGACAGAGTGCTAAGTGCTTGCTGGAGATCCAGAACCAGCAAGACCTGGAATCCGTAGCTTTCCAGAGTGGTTTTCACTAAGCGCTGTACCACGGGTTCCGATTCCAAGACCAAAATTGTTCCTGTGGATCGCCAGCTTTCCGGCAATTCACTGCCGTGTTGCAAAATAGACCTTTCCGGGTGAGCCACCGGAAAGTAAAATTGAAAATTACTGCCATAGCCTGGTGCGCTATATACCTTTAATGCGCCTTTATGCCCTCGCATCATGCCCGCTACCATGGCCAAACCTAAGCCGCGCCCTAGAAACTTCGACGTAACAAAGGGCTCAAATATGCGAGGGAGATCCTGTTCTGCGATGCCCGTGCCTGTGTCCCGGATTTCCAGGCGCACAAAAGCGCCGGGCTTTGCCTGATCTGCATATAGAGTTTGCTGGAGAACTGCTGCATCCACTTCCGCCGTGCTGGTACGGATTGTGATGGTGCCTTCCTTCTGTTCCATGGCTTCCACGGCATTGGTTAGAACGTTCATTAACATTCCAGGCAACTGTGCGGTATCGCCTGCGATTTCAGGAACTGTGGGGTCCAGGTCCAGCACTAACTTCACTTGAGAAAAAGAAATTGCCTTTTGCATCACAGGCTCCATTTCCTCCACGAAGCGGGAGAGGCTAAAAATCTGGTTGAAGAAACGCCCCTTGCCGGAGTACGCCAGCATTTGGCGAGTGATTTCCGCGGCACGCTCCGAAGCGGATACAATCTCTTCCGCTAAAGGCTTGCTCATGGAATTTCCAATTTCCGTCAGAAGGCTGGCGTTTCCCAGAATAATGGTCAGTAAGTTACTAAAGTCATGGGCAACCCCGCCCGCCAGCTTGCGCAAGCTATCGCCTTTCACTCGCTCTCTTGTTTTGGCTTCCGCTTCCCGCTGTTTAGTAATGTCCCGCGCTACAGCAACCAGTTGTGTGGGCGATTTGTTGCTGTCCAACACCGGCGTGATCGCAATATCCCAATATCGGGGTGTGCCCCGTGCCGTATGTGCGTATCCCTGAAAGGCACCCTTATCCCCAGACCGCGCAGTGTCCAGAGCCTTATCAGCATGATTGGCATCATTGCCAGACCAAAAAGAAAGCCATGTTTTGCCGTTCCATTGGTCAGCATTTCCTATTTCCAATTGCTGAATGCCTTGCGTATTGATGGTTTGGATGCGGCCTTCCAGATCCAGAATGCTTACCCAGTCCGGGCTGCTTTCCACAATGCTATGGGCTAGCGATTCGCTGGCTTGAAGGGTTTGAATACTTCGCCGCAGTTCCAGCATATTCATCACTTGCCGGGCCAGAATCATCAGAGCATCTTTTTGTTGATCGGAAAGTTCACGAGGAACATAATCCAGTACACACAAAGTCCCTAATGGATAGCCGTCTTTGGTCTCCAGCAAGGCTCCTGCATAAAAGCGAAGATTAGGGTCAGAAATACAAAGAGGATTGGTACAAAAGCGAGGATCTAAAAGAGTATCGTGAACAACAAAAAGATTCTTTTGGAGAATGGCGTGAGCACAAATGGAGATATCAAGCGGGGTTTCACGCACACCTAAACCTACTTCTGCTTTGAACCACTGACGGTTCTCATCAATAAAATTCACCACAGAGATAGGGGCTTGGCAGATTTGTGCGATGAGCCGGGCAATGCCGTCATAGTCAGGCTCAGGCGGCGTGTCCAGAATACCGTAACGCCGCAGTGCTTTCAGCCGGCTTGGCTCATCCAGTGGTTGAGAGGCTCGCATAAGTTCCCCTAGTTCTTCCATATGCTATAAGCGGAAAGGTCACTCAAACTACCACTGTTCCTTGTGCTGGCGTTAAGCAGTGAACGCGCGGGAACGCTAATCGAAAGGTAGAACCAACGTTCGGAGTGCTGATTACTTCAATTTTCACGTGATGTATCCGGGCAATGCTCTCGGCCAGGGAAAGCCCTATTCCGTATCCCTCAGAAGTCTTAGATTCATCATATTTCGCCCGATAAAAACGTTCGAAGATATGGGGCAAATCATCTGGAGGAATCCCGATTCCGTGGTCCGTTATCTCGAATAACACAATCTCTTCTTGTTCCGTTAGACTGACATGAATATCCGAAGCAATGCTGGAATACTTCACCGCATTGTCAAACAGTACCGTTAGCAATTGGAGGACGGCCATGTTATTGCCGGAGATAAGAAAATCACCTTCGGAGCGGAGGAAGTGGATGTGAACGCGTTTCTTTTCCGCCAAGGAGCGTGTAAGTCTGCAAGTTTCCTCCACCACTGCGCAGAGATCCATTTTTCTTAAGGGCATGTCTGCGGCTTGGGAATCACAACGCGCCAAAAGAAGAAGGTCATCCACTAGGCGGGTCATCCGCTCGGATTCAGCAATGATGCTTGCCAAGGCTTTCTGATAACTTTCCGGCGAGCGATCGCGTCGGGCTGCCAGCTCAGCCGTGGTTCGAATCACAGCTAATGGAGTTCTGATCTCATGAGAGGCATCTGCCGCAAACCGCGAAAGCTGCGTCACCGCTCTTTCCAGGCGGTCTAGCATCCCATTCCATGTTTCCGCCAGCGATTGCAGTTCATCGCCAGTGGTGGGAACAGCAAGGCGATCAGACAGGTTGCTGATTCCTAACGAGCGTGCCGCTTGGGTGATGTTGTCCACTGGCTTCAAGGCCCGTCGACTCAGCCAGTTTCCCCCTAACGTAGCAGCCACAATTACCGGCGGCATACAACCGATCAGCAGCCAATTGAGCCAACGGAGAAGAAACTCCGCCGCATCAAGTGCGTCTGCTACCTGAATTTCATATGTTTCACCGTTCTCTATCACTTGCTGAAAGATCACCCGGTAATCATGATTTTTCCAGCGCCATCGTTGGGGTTTGCCGTTTGTGTTTTGATGAGGTGGAAAAGAAAAGGCCGGATTTGAGGTCAGAAGGATTTTTCCTCCCGAGTCTCGCAACTGCACAAAAGTGCTGGAAGGCAACGCGCCCGCATATTCTTCCAACTCTTCGGAAAGGTGCACATTTTGTTCCGCCAGTTCACGTTTCAAAAACAGGTCCAGGCTTTGGGCTTGGCCACTCAACGTATCATCTATTTCCTGAAAGAGGCTGCGCTTCATGGAAAACCAGATTGTTAAGGCAAACAATCCTAATCCGGCAGTAAGCGCCAGGGAATACCATACCGTTAAGCGGAAGCGGAGAGAACGGTTTTTCATAGCTCCGGCAGGCGCAGCGAATACCCGAACCCCCGGATCGTCTGAATCAGCTTTGGTTCAAACGGGAGATCCACTTTACTCCGGAGAAGACGTACGAAAGCTTCCACGGTGTTTTCTCCCACTTCCGTATCAAAACCCCAAACCGAATTCAAAATCGCTTCTCGCGTGACAACGCGTCCGGCGTTCCGCAGCAGTAATTCCAGTAAGCTGTGTTCCCGTGGGGTAAGGCGTACACTCTGTCTATGCCGGGTAACTTCCTTTGTGGTGGTGTTTAACTGCAAATCCTGGAACTGAAGACAAACTGATTGAGGGATTGGTCCTCTGCGGCTTACTGCTCTTACTCTGGCAAGCAGCACTTCAAAGGAAAACGGTTTGGTTAAGTAATCATCCGCCCCGCTGTCAAGCCCTTTCACAACATCGCCGATGCTGTCTCGAGCGGTTAGCATCAGAATCGGAGTTTGGTTGGCCAATTCTCGAAGCCGGCGAGCGACTTTCAGCCCATCCACTTTGGGAAGGGTGATATCCAAAACGATCACGTCAAAGGCAAATGATTGAGCGAGCAGCAGAGCTTCCTGGCCATTATTAGCCAGCACCACTCCATGGCCTTCTTCCGTCAACCCTTGTTGGAGAAGAGAAGCCATACTCGGCTCATCTTCCGCTATTAAAATCTGCACTGTCTCATCCCCATGGTAAATGACAAGCAAGGGGAGTGACTTTCAGCGTTTTTTCAGTTTTGTTTGGTGCAATGCGGAAAGCTAAGTGCTTACCCGGTCACTTTTCGTCCACATTCTAGCGCTGACTGCAGGGCTGCTACAGATGACTGGGCAAACCGCACCCTCTCCCAGTGTTGACTTGCAGGATGCGCTTGCACGAGCTCGCAAATTCGCGAATCAGATTCAAACCGCAAACACGGCTGCTGCCCTGGCACGGGAGGATCGCGTACAAGCGAGAGCAAACCAGCTACCTTCCGTCAGTGCTTTCAACCAGTTTATTTATACGCAAGGCAACGGTACCCCTTCCGGAGTGTTTGTCGCCAATGATGGCGTCCATGTCTACAATGAGCAGGCCGTTGTGCATGAAGAATTATTAGCTCTTGTGCGCCGGGGAGACATCCGACGCACCGCAGCCGCCGAAGCGACTGCCAGAGCTAGAGCGGAAGTGGCCTCCCGCGGGTTAACCGCGACGGTGATCTCAGACTATTATGCGATTGTTGCCTCTCAGCGAAGAGTAACGAATGCACAGACCAGTCTTTCCGAAGCGGAACGCTTCCTTGACATCACGCAAAAGCAAGAACAGGGTGGTGAAGTCGCCCATTCTGACGTAATCAAGGCTCAGATTCAACTTCAGCAGCGTCAACGAGACTTGCTGGAATCGCAACTTGCCGTGGAAAAATCGAAAATTGCGCTAGGCGTTCTGATCTTCCCGGATCTTCAGCAGAATTACTCTGTGGTGGATGATGCGGAAAACCCTTCGCCGCTTCCCGCTCTGCCGGAAGTGACGTCTCAAGCCACCTCCACGAGCCCTGATCTTCGTGCTGCCCGCTCCAGCGTCCGGGAAGCAGGCTATGGCGTCAGCGTCGCCCGTTATGCGTATTTACCGTCATTTGCGCTGGACCTGTTTTATGGAATCGATGCGAACCAGCTTGCTGCGCACACGGATTACCCCACGCAGGCAACCGGCCGCAGTACGTTGCCCAATTACCTGGTTCCTTACCGGCAAAACCTTGGCTATGTAGCGCAAGCTACGTTGAACATTCCTGTGTGGAATTGGGGCGCGATTCGCAGCCGAGTGAAACAGGCTGCCCTTCGGGAGCGTCAGGCAGAACTCGACCTTACGTTGACGCAGCGCCAGCTACAGGGAAATGTGGCTACGGCTTACCGGGAAGCGCAAACAGCGCAATCGCAAGTGCAGTCTCTCCGCTCGTCGGAAAATCTTGCTGCTGAAAGCCTCAGGCTTACTCTGCTTCGCTACCAGGCTGGTGAGGCCACCGCGCTGGAAGTAGCCGATGCCCAGTCCACTGCAGTTCAGGCTCGTAATGCTTTTGACGATGGCGTTGTGCGGTACCGCATCGCGCTGGCTACTCTCCAAACGTTGACAGGAACTCTCTAAGCATATGTCCAAGATTCACGTGTTTTTCGCCACAGCGTGTCTTGCTCTCCTTCTTGCCTGTTCCGAAAAGCCGAAGGAAGCAGCCAAAGCGAGTGGCGAATCGGAAGCAGCCGTACCGGTGGAAGTAGCGCCAGTGAAGCGCCAAACCATTCATCAGGTCATCACAGCGGAAGGAGTGCTGTACCCGATTCAGCAAACCAGTGTCATGCCCAAGATCAGTGCTCCGGTACGCCGGTTTTACGTGAACCGTGGCGATCATGTGCGGCAAGGGCAACTTCTGGCAACTCTGGAAGATCGTGATCTGGCAGCCTCCACTGAGGAAAGCAAGAGCCTGTATCAACAAGCGCAAGCTTCTTACCAAACCACCACTGGCGCCACAATGGCGGATGATCTCACCAAAGCCCAGTCTGACGTGCAAACTGCGCGGCAGACTTTGGAGGCCGCCCAAAAAGTGTATGACAGCCGCGTGCAACTGCAGAAGGAAGGGGCACTTGCTCAGAAGCTGGTGGAGGATGCCAAGGTCACCCTGGTGCAGGCGCAAAGCCAAGCGGAGACTGCGCAACGCCACTTGCAGATTCTGCAAACCGTGGGGCGCACGGAGCAAACAAAAGGCGCTCAGGCTCAAGTGGATGCAGCGAAAGCACACTACCAAAATGCGGAAGCGCAGCTTTCTTATGCGTCCATTTCCAGCCCCATTAGCGGAGTAGTGGCAGACCGGCCCATCAATCAAGGCGAGATGGCCAGCAATGGGAGCGCCATTGTCTCTATTGTCGACATTTCCCAGGTGATTGCTCGGGTAAACGTGCCGGTGAGGGAAGCGGCTCAGATTCATCTGGGGAAGCCAGCCACCATCTCGGGGCCAGGAGGTCAGCTCACCGGAAGAGTCACTGTTGTGAGTCCGGCAGTGAACCCCAGCACCACCACCGTAGAAGTCTGGGTCCAAGCTAAAAACCCAGGAGAGGCGTTTAAACCGGGTATTACGGTGCAAGTCTCCGTGGATGCCTCAGATATTCGCAACGCCTTGGTTGTACCCGCGGCAGCTCTCTTGAGTCTGGAAGAAGGCGGGGACAAAGTCATGGTTCTTGGCGCTGATTCCGCTGCTCATGAGCAGAAAGTGGAGGTTGGCGTTCGGGAAGGGGACAGCGTCCAGATTCTGAGCGGGGTAAAGGAGGGCGACCAGGTCATTACAGTAGGCGGGCTTGGTTTGGAGGACAAGGCCAAGGTCAAAGTAGGCGCAGGCAAGGATGCCGACGAGAAAAAGGGCGAAGACAAGAAAGACGATGAAAAGAAATGAGTGAGGCATCCTCATCCGAACACTGGACTGCGCGGTTTTTGCAGCCCATTCTGTTTATCATCCTCGTCTTGGTAGGAACCGGCATTTACCTGGCTTTTCGGATTCCGATTGCCGTATTCCCTTCTACCAATTTTCCGCGAATCGTAGTAGGCGTTGATAACGGCGTGATGCCGATTGACCAGATGCAAGTGACTATTACGCGCCCGATTGAGGAAGCGGTGAATAGTGTGCCGGGTCTTGACCATGTTCGTTCTATCACCAGCCGCGGATCAGCAGAAATCAACCTCTTCTTTGCCTGGAATGTGGATATGTTCCAGACACTGCAAACGGTAAATGCAGCACTTTCCAGAGCGCAAAGCGCCTTGCCTGCCACTGCAAAAATTACCGCCAACCGGCTTACGTTTGCAGCATTTCCGATTATCGGATACAGCCTTACCTCCACTACGGTTCCACAAACACGTTTGTGGGAACTGGCAACCTATACCGTTAAGCCGCAACTGAATCGGTTGCCCGGAGTGGCCACTGTGGTGGTTCAGGGAGGGCAAGAACCGGAATTTCAGATTCAGCCTGACCCCGCAAAGCTGGTTCAGACGCAAGTAACCGTTCCGGCCATTTTGGATGCTGTTGCGAAAAGTAATCTGATCGATTCTCCCGGTCTTTTTGAGAACAATCATCAACTCGTATTGGGGTTAGTGAGCGGGCAAGCGCATACGCCGGAAGAAATTCAAGGAATCGTGGTGAAGACCACACCGGCCGGCGTGCCTATCCGAATCGGAGACATCGCCAGCGTGAGCGATTCCGTAAAACCTGTGTATACGGTTGTTACAGCGGATGGCAAGCCTGCCGTGCTGCTAAACATCAATCGTCAGCCGGATAGCAACACCGTAGCCGTTGCCAATGCAGTGCATCAGGCCATGAGTGATCTGGCAAAAACGCTTCCGGCAGGCGTTACGGTGAAGCCTTTCTATGACCAATCCGAGATTGTGGGCGAATCCATCAAGAGCGTGCGTGACGCAATCCTGATCGGGCTGATTCTGGCCGCTGTGATCCTGGTTTTGTTTCTGCGGGATTGGGGAAGTTCGCTGGTTGCGGGACTGGTGATTCCTGCCACGATTGCGGTCACTTTCATCGTGCTTTACGCCCTGGGAGAAAGCTTCAATCTGATGACCTTGGGCGGTCTGGCTGCCGCCGTAGGTTTAGTGATTGATGACGCTATCGTGGTGGTGGAAAACATCGTTCTCCATCGCGATTCGGGGCAAAGCCGCGCGGAAGCCATCCGAAGCGCTCTCCGGGAGATCCGGGTTCCCTTGATTGGATCTACCGTAACTCCGATCGTGGTGTTTCTTCCGCTGATTACCATTACCGGAGTAACGGGAACATTCTTTCGCGCGCTGGCCATCACGGTAGGCGTTTCTCTGCTCACCTCTCTTGGCCTTGCCCTCACGTGGACTCCCGCTTTGAGCCACGTCCTGCTTCGTGCTCGTTCAGGAACACAAGTTCATCAGGAAGTAGCCACAAAAGGCCTTATGGGGCGGCTGACGCGCTTCTATGGCAGCGCATTAAACGCTACGCTTTCTTATCCGCTGGCCTTGGTTGGGTTATGCGTGTTGCTCATTTTTGGCTCTTTCTTCTGTTTTCAGGCACTTGGTACGGACTTGCTCCCTGCCATGGATGAAGGCGGCTTTATTTTGGATTATCTGATGCCTGCGGGTTCCTCGCTGGCCGACACCAATCACGTGGTAGGAGCCGTAGAAAAAATTCTCCGTTCCGTTCCTGAGGTGGAAAGTACCTCACGTCGTACTGGTCTCCAACTCGGCTTGGCGGCAGTCACAGAAGCCAACACAGGCGACGTTTCCGTCAGGCTCAAAAAGGATCGTTCCCGAAACGTGGAAGACGTGATTGCTGATGTTCGCGCACAAGTGAATCAGCAGTTTCCTCAATTGGATACCGATTTTATTCAAATCTTGCAGGATCAGATTGGGGATCTCTCCAGTTCGCCCGACCCGATTGAAATTAAGTTGTTCTCCCCCAACATGGAACTGCTGAAGGTGTGGGGACCGAGGATTGGCGCTGCTGTGAAAGCGATTCCGGGCGTGAAAGATGTGAAGAATGGAATCGAGAACACCGTCAGCGGATCTGCTTTGGTTTTCAATGTAGATCAAACGGTGGCTGCTCGCGCTGGCTTTACCCCACAGGAAATTGAATTAGATGCCAGTGCCATCTTTCAAGGCGAACCCGCTGCGACTCCTGTTGTGGTGAACGACCGTGCGTATACCCTGCGTGTTCGCTTTCCCCCCGCCGCCAGCAGTTCTCTTCAGGCTATCCAGAACACTTTATTAGTGAGTGGCACAGGAAGAACAGCCACGCTGGGTACCCTTGCCACTATCCAGAATCAACCGGGGCAAACCGAGATCCGTCGTGAAAACCTCCAGCGGAATATCGCAGTGACGGGCCGTTTGGAAGGGATCAGCCTGGGCGAAGGCGTGGCGCGTGTACAAGCTACCATGGCATCTCTGCATGTGCCCGCGGCCATCCGTGTGGAGTATGGCGGGACTTACCAGGAGCAGCAGCGTTCATTCCATGATCTGCTGCTGGTTCTGGGGCTTGCGATTGTTCTTGTTTTTACCGTTCTCCTGATCGAGTTTGGCGGTTTCGCGGCCCCTGTAGCGATCATTGCTTCGGCTTTGCTTTCCACGTCCGGCGTATTTGTTTCCCTTCTGATCACGCACATCACATTTAATATCTCCTCCTTTATGGGCTTGATTATGGTGATCGGCATTGTGGCTAAGAATGGAATTCTGTTGCTGGATGCGGACCAGAAGTTTCGCCAACAAGGAGCTTCTCCTCGCAATGCCATGATTGAGGCCGGTGAGCGCCGCCTCCGCCCTATTTTGATGACGGGAATGGCCACCATCGCAGGCATGATTCCTCTTTCCCTGGCGATTGGAGCTGGTTCTCAGATGCTGCAGCCCCTCGCCATCGCTGTGATTGGGGGGCTGCTTGCCTCCATGGTCTTATCTTTACTCGTAACTCCGGCAGTTCATTACTACCTTGCAAAAGATTGAGCGGAAAAAAGGAACAAATATGAAACACTCTCTACGATTTGTGCTTCTGACTTCTGCTGTTGCCCTTGCGGCTCCGGCTGGTTATCACATCACCAACGAAATCAAGGTGGGCGGGGAAGGCGGTTGGGATTACCTTACCGTGGATAGCGGCGCAAGAAGGCTTTATGTTTCGCACGCCACCAAAGTAGTGGTAGTGGATTTGGAAGGAGGCAAAGTGGCGGGTGAAATCCCGGATACGCCTGGCGTGCATGGAATTGCAGTAGCCCCTGAACTGAATCGAGGATTTATCAGTAATGGCCGTGGAAACAATGCCACTATATTTGACCTGAAGACTTTGAAACCGATTAGTCAGGTGGCGACTGGCAAGAATCCGGATGCCATTCAGTACGATGCGGTGTCCGGCAGAGTTTACACCTTCAATGGCACTTCCAAGGATGCTACCGCCTTTGATGCAAAAACCGGCAAGGTGGAAGGCACATTGCCGTTAGGGGGAAAACCGGAGTTCTCCGCTGCCGATGGCAAAGGCAAGATCTACGTCAATATTGAGGACACCTCAGAAGTAGTGGAGATTGATGCCGCGAAAGCTCAAGTCACTAAGCGATATTCTCTGAAACCGTGTGACAGCCCTTCCGGATTGGCCATGGATACCAGCAAGCGTCGCATTTTCTCCGTTTGCGAGAACGAGATGATGGTGGTTTCTGATCCAGACACAGGGAAAGTTATCGCCACCCCGGCAATCGGCAAAGGCGCGGATGGTGTTGCGTTCGATCCAGGAACTCGTACTGCTTTCAGCTCAAACGGCGGTGACGGCCAAATGACAGTGGTGCAAGAACAATCCGGAAAATGGTCAGCCGTGGAAAACGCAACTACTAAGAAGGGTGCTCGCACGATTGCCGTTGATCCAAAGACCCACAATCTGTATCTGCCTACTGCAATGTTCGGCGCGGCTACTCCTGGGGCAAAACGGGCCACTGCTTTGCCTAACACTTTTGAAGTCCTTGTCGTGCATCAATAAGGCATCTGGTTCATCCTTGAGTGCGAGAGGTTACTGCCTGCAGGCGGGGTGATTGTCAGAATGCTTGTTCTGAAACGCATAATGGACCAAGTGCGCCTTGTTATGGATCTGTAACTTGCGCATCAGGTTTACCTTATGGGCGTCCACCGTTTTGGCGCTTAAGGAAAGCATCACGGCGATCTGCCGAACGGAATGGCCCTGCGCAGCTAAACGAAGAATCTCCTGCTCCCGCTGCGTAAGACACCGGGCAGGGGGCGCAGCTTGCATACGCGTCCAGAGAGGAAACACTCGGGCAGTCACAAAAGTGCCTCCATGGTAGACCGTTTGCACGGCAGTGCGAAGTTCCGAAAGACTGCTTTCTTTCAGAATCACACCAGCAGCTTTGGATTGTGCAAAGCCCGCTAAAGTGTCTTTATCCTCATAAGCTGTAAGAAAGATTACTTTGGATTGCGGCCATAATTGCTTGGCGGCATGCACCAGAGCAGCAGGGTGTTTGCCGGACATATTTTCCAGGAGCACAACGCCAGGAGAGTGTGCATGATCCGGGTATGAAGCCTCTTCCAAGGTGGCTGCTTCCCCAATGATTTTGAGAAAAGGCTCCTCTGCAAGCAGCGCTTTCAATCCTTCCCGAAAAAGTGTCTGCGGGTCCGCAAGAAAAAGGGAGATTGGAGTCATAAATTGCTGTACGCGGAACTATCGGAGGCGGTGTGCGGAAGCTTTATATGTGGTGTGATAAGAAGACGAAACGGGAATGCGAAAGTTTTTTTCGTACATTTTTATTGCACCTGCCATTGTGCTAATTACCTTTTTCCTGGGTAGTCTGTCGCTGGTATGCTCCTTGCTGGGCGTGTCGGAAAACAAGCTGCATAACCTGGCGCAGTTTTGGGCGCGAGTCTTATTACGCGCCAGTTTTGTCCAGGTGGAAACAGAAGGTTTGCAACATCTGGACCGTAAGCGTAACTACGTGATCGTGGCAAACCATGCCAGCTTTATGGATGTTCCCGTGATTATGGCGAACGTTCCCCTCCAAATCCGCTTTTTTGCTAAGTACGGCTTGTTCCGGATTCCGCTGCTGGGAACCCATTTGGGGCGTGCTGGACATTTCCCTGTGCATCGCGACAATGCACGTGCGTCGCTGAAAAGCGTAGGGGAAGCGGCAAAAGCGATTGCACAGCGTCATGTCTCTGTGCTGTTGTTCCCGGAAGGAGGCCGTACGGCCAAAGGGCTACGAGACTTCCAGGAAGGCGCTGCTTTCCTGGCACTCAAAGCCGGAGTTCCGGTTTTGCCGATTGGATTGATTGGGATGCGTGAAGTGCTGCCTATTGGTTGCCTGGACGTGAGACCTGCCAAGGTACGTCTGCGGATCGGGGAAGTGGTGGAAACTTCCGGGATGACTAACCAGGACAGGCAGCAGCTCACGGAGTTGCTGCGTCAGCGTGTGGCAGATCTGGCCGGGGAAGAAGTGCCCAACCCTGTTGTGAATACGGCTGCATGATAGCCTTTGTTTGATGAGTTCCCGAACCGTTTACCAGGTGCTGCAAGATACCGCGCGCGTGCAAGGCAATGCTGTCGCTTTGCAACAACCTGCGAGCGGAAAAACTTACCAGCAATGGACTTGGGCCGAGTACTTGAAAGCGGCGGAGGAGATTGCCGCAGGCTTGCATACGCTCGGAATCGAGAAAGGCGATACGGTAACGTTGAATTCCGAAACTCGCGCGGAATTCTACTTGGCAGATTTGGGAATCATGACGAATGGGTCAATGGCAGCAGCCTTGTACCCCAGCTACCCGCCTGCAGATCTTTTGCGTACCATCAGCAACGCCGGAACCAAAGCGCTGTTTCTGGAATCTCCCAAGCTGCTAAAAACTTTGGGCAAAGCTCCGGTGCAACATATCATTCTGCTGACCGGGGAAGCGGAAGGCGTGATGACCCTGGCGCAATTGCGCGAGCGCGGGCGGGCCGCCATGGCTGCCGATCCGGCCCTGTTGGAGCGGATTACTTCGGCGGTAACCGTTCAAGATAATGCCATTTTGTACCTCACGTCCGGGGCTACAGGCGAACCGAAGATGGTGCTGGCTTCCCATGGCGCCGTGGTGCAAAACATTGAAATGGGACCTGCCGTGCTGCCCGCGAATGCGGAGGACCGGTCCATTGCTTTTCTGCCTTCTGCGCATATTACCCAGCGCATTGTAATGGAACTATTACCCATTGCCAGCGGCGTGCCAGTGACTTTTTCCGAAAGTCTTCTGAAACTGCCGCAAGAAATGAAATCGGTGCAGCCGACCATCTTTGTGGCGCCGCCACGTTTCTGGGAACGGATCTACTCCACCATTTCTTCCGAAGTGCGCAAGCGCAAACCGCTCCAGCAGAAGATTTTTCGAGCGGCAATAAATGTCGGCTTGGCAGCAGCACGTTACCGTCAGCAAGGAAAGTCACTCCCGTTTCATGTGCGCATCGCTTTTCGACTGGCAGACAAGCTGGTATTCGGGAAAATTCGGGAACGCTTCGGAGGCAAATTGCGGGTAGCCATTTCCGGCGGAGCGCCGCTAGCGAAAGAGCTTGCCGAGTTCTACGAAGCGATTGGCATTCCGCTGGTGGAAGGCTACGGTCTAACTGAAGGCGGTGTGGTGGTATTCAACCCGATTGGGCGACCCAAACCCGGTTCCATCGGCAAACCGTTGCCCGGTGTTCAACTCCGGCTTGCAGAAGATGGCGAACTGCTGCTTGGTGGCCCCACTCTGTTTTCGGGATATTATGGCGATCCCATCACCACTGCGGCAGTAATGGAAGACGGTTGGCTTCATACCGGTGATGTGGGGCGCATGGATGAAGAAGGGTTTGTTTATATCACTGGCCGGAAAAAAGAACTGATTGTGTTTTCCAGCGGCAAGAAGATTTTCCCCTCGCGCGTGGAAGGGCTGTTTAAGCTGGAACCGCTGATCAGCCAGGTAGTATTGGTGGGAGACCGGTTGCCGCATCTAACGGCATTGTTTACGATTCACACCAACATTGCGGAAACACTGAAAGGCATGGAGCCTTGGGCAGGGAAAACCGCTGCGGAGATCACTGCTGCGACTCCGGTATTAGAAGAAGTGCAGCGCATTGTCCATCAAGTGAATAAGCAGGTGGCGGACTTTGAAAAAGTACGCAAGTTCCGCATTCTTCCGCGTGATTTCTCGATTGAAACGGGCGAGATGACGGCCACCATGAAAGTGCGGAGGCAGAATGTGCTCGCCAATTTTGCAGCGGATGTGGAAGCGTTGTATGCGGGCAAGGAATCCTCTGCGGCAGCAGCAGGATAAAAGCTTTTAGGCAATGCCGTTACTTGGCAATCAAGACAGCCAGCGCCCGTCCTTGTAAGCCATAGTGCGTTCCGCCTGCGCCAATCAGTGTTTCCGCTCCCGGCTGGCATACCGTATCCATGCTTTCATTCCATGCCGAAGTATCGGTCACGCGAAACCAGCGTAATCCACCAGCGAGCGGAGGCAGTGTGAAATCCACTTCGTCTTTCCAGGAGTTGTACGCCACATAGAGAGAAGAGGCGGCATCACCGAGTGATTTGCCATTCAGCAGCCAGGCAATTGCATGGTTGTCCGTATCCGTGAAGTAGCCGGTATCTGCCGTGCCGCCGTCTGGACGAAACCACTGTAGCTGCTGCCCGGTATAAAACGTTGCCGGGCGAAGCGCTGCATGGCTTGCACGAAACGCAATCAGCCGTTGCGCAAACTCATGAAACACTTTTTGATCGCTATCCCATGTATAGTTGAGCCAGTTTGTGGACGCGTCCAGATTGTATGGATTGTTGTTTCCCTGCAGGGAGCGCAGGAACTCGTCGCCTCCGGTCATCATGGGAGTTCCCGCGCTCAGCATAAGAAACGCCAAGCCGTTGCGTGCAGCTTGCCGCTGCAGTTTGGCATCGCCGCCCTGATCCCAACTCTCATTTGCGTCCCGACCACCATCAGAAGGTCCAAAAGGAAAAGGCTGGTTGTTGTTCTTGGTGTTGTAGCGATATAGGTCTGCCAGCGTGAAGCCATCATGCGCCACCATGAAATTCAGGGAGTTCCACGGTGCGCGGCCATTGTTTTGGTAGAGATCGGAAGAACCGGCAAAGCGCATTGCCAACTCTGCCAGAGTCACTGTTTCCACGCCAAGCTGATTCTGGCTCTTGCGGAACGAATCACGGTATTTGTCATTCCACTCAGACCATCCGGAAGGGAAGTTGCCTACTTGGTAGCCTCCATCGCCGCTGGCTATCCATGGCTCTGCGATCAGCACTGTTTGGGGAAACTCCTTTGCGAGTCGGTTTAAGGCAGTGCGTCCATCCATTTTGTCGTACTGAAAACACCCATGCTCGCAAACATTGCCCAGCACGGAAGCCAGATCAAAACGGAAACCATCCACTCCCATCTGATCCTTCCAGTAAGCAAGAGAATCCACGATTAAGTTTTGTGCTATCGGGTTCACCGTGTTGTAGTTTCCGCCTGTTCCGGTGTTGTCCCATGAGAATTGAAGATCTTTGGTGAGCGAGTAGTAAGTCGGGTTGTCTAGTCCGCGCCAGGAGAGAATATTGTAAGTCGAAGTGTCACTCGGGTTGTAAGCATAGCCTTCTCCCGTGTGGTTATAGACCACATCCAGATATACCTTCAGCCCGGCATCGTGAAATGCTTTTACCATCTGCCGGAATTCGCGTGTTGGGCCGCCGGGCGTCTGATCGGAAGAGTAGTGACGGTCCGGCGCAAAATAGTTCAGTGTGGAATAGCCCCAGTAGTTCACACCGTTCGTGCTGGCTTGTAAGTCATTTTGATCGTTCTGGGTTTCCTGCATAGGAAGAAACTCCACTGCGGTTATCCCAAGCTGTTTCAGGTAAGTTACTTCGGATGCTGCTCCTTTGTAAGTGCCGGCTACCCCGCTGCCCAGGGTACTTATGTTATTGGTAAGTCCACGCAGGTGAACTTCGTAAATCACGTCCTCTTTGGGCAAGCGGCTGGGTTTCGAACCTGTGTTTGTGTTGTCACTTGGAAACAGAATGCTTTTGGGAGCAACTTTGCCGGAGTCGAGTGACCGATGACCAGAGCCAGACGCATAAATACTGCCATCCGTTTGGGATTTGTTGACTGGGTCATGGCTGATTTCACGCGCATACGGATCTATCAGGAGTTTATTGGGATTAAACCTGTTGCCTTGCGCATCCACATCCGATAAAAATCCGTCATTCGAGCCTTTCGTCCATGTAGATGTGAACGGCCAATTCGGTCCCCACGCTCGATAACCGTAGTACATCACCGTGCTTTGTTGCAGGGAGGCAGGCAAAGAACCGAGCGGAACTGTTGCTGACCAAACAGAGTCGGTGGAGTTCTTTTTCAGTGGTACATGGACCAACTCCTCCGAGCCAAAAGCTTGATCGTACAGGTACAATTCCATGCGCGTAGCATTGGAAGAGTAGACGCGAAACGTGAATTGCTTATGGGGCGAGTCTAATTTCGCTCCCAATTGCAGGGCATTAACCGCTCCAGACAGTGTGGACGCAGAGATCAGCAGCGCAGCCACAAGAAGTCTGGAGAGCCTGGCAGTTCGCATATAGAGTGGCAAATAGTGACGAGCCAACCGGATTCGTTTCCAGCCCCGGATGCGAAAAATGGACAGCCAGCACAATTTCCCTGGATTTGGAACAAAATAGGCTTATGCGTTTCCACGTCCTTGTTACGTTTTCGTGGACCTTGTTGCTGATGGGAACTATGTCCTTGGCACAGGCACACTTGGTTTTCATCGATCTTGAACCGGGCGTTTTCGACGCTGCCTCTCAGGCGACGGCACCGCCTGCCCCCAAAGAAGACTCTGACAGCATTTCTGCCACGAAGTTCGCTATTCTGCCGGAAGCCACTGCCAGCTTTGGCGCGGTGGTCAGCAATGGATGGCTTTACGTATACGGAGGCCATGTCTCTCCCACACACTCATATTCGAGCAAAGCTGTTTCCGGACAGTTCCATCGCTTGTCGCTTTCGGGGAAACAGGCATGGGAAACACTGCCAGCCGGACCCGCTTTGCAGGGCATGAACCTGGCGGAATATGACGGCAAAATTTACCGCATCGGCGGCATGACGCCACGTAACAAGCCCGGGGAAGCCGCTGATAACTATTCGGTGGCGGAGTGCGCTCGTTTTGATCCGGCGACTGGCAAATGGGAATCACTTCCGCCATTGCCGGAACCGCGCTCTTCGCATGATGTGGCGGTGGTGGATGGCAAGCTAATGGTAACTGGTGGCTGGACTTTGCGCGGGAAAGAAAACCAATATCGAGACACCATGTTCATTCTTGATCTCAAGGCTAAACCTTTGCAGTGGACCAGCGTTCCGCAGCCGTTCCAGCGGCGCGCACTGACGGCTGCCGCGTATAGAGGCAAGCTGTATGCGATTGGCGGTTTCAATGAAAAAGAAGAGATCGTTCAGAATGTGTCCGTTTACGATCCCAAGACAAAGGCTTGGAGCGAAGCCCTGAAGCTGCCCGAAGGACCTGGGCTGACATTCGCGCCCGCCGCTGCTGCCCAAGGGGACAAGTTATATGTGAGCGTGTCCGACGGAACCTTGTACCGGCTGAATGAATCTGCGCAAAAGTGGGAAAAAGCCGGAAGCGCCACGCCCCGCTTAGCTCACCGCATTGTGTCAACAAGGAAAGAGATTCTGGTCATTGGCGGGGCTGCGAAAGGGAATAATTCCGATCTGGTAGAGGCCATTGCGGTAGAACAGCCTTGATCCATGCTTTTGCGCTTTGCTCTTGCCCTGATAATCTCATCTCAAGCTTGGGGCTGCGCGTGTAGTGGAAACTGGCCCACAGTGAAACAAGCTTGGCAAAGTACGCCGTTTGTGTTTTTGGGAACAGTGGAAATGGCTGACCCAGACAAAGACGGCAATCAGATGACTTTCCAGGAGCAGTCTGTCCGGATTCATGTCGATGAACCTTTCAAAGGCGTATCGAAAGGGCAGGTGATTGAACTCTATGAAGGGGCAAACGACTGTGCAGCTAAATTCAGGACTGGCCAGCGTGCTGTTTTCTACTTGCAAGGGGACCCAACACGCGGGGTTTGGCGCGTACCGCCTTGTACGCACTCCCTTGGCAATGTTGAATCTGGCGGAGACGATCTGCTGTTTTTGCAAGGTTTACCTCGGTCGGCAAAAGGGACAAGGCTCTCGGGTGAAGTGAAACTTTATGAAGACTCACCGAAAGAATCTTTCAGGCGAGTAGGTGGTGTGCGGAGTGTCAAAGTCAAAGTTGCCGGACCCAAGGGCTTCATTCAGGAGACTGTCACAAATGCTGCTGGAGGGTATGAGGTGTATGGTCTGCTGCCAGGAACATACTCAGTCAGCATTGAGGTTCCGGCTGGCTTGAAGTTGAAATTTCCGGTAACTGCAGGCTCTCCACAGGTGAAGGGCGATGATGCGGCAGTGAAACTTTTGCTAAATGGAAGTGCCAGTGTCAGTTTTGTGCTTCAGTCTGATACGCGGTTATCTGGTCATACGCTTGACTCGAAAGGCAATCCTGTAAAAGGATTGTGCCTCGACCTTAGATCCGTAGAAGGCCAAGGGGAAAACAGTTCACACTTCACTTGCTCAAATGAAAATGGACTGTTTGAGATGGAGATGATGTCTCCCGGCAAGTATTGGTTAGTAGCGCAAGACAATGTGAAAGAAGGTTCTTTTATTTCGAAGTCGACACTGTACTACCCTGGCGTGCGAGATCGGGAGAAGGCCACAACGATCTCCCTCGAGGCAGGCAAATACATGGAACATCTCGAGATTCAAATTCCTTCCGACGAGAAAAGAAACAAAGTCACTGGCCGAGTGCAGTTTGCAGACGGCATACCGGCTGCCAATGCAACGGTGACATTTATATCTCCGCAGCATGGTTACTCGGAGACTACGAATACTAATCCGGATGGATCATTCAGCATGTTAGTAGTGGCAGGAATTGAGGGCCAGTTAAATGGCCAGCTAGGCGTACTAGAGCCAATTCTGAACCAATGTCCCGAATTGAAAGTAGGACCACGGAGAAGAGGAATGTTCCGATTCATCGATGCGAATCCGATTTCCTTCTCAGTGGATTCTGACCGTCAGGATCTCCAACTCGAATTGCTGTCCCCTTCGTGCAAGATTTGGCCCGCTACTCGCAAAGTGAATTAGATCCAGATCTGGCGGTGTGTAATTGTCCTATATCGGATCCGAGTTCCGCCAGATGGTGGTGTGTCTCTTTGCAGTAACTTCTATTACTGAAGCCCTAGAGCGAAGCGCCTACATCGAACAGCGCAACGGCAGATTCTATGTCGCCGGCGCCTGTTTCTCCTTCGACGCCATCGTCTACTCTTTCAAAGCCGGGAACTCGCCAGAGACCAAAGTATCCTTTTCAAGCTGCTCAATCGGTATGAAGGAATAAACCTGGACACTCTTGTCCAAAACAAATTTGTAAGTGAGAGAGGCAAAGGAAAAGCCCTCCTATACTGAACGTTGGCGATTCGTTCCTTGGCCGGAGCTTCGCCAGAGACGTCCCACACCAGGAGGGCAAGACAATCCTACAAGTAGCCAGCCTATTCAATCAACTGCTTCATCATTTTCCACGTACTGAGTTTGCCGCGCTGGTCAAAAAACACGGCGCTGAGCATGCGGCTAAGGGGTTTACCTGCTGGACCCAGTTGGTCTCCATGCTGTTCTGCCAACTTGGCCGCGCTGACTCCTTGCGCGAGATCTGCAACGGGCTGGCCTGTTGTGTCGGGCGGCTGGTGCATTTGGGCATCACCAAAGCACCCTGCCGCTCCACTCTGTCCTATGCCAACGAGCACCGTCCGGCAGCGTTGTTTGAGGAATTGTTCTGGACGGCTTCGGCCCGTTTCCGTGAGCAACAGGCGTTTGGCGGCAGAAAGCACAAGTTCCGGTTCAAGAACAAACTGCTGTCGCTGGACTCCACCACGATCTCCTTGTGCCTGACGCTGTTTCCCTGGGCCAAGTTCCGCCGCGCCAAAGGCGGAGTGAAAGCTCACGTGCTGCTGGACCATGAGGACTACCTGCCCTCCTACGTTCTGCTCACCGAAGCCAAGCACAGCGATGTGAAACTAGCGGATTCCTTCACTCTCAATGCAGGCTCGATTGTGGCCCTGGATCGCGGCTACACCGATTATGCTCTGTTTGGCCGCTGGACCATGGCCGGAGTCTACTTCGTGACCCGGCTGAAGGACAATGCTGCCTATGAAGTAGTCAACCAGTGTCAACTTCCCACCAACCGTGGCATTCTGGCCGACCAGTTGATTCGGCTCACCGGTGCCAAAGCACAAACCGATTGTCCTTGCCTGCTGCGGCGCGTGGTGGTTTGGGATGCCAAAGGCGAGCGCGAGATCATACTGCTGACCAATTTATTGGAGTTTGGCGCCACTACGATCGCCGCCATCTACAAAGAACGTTGGCAGATCGAGTTGTTCTTCAAAGCTTTGAAACAGAACCTGACGGTGAAGAGCTTCGTGGGCACTAGCGAGAACGCCTTGCGCATCCAGATGTGGACAGCCCTGATCGCGCTGCTGTTGCTGAAGTGGCTCCATCACCTCTCCCAGGCGAACTGGTCCTTATCCAACTTGGCTTCCATGCTCAGGCTGAACCTGTTTACCTATCGTGACTTAACCAGTTGGCTTCACAGTCCGATGGAGACTCCGCCCTTACATCCACCGATCGAGCAACTGACTCTATGCTGGGGATAACTTGGACAGGCTCGATCGCGCAGACCTCAACCTGAAAATGCACAACTCCGTCCCATAACCCGCTTCTTTTCAGCTGTCATTTTCTCAACTCGATTTATCTTGGACAGCTGGAGTCGATTTATCTTGGACAGCAGTGACTAGTTTTGGACTTGGTTTGGCTGACGTGTGGAGCAACGTACTCGCTTGTAACTAGATTCTTAATTCAACGGAGCCTCCTTTCGAATAGTCCTGAACAGGTAGCAAAGTTATGCTTCGAAATTTCGATAACTGATGTAGACTAATAAACTAACGCTTATGATAATGGCGTCTCGGAATCAGACCTGGTCGATATTCCGAATGCCCTAAGCCGACATCGCATGAAGGATGTCCGACCTTGTGAAGAAGGAGCCAGATGCTGACTTGGCACTCATGTTGTTGATCTTCAGTAGCGCGCTTTCGCTGTCGGTAGTCGCACTTGGGTTGACAGCTATTGGACGATGTCTTGGAACTGTGCCGCTTGAAATCTTGCCGTTTGGGATCGGACTCAGTCTCATCCTGATTTCGCAATCTGCTGCTACATCGACGGCTACCCTATCCGGCTCGGATCTTCTCGCGCCCATTCTAGGGTGCGGTATCTCAGTTTTCGGATTACATCCTTTCTATGTGCGATGGCGCCTGCGCCTGGGCGGTGAGTCAATGTCGCTGATGTTCTCGTTCGCGCTAATGACTTTTTGGCTTCAAGTGTTGTCGGTTGCAAGTAACTCCAAGTCTATAACGCCCGCCATTCCGGAGTTTCTCAGTTCTAAAGAATACCTGGGCCTCAAGGTTATTTCAATCGCCGCATCACTGCTGGCCCTCACGCTAGCGGGCATAGTGGGCAGTTTGCGCGGAAATCTTGCAGCTCTTCAACTCAGTCTAGGCGATTCGCGGCTCCTGGTATCGTTCGGTTTGCGCACTTATACGTGCCAGCTAACAGTTCTTGTGTCGGGGATCATTTTCACCACAGTTGGCTCGCTAATTTACATTTGTTTACAGCAGAATTTTAGCTTTCAGAATTCCTATGACATCATTATTCCGGCTTTTGCTATTTCGCTCACACAAACTCGAATCCGAATCTTTCACACTGTTATATCGGCGCTTTTTCTGCTTTCAGGCATCGAGTTTTTGACGCGGGTTTCTTCAGACGCTACCACACGCGAACTGCATCAGGCGGTCCTGTTTGGAGTCATCGTGGTACTGGTATTAGGACGTCGCGTCTTGACGGCTTCCGGGATACTGGACTTGATCGAACGGAAATTCCAGAGTGCAATACGCGTTCGAAGGGAGGCTCAAGTTGCGTGATTATCTTTCCCTTATAATCGTGCCGCTTATATGTGCCCCCCGTCCAGCACCTGTATCTATCCTTCGGTCAACGTTACGATCTGGGAGTAATCATGTACGTTGCGTTGGGTACGTTACTCACATCCTTTATCACTGACCCTATTGCCCGTCCTCAGATTAGTTCTTTGCTCCTACTACTTGTTCTTTCCTCACTGGCGTTCTGCTTCTTGCGATGCTTGATACTTGATAAAGGCACTCCCCGGGATTACACTCTGTTCACGCTTGGCCAATTATGGGCAATACCGTCATTAGTTAGCTATGAGATTGCACAGCACTCGTCTGGAGCTGCCGTCGGGATCTACATACACTCTTTGAAAGCGTTCAATTTTGTAATTGCATGCACATCTGTGATCTTCGTTGCAGCTTTCAGCCAATTGCTGACCCGGAGCTCCTTGCCAACGCGACTCGTGGCATTTACTGAGTCCCCGCAGCAGTATCGGTTAGTCTTCGGTCCTTCGCTCAAATTAGCTTTGCAGGTCGAGACGTGCGCCCTGATTTGCTATTTGCTGGCCGGGGTAGCCTTTCGCTTCGTGATCTCTGACATTTCCGGCGGCGTTTTCGGTACGGAGTCTATCTGGTGTTTACTATCCATAGCGTTAATCAATAGGCGATGGCAGAGCTGGGTCATTGCTGGGCCGGTAAGCGTCACTTTAACTCGGCTTTTAATAAATCGTGTAGTCGATCCACGGTACTCTTTTATAACCACTTATGGACTGCTAGCCGCAAGCCTGGCGATTCTGAATATTACCGCAAAGCGTGTGTCTCGTGAAGCCGCTAATTAGTGCAGAGAACCTGATTGCATTTCGGTGCAAAAAGGCGTTGTTTGCTCCGGTGACGTTGCAAGTCCAAAGAGGTGAGATTGCGCTACTGCGCGGAGGCAACGGAGTCGGCAAATCTACCTTGCTTGACTGCTTCGCGGGACGCTATTTTGACTGGACCGGATCCCTCTCTTGTCTAAGTGGATTGCGAAGCTACTTGCCGCAGGATCCGCAGCACCCACTGACTATTCCTCTTTCGAAGTTAGCTCATCTAGCAATTGGGTTTCAGCCGAGCCGATATGAATATCTCCTGGACGTGTTCCAGTTGCGGGAAATGGCTGACAAAACTCCTTCGCTTCTGTCAGGTGGTGAGCTTCAGAAAAGCCGCCTTCTGTTGTCTCTCTTGAGGAGCCACGAGGTTTTGCTTCTCGATGAACCATTCGCTAATGTGGATGACGTTTGCCGTGCCGCGCTCAGCGAAGAACTGGTACGTTCAAGTTCTACCCGGGCGACCATTCTTGTATCACATCCAACAGATTCGGGAAAACTGCAGAGTTATGGAACGACAGAATTTAATCTATTACCCTCAATCCATTGAGGTCCGGGACTGCCAGATTGTCCGCAGTAATCGCGTTATCTTCGCTGAGCCGATCTCAGCTGTTTTTGCTTCGAGAAAGCTGAACCTTGTCTCTGGCCCGAACGGCTCCGGAAAGACGAGTCTGCTCGACATTCTAGCCATCCGTAGTCAGCCGAACGGGGAATGCAAGATCAGCAGATCAGGGCACTCCCAAGCTAAGGAGATCGCGTATCTTCCGCAGAGCTCTGCGCACGTACTGGACATCAAGATCAAACAGATGATTGATTTAGCATTTCGTAATGAGAAGACACGACCTCTCCATCCGGATCAGATGAATTCCATTATTTCTGCGCCATGGCGGGAATTAGGTGAGCTGTCCGGAGGCCAACGGCAGATCTTGTTATTTTGGTTGGTGGCTTGCCAAACCCGGCATATCTTCATCTATGATGAGCCCTTGAGACATCTCGACGCTTTTGCTGCAAATTGGGTCACACGAGTAATCGAGGAACAGGTTGCATCGGGTAAGCTCGTGATCCTATCTGATCATTCAGATCCTCTGCGCTGGAGTTGTGACACGAATCGCCTTAGCTTGTCGTTGTTAATAAAAGGAGATGTACAGTGACTCTCCGGATTTCGCAACCGGTCAGCTTAGCACTGCTCTGCTTGGCAGTAAGTTGTACCCGCAGTAGTAAGTCAGGTTATCCTGTTATTCTCTTGGCACCCATTTCGGGGCAGCAGGCCGCGCTCGGAGTGCAGATCGACCGATCGCGTGCCATGGTCGAGAAGGAATTAAAAGATGCGCATAACGACACAGTCGCGATATATGAGATCGATAGTGCAAGTCAACCCACTGTGGCGAACGCAGAAGTTCAGCGGGCGCTTAATCAATATAAGGCTCACTTTCTCGTGGGCAGTATTTTGAGTGGGGAAACCCGGAACTTCTTGCAGGATGTGCTGCAGCGGAATGTCGTCGTGCTCGCGAATGGCAGTTCCGACCCTGCGATCCGATATCTCCCATATCGGCACACGAACGACGGCTTCTTTCGTAACTGGCCGCCGGACGATGTGGAAGGAAGGGAAATGGCTGAGTTCGCCTACACAACACGGCACGTGACGAAATTAGCCGTATACTGCGCGGATGACGCGTATGCTCGTGCATTAACGACTACCTTTGTAAGACGGTACCGCGACTTGGGTGGGTCCGCAAATGATCCACAGATCTATCCGACGTCCGCGACCTCGTTCGAATCCGTCCTAGCCCGAGTCGACGGGTCGACTGTTGACGGCTATTATGTTGTGGGATTACCAAGAGATTTAGCCGGCATGTACAACACTATTCGAGGCTCCGTCAAGACCAAGAATAAGCCAGTTTTCTCCGCAGTTGCCGCAGAAACCGCAGAGTTCCAAGCTTTGATCAACAAACCTCTCAACGATCTCTACTACACAGCCCCATCGACGGATTTTACCTCTTCGCAATACTTCGCGTTCAAGGAAGCATATCGGAAGATGTTCAAGGGTGAAACTCCAGATGTCGTGGCTGCAATTACCTATGATGCTCTTCACATCATGATCGCCGCAATACAGAAGTCGATGAACGATCCTGCAGGGGCGAAGGCTTACTTGTACTCGATGCCTCTCTACCAGGGCGCCACCGGACCTACAAAGTTTGACAACATGGGAGACGTTATCTCCAAAGGCGTAGCTATCCACTTCTATGAGAGCGGTGTTCGCCGACTCGCGGTCGCTCCAGGTCCAGTTCATTGACACCAGCAAATCTTTGGCCTGATATAAGGAAGGCCCGCGCCATTTCGGCATCTCCGGCACTTGATCTATCGATTTCCTCGAATTTGTACATTACTGACCAGCAAGGCATTTGGTTTGAAGAGGTCATGACTGATCAGGACTATCGACAAAGCGTTTCAGAGTCTCTCAATGTTGGTGAAAATGCATGGGTTGAGCTTCTCGATAAAACGAAGTTGCGTTCAAAGAATCGGAGTTTAGCGGTAATTGATTGTGGTCCGGCGAATCCTGACGAGAGTATTCGCAAGCTAAAGAAGCTTATGCAAACTGTCCAAGTCAACCAATATGTCGCCATTGACATGAACGATCATCTGCTCTCGAAAATCAAGTTGCATGTTTCCAATGCACTCGGCATACCGACCAGATTTGTCCAATCCCGTTTTGAGGATCTAACGCATGATGATCTGGGCGATACTATCGGCTCGGAAGCCGTTGTTCTGTTTGGTAGTACGGAAATGAACTATGAGGTCGACGAACTTACAACCCTGCTTACGAACTTCTGCAAACCAGGCATGCTGATAGCATTCGAGAGTCTCTTAAGAACTTCCGACCAATCTGTTTTAGGTTACGAGTCCAAAGCGGTCCGGCGTTTTGCTTTTGGGCCACTGTGGCTCCTCGGGGCGCACGAGGATCAATTTGAGTTTCACCCGTTCTTTTGGGAAAAAAGAATCATCCTCGAGTTCGTATCCAAAATGAGTGTTGAAACTAGAATTGATGAGTACCCGTTGCTGCAGCGCGGCGACACAGTGTGGACAGCTTTCTCGCGCCGCCCGACAGCGGAGCAACACAAAAAGGGGTTCGCACAGATAGCAGAGCCGGTCGGAACCATCATCTCGGTCGGGAGAATCGCCTCGTCGATCGGTCGGTTCAGGTAGGGTAACCATGTACGCTGAATTATCATTTCTCATCTCGATCATTATTGCCGTAGTACTTGGACTGGCGGCAGTGAAATTCGACAAAAAGGAACATGCAGTCGCGGGTACTCTTGCGCTAATCATCGTGTGTATCGGCGGGATAATCAGCCTGTACTTCGAGATGCGGCAACTGCGGGTCGATCAGGTTGACGCGCTTAGAGGTGCGATTCCTAAGCTCAGGAGCGATGTATGGAAAGCCGTTGTAAAGGACATCGCCGAGTACGATCGCCACGAGCCAGGAAGCCAGTTTACGGCGATACTCGAAGATCCGGTTCGCAAGAACATAGAGTCATCGCTCACGCAGGCTACTAACGGCGTAATTCAGGTCGAGGACAAGGCTGATGTCGTACGCATTACTTCTCAACTGATGAACCAAGCGCGTACCAGTGTGGAAGCAACAAGCTTCATTGATCCAAAGGAATGGTGGGGATCGACCCTTGGTGAGAATTACCTAGTTGACAATCGGGACGCGAAGAAGCATGTACCAGCCTTCACACGTATCTTCTTGATCGGTTCAAATGAGGAACGCCAGACACTTGCCCCTATCTTCTTGGGGCAGCGAAACCTGGGATCAACGTTCGTTATGTCTGTGCTGCTCTGCTGCCACCCCGGTTGCTGAAAGATTTCATTGTAATCGATAGTGCCGTCGCAGGTGTTCTCGAACTCGATGACAAGAGACAGTTTCGGCGCGCGACTTTTTTTTCCACACGCCAGATGGCAGAGAGTATCGATCATGATTTTCTTACCCTTCTGTATTACGCGAAACCGTACTCAGGGCGTGCCGAGCTGAGTTGTCCAGCGCTCGGCCGCGGGCGATAAACAAAGTGTTCTTTCGGGAATTAGCATGTTTTTGCCAAGGCTGACTTTTAGAGAGGATTTGAAAAGGTGCTCACGCAGCGAGTTGGCGCACCATGAGTCGGATCATGGCGATGTGAATCAATGCTGCTGTAGTCTCGGGTAAGCGGCCTCCCGGTTTTGTTTGAGGAACGAGGGGTTCCAGTTGCTGCCATTCAGAGTCGTTCAGATCAGAAGAGTAAACGGGTTGTGTTGCATTAAGAATTCAGTTACAAGCGAGTACATTACTCCACACGTCAGCTAGAGTAGGTCCAAAACTAGCAGGCACATGAAATTGTACCTTTCACGATCTTCTGCACTAACTCCACACCAGCCAGTACTCTCTTGGCGTTGTAGAATGACTTAAAACCAAGCATCGGTTGCGTGCGGAATTTGATTCGCCTGTGGTCCTGTTCCACCACGTTATTCAAGTAGCGACAACACCGGATCTTCACCGGGTTCTCCCATCGAAAGTTAAACTCATTTTGCATGCCCATTCTGCGCAATGCGGCATGGCTTGGCTCAAAGCCATCCAAGGTGATCGTGCGCGGCTGTCCATGGTGCTTCAGTGCTTTGCGGAAGAATGCTTTCGCTGCTGCTATATCTCTGGTGCGGCTCAAATACGATTCAATCGTTTTGCCACGCTCGTCTACTGCTCGATACAGGAACATCCATTTGCCACGTAGCTTGATATACGTCTCATCTGCTCGCCAGGACCGGCCTACCGGACGCTCAAAGATGAGCCAGCGTTTTTCAAACTCATTGGCATACCGAACGACCCAACGCAGAATCGTGCAAGGAGCAACCAAAACACCAAATTCAGAAGCGATTACGGCCATGTCTCTGTAGCTCAACTTGAAGCGTAAGTACCAGCGAACACACCAGATAATCACATCATCTGCAAAGCGGCGACGGTGGAATAGAGGATTGCGTAACTTGCTACGAGACATCCTGCCATTGTCTCGTTTTTAATGCAACACAGCCCACCTACACTGTTCCACGAGACATTTGCAACGCTGAAAGCCCAACCTTTACCGGTCGCTGGGCAACTTTGCAAAACGTCCATTCATGGAACAATCTAGCCGTCAAACCGTTTCGCGGCCTTCTGCGTTTTCAGTTAGCCGTTGGCATCTGTGCAGTGTCGATTACAAGAACCTCGACCGGACCGCGCGCGGATTTCAGGCGGAGCCCGAGTTGCTGCTCGATAGCTGTAAAGATCGATGGCCCATTAGGAGTTGCATAGGGCTGTTCCGGAGTTCCGGTCGGCAGACCAGAGGTTATGGGCCCGCCATTCTCACCGGGTATCGAGGTCCATTCGAGATCGAAACTGAATTCGCCCGAGATGCCCGTTTTGTCGATCACAGGCCGGGCCAGCGCGTAGGAGAGCTGGCTGGCGAAAGTGGCCACTGTCGCTTTTGTAAATCGAATCAAACCGTTTCCAGTTCGGATCTCGAGCTTGATGTTGCTGCCGTCGACTGCCTGAAGTTTCGAACCATGTGGGCCAACAGTGAGTTCATAGACCGGCATGTTGCGCGTTTCCGAATGGACGCGGAGTTGGAAGCGGTCTTCGAGCAAACCCCGGAGCATAGGCCAAACTTGCTTGTTCGAAGCCGCTCGGCTGGGCTTCGCCTGCACGTCCCATCGCCGATTAGACACCCAATCCGGACCTCCGATTAAGCGAAAGCCCTGGATTTGATAAGCGGTCATCATCAATCTTCGGAGCGTGATCCCGGTCGCGTACAGTATGCCATTGGGCTCGATATCAAACCTGAACTGAAAATCGCTGTCGGCGTTTGGCTTAATTGACGATACTTCATACTTTGGCGGTGCTTGTGCCTGACTCACCACTGCAGCCTTCGACTGGGCAAGAGTCGGGGAAGGATCTCCGACACTGATCAGCAAGCCGATAACGAACGAACCTGCCAGAGCCGCGACTCCGAACCCAGCTAACAGAACCTTCTTTGCGTGATTCACCCCTTGCGCACGACGATTGAACAGGATTGTCTCAACCCGTTTCCTAACACTTGCCCCACCTATACCTGATACGCATCCCAATGGGGATTCTAGATAAAGTTTGCAGACGTTGAGTATCGCGTTGGCATAGACATCGGGCTGGTTACCTATTCTCAGGACTTCTTCGTCGCAAGCTCGCTCGCGTTCCTCCACAAGATGTGCTCCGATCCACCAAACAATTGGATGGAACCAGAAGATTGCTTCGACGAGCATGTGGATCGATGCGAATAAGTTGTCGTGGCGACGAACGTGGAACAGTTCGTGCGCTAGAACTGCGGTCAGTTCAGAAGGGGTGAGGCGTTCCAGGATGCCGTCGGGCAATAGAATGATAGGCCGAAGGCATCCCACGATCCCTGGCTCTAATAAGCCTGGAGTTAAGCGAACTTCTGCCATTGCTGGGATGTTGATCGCAGTGCTTATGCGTACTGCGGCCCGAATGTGGAACCAGCTTCGAAGCCGCATGAGTGCGATGGCCATGAACCCGCAAAGCCATATGCAGAAGATCACGAAGAGTGCCAAATCGGTGATCTCCGGTGCCGACTGGGCGCTTCGCGGGAACAGCGGTTGGCTGAATTGCTCGATTGTGTACACGACAATAGGTGACTCACCGGCTAGACGGTGGACAGACGGCACCAACGGTTGAACATAACGCCCAATGCTCATGAGCAACGCGAAGGGGACGAAGAATTTTAACGATGTGCTAACCCATAGCCAGTAGCGCACCTGCGCGCGATTGTTCGAAGAGCGAGAGCTAGGAGCGCCGCAGCGATAGCGAACACCGTCGATTGCCAAAGGTGACCTGTAAATTCATCCATCATTTTGACCCGCCTTTACCTTCCCGTCTGCGTTGCGCTTTCAGCTTTCGAATGGTCTTGTCCAGTTCGATAACATCTTCTGGGGTAAGTTTCCCGGCGTCGGCCAGTTGAGCCATCATTGGTGCAGCCCGGCCACCGAAGAAACTTAAGATTTCGTCGAGCACTCGGTTCCGCGTTATGTCACGAGCTACGATCGGCTCAAAGATGTCAGCATTGCCGACCTTCTGAACACGACGGAGCATATGTTTCGCTTCCATTCTGTAGACGATGGTCTGGATGGTTGTGTATGCCGGACGGGGTTCAGGGAAGGCTTCGTGAATCTTGCGAATGGAAGTGTTTCCGTGGGCCCAGAGAGCTTCCAATATCCGAAGCTCGAGTTTGCTCAATTTTGACTGTGGCATCTTCTACTACTCTGTAGTACCATGCTACTACTTTGTAGGTTACAGGTGATAAGAGATTTTTTCTGGTGAACGAGAAGCCGTCAGAATGGCCAGTGTCATCAGGTTGCAGAATGGTGGTGGTCGGCAACGGGTGAGTACTCTTGTGTAGTCGGGGCAGCATTTACGGTTCCGTTGCCAACTTT
>CAWBTD010000006.1:0-389577 GCA_963791675.1 Bryobacterales bacterium
TTGCATGTAATTCAGTGGCTTCGCACACATGAGCGAGATATCACCATAAATCCCATCATTCTCGGCGAACTGCGATTCGGGATTCTTGTGCTTCCCAAAGGAAAAAACGGACAGCTTTGGAACGCCGGTTCGAAAGTGGTGTCGGGCGTCTGCACTGCCTAGCCTGGAAATCGGAAACGGGCCTGAAGTGGGCCGAATTGCTGGCACGTCTTCGCACGGTCGCGCAAGCCATGCCGATCAAGGACAGTGTGATCGCAGCAACGGCGATTGTTCACGATTTAACAGTTGTCACACGAAACAGTACGGACTTCGTGAAAGCTGGTGTGAGCATTGTCAATCCGTTTGTGGATTAAGATATTAAGTAGATAGTCAATACAACTTTGCTCTCCATCAAGCCACCACAAGCAACAAAGCAAACTGATTCTGAACAACATTTTGTTCAGTGCTTTATCTGAAACCATTTACCACTGACTGAGCTTGTGGCAGTGGCTGCAGCGCTTTAACATTATGATTGGTTCTTCAAAGGCCCAACTGCCTTGTAGGCATTGATAACGATGCCTGAGGGCAAAGCTTTCGTGCTGGCGAGCTCGAATGCGCGTGCCGGAGTTCCCTCTGCAAAGAAGCGCTTTCCTTTGCCCAACAGGACTGGATAGACGAACAGCAGGACCTCATCCGCAAGGCCGTGTTCGAGCAGCGTCGATGTCAGCGTTGAACTGCCCGATAGGATCAGGTCAGGGCCGTCGTGCGACTTGATGCGGCGAATGTCCTCGACGATGTCCGGTCCAAGGCCCTCGAACGGACCCCATTCCAGACTCTCAGGCCTGTGGGTCGCGACGTATTTCGTCGCGGCGTTGAGGCGGTCAGACATAGGACTGCTCGGCGCCTTCGGCCAGAAGCCCGACCAGAGATCGTAGGTGCGCCGGCCAAGCAGCAAATCGAAGCTCTCGCCATACGCCGCGAGGACTATCTCTCTGCCAGCGGGAGTCCGATAGGGCGCGGTCCAGTCGCCGTAGGGGAAATCGCCGTCTTCGCCGGAAGTCTGGATTACGCCGTCCAGCGAGATGTGTTCGAAAATTTTGAGCTTTCTCATTGCGTGTCTCCATGGCTAGCCAATAATATCTTCGCTGATTTACTGGCCTTCGAGCGCCTTTGCGACAACGTTCGGTACAAGAAATTTGAATGCTGCAGGGTCCGGCAAATCGTCTGCGGCTTGCGCTGCTTCAGTCCTGCGAACTCCGAAGCTGACGGGACCTTTGCTTCATCGCCGCATTTTCGAGATACACGATGCCGTTGGGCGCGGAGCCACTGATGAATTCGGCTACAAAAGCGCGAGCGATATCATCCTGCTCAATCGTCCCAAACCGTCCGGGAATGAGACGCCCCAACCAAGCAACGTAGCCAGGCGTGTGAGCGTTACCTCCAATGATTCCTGGGCGAAAGATAGCCAGGCTTTGGAAGCCGACATCTTGCGCCGTTTCTTCTTTTAACCCCATCACTCGCACATAGCGAATTCTGCTTTTCGCCGTGCTTCCCACTGCCGAGAGCAGTGCAAACCGAGCAATGCCTCCAGCATGACAACCACGGGCAAATCCACCGACGACCCCAATTTCGAGGGCCTTCAATTCCGCCTCACTCCACTGCCTGCTACCCTTACCAACGCCAACACAGCAGCCTCCATAAACCGGCTCGCCATGCGCCGCCATGCTCTGTGTAACCTTGGTCACTTCAGCCGGAAACTGTGCAGCCGCCGTGTCCAAGATCACTTGCCGCAAGCGAGGGTTGGCGGTCAACAAAATCTCCTTGCGATTGACCATCACCACTTCCGCGCAGGAGGGCTCGGCAAGCAGCGCCCGCACCACTGCCGCTCCGACCTGCCCTGTGCCACCGATGATCAAGACCCGGAATGCCATTCTAACCCTCACTTTCCGCTTCGAATACTGATAAACGGACGAGAGCGCTTGTAACAGCCATCATGCTTTCACCACCTGTGCCATTTCATCTTGGGATAGTGAAAAGCTCGACGAGCGCCCGCACGCGCTCTTTCTGACGGCTGCGCGGAAATCGCTTGGTTCTTGTTAGCTCGGCGATACCATGGAGACTCGCCCAAAACAGTTCTGATATCACCTCTGGCTTCGGGCTCTGCCCCTGAAACAACTCCAGGAGTTGGGAAAACGCGAATCGCAGCTCCGGTGGAGTAGCCGCCTCATCGAATGGTACACTCAGGCTGAGCGAAAACATCACTTCATACAGTGCTGGTGAAGACGCGGCAAACTCCAGATAAGCGGCCGCGACCAATTCGACCGGATTTCCATTCCTCACCCGTTTTCGTGCCTTCTCCAAAGCCAGGCCTATCTCCTGGAAACCCTCGATCGCAACAGCGGCGAGAATCCCTTCGCGGCTTGCAAAATGAGCGTATAGGACGGGTTGGCTGTATGAAATTTCGTCAGATAGCCGCCGAACGGTTACGTTGGACCACCCTTCCAGCTCCGCGATTCGCCGTGCGGCACTGAGGATCTGTGCCCGGCGGGCCTGCTTGTCACGCTGTTTTCGTTCCGCAATTCGGTTAGCTGCCGGCGTCGTTGCCATCGATAGGAAGTATAGCGCCGCTAAATTAATGTGACGGACGTCGCATCTTTTCCTAACGCCTTGTATCATATCTAGCGTTGCTAGATGTTTCTAGGAAGTAAATATTACATGTTCAGTGCTATCCCGCTTTGCTTGGCAGCTCTCATGGTTGTGGGGATCATTGTTATCGGTTGTTTCTACCTTATATCTCCTGAACGAATCTCAGGGGCATTTGGTCTTAGGCCGCCTGCACCCGACGCTGACACTCGTGCCTGGCTGCGTCCTAAAGGAATCCGGGATATTGCCTCTGGATTGGTCGTGCTGGCCCTGATGCTGACCGCCGACCAGCGACTGGTAGGGATCGCTCTACTCGTGGAAGCCATCATCCCTTTCGGCGACATGTCAATCGTTCTCCATTCGGACGGATCGAGGTCACGAGCATTCTCCGTTCATGGAGCAACCTGCGCGGTGATGCTTGTGGTCGGTCTCTTGTTGATCCGTGCCATTTGAGAGAAATGGATGGGAGAACTCGATGAACAATACGTATCTACAGCGGCTCTTTGCGCAAACGCTGAACGAAAAACAGGTTGAACTCCTCAACGAGTTCCTACACCCGGAGGCACAATGAACCATTGGATGTGGCCGATATCTCTTGCTGGCATTCTCAGCACAGCAGTGGTGTGTGGCACGGATATATTCTTTTTAACTGTTGGCCGTCCCGCTCTCAGATTGGCTTCATCGTCGGCAGGAACCGAAGTGATGGGTTTTCTCCACATGTTCGGCGACGCCCGAATGCCGATCTGGGGCGTCTCGGCGATCCTGTCCAACTTCTTGTTGGCCGTGTTAAGCAGGAACGAGCAGCGCTGGTTTTATTTCGCATCACTCTCCATGCTGATTCTGTTCTTGATCAGCTATCGTCGCTTGTCAAAACCGATCAATCAGATTCAAACCGAAGCGGCAAAAATGGGAAAAGTCCTCGACAATGGTCGAGAGTTACAGGCCCGGTGGGATAGATCCTTACTTATCCGTGTTCCGCTGCTCGTTGTCTCCCTGCTAGCCCAGTGCCTCGTATTGTTAGTCGCTTCGGCGTAAATGTGGCTGGTGCGTTCCCCTTTGAAGGAGTTAGCAGCTTTTAGGCGATGGGTATCGACAAGTCATCTTGTGGCCGCCGATTCCGGGCGGATAACGCGCTACTCGTACAAAGCTCTGATGGAACTTGGCCAGCCGAAATCCCGAACTTGAATATTAAATCAATCTTGCCGTCGCCTTAATCAATACCCCGCGTGGATTCGAACCGATAAACCAAATGAAATCAATGAGCGAGGAATCGCCCTGAATGTATATCTTTTGTTTTCAATACGAATTTCGGTGGCTCCCCTTCGTAAGCAATTATTGAATCTACGTTATTATCTCGGGAGATAAATTACTCTGGGCTGTTTGAATTAGATTCCGATGCGCCTTAAAGAACTGAAACTTGGGAATGAAGGAGCACAGCTTTTCAGAGCCGCGATTTCAATGACGCAATTGAGCGATCTTTCGAGCGCACTTGCCGCCCAGCCGCGAGATCACGCCGGAGTGCGACTTTCTGGCATTCCTGATCTACGGCCTTTTCTCAGTCCGGCGGGTCCGGTCGGCCAAATTCCCGCTTTCATTCTGGGCGCGGAATGCCTTCCGGTCCGGGCAATCCTCTTCGACAAGAGCGCTGACCAGAACTGGTCTTTAGGCTGGCATCAGGACCGTACAGTTGCGGTCAAGCAGCGCATCGATTTGGATGGATTCGGACCCTGGAGTATCAAGAGCGGCATGGTCCACGTCGAGCCGCCATTCGACCTACTCGCGAGAATGCTCACACTGCGAGTTCACCTCGATTCTGTACCGGCAACAAATGCTCCGTTGTTAGTTGCGCCAGGATCACACAAGCGAGGTCGAATTCCTACGCCAAATATTCCCGTTATCGTCCACGAATGCGGCGTCATTTCATGTTTGGCGTAAGCCGGGGACATCTGGCTTTATGCGACACCTATTCTCCACGCGTCCGATGCAGCAGTCAAGCCGTTGCACCGTCGAGTCCTACAGGTCGACTACTCTGCAGAGCAACTTCCGAGTGGGTTGGAGTGGCTCGGCGTCTGAGTCTATGACGCTTTCGGGTTCGAATCTACTACGGGCTAACATTCTGAGGTGAATCTAAGTGCTCTGAATCAATACAGATTATTTGTCTCCCCTTTGTGAGCAATTATCGAGCTTTTCTGATTGGCGCGGTGATGAACAACGATGCCTTTTCACGGCAGCTTCATAAGGAGAATCGCGCGTGAACATAACGGGGAGTTTTCTCCCGAAATTTAGGCTTGTATTCTGCCGTTCGTGCCGCGAGAGCGCCGTGAATTCATAAGATCGGCAAGTTCCTCAGGGCGCAAACCATATGTGTCTGGCAATCCGTTGGTTGCACCGACTAAGTGTCGATTGATTCGCCCGATGCTTCGATCAGGCTTTGCGTGCCAGTCGAACACTATAAGCGGGTGGCGCGACGGCGGCACAGATGCCACACGAAAACCGCTGACATCGTTCCACAAGAAAAGAGGACTTTTGCGGAACAACGAGCAAAATGTGAATCCCTCGTTCGTGATGCGTAAATACGAAGCGCGTGGGATAAACTGCAAGGCGAAGACGAAGATGCCGAGCCCAAAAATATCACGCATAACCAGCCGATCGTAGAAGCTCCGACTATGTAGATATCAAGTATTCCGATCGCCACGAAAACAGTGCAGATCAGGAGAAACGTGGCCAGCCGCCTCCTGCTTGGCCGCAATACAAGTTCGTGGGAGTGCTCCAAGGTCTAAATTCTAGCTAAAGTTCCCACAGGTACGCCATGGAGGTATCCAAAAAGTTCGAATCCACGATGGGCATTCTCCAACTCTGAGATTTAAGCCAATGCGATCAACGTCAGATCTGTGGCTCCCCTTCTTGGGTGTTTATCGATTTTTTTTGGATGTATCGGGGGAACCTGGAGGTAAACTTCTTAAGCAGGCTGCGACGCTTGCCGAGCGCGGCTGACGGGGCACGCTCAGACGTGACATACTCGACGGGCGTGGGTCTATTTCCCTGGGGCGCATATCTTCTTGCTGTCGCAGTGCTGACATTTATAGCGATCAATCGGCATCTCCGTGGAAAGGAACTCTTACGGCAAGAATCCGCTCGTTCCGAATCGAGTGAGGCCGAGGTTCAAGCAGCGGAAAAAAGCATTCGATACAAGACGCACGAAGCGCTTCAACATTCGAAAAGAAATACGAAAAGGTGTGCCCAAATCCTGTTGATGGTCATTTGTATTGACGTACCATTCTTTCGGGGAATGCCGCTCAATGCCTACTTCCGTCCCTGGGGTCAACTGCTGACAACGACCGCTGCTCTTATGTCGATGCTGACTCTCCTTGGCTGTTTTGGCATGCTCATGCTTAGACGCTACAAGCGGGATATGGACAAACTGTTGGACGGCTTACACGACGAACAATAGCGGCTGAGCCTGATGTCGTTGTTCTTGTGGTGAGAGTGGCTTGGTTGGCCGTATGGGAATGAGGGAGGATCGCGCACTTTCCGGCATGGAAGTTCGAATCCACGGAAGGGTGATTCGTTTTCAGACCGATAAGTCAAGAAGAATCAACGACGGCTGTGTGGCTCCCCGACATGGATTCGAACCACGATTCACGGCTCCAAAGGCCGCTGTCCTACCATTAGACGATCGGGGAAAAAGGCTGGCAACAACTTCAGCGCAGACTGCTATGAAATTAGTTTACCGCAAGAATGGCGCGATACAATCAGTGCGGAAGCCACTCTTGGCCGGTGCCGGGCACGGACTTCAAACCCGATGTGCGACGCTCTGCGTTCGCAGGTGGATTCGACTTCCACTGGCTTCCGCCAATTAAATATATTCTTTTCAGGTACTTACGCCTCTCACCCAATCAGATGCGGCACAAACCTGCTCAGCATTATCTGTTATCAAGCCAGCGGATTCCCGGATTCCCATTCCCGCTGCATTGTCCGCCTCGTGGCCGATCATCCAGCTTCCTAATACAGGGACCACTGGACCGCTATCCATGGCAAAGGATCGAATGGGCGCGAACTTCTGGAAGACATAGCCCTCTTCGCCGTACCCTTCTGCGTCCGTTGCGCAGATCTCCTTGCCATTGAAGTAGACTGCTACGCCTTTGCCTTCCCGGGACATTTTTGGCTTCTGCACGTAGTCATGACCCATCAGCGCCTTGGGCTGATCACAGTATGTTTCCAGCAGTAGTGGATGGTTTGGGTACATCTCCCAGAGCACCGCGAGAATGGCTTTGTTGGAGAGCACCATTTTCCAGATTGGCTCCATCCACTGGCAGTTTCGATTGCTCAGCAGTGCATCTCTGCCCGGTTCATGCACCATCCACTCCCAGGGGTATAGTTTGAAGATCGATTGGATCTCCCGGTTTTCCAAATCCACGAAGGCACCAGTGGAATGGCGCAGTCCCACTGCTTCCATCGGCAAAGCTGCTGTCTTCAAGCCAGCTTGAATGGCAGTTTCTCGCAAGTAGCCGACCGTGAAAGCATCTTCCGCGTTGTCACTGGATGTGAAATGAACGATGTCTCCTTTCAGGTAAGGCGTCAACTCTTTCCACAGTGCAACCAGTCGCTCATGGAGGGAGTTGAACTGATCTTTGCCTTTCCATTTGTCTTGCAACCAATACCACTGGATGACGGCGGTTTCCAATAAGCTGGTCGGCGTATCGGCGTTGTACTCCAACAGCTTAATTTCCTGGTCAAAGGTATAAGCCAGGTCGAAACGCCCATACAAGCTGGGAGGCTCTGTTTCCCAGGACTCCACAATCAAATCATCTACAGATTCCGGAATGCCGAACCGCCGGAAATCGCGTGCTTCGATCACTCGCTCGGCTGCCGCGAGACACATTTTATGGAGATCGTTCGAGGCTTTCTCGATCCGGAGTACCTCCGCCATTGAGAACTGGTAATAAGCGCTCTCATTCCAGTACGGTCCTTCTTCCGTGGTTTCCCAAAGCAAACCGTGCAAACGTACTTTCTCCTGGTAATTGCGCCGTGGCGTTGTCGCTAACCGTTCCATTGCTATTCCCCGCCGCCTGAAGCACTGTGACCGCTACCAGTGCCGCCAAAGATCCCTCTGCTGATTCCCGTGGAAGAACTGGAAGATGCTCTGCCGACTGATCGTGGGGAAATGTAGACCCCGTGCGCATAACCGCCACCGTGATGGTAGAGGTAGTAATCGTTGTAATAGTAAGAAAATGTATGCGGAAACCACCCCGGATGAGCGGTAAGCTCATCTTTGCATCGCCTTTCATCGAATGATTCCATGTCACAGGGCCTGCGGTTCCGGCTGCAAGCTGCCATTGCTAACAGAAGCGGAATTGCCACGGCTGCGGAGCGTTTCATCGTTGACGACTCCTTGAACTTTGTCCTTGGTCAGAATGCATACAGAAGCCGGGCGGTGAGGTGTGTACTTCCATGGATTGCAGTGGATTGGCTGGCCGCCTTTGAAATTGCCTGTGCGCTAATGGCGATGACATCTGGTGCCTGTGAGTCATTGGTGTAACGGAACTGCTGGCTCAAGGTAGTGCGAAGTAAACCGTTGGGCGTTTCCAGGTGCATCGCAGAAGAGGGCGAGGCAGCGCTTTGAAATAAACAGTGAGTGGCCGCCGCGCAGGCGACATCCACAAATAGCGAGATCTCATAAACGCCCTTGGTTTCCAGCGTGAGAGAAAGTCCAGGAATCGGCGTAAGCATCGGTGTCAGAACCACGTCAGCAGGAAGCACAGCTTCCGAGAAAGCTCCATGTGCCTGCCCAACCCACCCTGTGGTAGACCCTGCTGCGCCGTACTCTTTGGTGTATTCCAAAACCGCGCCATGGCTTGGCCCATCCAGATTCACATACTTATCGCATACATTTCCTGCCACAACTCCGTTCGGTGAGCCATGTCCGCGCCGTTCCTGGCATTGGCTGGGCATATTGCCGTTTGCATCCACATAGTGGTCCACATCCCAGATGCGAAGCTGATGGCTTTGGCTATCGAAGTAAGTAGAGCCCACGGTGCCTTTTGGCGCTCCGGGTGTGACATTGGCCGGGCCTCCACGGGTTCCATCATCCCATTGCAGAATTCTTGCCGTGGAAAAAGAGGTGGTGTTGGCCACATCCAACAGGCAGGCGTCGTTATATTGCACGGCAGAAAAGAACATGCTTCCACCCGTGAGGGTGATGGGATGATGCTGGCACTTTGCCGCCATTTGCATGGATCCCCCTCGCACATAAGTGGAGGGCATGGCATTCAGGAACACGGGTACATCTGTCTGGCCCATGGTCATCATGTTGTCGTTGAATCGGTTGCCATATCCATTTGTGCCCATACGGATCAGAGCCACCAGTTGCGGGGAACTGGGAGTGATCACATTATTGAACCAGACGTTGGTAGTGGAGTGATCAATATCGAGTGCATATTGATAGCTTCCGCCGTCCGAGTAAATGTTGGAAGGGCCAAACAGATTCGCGCCATTAAAAGGTACGCTGAGAACTTCTCGCCGCCCATAACCCGGCAAAGCAGGGTCTAGCCCCATGCGCAAGTGGGCCACCTTTGCCCCGGCATGCTCAATGCGGGAGAAGCGGCAACTGGACGTGCCATTCACCACGCGCATATTCACAGCCGAGCCGCTTACTTCCATGTTGTCAAAGACTGAGTTTTGGGCTCCGTCCACAATTAGTCCGTCCCCTGTGCAGCCGTGAATCGTGGTGTCGGAAAAATGCCCGTTCACCGCAGTGAGAAGGACGCCCGTGCTGGCCTGTCCATTGCAATCGATATAAAGGCCGTCAATTGCATTTTGGAGGAGCTGCCCATTTTCTGATCCATCCATTTCAATCATGGTGGTGGGCGCAGCGGTGGAATGGAACGCAATGCGCGATCCACTTCCAGCGGAGTAATTCAATACCGTATAGTCGCCCGTCATTCGGCAACCATCCATGTGCAGAGTTCGGGAAATCAGGTAAACCGCATTGGTCGCAGGGAAGTAGATTCTCCGCTTGCCACTGGATTTTGCGGCAGCACAGGCAGCCTGGATGGCACCTGTATCATCATGCCTGCCATCTCCCACAGCGCCATAGTCTTTCACGTTGACAATCTCATCCAGTAAACGGGCTTCGAGCGAGCGTGTGATCGTTCCCGGAGCGGTATGAATATGGGAGGCATCCACCTGCCGCTGAGCAGGGCAGGGGACCAGGAGGATCAGTAGCCAGAGTGGCACAGAACCAACAAACCGCATACTTTGCAGGCTACACTGATCCAGTGCAAGTGTTAATTGCCATTCGGGAGTATCTCCAATCCCTTCACATTCCCTATCGCGAAGTTCATCACGAGCCGACGCTTACTTCGGAAGATTCCGCACGCGCCCGTGGCGAGACGTTGGAAGTCGGTGGTAAAGCCTTGCTGATTAAGACTGGGGAAGAGTTCCGATTATTCGTATTGAGCGCCGCCCGCCAGCTCAATTCAGCCGCCATTAAGAGCCACTTGCAAACCAAGAAGATCCGGTTCGCCTCGCCGGAAGAATTGCGCACGCTTACCGGATTGGTTCCAGGCTCCGTGCCACCCTTCGGACATCCGATTCTTCCTTTCCCGTTGTATGTGGACCCTTCGGTGTTGGCCAACACTCGCATTGCCTTTAATGCGGGCTCGCTGACCGACTCCATCATCATGAGCGTGGAAGGCTACCAGCGCGCAGCTAAGCCGGAAATTTTCGCGTTTTCCGAACCGAAGTAAAGCCTTACTTCACCGGAGTTAATTTGGGCGTCAGTAACTGGATCACTCCAAAGGCAATCAGATACAAGCTTCCAGCCAGCATAAACAACGGCACATAGCTGCCTGTTGCCTGCAGAATCAGCCCGGCCAACGTGGAAACAATCATGCCGCCGATTGCTCCCCCCGCGCCTCCAATTCCCACCACGGAACCGACGGAATTGCGGGGAAACACATCGGAAACCAGCGTGTAAAGGTTTGCAGACCACCCTTGGTGCGCAGCCGTAGCCAAGCTCAGAATGCCAACCGCCACCCACATATTGGAAGAACTGACCACCGCAATGATCGGCACCACGCAACAGGCGCAGATCAGCATTGCTGTTTTGCGGCCGGCATTCACACTCCAGCCCTTGCCGATCAGGTAGGAGGAAAGCCAGCCACCGCCGACGCTTCCTATGTCGGCAGCAAGATACACAATCACCAAAGGCAGTCCGATTTTGTCGAGCGTCAATCCAAAACGGGCATTAAAGAACTTCGGAAGCCAATACAGATAAAACCACCACACCGGATCAGTTAAGAGTTTGCCCAGCGCAAAGGCCCAGGTTTCGCGAATTCTGAGCATCCGCTGCCAACTCACCGGGGCAAGCGTGTCCGGCGCATCGGAGGTGATCAAGGCGCGTTCCGCTGCCGAGCAACCCTTATGCTCTTCCGGCTTACGATAGTACAAAAGCCAGATCACCAGCCATGTGGCGCTCAGAAAACTGGTTGCTAAGAAAGCGCCGCGCCACCCAAAACGAAGCGCTACCCATGGCACCATAAGGGGAGCGACCACAGCCCCAATGTTGGCGCCTGCATTAAAAATTCCAGTGGCTAACGCGCGCTGCCGTTGCGGGAACCATTCCGCTACCGTTTTAATGGCCGCCGGAAAATTTCCGGATTCAAATAAGCCAAGAAAAAACCGGGCGACCCCAAAGCCGAAGGCGGAGGAAACCAGCGCATGCCCTGCCGCCGCAAGGCTCCACAAAGAAATAATGGAAGCGTATCCCCGCCGGGTCCCAAACCGGTCCATCAATCTACCCACCGTCAGCAGCCCAATGGCGTAAGCGGTTTGAAAGGCAGTTACGATATAGCCGTATTGCGCTTCATTCCAACCGATTGTTTTCTGGAGGTCGGGAGCTAGGAGACTGAACACCTGCCGATCCATGTAATTGATCGTGGTGGCAAAAAACAGGAGAGCGCAGATACGCCAGCGGCAGTTCGTAACGCGCAACGCTTGTGCGGCGGGTGAGAGGGTGCTGGCCAAAGCTATCTCATCATATCCCCACTGCAGAGCCAGCGTGCGAGGCGTGAAGCTTGCTCTGGAGTGGCATCAGGCGTTGCCTCCAGGTGCCATTCTTCCCCTGGTTCCTCTTGCAATGTTGCAGGCAGGGAAAGCAAAACCTCACGACGAGCCACCAACACGTTCACCAGATCTCCTGGGCGGTAGTTTCCCAAACGCTGCGCCCACTGCTCCGGCCTGACGCGGAGATTGTCAATGGCAATCAACTCGTCCTCCGGATCGAATCCAGCTTGGGAGGCGGCAGTGCCATGCGGCACACTGGTGACCAGCAGCCTCCCATTCTCCGTTTTGGTGTGAAAACCGAGGGAGGATCGTTTTGCGGCTTGCGCTCCGTTTCGGAATTGGAGGCCGAGCCATTCCAGGGCCGAGTGATAAGGAAGTTCCGCAGTGGTCCGCAACACTTGCGCAAACCAGGAGGCCAGCGACACTCCTGCCACTTCTTCCGCTGCCCCGCAAAACTCTGCCGCCGTATAGCCTCGTTCCCCGGAAAAGCGCTGATAGGCCAGACGCATGGCGTCATCCAAACTCTGGGCATCATTGGTGGCCTTGCGAATCTCCACGTCCAGCAGCCAACCAATTACCGCGCCTTTCGCGTAATAGCTGATGGAAGAGTTCAGGGAGTTTTCGTCCGGACGATAAAACTTGATCCAAGCATCATAGGAAGCTGTTTCCACGTCCTGCTGAAGCCGTCCCGGAACAGTTTGCACGTCATGAATCGTTTTGGACAACGCTTCCAGATATTCTTCCCGAGAAGTGATTCCGGCACGGTGCAGCAAAAGGTTGCCATAGTATTCCGTCAGCCCTTCTGCAATCCAAAGGTTCCTGGTGTGGTTCTCGTTGTGGTAATCAAAGGGACCAAGCTCCATGGGACGCAGACGCTTCACATTCCATACATGGAAAAATTCATGAGACGCCAAGGCCAACCAGCGAAGAAAAACTTTGTGGTCACGCATGGCCCATCGGGACGCCATCAGCACGCAGCAGTTCTGGTGTTCTAAGCCGCCGCCCGTATCCGTAATCAGGTTCAGAAAAAGATAATCCGTGTAAGGGAGTCCGCCCCAAAAACGGCTTTGGGTTTCCACGATTCGTTGCAGTGCCGTGGTTGCCACGTTTCCATCCCAGAACCGGTCATCCCCTTGCAAGGCGAGCGTGTGAGGTTTTCCTCCAGCGGCAAAGCGATGGAGCACCGGATTTCCGGCAAGAATCGGAGCATCCACCAACTCATCATAGTTTTTGGCCTGATACGTATCAGCTTCCAGGGCAGGGAGGCCGCATACGGTTTTTCCCCAGTTCGGCGGCAACTCCATAGTCACTCTGTGTGGCTGGTGACGGTATGCATCCGAGGTAAGGAAAGTGGCTGCAGCATTCAGAAAAGCGTAGTCGCGATCTACCCAGTTGGTCCGGACACTTATTTCATGGCAATACAGTTGGTACTGAATTGTAGTTGCCAGACCGATAGAAACCTCAATGGCCCAGCAGTTTTTCCGAATTTTTTTCCATGCCAATAAGTGGCTTTGCTCGTCTGTTGCAGAAAAGTTCTGGAGATGACGCGCATACTCCCGGACCAAGTAAGAGCCGGGAGTCCACACCGGAAGCCAAACTTCCAGGGTGGATGAGTTTGATGGAGGAACCCGAACCGTTACGGTTGCATAATGCAATTCCGGCGTGGGAAACGAGAGCGAGTAACGCAGCACCCCATCAGGATAGCCAAGACCAGGAAAGAATCAGGCTATTTTCGCCAGAAGCGACGCCAATTCTGAACACGCTTTTTCAGGCGGTTGAATTCAAATCCAACTCCCACAATTCCCGCCACAACAATCTGCCATATCAAAGTACCCGACCCTGGATCGGTGTATCCATAAAGCGGCTTTTCAGAAAAAAGCAGTGTCAATGTAAGTGCAATTACGGGTTTTAAAGCAATAAAATCTCCGTAATTTTCCTGATTTTTCACTATTTTGGCCATGTTAGCAGTGGATTTCTTTCCGCGCTATTCCCTGAAAGATAGAAATAGCGAGCTAACTAAAAGGGAGGTGAAGTCCGGATGACCGGGTTTCCACAAAGGTGGTGTTAAGCACGCAAGCTGGTGGATATGCACCAGTGGAGAGAACGCGGATTTTACTCTAACTACCAGAAAAGAAAAGGTTTTTTAACTGGCAGCCGAGTTGCATCCTTTGTGGTGGAAATCATTATGGGTGCCAGTAGATTTGTAGCTCTTGTTAGCGGCTTTGTTTTGTTCAGCGGTTTATTGGTGGCGCAAAGCGGTCCGCCTGCCACCGACCAGCAGGACCCTGAAGACCGCAACCATGGAGTGGCAAGAGTCAGTTTGCTAAACGGCGACGTTTCTGTCAGGCGTGGCGACTCCGGCGATTATGTGGCGGCTTCTATTAATGCGCCCCTGCTTTCTCTGGATTCTATTCAAACCAGTCAGGCGTCTCGCGCTGAGATTCAATTCGATTACGCTCACCGGTTGCGAATCAGCGACAATGCCGAAATTCGTTTGGCGGAATTAACCGCAGATCATTACCAGGTCCAGGTGGCGCGAGGCACGGTTACAGCCGCCATTATGGCGGGATCGAACACTCAGATCGAAATCGACACGCCTTCGATTGCGATCCGCCCTACTGGCCAGGGTGACTACCGTATCACAGTACGGGAAGACGGAACTTCGGAATTCACCGTGAGGTCTGGCGTGGCGCAGGTCTACACCCCGTCAGGGATGGAGCAGGTGAGTGCAGGGCAGACCATGTTAGCTCGCGGCGCTGCCGATAATCCCGAGTTTCAAATGGCCGGTTCGCCGGGACGGGATGAATGGGATGTATTTAATGAACGCCGCGATCACGAACTCGAACGGACACAGAGCTATCAATATGTAAGCCGTGAAATTCCTGGCGCGGAAGATCTGGATTCCTATGGCCACTGGGTTTCCGACCCGACTTACGGGAATGTTTGGGCTCCCAGGGTGGCAGCGGGTTGGGCTCCATATCGTGCGGGTCGTTGGGTGTGGGAAGACTATTATGGCTGGACTTGGCTCAGTACTGACCCTTGGGGCTGGGCTCCTTATCACTATGGAAACTGGTTCTATGGCAACGCTGGGTGGTGCTGGTATCCAGGTGCTTACCGCTCTCACTATTGGTATCGGCCTGCGTTGGTAGGGTTCTTCGGTTTCGGTTCTGGCGCAAGTTTTGGAGTTGGTTTTGGCTTTGGAAATATCGGTTGGGTGCCGTTAGCTCCGTATGAAGCATTCCATCCCTGGTATGGACGTTTCGGAGGCGCTTACGGACGTGGTTTTGGTGGGGTAAATATTGTAAATAACGTCAATATCACCAATGTTTACCGAAATGCCAGATTTAATAATGGTATTACTGCCGTTAATTCCCAGGATTTTTCCAATGGGAGATTCGGGCGTTATGCCAACGTTTCTGCTTCGCAAGTCGGGCAGGCGAGCTCATTCCGTGGCGCAGTTCCGTTAACACCCACAGCGCAAAATCTGCGTTTCAATGACCGGCAGGTGGCAGGAAACCAGCGAAACACATTTCAGAACACCAAGTTCGCCGGAAATTCTCGAGGGGAACAAGCGGGCCGGGTTCCGTTCCAGCAACAGCAGCGAAACATGGAACAATCATTTGGCCGCCAGAACAGTAGTGGTCAACAGTTTGGAAACGATTCCGGGCGTCAGTTTGGAAGAGTGGGTCAGGCTCAGCAGGGAACTACCAACAGCCGTTTTGGACAGCAAAATTCCGCATCTGGGACATCCAGTTGGCAGCGATTCGGCTCACCGAATGGCAGTTCTTTCGGGAGAACCACACAACAGCAGCCGCAGCAACAACAGCAGCAAGCCCGACCGGGAAATAATAACGGTTTTGCCAGTGCGCCTCGCTCCCAGCAGTCCTCTCCTTCCTGGGGTCGCTTTGGGGAGCCGGGGCAAAGCGCAACCCGATCCAACAATCGCGGCTCTGCGCCTCCACAAAATGGCGGAAACACCAATTGGGGCCAATTCGGCAACTCTCGCAATAGCGGAAGTCAGGCAGCACCTAATTATCAGCAAAGCCGCCCATCACAGTTCGGCCAAGGCCAGTCGTCTCAGCGGCAGTTCGGAAGTTCTCCCAACCAATTTCAAGGGGGCAGCCGCTCAATCCAAGTAGCTCCTCCGGTGGTGCAACAACGTTCAGGCTCTTTCGGAAACTCCGGAGGCTCCTCCAACAGCGGATTCGGACGGAGCAGCCAACCTTCCTACCACAGCTCACCAGCACCAAGTTCTCGCGGGGGAGGAAGTGGCGGTGCTTCGCGACCGAGTGGGGGCAGCAGCGGCGGGGGTCACCGAGGTCGCTAGAGACTGGAAAGTTGACATAATATCTATTATCGGAAGTGGCGTGCATGGTAGGTTTTGGGCAAATGGCACGTCACTCCCTTTCTCACTCCTTGACGTTTCGCCGCGCGTCTCTTCACGCCTTCGGCAGGTATGCTAACTCTTCTGCCTCTTCCGATTCGCAGAATGGAATCGCCTCGCAGGTGGAAATGATCACTAACGAGCTTGCTACACAAGGCTCACTTCTGAATCAGCTTACTTCGGCTGTAGGCAGCCACGATTCAGCCATCACAAACTTGGCAGGTGGTTTGTTTGGCAGCTTCTCCTTGGGCAACATTGCGCAACAAAGCAGTTCGGGCTTTTCCTGGAGTTCTATCCTGAAAGATGTTTTTCCCGTCGCCGGGCTTGTTTCAGGCATTGTCGGACTGTTTGATTCCACCCCGGCACCTCCCCCCTTGCTGCAGTACGATGCGCCTCCCTCCCTGAATTTCGATACTGTGCTGCGTTCAGATGGGACTCTCGCGCAAGCCCGGTACAACGCCGCAGGCCATGAAGAAGCAGCCGCTAGCGGCATTGACCTGACGGACGCAGAAGGCGGATTTCAACCAGCCTACACGCGATCTTCAACCGGAGCTTTAGTCTCAACGGAAGGCGATTCAACCGGGCGATACGGAGGCGTTTTGAACTTGTTCTCCCATTCTTCTCAAGCTGGCAGTACCCCAGCAGAAGAACAAACACCAGGGTTGCTTTCTAGCTCCTCCGATTTATCCGCATTGGTTCATTCCGTAGCAGAAATGCCGAATTCCGGAGGGACAAATACTTCTTCCTTGCCATTCTCCGAAGGCTTTTCCGAAAAGCCCGCTGTTGCTCCCCCGCCGCCAGCGCCTGTATTGCCAACTGCGAACCGTGTTGAAGAAGTGCCTAGCTTTGATCAGCAATGGTTCATGGATCATTCTTCGCAAATTGCCACAGCTGTCCGAAGCGCCCTGCTGGATTTCCATCCGTTGGTGGATGTGGTAAGAGACCTGTAATATAGCTGGAAAAGGGGAAGCATAGCCCTGAATGTTATACTGGAGCTATCTTCATGAAAAAAGTTACCTTGGAGTTTACAACAGAAGAGCTCGGAATCCTAACCACAATGGCTTCTGATCAGCTTTTCCGAAAACAGTTTATTGATTCCAAGATGCCTGGTTTCAAGCCGAACCGTGAGGAACTGGACATTTGCAAGAATCTGGTTGGCCGTTTGCGCTCGGTGGTGGATGAACAAAGGGGAAAAGTTCCGAATGCCCCTGAAAAGAAAACTGCAACTCGTACCTAGTAACTCGCATTTAACGCAGTAGCTTGATTGCCGATTTTTTGGCGCAAAGCGAGGGTTTGCCGTCCCTCGAATCCTTTGAAAGCTTTCTGTCCAGAAGCAATCGCCAGTGCAACCCAGAAGATATTCGTGCCATGGCATTTGCTGCCAAGGCTATTGCTTCTGAAGATCCGCAGCCTTTTTTCAGGATCTTTAGTCAGCGTCGAACTCCGGCTGAGTATTGGCTGGAGGCTTTGCTGCGCGAAGCAACACAGGAGTATCAGGCAGCAGCCGAAGTGCTGGACCTATTGCCAGATCATTCCTGGGGAGAAGAACGCGCGCTCCGCCTCCTGGCAGTTGCGCGGAACTGGAAACAAGCCAAGGAATTAGACCGCTGTTGGCAGCCCTTAGCAGAAGCGATCCGTTCCGCTGATGCTTTGCGGACTTTGTCCGCCTGCGATAAACTTCTTTCCCAACTTCGAAAACAAACTTCAATCCCCTCTAAAAGGCGATGCCGCATTGCTTTGCTAGGCAGCATCACCTGGAATTTCGCTGCTCCTGCACTTCGCGCTCTCTGTTTCGCCTGGGGGATTGATGCTGAGTTGTACATCGGTCAGTTTGGTCAGTATCACCAGGAAATACTAGATCCGCAATCGGGGTTAGCTGCTTTCCGGCCCGAGATCGTTCTGATCTCAGTGGACTGGCGCGCTTTGAAGCTTCCGGTGGAAGCAGCAGATGATTTCGTTGCTGAAAACAAGATTGCGGAGATGCGGCCTCTATGGCAGCACTGTCGCGAGTCACTTTCCGCCATTGTGATTCAACACAATTTCGAAGTTCCGGAAGCCGATCCATTGGGCAGGCTCAGCATGACTGTGCCTGGGGGACGTGCTCGTGTTTTGCGGCAAGCCAATCTCTTGCTGGCCGCAGAGCCGGGCGTTGCCGTTCTGGATCTGGATCAGATTGCTTCTCTCCATGGAAAAGTACGCTGGAATGACGAAGTGCTTTGGCAAGCAGCCAAACAGTATCCTTCCTCCGAAGCCATTCCGCTGCTGATGCGGCACCAAACCGCTCTCCTTCGCGCCGCGCTGGGTTTGACTTCCAAGTGCCTGGCCTTGGACTTGGACAACACCTTATGGGGAGGGGTGATTGGGGAAGACGGGCTTACCGGTATACGACTGGGCGGCTCCCCGGAAGGCGAATCCTTTGTGGCGTTTCAGCGTTATGTGCAAGCTTTGCAGCGACGCGGGGTCATTCTGGCGGTATGCTCCAAAAACAATGAAGAGGATGCGCGACTCCCCTTCCTCCAACACCCGGAGATGGTGTTGAAGTTAGACGATATTGCCTGTTTCCGCGCTAACTGGAAGACCAAAGATGAGAACCTGCGGGATATTGCAGCCACGCTGAACATTGGCTTAGACAGCGTTGTGTTCTTTGATGACAATCCTCTGGAACGCGGCCTGATTCGGAAGCTGCTGCCGGAACTGGAAGTGCCGGAAGTGCCTTTGGAACCGGCTCAATATGTGAACACCTTGCATCGCTCGCTCGTGTTTGAGGAGTGGTCCTTGACGGAAGATGATCGGAAGCGGGGCGAAGCTTACCGGCTGAACGCACAACGGCAACAGGAACAAAAAGCCGCAGGAAATGTGGACAGCTACCTGGCTGAATTACAGATGAAGATTGGTCTGCGTGCCTTTGATGAGGCGAACCTTGCCCGCGTGGTGCAACTGATCAACAAAACAAACCAGTTCAACCTCACAACACAACGCACCACCACTGCGGAATGCCAGAGTTGGATGGCTCGCCCGGACTGCTACACGCAGTTCATGCGCCTGCAAGATAAATTCGGAGACAACGGCATCACCGGTGTTCTGGTAGCGTTCCAGGAAGAGGAAATTTTTCGTATTCACACTTGGTTAATCAGTTGCCGCGTTCTTGGTCGACGGGTAGAAGATGCAATGTTGCATGCCTGCCTTCGCGAGGCTCAAACACGGGGCTGCACCATAGTGCAGGGTGACTACTTCCCTACCCCAAAAAACGGACAAGTGAAAGAGCTTTACGGGAAGTGGGGTTTTCACCTGGCAAACGAAGATGCTGATGGGAATCGCCGCTTCACTTTTTCTCTGGCGAACGGGATTTTCTCACTACCGGAATGGCTGCAAGTAGACGATCAATCAATGGAGGATAATCACGATGGCAGTGATGCAGCAACGGCTTGAACGTGTGTTTCAAGAAGTGTTTGATGACGATCAGCTTCGCGTGACAGATACCACATCGCCTGAAAACACAGAAGAATGGGACAGTTTAGCTCAGGTCAAGCTGGTAGTGGCCCTCGAGGAAGAATTTAAGGTGAAATTCACCACAGATGAAGTTGCCTCTTTATCTACCGTGGGTGAGTTCAAAGAAGCTTTAGGCGAAAAAGGCATTCATTAAAGTAGCCGATCTATCCGTACGGAGACGAACAGAAATTTAGTTGGTTGGAGTCTGGAGTGCACACGGTGAAAGGGAGAAGACCATATGCAGAAAAAGCTCCCTCTCCGCGATTCTGATGCGTGCCCGTTTCCTGCAGTTGCCCCAGATGTGTTCGGTTATCAGAATGTGATGGTGAATGTGTTCGCCGTTCGCTCTGGCCCTGGGCATTGGGTTCTGATAGATGCAGGGCTTCCCTACTCTGCGGGACCAATCCGGAACTGGGTCAAAAAAACGTTAGGGCCGGACTACCCACCCAAAGCAATCCTGCTGACACATGGCCATTTCGATCATGTGGGCGCGTTGAAAACATTAGCCGAGGAATGGGATGTTCCAGTTTACGCCCATGCTGCGGAGATGAAATATCTGAATGGGACAGCGCCTTACCCGCCTCCAAACCCAATGGCAGATCGGGGCATGATGTCCTGGCTCTCCCCTCTTTATCCAAGAGGTCCGATTCGTGTGGGAACTCGCCTGCAAACCCTGCCAGAAGACGGAAGCGTACCGTACCTTTCCAATTGGCGTTGGGTTTATACACCGGGCCATACGGACGGGCATGTTTCGTTTTGGCGTGAATCTGACCGCTGTTTGATTGCCGGGGATGCGGTCATTACAACGCAGCAGGAATCTGCCTTAGCTGTAGCTACCCAGAGGCTGCAAATGGAAGGGCCACCTGCTTACTTCACTCCCGATTGGAGTTCGGCAAAATCCTCTGTGGAGAAGCTGGCAGCGCTGGAACCCGCCATTGTGGCAACTGGTCATGGAATTCCGGTGACAGGTGATTCGGCTCGCCAGATTGCCACATTGGCGGCAGAATTCGACGAAATTGCAGTTCCCTGCTATCCATCCTGGTGGAAATGGGCTGGCGTTGCCATAGCCGTCACGGGGATTCTGATGACTAGCCTGCTAAATAAAAGGCGTCAGTCTCCATCAATCCCATAGCGAGCGCTAAACCTTCGGGGAAACGGTGCTCAGGATCTTTGAAATATAAAGGCTGGCGCCCAGTAAGACGGAAACCCGCACTCGCCATTGGGCGGGCAAGGAAAGGATTGGAATTTCCTCCCACTGTGGCTATCGTTTTCTGATCCGCCGAGGCAAGCCGGGCAGCAACGGCATAGGCCGAAGCCCAATCCGCCTCTGCGCCGGACTGCACATGCAGGTCTGTGATCCGGCAACTGGTTCCGATTCGGTTCAGCACACAGTATCCCCTAAGCGCATTCGATTGGCGAAGTAAGTAACCTTCCATCTTCACTGCGGGGCAAGCAAGAAAGTAGTTCAACAAGGCAGCGCTTCGCTGGCAATAAGCAGCTTCATTTGACTCGGAGCAAGGCAGCACGGAATCAATGGAATTGTCGAACTGTTGTACTGGCTCGGCGGTCCAATCTTTAACGTTAGCTGCCACTGGTTTAACGCGGTGCCATACATCTCGCCCCATGCGCGCTACGGAGCGCCAGTCCTTCTCGGGAGCGGCGGCCCACACTTGGGCAGGTTTCAGGACACGCGTAAAAGTATGAACTTCCTGGCGTACCGCGAATCCCATGCGTGGCAACACTTTTTGGGCGTCTGTGGAACCGCCTACCACGAACAAAGATTCCGTTATGTTCTGAATCTCCTGGAAGACGATCGCGCCTGCGCCCGGCACTGCTTTGCTGGCAGCCCAGTCAATAATGCAAACGGTTTTCAACTTGCCAAATGGTCCGCAGATCACGGAAGGCATGGCGCAACCGTGCGCTACGATTTTGCCTTCTTTCCGAACCACGTAGTTTCGGTTGCCTTCCCAAAAGGGATGTGGCGGAAACGCCTTCCATCGCAGCACATCCATTCGGAAGGGTAGCCAGTCCGGCCCGACCTGAAAAACCTGCCGGAGAAATGCTGCGACTTCCTCGATTTCTGACTCCGTTACGCATTGAAATTCGAGCTTTTTTGCCACCGGATTTGATGGTAACAGGCTACCCTTTTTCCGAAAAGGAATACATAATTATTTTTACGAATTCGTATAATTAAGCAATGATTTCCCTATGGATATGTCGGCACCGGTGAGCGAAAAGGTTTGCGCTGTTGTGGTCACTTACAACCGCAAACCATTGCTTCGCGTCTGCTTGGAGACGCTGCTTGCACAAACCAGAAAATTAGACTTTATTTTCGTGGTCGATAATGCCAGTAATGACGGCACTTTACAAATGCTTTCAGAGGAATTTCCGGATCTATTTGTACTGAAATTACCTGTAAATTCCGGCGGCGCAGGGGGCTTTCATGCCGGAATGAAGTGGGCCTATGAACAAGGGTTTGACTGGATCTGGGTCATGGATGACGATGTGAGAACCCTGCCCAACGCCCTGGAAACCATGCTGAGTTACGGGCATATTGGAGACTTGATTCATTGCCGCAAGTGGGAAACGCGAGGGATGTTGGTGTGGGAAGCGTTATGGGATGTGAACGCTTGTTTCCCCATCACGTTTCAATCCGATGTCTCCTTTGAGCACAGCAAGGACTGGACCAGCATCACCTATGCAAATTTTGAAGGCGCGCTGATGAAGCGCAAAGTGATCGAAAAAACCGGCCTGCCGGACGTGCGCTATTTTATTGCGGGTGATGACAGTGTGTATGGGTTTTTGGCTTCGCTGCAAGTCCATGCAATTTACATCAATTTTGTCGGTCTTCACAAGGACCTGCCTGCTGGCCGCGCGCGCGGCCGTTTTCACTATTATTTTCAGCTCCGGAACCGTTTTTTGACATACGAGCATTTTGTGAAAGCAGGTTTGCCGCTCCGAAGAAGTATGTTTCTGCTGAACATCGGATTGGCAGCGGCCACATTGCTGCGGGAGATTATTACTATTCCGCGAGAACGCTCTTTGCTTAACGCGAAGACGGTATATTTCGCTCTGGTCGATGGGCTCCGAGGAAGGTTTGGCAAACCTTCCTGGATCTCATAGCCTCGCTACTGCTTATTGAGCAGGCGGCAAGGGCGAAGGCGGTCGGGATACTTGGCCCCGGTAAGCTTCCTCCACGCTGATTTGATAGGTTTCTAAGCTTCTGCCAATAGCCCGCTCCAAGGCAGCCCGGGCTTTGGCATAGTTACCCTGAGTTACCACTTCCGTGGTGCGTGCCTGCGCCAAATCGCGCTGATATTGAATCACCAGATATGTGGTGGAAGCGCCCACCTGGTACCGTTGCTGTTCGGCATCCAACGCTTCTTCCTGCAGTTGCCGGGTTTGCACCGCAGCATCATAGCTGGCGCGTGTCCGTTGCAAATTCAGCAGAGCGTTTTCCACTTCCAACCGGACTTGATTGGTTAATTGTTGTTGCCGAATCTGGCTCTGCTGCGTAATGATTTCGTCACGAATATAATCGGCCTGAGCAATCCGGTTGCGAAGCGGCAAATTGAGTTGTACGCCTACGCTATACGTCGGATTGCGATGGCTGAAAATTTGCCCTGAGGTAAGTGCCAGCGCCTCCGATAAAGTTTGGATCAGCGCCGGTGGTAGTTCCCACGGAGTTGTACAAGCTGTTCAGATCACCAGCTAACGCATTGCTCTGGTAGTTCCCCACGATGTTCACCTGAGGCAGCAGATTGTTTTTGGAGCCTTCCAGCGTGATATTTGCGTTTTGCAACTGCAGGGCAGCCTGCTCTAAATCCGGACGGTTCTGATAAGCCAATTGCACCAGACTTTGCGAATCGCGGGCCGGTTCCTGTGCGGGAATCTGAATCACATCGGAAGGAATGATGTGGGCGGAAGCAACCAGCGGGTCATAATTTCCGCGGCGCGTCAGGACGTTTTTCAGTACCAATTCCTGCTGTGCGACCAACCCGGAAGAATTTATCAAGTCCTGACGGCTCAGTGCTAATTGGGCTTGTGCACGTTTGACCTCAATGGGGGCCAGCGTTCCTACCTCTACTTGGGTCTGGTTATCTTCATAGAGTTTCTGCGCCAAGGCAACAGCCTGTTGCTTCACCCGCACATCTTCGTTCAAGCTCACCAGATCCCAATACAGGCGTTCCACTGCGGCGAGCGTATCAATGAGTTGCTGGCGGAATAAGCCGTCGGAAATTTTTTGTTCGTTCTTGGCAATACGGATATAGCGCCGATTCACACCTATTCCGAACCCTTGCAGAAGGGGTTGCGTCACGGTTACAGCCAAGTTACCCGCGACATACGGATTGTATAGAGTACGGCTGCTGTTGCTGCTGATGCGGTTGGTCAGAAGATTGACGTTCAGGTTCGTGCCGGGAGAAAAACCCTGCTGATACCCTAGATTCCCACCAATGTTGCTATCGATCAGGTTGTTGGCACCCGCCACTAATGGGTTGGTTTGCGGCAAGTTTTCATGCAGGTAGCTTCCGGTTCCCACGAGTGCCGGGTCAAATCGAGGAATCGGAGTTCCCCCAGAAAACGGAATCGTACCAGGAATCGTAAGCGAATTAGTGGTGCCCTGAATGGGTGCCAGATCTACCGCGTTTGCCGGAACACTGCTGATCGGAGTGGTGCCACCGACGGTGGTAAGAAACGGAGTTCCGGGGCCGCCTTGGCCCGCAGGCAGTTCACGAATTTCATATAAAAGACCGCGTGTCGTGCCACCGCCATTCGCGCGTAGTACTTCCGAGTTGGCTGTCGGAATGGTGTATCGCTGAAGCTGGATATCCAGGTTATTCTCCAGTGCCAGCGCAATGGCATCGCTCAGAGACAAATAAAGATTTCCGCCGCGCAGCAGACTGCCAAAACGGCCGGAATTGCGAAAATCCACACGCGAAATCGTGCGCGCAGAGTAAGGATTTCGAAGCCGATCATACCAAGGGCCGACAATTCCACCAGTGAAGCGCGGCATCTGTGTTTCATCAGGACGCTGTGCGGAAGCCGAGGGATCGGTCACGGCTCCGGAGGGCTGATTTTGCTGTGCCGCCCCAACACACACGCCCGCTATGGCTAGCAAGGCGCTCCAGGCTACAGTTCTCATTCGTTCAATGATTGATGGATCGTCCTCTCAAGAATCACTTTCCTGTTCCACTGGCGCCGGAATTCGGCGTGGCGCCGCTATTGCTTCTAGCTGGCGCATTCCCAGGTGGAGTCACACCCGAAGGCCGCTGATCTGTGGTTCCTCCAGGTTGGCCGCCACTCATTCCCGAAGTGTGGCTTGCCTGGGGAGCAACACCATTTCCCTTCTGCTGATCCTTTGCAGGCTGCACCTTTACGCCTTCCTTCACATCATCACTGGGATTTACCACGACGACTTGCCCTTCTTGCAATCCGTTTGTGATTTCCAGATCTGTGCCATAATCACGGCCAATATCGACCGGCTGGAAGTGAACCGTTCCGTCTTCTTTCAGTACAGCCACTTGCGGACCTTTTGAGCGCACCACAACACTGTCACCGGGAATCAGGAATGGAGGATTAGTCCGGCCGCTCACAAACTGAATCTGGGCATAAGAACCCGGCAGCAGCGCACCATCCCGGTTCTGTACCTGAACCTCGGTCAGCAAAGTGCGCGTGTTCTGATCGATAGATTTCGACGTGCGAGTTACTTTACCCGCAAATTTACGCTGCGAAAACTCTTGCAACATCACAACCGCAGGCATGCCGACACGGATTGCAGGAGCGTAGCTTTGCGGGACATTTACCAAGATGCGTAACACTCCGATCTGAGCCACGCGGAATAATTCGCTTCCATTCGCATTGTTATTACCAGATCCCACCGTTCCGAAACTAGGCGTTCCCTGCCCTGATCCATTGGCGGAAATGAGCGATCCCGCATCTACGCTGCGAGCTGTAACGATGCCTGTGAAAGGCGCCCGAATCTTTTCAAAGCTCTGCAACTCCTGTAAGCGCGCTAGATTTGCTTCGCTTGCTCGTACGTTATCCTGAGCGGCTCGCACATTGGCTTCCCCGACACGCACCAAAGCAGCAGCGTTGTCGTAATCCGCTTGTTTCTGGTCGCCTTCCTGCTTGGAGAGCACTCCGCGGTTTACCAACACGCGCCATCGTTCCAGCGTCACGCCTGCTAGTCGAAGCTGCGACTGGTTTTGCTCCAAAGATGCTTGAGCCTGCCCGAGTGCCGCGCGTGTCTGCGAAACGCTGGCACGAGCCTGAACGACTTGCTGATCCAGGTCAGGAGCTTCCACTTCCGCCATCAACTGCCCTTCCCGCACGTGGTCGCCAATATCCACATAGCGTTTCTTTAAATAGCCGGAAGAGCGCGCGAATATGTAGGCTTCTGTTAAGGGCGTGATGTTTCCAGGCAGCAGTAGCTCAGCATTAGGAGCTGAACGCTTTACTTTCACGACGTTCACCACGGGAAGCTCTATAGCTTCTTCTTTGGCCTCGCGCTGGATGCCTCGCTCCCGATTTCTGCGAGGAAGGTAGCCTACCAGGAATAGGACCGCCAGGAATACCAGCAGCCCAACTACGATGAAAACAATGCGAGCACGCGACGCCCGATGCGGTGGCGGCACTCGAGGGTGCACCGGGTCATCCAGCAGTACCTGGGGCTGGCCCGGCTCAAGCAATTTTTCTTCAGGATCGTTTTCGATGATTCTCGCCATCTAGTTACTCTTCATTTCCTACGCGTGCTGCGGTTGTGCTTCGCCAGGAATCGCCTCGTGCTCTTCGTCCTCTATTTCACGGTCCATGTCCAGAGGCGGCTTTTTGCGCAACAGGCTGTACATGATTGGCACAAAAAACAACGTGGTAAAGGTAGCTACCAATAAGCCTCCAATCACCGCACGGCCTAAGGGCGCATTTTGCTCGCCGCCCTCGCCAAAGCCAAGCGCCATGGGAAACATACCGATAATCATGGCAAGAGCAGTCATGGTAACAGGACGAATGCGGGTGAAGCCAGCAGAAAGCGCCGCCTCGACTGAGTTTTTGCCTGTGGCACGTTCATCATTCGCGAACGTAACCATCAAAATACTGTTTGCCGTGGCCACACCGATGCACATAATGGCACCCATCAGAGAGGGCACGTTTAATGTTGTCTGCGTGATAAACAACATCCACAAAATTCCAGCAAGCGCTCCCGGAAGAGCCATCAAAATGATGAATGGGTCCAGCCAAGATTGAAAGTTCACCACGATCAGAAGGTAGACGAGGAGAATCGCAAAAAAGATTCCGATCCCGAGCCGGAGAAAGGAAGACCGCATGGTATCCACTTGCCCACGCATCACCAGGTAAGAGCCTTTGCCGAGTTTTTTCTCGAGGTCCTTCATGATCTTCTCCACATCGTTCGCCACGCCTCCCAAATCACGACGATCCGCGCCAGCGTAGATGTCATATACAGGCTGCACATTGTAGTGATTCACAATGGCCGTGGACTTTGCCCGTTTTAAAGTAGCCAAATTGCCTAACAATTGTGTATTGGCGATTCCGCCCGAAGAAGCGTTACCTCCGCCAGCCCCCGTAATTGGGGTCCGCTGCAAAGCATCGAACGAATCAATACGATACTGGGGCGTCTGCACAGCAACGTTGTAATTTACGCCATTTTGGGGATTGAGCCACTGATTCGGTGCTGTCTGGCCGCTGGAGCTGAGCGAGATCAGCAGACTGTTCGCTACGTCACGCTGTGACAGGCCGAGTTGGTCGGCACGCGATCGGTCCACTGTGACGTCCACTTCCGGATAATTCACCTGCTGGTGAATATGGACATCCACAGCGCCGGGAATGGCAGCCATTCGCTTCTCCAACTGCTGAGCAATCTGGAAATTGTTCAGCACATCCCGGCCCACTACCTGAACGTCAATCGCGGCAGGAAGGCCAAAGTTCAGAATTTGATTTGTGATATTAGCGGCCTGAAAAAACACAGTTTCTTCAGGAAACTTATCTTGAAACACGCTTCGCAGTTTCCGCTCATATTCCAGGGTAGGGCCATGATGCTTCTCATTGAGGGAGACCAGAATTTCACCGTCACCATTCCCAATCGTGGAACTATCGCTAAACGCTAAATTGATGCCGCCTGGGGGGAGGCCGATATTATCCAAAATGTTGTCAAGTTCGTCGCCAGGAATCTGATGCCGAATCTCCTCTTCAAATTGAGCAAACACACGTTCTGTTTCCTCGATTCGTGTTCCTTCCGGACAACGAACGTGAATGCGCATCTGGCCAGAGTCAATGTAAGGAAAGAAGTCCTCTCCGACTACCATTCCCAGCGTTAAGGAACCCGCCACAAACACCGCAAACCCAGTTACCACCCACGCGCGATGTTCCAACGACCATTGCAATGCTCCGCGATATTTTCCGCGCATCCATTCAAAAAAGTGATTAAACTTGCCATGGACTTTCCAGATAAAGCCTTCGCCCTCTGCGTGTTCCCCTTCACTTTTCTGGTACAGTTCCACTTCTGCCCGCAGCAGGAAGTGAACCATGGTAGGCACCAGCGTGCGCGACAGAAAGTAAGACATCAACATGGCGAACACCACCGCCATGGCAAGCGGAGTGAACAGGTATTTGGCTGCACCGGTTAATAAAAGAACCGGGACAAACACAATGCAGATAGCCAGGGTAGAAACAAAGGCAGGCACCGCGATCTGTGCGGCTCCATCCAGAATCGCCCTGGTAATCGGCTTCTTCATTCCCATATTGCGGTGAACGTTTTCAATTTCCACCGTGGCGTCATCCACCAGAATTCCGACTGCCAGCGAGAGTCCGCCAAGCGTCATGACATTAATGGTTTGCCCGAACAACCCAAGAATAATGATGGAAGTCAGAATCGAAAGGGGAATGGAAATACAAACAATGATGGTGCTGCGCCAACTTCCGAGAAACAGCAGGATCATCAAGCCGGTTAAACCAGCGGCAATAATCCCTTCGCGTAACACGCCCTGAATGGCTGCGCGCACGAACAAAGATTGATCGAAAAGCTGCTTGATTTCCAACGAAGGCGGCATGCCTGCCAGGATGCGCGGTAATTGCTGCTTCACGCGCTTTACGATATCCAGCGTAGACGCATTGCCGTTTTTCAGCACGCTCAAGAGCGCGCCTCGGCTTCCATTGGACCGGACGATGCTTTGCTGCACGGCAAAGCCATCACGAATCTGCGCTACATCTTTCATATAGACCGTAGCGCCGTTATAGGAACGCACAGGAAGGTCATTCAGAGCGAGGGCAGTCTGCGTGCTGGCATTTAACCGAACCAGATACTCCCGGTCGCCCACCTTTGCAGTTCCGGCAGGCAGAATTAAGTTTTGCGAACTCAGAGCATTCGAAATATCTGTGGCGGAAAGATGGTTGGCATAAAGAGCCTGAGGATCCAGATCCACCATGATCTGGCGTTGTTTTCCTCCATAAGGAAGCGGAATCGAGGCGCCTTGCACCGTAGCCAACTGTGTCCGGATAAAGTTGGTTCCTAGATCATAAAGCTCCTGCTCGGTTAGGGATTTACTCGCTAATCCAAGCTGGAGAATAGGAACGCTGGACGCGTTGTACTTCACAATCGCAGGCGGAAAAATTCCCGGCGGCAGAACACGCAAAATCGTCTGCACAATGGAAGTAACCTGCGAAATGGCCAGTTCCACTCTGGCGCTGGGCTGAAAATACAAACGAATCACAGAAACGCCGTTGTATGACTGTGATTCGATATGTTCGATATCATTCACAGTTGTTGTCATGGCCCGTTCGGAAATCGTCGTGATTCGCTTTTCCATTTCGTCAGGAGAAACGCCGTTGTAGCTCCAGATCACACTGACGACGGGAATGTCGATATTGGGAAAAATATCCGTTGGCATGGTGATGATCGCGGCGATTCCAAGAATCACGATCAGCGCGGACATCACCACAAAGGTATACGGCCTACGTAGCGCAAGCCTGACTATCCACATAAAATTTAGGCTTCTTTCAAAGTATCGCTAAAATCAATAGATTCGAAACGACTCCGTTTCGATACTACCAAAAAGCGAGAAATTGTAGGAATTTTTACGTTGCTTGGAATGATTAGCATCCGCGGTGAGCGGTTTATACTGTAGGGATGCTGAAACCAACGGAAAAAATCTGGCACAACGGGCGAATGATCAACTGGAATGACGCGACACTCCACGTTCTTTCGCACGTCGTAAGCTATGGAAGTTCCGTGTTTGAAGGCATTCGATGTTATGCCACTCCTTCCGGTCCTGCTATCTTCCGTTTGAAGGAACATGTTCGCCGCCTGGTGGATTCGGCCAAAATCTACCGCATGGATCGCTTTGACTTTTCCCAGGAACAACTGGCCCAGGCCATGCTGGATGTGGTGCAAACCAACGGCCTGCCTTCCTGCTACATTCGGCCCATCATTTTGCGCGGCTATGGAGATGTGGGAGTCAACGGCGTTAAATAACCCTGTAGATGTATATGTGGCTTGCTGGGAATGGGGCAAGTATCTAGGTCCTGAAGCGATGGCCGAAGGGGTAGATGTATGCGTCGCCAGTTGGACCCGAATTGCGCCAAATACGCTGCCTGCTCTTGCCAAAGCTGGCGCAAACTATATGAATTCGCAGCTCATCAAGATGGAAGCGATGGCAAACGGGTACTGTGAAGGCATTGCCCTGGACAGTAACGGCTATGTCAGCGAAGGCTCCGGCGAAAACCTGTTCGTGGTGCGGGATGGCAAGCTCCTGACGCCGCCGCTCGGCGCTTCCGTTCTGCCGGGTATTACGCGTGACACCATTGTGATATTGGCAAAAGACTTGGGGATTCCAGTTGTGGAGACCATTATTCCTCGCGAACTGCTCTATATTGCGGATGAAGTGTTTTTCACAGGAACTGCCGCTGAAGTAACCCCAATCCGTTCCATTGACCGGATTACGGTGGGCAAAGGCTCACGCGGACCTGTAACGGAGCGCATCCAGAAAGAGTTCTTCGCCATTGTGGAAGGCAAGACGAACGACCGACATGGTTGGCTTTCCCCTGTGGAAACACGGGAACCTGTTGGCGCTGTTCGCTAATCAGACGGCGCTGCCTACTGTATGATTTGTTCCGGCATCGACATTGAGACCGGCCAAAGCATTGAAATAGAGTACGACCAAACGATCCGTGCTGTGCGCCCAGGCAGCGCAACCGATTGCTTTCTTGCTCCCGGGTTTATTGACATCCAAGTGAATGGGTTTGGCGGGGTCGATTACAACTCGCCCGCCAGCCCTCACGAAGAAATTCTCCGCTCTATTTCGGTGATCCTCCAAACGGGAGTATCCCGTTTTTTTCCTACCGTGATCACTGGCGGACCAGAGGACATGGTGGCGGCACTGCGCAATGTTGCCTCCGTTTCGCATTCTGCCATGGCAGGCTTTCATGTGGAAGGACCGCACCTTTCCCCGGAAGAAGGCCCAAGGGGCGCGCATCCTCTTCGATGGATTCGGCCGCCCAATGTGGACGAATACCGCCGTTGGCAGGAAGCTACCGACGGACTAGTGCGCATTGTCACCGTGTCGCCACATTGGGAAACGGCACCGGCCTATATTGAATCGTTAGTACGTGACGGCGTTACGGTCAGCATTGGCCATACGCACGCCTCGCCGGTGGAAATTGCCAATGCAGTGAGTGCAGGCGCGGCCATGTCCACACATTTGGGAAACGCCGCACATGCGGTCATTCGCAAACAGCCCAACTACATTTGGGAGCAACTAGCGGAAGATCGGTTAACGGCCAGCTTCATTGCGGATGGTATCCATGTGCAACGGGCTTTTCTGAAAAGCAGCATCCGAGCCAAAACTGTCTCCCGGTCGGTGCTGGTGACTGATGCCAGTGCTCCGGCTGGCGCGGTACCAGGTCGCTATCGACTCGGCGAGCAGGATGTAGATCTGACGGCGGATGGCCGCGTGGTTCTCGCCAACTCAGATCGCTTGGCCGGTTCCGCTTTACGAATGAATGATGCCATTGCGAATACGGTTTCGATGTGCCAACTCAGTTTGCCCGAAGCTGTGCGGATGGCGACTGTGAATCCTGCGCGAGCAGCCGCAATTCCCGGAAGACAGCGCGGCTTAGTGGTTGGCGAACTGGCAGACCTGGTTTGCTTTCGCTGGGAACAGGGAAGAATTCAGATTGTCAGCAGTTCATTCAGTGAACCCTGACGATAGCCTTGCAGATCGAGCGTCACGAATTTATAGCCAAGTTTCCGAAAAATAGCTGTTAGTTTTCCTGCCATTTCCAGGTTCAAAGCTCGTTCCATTTCTTCCCGCGCTACTTCAATCCGAACCAGTTCTCCATGGAAACGCGTACGGAACTGCCGGAAGCCGAGCGCCTTCATCTCTTCTTCGCCCACTTCCACCGTTTTGATGTTTTGAATGGTGACAGGCGTTCCATACGGAATGCGCGAGCTGAGGCACGCTGCTGCAGGACGGTCCCAAGTTGGCAACCCGGCGATTCGGGAAAGTTCCCGAATCTCTGCTTTAGTGAGGCCAGCCTCCACAAGCGGCGCTTTCACACTGATGCTGCTGTGCTGCTTTTTGGCCGGGCCGGTAGTCGCCCAAATCATCTTTGTTGACACCGTAGATAATATGGTCGATTTGTTTCTCCTTTCCCAATTGCGCTAAACAGGTGAATAACTCATCTTTGCAATGGAAGCAGCGATTGGCATCGTTCTTCACATACTCCGGATTTTCAAATTCCCGGGTGGCGATGTACTCGTGCCGAATCCCGAACTGATGGACAAAGGCTTCCGCGTCCCGCTTATGGGAAACGGGAATGGAAGCGCTATCCGCAGTCACCGCTACTGCGCGTTCACCTAATACTGCGTGAGCAGCCCAGGCCAGATAAGCCGAGTCAGTGCCGCCGGAAAAAGCGACAATGACTCGTTCCATTTCTCCGAGCAAGCGGAAAAGTTCAGCCTGTTTTTCCTGTAGCAGCACGTCTTAATTATAGAGGCTACCCTGCTCGGTATTGTTTGCCGGACCTTCCGTAGCCTCAGGAATCACACAAGCAGCAGCCACGCGATCATTCGCTTCCATACGCACCAAACAGACGCCTTGCGCAGAACGGCCTGTTTTCCGAATCTCATTGGCATCTAAGCGGATCATCTTGCCGTCTTTGGTGATGATCATCAGATCGGTATCCTCCGTGACGGAAAGAATCGCGACAATTTTGCCTGTACGCGGGGTGCTCTTCATGTTGATTACCCCTTTGCCACCACGCCGGATCAAACGGTAGTCTCCCAGCGGTGTGCGCTTGCCATAGCCGTTTTCGCTGATGGAAAGAATCAGACCTTCATGGTTCACCACTTCGGCGCCTACGAGGTAGTCGTCTTGTTCCAGGTCCATGGCGTTTACGCCGTAAGCAGGCCGGCCCATGGCTCGCACTTCTTTTTCCGAGAAACGAATTGCTTGGCCTTCATGGGAGCCCAGGAACATGAAGTTTTCGCCATTGGTGAGCCGGGCGGCAATCAATTCATCGCCGTCTTCCACGCCCAGAGCAATAATGCCGCGGGAAAGTGGATGATTGAACTCGGTTAATTGGCATTTTTTGATGACGCCGTTCTTGGTCACCATCACCACGTATTGATCCGCGCTGAATTCCTTCACTGGAAGGAACGCCTTCACCGTCTCATCCGGCTGCAAGCTAATTAGGTTCGAGATATTCTTGCCCTTGCCAGTGGTAGTAGCATCCGGAATGTTATAAATCTTCAGCCAATACACGCGGCCTTTGTTGGTGAAGATCAGCAGATAGTTGTGCGTGGAAGTCACCAGGAAGTACTCCACAAAGTCTTCCGTGCGCGTACCCATGCCGATGCGTCCTTTGCCGCCCCGCACCTGACGCCGATACGTATCTACGGCAGTTCGCTTCAGATAGCCGCCGTGAGTGACCGTGACTGCCACATCTTCCACGGGAACCAGATCTTCCATGCTGATCTCGCCCGTGTCTTCCACAATCTCCGTCCGCCGTGCATCGCCGTACTCTTTTTGGACTTCCTTGAGTTCTTTAATGATCAGGGTCCGAAGCACCTGCTCAGACCCAAGAATTTCCAAGTACTGCGCGATCCGAACCTGGATATCCGCCAGTTCCGTCAGAATCTTTTGTTGCTCCATGCCGGTCAGGCGTTGGAGCTGCATTTCAATAATGGCCTGTGCCTGCCGGTCGCTGAAGGCGAAAGCCGCGATCAACGAATCTCGGGCATCCTTGGGCGAAGTTGACGCACGAACCAGGCGGATCAATTCGTCCAGATTATCCAGCGCCTTTTGGAAACCAAGCAGAATATGCTCCCGCTCGCGCGCCTTGCGTAGCTCGTAATCGGTACGGCGACGAACCACATCCGTCCGGTGCTCAATAAACGCCTTGATGGTGGCGATCAGCGACAGTTCACGTGGTTGGCCGTTGACGATGGAAAGGTTGATGACACCAAAGCTGATCTGTAACTGCGTCTGCTTATATAGGTTGTTCAACACAATTTCCGACTGCTCGCCGCGTTTCAGTTCCAGAACGATCCGCATTCCATCGCGGTCGCTTTCGTCGCGGACGTCAGAAATCCCCTCGAGCTTCTTTTCATTCACTAATGAAGCAATGGTTTCAATCAAACGGGACTTGTTGACCTGATACGGAATCTCAGTGACGATGATTCGTTCCCGATCCTTGCCCATCGGCTCTACGGCGGCCCTGGCCCGGATTTTGAGCGAGCCACGGCCTTTCAGAAAGGCATCCAGAATTCCCTGGCGGCCCAGAATCACGCCGCCGGTGGGAAAGTCCGGACCCGGAACCATCTTCATGACTTCCAGCAGAGGAAGACTCGGATTCCGAATCAACGCAACGGTGGCGTCCACTATTTCCACCAGATTATGCGGCGGAATGTTGGTCGCCATGCCCACGGCGATTCCGGAAGAACCATTGATCAAAAGGTTCGGAACACGCGTGGGCAGTACTTCCGGTTCCTGCTCGCTGTCGTCGTAGTTCGCCCGAAAATCGACGGTTTCCTTGTCGATATCCGCCAAAAGAGAGGTGGCAAGCCGGGATAAGCGAGCTTCGGTATAGCGCTGCGCTGCGGGCGGGTCACCATCCACGGAACCAAAGTTGCCTTGTCCATCTACCAGCGGGTAGCGCATGTTGAAGGGTTGCGCCATGCGAACCAGGGAATCGTAAATGGCTGCATCGCCGTGCGGATGGTACTTGCCCATCACTTCGCCGGTAATTTTTGCGGATTTTCGGGTGGGACGATTCGGCTGCAGGCCGAGTTCATTCATGCCCCAAAGAATGCGGCGGTGCACCGGTTTCAAGCCATCGCGCACGTCAGGAAGCGCACGCCCCACAATTACGCTCATGGCGTAATCCAGGTAAGACCGCTTCATTTCGTCTTCGATGTTGACGGGAATCAGGTTACGGTTTTCCCCGTCGCCAGTATCGCCACCGTTTAAAAGAGGAGGTTGCGGAGGGCTGGGCGGCCCCTGTGGCGGAAGCTCGGAATTTGCCATAAATTTGGTATCTAAGTCTTATTGTACCAGCAATTTAGGCAGTTTCGTTGTGTCCGGGGAATGTCCCCTATAGGTGACAAATCGTTGCACTTACGGGGCTTTCACCTACAGGCACCACGGTAAACAGCGGAGCACGCTTGTAACGGAAGTCGTTGATTTTGGCAACGCGCACTATAGCCAAATCGCTCGACTTTCGATTCAGAACCAAAATATATTCCCCATCACTGGTCAGCAAGATCTGAATTGGTTCCTGCCCGACGGGAATTTTGGCCAAAACCTTGCGGGTTTCGATATTCACCACCGTCGAGGTCTCCCGTACTCTTGCTGGCTACGAACAAGAAGGTATCGTTGGCATTCATTGCGCCTGGGTCACTGCCGGCCAGAATCGTCTCCGACACCACCGTTTGGTAAGGCGAGACGATGGCAATCGCGTCCATTCCCTGCCCCGACACAAACATCTGTCCACCGTGGTCCGTGGTGAAACAGAACTGTTCCGGTGCCATGGGCAAGGGCAACGTCACAAGCTGCCTTGCAGTGTCGGCGTCCAGAATCGTCACGTTCCGGGCGGATTTACTGCCGATCAGAATTTGCTTGCCGTCCGGACGGAAACGAATCACTCCCGGTTCAGCACCAATTCCGGTTTCCTTCCGCAACTGCGCTCGTGGCAAGATCCACAATCGCCACCGATTTCCGCTGAGGCAAGCTCACAGCAGCCTGTTTTCCATCTTCGGAAACATCAAATCCGGCAGCTTCCGCAGGCAGCTTCACCTGGGCGTTGACGCGCCATGTTTTCAAATCCAGGGAAAGAAGAGCTTGCGGGTCCTGCGCCAGAATCCACAATGTAGTCACCGTCCGGGGATAGTGCCATGGTGCGGGCATGAGTACCGACTTTGGCGTGGTGGGTAATCGCCATGGGTCCTGCATCGATTTCGGTAACGGAAGCAGGTGTTAACGCCAGCACCCGCCGGGTATTCGGCACATTGAGCACAAGGATTGGTGCGTCATCTAACGCGATTTCTTTTTCCATATGAAACCGAGTGAGATTGACTACGCTGATGCCTCGCATAGCTTGGCTCGCCACAAAAGCGTATCCGTTAAAGCGTTTTGCCAGCTTGGGACCACAGGCGGAGAGGGCCGTAGCGGAAAGAAGAAAACGGCGACGGCTCCCTTGCATAATAGCGCTCAAGATTTTGCGTTGGCAGTACGCGGCTGATTGGGGCGAATGAGCTGCCCCTGATCCCGAAATGTGGCGTACCAGGCTTCAATCACATCATTCGGCGAAGCGAGCCATTCCGTATCCGGCATAATGGCCTCTTCCGCATTCTCCCCTAGAAAGGGTCCATCCGGATTCTTTGCTTCCCCGAACAGGTGATCTTCGCGCTCCACAATCAGAATGACGCCATTGCCGTCCGTGTTGTAAATGTCTTCCTCAATGATCTTCATGTTATCTCCGTCTGCGCGGTTCACAGATCGGTTGCCCAGTTCACGGTCGCAGGCAGATCCTCCACCTGAGAAAAGGCTTTGTCGCTGGTCACCAGAGTTGCTCCAACGGCAATAGCATGAGCTGCGATAAGGAGATCCAGATTTCCCAGAATCTTGCCAGAAGCCTCCTGTTTTGCACGCAACACGCCATAAGCACGGGCTTCCTTTCTGCCCCAGGCTAGAATCTGGATTTTGGAGATGAACCCTTCCACTGCCGTAAGAAGATGATGGGCACCCGGTGTTTTCGCGAGGCCATACCGGATTTCCGCCTCGGTGATGGCGGAAATACAGCCAACTTCTGACTTCGCTAACCCTGCCAGCTTTTCACGCGCTGCGAAAGATTTTCTTTTCAGGATGTAGCTGACTGTGTTGGTATCCAGCATGTACCACTGCATCACAGCGTTTCCCGAACTTGCGGCAACTCCTGAGAACGGTCAGACAAAAAGTCGTCCGGGACAGCAGCTCGATCCAAAGCAGCAAAAATATCATCCCACCCACCCGGCGCGGGGGAAAGGATGATGTCCCCGCTTTGGGGATCTCGCCGAATATACACTTCATCTGTGGCAAAGCGGAACTCAGCCGGAATACGAACCGCTTGGCTTCTCCCGCTCATAAACACTTTTGCTTTTTCTTTTTGTAACATCTCCGGGCACCTTTGCTATATACCATGATATATAGCAAGTGTTCTGTGTGCAATCCATAATAGGTTCCTAGAACTGCGTTGCGGTCGCATGGAGTCTTAAGAAATCCAGTACCTTGCCTTGGTCCACATCACGCATTTCCGGAAACCGGTCCCGTACAATCTGAACTGCTTCACTCCTGAATGAAGGGCGCTCATTCATCAACTGCCACAAATACTGAAACCCGTCGGGCTCACCTGCCATTACGAGTTCCCGTGCGCATGCCAGGCGTAACGCCGGCTGATTCGTTTCCCGCGCAGCCTTTCTGAGCCAGGGCAATGCCGCGTCTCCATAAGCATGATGCAAAGCATACGCCAGTCGAGAAGTTCATCAACGCGGCCAGCCGGGGCAAATCCCGTGCATCCCCAATCCACGTCAGCGCAATCATGGACTGTTCGGACGCCCTGCCTCCGTCAATCATCTGCCATAACATTTCGCGCGATGACTCCGTCTGAATCGAACCGAGCGCAAGTGCCAGTAACTGATGGAGGCGGGCATCGCCGTTCTTCAATATTCCGGGCGCAGCGCTCATCACCAGCGACGCCCGCCGGGCCCGAAGCTGTGGCTCTTTCCCCCATGGGTGATTCGGCTCCCAAATGATGTACTGCAGCGCCCCTGCCTGCGCCAACCTGGACGGTGAGTTCAAAAAATGGGGCAGCACTGCCAGGAACGCTTCGTGGCCACCTTGGAAAAAGTTTTCCTTCTGGTCAAGCAAACGTGCAATCTCCTCCGAAGGTCCCTTCGCGTGAACCATGGGTGTCAATTGCATGGCGACCGCCGCGTCATCGAACATCGCCGATTGCCGCAGCATAGCGCCGGGCCGTCGTGATAAGGACCGGCCCAAAGCCGCCGCGTCCCCTTTCAAAGCAGCTTCTTTCCACGCATCAATCGCGGCAAGAACATCTTTCTCTCCGTTTCCAGCGGCAAACATCGAAGAACAAAAACAGTAGCAAAGCTGCGATCGCTGTTTTCATGGAACTAAGTCTATCTCTAATAGCGCCTGGAAATCGATCCGCTCTGAACTGGTAAATAGGACGCAATCACCAGAACCGGTGCACCGCTAGAGTGGGGCGGATTACATCTTCGTGACCTACAAGGGACAGCATCAACTTCGGCTTGCCGATGGGAACGGTGATTTCTTTGCTACTCACGCCCCGCACAATTACTGCGATCGCTACGCGCCCTGCCGAAGGGATGCCCGCCGGAAGTTTGATATTGATCTGCCGTTCCCCGATGAACTGCAAACCTGCCCGAATTCCGTTCACCGTTACATGCGTACCGCAAGCATCGGTCGGATATTCTCCCGCTCTGGGTTCCAGCTTCTCGAAGCAACCGCCCAGCGGCGCTAGGTGCTGCCCGTAAACCTCGACGAACTGCCCGGGCTCCAGCCATTGCTGCCTGCTCGTCGGCAGAATACCTTCCCGAGAGAAGGAGGGCGCCACAGTTTGTCCCCACGCACTTACTGCCAGTGCCACCCAAAGGAAACCATGCCATGCACTCGCCATAGTTGGTTTAGACCCACGATTACAGTTCCGAGTTCCACTTTGACGCGCAGTATCCAATGATTCGAACAGGCAAACCGATTCACCATCATTTATGGGAATTGCTGAGGTAAACTCATCGGCAACAGGGTGATTTCATAGGATTGTCTACATCTGAATCTAAGGGCAATGTCGGCTTCCTGACAGGAGCGTCGGAAGCCGGAATTGCAGCGGGACTGCCCACTTCTAGCGGATTTGAGGCGTTGGTCGCTCCTTCTCTCCATGGTGAATGGAATACTGCTCGGCTCCGTCTGATTCCCATTGCCTGCTGGCGCGTGGAGGATGTTCGGTTTGAGTTCGGCTCTTCTTTTGTGCTTCCGGGCCTGAAAGACGAAATGCGCTTGCTGGCCGCGCTCGTTCAGGAGCACTCAAAAGTTTCCGGAGTCGACTCGGAGCCGCCGCCGCTCACCATCTTTGGCCATGCCGATCCGGTCAATAACGATGAGTTCAATAAGCTGCTGAGCGGGCGTCGAGCGGCAGCGATATACGGCTTGCTGACGCGACGGGATGAAGTTTGGGAAGACCTTTTCAGCAACACCGGACATTTCGCTCAGCCGGTAGCGGGAGACAACTGGGGTGATAAATCCATTCAGACCATGCGGAACACGCTAGGCCCGGATGCTCCTGCAGGCCGTAAGCAGCTTTTTCTTGCGTACATGGATAAGGTATGCGTGAACGCGCAAGGCCAGCCTTTCCAAGTGGACCCAGTCAATGGTTTTCTGGCGCGTAACGCAGATACCGCCGGAAAGGGAGATTTCCAAGGCTGTGGTGAATTTAATCCGGTCGCGATCTTTTCCGAACAGGAAAGCCAGAAGTTCGAACAGGCCAAAGACAAAACGGAACGCAATGACGCCAATGCCCCGAACCGGCGAGTCACTATTCTCCTGTTTCGCCCTGGCAGTCAAATCCTTCCTGCGAAATGGCCTTGCCCGCGTGTCAAGGAAGGAACCGGAGGTTGCGTGAAGCGATTCTTTTCCGATGGCGAGACGCGCCGCAGTTCCCGCTTGCCTGACGAGACACGCAAATTCGAGAACACGGAAGATACGTTTGCCTGCCGTTTCTACCATCGGCTTTCCGGGCCTTCTCCTTGTGAGCGTGGATTCAAAACATTTCGCGTGCGGCTGTATGATGCGTTTGCCAGATCCATTCCGCTGGCTCCTTTCACGGTGTCGATTGGTGGCCGCGCTTTTTCTCCGCTGGCCCATGCAGATGCCGAAGGATTTATTCTGCTGAGTGACGTGGAGGTTCCAGCAAACTGCGTGATCCGCTGGGGCTTCCCACCGAGTGACGATGAGGAGCCGCAACTGCTCTTTGATCGGAAAATTTTCCTGGTCTCCAAAGAAGATCTGAACCCGGAACTTGCCAAGCAAAAGCTAAATAACCTGGGCTATCACGAAGACGACGATTCGGCCAATGTTCTAGGTTTCCAACTCGACTTTGGACACTTAGCAGACCCTTCTCTGGAACCTAGCGGGGTTTTGGACGAGGGGACGTTGAGCCTGCTTAACGAGGTGTACCAGCAGTCAAAAGACAACTTGAGGGATTCCACTCATGACTCGGCTTAGGAGCATTTTCCGATGAGCGTCGCGGTAGGGGATATGGTTCTTTCGTTCCTGCCTTCCAGTTGCAAGACGCTGGCGGGAACCACCGTTCCGCTGAGTGCAACCTCCATGAACCCAGGATTTCTGACTCCTACGGACGTCACGCTTGATCCCGGCCTTCAGGCAATTGTGAAGCGGCGAATCCTGGAAGACGGAGTCGCTAGTCCTAAACATCCCGAACTGCGGGGTCTCCGGTTTGCATTAGTGGATCTGACAGGGGCCGATAAGCTGGCGAATCCCAAGTTTGCTGGCAATAAACCCACCGAGCAAGGAGGATTAGGAAGCCTTTCCAAAATCGCGTGCATGTGGGCGGCCTACCAAATCAAATTCGATCTGGAGGAACTGGCGCGCACGAAAGGGCTCACCACAGAAACCGATCTCTTTGATGCGGCTCGCAATCTTTGGAATGATACGCAGAAAAGGGACACGGCTCATGTGCAAACGCTGTTTCCCACCAATCCCAAGATTGAACTCCTTGGCAAGCGCGTAGAGGTAGATGGCAAACCGCTTCCCATTCCCCGTCCCTTCTCGGCACCCGACCTGGAGAAGTTATTTGATGTCAACTCCGGTGTAATTACTTTCAAGGGAAGTAACCTTATTTTGGTGGACACCACCACTTCTCCGAAACCGCCTGATCTTTCGCCAGGAGTGAAAAACTACCTTGCTCACACCAAAGAGAACCTGAAGGAGGTCCGGAAGCTGACCTTTGCGGAACGATTGTTTTTGATGATCGATGAATCCGACGGAGCTGCCGCGCACGCCTGTATTGAGAATGTCAGCTTCCTTTATATCCACTCCTCACTATGGCAGGCGGACTTTTACCGGCCGGAACGCGGCGGAGGCTTATGGGAAGGTTCCACGCATGACCTGCCGGGCTTCCGATGGCAAAAACCGCCAGTGCCAAAAGGAAACCCAAAAGCGGATTTTGTGAGTGCCAACGTAGCTTCCGTGGCAGCACTGCTCACTCTGATGGAGCAAGGCCGATTGGTAAACGCTGCCGCTTCCGCCAGCATGAAACACCAATTGGATAAGAACAAAAACTTTCCAGGCGGTTCCAATACGCGCAGTTTCTTTCTGGAAGCATTTGATGAACAAACAATTGCGACGGACCAGTTCTTTTCCAAACTGGGCATCGGTGATTTTCTGAATGACGGCGCAATTATTCTACGTACCGAGGGCTACTAAGCAACTGCGTTATGTGGCAGTGGGCTGTGATGCCAACACCACTATCAAGCTCCGAAAGCTGATTTTAGAAATGGATAAATGCATTCAGGAAAACAACGGATTGATTTCCGCAACCACTCCTTAAGCCGTGTATATCCCGCCAGAAGCAAAGGGATATTGTGCTAGGATTGAAGTTCGCAATAACCGACCTTTCTCCTTTGGTTTGAATCTCATACATGAATTTCCGTTCTCTTTTTAGCCTGTTTTCCTCTGACTTGGCTATCGATCTTGGCACGGCCAACACGCTGGTTTTTGCAAAAGGGAAAGGAATTGTTGTCAATGAGCCTTCCATTGTTGCGTTAAACAAAAACACGGGAGAAGTGGAAGCGGTCGGCAAGGAAGCCAAGGAGATGCTGGGGCGAACCCCCGGCAACATCGTTGCGATTCGGCCCATGAAAGATGGCGTCATCGCTGACTTTAAAGTCACCGAGAAGATGCTGAATTACTTCATCCAGAAGGCGCACAACCGCAAGATGCTGGTGCATCCGCGCATTGTGATCGGCGTTCCTTCCGAAATCACGCAGGTAGAAAAACGCGCCGTCATGGATTCGGCGTATCGCGCCAAAGCTAGCGAAGTACATCTGGTAGAGCAAGCGATGGTAGCGGCAATTGGCGCGGGCCTGCCAATTACGGAACCTTCCGGCAATATGGTGGTGGATATTGGCGGCGGCACCACAGACGTTGCTGTGATCTCGCTTTCCGGCATTGTGTATTCCCGCTCGGTGCGTGTGGCAGGCAACGAAATGGATGACGCCATCATGCAGTTCATGAAGCGGCAAGTTACAACCTGCTGATTGGCGAACGTACCGCCGAAGCCATCAAGATTGAACTTGGTTCCGCATATCCGCTGGATAAGCCGATCACGATGGAGATCAAGGGACGCAATCTGATTGAAGGTGTGCCGAAGACCATTACGATTGAGGACGGCGAGATTCGCGAATCCCTTTCCGAGTGCGTGGCAACCATCATGAATGCCATTCGCGTCGCGCTGGAAAGAACGCCGCCTGAACTGAGCGCCGATATCAGCGACCGTGGCATTGTGTTAACAGGAGGCGGAGCAATGTTGAAAAACCTGGACCGCCGCATTCGGGAAGAAACAGGGCTCCCGGTTTCTATTGCAGATGACCCGCTGGCTTCAGTGGTGCTTGGCACCGGCAGAATGCTGAGCGACTTTAAGCTTCTGCGAAAAATCTCCATCGATTGAGAAACAAAGGATAGAGTAAGAACGAAGGAAGCATGGATTCGCTGTTCAGCCGGTACCGGAATATCACGGTGCTCCTCCTGGTCGTATTCGGCCAGGTAGTTCTTCTGGCATTTCAGGTAAAGAACAAGAGTGACGTTCGCATCATTCGGGTTTGGGCCGTAACAGCAGTGACCCCGCTTGCACAGGTGGTGGAGGATTCGCGAAGTTCCGTGGCCGGCTTTGTGGGCAGCTATGTTTCGCTGCGCGATGTAAAAGAACAGAACCGGAAAATGCAAGGGGAACTGGATTCGCTGAAAATGGAAAACCAGTACCTGCGCAACCAACTCGCCATGGCTGACCGAGTGAAGGCGTTAGGGGCATTTGAGCAGCAGTCCCCCTCAAAAATGGTAGCGGCCCGCATTATTGGCACGGGTACGGGCGCGAATAGCAAGGTTGCCTTTCTGGATCGTGGCTCTTCGGTAGGAGTGGAAAAAGGGATGGGCGTGGTAACGCCGGATGGCATTGTGGGCAAAGTGATGTCTGCTTACCCTACTGCCTCTCAGATGTTGATGGCGGATGACCCGGCCTTTGCCGCTGGAGTGATTTCTCAAAAGAACCGTGTACGGGGAATTCTGAAGGGGATCGGCCATGGCAAGTGCCAGGTCGATTACGTTCAGAATGAGGAAAAAGTAGAGTTGGGCGAAATGTTCTATACGTCAGGCGATGACCGGATTTTTCCGAAAGGGATGCCGGTGGGTAAAGTAACGGCAGTGAATCCGGGGTCCAACTTTAAATCCATCTCGGTAGATCCGATTGGGTTGCAAGGCGGTCCCGAGGAAGTCTTGATTGTGCTGGAAGGGCAACACCAAATCATTCCAGCCGCAGAAGAACCCGCAAAGAGTGTTTATATTGGAACGCCACCCCCTGCTGACAAAGGAGCAAAGACGGATGGGAGTACGCAGCCAGCGTCACTGCTCACCGATGCGGACCGTGCGCGAGAACATTACAAGGAGATCGGCGATGCACAAGGGCATAAGTTCGGCGAAGGCGCTCCTGGTTCGCTTCCTCCAGACTTCAATCTGAAACCGAAAACAGGGATTACGGCACCATCCGCTACCCCTGGCTCGGCTGCACCGGCCCCGAAGCCTCCCATTCAGTAAATTCAATGACTTACCCAAGCGGTGATCGCATTCTGCTGGGCAATCAGCGGGAAAGCCAGATATCCCGGTTTCGGGTCTGGGTTCTGATTCTGATTCCTTTGCTGGCGATTGTTTTCCAGCTCTACGTTCCTCTTTTTCTTCCCTTTCTTCGCTACCTGGAAGTTCCGCTGCTGGTCACCATCTATTTCGCCATGATGCGCCGGTCCCAGATCGGGGGCCTCACCATCGGAATGTTGCTCGGGCTGGCGGAAGACTCTCTTTCTTCCAATCCGATTGGGATGTTTGGAATCTGCCGGAGCATGGTAGGCTACTTTGCCGCTTCCATCGCCTTGAAGATTGATGTTGATCATCCCATGGTACGGTTTCTGGTGAACTTTGCCTTCTATCTGTTTGATCAATTTCTGCTTTGGGTGCTGGAGCGCGCTCTGCTGCAACTGCATTCCGTCTTCGATACGCGCCAAGCGTTAATTCTGGGAGCATTGAATGCAGTGGTAGGAGTAGCTTTATTTCACTTTTTCGATAAACTAAAGGAAAGGGTATAGTTCCTTTCTGTGAGTGCCCCGCCCGTTATTACGCCGGAACATGAGCAGCACTCTGCTGTTCAAGTCATTCAACGCGACGATCCAAAACTTGCATCGGCCAAGATGGCCGTTTTTCAATATGTGACGGTCGCCGTTTTTTTTGTTCTGATTTCCGGCTTCTGGCAACTGCAGGTGCAGCAGCAGGAACTCTATTCGGAACAGGCCGAGAAGAACAGCATTAAATCCCTGCCGATTCTGGCGCCTCGCGGCAAAATTCTGGATCGCGATGGACGCGTGATTGTGGACAATCATTCTTCCTGGACCCTGATTTTGTCCCGGGAAACGCTGAATCCGGACCATTTGCCGGAAATTGCCGCAGGACTTCACCTGGATCTGGATGACCTGAATGCCAAACTGGCGCGGTTCCGGGGCCGGCCGAAGTTTGAACCCATTATTGTGAAGGAAGAGCTTTCCCCAGCGGATCTGGCCTTTGTGGAGTCGCATCGCGACCCGGCCTTTTTCCCCGAGATGGAACTGATTCGGGCACAACGCCGCCTGTATCCCCAGAACGGCTTGGCTGCGCATGTGGTGGGCTACACGGGAGAAATCAGCGACTCGGAGTTAGACAGCCCGGAATATGCGAATGAAAACCCTGGCGCGGTGATTGGAAAATTCGGACTGGAGCGCCGCTATAACGATGTTCTGAAAGGAACGGATGGACAGCGGGAAGTTTTGGTCGATAACCGGGGCCGTGAGCGAAAGCTACGGGATTATAAAGAATCGGTTCCCGGCAAAAATCTGGCAACTACCTTGGATCTCGATCTTCAAGTAGTTGCGGAACTGGCACTGGAAGGAAAACGAGGCGCAGTGGTGGCGCTGGACCCGCGTACCGGCGAAATTCTGGCCATGGTTTCCCGCCCAACGTTTGACCCGAACAAGTTTGCGGTTCGCATCAAATCAGCCGATTGGAAAGAGATAGCGTTTGACCCGGCAAAACCGCTTCTAAACCGTGCCATCCAGGCGCAGCTTGCCCCTGGCTCTACTTTCAAACCCATCATGGCGATTGCCGGACTGGAAACCGGAACCATTGATGATGAATACACGGCGCACTGCCCGGGCGGCGCTTCGTTTTACGGACACTATTACAAATGCCACTCTGTGCATGGGGCAATTTCTCTCCATCGGGCCATTGCGCAATCGTGTGACGTATTTTTCTACAACGTCGGAAATAAACTTGGGATCGACAAAATGGCGTTCTATGCGAACGAATCGGGTTTGGGCCGTCGCACCGGGGTGGATCTTCCTAGCGAAGCCGAGGGCACCGTACCTTCCACGGCTTGGAAAGCACGCAACTTTCACGAAAAGTGGTTTGCGGGGGAAACCATTTCCGTGGCCATCGGGCAAGGGGCTCTTACCGTGACTCCTTTGCAATTGGCTTCGGCAATCGGTGGTTTATCTGTGGGCGGCGTTTGGCATCGCCCTCACCTTCTTCTGAAGGACACGGCGACGGAAAAGCCGCATGAATGGGCGCTGAATCCGGAAAATGTGAAAAAAGTGGTGGACGGCATGTACGGCGTGGTAAACGAGGGCGGCACTGGTGTACGAGCCAGAATACCGGGAATTGAGGTATGCGGTAAAACCGGCTCTGCGCAGACCGTGTCGAATGACTTCGTACGCAGCCATGGCAAGACAGCCATGAAAGATAATTCTTGGTTTGTGGGCTTTGCGCCTCGGTCCGCTCCGGAAATTGTAGTGGCAGTGTTGTTTGAGGGCGGCGAGCATGGAATGCTGGCGGCTCCGATTGCGCGAGATGTGATGAAGTCCTACTTCGACAAGAAATCGCGCAACAAACAGTTCACCACCGGCATTACTTCTCCCAAGATGGTGCAGTCGGCTTCCACGCAAAAGGCAGGAGACGCGGGTGAGTCTCAGTAAGTACAGTAAATACCTTTCCTTGCGTGATTTCGATTGGCCGATGTTTTTGATCGTGCTGGCGATTTGCAGCTTGGGGGTTCTCCAAATTTTCAGTGCCACGCACGGCACCATCTGGCAGGACTCCTGGTGGAAACAGTTTTGTTATGTGGGGGCAGGCGTGCTGCTGATGTGGCTGGTTTCCCTGCTGGATTACCACGCGTTGATGGCCCAGTTGCTGCCCATGTATAGCGCCACAGTGCTGGGGCTAATAGCTGTGCTGGTGGTGGGAAAAACAGTTTTCAATTCGACGCGCTGGATTGCCCTGCCCGGCGGCCTGAAGCTCCAGGTCTCGGAGTTCGGCAAACTGGTGATAATATTACTGGTAGCCCGGTTCATGACAGAGCTGCGAAGCGATGTTTTGGACCTCTCAGAACTGTTCAAAATCGCGGGATTGGTGCTGGTTCCCATGCTGTTGATCGCAAAAGAACCAGATTTAGGAACCTCTTTAACGTACCTACCGATCCTGGCTTGTGGCATTTTTTTGGCCGGTTTACGTTGGCAGTATTGGGCTGCAATTGCGGTGCTGATCTTGCTGGTGGTGCCGATTAGTTACTCGGTGCTGAAACCGTATCAGCGGGAACGACTGGTGAGTTTTCTGGACCCGGACAGCGATCCAAGAGGTTCAGGCTATCAGGTGCGGCAATCCAAAATTGCAGTGGGTGCCGGAGGAATGTGGGGACAGGGCGTGACCAAGGGAACCCAAACGCAACTTCGGTTCCTGCCGGTGGCGCATACGGACTTTATTTTTTCGGCGTTTTCCGAGGAGCATGGTTTTGTCGGCGTGATTGTGGCGCTGGCGTTGTATTTCGTTTTGCTGATGCAAATCGTGCAAAATGCGCAAACCGCTCCTGATCGTGCAGGAATGTATATCTGCATGGGCGTAGCTGCGTTATTGTTATTTCATATTCTGGTGAACGTCGGTATGGTGGTGGGACGCATGCCGGTAACAGGGATTCCGCTTCCCCTGATGAGCTACGGTGGTTCCAGTATTTGGTCTACGTTTTTGATGTTAGGTTTGGTAAATAATGTTCGGCTTCGCAGGTTCGTGAATTAGACCTGAGGAGTGAAATTGAGTGAATTGAAATTAGTTGGGAGCCAAGAAACTCTTCCGAGTGAGGAGCGGTTCCCCGGTCCGGCGTGATGTTGAGTTGAGGAAAACTCCACCGCCGGGCGAGCGTAGAAACGTTGAGTGACTTCGCAGGGTAGGAAGCTGCTAAGTAGCGGTTCCGCGGTCTCGGATGTTTTGGTCCGGGGCGCGAAGCAAACGCAAACGCCGGGCGTAAACCGAATCCTCTTCGTTTGAGTTCCAAGGGGAACCAACGGAGGATTGAATGTCCAAAGAGTTAATCGTTTCCGCAAGTCGCCACGAAACGCGGGTTGCGGTACTGGAAGAAGACCAGGTAGTTGAAATTTTTTACCAGCGGGAGAAAGAATACTCGCTGGCTGGCAGTATCCACAAAGGACGCGTGACACGGGTTCTGCCCGGCATGCAGTCTGCGTTTGTGGATATCGGGTTGGAACGCGATGCGTTTCTTTATGTATCGGACTTCTTTGAAGATAACGAAGAATACGACAAGATTGTTACCGGCGTAGAAGAGAAAGTTTTACGTCTGGAAAAGAACGCTTCCTCTTTGCTGACGAGCGAGAGCGAAAGCCCTGTAGTTGCTGTAGAAACCACATCTGCTCCGGTGGAGGCCTTTGTGGCTGCGCCGCAAACCCAGGCTGCTCCGCCCCCTACAACACCGAGTACTCAGGAACGGGAACAACGAGGGAACGATCGGCGGGATGACCGGCATCGTGGCGGACGCGGTCGGCGGCGAGGACGACGCAGCGGTCCGGGTGGCGGTAACGGGCTGCCGGATTCCAAGTACTTTTCTCCCCGGCAAACCGCCGAAACAGCTCCCCCGGCAACAGAACCAGAAAAGAGTTCGGAAGTTCCTGTTTCCAATGTTGTTCGCGAAGAGATGGTGATTCTCCCCGGGGAATCTCTTGCAAAGTATGGCTCTGGCGAGTCTTCGCGCCTGGAAGAACCGGCAAAGCTGCAGGAAGAGAATGAAGCCATCCTGGTTTCCGAAATCGAGGAACTTGCGGATGTGGAGGCTCTGGAGCGCGAACAGGCACGGCACGTGGAGCCGGAAACGGATACGGAACAGCGAGAACCGGAATCAGATCCGGAGCCGGAGCAAGAACCGGCATTGAAGGCTGATCCCAATCCGGCAGAACCCTCTTTTTCCATGGCAGACGTTCATGTGGAAAAGGTAGCCGCTGTGGAAACGCTGATTGTCCATGGCTCTCCGTCGTTTGGGGAGGAAAGCCCCGTAGCGCCCGCCGCTGCGGAACAGCATCCTGAAGGCGACGGGGTTCACGAAACTGAAAGTCAGACGGCAGCAGAAACGGAAACGGTTGCCGAAGAAACAGACACCGAGGACCCGGCTTCCGAACCGGGCGAATCAGAAACTGGGGAGTTCGCAGAAGGGTCAGAAGCGGAATTGGAAACCAATGAGGCGGATGCGACCAATGGGGAAGAAGGCCCGGAGTCTGCAAGAATCCCAACCAGTTTGACCGCAACTCTTCGGGAACAAGGTGCCCGCTACCCTCACCGTGTTTCGCGCCGAATGCGGCGTAAGATGCGTGGCGGCGGTGCTCCTGGAGAAGAAAGAAAGCCGGAAGAGCGCAGAGGAGATCAGCAGGGCAACTCTTCCGCTCAAACGGGCGAAGTGCGGCAACAAGCACAGCCCCAACAGGAACCGCGTGAGCCGAGAGAAAGCCGGGAAGATTCCCGCGCAGCTCGCCCTCCTTTGCCTTCCATTGCTGATCTTCTTCGGGAAGGGCAGGAAATCATTGTTCAGATTGCCAAAGAGCCGCTAGGGCAAAAAGGCGCTCGCATTACCTCGCATGTGGCCTTGCCAGGAAGATTTCTGGTCTACATGCCATCTGTTGACCATATTGGCGTGTCCCGCAAAATCCCGTCCGACGAAGAGCGGATTCGCCTGAAAAAGGTTCTCCAAACACATCGCACAGGCATTCCGGGCGGATTCATTGTCCGCACAGCCGGTGAAGGACGCAGTGAGGAAGAACTTCATGCCGACATGATGTTCCTCTACAACCTGTGGATGGACATGCGGCAAAAGGCGGAAAAGCGCCCTGCCCCGCAGTTGATGCATCACGATTTGGATTTGGTGCAGCGCGTTCTGCGGGATCAGCTTACTTCTGCTTTCAAAACGGTTTGGGTAGATAACGAAGAGCTGTATGAAAGCATTCTGCGTTTTGTGCAACGCTTCCAGCCCACAATGGTAAGCCGCGTCAAGCTGTACACGCGCCCTACGCCGATTTTTGATGAGTTCGGCATCACGAACGAACTAGAAAAGGCGCTCCGCCCCAAGGTTTGGCTCAAGTCCGGTGGATATATCGTGATCAACCAGACCGAAGCGTTGGTGGCCATTGATATCAATACCGGCAAATATGTCGGCAAGTCCAATCGGCTGGAAGATACCATCGTTAAGACCAATACGGACGCCATCAAGGAAATCGTGCGGCAGATCCGGTTGCGGGATCTGGGCGGCATTATTGTGGTGGATTTCATTGACATGGATGAACGCCGAAACCGCCAGAAGGTGATGCAGGCGCTGGAAGAAGCCATGCGGGCAGATCGTGCGCCTTACAAAATCCTGCAATTCAACGATTTTGGTTTAGTCGCCATTACCCGCAAACGCGTGAAACAGTCACTCGAACGAACCTTGTGCATGCCTTGTTCGTATTGCGAAGGTGCCGGTTACATCAAGAGCACGCAAACGGTGATTGGGGAAATTCTGATAGAAGCTCAGAAATTAGCCAAAGTGGTGGATGGAACGGACGTGATGCTACGCGTTCATCCGGAAGTGGCAAAAGTTTTAAAGAGCAATCAGAACGACTTCCTGCAGGAGCTGGAACAAACGCTAGGCAAGAACGTCATTGTGAAAAGCGATCCGTTGTTGCACCAGACCAAATTCGACTTGGCTTAATTCAGGATTCCAAACAGAAAGAAAAAGGGCTGCTGGTAATACCAGCAGCCCTTTTTCTTTCATACTGCTTACTAGCTAGAAGGTAAACAGCAGCGTTCCCGGACTCGGTTCGCTCACTACGTCACCAGCACCGACCGGTTGTTCTTCTGCCGCTCCAGAATTAACTGTGCGATAAAAAATACCGGTATCGCCGACATACACTTCCAATTCCGCTGGCCTGGGGAGTACTCCCTGAATCAGCGCCTCGGAAAGAGGATCTTCAATATACTTCTGCAATGCCCGCCGCAATGGACGTGCGCCATAGCTGCGGTCTGCACAAGTCTTTTCCAAAATGTACTTGCCCGCACCCGTGGTGAGCCGAATCTTGATCTGCTTGGCAGCCAGATTATGGTTAATCTGATCTACCAGAAGATCAATGATGCGAATCAAATCGTCATCATTCAACGAAGTGAACAGAATGATGTCGTCCAACCGGTTCAAGAACTCCGGATTGAACGCCCGCTTCACTTCGCCGCGCACCATTTCTTCCAGCTTGCCTGGAATTCCTTCAATCGCCGGGGCCTGGAAGCCAAGATGACCTTTCTTTTCCAGGAAGCGTGCTCCCAGGTTGGAAGTCATGATAATGATGGCGTTCTTGAAATCGACCTGATTGCCAAGACCGTCCGTCAGATGACCGTCTTCGAATACCTGAAGGAGAATGTTGAAGATATCCGGGTGCGCTTTTTCGATTTCATCCAATAGCACGATGCAATACGGATTGCGCTTTACCCGCTCGGTTAACTGACCGCCCTCTTCATAGCCGACATAGCCGGGAGGCGAACCGATCAGCTTGGAGACTGAATGCTTCTCCATGAACTCCGACATATCGAAGCGGATTAAAGCTTTATCGCTGCCAAACAGGAAAGAGGCCAAAGCACGTGCCACTTCCGTTTTTCCGACGCCCGTAGGGCCTAGGAACAAGAAGGAACCTGCCGGGCGGCTGCTCGCTTTTAAGCCAGCGCGGGAGCGCCGAATTGCGCGAGCCAGTACGGAAATTGCTTTATCCTGGCTAATAATACGGCGGTGCAACTCTTCTTCAATCCGAAGAAGCTTGGTGATCTCTTCTTCCTTGATCGAAGTCATCGGCACGCCGGTCCACCGCGCGACCACGTCTTCGATATCATCCTTGGTGACAAGGCCAGTGGAAGTATCGTCCAGGTTGTATTTTTCCCGGAGTTGCCGCATATTCTCGCGTTCCTTGCGCTCCTCATCGGAGTAGAAACGCGCTTTTTCAAACTCATGGTTCGCAATGGCATTTTCCATGCGATGAACAATGAACTTGATGCGCTTCTGAATATCGGCTAAGTCGCTCGGCAAAGTAGTGGCGCGAAGCTTTACCCGAGCTCCTGCCTCATCGATCAGATCGATAGCCTTATCCGGCAAATAGCGATCGGGAATATAGCGGCTGGAGGTATAAACCGCTGCTTCAATAGCTTCATCCGTGTATCCCACGGCATGGAACTTTTCATAGCGGTCTTTGATACCAAACAGCACTTTCACAGCGTCGGTTTCCGTAGGGGGCGGCACCTTTACCGCCTGGAAACGACGTTCCAAAGATCGATCTTTTTCAATCGATTTTCGGAATTCCGCAGGGGTAGTGGCGCCAATGCACTGGATTTCGCCACGGGACAAAGCCGGTTTCAGGATGTTGGCAGCATCCAGAGAACCTTCCGCAGACCCTGCGCCAACCAGTGTGTGCAACTCATCAATGAAGATGATGGCATTCTGGTTCTCCATCAACTCCTTCATGATCGTCTTTAAGCGCTCTTCGAACTGACCGCGGTACTTGGTACCTGCCACGATCAGCGAAAGATCTAATGCGAGGATTCGCTTATCCGCCAGGAAAGAAGGTACATCCCCTTCGGCAATGCGTTGGGCAAGTCCTTCCACAATGGCTGTTTTGCCAACTCCCGGTTCTCCGATCAGAACAGGGTTATTCTTGGTACGCCGGCACAGAATCTGCACCACGCGTTCCAATTCATGATCACGCCCGATCAATGGATCCAGGGAATTATCCATTGCGGACTGGGTTAAATCGCGGCTGAACTCCGCAAGAAGCGAGCTTTCTTTCGGACGGTTCGAAGATACTTTCTCAGATTGGGAACGCTGCAACTCTTCCCGAATAGTGGACAGCCGCAATCCGCGCTCATGGAGGATTTCAGCGGCAAAACACTTTTCTTCTCGAAGCAAACCTAGCAGCAGATGCTCTGTTCCAATGTGTTTATGGCTGAGTCGCTCTGCCTCTTCAGCCCCATAGGCAAGCACCCGCTTACACTCATGGCTTAGCGGGAGATCCACCGAAGTGGAGACCTTCTCGCGAATGGTAGTGTGTCCTTCTATTTGCTTCCTGATGGATTCAACTGCGGCGTGAGAGCGGAGAAAACGATTCGCCAAGGTCTTGTCTTCCCTTAAAAGACCTAGGAGAAGGTGTTCCGTCTCAATATAAGGACTGCCGAACTGGCTGGCCTCATACCGCGCAAAAAAGATTACTCGTCTGGCCTTTTCCGTATATCGCTCAAACATAAACCGTATTAGGCTCCCTGAGTGCAGGCCTTCCTGCAGTTGGTCTGAATAATGCCAGACCGCACAAAACAAAATGACTCTATATCTTAAAGATACTCTGGGAAGGCTACTGGTTGCAAAACCGTTTCAAACCATTCAGTAAACAGTTGTTAATGTACCGTGCTCCATCCGTAGTACCCGGTCGCAACGCGAGGCAAAGGCAATGTTGTGGGTCACCAGAACGGAGCTAAGGCGATGCTGACGGTGAAGATCAGCTACCAGCGCGAAAATCCGCTCTCCGGTTTGGGTATCCAGGTTTCCTGTTGGCTCATCGGCCAACAGAAGCGACGGCTTTCCCACCAGGGCGCGAGCGAGCACGACCCGCTGCTGTTCGCCGCCCGAAAGTTCGCCTGAGCGGTGATGCGCACGGTCTGACAAGGCAACGTCATTCAGACACTCCATTGCTCGCTGGGCGGCATGGGAACGGCTTTCCCCTCGCACCAACAAAGGCATCATCACGTTTTCCAGAGCTGTAAATTCCGGCAGCAAATAGTGGATCTGCCATACAAAGCCAATTTCCTGGTTGCGGTATTCCGCCAAAGCGGCATCACGCATCGCAGTGACTTCGGTGCCGCGATACAGGATCTGACCCTTTGTAGGCCGGTCCAGGCCACCCAGCAAATGCAGCAAGGTGGACTTGCCAGAGCCGGATTCCCCCACAATAGCGACTTGTTCCCCCTCACCGACCCGGAAATCAAGATTGCGGAGAATAGGGAGATCCTTGCTGCCGGACCGGTATACCCGCTCCAAGTTCCGACATTCCAAGATGGGAACGGAAGATGACTCTGAGGAATGTGAAACCATTCAGGGAACGTGTTGAATTCTCTTCAGTATCGCATTCACCTTGCGAAGGGCTGCTTGACTTGCGAAACCCCCGTGGAACCGCTAAATTGGTTGTGGCTTCACTGCTCCGTCGCGCCCGTAGCTCAGCTGGATAGAGCGTCTGACTACGAATCAGAAGGTCGCATGTTCGAATCATGCCGGGCGCACCATCCATTAAAATATCTTGAAGATAGAGGAACTATTTTCGCCGGTCCTCAGCCCTTTTAAGCTCTGATCTGGCTTCCCTGCTCTTCAGATCTGCAAAGATCCGTTCGAGATCATATCCATGTTCAGCAGCATAGGCATCGCGGTTCCTATAAACCTCTTGCAGTACTTCGTCGTTTTCCCAAACTTTTCCTTCAGAAAAGTTCTTCGGGTGTGCAGATGGTTGGTTTTGCATATCCTTTTGCTACCACTATCCTCTCCACCACTCGCCGAATCTGAGCATTGGCATCGAGGTTGATCATCCGCCAAAATTCACTGACGTATGAATAGGTTCACGCAGAAACAGATTTGCCATGCATAGCAGCACGAACACGCACCCGTTTTTTGATAGCTTCATCAATGTTGCGAATCGTCATTACTGCCATCCTGACCTCCATAAGTCATTGACTGCACGTTACTCCCGGAAATGCCAGAATACAAGGCGACAAAGCTTGACCCAGTTGATCCAAAGTTCGTTTTAGCGCCTTCCCACCAGCCACATCACAAAGGAAACCAGAGCGCTGATCAACAGGCACGTCACAATCGGAAAAGAGAACGTAGTGTTCTTGCCACGAAAATAGATGTCCCCTGGCAAGCGGCCGGGTCGGAACGGCAGACGATCTCCCAGAGTGAGCAAAATGCCAATTAGCACCAAAAATAGGCCTACGGTTATTAGCATTCGTCCCATGTGCTTTTCTTCCAGCATACGTCGAGCGGGAATGAGCAAACTTGACGGCTCTGGCAGCAGGTCCCTACAATCAGTTAGAAGAGGAGCTTCTATGTATTCATCTCCTGCATTGCTGTTGATTGGCGGCTTGGGAACTCAAGAAATGCTGTTGATTGCGATTGTTGCCGTGCTGTTGTTTGGCGGCAAGAAGATTCCAGAGCTTGCGAAGGGTTTAGGGGAAGGTATCCGTAACTTCAAAACCTCCATGAAGGAAGAAAACGAGAAGCCGGAAGACAAGAAGACCGCCTGGGAAGAAGAAAAAGCCAAGGAAAAAACCCGAGTCTAACAAGGCCGCTTCTACCTAGCAGAGAACCGAAATCAAAAAGCCCTGCGTGTCTGAAGCACGCAGGGCTTTTTCTTGGCTTTTGCTGCCAGTTACTTCTTTACTTTTGGTGGCACAATCGCGTCCTTTGCAGCCTTAGCAACGCGAAACTTCACCACTTTCTTGGCAGGGATCTTGATCGATTCCCCGGTAGCAGGATTGCGGCCAACCCGTGCTTTGCGCTCTACACGCACAAGCCTTCCCAGACCTGGCATTACAAACACGCCGTTCTTTTTTACTTCCGTCACCGCCAGTCCAGATAAATTATCCAGAAACAGACGCGCGGTTTTATTTGGTACTTCACAGGCTTCCGCAAGCGATCTTACCAGTTGCGTCTGCGTCATTCGTTGAGTGGCCATCCAACCTCCAATTATTCCGTACAGAAAAGCATTCGTTAGAAAGGGCTCAGAACGGCCCATACCTAATGAAAACGTCTTCATGATACGGAACGGTAACCAGGATGTAAAGATAAAACCGCGAAAATACTAGGTGTTTTAATGATTTCTCTCAAACACTACGATGTTCTATTGTTCCGGCAGAACCGGAATGGAGAAGTTCCTGTGGCGGCATGGGCAATGCGTCAGAGGCGAGAGCACCACGAAGTTCCCGATCCAGCTTTGCCGCAACGGCTGGGTTCGTTTTCAAAAACTGGCGTGCATTCTCGCGCCCTTGCCCAATTCGTTCCCCGCGATAGCTGAACCACGATCCTGATTTCTCAATCACGTTCCGACTCACTGCTGTATCCAACAAATCGCCCTCTTTGGAGGTGCCTTCCCCGTACAGAATGTCAAATTCAGCTTCTCGAAATGGTGGAGCTAGTTTGTTCTTGACTACTTTGATTTTGGTTCGATTGCCAATCACCGTATCGCCATCCTTGATTGGGGCCATACGGCGGATCTCCATTCGCACGGAAGAGAAAAACTTCAATGCGCGTCCGCCTGTGGTGGTCTCCGGGTTGCCAAACATGACGCCAATCTTTTCGCGTACCTGATTGATAAAGATCAAGCAGGTATTCGTGCGAGCCACGGTGGCGGTGAGCTTGCGAAGGGCCTGCGACATGAGCCGGGCATGAAGGCCCATATGGCTATCCCCCATCTCCCCTTCCAGTTCTGCCTTAGGTACCAATGCCGCTACGGAATCCACAACCACCACATCCACTGCTCCGGTAGCTGTCAGTGCACTGGTGATCTCTAATGCTTGCTCACCATGATCCGGTTGAGAAACGAGCAGGTTATCGACATCTACACCGAGTTTGCGGGCATAAATGGCGTCCAATGCGTGCTCTGCATCAATAAACGCGGCAGTGCCGCCCATGCGCTGCGCCTCCGCAATCACTTGCAGTGTAATGGTGGTTTTCCCGGAGGACTCCGGGCCATAAATTTCAACCACACGGCCACGCGGAAATCCGCCTACGCCTAGGGCCGTATCGATGGAGATTGATCCTGAAGAGACTGCTTGCACCGGAACCACGGCTGTAGCTCCCAAACGCAACACAGCCCCCTTGCCGAATTGCTTGTCTAATTGCGCAAGAGCCAAATCGATGGTTCTGCGCCGTTCCCGTTCTTCCACTATGACCTCCGTTAACAGAAGAAGTGAAGCGGGAAAAAGTTTTTTCTCAAAAGGAAGCAAAGGAGAGAAGAGGAAAGATAATACGCTGCCCTGTGGGGAACAGGGCAGCGCGTAACCTACGGATTTACATCATGCACTAATTACGAGTGCGAGATGCCGGAGGAGGGGTATTCTTTGCAGGCGGCGGAACGGCATCAATTGCTAGACCATTCACAGGCTGTTCCACCTTGATAAGGCCCAGGTTCTTTCGAAGCTCTGTATCGATTGCTTCCCGAATATCCGAATTGTCTTTCAAAAATTGGCGTGAATTTTCACGGCCTTGTCCAATCCGATCGCTTTTATAGCTGAACCAGGAACCGCTCTTTTCGATTACGTTTTGCGCCACGCCCAAATCCAGCAAATCGCCTTCTTTGGAAACACCTTCTCCGTAAAGGATGTCGAACTCTGCTTCCCGGAATGGAGCTGCCAGCTTGTTCTTAACAACCTTCACTTTGGTCCGGTTGCCGACTACATTTTCACCATCCTTGATGGCCGAAATGCGACGGATATCTATGCGTACCGAAGAGTAAAACTTCAATGCTCTGCCGCCCGTAGTGGTTTCCGGGTTGCCAAACATGACACCAATTTTTTCGCGAATCTGATTAATAAAAATCAGGCATGTTTTGGATTTGGAAACCATGCCCGTCAGCTTTCGGAGAGCTTGGGACATCAAGCGTGCCTGGAGTCCCATGTGGCTGTCGCCCATTTCCCCATCCAGTTCGGCTTTCGGCACCAATGCCGCAACAGAATCCACGACCAGTACATCAATCGAACCGGACGCAATCAGAGCGCTGGTAATTTCCAATGCCTGCTCACCGTAATCCGGCTGAGAAACCAGCAGATTGTCTACATCCACCCCTAATTTGCGCGCATAAATAGGGTCGAGAGCATGCTCCACATCGATAAAGGCAGCCATGCCACCTTTCTTCTGAGCTTCTGCCACTACCTGGAGTGCAATGGTGGTTTTACCGGAGGATTCCGGGCCATAAATCTCGCTGATTCGGCCTCGGGGAAAACCGCCAGTTCCCAAGGCAGCATCTATGGCAATGGAACCGGTGGAAATAACAGCAATCGGTACAATTGCTTCTTTTGAACCCAAACGCAGAATGGAGCCCTTCCCAAACTGCTTCTCAATTTGGCCTAACGTGGCCTCCAATGTGCGAGAGCGTTCCTTGTCATCCATACAAAATTCATTGTAGCGATTTTATCGGACTTTTGCCATTTCTTCGCCTATTTTTCTTCCTCTTTTTGCAGGCTTGGTTAATATGTAGCAATGAGTGGAGAACCGGTAGCTGAGTTTGAAACAGGCTTGGATGCCTTGGAAAAAGTAGTACGCGAGTTGGAAGCCGGTGACTTGCCCCTGGAACGCTCGATTGAACTATTTGAGAAAGGAATGGCGTTGAGCGAAAGTTGCCGGAAACAACTGCAAGATGCGGAAACCCGTGTAGACATGCTGGTGCGGAAAGAAGGCAAAATTCAACCGGAGCCGTTTCGCCCCGAAAAATGAACCTAGCCGACTACTTGAACGAGCAACAGACGAAGATTGACGAAGAAATTGACCGTCTTGTTCCCCCGGAAACAGAACCTCCCTCTACCATTCACCGCGCTATGCGGTACAGCCTCCAAGCAGGCGGCAAACGCATCCGCCCTATCTTGTGCCTGGAAGCAGCACGCAGCGTTTCTGACCAAATCGAGGGTGTGATATCAGCAGCTTGTTCACTGGAAATGATTCACACCTATTCGCTGATTCACGACGACCTTCCCGCACTGGATAACGATGATCTTCGGCGTGGCAAACTAACCTGTCATAAGGTTTTTGGAGAGGCCATGGCGATTCTGGCAGGAGATGCCCTCCTGACATTTGCGTTCCAGGTGTTAGCGGAACTACCGGCTACTACGCCGGAACGAAAAACAGAGATGATTCGTGAACTGGCTACCGCTTCTGGCACTGTGGGAGGCATGATTGGCGGGCAAGTGGCCGATCTGGAAGGAGAAGGCCAACCACCCAATGCGGAACTACTGGAAAGCATTCACCGCGCGAAAACAGGCGCCCTACTCCGGGCCAGTGTGCGGATGGGTGCCATCTATGCTGGAGCCAATCCGGAACAAGGGGAGCGCCTGACCCGCTTTGGCGAACATGTTGGCTTGGCCTTCCAAATAGTGGATGACATTTTGGATGTGGAACAACCCTCCGAAGCTCTTGGCAAGACGGCAGGAAAAGATGCCGCCCAGCAGAAGATTACCTTTCCGGCAGTGTACGGATTGGAGCAATCCCGAAACATGGCTCGGGAGGAGTGTGATCTGGCTCACCAAGCCTTGCTTCCCTTTGGAGACCGGGCAAACCGCCTTCATCAAATCGCAGACCTGATTGTTCACCGGAAATCCTAAGCGGGAACGTACGAAGAGTTCCACGGCCCAAGGCAAGCTTTGAGAGAATGCAATGTGGCCAAGCAACGGCTGGATGTTCTGTTGGTGACACGCGGCCTTGCCCCGTCCCGCGAGAAGGCACAAGCCATGATCATGGCCGGGGACGTAACAGTCGCAGGGCAGAAGGCATCCAAAGCAGGACAAACAGTAGATGCGGAGACTCCGGTCGCGGTAGCTGCCCCGCCCCGGTTCGTCAGCCGTGGCGGATGGAAGCTTCAGGCCGCACTGGAGCATTTCGGCGTGCATCCCCATAGGTTGGTGTGCCTGGACGTAGGCGCTTCCACAGGGGGATTTACAGATTGCCTTCTCCAAGGCGGAGCCGAGAAGGTATATGCCGTAGACGTAGGAACCAATCAACTCGATTGGCGAATCCGTACCAACCCACGCGTCCATGTTCATGAACATCTGAATGCCCGCACACTTTCTGAGGAAGATATTGGCGAAAAGGTAGACTTGTTGGTCTGCGACGTAAGCTTTATCTCAGTCACTTTGCTTCTGCCCGCGATTGTTTCGCTGCTGAAGCCGGAAGGGCAGATGATTATTTTGGTGAAGCCACAATTTGAAGCAGGAAAAGGGCAGGTCGGGAAAGGAGGCATTGTGAAAGACCCAGCAATTCACCAAGCGGCGTGCCAGCGAGTGGAAGATGCTGTTCGCGGACTCGGGTTTTCCACGTCCTTGATGCCTAGCCCGATTCTTGGCACGGAAGGGAACCAAGAGTTTCTCCTTTATGCAACCCGATAAAGCCCTCATCAAGACGATAGGAATTTTCTGCAAGCCTCACGTTGCAGTTGGCCGTGAGTTGGTGCCGCAAGTGATGCAGTGGCTTCGCGGGCGCAACGTGACAATTCGCTATGACCACGAAACCGCGCATTACCTTGACTCTGCGGACGGCTTAGACCGTTCGGACGTACCGGAAGGTTGTGATTTGGTGCTGGTGATGGGTGGTGATGGAACCTTGCTTTCTGCCGCTCGTGCGATTCGCGGACGCGAAATTCCTCTGGTAGCGGTAAATCTGGGTGGACTTGGATTTTTGACAGCGGTTCCCAAAGATGATCTATTTCCCGAACTCGAACGAGCGCTGGGAGGGGAGCTAAGCATTGCCAAGCGGCGATTGATTCAAGTAGAGGTGATGCGGGAAGGTAAAAGCACTGCACGTTACGAAGCGCTCAACGATGTGGTGATTACCAAATCCTCCATTGCCCGTATGATCGATCTGGAAGCCCATGTGGATGAGATGTTTGTCTGCTCATATAAAGCAGATGGACTGATTGTTTCCTCGCCCACCGGTTCCACGGCATACTCGCTTTCTGCTGGCGGCCCCATTATCTACCCGAGCGTGGACGCCTTCTGCTTAACTCCGATTTGCCCCCATACGCTTACCAACCGCCCTGTTATTGTGAGTGGGGCAAGCGTGATCCGTATCAGGAACCGTGCGCAAGGGGAAGCTGCCTTTCTGACCATTGATGGACAAGTGGGTGAACCGCTTCATGCCAATGACCAGATTCACTGTTGCAGCTCCTCCCATAGCCTTCATTTGTTGCATTCTTCCAAGCAGATGTTCTTTGACGTTCTCCGGCAGAAGCTCAAGTGGGGGGAAAGATAAGGAGAACCGGGGGCATGTTACCCTCGTAGAAGTTAGCGATGGCTTCACAACAGGCAATTAGCAAGGAAACCGCGCCTCCCATGAGTGTGTGGACGATTCCCGTTCTGGTGGGGTGGCTTATCCCCGGCGGAGGCCACTTTCTGCTGAAAAGACGCGGCCGGGCAGCCTTGCTGCTGGTTTCCATTTCTCTGATGTTTGTCATCGGACTGCTAATGAGGGGTGCCATGTTCCACCCGGAAAAGACTGACTTGCTAACCACCGTCATCAGCTATGGCGGATTCGTCAGCAACTTGGCGGCAGGGGCTTTGTACCTGCTTACTACTATGCTTGGCTACTCCCAGTTGGATGTGGCAGGCCATGTCCATGACTATGGAACAAAGTTCCTGGTCGCTGCCGGATTGTTAAACATCCTGGCCATGGTAGACGCATACGAAATTGCGGTGGGGAAAAAAGAATAATGCCCAAGATGAACTTGTCGCACTTTGAAGCCGCCCTTCTGTTTGCGCTCTTTACCTCGGTGGTGCTCGGAGTGGTGACCAAACGATCTGACCAGGAGCGGCTCCGCTACGGGTTGTACTGCTTCGGATGTTTTCTGCTCGCTTTGTTTGGCCTTGGCTGGGCCATGAAACTGGGCCACGGTTAAGCTTTTACCATCGCCTGTACCACAATCCAGCTTTTTTCCCACTTGGAAAGCGATATCCGTCGCGCTAGTACGTCATAATTCGATTTCCGAATTCTGTCCAATAGCCGAGAGTAAATCGAGATCAGCGCCCATAAAGAAGAACGGCTCCGGGCATTCACCAAAGCAACTAACGGCGCGGACTCGTCATAGTATTGCCGCGCACGGGCGGCTTCAAATTCCATCAATCGAACAAACGCAGGGGAACGAATGCCGTCCCGCAGGTCATCTGCGGATACTCCAAAGCGACGGAGATCTTCTTCCGGCAAGTATTGCCGTCCGAGTTCCGCGTCTTCACGTACATCCCGAAGGATATTCGTCAACTGGAAAGCAATGCCGCACTTCTCAGCTAAAGCCAGCGCTTCTTGGGACTCGAAGCCAAAGATGTGGATGGTGGTTAATCCCACCACAGAAGCCACTTTGTAGCAATAGCGGTACAGTTCTTCAAACGTTTCCATGCGGCGCGGCACTAAGTCACTTAGCACACCGTCGATCATGTCAAAGAAGTATTGATGAGGAATGTGAAACCGATGAACGGTGTCGTAGAAGGCTGGCCACGCGGGATGATCATCGAACTTTCCTTCCAAAGCGGCGCGAAGCGCTTCCCGCCAGCGCTCAATGGCCGCGGCCGAAGCGCCAGCCTCGTCGCTCAGGTCGTCGCAGTACCGCATAAAAGCGTAAACCGCGCACATAGCATTTTTTTGTTCTGCAGACAGCAGAACAAACGAGTAATAAAAGTTTTTCGCGCGGCGCTTGGCCACATCCCGGCACCACCGATAGGATTCTTCCAGCGTCACGCAGCTTTCTTCCGGGCAAAACGCAACACCGTGCCGACCAGGATGCCCGCACGCTCTGCTTTTGAAATTTTGGGGCGTCGGGACAGAACATCGTAGTGTTGCTTTTCGATTTTGTCGAGAATACAGAGGCCACCGTTGCTGAACAGTTCCAGATCCAGCGAAAGCCTTCGGTTCACCGTTTGTGCCAGGGGCCAACCTTTGATGAAGTGAGCCCGAGCATATTCCACGGCTTCCCTCATCACCTGTTGAAACGCGGGGGTATAGCGTAGCTGAAATAGTTCTTCTACCGAATATCCGTGCTTTTCCAAGAGGTCTAACGGAAGATAAACCCGATCCTTTTGGAGATCCACGGCCACATCCTGCCAGAAGTTGGCTAACTGCAGGCCGGTACAGGTAGCATCTGACAGTTCCTGTCGTTTTTTATCCCCATAGCCACACAGGTAAAGGACTAATCTGCCAACAGGATTTGCGGAATAACGACAATATTGTTCCAACTCGTTCCAGTTCTGGTAACGAGTCACGGTTTGGTCTTGCAGAAAAGCTTGAATCAGATCGGTAAACGGCTCAGGCGGAATGCCATGCCGCATCACCGTGCCACGTAAGGCAACGAATACCGGGTGCTCCGCTTCCCCCTGATACATCCTTTGAAGCGAGTCCCGCCACCATTGGAGCAAGCGAGTGCTTTCCGTGACATCACCGATCTCGTCGCCCAGGTCATCTGCCCAGCGACAATACGCATATACGTTATAGAAATCCTGGTGAAGCTTCTTGGGAAGCAGAAAACTGACAATTTGAAAGTTTTCGTAGTGGTTGGTGGCCAGCCACTTGGTATAGGCTTCCGACTCAGCGTGCGTCCATTGCCGAGCAGGAGCTTGCAGAAATTCTACGGGCGCCAGATTCATGGATGAATGGCAACTTTGAGCGCGGCGTTTTGCTGCATCAGGTTGTGGAGCACACCGGGAAGATTTTCCAAAGGCTCATCTCCGGTGACGAAGTCACGCGCCGTGACGTATCCCTGGCAGATGGCCTCAAACGCCCGCCGAATGGTATCAGGCGTGTGATGAAAACTGGCTTTGCAGGTAATTTCCGAGTAATGGAGAAGATTGGTATCCAAGGAAACGTTGGTGCCCTTTGGCGGGCCGCCAAAGAAGTTGACCGTGCCGCCTTTTCGCAACATAGAAACTGCGGCGCGCCAAGTTTCCGGTTTTCCCACTGCTTCAATGGCAACATCTACGCCATACCCATCGGTAAGAGCTTTTACGCCGGAAACAGGATCTCCAATTAAGCCCTCATCCGCGCCGAACAGCTTCGCTTTAGCAATCTGCGCCTCGCGCCTTCCCACAGCAATCACTCGCGCGCCAAGCCTTTTCAGCAGAATCACGAACATCATGCCGATGGGCCCTAACCCAATCACAGCCACGGAATCACCCGGAATCACGCCGGAATCGTCAATGCCCTTCACTACGCAGGCAAGCGGTTCCGTAAGTGCCGCATCGCGGTAGCTGACATGATCCGGCAGAACGTGCATGTTCTTTTGCACAATGCGAGCCGGAATCCGGATGTATTCTGCGTAAGCGCCGTTGTTGAACAGCAGATCTTCGCACAGATTCGGACGGTTCCGAAGGCAATACCGACACTTTCCGCACGGAGCGGAATTGGCGGCCACAATCCGTTTTCCTGTTTGGGGGCCGGCCACCACATCCCCGGCCAGTTCATGACCAAAAACGATCGGGGGGCGCAGCATGGCAGCATGATAACCCCGGCGGAACGTTTTCACGTCCGTGCCGCAGGTGAGCGCCGTTTGCACACGAACCAGTGCGTCACCCGGCTCTAAGGCGGGTACGGCGATAGACTCTACTTTTACTTGTTCCTGGCCGTGTAGTACGGCCGCCCTCATCATCTGTTGCATTGAATAACAATCTTGAGCGACTCATCTGTAGGATGCGTCGCCAGCCCAAATGCTTCTTCAATGCTAACAAGCGGCATGCGGTGAGAAATTAATCTTTCAATTGGCAGCTTTCCGCCGAACACATATTCAGCGGATTGCTTCTGGAGATCCACCGAAGCACTATAGGACCCATACACCTGTCGTTCTCCTACACAAATACTTGCTCCGGAAAGTTCAATTCGCTCTTTGTCGGAGGTTTGGGCAAATAAACAAATCTTCGCGCCGGGCCGCGAACAGGCCACTGCCTGTTCCACCAGCCCTTTCGCGGCAGTTGCGACAAATACCAGATCTGCTCCCCTGCCCCCAGTCAATCGGCGAAGCTTTTCTGCAACGTCAGTGGTGCGCGGGTCCCATGCCTCCTGTGCCCCACATTCCTGCGAAAGATCCAGGCGCCGGGCAATGGTATCTGTTGCCATAACGTGGCATCCACGGTCTGCCAGCAACATGGTGAACAAAAGACCAATCGGCCCTTGGCCCATCACCAACACAACATCCTCCGAACCGGCACCAGATTGCACTACCGCCTTCAGCACGGTATTCAGAGGCTCCACAAACGAAGCTCGTTCAAACGAAACCCCGTCCGGGATTTTCTCCATCCCACTTTCCACAATCCAATCCATAACGCGCACGTATTGCGCGAACCCACCGCCCGCAGGTTCAAATCCCGCCGTAACTCCCACCTTCTTATAAACAGGGCACTGGGCGTACAAGTTGCGTTGGCAATAGAAGCACTTACGGCAAGGAATGTGATGAAACACAATGACGCGATCACCGGGACGGTAAGCTTCCACACCAGTTCCTACTTTGGCGACCGTGCCTGCGGTTTCATGGCCATACACACGTGGCGGAGCTAGGAGGTTGTACTCGACCTTTTTCAGGTCGGTATGGCAAACGCCGCACGCTTCCACCCGGATCAATACTTCACCCGGTCCGATTTCCGGCGTCAGGATTTCTTCCACCCCCACGTGGCTTTCGCCACGGTACACCGCCGCCTGCATGGTTGCCGGTATTTCAAAATTCACAGCCGTCAAGAAACGCTCCTAACTTTTCCGAAGCAGTTTTGCTGTGCTGCTGAAGACGAAGTAATTCGGGGATTCCCACCCAGGGACGCCGCAACGCCGACCCAACCAAGCGCGGCACGCTAAACTGACCATCTTTCTGCAAAGCGGCGTTGAAATCAATGGAAAAACCTTCGGTGGCAACGTCGCTCACTGTTTTGATGCAAAAAAACGGGGCCGGAAGTCCAGCAGATTCCATTTCTACCGCCGCCGCACCTTGTGCAAATAACTGCTGTTTTTCTTCCGTGGATTGCGCCACATGATCCAAAGACGCCAACCGGGCTATCTGGTAACGCAAAACTGGTCCGAACAGGCAAAGACGTTTCTGAAACTACGACGTCACCAATGCCTAGCGCAGGATCTAAAGCACCGCAAAAACCGATATTGCACAACTTTCGATACCCAATGGAAGCTGCGGCAAGCTTTGCTCGTGTTGGTCCTGCCCCGTTTGCTACAGCCACAATGCGCTTTCCCTTTCGGATGGCTTCCCTGCTCCAATGTACCGGTAATGCGATCGGCCGCACATTCTGCCAATAGCGCATTGCCCCGGAAAACTCACGCGGGTCCGCTGCCACAAACAGAATTTCAGCAGTATCCATTCCCTTGAAACCATTCCACAGCCCGTCGTAAGCCCTCTTCCACCGGTCCCGGATGATAGCCCAATTCCCGCTCTGCTCTTTGATGCGAGACAAACATCTTTTTCTTCGCCATTTTTACGGCATCCAAAGGGGCACGAGGGGGATGGCCGGAAACACGCGCCCAGGCGGTACTCACCACACCCGCTGCATAGGCGACAGCATAGGGAAGCTTGACGGTAGGAGCTGGCTTTCCAGTGAGAACAGCTAGTTTTCCCAAAATCTGCTCCAACGTTAGATTTTCACAGCCCAATATATACCTTTGCCCTGCGTAACCCTTTTGTTCCGCCAATAAGTGACCCTGTGCCACATCACGCACATCCACCAAATTCAGACCGGTATCGATAAAGGCGGGCATATCACCCTTCAGAAAATCCAGAATGATTTTGCCGGTGGGCGTCGGCTTCACATCATGATCACCAATCGGTGCCGTTGGATTTACCACAATCACGGGCAATTCCTGCTCTTGCAGCGCTACCTGCTCGGCCAGAAACTTGGAACGCTTATACGCGCCCGCCATATCTGCCAGCGTGACTGGCTGCGTTTCATCCGGGGGAATGACGCATCCTACCGTGCTGGTATAAACCAAGCGGGACACACCCGCCCGTTTTGCGGCTGCCAGGAGGTTTCGGGTGCCTTCCACATTGCTCTGGTAAAGCTCCTGCTCGTCTTTTGCCCAGAGGCGGTAATCTGCCGCTACGTGGTAAACCACCTGGCAGCCAGCAGCAGCGCGGTTGAGCGACTCGGGATCGCGCAGATCGCCCCGGCAGATTTCCACGTCCAGGCCAGAAATGTTGCTGGCCGGACGAACCAGAGCTTTTACCTTTCGGCCTTGTTCCAGGAGAAGCCGGGCCACATGCCAACCAAGAAAGCCGGATGCTCCGGTGACAAGTGTAGTGGCCACTTTTGATGGTTGCCTATTTCAGCTTTGCTTTTTGGTAAACAGACAGCGCCAAAAGCGGAAAATAGTTACGGTAACCGTGATAGTTCAGGTAAAACACTTTGGGAAAACCGGTGCCGGTCGCTAACGCTTCTTCCCACTGGCCATCTTTCCCTAGGTTTTCCACTAAATACTCCACCCCATGTCGCACGCTGGAACTATCCAGATCGCCACCGGCAATCAAGCCCATAATGGCCCAGGCCGTTTGGGAAGGGGTGCTCCGCTCCGGTGTATAGGTGCCGTTGTCATAGCTGGCACAGCTTTCGCCCCACCCACCATCTGCATTTTGAATGGAGCGCAGCCATTCATTGGCACGCTGCACATGGGGTTCGTGATCGTCTTCCCCCACGGCCGCTAAGCCACGAAGCGCAAAACAAGTGCCGTAGATGTAGGCGACACCCCAACGTCCATACCAGCTTCCGTCTGCGGATTGTGTACGAATCAGGTAATCCACACCGCGCTGAACAGCGGAATGGTTCTTCTTCAACCCGAAACCCGCCAGTGCTTCCATCACGCGTCCAGTGATATCTGCGCAGTTCGGGTCCAGCATGGCGTTATGGTCCGCAAAGGGGACATAACTCAAAATCTGCCAGTTATTGTCCACATCAAAAGCAGCCCAACCACCGTCGCGGCCCTGCATGGCCAACAACCAATTCAGAGCGCGCCGCTCACATGCTTTCTGTGCTTCCTGGTCCGTGGCACGTGCGTGCTGGAAGCTCAAAAGCACCATGGCGGTGTCGTCAATATCCGGGTAATGATTGTTGCGGTATTCGAATGCCCATCCGGAAGGCTCCACATTGGGGCGCTTTACGCTCCAGTCACCAGGGCTTCGAATCTCTTTCGACAAAAACCAATTTGCACATTGCTGCAGGGAAGATCCCCGTACCCCAGCTTCGCCCAAGGCGTAAGCGGCAATCGCACTATCCCAGACCGGAGAAAAACAGGGCTGGAAAAAGAACCGCTCGCCGTCGTCCACCAGAAGATGGTCAAACTGCCGGACAGCTTCCACTCGCTGTGGATGGTCCACAGGATAGCCGAGGACATCAAAAGCCATGATGGCGTACATCATGGGCGGGTAAATTGCGCCCAAGCCATCGGAATCCTTGACCCGTTCCAGCATCCAGTGCTCGCACTTGCGAATGGCGATGCGACGAATACGCTGGAAACCATACTTTTCCCACAGCTTCAGGATCTTGTCGGACTGGATGAATGTATTTCGCAGCGTGAGCCAGGAATCGTCACTGGGCAAAGCAAAACTTTTTCCGGGAACATGCAGCTCATCCAGATGGAATCCGGCTGGCACAGGCCGATTCGGTTTGGAGGAGTGCACAATGGCAAGAGCCACCACAATGGCCCGCGTCCAGGAAGACATCTGGTAGATGATCTTTCCCGGCAGCAGCATCAATTCCGGGGGAATGCTGGGCGTATGCTCACGCGGGTAAAGATCAAACAGGCTCAGATTGACTTTGACGTAGCTATTGGCCTCCTGCAAGCCACCCAAGGCCAAGATGCGCTCGCACAAAGCCACCATTCGCGGATCGGCCGTGGAAACGCCAGCTACTTTCAGAGCGAAATACGCTTTACAAGAGGCTGAAATTTCAGAGGGGCCATCCACATAAATGTTGAAGCCACCATCCGGTAATTGCCGCCTCAGGATGGACTGAACGGCTTTTTGCACGCGTGGTGACTTGGCAAACGCCCATACGCCATCTACTGGCGGATGCATCCAGAGCTGCAGGAGAATGTCATCCGACTCCAGAGTGGTATCCGCAGTGAGTTCCGCACACCAGAAACCACCAGGATCTTGTTGGCGAAGTAAGCTTTCCGCTGCCCGGCTCATGGCACCGGACACCTTGGTTAAAAGCGCATCTTGAACGGGAACAGTGGCGCTCATCATTTTTTGCAAGAACGAAACATCTGTATGCTACACCCTGGCAATCTGCGTGAAAGATGCCGCAGATTGCGCTAATTCTCCGGGAAGGGAGAATCGGACATCCTCTTCCACCAATTCCACTTCTTCCATCTGCGTGAAGCCCTGGCCGCCGAGTGCAGTCACAAGCTCTTCCACCAGATGCTCAGGCGCGGATGCTCCCGCAGTGACAGCCACATTCTTTACGCCTTGCAGCCACTCCGGGTTTACATCATTCCAGTCATTTACCAAGTAAGCATTCACGCCCAAGTTTCCGCCCACTTCCACCAAGCGCTTCGAATTCGAACTGTTAGCCGAACCCACTACCAGCAGCAAGTCACAGTATTCGGCCACGCCTTTCACCGCCATCTGGCGGTTCTCCGTGGCATAGCAAATATCTTGCGACTTCGGACCCTGGATTTTTGGAAAGCGTTGTTTCAGACGCTCCACAATGTGCGTAGTTTCGTCCAAACTCAACGTAGTTTGCGTCAGGTAGGCAACGCGATCCGGATCGGGCAAGTTCAGCGCATCCACATCCGCTACGTTTTCCACCAGCACGGAGCGCGTAGGAGCTTCCCCTAAAGTGCCCGTGACCTCATCGTGATCCTTGTGCCCAATCAGCACAATGGTGTAGTTGTCGCGTGCAAACTTCACTGCTTCCAGGTGAACTTTTGTCACCAGAGGACAGGTCGCGTCAATTACCTGTAAGTTTCGAGCTTTCGCGTCACGCCGCACTTCCGGGGAAACACCATGGGCGCTGAAGATCGCGCGTGCGCCCAGGGGAATCTCACTTACTTCTTCCACAAACACGGCCCCGGCAAGCCGGAGTTCTTCCACCACATGCTTGTTGTGAACAATTTCCTTACGGACGTAGACGGGCGGCCCATAAAGGTCCAGGGCAATCTTGACCACGTCAATCGCACGCACCACACCAGCGCAAAAGCCTCTTGGTTTCAGAAGGTAAATCTTCTTTTCCGTGCTCATATTGGCAGAGATCGGCTTTAGCGGCATAGAGATGAACGGTGAATCTCTTAGTATACCAAAGCGGCAAATGACCCTCCTCTGGTTGTGAAGCTTAGTGCCGTCCTAAGCTGCGTGGAACAGTAGAGTTAGGATGTCAGCGCAACCACTCAGTGAGTGACGGGCAGCCCAACGACGATGAGAACCGCGTAGTCCTGCTTGCGGCAGCCGTTCACGACGGGCATGGCCGCACCTGGATTTACCGGATAACCCGTGGTCTGAGCGTTCGCGGGCGAGCACGAGTTGTTAGCTGTCGCCGGCGTGTAGCGTGCGGAGCGGCATCCTAGATGGGTGACATCGTAGAGGGTCGCGCCCTCGGCGAGTTCCCACCGCTGATTGCCGTCCTTGTCCTTGGGCTGAATGGTCAGCACGGTCGTCACCTTGCGGTCGCCCGTGACGAGGTATTTCCCAGGAGGCAGCGGAAAGGTCGGCTTCTCCATGATCAAGCCGTGTTCCTCCAGCCACCAGTCCGCAGCGTCGAATTTCCACTGTGACGGCGCCACGCCGCCGGCCGCCTTCAATTGAGGGTAGCGGTCCAGCTTGCAACCGCGCGGGCCCGGGTCCTGGCTCCAGAGGCCCCATGATTGCGCGCTGTTGCCGGAGGTGGCTCCAGGGTCTCCCAGCGCCGCGATGTACTGCGGCTCGATGCGCCTGAACTTCGAAAGGTCTACGCCTGACGCGTGAACCGGCTGCTGCAAGCCAGCCACCAACATGAGGGATCCCATGGACAGGAGCCAGCGGCTCACGGAAGGCACAAGGTGGCGGATATTCATGCGATTGCTCCGATTGGACGACCTGATGACATCCTACACCAACGCCGGCGCCCCGGAGTTGGCCTCCTCGTGGTGGATCTCGACCTCAGCACGGCCTCAGGACTCCACGCATCACGGTGCCTCACCTCGCCGATGTAGCGCGCGTGGTATACCAGCACGGTGGTTCTCGGCGTTTTGAAGCAATCGCGCGTCCTTAATGAACATAAATCCCCACGTAATTACTCGAAAGGATATTGGAGGTCTGCAGCACAGAATTTAGCTGTACCTGCCATCCATTCGCCGTAACAACTACCCCGGCAGGAACCATCACATTCACCTGAAATACACCATTAATCCTTTCCGGTGCGGCCCCGGCATACAGAATCTCCTGCGGGATTCTGGCTGGCAGATCCACAATCTGAAATCCGTTCTGCTCCGGGTTCAGCCATGCGGCTCCTGTGGGAATCGCGCCGTCCCTCATGCCATAAGGCCACACAGCCCCTGTCCCGTAGATTGTCACTACCGATCCCATCGGCGCGGGGTTCAACGCCGAATTTACCGTGCCATCCTGATTCACCGCTGCCGCGTGCACACCATCGGTGGTAAAGATGCCCAGCGACCGAGTAATCGGCAGATGGATCGAAATTCCTTCCGAAGGAATCGACAGATTCACCACACCCGAGTCCGCTTCAAACGGGATCTGTAAATTGATCTGACTCGGGCCCGCATAGAGCACCGGGACCGCGACCCCGGCGATATTGACGGTTTCAGCATCGCCATGAAAGCCAATGCCAATGAGCGAAACCAGCGCACCCGGATACGCGCCCATGTTCACCGCAAACGAAGCGGAATTCATGAATCCTGCCAGCAGCGGCGTGGAAGGCGAATACCCCGCGGGCACGGTCAGCAGAGCACTGTTAGGCCCTGGAATTAGCTTGTCCTGGGCCGTATCGATCACCAACCCGGCGGCAATCACGCCGTGTGGGAAACGCAACAGCCCGACCGGATTAAACGACGGGCCTACTTCCAGCAGGAAATCCGATCCCGATCCCGCGCCCCCGAAGAGCGCGCCCGATGTCGACGAATCGGTCCCGTCGAGCCAGATGTTACCCGAAGAGTCCAGCGCAATTCCGGATGGCTGCGCGTCGCCTGACGCACCCCCTAGCATCGCCATGCTGGTGACTGAACCGACCGAACTCACCTGTTCCACGAACAAAGTCGCCGGACCGTTGCCGGCCCTCGCATCGAGAGGGTCCAGCAGAGGAGCCGCCGCGCCGAACAACTTCACGTCGCCGGCGGCATCCTGCGCCAGCAGCAGCTTGGTGATGCCGCCGATCGTGATGTCTGTATCTGCCGTCCAGATGGCCTTCAACCCATCCGGGCTCAGGTGCGTGATGCGCCCCGGCCCCTCCGACATCGATTCGGCGGCGGTGACGGCGCCACTGTTGTCCACAGCAAGGCTGTCAACCCGCGAAGATGTCGATATCTCGCCGAAGCATGGATTCAACAAGCATTTCTGCTGGCCGGTTCCCAGGAATGTGCCGTATACCAGATTGCCCGATGCGGAAATCTTGAGCAGAAACGTGTAGAAATAGGTATTGCCTCTGGAATCGATGTTAGGACCCGTGGTCAGGTAAGCTCCCGGCGTTGCCGGGAAATCGGACTCATCGGTTGTTCCGGCGACGTAGACGTTCCCCGCCGAATCGGTGGTCACCGCCGAAGCGTAACTGGAGCACGAATACTGGCACGGATGTTGGCCGCCCAGATAAGAGGCGAATTTTATCGTGCCCCTTGGATCGATTTCCGCCACAAACCCAGTCATCCGATAAGGAACCTTTTTCGAGACGATCGGGTTCAATAGAAAGAAATCGTCCGAAGTAGTACTGCCCACAACCCAAAGATTCCCCGCTGAATCGAAAGCGGCGTCCATGGGCGTATCGATTCCCGTTCGCGCAGCGTCGGACGCCTGTTCCAGCGGAATCTGTGTGGAGGGGTAGGCGCCCCCAAAAGAAGCAACCTGGATCATCTCGGGACCGGAGCCGCCATAGGAAGTTGAGCCGACCACAACGCCGCCGGCTCCTTTCAGGAGAATTCGAAATGGTTGTATTCCGGTGTCACCGGCGAAGTTCAGCGTGGGTTGAGCAGAGTTCTGAGCTGCCAACGAAATGCAAAAGGGGAATATGAGCCATGAAACTCGCATGGAGATCCCATGACGACAGCAGTCGAGGCTCCAGACACGCAGGCAGCCGCGGAGGCCAAAGGGTCTGGTGGAAGTGATCCCGTAAATCACGATTTCCAATGAACGGATGCGTAGGGTTTTACTCAGGAACGGATTACGTGGTACTCGGAACCAACCCGTGGGACACAGGTCGTGTCCAAAGCGCCGGCAATGCAGGAACTAGCGTGATGCCCTTTAGGCGCTTGAGACCTGGGTGATGAAATCGGCAGTGAAGCGCTCAATCTGGGCCGGTGGCAGATCGTAGCGGACGACGCTGTCCGGTTGGCCAAGATTGCCGCTAATCACAAAAGCGCGCAAGCCCGCACGCGCCAGGCGTTTCGCCTGCGCGATATTCAGCCCGCCGACTACCTGCACCGGAGCGTTCTTGCCCACTCGCTCAAAGATGGCGCGGGCCATCTCACTGAGAACATCGTCCTCAATGAGCTTGGGGTTGGCGCGCCGTGCGTCAGACTGCAGGTGAACGCCGATCGCGTCCACACCGGCTTCGAGCATGCGGGATGCGATCTCGGCGGCGTGCGCGGCCGGGCCTTGGTGCGGCACCATGATATCGGTAAACGCGAGCCGCGGCAGTTCGGAGCCTTTGCTCCTGAACTCGTCGCGGACGGCACAGACCGCCTTCGCCGTATCCACACCTGCGAGGGCAAGGAAATCCACAATGTTGCCGCCGCCTGCGTAAACGCCGCGCGCTTCGGAGGCACCGCCGTCCATGGTCTTCATATCGGCCAACAGAAGCGCCTGGGGAAACTGCTTGCGGAAGGCGGGCACGACGTGGGAAACGCCTTCGCTTTTGAGCAGCGGCGTCCCCATCTCCACCATGTTCACGCCGCCCTTTAATCCCGCATCGGCAACGATCAGGCCCTGCTGCAAGGTATTCACGTCAACCGAGATCTGGAACATGAAGCGTGTTCTGAGCTGATCGAGGACGCGGGCGGAAGCAGCGTGGGTCACCTTCCCCGCTTGAGCCCAGGCGGCATCGGGTCGCACCATCTCGAAAACGGCACCGGACGCAAGGCCACCCATTGCGAATCTACTTGCGCTATTCAGGAATAATCGCCGGTCGATGTGTCGGTGCTGATATTCGCTAGGGAGATCAAGCAATTCCTGCGGAAAGCCGGACGGTTTCTTATGCTCCATAATCGCAGTTCCTCCAAGGATGCAGACCCATATTATCCCCGAACGTTCCCGGTTGTCTTACGGCACACTAGAAAGGCTTCTCAAATCCTTCCATACTCGTCACTTCCGCTCCGTTGAGGGCAACCTGAAAATAGCCGTCATCCCCGCGTCCGGAAAACAGGTGATCTTCCTGCCGCAGCACATCCAAGGCTTTCCACTTTTTGGCAAGTACCTGCTGATACGCGGAAAAATATTGAGCAGCCGATTCCGGATCATTCCAGGCCGAGCGGTACACCATCAAGGTCCGCTGGTCCTTTTTTTGTTCCAAGATGCGGATTTTGCCGCCGCGCCAGTGTGGGCTAATTTCCCGGCTTACGGCTTCGCCACAATATTGCTGCAACAAGATTTGGTGATCCAGCTCCCCTACCGGCCCTTCTACCAACTTACGTGTGCCCTTGATTTCCGGCAATTGCGGCTGAACAGGCAACAATCCCGCAAAGTACAACTCAGGATGAATCACCTGTTGGGAAGACAGCGGAGGGTGACGAAATACATAGGCAAAGGCTTCTTTCCCCACACGCGCATACACCGCTTGCTGAAATTTTTCCCCGGCGCTATAGGGAAACGTCAAGCTCTCCTGCAGGTAAAGCGGCACCCGATCAAACACCGGAAAGTTGCTTTCCTCTTCTTTCTCAGGCTTGGGAGGCGGCGTGCCCGCTTTCGCCAACTGCACCAATACACGCGCCATCAGCCAGGAAGCTTGCCCCTCTACCACAGCCTGCCGAGCTAAAGACTGCTCACTATCCTCTTCCACTTTTTTGGCAAACTTCTCCAAAGAATAATTCTGGTCCGCCAAAGCATGGGCCAACTCATGCACCAAAGCCTCTTGTTCTAAGGCAGAGGCCGCCCAATCCGTGATGTAAAGCTTTTTGCGGTGAAAATCATAAAAAGCAGCCGTCTGCTCGGTCAGAAGGTCAATGGTGGTTTTGCGGAGATCGAAGTCTTGGGGAACAAATCCGAACTTCTTCAAGGTGAGTTCCTCCAGATGCAATTCGCTGGATTTCATGGTTTCGCGAATTCTTTTGGAAAGAAACTCGTTGACCTGTTTACGAGTCAGAGACTCGAATTCCACGGAATGGTGGATGGTGAAGCCAGTCAACTCCGAAAGCCCGGCTAATGCGGAATCAATGGAAGCTTTGGTGGGCGTGTTCCCGGCAAGGAGAACAAACAACTCTGCCAGCAAAGCGGCCAAAACAGGAAGTCTGAACATGAGACTCAAGTGCTAGTCCTTAAAAGGAGAGGCGTGGGGAAAGGCGACCTTGCCAGTTCCGCACATCCAGAATAGCGCGCTACAATAAAACGACTTACGCAGGAGTATACGATTGGCAGACGATAGCAAGCTTTATAAAGCAGAGAACCTAGGTAGCGGAACGTTTTTGATTACCAAACCGAAACGGAAAAAAGCAAAAGCACGACAGTCACAATTAAAGAATGTGCGTCGCGGATCTCGTAAGGGCTAGATTGCCCTTACGAAATTCGAATTCTTTTACGGCTTGGATTCATGGCTCGCAGCATAGCCTGCAATAATGCACGCTGAACAAGAAAGGCCGTTCCTACACTTGCTGCCATTGCCGCACTGATTGTCAGTAATTCCATGTTCCGTTTCCTGAAATTCCTATAGCATCTGAAGGTCCAGAGTTTTCCCATGAAAATCACCTCTTTGACGCTGCACCCCATTGCGATTGCTGATCCCCCGTTGCGAAGCTCCTACGGCTTGCATGCGCCTTTTGCATTGCGAACCATTGTGGAACTGAAAACAGACGACGGGATTACGGGCGTCAGCGAAACCTATGGAGGCGATGTACCTTTAGGTGCTTTGGAAGCGGCACGCTCCAAAGTGATCGGGATGGACCCCTTCCGGCTGGCTGGCCTTTTTGAAGATTTAACCGCAGTTGGCCCGAAAGATGGCAATGCGGTGCCGGGCGGACGGAGTCAGACATTTCTGGTGCCTGGAGAAAACCCGCTCGATTTGCAAACGCGGACGTTTGCGGCGCTGGAGATCGCCTGCTTAGATATCATTGGCAAAGCCGTGGGAAGACCCGTGTGCGATGTGATCGGCGGGCGTGTTCGAGATGCTGTCAGCTTCTCCGCTTACCTGTTTTATAAGCACGGGGGAGGCGGTGGTGTTGGCGATGACAAGCGGGAAGACGAATACGGCGAGGTGCTGGATGCCCGCGCTACTGTGCGCGAAGCCAAGCAAATGATCGCCAAGTACGGCTTCCAGGAAATCAAGCTCAAGGGCGGCGTGCTTCCCCCCGATGAAGAAGTGGAAAGCATCCGGCAGCTTCGGCAGGAGTTCGGTTCCGGAGTGCCGCTCCGCATTGATCCCAATTGTGCATGGTCGGTGGATACTTCCGTCAAAGTTGGCGAAGACTTAGCCGAGGAACTGTCCAAGGGTGGCTATCTGGAAGACCCCTGCCCAGAATTGGACGGAATGGCCGAAGTACGGCGAAGGCTGCTGGCAAAAGGAATCGCTACCGATTTCGGCAGCAATGTGGCTGTGACTAGCTTTCCCGATGTTCCCAAGGCGAAGCAGCTAGACGCGGTGCAGGTCGTGCTGTCCGATCCGCATTATTGGGGTGGAATGCGACAGGTACAACAACTCTCCCACCTGTGCAGCGTGCTTGGCATGGGACTTTCCATGCATTCCAACAGTCACCTGGGAGTCAGCATGATGGCCATGACGCATGTGGCTGCCGCCTGCCCGAATCTCCACTACGCTTGTGACACGCATTACCCCTGGCAGACGGAAAAGGATGAAGTAGTGGTGGGCGGCCGTATTCCATTCCATGAAGGTACGGTCCGTATTCCTGACCGACCTGGCTTGGGCGTGGAACTGGATTACGATCAGGTGGCACGTGGTCGTGAACGGTACAACAAAATTCCGCTCCGCAAACGGGACGATCAGGCGGAAATGCGCGCGCACGTCGATCCTACTTGGACTCGCGTACTTCCGCGCTGGTGAACTACTCGGGGCACCGCCGGTTGTGCTACAACTGAATCCGTGACGCACCGAGACTTTGCCCGCCGGCTTACCGGCGTTTTTGGATTTCCAGTTACCCCTTTCCGCCAGGATCTGGCGCTGGACCTTCCCGCGCTGGAACGCAATGTGGCAGATATGGCGCAGCATCCCTTTTGCGCCCTGGTAGCCGCAGGTGGTACGGGAGAGCTTTATTCCCTGACGCCGCAGGAAACCGAAGACGTGGTCAAAATCAGCGTGCAAGCGGCAGCAGGACGCATGCCGGTGGTGGCTGGCACAGGGTACAGCGTGCCTCTGGGAGTGGAAATTGCGCGCCGTGCGGAAAAAGCCGGGGCGGAATGTCTTCTGGTGCTGCCTCCCTATTACAACAACGCTCCGGAAGAAGGGTTGTTCGCGTATTACGAGGCGATTGGTGCTGCCACTGGCTTACCGATCATGATCTATAGCCGCGATTGGGCGGTGTTTACGCCGGACCAAGTAGCGCGTCTTGCCGAGCGAGTGCCTTCCCTGGTGGCGTGGAAAGACGGTCAAGGAAATGGGATGCGTTACCAACGCATCATGCAAAAAGTAGGCGACCGACTGGCTTGGCTCGGCGGACTTGGCGATGATTGCGTTCCTACTTATTTCGCGGCAGGCGTGCAGGCGTTTACTTCCAGCATCTCGAATATTTCGCCTCGCGTTTCGCTTGCCTTGGCGGAAGCAGGCATGGCCCGTAACTTTGCGGAATTAGATGAGCTGATGGCACGCTTCGTCAATCCGCTTTATGCCTTGCGCGAGCGAGTCAAGGGCTACGAAGTTTCTGTGATGAAAACGGCCATGGAGATTCTGGGAATGCCTGCCGGTCCGGTTCGGCCTCCGCTGGAAAACACGCGTCCTAAGGATGTGGAAGATGTCCGGAAACTGATGGAAATCTATCGCGACTATAATGCCGGGCAATCCGGTGAAGTGCTGGCTGGCGCGGAGCCGGACACAGTGAAAATGCTGTAAGCCTTCTGCTTAGTGCTTACCGAGTTTGGCTGGTCCAGCCGAACGCACTGCACTGAAGAACAACGCGACCCTGCACGACATAATGAGGAGTGAGCAATAAGGATATGCGGCGATGAAAAGAGCCGTTCCTCTTGCGGCAGGAGCCGTTGTGCTTGTTGGAATCGGGTTGTCCATTCTCGGTTCCCGAATGGGTCCGATTCTAAGAGACAGGATTCAACAAGAGTTGAAGGAACGCTACCAGAGCGATATCCAGATTCAGGACCTGACCATTTCCCTGTTTCCGCGTGCCCGCGTTTCCGGTACAAACGTTGTATTTCGGGAACATGGGCGCACCGATGTGCCGCCACTGGTTACCATGAAACGGTTTGAAGCAACGGCTGGCTTTCTTGGCCTAATCGGCAAGCCAACCCGCGTGCGAGTCGTTCGTCTGGAAGGCTTAGAAATTCACGTTCCACCACATCGAGACCATAAAGAAGGTGGTGAAAAGGCCCGCCCAAGTCCGTTCGTGTTGGAAGAAGTAATTGCCGATGGCACGCACCTGATCATCATTCCCAAAACTCCGCGAAAAGAGCCGAAGGAGTTTCATATCTCAAAGCTGACGCTCCATTCCACAGGTCCGAACCGGGCAATGACTTTTCGCGCCACGCTGACGAATCCGAAGCCGCCAGGCTCCATTGAAAGCACGGGGCACTTCGGCCCTTGGAATCAAGACGAAGCAGGCGATACGCCGGTCTCCGGCAAGTACACCTTTCGCCATGCTGATCTTTCCGTGTTTAAGGGCATCTCCGGCATTCTATCGTCCGACGGTTCTTACAAAGGCGCGTTAAGCCGCATTGAAGTGGACGGACATAGCGAGACGCCTGACTTCCGCTTGAAGGAAGCGGGCAATCCGGTGGATTTGAAAACCGAATTTCACGCCATTGTGGATGGCACGGATGGCGACACTTACCTGCAGCCCGTCAACGCTCACTTTCTCCATACCGAGATCGTGGCGCGGGGAGCAGTGGAAGGGAAACCAGGAGTGAAAGGCAAAACGGTGTCACTGGACGTAGATGTTCAAAAAGCACGTTTGGAAGACTTACTGCTCCTTTCGGTAAGTGGTAGCACGCCTCCCATGTCTGGCGATACCAGCTTTCAAGCCAAGCTGATCATTCCGCCGGGACCCGTTCCCGTGATCAATAAAATGGAGTTGTCGGGCGGATTCCAGATCAACAAAGCACGTTTCACAAATAGCAGCGCTCAAGGAAAAGTGGATACCTTGAGCCGCCGTACCCAAGGCATAACGGAAGAAGGGATCGGCGATGAAGTCTGGTCTGACCTGAAAGGGCGGTTTTTGATGAAAAATGCTACGGCTAGCTTTTCACAGCTCAACTTCTCCGTACCGGGTGCTTCAATTTCCTTAACTGGCTCTTATGGGCTGGATAAGGACACTCTGGATTTTCAGGGAACCGCGAAAACAGAGGCTAAGGTCTCTGAAATGACCACTGGGGTGAAATCGTTTTTCCTGAAAGCGTTGGACCCGTTCTTCCACAAAGACGGACACGGAGCCGTGATTCCGATTCGTATTTCCGGCACGCGTTCTGATCCTAAGTTTGGTTTATCCCTGAAAGGCAAGAAATAATGCTTCCTGGCAAACAAAAAGCCGCTGCGCATCCAGTGATGCGCAGCGGCTTTTGAGGGAACGATTCGGTTAGTTTACTGATTTGTAGCAGCGCCACCGATAGGTGTTCCGATCACATCTCCGGAAACCACCATTTCCACACGCCGATTTTGCTGCCTTCCTGCTGCTGTGTCGTTGGGAGCAATTGGGTTAGCTTTACCAAAACCTACAGCAGTTAGGCTGTTTCCGCTGATTCCTTGCTGTACTAAATAATCACGCACACTATAGGCGCGCTTTTCAGAAAGCGTCTGGTTATATTGATCTGTACCAACACTATCGGTGTGCCCTTCCAGCGCCAGCCGAAGCGAAGGATAAGCCAGCAATATTCCCGCCAGCTTCGCCAGGGTTTCGCGAGTAGCCGGTTTGATTGTGCTCTGGTTGAAGTCGAATAGAACGTCAGACATGTTCACAATCAATCCGCGAGCCGTGTCCCTGGTCTCCAGAATCTGATTCAACTGAGCCAGTAAACGTTGTCGGATTTCCGCTTTTTCTGCCTCGGATTTCTGAAGTGCCGAATTCGCATTAGCGGCTGCCAGTCTTGCCCGTTCCGCTTCTGCTTGTGATGCTTGTTGTTGAGCTAAGGCGGCTTGCCGTGCTGCATCCGCAGCAGCCCGGTCTTTGTTCGCTTGCTCTGACGCCGCTAAAGCTGCAGCTCGCGCTTTTTCGGCATCTGCTTGCGCCTTTTCAGCCTCCATACGAGCCTGGTCTGCTGCATTCCGCTGTGCCACTGCTTGAGCACGTGCCTTGCTTTCCGCATCTGCTTTGGCACGGGCATCCGCTTCCCGAGCACGAGCATCCGCTTCACGCTGCGCTGAAGCTGCCTGCTCGGCTGCCAGCTCTTCCGCTCTCATCTTGCGAATGGAAATAATGCGGGCATCTTCGGACATTTGTACAGCTTCACGGGCATTGGTTTCTAATGCCTTTTTGTCACCTTTGCCGCGGTTGTAATCTTCCGCATTTTTCAGATCCACCAAAGCCTTCTGCAACGTATCGGCTGCATACCGATCCGCCCCAGCAGCCTTCGCAATCGCCACGGCATTACGGGCTTCCCGAAGCTGAAGGTTGGTTTTGAGATCCGTCACCATCGGCATTTTTGAGTTGTCGATGTTCTGTGAATACTGGCCGCGTTGCAGAAGCTCGAATTTCGCATCGACTTGTTGAATCGTTCCGGTGGTATCTGGGCGAACATAGTTTTCCATTACCACCACGTCGCTTGGCTGGGTAACGCCCCAATAGGGCTCAGCCGTCACAATCAAGCCAAAAGCCTGCAGTTCCGTCGCGGCATCAATGGAACGGTGGTCCGCGCCACCATTCAACACAATCTCACCGAGATTATTTGCTCGACCTTCCGGTGTAACGGCCCAAAGAACAAAGGTAAGATACTCAGGACCAAAAGAAGAGGGAGTGCTCATCTTCTTTACATCAATGCTGATTTTGGTTGCCCCGGTGTTACTTTCTACTTTGGCTTCGCCCTGCGCAGCAGGCATGAGCGCTGTACCCTTTAAATCCACTTTTGTGCTGCCAGTGCGATGATGGTAGTTGATTGCCTTGGTAGTGCGCGATACAACCGTCACGCGAAAGATGGGCTGGGGAACGTCACTGGAAGCAGACTGTGGCCGGGAGTTCTGAGTGGGGTTCGGAACTTGCGCGCTTAGCGCCCGGCAAGCAGAATGTAGATTCCAATATTCTTCATGTAATAATTCCTCTCTTGACTTTTCCTTGTTTGAAGCACGGCAAATGCCGTTTTTAGCGTTTCGGACTATAATTCACTTCTCTCAAGATTAAACTGTGTGATTTCTAACATAAACACTTCGCAAGTATCTTGGTCATCCATTACTGAATGTGCCACTACGCGCGCTCGTGCGGGAGTGCTCCACACCGCGCACGGAGATATTCCCACACCCGTCTTCATGCCTGTAGGGACGCAAGCGACGGTGAAAGGTTTGTCGCAGCGAGATTTGTCGCAGGATCTTCAGGTGCCTATTCTGCTGGGCAACACTTACCATCTGTTTCTTCGGCCCGGTCATGAGTTAGTGGCTCAATTGGGCGGCTTGCATGGATTTATGGGTTGGCCGAATGCCATTTTGACGGATTCCGGAGGTTTTCAGGTATTCAGCTTGAGCGGTTTGCGGAAGATCTCCGAGGAAGGGGTGCGCTTCCAATCCCATCTGAACGGCGACTTGCATATGTTTACGCCCGCTTCCACCGTGGATGTGCAGTTTGCTTTAGGCAGCGACATCATGATGATGCTGGATGAGTGTCCGGAATACCCAGTGAGTCATGAACTTGCCCGCACATCCATGGAGCGGACGGTGCGCTGGGCACAGGCAGGCATGGCTCATTACCGGCATCGTCAGCAGGAGCGGGAACGGCGGCAGGCTTTGTTTCCCATTGTGCAAGGTTCCATGTTCCCGGATCTTCGGCGGGAATGCGCATCCCGTTTGGTGGAACTGGAAGCGGATGGCTATGCAGTAGGCGGACTTTCCGTGGGGGAGCCGCGCCCCTTGAGCATGGAAGCCGTGGAGGCCACAGAGCACATATTGCCGCGCCAGCGTCCCCGCTACGCCATGGGTGTCGGAATGCCGGAAGAATTGGCGGAGTATGTGGCGCGCGGCATTGACATGATGGATTGCGTGCTTCCCACCCGTAACGCCCGCAACGGATATCTATTTACCTCCGAAGGAAAGCTCATCATCAAACACGCCCGCTACCGGGATGACCAGCGCCCGGTTGATGAGAAATGCGGGTGCTATACCTGCCGCTCCTATACACGGGCTTATCTGCGGCATCTCTTCCAGGCAGGAGAAATCCTTTATTCCTCGCTTGCCACAAGGCATAATCTTCAGCGATACCTTGACATCATGCGAGAGATCAGGCAGGCTATCCTCTTGGGCACATTCCCCGAATATCTCCGCGCAGTCCGTAACCGGCCTGCTGTGATCTCGTGATGTTCGTTCCCGCTCCCTTATTTTTGAATTCACAGGTCCGATAAATCGTGCTGTTCAGCTTTCTCCTGCTCCAAGCTTCTACATTGAATCCACTAGCGCAAGCCTTGCCGATTGTGGTGATATTCGGCATCTTCTATTTCCTTCTGTTTCTGCCTATGCAGAAACAGAAAAAGCAACAGAAACAGATGCTGGAGAACCTGAAGACCGGTGACGTAGTGGTCACTACCGGTGGGTTGGTCGGCAACGTAGTGGCGCTGGACAGCGATACGCTGATTCTGCGCGTGAAGCCGGACAACCTTAAACTACAGGTGGCGCGCAGCGCTGTGAGCAGCCTGGTCAACACCGAAACGGCCAAGTAGGATAGAATTCAAAGACGTTTCCAAACAATCATCGAACGTTCTCATGCAGAAGAACTTAACAGTGAAAACGGTTGTCATTGTGGCAACCATTCTCCTTTGCATTTATGGCATTATCGGCCTTCCCCGCTCCGGTGATCAACTGAAGGCAAATCTGGAAAAGAATATCCGACTTGGACTGGACTTGCGAGGCGGTAGCCAGCTTGTGCTCCAAGTGCAGGTGCAGGATGCTGTGAAAGGCGTGGCGCAGCAGGTCATCGACTCCATGCAGGAGGAGCGGCGAAAAGGCAATCTGGATTTCACCAGCGCGGACCGTAATGACCCCAACACGACAGCAACGGCGGACAACATTGAAATCAATGTCCGTGGCGTGAACGGGAGCAAGAACAGCCAGTTCCGTACCTTTGTGGCGGATCATTACCCCCAGTGGAACTTAACACCTGTGAACGGTTCAGACTTTCGATTGAACCTGAAGACCGCTGAACTGGCAGACATCAAGCGCCGTGCGGTGGAACAATCCATCGACACCATCAAGAATCGGATCAATGCACTGGGCTTGGAAGAAGCGCCTGTGCAGCAGCAGGGTCGGGCGGATTCTGAATACGAAATTCTGGTGCAGATGCCCGGCATTGATGACCCGGCACGCGTAAAAGACATCATTGGTCAGGCGGCACAGCTTTCCATTGTGGAAGTGCAGGAAGGTCCTTTTCCCACGCAGGAAGGCGCATTGGCGCAAAAGGGCGGAATTCTGCCTTTAAATACGGAACTGTTGAAGGACCCTCGCGGAGCGGAAGGTGGCGTTTGGTATTTGGTATCCCGCTCCCCGGTAATTACCGGACAGGATCTGCGGAACGCGCGGCCTTCACGTGATGAATTCGGAAAGTGGGAAGCCACATTTACGCTTTCCCAGGATGGTGGCCGCCGGTTTGAAGCGTTCACTGGAGCCAGCATTGGCAAAAAGTTGGGAGTGGTGCTGGATAAAACACTTCGCAGCGTAGCCACCATTAACGCAGCTATCAGCGATTCGGGCCGTATCACTGGCCTGGGTGGCGAGCAGGAAGCCTCTGATTTAGCGCTGGTGATGCGCTCAGGCTCTTTGCCGGCAGGAATTCAGTACCTGGAGGAGCGCACTGTGGGGCCTTCTTTAGGGCAGGATTCGATTCACCAAGGCTTTCTGGCTGGCATTGCCGGCTTAGCAGCAGTGATTCTGGTGATGTTGATTTATTACAAATTCAGCGGAGTGAATGCGGTGCTGGCTCTGATTCTGAATACAATCATATTGATTGCAGCCTTGTCTTACTTCCATGCAACGTTGACGCTACCTGGGATTGCCGGTATTATTCTCACCATCGGCATGGCGGTTGATAGCAACGTGCTGATTTTTGAACGAATTCGCGAAGAGCTACGGTCCGGCAAGTCGGTAGTAGCGGCTGTGGACGCTGGATTCGGCAAAGCGTGGTGGACCATTGTGGATACGCACGTGACCACCATTGTGTCTTGCTTGTTTTTGTTTTTGTTTGGTACGGGCCCTGTGAAGGGATTCGCGGTCACGTTGGTGATTGGTCTGGTGGCGAATGTATTTACAGCTGTGTTTGTTTCCAAGACCATTTTTGAGTACGAATTATCGCGTAAGAAGCAGGTAACTGCGCTTAGCATTTGAACCAGAATTTGTGGCCCGTTCTGGATTTCTGCAAACGGGAACGGAAAGCTCAGTTCTGGTACTAGACGGGCGTAAAAACTGGGAACAAGATGAACGGGTCTGGTGTCTTATCCAATATAGTGATGAGATAACAGTCGGCCCGGCGGATGGGCAGGCAGTAACGGATGGAATTATTTCGACAAACGAACTTTGATTTTCTTGGTAAGAAGTGGCCCTTTATTACTGCGTCACTGGTCTTGACGGCGCTTGGGCTGATTAGTCTTGCCATAAAGGGTGGTCCGCGATATGGGATCGATTTTCAGGGTGGCACGGTTCTGACCTTTAAGTTTGCCGGCCCTCCCCCGGAGGCGGAAATCCGTGATGCGCTGGATAAAGCACTTCCTGCCGCGCCAACGGTGCAGAAGTTTATTGGCGGAGAAAATCAGGTGTCGGTAGGAACGGAAGGCGCGGACAATACCGCGCTGACGCGGAACCGGCAGATTGTGATGGAAACTCTGGAGAAGAAAGTTCGGCCATTCGGAAGCAGGCAAGCTGGATTTCAATAACAGTAGCCAGCAACAGGTGAAGGAGCAACTGCGAGAGCCCTTGAGTACAGGTGGAGCAGCATTGTCTGATCCGCAACTCGATAAAGTAGTGGCGGATATTTTCTCCTTCCGCAACACTCCGCCACGTTCGGGCTTGCTTTCCAGCTTTGATCAGCTTTCGGGTGTTCCGGGCGTGACGCAGCCAGGTGATTCAGGCGTTGAAGCAGCGGTTTACTCTTTCTCCGTTCACCTTGCAGGCAACTGATTTTGTGGGCCCGAAAGTGGGAGCGGATCTCCGAAAATACGCACTCCGGGCGACTTTGCTGGCTTTGGCGGGAATGCTGGTGTACATCGCATTCCGCTTTGAATGGATTTATGGACTGGCGGCGGTGATTGCGGTGTTTCACGACACCATCATCACGGTAGGAATTTTTTCGCTCTTTAACAAAGAGATTGATTTAACGGTGATTGCGGCTTTGCTCACGCTGGTGGGTTACTCGATGAACGATACCATCGTGATTTTTGATCGCATTCGCGAAAACTTGCGGTTGAACCGGCGCGAGAGCCTTTAGGGTCGGTGATCAATCGGAGTATCAATCAAACTTTGAGCCGGACCATCATGACTTCCGGTCTGACGTTCTTAACGGTGCTGGCGCTGTTCTTATTTGGCGGCCCGGTGCTCCATGGCTTTTCTTTTGCCTTGGTGGTCGGTATTATCGTTGGTACTTATTCTTCTGTGTTTATTGCAAGTCCAATCGTGCTTTACTGGCATAACAAGCTGGAAGCGCGACGCAGCGCAGGTCCGGTGCTTGGCATCGGCGGCGAAACCTAGTGCGGCACTCAACCAGAATGCTGCAGGCTTGAAAACGGCTGTACCAAAAGTTCGCAAAGGACCGCTGGGCGTATAACTCAGGCGGAACGAAAACGAGTGAGTTACTAAAAGTTGAAACCCGGCTTTCGAGCCCCGTACCGCTCGAACCGGCAGAATCACATCATTTTAAGAGAGGCCGAAATGTTTGAACAGACATTTGTGGAAGGCGTAGGCAAAACAAACAAATCGTGGACGATTTTGCTGTCGTTCGGGGTTCAGATTCTTGCCGTCGCAGTCCTGGTGATTATTCCCTTGATCTATTTCGATACGATCAAGTCCGCACAGATGACAAGTTTTCTTGTCGCTCCCCCACCGCCACCGCCACCGCCTCCTCCGCCGCCTGCGGCAGCAGTGAAGCCTGTGCGTCCTGTGGTGAAACAGTTTGACATGAATCGCCTGGTAGCTCCTACCAAGATTCCCAAAGAAATCAAGATGGTGAAAGAAGAAGAAGTGGCGCCTCCTTCCACGGGCGTGCCGGGTGGTGTACCAGGTGGTGTCGCTGGCGGTACCGGCGGCGGCATTATCGGTGGCATTTTAGGCGGAATTCCCCAAGCTGCAGCGGCACCTCCGCCTCCTCCTCCGCCTCCCAAGGAAGAACCAAAACCTTCTTCCATTCGCGTGGGTGGCAACGTCCAGGCGGCAAACATCTTGCGGCAGGTCAAACCTCCGTATCCTCCATTGGCGCGTCAGGCCCGTATTCAGGGCACGGTACGCTTCAATGCGGTGATCGGCAAGGATGGCCGAATTCAGAACTTGCAGCTTGTGAGCGGCCACCCGCTGCTGGTGGCGGCAGCGCAGCAGGCGGTCGAACAGTGGGTCTATAAACCGACGCTTTTGAACAACGAGCCGGTGGACGTCATCACAACGATCGATGTAAATTTCACGTTAAACCAGTAACGTTTCAGGCAACACTTAGCAATCTAAGACATTTCAATTCAACTCGCAGGAGACATATAACGATGCTTTTACAATTACAGGTTTGGGCGTTCATGCTGCTTCAGGAAGGTGCTGATGTAGGCTGGGATCCCCGCTCTCTTTGGGGACACATGGGACCTTGGCGAAAGCCGTGGTTATCGTCATGTTCATCATGTCGGCTTGGTCTATCGGTATCATGATCGACCGTCTGATGGCTTACAATGCCGCCAAGAAACAGTCCCGTGCTTTTGCTCCGGCAGTGGCTGGCGCATTGCGGGAAGGAAAGCTGGATGAAGCCATCAAGGTAGCGGACCGTTACAAGAAGAGCCACTTGGCCAAAGTCGTAGTAGCTGGTTTGCAGGAATTTCAGGCTCACCAGGCAAGTGCTGAAATTTCAGGTGAAGAAATCGATGCTTCCCGTCGCGCTCTGGAGCGCTCCGAAGCTATCGTTCATGCTGAACTGAAGCGTGGTGTTTCCAGCTTGGCCACCATCGGTTCCACGGCTCCGTTCGTGGGATTGTTCGGAACAGTGGTCGGCATCATCAATGCGTTCAAGAGCATGGCGAACGAAAAGACCCCTGGTATCGGCGCCATCGCAGGCGGTATTTCGGAAGCACTGGTGACCACCGCTATCGGTCTGTTTGTCGCCGTTCCCGCTGTGTGGATGTTTAATTACTTTACCGGCAAGATCGACGCGTTTGACGTGGAAATGGGCAACTCCAGTTCTGAGCTGGTGGACTACTTCCTGAAGCGCTCTCATCGCGTGGCAGGTACTCGTAAGTAGTCCTTCTTTTTGCGAGTTGATGGAAAAAGCTACTGATTGCAGTGATCAGTAGCTTTTTTACGGAAACTGGTGAAAGGAAACTGTTTAACTATTCCAGGAGCTCCATATGGAACTAAAAAAAGCGCCGCCTCCCGTTTCGGATATCAATGTCACTCCCATGGTGGATGTGATGTTAGTGGTTTTAATTATTTTCATGGTGATCACTCCCCTGCTTTCCAAGAGTGTAGCCGTGGATATGGCAAAAACACGGAATCCGATCACGATGGCAGATGCCGATAAAGAAGATGCGGTAATGGTTGCTATTACGCGAGATGGTAAGGCATTTCTGAGTCCGGGTACGCTTTTGGTTGCAGCCCGAACAGCTTGGCGAAAAAGTGAAAGACTTGCTGACGAACAAGCCGAATAAACTGGTTTACATTAAGGCCGACCAGCGGGCGAAATACAAGGTGGTGGAAGACGTAGTAGATAACCTCCGTACTGCCGGTGTAGATCAGCTTGGATTATTAACAGAACAACAAGTAGCAAAAACAAAACCTGCGGCTAAAGCGCAGGCCTGTAATCAAATTCCGAAATTTACCAAGGAGTTACTACCATGGCAATGAATGTAGGCGGCGGTGGCGGCGTCCAATCCAGCATCAACATGACGCCCATGATCGACATTCTTCTGGTGTTGTTGATCATTTTTATGGCTATCTCGCCCGTACACCCCAAAGGTCTTGAGGCGTTAGCACCACAGCCGCCCCCCCCGAACTCGCCTCCCCCACCGGAGAATGACCGCACAGTGGTCGTCAACATTGATAAAGCCGGAAACGTCAAAATCAATGAAGAGCAGAGCAGCTGGGATCGTTTGGAAGAGCGTCTGGTGGAAGTCTTCAAGATGCGCAATGAGCGCGTGGTGTTCATCAAAGGAGACCCGGATCTGGACTATGCGGTGATTGCTCGCGCTATCGACATGGCTCATGGAGCCAACATCGATAAAGTCGGCTTGATGACTCCGAAGGTGGAGGAAGGCAAGTGATGCGGGTAAAGCAAATTGCCTTGGCAGGAATGCTTGCTGCCACTGCTCTCTTTTCTGCGGGCTGCGAGAAGCTGAAGGCACGAGACAACCTGAATAAGGGTGTGCAGGCATTTAAGTCTGCACAATATTCCCAGGCGGTGAACTACTTCAAAGTGGCGACCGATCTGGACCCGAATTGGGATGTGCCTCGGCTTTATCTGGCTATGTCGTATATGAGCCAGTGGATTCCGGGCGCAGAATCCACGGAAAACAGCAAATTTGCTCAATCTGCTCTGGATCAGTTCCAGAAGGTGTTAGAGAAGGATGCTAACAACGTAACGGCGATTCAGTCCATTGCTTCCATCTACTTCAATGAAAAGAAGTTTGATCAGGCGGAAGAGTGGAACAAGAAGTTGATTGCGGCCAAGCCCGATAGCAAAGAAGCTTACTACACGCTTGGTGTAATTGACTGGACCAAATTTGTGCAGGCGGACTTGGAAGCCCGCAACAAAATGGGCATGAAGCGCACAGATCCGGGTCCTTTGAAAGATAAAAAGGTCCGCGAGGAGCTGAAGACTCAGTGGATGCCCGTGCTTGATCAGGGAATTAAGGACACTCAAAAGGCTTTGGAGATCGATCCGAATTACGACGATGCCATGGCGTATATGAATCTCTTGATCCGTTACCGTGCCGACTTGATGGATTCTCCGGAAGAATACAAAAAGCAATCCGAGATTGCCGACAACTGGGTGAATAAGTCGATGGAAGCCCGTAAGATCAATGCGGAAAAGAAGGAAAAAGCAGCACAAAGCGGTAAAAAAGCAGAGTAGTTCCCGTTCTTTCCAAGGGGCAGCAATATAACGGTTGCTGCCCCTTTTCCCTCTTTTTGTTTACTCACGCTAAAATAAGATATAGTGCTCTCCGACGTTCCGGGAGTTTCCCTCCAGTCAGCAGTTACTCCTCTTGATTTCGATGCCGGTTTGGAACAACAGTTCCAAACTCTATTGAATCGAGTCCGGGAGTATCGTCCAAAAGACGATCTTCAACCCTTAGAACAGGCGTATCACTTCGCCGGGCAGCACCATAAAAAACAGCTTCGTAATTCCGGCGAACCTTACCTTTCCCATCCCTTATCCGTGGCTCACATCCTGGCAGAGATGCGGATGGATTTGGTCAGCCTCCAAACCGGGCTGCTCCATGATGTGGTGGAAGATACCAGCGTCACGGTAGAAGACGTCCGAAAGCTGTTCGGAGCAGAAGTCGCCAATTGTGTAAATGGGGTCACGAAACTCGGCAAACTGGATTTTTTCTCTGCCGAGGAGCGCCAGGCTGAAAGCTTTCGCAAAATGCTGCTGGCCATGACCGATGACATTCGCGTCATGATTGTGAAGCTTGCCGATCGTTTACATAACATGCGAACGCTTGGGCATCTCTCGCAAGAGCGAAAAGAGCGAATTGCCCGGGAAACGATTGAGATCTACGGACCGATTGCCCACCGGCTCGGAATGGGCAAGCTGCGCGGGGAACTGGAAGACCTGGCTTTTCAGCACCTGGACCCGGAAGGGTATACGGAAGTGATTCGCAATATCGAATCCAAGCTGGGGGACAATGAAAAATTTCTAACGGAACTCCAGCTTCGGGTAGAAACCGAGCTTCGTAATGAGAATGTTCCGGCCCGTGTGGATTCCCGTGTGAAACGGACCTACTCGGTGTACCTGAAAATGAAGCGGCAGAAAATTCCAATCGAACAGGTATATGACCTGCTGGCGCTTCGGATTATCACGGATTCCGTGAAGAACTGCTATGCGGCATTAGGCGTGATCCACAAGGAATGGCGCCCGGTGCCGGGCCGGATCAAAGACTTTATTGCAATCCCCCGCCCTAACCTTTATCAATCTCTCCATACTTCTGTGTTCGGACCGGAAGGACGCCATTTCGAGGTTCAGATACGTACCGAAGAGATGCACCGAATTGCCGAAGAAGGCATTGCAGCTCACTGGAAGTACAAAGAAGGCAAAAAAGGTCCGGCTCAGGATGACCAGCGTATTGCCTGGCTACGACATCTAGTTGAATGGCAGAGCGAGGTGCGGGATTCGGGTGAGTTCCTTTCCACCTTGAAGGTGGACCTTTACCCGGAGGAAGTTTATACCTTCACTCCGAAAGGGAAAGTCATTATCCTGCCACGGGACGCGACGCCAGTAGATTTCGCTTACGCCATTCACTCTGATATCGGCCATCTTTGTACGGGAGCCAAGGTCAATGGGCGCATCGTGCCCCTTCGGCATGCGCTGAAAAACGGGGATAGCGTCGAAATCATTACCCAAAGCGGCCACAAACCAGTGAAAGACTGGCTTAGCTTTGTCAAAACTGCCCGCGCTCGGAACCGAATCAAGCACGTCATCAATGCGAGCGAGCGGCTAAAGGCAATCGAGATTGGCGAAAAGTACCTCGAAAAAGAAGCGCATCGTTTGAATGTCCAGTTGAAACAGGTGTCCTTGGCCACGCTTCTCGCGGTGGCTGGCGAGTACGGTTTCAGCAAGGCCGACGATCTGTATGCCGCTTTAGGATACGGCAAATTCTCTGCGCGGCAAGTCCTACAAAAGCTGTCTCCTTCGGCGGAACTAGAAGAACCGCCCCCGCCTGCAAAATCGGCGACCGAGCCAGTAGCTACCCCAACGCCTGACACCGGTGGCGATTCCGAATCCACTATTCGCGTCAAAGGGTTTGACGATCTGCTTTCTTACCGTGCCAAATGCTGTAACCCCATCAAAGGCGAGCCCATCATCGGGTATGTAACGCGCGGCAAAGGGGTTGCTGTGCATTCCCGCCAATGCCCGAACGTGCAAAACCTGATGTATGAAGTGGACCGGAAAATCGATGTCGACTGGGCGCGAAATGCGGCAGAAACCTTCCCGGTAAGAATTGTGGTTCATACAGACGACCGGCCAGGATTGCTGGCACAGCTCACTACGCTGCTTTCTGATGAAAAGGCGAATATCCGAAGCCTGGAAGCACGAACCAATCTGGGCTTTGACAATGAAGGCGCGCAGATCGAAATGACAATCGATATTCGCGATAAAAAGCAATTGGAAAAGCTGGTTTCCGCCATGCGGCGCATCTCCGGCGTGCGGGACGTCGAACGGCTATTCCACTAGCGGCTTAGTAATCAACTCAACATGACTCAGGTAATTGGGAGTGATCCCGAACATATTGCGATTTCGAAATCACGCGGCATCCAGATTGATTGGAAAGACGGACACAAAAGCAGCTATGACGTAGTGTATCTGCGTGATCACTGCCCTTGCGCGGGCTGCACCGGCGCACATGGCACGCCTCCCCGCCCCAAAACCGGCGAAACTCCTTTTCAGATGTTTCAGCCGAAATTGAAGATGCTGACGGTGGAACCGGTGGGAAATTATGCCATTCGCATCGGGTGGAGCGATGGGCATTCTACCGGCATTTATTCTTTCGACCATTTTCGTAAAATCTGCACTTGCGCAGAGTGCCAGCCGGCAGCGGCCCTTCCCGCAGCAGGCTAGGAAAATAACAAGCCGTTGTATAATGGCAAATAGAACCCAAGGCAGAAGTGTGTCCGTGGGTCTTTGAATCATGTTCGAAAATCTTTCGGAAAAATTGCAGCGCGTTTTCAAGAATCTGCGCGGCGAAGGGAAGCTTACGGCTGAAAACATGGAATCCGCTCTGCGCGAAATTCGCGTAGCGCTTCTGGAAGCCGACGTCCATTTCCGAGTAGTCAAACAGCTGATTGAGAGCGTGAAAGAAAAGGCGATGGGCCAGGAAGTGCTGCAGTCGCTTTCTCCCGCGCAGCAGGTAATCGGCATTGTCCGCGACGAACTGGTCAAGGTTCTCGGCAGCCACGAAGCGAAGCTTCGTTTCGCGAATCGAACCGCCTAGCGTATTCCTGATCGTGGGTTTACAGGGTTCCGGTAAAACCACCTCTACCGGCAAGCTTGCGCGTTGGCTGTCCAAAAACGGCCATGCGCCTCTGGTGGTCTCGGTAGACGTTTACCGTCCCGCGGCGCGGCGAACAGTTGCGCGTGGTGGCGCGGGATATCAATATCCCGATCTACGCAGGCGCGCCGGAAGAAAAGCTGCCGTTGGAACTGGCGCGATCCGCGCGGCGGGAAGCTGCCAATACCGGGCGCGACGTGCTGCTGGTGGATACCGCCGGCCGGCTGCATATCGACGACGAGTTGATGACGGAGCTGAAGCAGCTCAAAGAAGAGTTGAACCCGGTGGAGATCCTGTTCGTGGCCGATGCCATGACCGGCCAGGACGCGGTGAAATCGGCGGACGAGTTCCACAAGGCGCTCGGCATCACCGGCGTCATTCTGACCAAGATGGATGGCGATGCGCGCGGCGGCGCGGCGCTTTCCATCCGTCACGTCACCGGGCAGCCGTTGAAGTTCGTCGGCGTGGGCGAAAAGTCCGGATGCGCTTCGAACCGTTCTATCCCGGATCGCGCTGCCTCGCGCATTCTGGGCATGGGCGACATTCTGTCTTTCATCGATAAAACGCGCGAAGCGTTCGATGAGAAACAGGCCGAGAAGATGCAGCAGAAGCTGCTGGACAACGATTTCACGCTGGAAGATTTTCGCGACCAGTTGAAGCAGCTGCGCAAGCTCGGTCCGCTGGAAGGCTTGCTGAAGATGATGCCCGACATGGGCATGCTGAAAGAGTTGAAGAACGTCCAGGTGGATGAAAAAGAGATGTACCGGACGGTGGCGATCATCGATTCGATGACGCCGAAAGAGCGCGCGAACCATATGCTGATCAACGGCAGCCGGCGGCGGCGCATCGCGCAAGGGTTCCGGCACCAGCGTACAGGATGTGAACAACCTGCTGAAGCAGTATACGCAGGCCCGTAAAATGATGAAGAGTTTTTCCGGGCGGCATGATGGGTGGCGCGCTCGGCAAGAAATTTGGCAAAATGAAATTTCCGGGCATGCCCGGTTTACCAGGATTCTAAGGAAACAATAAAGTAATGCTCATGATTCGCCTGGCGCGTTTCGGCGCCAAAAAGAAGCCGTTTTACCGCGTGGTGGTGATCGATAAGGAACGCGCCCGTGATGGCCGCAATTTGGAAGTGGTAGGCAATTATAATCCGCTGGCGCATCCGGCTACGGTTGTGCTGCAGCATGAGCGCATCGAGCACTGGGTCAAGAACGGCGCGCAGATGTCGGACACCGTAGCGCGATTGGTGAAGAACAATCCGGCGGCGGAACCGGTTCCAGCCGTTTAGTTCTTTCCAAGGAACGATGTCGATGAAACAGTTAATTGAAGATATCGCAAAGGCGCTGGTCGACATCGAGGAAGAAGTGAAAGTCAGCGCGATTGAAGGGGAACACGTCACTATTCTGGAATTGAAAGTGGCCCCCGGAGATCTGGGCAAAGTCATTGGAAAACAGGGCCGTACGGCTCGTTCCATTCGTACGATTCTGGGTGCCGCTGGCATGAAGCTGAACCGTCGCTTCAACCTTGAAATTCTGGAGTGACTACTGATTCCAGTCAAGACTGGGTGACCATTGCCCTGTTAGGAAAGCCAAGAGGCAACCGTGGCGAGCTGACGGCAATCAGCTTCAGCAGCGATCCGGAACGATTTTCCCAACTCAAGCAGGTGTTTCTGTTCGGTGAAGGTGACTCTTACGCCGTTGAAGAGGTATGGAACCACCAGGGCATTTTGATCTTTAAGTTTCAGGGTGTGGATTCCATCTCTGCCGCTGAAACTTTGGCAGGGTCAGAAGTGCGCATTCCCCGCTCCGAACGGATTTCACCGGAAGAAGGTGCTTACTTTCATTCGGACCTGATCGGATGTGCCGTACGAGATCAAAAATCCGGCAAAGTGGTGGGTGCTGTTCAATCCGTGCAGGACTTCGGCCCTTCCGGGCTTCTGGAACTCGATACGGGCTTGCTGATTCCATTCGCTCGTGCCATCTGCTTAAGGATTGACCTTCCCAATCGGGAAATCCTGATCGATGCGCCCGAGGGTCTTCTGGAATTGAACCAGCCGTGATTTTTCATTTGATCACCATCTTCCCGGAGTTCTTTCAAGGCCCTTTTTCGCACGGAGTGGTCAGCCGCGCCCTCCAGGCGGGAACGGTGGCGGTACAAATTCACAATCTTCGGAATTGGACTGCGGATCGACATCAAACCGTGGATGATCGTCCGTTTGGTGGCGGAGAAGGCATGCTGCTAAAACCGGAGCCTTTGTTCTCTGCCGTGGAAAGCACTCTTCCCGTCCGGACCGCAGCCACTCGCGTCATCCTTCTTTCCGCGCAAGGGCGAAAGTTTGATCAAGCCACAGCCCGGCGATTTGCTGGTTATGAGCAAATTGTGTTGATCTGTGGACGGTATGAAGGGGTGGATGAACGTGTCGCAATTCACTTGGCGGACGAAGAAGTTTCCATTGGAGACTATGTGTTATCAGGCGGCGAACTCGGCGCGGCGGTGATTGTGGACGTGGTGGCGCGCCTTACCCCAGGCGTTCTTGGCAATACGGATTCGGCGGTAAACGAATCGTTTGGGGCAGAAGGGATTCTGGATTGTCCACAATACACCCGACCTGCCGACTTCCGGGGATGGAAAGTACCGGATGCACTGCTGAACGGAAACCACCAGCAAATTCGGCGCTGGCGTGCGGAAGCAGCCCGCGAAAAAACTGCCCGTCTCCGCCCTGATTTATTGATAAAATAAAAAATTCGACTCAGCTTTTACAGGATTTACTATGCAGAATGCGTTGTTGAGCAATTTCATTAAAAAGCACTTGCGCACGGATGTGCCTACTTTTCGGCCCGGCGATACGATCCGTGTTCACGTGAAAATCAAGGAAGGCGATAAAGAGCGTGTTCAGGTTTTTGAGGGTACCGTAATTGCCCGCAACAACACCGGTTTAGGCGATACCATTACCGTTCGCAAAGTCAGTTTCGGCCAGGGAGTGGAACGTATTTTCCCGCTGCATGGCCGATCGATCGATCATATTGACATGGTGCGTACTGGCAAGGTTCGCCGTGCGAAACTGTATTATTTGCGTGGCTTAAAAGGCAAAGCAGCCCGGTTGAAAGAACGTTCCTAATCGTATTTCACTCACCTGATATGAAGGGTGCCTGGAAGTGTGATGGCACATTGGAGCGAGCCCTCCGGTCGCGTGGTTTTATGGCCATTGCCGGTGCCGATGAAGTTGGCAGGGGTTCTCTTTTCGGGGATGTGGTTGCCGGTGCAGTGATTCTATGCCCGGAACGTCCTATTCGAGGTTTGAACGATAGCAAGTTACTGGAACCGCAGCAGCGTACAGTGCTGGCAGAACGCATCCGTGAACGTGCTCTGGCATGGTCTGTGGCATCGGTGGATGCTGCCACCATTGATAGGATCAACATTCATCATGCATCACGGCTGGCAATGAAAAAGGCCGTGGAACAACTCACCTTGCCAGCGGATTTCCTCCTAGTGGATGGTTTTCCGCTGGATCTTAACCTGCCGCAGTGCCCTTTAGTGAAAGGGGACCAACGCTGCCATGCCATTGCCGCAGCTTCCATTGTGGCTAAGGTGTACCGCGACGATTCCATGCGGCATTTAGATGAAGTGTATCCCCAGTATGGTCTTGCCCGGCATAAAGGATATGCGACCCCGGAGCATGTGAAGGCACTGGAGCGCCATGGGCCTTCCCCGCTCCATCGGGTAAGTTTCACGGTGAAACAAAGCCACGGAACCAGTCTGAGGGGCAACCAAGCTTGAGCGAACTCCCCACCTCCGCACCCCCTGCTCACCCGGAAACGGCGGAGCACCCTGCCGCGCCGGTGCGTGTGCACTGGGCGCAAAAACTTTCTGCCTTTGTGTTTATTCTTTTTTGCCTGGAATTAGGGGCATTCCTGTTGGTATATCCCTGGACAAACGGATGGAGCCAGAATCTGTTTGCGACGTTGCTGAGCACGCGATTTCCCCATTGGACAGAATACTGGGACAACTCTTACGTGCGAGGCGCGGTGAGCGGACTTGGCTTATTAGATTTATATGTTTCGTTTGGGGAGATACTGCGCTTGAGGCGATTTAGCGGGCAGTAAGACTGGGGTGGGTAGAGGGGCTTGAACCCTCGACATCCGGAACCACAATCCGGCGCTCTACCGACTGAGCTATACCCACCGTGTCACTCGCAATCACAGTGTAGCAGAATCTCCCGTTACCCGGAGCGTGGAGAGGAGGTATGTTACTCTAAGCGAGCAAGGCCATTGCTGATGCGTTCCAGAACACTGCTGATTGCCGGTTGCCTTAGTATTTCACTGATCAGCGCTGTATACGCCTTTCAGAAGCCCTTTCGTGAATATCCAGGCTTCGAATACGAAAATTTTCCCCTTCCTCCTGATTACCAGGAAAAGTCAGAATGGGTTTTCGCCCGGCTGATGTACCCGCCGGTTTTTGGAGGAGGACGCGTTGGTTTCGGCCAATGGAGACTGGCAACTCGGGAGCTTCCAACTGGACTATCGATTATCCACGAATCAGATCGCCATTTATCGGCAGCAGTCCGTCGTTTGACCAGAATCCAAGCCCGCAGCGTGGAACAGCCTGTCAATCTGGATGATGGCGACGATGTTTACAACTGGCCCTGGCTCTATGGAGTCGAAGTGGGGCATTGGAGCCTGACGGACGAGCAAGTAAAGAAGATGCGGGATTTCCTGCTACGCGGCGGCTTCTTCATGTGCGACGATTTTCACGGCACACGCGAGTGGGAAGTGTTTGTTGCCAGCATGAGCCGCGTCTTTCCCGACCGCCCGATCGTGGATATTCCAACACAGACCCCATCTTCCACACTCTTTACGATTTGAGTGATCGCTTCCAAGTGCCGGGAGCGCAGTTCCTCCGCAGCGGCAGAACGTATGAGTATCGACGGATACGAGGCCCGATGGCGCGGGATCTATGACGATAAGGGCCGATTGATGGTCGCGATCTGCCACAACATGGACTTAGGGGATTCCTGGGAACATGCTGACGATCCTTATTACCCCGAAAAGTATTCCTCCCTGGGAATGCGCATCGGCGTGAACTACATCGTCTATGCCATGACGCATTAATGCGTCAGATCGTAAATAAAATAATTCATCCCAATCCGATACGCCAGCGAAGCCCATTTTTCCAGGTATTCCGGTTCATCGGAATGCTCCCATGCGTCACCTAGATCCATGTTTTGGCAAATGGCAACCATGACTCTGCCTTTGTCATCATAGATGCCTCTCCAATGCGCTTGGAAGCCGTCTTTCTCGTAAGTGCGGCCAGATTCAAAGTACTGTTCTCCAGGCACTTGAAAGCGTTCATCTAAGTCGTAAAGGGTATGGAAAATGGGGTCGTTATTTGGCAGGTCCACAATAGGCCGGTCAGGAAACACACGACTCATGCTTTGGGTGAAGACCTCCCATTCTTCCGTGCCGTGAAAGTCATCACACATGAAGAAGCCGCCCCGCAGCAGGAAATCCCGCATCTGTTTCGCTTGTGATTCAGGCAGCACCCAATGGCCAACTTCCACGCCATACACTATCGGCCAGTTGAAAATGTCGCCCGTGCCATCCAGTTCCACTACTTGCTCTACTGACCGGGAATCAATCCGCGTAAGTCGTCGTACGCCCTGCAGCAGATGCCGATCAGAACGTGGATAATCCATGGACCAGTAACCTGGAAACAGGCCGCCTCCGCGCAGAAATACAGGCTCATTCGGATAGCCCGTTACATCCGGGTAGCGAAGGCGCGCGCGTGTCCATTCCGCTTTTCGGTCCCAATCCTGCGGCAAAGGGAATTGGTTGTACTCAATCGCGGGAAACTCTTTAAAAGGTTTTTGAGCGAGAAGAACACCCCAAAACAGGATGGAGATGAGAAGGGCAAGGGCAGCGTTGCGGAAACGCATAACGTGCGGAACCGTTTTCAGCGTAGCACACGTGATCTAGAGGCCCGCTTGTTTCCAAAGGGCATCCACGCGCTGCTTTACTTGGGCGACATGGTAATCACATCCGGCCAAGGCCTGGTGAAACCTTCTCCGGGCCACTTGCGCGTAGCATCTACGCCCATTTTTGAGCCATAGTTCACAAGTCTGCTGGCGTGGTCCAAGGAATCCACAGGTCCAAGGGTGAATTGGATATCGCGTTCGGGATCAATGTTGTTGAACGCCTTCCAAGCGACTTCGCTCACATTTTGCACATCCACTTCTTCATCCACCACCACGATGCATTTACTGAACATCGCTTGACCTAATCCCCAAATGGCGCTCATGACTTTGCGCGCATGTCCTGGATAGGATTTTCGAATCGAGACCAGAATCAGGTTGTGGAAGACACCCTCGGCGGGCATGCAGATATCGCGCACTTCAGGCAGTTGCAGCCGCATCAGCGGCAGAAAAATACGCTCGATCGCCTTCCCCATGTAGAAATCTTCCATGGGCGGAGGGCCCACAATGGTGGTGGCGTAAATCGGGACTCTTGCCGATGCGTGATGCACGTGACGTGAAACACCGGATAGTCGTCCGCCAACGAGTAAAAGCCAGTGTGATCGCCGAAGGGCCCTTCCGTGCGAAGCTCGCCCAGTTCACAAACCCTTCCAGCACGATCTCGGATTCGGCAGGTACTTCCAGATCGACGTCTTGCATTTCACCATCTCCACGCGGGTTGCCGCGCAGAAACCCGGCAACCAGCATTTCATCCAAGTCAGGAGGAAGCGGCAGAATGGCAGAATACATGGTGGCAGGGTCGCAGCCAATCGCCACGGCGACTTCCATGCGCGTGGTCTTCCCTTCTGCCACGAACCGGCGGTAATGATCCGCGCCCTGCTTGTGCGTCTGCCAATGCATGCCGGTGGTGTGCTCGTCGTAGACCTGCATCCGGTACATGCCACAGTTCCGCTTGCCTGTTTCCGGATTGCGGGAGAACACCATGGGCAGCGTGATGTAGCGCCCGCCATCTTCAGGCCAGCATTGCAGAATGGGATAGTCGAACAGGGAAAAATCGCTAGTCTTGACTATTTCCTGGCAAGGCGCTTTGCTTACCGATTTTCGGGAAAAAGGAACTTGCTTCCGCCAGTTTCGGAAGCATTTTGAGCTTGTCCGAAGAATCCTTCCGGTTTCTTGCTCATCTCCAGAAAATCCACAATGCGAGCCGCTACTTCGTCCACTGAGTCGACTTCCATGGCAAGCTCCATCCGCCGCATACTGGCAAAGAGAGTTGATCAATACGGAAGTTGCTGCCTTTCGGCTTTTCAAACAGCAGCGCCGGGCCGCCCTTTTACAGCGCGGTCGGCAAATTCCGTCATTTCCAGACGGGGATCTACTTCAAACGGGATTCGTTTCAGTTCATCGTTTTTCTCCAGGGCGCGGATAAAGTCGCGCAGGTTCGTATAGGCCATGAGGCTGAGTTACACTTATTATGATGGCATTATCGTGATGACTACCATATGCGAACCGCATTGGTGACCGGCGCAAGCCGGGGAATCGGCATGGCTTGCGCCCAGGCGCTTGGCACGAAGCTGGGCGCGCGAGTTCCTGGCCGCGCGCAACTCGAGAACTGTTGAAAGCTGCCGCCAAACCATTCGGACGGCAGGCGGCGAGGCATTTTCGATTGCGATGGACATGCTGTCGGCCGAGTCCATTAAAGCTGCTTCACTGGAAACCTCAAAAGATTTCGGGCGCATCGACATTTTGGTGAACAACGCTGGCATCACGCGTGATGGCCTTGCGGTGCGGATGAAGAAGGCGGATTGGGATCCGGTGATTGAGACTAATCTGTCCGGCGCATTTTTCGCGATTCAGCAGGTGTTGCCGGGCATGATGCGGGAACGATGGGGCAGGATCATCAACATTTCCTCGGTTGTGGCACGCTCCGGCAATCCCGGGCAGGCGAACTATGTAGCGGCAAAGGCAGGATTGATCGGGCTGACAAAATCTTTGGCGCAGGAGATGGCGTCTCGCAATATCACAGTGAATGCCGTTGCGCCAGGCTATATTGAAACGGATATGACCGCTGGTCTGCCGGAGGAACTGAAACAGAAGCTTCTCAGCAGCATTCCGTTACAGCGTTTTGGCGCACCCGAAGACATGCCGCCGCCGTGGAATTTCTCGCCAGCGACAGAGCATCTTATATTACGGGCCAAGTGCTGGACGTCAACGGCGGCATGTATATGTAGTGCTCCTCAACGGAACAGTTGAGGAGCAAAATCCGCCAGGTAGTTGCGCCAGTTGCGCCATACGTGCGCTCCCCCGGAAGGAGCGAATGTATGGTGAACTCCATGCTGCTCCAGCACATCATTCAGCTTTTGTGCGCTTGGGAACAGTCGATCTTCTTTACCGCAAGCAATGTAAAACAATTTGAGTTTCTTGTTTGTGGAAGCAGCATCAGATAACGAATCTTTATAAACTTCCTCGGCATTTACGTTCGGCTGGATTCCCATGCTAAAAACACCGACATACCGAAACAGGTCAAGATGCGTGAAGCCGATCTGAAGCGCCTGCCCACCGCCCATGGATAAGCCCGCAATCGCACGATCATCCGATTTAGTCAGCGTGCGATAGTTCTTATCCACATATGGAATCACATCATCGATGAGTTCTTTCGTGAACGCATTGCGATCCGGGGTCTGTTGGCTCGGCCCAAACGCCACATCCTGCAACGGACGTCCATACGGCATAGCGACAATCATCGGTTTTGCCTTCCCTTGTGCGATCAAGTTATCCAAGATCAGGTTGGCTCGCCCAATGGTCACCCAGCCAGCTTCGGTGTCGCCCGACCCATGCAGAAGATACAGCACTGGATACTTGCCTTTGCCCTGCTCATAACCCGGAGGAGTATATACATACATGCTCCGTTGTACGCCGAGCGATTTCGATTCATACCAATTAATATGAACCGTTCCATGCGGCACGGACTGAATATCGTAAGGCGCCGCGCTGCCGGAAGGCACTTCAAACATGGAGGAAGCGCTTCGGTCTCCTAGCTGAATCATGGGATTGATGGGATCAATATCGCGTACCCCATCAATTTCGTATGAATAGCTATAGATGGCAGGATCTAACGGGCCAACCGTAATTGTCCAGACGCCGTCATCTCCCTTTTGCATCGCTTGGGCGCCTTGCACAAAATCGCCAGTAAGTTTCACAGTGGAGGCTTGCGGCGCTTTCAGTTGCAACGTCACGGTGCGATCAGCGTGAATTTCATAGGAGGGCTTTGGAGGAACGTAGTTAGGTCCTCCAGGCGCTGGGGTAACTGCCGGTGGAGGAGTTTGCGCAATAAGCACAGGCAGTATAAAAGCAATCGCGAACCAGGAAAGTTTCCGCATGGCCCGCAGTATATAAGAAAAAGCGCCGTGTTAGCTATGCGGTCGGAACGAACAGCCTGACCGCATAAAATACCAGTGCAGCCACTACGGCGGCAGCAGGGATTGTTAAAATCCACGCTTTCACAATTCCGGCAGCAACATGCCAGCGAACAGCACGTATCCGTTGGATGGAACCGACTCCGGCAATTGCTCCTGCAATCGCGTGGGTGCTGGAAACAGGCAGGCCTAGCGATGTGGCAAACAAGATGGAAACAGCCGCGCCCGTTTCCGCGCAGAAACCGCTACGTGGTTTCAGGCGCGTCAATCGCGTTCCCATAGTGTGCACAATTCGCCACCCTCCGCTCAGCGTCCCTAGACCGATAGCAGCGCTGGAAGCCACAATCACCCAACTGGGAACATGAAACGTCTTCTGAAAGCCGCTCGCCACCAGAACAGCCGTAATGATTCCCATGGTTTTCTGTGCGTCATTGGTGCCATGCGCACAGCTAAACAGAGCGGCAGAGACCAGTTGCAAACGCCGAAAATGGTGATCCATCTGAGCCGGAGAGTAGTTCCGAAAGATCCAGTACACTGCCACCATTAAGGTGTATGCGGCAAGAAGGCCAATCACGGGAGAGAGCACAATGAATGCCAGCGTGCTGGGCCATTTGCCTACCACCAACCCTGCCATTCCTGCTTTGGCAAATGCCGCACCTGCATATCCGCCGATCAAGGCATGAGAGGAACTGGTCGGTAAGCCCAAGTACCAAGTGAAAAGATCCCATAAGATAGCGCCACAAAGCCCCGAGAGAACCACCCAAGGCGTGATGACGCTGGTACTCACAAACCCTTTTCCAATGGTGGCAGCTACTCCTGTTCCCAGAAAGTAAGCTGCTACGAAATTAAAGAATGCAGCCCAAAAAACAGCTACTCCGGGGGTTAAGACCCGTGTTGCTACTACCGTAGCAATGGAGTTGGCAGCATCATGAAAGCCGTTGATGTAATCAAATATCAGGGCAACCACGATGATCAAAACAGCTAAACCGAAAATTGACATCGGAGTTTAGTTGTTTTTGACGGCTACGTTCTGCAAAACATCGGCCACGTCCTCGCATCGGTCCGTGGTGATTTCCAGCAGTTCGCAAATTTCCTTCTTCTTGATCAACGCAATCGGGTCCGTTTCCTGCAAAAACAACTCTGCCAGCATATTGCGCTCGATCTTGTCCGCTTCGTTTTCCAGGCGATTTACCTCAATGCAATCTTCCATTACCGATTCTTTCTTTTGGAGAGAGTCTAATGCCCGCGCAATTGCCTGGCAGGAAAGATCCACCATCGTACCAAGCTGAGTGAAAGCAGCGGGAATCGGGTCAAGTCGATAGGCCACAATTCGGAATGTGACATCGTCAATGCCGTCTAGCACGTTATCCAGGCTGGTCGCTAAAGTTTGGATGTCTTCCGGGTCGAACGGCGTGATGAAAGTGGAGCGAAGCCTTCCAAAAATGTCATGGATTACTTCGTCTCCCTGGTTTTCCAAAATTTCCATCTCCTTGGAAATGCCACAAACTCCGTTGTAGCCACCGGAGAGCCCTTTCACCAGAAGCGTTGAGGCTTGGCAAAGAATCTGAGAATGCTTTTCGAAAAACGCAAAGAACTTCTCATCCTTGGGGAGCAAATTCATATAGTGGTCGGAACCAGATTACCCGAAAAACGAAAGAAAAATCTGGTTTGCTTCGTACTTCGACCAGGCATTAAGCAGCTTTTCTGCTCTTGGCTTTCCCTGTGATGTCACGAATGAACTTCACTTCTTCGGGTTTGTAAGGCGTGCCATCGGTCTGGAATACTTCGTGAAACCAAATGGTTGGCTTTCGATCCGTATACGGGTGCTTCCAGGAATCCCAAGGGAGGTTGGTCTGCGTTTTCCCTTGCACCAATCCCCAGTTCATTGCCGCTACTTTGTATTCCTTTGCAACCGGTAAACTTCCTTCAAACGTGCTGCCATTGCCGCGTGCCATGTATTCGGTGCAAAGAATGGGACGATGATATCCCTGCAACGAAACAATTCGTTTACGAAAGGCATCAGGCCCCTCATAGCTATGGAAAGAAATCACGTCGGATTGCTCCAACTGTAGCTTTTCCAAAGGAGTCAACTTACTCAAGTCAGACCAATCTGCCCCTTTCCACACACCGCTGGTGAGTGGCTGCTGCGGGTGGACGGAACGAGCCCAAACGAAGGTCTTCTGTAAAAGGTTCAACACCAGTTCTGGTTTGTTGGCGGGCTCTTGCTTGCCGTAACTGCTGCCGTTCGGATTGTCCGGTTCGTTCCAAACATCCCAACCCAGGATTCGCCCATCTTTCGCAAACGCTCCCACGACTCCTTTTACATAAGCTTCCAAACGTGGCTCTTGCCCTTTATCTTGCAAAGCCGCAAGTCCGGGGCTTTGGACCCACCCGGAATTATGGACGCCCGGCGTAGGATCATGCTGCTTCCCTGGTTTCGGAAACGGATCCCAGCAGGAATCAAAGAGCACAAACAAGGGCCGTATGCCATGTTTCTGGGCGATGGTGAGGAACTGATCGATTCGCTTCCGGAAACCTGCGGAGTCCTGTTGCCACGGAAGATCATGGAGAAATACCCGCATGGTGTTCATGCCGATCCCTTGCGCCCAACCGAGTTCCAGATCAATCCGCTGGGGATCGAAGCTTTCCGCTTGCCACATTTCCAGTTCATTGATGGCATTGGCCGGAATGTAGTTTGCGCCCACCAGCCATGGCTGCCGTGCATACCAAGTCCGCGCCTTGGCTTCCGGCCAACGCTGATTCTGTGCCCAAGCCGTCAAGCTAAAGCAAACGGCTAGCGTGATCACTGCGATTTGTTTCCGCATGAAACCTTTTCTTCACCCCAAACTTTGTGAGCGGCATCGCCACTCTGCGAGTAAGAGTTTATCGTAAGATTTCGCTCGGTGGCTCACTTTCCACGTTGTAGCTTCTGGTCCTGGCATACAATCTGCCGGGACCACCAGCCAAGTCATCAGAATGGCTGGAGTTTCGAGAGAAATGTGGGGCTACATTGCGGTTGTTGTGTATCTGCTTAGTCTCACTGTAGTTGCTGAAGCACAGAGTACATCTCCTGATAAGTCAGCTACTACGGCACAGCGCAAAGAAATTCGTATTGCAAAAATCAGCCATAGGCCTTCGTTAGAAGACTTCCTTGACGGGAGTGTCCATTCCGATATGACGCGCATCGACGATTTCCGCCAGCGTCAGCCGGGTGACGGTACACCCGTCAGCCGTAGAACATCAGCATGGATCGGCTATGACGATGCGAATCTATATGTCTTCTTTTTATGTGATTCACCCCTAGACCGTACCCGCGCTCGCCTCGCTAAGCGGGAAGACATTCTGAGCGATGATTTTGTTGGCATCTTTCTGGATACTTATCATGATCGTCAACGCTCTTATAGCTTCTTGGTAAATCCTCTTGGGATTCAGGCAGATGCAGTTACTAGCGAAGGGCAGGAAGATGATTTTAACTTCGATACACTTTGGTATTCCGAAGGCCGCCTGACTACGTTTGGATTTGCCGTCTCCATCACGATTCCCTTTAAGAGCCTCCGTTTCTCTTCCACCGACCTTCAAATTTGGGGCTTGGGATTGGTTCGCTCCATCCCTGATGTAAACGAACAATCATTCTGGCCTTTTGTAACGCAGAAAGTACAAGGATTCAATCAGCAATTAGCCACTGCAACAGGCATTCAGGACATATCTCCGGGCCGGAACATCTGGTTGACTCCCTATGGAGCATTCACCCAATCGCATTACCTGGATACTCCCGAGAATAACGAACCCGCATTCCGCAGCAGACAGATTCTGCGCGGAGGTCTGGATGCAAAGGCCGTGATTCATGATTCGCTGACACTGGATCTCACATTGAACCCGGATTTCAGCCAAGTGGAATCCGACGATCCACAAGTTACCGTGAATCAGCGATACGAAGTACAATTTCCAGAGAAGCGCCCCTTTTTTCTCGAAAATAACAGCTATTTTCTAACTCCGGAAAACTTATTCTTTTCCCGACGCGTGGTGGACCCGGAATTTGGAGCACGGCTCACGGGCAAAGTTGGCCGTTGGAATATGGGATTCCTTGTAATGGATGATCGCGCTCCTGGTGGAACACCAAACAGCACCGCCATTCAGAACGGTAATGAGAATCATGCTGTGATTGGCGTTGCGCGCCTCCAGCGTGAATTTCAAGAGCAATCCAGTATTGGCATACTTCTCACGGATCGAGAATTAGAAGGCGGTTTTAATCGCGTGGCTGCCATCGACACACGGATCAAATGGAGCAAGAACTGGTTGGTAAGCGGCCAAGCCATGACCAGCCAAACACAAACTAGTGACGGCACCCATTCCGGCGGCAATGCATGGAATGCGGATCTCCATGGCGAAAACAGGGAATGGATTTACGACCTCACCTATATTGATCGCGCGGAAGGGTTTCGAGCCGACCTTGGCTTTATTCCCCGTGTTAATATCCGGCAAGCGCAGCAGACCCTGAATCGCCGTTTCCATCCCTCTAGCAAGAAGATTCTTTCCTGGGGACCAATTCTCTATCTCGTTGGTGATTACGACCACCACAACACTCTGCAAGACTGGACTGTTCGCCCAGAGTTCCACATGGAACTGGTTGGCAACACGTACTTCGCTGCTTATTACAGCCAAATCTTCGAGCGATTCCAAAACATCAATTTTCGGCGGAAAGATACGGGAGTAGGTGCCCACACGGAATACTGGAAACACGCTACTTTTGATCTTGGATACTCTCAAGGTACCCGCATTAACTACGACACTGGCAACGGAATGCCGCCGTTTCTCGGCTATGGCAGTGAGTTTCAATCTACCATTACGATCCGCCCTGTTTCCCGATTAAAACTGGACGAGATCTACTATCTCACGCGTTTATATACACTCGAGCAAGGGGTTGGAGGTCAAGATTCCCGCTTTGTGTTTGTGAATCATTTGGCCCGCTCACGCGTAAACTACCAATTCACACGCGAACTTTCCTTGAGAGTGATTCTGGATTACAACGGTGTTCTTCAAAATCCAGCTCTGATCAATCTTCCGAGGCAAAAGACGATCACGGGAGATGTCTTGTTGACTTACCTGCTTCACCCGGGAACAGCCGTCTACCTCGGTTATACCGACCGCCTGGAAAATCTCGCTCTGTTTCCTGGGCCGCCTGCGGAAGTAGGGAGAATCGGATTTCCGTCCACCACCACAGGTCGCCAGTTCTTCGCGAAAATCAGTTATCAGTTTCGCTTTTGAGAGATTCCGTAGCGCTTTTAGTAGCAGGGGCGCGGAACTGCCGCTCCACATTATCCTTTGGATCTGTGGAAACAGGGCCATCACGCCACAACCACCGCATCATATCCGGCAGGATTGCGCCACCATATTTCTGGCCGTGGAGATTCATGCTCCAACTGTAGTTGACGTCATACCCTTTTTGCGTCAGAGCTTTCATCAGGCGAACGTTCTGGTAAAACCAATCTCGTTTTTCGTCGTATGCGCCGCCACGGCCAATGCCCCGGTTATCATTCCGGCCGTCACATAAAAAAACACGAATTGGCTTTTTCGGACTTTCCAAGACACGCTCGGGGTATACATAACCGCCGCGCAGATTCACAAAGCTGCCTACATTGCTTAATACTTTTCGAAAATCATTGGGGCGTTCCCAGGCAACGGCGAATGCGGCGATAGCGCCGGAGCTGGAACCGCCGATGCCATGCTGCTCCGGGTCTTTCGAGATGTTGTATTCCTTGTACAGCACCGGCATCAATTCATCCACAATCACGCGGGCATACTTATCGTCCGGCGTATTGTATTCCGTGGGACGGTTCGTGGTGCGGTCACCCCATTCCTGAGGAGTCGGCTCCGGCTGTTCCGGCGTGCGCCCTGGATTGATGAATACGCCGATCATGACTGGAATTTCCCGGCGGTAGATCAGATTATCCATGACGTTTTGCGCGCGAAGGTCGCCTTCCGGGTCTTTAAAGGCCTGACCATCCTGAAAAATCATCAGACTGGCGGGAACCGCAGGATCGTACTGCGCCGGAACGTAAACCCAGTAGGTATGCTGCGTGCCCGGATATACTTTACTGGGCAGAGTATACGGGCCGCGAATCTCGCCCTTGGGAACGCCTTCCTGGGGAAGTGAATCCGGCCCCAATCGGTATTGGGAATTCGGGTTCGGCCCAGGGGGAAATTGCGCGGGCCGGGGCTGCGTTGCTCCCGGCGGAGCGGAGGCTGGCAGCGGAGGGGTTTGTGCTTGCCCAGTCACGGCAGCCGCCGCAAGCGCTAAATTCATGGCATAAACAGTTGTTTTCTTCATCAGAATGTTTTCCTCTGGCGAGAGATCTATTCGCAACTAAGCAAGGCCGGAAAGCGTTCCGGTGCTGTCTCCAAACGATTTTTCTTGGATGCCCATACGCTCCAACATCGAGAGGTACAGATTGCATAGGCGGAGTTTCCGGCGCAAACCGAAGCCGTCTGCCGGGACGCAATGTTCCCTTGCCGCGACCTGCTACGGCAATCGGTAGATCGTGCTCCAGGTGGAGATTGCCACACTTGATGCCGCAGCCGAACATGACCATGGAGTTATCGAACAGTGATGTTCCCCCTTCATCCAGGCTCTTCAGCTTGTTCAGGAAATAGGCGACTTGCTCTACGTGCCAGGTAACGCAGGTTTCATATTGTTTCTTGCGGACCGGCTCTTCGGCGTGATGGGAAAGGGAGTGCATTCCGCCCTTGACGCCAGGAAGGAACGAGAAGTCTTCGTTGGTTTGGGCATCGGCTGTCATGAACGTGCCGATCCGGGTGGTATCGCTCCAGAATGCCAGAACCATGATGTCCATCATGAGTTTCATGTGCTCAGGACGGGAAGCGGGAATTCCAGGACCGGGACGTTCCAAGGGGAATTTGCCCTGATTGATCCACCGCTTTTGCGGTTTCAGCGTTGCCTGGAGGCGCTGTTCCACGGAACGGACGGATTCGAAGTACTCGTCCAAGCGAACGCGATCCCCGGAACTGCCTTCACGACGGAGCCGTTTTGCCTGGTCCCGCACGAGGTCGAGCACACTGGTTTCATCTCGCTGAAGGGAAGTGAGCAGCGCCGGGATCATCCGGGTTCAGGCTGGAAATTACCGGGGCTTTGTTGGAGCGGAATAAACGGTCAAACGCAAGCTGGGGAATGATCTCCTTCGGCACAGGCGTATGGGGGTCGCGCCAGGAGATAAAAGAGCCATACATGCGGGCAAAGCCGCCGCCCGCGGTATCAATGCCGGTGCGGGTGGCCTCTAGACCCAGTTCGAAGCTCGGGAGCAGCGTTGCGGTCCCCAATGCGCTGCGCAGCAAGCTGATCGACGCGTGGTGCCGCCGGAATCCAGATCGTCACCCGAGGTGCGTTCCACATAGCCGCCCGACAGCCATGCCGGAACTTTCGGCCAGTGGCCATTCCGCCCGACCGTGTTGGCGTTCCAAAGATTTTCCAGCAGCAGGAAATCGCTCTTCAGGTTTTCCAAAGGCTTCAGGTGCGGGGTGATCTCATAGCTTTCCCCATCCCCTGCCGGGGTCCAGTAGTCCGGGCGCACGCCGTTGGGCATGTACATGAAAAGCATGCGCAAGGGCGGTTCGGTAAGGTTGGCGGCACCGGTGGAAGCGCGCTGCAGTCCCATTGTTTCCAGCCAAGGCAGCGCCATGGCGGCGCCTGCGCCTCTGAGAAGGGTTCTTCGCGAGATTTTTTTTGCCATCTTCGGTGTCCTTGATTCGCCTGATTATTAGCGACTACTTCACGACCATGGGAACAGTTCGCTTGGGTGGCGGAGGCAGCGCGGATTCCAACACCACGCGACCTCCCTGGCTGTTGCGAAACGGAACGCTGAGCACTACTTCCCGCATCAGCGTGCGGGCCCGGTAATTGTCTTTTTGCAGAGTATCCGCCATGTGCTGCACAGTGCAGCTATCGCCATCTTGCAGATTGCGGCCTAGCGCGTAGCCAAGTATTTTGCCGGTCAATTGCCGGAGGAAATCCTCTTTCTTGCCGAGCAGCACGTTCCGCAATTCCGCGGCGACCGTTAAACTTTTCTCCTGACGGGAGCGAACCAGTGGTATCAATGGGAGAGCCGTCAAATTCCTTTTCCCGCCAGCGACCCGTCCAATCGAAATTTTCCAAAGCAAAACCCATCGGGTCCATTAAGTTATGGCATGCAGAGCACGTCGGATTGGCACGATGCGCCAGAATGGTCTGGCGCATTCCCACTGCGGTTTTCGCCGTTGAGGCGCAGTTATCCAGGCATTTCACCGGCTCCAGGGCCGGAACATTCGGCGGAGGCGGCGGAACAGGCGTGCCGAGCAGCGTATCCAATACCCACGCGCCCCGCAGCACGGGGCTGGTTTGCCGGTAATGGGACGTCATCGCCATCACGGCTCCAGAGTTGATCACTCCCGCACGGTGATTGTCCGGCCACTGCACCAGTTGCGGCTCATTGCCGTGAACATTCTTGAACTGATCTTCCATCTGGTAAAACTTCACCAGGCGCTCGGTCATATAGGTATAGTTGGCCGAGATCAACTCCAGAAGGCTGCGGTTTTCCCCCAGGATGCGCTCGAAAATCAGAATGGGTTCCGCGCGGAGATCCGCCGCCACCGGCGGCGTATAGTACGTCTGCAGTTCGGTCAGCATCGGCGCTACCCTGCCGCCCACATCCTGCGTTCCCAACCACTGCCCAATAAAGGTGCTGGTGAACGTATGCGCCTTGGGGTCGTCCAGCATTCGGTCGACTTGGGCAGCCAGAACTTTGGGGTCCTGCAGACGGCCTTGCGCAGCCAAATCATTTAGCTCTTCATCCGGCATGGTGGACCAGAGAAAGTAAGAAAGCCGGGTAGCCAACTCATATTGGCTGATGGGGTAAATGCCGGGCTTTTCGTTCCGGTGCTCCATTTTGAACAGAAAATCCGGGCTGACTAGAACGCCTTTCAGGGCCAGCTTCATCCGCTCTTCCCACGGATCACGGCGTTGCGCCGCACGGTCATATAGGGCAAGAAAAGGCGCGGCATCGGCAGCTTCCACGGGATGCCGATATGCCTTGCGTAAAAACGTTCGCAAAATCTGTTCGGCGGCTTTGCGAGCCTGCAATGGTTCGGCACCCGGTTCCGTCCCTAGCAGCCGGTAGTGAATCGCGAGCTTTTCCGGGCCGGGATCAACAGCTTTTTGCAGCACTGCCAGGCCAGAAACTGATACCGGCGCTTTTTCTGACAGAATGGCGATGGATCGCAAGCCCCGCGCCAAGCGCACTTGCACGCCAAACACCGGGGGTCGCCCTGCTCCCCGATTTCCCCCCTGGCCACGTTGCGCAATTTCGAGCAAGGGAACAGGGGCGCCGCCATCCAGTTTCAGCGCCAAACTGCCCATGCCTTCTTTCCGCTCCGCTGTTACCTGAACAGAGTAATCGCCATCCAGAAAAACATTTACTGGTGTGGATAGCTCTTTGCCGGGCTCCAATAAGCGCGAAGCAGCGGCAGAAGTGCCGGGTTCTACAGGCAACAACTGAGCCGAGGGAAACGTCTTGTTTAAAGGCGGCGTGGCAATGGCGCGATCCAGAATCTGCTGCGCTGCTTCCAGGTACCGCTCCATTAAGAGTGGAGGAACAAACAGCGTTTCTCCGTTTGTATCAAACCCGGCTCCACCGGTTCCATCTGCAGGGAACAATTCTGCAACGTTGTAATCAATGCCGATCAGGTCGCGGATTGTGTTGTGGTATTCGCGCCGATTCAACCGCCGGAGTGCTACAGCTCCGGCATACTCCCCTACGGCACAGGCGGTTTCGCGCAGTTGGTGATCAATCCAGCCAGCCACATGCAACCGGTCCGCTTCTGTTAATTTGGTTTCCACGGGCGGCATGGTGCGATTGCGCAACTGGGCCGCAACATCTCGCCAAAGTCCGCGATTGGCTTGGATCTCCTGCGCAGATGTGGCTTTCAGAAAGTTGATTCGGTTCTTTGGATTGTTGGGATTGTGGCAAGCGGAGCAGTTCTGAGCCAGCACCGGACGAATTTGCTCTGTCCATTCATCGCCGGGCTTAGCCTGGGCCAGAGCAACAGCTGTGCAAATAAGGAAATAAGCACTCCCTGCAGCAACCACAGGAACTTCCCGGAACTTCATTTTGGTATCTACTTTATCAATTAGGAAGGACAATCCAAAGCTCCTACACTGAAAAAAATGATGCGGTTTTTGCTTTGTGCGGCTCTGCTTAGCCTACTCGTACTGGGTTCACCTCCTCAGCAGAGCATTCCAGAATATGGCTTTGAAGTAATTCACACGTATCCCCATGACAGCCAAGCATTCACCGAGGGACTTTTTTACCTCGATGGATTTCTTTACGAAGGAACTGGGCTGCGCGGACATTCCTCGATCAGAAAGGTAAAGCTGGAGACAGGCGAGATAGTACAGAACCAGGATCTTTCTGAGCCTTACTTCGGAGAAGGAATTGTGGCATGGAAAAATCAACTGCTGCAGCTTACTTACACCACACACGTCGGATTTGTGTATGATCTTGGCAAATTCACATTGCTGAAAACCTTCCAATATCCGGGCGAAGGATGGTCGCTCACGCACGACGGCAAGCGCATCATCATGGACGATGGCACCCCAGAGATTCGGTTCTGGGACCCGGAAACCTTGAATGAAGTCAGTCGTATCCGTGTAACTGACAACGGTAAGCCTGTCGAAAACTTAAACGAATTGGAATGGGTGGAGGGTGAGCTTTATGCCAATGTGTGGCAAACCGACCGTATTGCGCGCATCGATCCGAACAGCGGCAAAGTCATCGGTTGGATTGATCTGACTGGCTTATTACCAAAAGCAGATGCACTGCCTGGGTTTGAACGATCCGATCAGGTATTAAATGGCATTGCTTACGATGGGAAACATAAACGATTATTCGTGACTGGCAAATATTGGCCTAAATTATTTGAGGTTCGCCTCAAACGATTGGATCGCCAGTAATTTCCACGCTTTAAAATAACTGCAGGATGAATCCGAGGTTTTACAAGTGCTGCCTCTTTTTCCTAGCCATTTCACTCTCATTTGCACAGCAGCGGTTACCGGTGCTGCGAGCTTGTTTCACAAGAGGAAAGAGCGGAAATGACTCGTCTGTTCGAGGCTTATTTCCATGCCATGACGATAAGGGATGGAAGACGTTACGAGAGAAGACGTTGTGGCTCATGTCGCCTCAGGACGAACGCCACTACTACGATTTCTGTGCAATCTACACAAATACTAATGGGTGGCTGGTTCAGGCCAGAGTGAACCGCAGCCGTTTCATTCTGATTTAAGTTAGTTCGAATGCCGGGCGCGCTTGGCTGTGATGGCCATCGAGATCAAAGTTTCCAATACGTTTTGGTCTACATCTGCGAGTTTCTTGATATAGAGGCAGCCCTTGCCGGTGGTGTGCTTGCCCAATTTCGCCAACAAAGCCTCAGAATCGCCAAATCCCAGCAAGCTATAAAGAACCATTGCTGTCTTACGCGGCGAAAAACTGACGAGCGGCATATCGCCTTCACGTCCGCTCTCATACTTGTAGTGGCCGCTGCCGAAACCGATAATGGAGGGGCCCCACATCTTCGGCACTTTGCCAGTTGCGCTTTGCATTAACTTGACGAGCTTCTTCGCATCTGCGCGCTTGGTTTCGTCTGGAAGCGCGTTGATAAACTCTGTGACGCTGAACTCAGTAGGCTTAGTTTTATTTTCCGCCATTGCTGCCCTTTCTATCGCTTTCAAAAGCTAATTTAGCGCAAGAAGGAGTCAACAACGAATACAGTCGAGCTAAGCAGGCTCGTGCTCGTGCTTGATCTCTACTTTTTGTACTCGAATCTTTACCTCGATGCGGGAACCAAGGCGGTTGAGGATGGCCATCAGACGGTCTACCGTGAACCGGCCAAGATCAGCTTTGCGGATGCGTGAGAAGTCGGCAGCGGCGATGCCAGTGCGCTCATGCGCTCCGCGCACCGTTAGATGCTCCTTATCTAATGCTTTAATGATTTCAGCCGCTAGCAGAGCCTTGAACTGTAGTGCATCTGCGTTTTCATGCCCGAGATCGCGAAATACGTTGCCGCTGCCCCGCACGATTTCCAGCTTGTCTTTCATGAAAACATCTCCTTCAACCGTTTCAGACGATCTTTGATGAGGTCGATTTCGTGCTTTGGTGTCTTAATGCCCTGCGTCGATTTCTTCTGGAACGCATGCAGTACCCATATCTCTTCCGCGATCTGCACCGCGTAAACCACTCGGTAGGCGCTACCCTTGAAAGGCAGTGCGATCTCAAAAACGCCGGAGCCGAAGCCTTGCATCGGCTTTGCAATATCCGCCTTACCGCCTTCGGCTGCGATCGTTAGTGCTGTCAGGCATATTGCTCTTGCCCCTTCCGGGAAGTTCTCGAATTCCTTGAGCGCAGCCCTCATCCACGAGATAGGCCGGGTTCTCCGTGTCATCCTGGGTGCGGGCCCACTTTCATTGTTGTCATATCTGACAACAATCTGTCAAAGCTGGCTTTAATTTCCCGGATGGTATTCCCGCTCGGTATGCCCTTGCAATTGCGAGCGGTAGAAATAAACGTCCCGCAGTTGGCCAGTGCTGTAGCGTTTTGCTTCATCGTTGAAATGAGGGGAACTCGGGTGGCCGCTTTCCCCGCCAGCGGTAACGGCTTTGGCACGAATCTTATCGCCAAACTCCACCACCGCTACAAAACTATTTCCGCTGGTGCCGTACCATTTCTTGGTTCCCGGATAGGATCGTGCCCCAAAAGAAGCTAGCGAACCCCAGACAGCAGATGTGAATCCAACCGGGATGCTTGGCTCGATATCGTTGAACGGTTGCACAATGTCTCCATTGAGACGCTGAAACCGGTTAATAGCTCCCCAGGGCGTCTTCCACCTTCCAAAGTCAGCTTGAAGTTTATCGGATGCTGCTGATAACGCTTGCAGAAGTTGCTCCGCTGTGGCCTTGCTGCCGAGATACTCTTCCACGGACAAACCTGCCCGTCTTGCGTCTCCAGTGGCTCCACGCCGCACTTCTTCCCCCCAGAACACAGCCAGCGATGTAGGAACCGACTCCACACCCCACCGAAGATCCCAGGCGCGAAGCAAGCCTATCTGATCGGCCAGCTTCGCTTTGAGTGGGTTGCTGGACGGCGCATTATCCCAAGCTTTGATAAGGGCGGGCATTGTTTTCTCAAACCAAGGCAGGTAGCTGTCATAAGCAGCGGCCATGAGGGAATCCAGGGTAAAGTCTTTGGTGTTTTGGAGAACCCGGATTGCATGTAAGCCGCGTGCGGATTCTGTCCCATTCTCCACATAGATGGGATAATCCTGCTTCTTCAAGCTGCTCTGACCCGCGCCGGACCATGGCCAGTTATTCGAATTGTAGAGCCAGCCGCTTTGGGGATTCAGCAGGTGCGGCGTCTCATCCACTGCCATCAGGCCGTGCCACTCTGTGGCAGGATTGCTGCCGTCTACCGGCTTAGTCCAGTCGAAGCTGGTATCGCGTTTGGGAATGTAGTTGCCATGGAAATACGCGATGTCACCATCGGCATCAGCAAGAATCGTGTTGTTGGAAGAGTTCGCTTTCAGTTCCATAGTTTGCCGATATGCCTGATAGCTTTTGGCTTTGGTACGCACGTAGGATTGCGTCAATGCCTTGATCGGTTCCTGCATCAGCCGGATGCTCACCCACTTTCCGTTGGCTTCCCGAATGATGGGTCCATGGTGGGTGCGATAAACAGTGAATTTCTTTTCCGCCCTCCCGTGATCTGTCTTATAAGGAACCGTGATTTCCGTGGCAATTACAGGCCGTTCTTTGTTTCCATACTGATATACAAAGCCGTTCCCTTTTTTTGTGACTGTTTCCAAATATTCATCTACAGCATCTACGCCGCTCGATGTGTGCATCCAACCGACGCGGTCATTGAAGCCCTGGTAAATAAAGAACTGGCCCCAAGTCACAGCGCCATACGCATTCAAACCTTCATCGCTGCTCATTTGTAATTCAGATCGAAAAAAGAAAGAGGTATGGGGATTAATTAACAGAAGCGCATGGTGAGAAGCAGTGTTGGAAGGGGCAATGGCAACGCCGTTGGAGCCTCTGGGTTCCGCGTGCAGGTCATCGTCCACCAGCGAAGCATTCAACGCGGGAGCTTTTCCATAAAACGCTTGTAGTGGATTGAGGTTTACGCGCTCGATATCGCCCCCAATGCTTCCTTCTGTGAAGCTGAGCGCCATCCAAGGCTCGAAATGCTGAATCACTGCTGGTTTTACGTCCGGGTGCTTGGAAAGGTAGTAATTCAAACCATCGGCGAATGCGTTCATAAGCGCTTTTAGCCACACGGGGCTCGCGTCATATTGCTTTTTCAAATCTATCGGATTGATGAAAAGCTTCATCCGAAGATCCTGGTAAATCCGAGATTCTCCTTCAGCCTCGGCCAACCTTCCCATGGCATTGATGTAGTTGATTTCCATCCGATGGAAGTCGTCTTCCGCCTGGGCGTACACCATGCCGAACACCGCATCGGCGTCGGTTTTTCCGTACACATGCGCAATGCCCCAGTCGTCTCGAATAATGGTGACCTGAGCAGCTTCGCGGTTCCACCTTGTGGTGTCCGATTCTTTGGCTGCCTTTAATAGGAGGTAAGGGGAAGTCGCCGTAAACAGAGAAAGAAGAGTAGCGAAACGGAAAAAAGTGTTCATGGAAGGACTTTTGAACCTCCGGGCCGGTTTCGGCAGGGTGGAAACAGATTGCAGCAGGTTAGCACCCGCCGAAATCAGCCGTCAACCTTTGCGGTGGTGTCGGTTTGCTTCTATACTCAGCAAAATGAAACCTACCGTGCGGGCTGCACTTGGTTTTTTGGCGACGCTGGTTTGCGCATTCCCTTCTCTGGCGCAAGCGCCTTCCCGTATCAACAACAGAAGTGGCGTGGTCACAGTGCTGCGGGCAGCAAGAGTGTTTGATGGAGAAACCATGCACTCCGGCTGGGCTGTGCGGGTGAAGGGAAATCGGATCGAGGCCGCCGGACCGGCGTCCAGCGTTGATACGAACGGTGCAAAGGTGATTGACTTGGCAGGCATGACCTTGCTACCCGGCTTAGTGGAAGGCCATTCGCACGTAATGCTTCACGCCTATAGCGAAACTTTGTGGGTAGATCAGGTTGCGCATGAAAGCCTCGGCTTACGCACGGCGCGCGCTGTGAACCATTGCCGCGCCACCCTGATGGCGGGATTTACTACGATTCGCGACCTAGGAACAGAGGGCGCTGGGTATGCGGATGTGGAGATCAAGCAAGCAATTGAGCAAGGCATTATTCCGGGGCCACGCATGCTGACCACCACACGGGCCATTGGTGCGACCGGAAGCTACGCCCCAAAAGGATTTTCGCTGGAATGGCGAGTGCCTCAAGGTGTGGAAGAGGCAGATGGAATTGACAGTTTGATTCGTGTAGTGCGTGACCAGATTGGCCATGGAGCGGATTGGATCAAGCTGTATGGCGACTACCGATGGGGACCATTGCCGGGAGCTCACCCTACATTCTCGCTAGACGAAATCAAGTTAGCTGTGGAAACAGCAAAAAGTGCAGGAGTTCCCGTGGCAATTCACACCAGCACGCCGGAAGGTATGCGCAGGGCCATTCTGGGAGGCGCGGAAACCATTGAACATGGTGACGGCGGAACGCCTGAAATCTTTAAGCTCATGGCAGAGCATCACGTGGCCTTCTGCCCCACGCTGGCAGCGGGCAACCATCCTCTTCCCTACCCTGGACCCATCAAAGCGCAACAGGAAGACCCTCCCAATGTGGCTCGAAAGAAGGCGGTTTTCAAAACCGCGTTAGAAGCTGGGGTCACAATACTGAGCGGCAGTGATGTGGGTGTTTTCAACCATGGGGAAAATGGCCGGGAGATAGAACTGATGGTGGACTATGGCATGTCACCGGTAGATGCACTGAAAGCCGCTACTTCCGTAGCAGGTCGCGTGCTCCATATGGAGATTGGATTGGTGAAAGCGAATATGCTGGCTGACCTGATTGCGGTGGAAGGCGACCCCACGCAAAACATCTCCGCTTTACGGTCAGTGAAATTTGTCATGAAAGACGGAGCTGTTGCTAAGTCACCGCAGTGACGATATGCCCCTTTTCATCTCCATGCTCCGAGGAGTTAATGTGGGAGCGCACCACAGAATCAAGATGGACGCTCTACGTGCGCTTTATGAAACATTGGAGTTACGGAATGTTCGCACATATGTGCAAAGCGGCAATGTAGTCTTCCAAACGGAGGAGCAGGATTTACTGCTCCTGGCTGCACGGATCGAGAAAGGGATTCAGACCACCTTTGGCTTTTCCGCCAGCGTAGTCCTCCGCACGCGTTCCGAGATGGAGGATGTAGTGGCACGGAATCCTTTTGCGAATCACGAAGGGATCGATTCCGCCAAACTCCTGGTTTACTTTCTCGCCAGCGACCCCGGTCCGGATGCTCATCGTCAGATCATGAATATTTTTACAGGACCTGACGAACTGCATATGAGCACGCGAGAGATGTTTCTTTACTTCCCGGAAGGCATGGGGAAGTCCAAGCTGCCATGGCCCAAGATCGATAAACTGCTCAAAGTACCCGCAACAGGGAGGAACTGGAACAGCGTGCTTCAGTTACTCCAAATGGCGGAGAGCATGGAGAAATCTGCATGACCAACAGCGCAAATCGCTATGCCTTTTCGCTATGCTGATCTCCATATGAAATACCGTGCTGTGTTTTTAGGCGTGCTTGCATTCGGTATTTGCCATGTAACGGCGCAGGTGAACAAGTGAAAAGGGTCCCCAGAAGTTTGGGAACGAAACACGCGTGATGCTGTAAAGATTGACCCGAAGCACTATCATCTTGAGTAGGATTGATGACGATTCCTTTTCGGTCATAAATCTGATTCCGAGTCGTGCGGAATTCCTCTTTATTGAGCATAAGCAAGCAGATCAGCAACCAGCGGGATAGTGTTGGTTGGCAACTAACAAGAACCACTTTTCTATTGAATTATCCCGGAGCGAAAATTTCGCCATGGACTTCCGGCCAGCGCTTTCAACTCAGCGCAGATGGCTTACCGGCTTATCTGGACGCACTAGATGAAATGCTCTCGGATCGCGTGGACTTCGGCCAGCTAATCAAGACATATGAGAAGCAACGGGAAGGACAGCAATGTTACTCACCAGCGCCGATGATAAAGGCAATACAGGTTCCGGTGAGCGGCAACCCCGATACAGACCGCATTTGCACTTCGCATGTGGAGCGCTTCAACCTAACGCTTCGCATGGGGATTCGCCGCTTTACCCGGTTAACGAACGCCTTCAGCAAGAAGATGGAGAACCACAAGGCCGCGATTGCGTTACATCTGGCTTATTACAACTTCTGCCGGATTCACCAGAGTTTGCGCGTCACTCCTGCTATGGAAGCCGGGATCACTGATCATGTTTGGACCATAGCGGAAATGCTGAGGTAGGATAAACACTTCGCGTTTCATACGAACTACAAAGGCCCATCGCTTCCCCGAGGCTCAAGGTCACGAAGAAGACCCCATGCACCCCATAGCAGCAAGATGCAGTAGAGAGACACCAGCATCAAAGCCATCGATAGAAATACCAAGTATTCGCCAAATGGTTTCCAGTGTAAGTGCAGCGAGTGTCCATCCAAAAATGGGTATATGGATGCGCAATTTAGTAGAAATGCTCCCGTAAAGTACAGCGTACGTCTTCGCCAAACACGTAAACGTATACGAGCGTTTTGCTCGGCAGCTTTACGCTCGGTTTCGCTAACAGCGGCGCTGTCGTCTCTGCTATAGATCATTGATGTGCAATCAGTCTAGCTAATTCAGAAGCAGCACAATAGCTGTAGTGTTCCCCCAACCCGCTAGGCGGGGTAGGATTGAGATCCTCTAAACTAGTGCAGTTGAAGTTTGCTCTTTTGATTTCGATCTTATTACCTCTTTTGGGTTGCTCTCCCGAAAGCACGACGCTGTATGAGGACAAGTCACCAAACGGCAAATGCAGCGTTTCAGTAGTTGGTTATGGAGATTTCTTTATTTCGAAATTACGACCCAAAATCATCCTTAAGTGCGACAGACAAACGCAGGAACTTTACAGGGATGATCGGGAAGATTTCGGCCTATGCTTTGCCGAGACTGCTTGGGACAAAAACTCAGAACGAGCAAGCATAGTAGTAAACAACTGCTACGGCCATCTGATTCGTGTCTCGGTCAATACCCGGAATGGCTCTCAACTGGATAAACAACTGGCTGACAATCTGATTGCAACTAAATTGCTTAGTACCTATCGCGACGAACTAAAAGGACTAGAAGAGAAAGAGCAAGAAATCATTCAATGGTGTATAAGCCACAAAGCTGCTGTAGCTTTTCATGAGCGTGTGGGAACTGAGCGAAAGTAATGACTGATGAGAGTGGCAGTATAGACTCATGTCAGTCCAGATTACAAACTTGACAATTCCCACTAGCCCTGAAACACTCCACCTAAATCACTGATTCCAAACGCTGAATATTCATTCACTCAGGGCAGCAACGCACCGCAGGACACTACCTACCATTGCGGTAGGTTGTGCTTTTCCCTAATTCAGGTAACATCAGAAATTACGAGTTCTGCCTGACGCCTTACGTGTGTCCGGCGGCGAGAAGGTAATATTCCATGCATGCAATTGTTGAAACCGGCGGCAAACAGTTCCGCGTTCAGCCGGGAGACACTCTCCGGGTTCCCTCGCTTGTTGGCGAGATTGGCTCCGAGATTGAGTTAGGTCGCGTACTGGCCGTATTCAAAGGCGAGAGTGACGTTGTGGCTGGGGCAGATGCAGGTTCCGCCAAAGTGAAGGCCACCATTTCTGCGAATGGCCGTGCCAAAAAGATCATTGTGTTTAAGTTCAAGCGCAAAAAGCAGTACAAGCGCACACAAGGTCATCGCCAGAACTATACTGAGGTCAAAATCGGCGACATCGTCGTCTAGGTAATCTCCTATGGCACATAAAAAAGGGTTAGGAAGTTCCAAAAACGGCCGCGATTCGAATGCACAGCGGCTAGGCGTGAAGGTATTTGGCGGCCAACTGGTTCCAGGCGGTTCCATCATTGTTCGCCAGCGCGGCACGCCGCTCAAGCCGGGTTTGAACGTCGGTCGCGGCAAGGACGATACGTTGTTTGCCAAAATAACCGGCATAGTAACGTTCCGGGATCGTGGCAGCATGGGCCGGTTCGTGGAAGTGAAAGAGCAAGTCGTTAACGAACAAGTCGCTTAAGCGCAGCTGTTTTTGTTGATAATGGCCGCTGATCTGCATATGCAGGTCAGCGGTTTTCTTTATGTTTATTGATGAAGTAAAAGTCCTGGTGAAAGCCGGTGATGGTGGAAACGGATGCTTGGCATTCCGGCGGGAAAAGTATGTTCCTCGCGGGGGCCCGAGCGGCGGCGATGGAGGCCGTGGCGGGGATGTGACGATGACCTCCAGCAAGGACGAAAACACGCTGCTCCACTTTCGCTTCAACCCGGAACACAAAGCACAACGGGGACGCCACGGCGAAGGCAGCAACTGCAAAGGGCAGGAAGGCAAGTCGGTTGAGCTGAAAGTGCCTGTGGGAACCGTGGTGTATGACGACGCCACCGGAGAGCAGTTGTTTGACTTCACCGAAGTCGGCCAGCACGTCGTGGTGGCTCGCGGCGGACGCGGCGGACGCGGTAATGCCCGTTTTGTGAGTTCCACTCACCAAGCGCCTACAGAACACGAAGCCGGTAAGCCAGGGGACGAAAAAACACTACGCTTGGAATTGAAGCTTCTGGCGGATGTAGGCTTGGTGGGCTTCCCCAACGCTGGCAAATCCACACTGATTTCCCGTATTTCTGCGGCACGCCCAAAGATTGCCGACTACCCGTTTACTACCCTGGAACCGAACCTGGGCGTCGTCCAGACTGACGACTACCGCAGTTATGTAGTGGCAGATATTCCAGGGCTGATCGAAGGAGCGCATTTAGGGCATGGACTGGGAATCCAGTTTCTACGCCACATTGAGCGCACTCATTTGCTGGTTCATTTAGTGGATGTTTCGGAAACAGGGCGCGATCCTGTGGCAGATTTTGAGACGCTGATGCATGAACTGGAAAGCTTTAGCCAGGATTTGGCCCAAAAGCCGATGTTTCTGGTGGCGACCAAAATGGATGCCATGCAGGAACCGGAACGCGTAGAAGAGTTGCGGAACTTGGCTCAGGAGCGCGGGCTACCCTTTTTCGCTATCTCCAGCGCAACCGGCCAAGGTATTCCGGAACTCCGGTACGCCATGTCGGAACGGGTGCTTTCACCGGTCGATTCTTCCGCTCACGTGTGAGCATCTTATCTTTTGGCAGCGATGTGGCCCGTTAAAATGGACCTAAAGAGACCGGCATGACGGAAACCAGTGTAATGTGGCTCCGAGTCGCAACCGTGCTATATGCATTTGGTCTACTGGACGCGGTTTTCCTCCTGATCCGGCAACGGGACCATTTTTTTCGGATTGCCCTGGGTGCCTTTGGCCTGGGGGGCTTGTTTCATCTGGTCTCCATCGTGGAGCAAGGGTTGGCAGAGCAACAATTCCCGGTCAGCGATGTTTTCCAAACGCTTTCCTTGTGCGCGTTTCTGATCACCGTTTCCTTTTTGTTCGTGTATTGGCGTTACCGAACGGAATCGCTGCGCGTTTTCATTTTCCCGCTGGTATTTGTTCTCACTCTGGTGGCAAGTCTCAGTCAGCGTTTTCCCATGTGGTCCAGTCCGGTGGTGCGGAATACCTGGTTGATTGCTCACATTGTGTTTGTGCTGGTTGGGTATGCAGCGCTGCTCTTTACTGCCATCGCCGCCCTGCTTTATTTGTTTCAGGAACAGGAACTCAAGCGCAAGGTTTCGCGCCGCATCCCGTTTTCCCTGCCTCCGCTCGGCACTTTGGACGATTTGCTCTCCACCTCGCTCAACTTGGGATTTGTTTGCATCACCATAGGGATTGCAATTGGCAGCGTGTGGGCCTGTGTGGAGTACGGAACCCGTTGGATCACTAACCCGAGTATCGGCATTTCATTCATCACTTGGGCAATTTATCTGGCCTTGGTCTTTTTTCGGACTAGCGCCGGGTGGCGTGGCCGGAAAGCCGCGATTCTGGCCTTGATGGCTCTTGGTTGTTCCGTGGTGACCTGGGTTACCCATGGAGGAATTCGGGTCCAATGAAGCTGCTGCTGAATGGGGTAAATCATAAAACCGCGCCAGTGGAAGTACGGGAGCAGTTGGCGTTTTCCGAAACGGCTATTCCCACGGCATTGCAGGAATTAAAGGACAGCAAAGGTATCTCCGAAGTGCTGATTCTTTCCACCTGCAACCGCATGGAAATCGCCGTTGCTGCCGAAGATGATGCGGACCCGCAGGCTGCCCTGGATTCCTTTCTGGTAGAAGCAAGGCGCATTTCCCCTGATTCATTGGGATCTCAACTGTATCGGTATGAAGGCCGTGAGGCCATTCACCACCTGTTTCGTGTTGCCGCCAGTTTGGATGCCATGGTAGTGGGCGAGCCACAAATTTTGGGGCAGATGAAATCTGCCTACGCTCTTTCCAAGTCAGCGGGAACCATGAAAGGGCTGCTGGAAAACGTGATGAGCCACGCCTTTTTAGTCGCTAAGCGGGTGCGATCCGAAACAGGAATCGGGCAGATGGCGGTTTCTGTCAGCTATGCGGCGGTGGAACTGGCGCGTAAGATCTTTGGCTCCCTTTCCAGCCGCACCGTGATGTTGGTGGGGGCAGGCAAAATGTCGGAATTAGCGGCAAGGCATCTCCGCCGCTCTGGGGCTTCCCACATCTTTGTTACCAATCGCACTGCAAGCCGCGCCGAAGCAATGGCGCATTTATTCCAAGGCACCACGGTGGATTACAACCGTTTCATCAGCATGTTGCCGGAGATTGATATTGTGATCACCTCCAGTGCCGCTCCGGAACACATCCTGACCCGGGAAGATATGCAGCGGGTCATCAGCGTTCGCAAAAACAAGCCGATGTTCCTGATTGATATTGCCGTGCCCCGGAATATCGAACCCTCCGTGAACAAAGTCGACAACGTCTTTTTGTATGACATTGACGACCTGCAAGGCGTGGTGAATGCAAATTTAGCCGAACGGCAAAAAGAAGCGCGACGAGCTGAAAGCATTGTGTCCGAAGAAGTGGACAAAATGCTGGCGCGTATGAGAGTGCATGCCGTGACGCCCACCATTATTGCCCTTCAGGAACAATGGGAGCAGATTCGCGCTGGGGAAACGGCTAAACTGCTGCGAAAACAGGGCGCGTTCACCGAGGAGCAAATGGAAGCGGTGGAAGCGATGACGCGTGCCATGGTCAACAAAATTGCCCATACACCTATCTCCGAACTGCGCAAGCAGGCTGGTGCGCCGGAAGGCGAAACCGTAGTGGAAGCGGTTCGCAAGGTATTTCGACTTCCCTAAGTTAAAATCGTTTCGTCATGTTAGTGATTGGTTCTCGCGGATCGCAGCTTGCCTTATGGCAGGCAAACTATGTGCGCGATTTGCTCGGGCGTGCCGGAATTGAAAGCTCAATTGAGGTTATCCGCACTAGTGGAGATAAGCTCCAGAACGTGCCGCTTTCTATTACAGGCACCAAGGATCTATTTACTAAAGAAATTGAAGAAGCACTGCTGGAAGGTCGTGTCGACCTTGCCGTTCACAGCTTAAAGGATCTTACCGTGTTCCTGCCGGAAGGGCTGGTGCTGGCGGCAAGTCCTGAACGCGCTGACCCGCGCGATGCGGTTGCGGGTATTCCTTTGGCCAGCCTACCGAATGGCGCACGGGTCGGCACAAGCTCCATTCGCCGTGCTGCGCAGTTACGAAGCATTCGTCCTGATCTGGCAATTGGGCCGATTCGCGGTAATGTGGATACCCGGCTACGCAAGCTGGATGCGGGCGAGTGGGATTCGCTGCTTTTGGCAAAAGCAGGGCTGGAACGGCTTGGCTTAGGGCACCGGGTTGTGGAAACCCTTTCTGTGGAAAGCATGTGTCCGGCTCCGGGTCAAGGAGCATTAGGGATTGAAACCAAACCGGGAAGCACGGGGTTTGAGGCGGCACAAGTTTTCAATCATGCAGAAACGTGGACTGCGATCACGGCGGAACGTGCAGTTCTGGAAGCCTTAGGCGGAGGTTGCCAATTGCCAGCCGGAGCTTTCGCCCAAGTGTCAGGACAAACAGTGGAGCTCACTGCCATGGTGATTGATCCAAATGGGAAAACCATTATTCGCCAATCCGCACGCGGAACTGCCGGACAAGCGCGTGCGTTGGGTTTGCAAGTAGGCGCGCAATTGCTCGAAAGCGGTGCAAACAAAATTCTCCAAGAGGTTTATCCGAATTCCCGGTAAGGTGTACTTGGTCGGGGCAGGACCAGGCGATCCGGAGCTATTGACGGTGAAAGCTCACCGCCTGCTCCGTACTGCCGACTGCGTTTTATACGACCACCTTGCCAATGACGCTTTTTTGGATCTTGCTCCTCCTGACGCAGAGAAGCTGTATGTAGGGAAAAAGAAGGCCCTTCACGCCTTCACCCAGGAAGAAATCTGCGCCATGTTGATCGACCGGGCGCAGGCAGGAAAGACGGTGGTGCGCCTGAAAGGGGGCGATCCATATCTGTTTGGTCGCGGCGGGGAAGAAGCCGAAGCTCTCGCCGAAGCAGCCATTCCCTTTGAAGTGGTGCCTGGAGTGACCTCGGCTCTTGGTGTGGCAGCTTATTGTGGCATTCCGCTCACTCATCGCGAGCACTCCTCCTCCGTTACGTTTGTGACTGGGCATGAGCCTGAACTGATTGACTGGAGCCGCGTTGGCGCTTCAGGAACCCTGGTCATTCTGATGGGCCTGACGACGTTTCCAGAAATTGCGGAGCGGTTAATGGCAGAAGGACGATCAGGGGAAACTCCTTGTGCGGCCGTACGCTGGGCCACGCGGCCAGACCAGCAAATTGTGTCCGGCACACTGGCCACGCTTCCACAGCAGATCGAGCGGTTAGGCTTGAAACCGCCAGCGACCATCATTGTCGGGGAAGTGACTGCACTTCAGCACAAGCTTGGCTGGTACGGACATTTGCCGCTGTTCGGAAAAACAGTAGTGGTGACACGTCCAAGGGAGCAGGCAGGAGGGATGTTGGCGCAATTACGGGCGTTGGGAGCAAATGCAGTAGAACTTCCCGCCATCGAAATTCAGCCGCCTTCCTCACCAGAACCAATGGCGCGTGCCCTTCAGAATCTCGCTTCATATGATTGGCTCCTGTTTACCAGTGCAAATGGAGTGCGGCTGTTTTTAGAAGCTCTGGATCGTTCTGGACAGGATGCCCGCAGCATCCTCGGCAAAATCTGTGCGATTGGTCCCGCCACTCGCGAGGCCCTTGCATCGGCCCACTTAAAAACCGATTTGATGGGCAAAGAATACGTGGCGGAAAGCTTATTAGCGGAGTTTGCCACGGTTCCGCTTGCCGGGAAGCGAATGCTGTTGGCCCGGGCTGCGGTTGCTCGCGACGTGCTGCCGGAAGGCTTAGCCGCACGCGGTGCAACCGTGGAGGTGGTGGAAGCTTATCGAACCGAAGCTCCGGCAGGCTTGGCCGAACGTGCTGGCAGAGTCCTCCATTCCCTCCGGCCAGCAGATTGGCTCACGTTTACCAGTTCATCCACGGTGCGAAATCTGGTGGAAGCGGCAGGGCGCGACAGCATTGCACACGTTCGGATTGCTACCATTGGCCCGGTCACCAGCGCCACAGTGCGCGAATTTGGCCTATCTGTTACTGCCGAGGCTGCATCTTACACTGCAGATGGCGTGGTGGATGCCATTCAGAGGATGGCATAATCGAAACGTGAAATACTCAGGCATTGCAATCGTGGCAGCGCTGATCCTGGCCGGCTGCGCTAAAAACATCGAAAATCGTGAAGCTGTGCAGAGCGCGGTAACGAAGTATGTTTCCACCCACAGTGGCATAAATGTGGATCAGATGGACGTTAACGTTACAAACGTTACATTCCACGACAACAATGCGGATGCGACTGTAGCATTTGTACCAAAGGGCAGCCCGGCTGGTTCCGGTGTTACCTTCAAGTATCAACTGGAACGAGTCAAGGACGAGTGGGAAGTGAAATCACGCTCCGGCATGGAGAATGCCCATACCGGAACCGGCGGTTCAGAACTTCCTGGCAAGCAAGGGACGGCGGGCGAAAAAGGAGCAATGACGAATTCTCCCGACGGGCACTCCATGCCAACCGCTCCTGGTCACCCTCCTCTGGACGGCGCTTACGGGCGAACTCCAGAGAACGCGCCGAATAAACCCGGATCGAAACAATGAAACAGGTTGCCGTCCTGGGTGGCGGCCCGGCAGGTGCGTTTGCAGCTGAACAACTAGCGTCCGCAGGGTTGCGGACGGTGGTGTTGGATGAAAAATTAGCTTGGGAAAAACCTTGCGGTGGCGGTCTTACCTTCAAGGCATATAGCCAATACCCTTTTCTGATCGAGGGTCAGCAGCCGAAAAAGATTGTAAAACAAGCGAGTCTGGCGGCTCCTGAGGCAGGCGAGGTACAACTCACTTTAGATCATCCCTTGGTGATTTATTCCCGCATGGATCTGAATCGTATGTTGCTGGATCGTGCCATCGGGGCAGGCGCGCAGGTGGAAAAAACACGTGTTCTCGGCATCCATCGGCAAAATGGCGGCTGGAACGTTGAGACCAAAAGTGGCAATATCCAGGCCGACTATTGTGTGCTGGCAACCGGCGCACGGAACCCTCTCCGTGATTTTGGTACTTCTCTCACACCTGCTGACACCATGTCGGCTCTTGGCTACTATGTCACCGGAACGCAAGACCAGATTGATATCCAGTTTCTGCCGGAACTGGAAGGATATATTTGGGTGTTTCCCCGGTGCGGCCATCTTTCCATTGGCATTTGCGGCAAGGGGGAACCAGCAAGCTCCCTTCGACAACGGCTGGATCGCTACATGGCGGGAAAAAGCATCTCTCTCAAAGGCGCCACTTTCTACAGCCACTTGCTTCCGTGTTTAGACACCCCGGCTTGGGATCAAAATCGAGTCGCGGGGGAAGGCTGGCTGGCGGTGGGCGATGCGGCTGGATTAGTGGACCCCATTACGGGGGAAGGACTTTATTATGCTCTGCGCTCGGCAGATCTGGCAGCGAAAACAATTCTGTCCGGCGTCAATAACATGACGGAGATGGCCTATCGACGACTCCTCCGTCGTGATTTCGCGGGTGATCTGGAGTTTGCATCCCGACTGGCAAGGCGCATTTTTCAGAAAAACTTCTTCTTCGCTTCGGTTCCTAGCCGCACGATTCAGTTCACCAGACGCAGCCCTCGCTTCAAAGCTGTGATCCAGGATCTTTTTGCTGGCACGCAAAACTACGTGGGACTGAAAAAACGATTAATGAGCAACTTGAACGGCGGTTTGCTGGAAATCGCCATGAGCTTTGGCTTTAGCAGAATCGTCCGATGAAACATAGCCTCTCTGACAAACTTTTTGAACGTGCACGACACGTGATTCCGGGTGGAGTGAATTCTCCGGTGCGAGCCTTTCGAAGTGTGGGCGGCAACCCGGCTTTTATTGCACGTGGTGATGGTTCCCGCATGTGGGATGTAGATGGAAACGAGTTCATTGACTATATCGGCTCGTGGGGTCCACTGTTGCTGGGGCATCGTTTCCCTCCGGTGCTGAAAGCCTTGCAGCAAACTCTGGAGATCGGCACCAGTTTCGGCGCTCCTACGGAACGCGAAGTGGAACTGGCTGAATTGATCCAGGAGTTCGTGCCGTCCATGGAGATGGTGCGCCTGGTGAATTCCGGCACGGAAGCTGCCATGAGCGTGCTTCGCGTTGCGCGTGGCTTCACCGGACGAAACATTACGGTCAAATTCGAAGGCTGCTACCACGGGCATGTGGATTCCCTGCTGGTGAAGGCAGGTTCCGGTGTCGCAACACTCGGCTTGCCGGATTCGCCCGGCGTTCCCCTGGGTTTCAGCGAAACCACCATTGCCCTTCCTTATAACAATCTGGAAGCAGTGAAAGACGTGTTTCACAAGCAACCCGGCGCGATTGCAGCAGTGATTGTGGAGCCGGTGGCGGGCAACATGGGTTGCGTTCCCCCGGCTCCGGGCTTTTTGCAAGGATTGCGGGATATATGCACCAAGCACGGCGCACTTTTGATTTTTGATGAAGTGATGACGGGTTTCCGGGTGGCCCCGGGAGGCGCGCAGGAACTGTATGGAATCCGGCCTGATTTAACAATGTTGGGCAAAGTGATTGGCGGTGGGTTGCCGATTGCCGCATATGGTGGCCGGAAAGATGTGATGACCTATGTGGCCCCGAGCGGTCCCATTTACCAAGCGGGAACGTTATCCGGGAATCCGATGGCAGTTGCAGCGGGATTGGCAATGCTCCGCTATTTAAAGGAGCACCCGGAGGTTTACCACACGCTGGAAGAGCATAGTGCCGCCTTAGCAAGTGCCGCCCCGGAAGGTGTTACGGTCAACCGGGTCGGCTCCATGCTGACTTGGTTTTTTACGGATCGGCCGGTAACGGATTACACCACTGCGAAAAACTGTGACACGCAACGTTTTGCCCGCTTTTTCCATTCCATGCTCCAAAGGGGTGTGTACCTTCCGCCTTCCCAGTTTGAAGCGCTTTTTATTTCCGCGGCACACACCAGGCAGGATATCGAGCAGACTGTTTCTTACGCCCGGGAATGCTTTGAGGTTGCGGCAACTACACCGGTTTAAAGCAAAGCTGTTAGCACTTATTTTTGCCGCATCGCCAACAATAACTTGCGGGCGGAAAGAGTCACCAGGGTAACAAACCCAAAAAAGCTGAGCAGGATAACATTGCGTTTTCGCTCTGGTGAAAGATAGCGAACATCGCTCACCGGCTTTCCGCTGAAATCCAGGTTCAACTTAAAGGCAACCGTAGCGGGTTGGGTTTGGTTATGGTTCACTATCACCAATGCGTAAGTGCCAGCGATTCCTATTTCCTGATGGAGTTCCCCTTCGCGCGCCGTTGCAGTAACGTTGATGGTTTGGTGAGGGCGTCGCGCTGACATAGCTTGCAAGCTTTCCCGTGTTACTAATTCCGCGTGTACTTCGCTGCCCTGGTCCACGCGGTAGTAAGCATTCACGGTAGCAGGAAGCTGTTGCTTCAAAACGAATTCGTCATACCGCCATTCGCCCGGTGGCACAGTGATGGCTTCATCGCGCAGCACCACAAGGCCATCTGCGGCGTTCGCTGCAGAAACCAGACACAGCAACCAGAGCACAACCCATCTCATTCCGAATACACGATTTTGCCGCCCAACACCGTCATGGTGACGTGAGCCCGCCAGATTTCCGTTTCCGGAATGGTCATAATGTCAGCGGAAAGCATCACGAAATCCGCCCACTTTCCGGGTGTAATCGAGCCTTTTGTTTTTTCTTCAAAAGCCGCATACGCGCCGCTTTGCGTCCAACTCTGCAAAGCTTCGTTGCGTGTCAATCGCTGGCTCGGATACCAGCCGCCCTTTGGGTTCCCGGCATGGTCTTCCCGAGTCACGGCGGAATAAAATCCCCAAATGGGGTTAGGATCTTCCACCGGGAAATCAGAACCATTTGTGAGGGGAATGCCAAGTTTCAAGAATGTCTGCCATGCATAAGCGCCTTTGATGCGCTCCGGACCAACTCTGGTTTCCGCCCAGCCCATGTCGCTGGTGGCATGCGTGGCTTGTACGGAAGCAATCACGGAGTATTTCTGAAAGCGGGCAAAGTCCTCCGGTGCCACAATCTGCGCATGCTCAATGCGGAATCGGAGATCGTTGCTCCCCTTCAGCGCAGTCCCATACGCGTTGAGCACGATGTGGTTTGCTCGATCGCCAATGGCATGCGTGCAAACCTGAAAGCCTTTGCTCACAGCGTCAAGTGCTACTTGCCGGATCAGCGCTTCATCATTGATGAGCAAGCCGGAGTTCTGCGGATCATCCGAATAAGGAGCCAGCAACGCCGCACCTCGTGAGCCGAGAGCGCCATCCGCATACAGTTTGATACTGCGAATGGTGAGAAAATCGCTGATCTCGGGACCTCGTTTCTTGTACTCTTCCCACATAGCCCCGACTCCGCCAATCATGGCATTCACGCGAACTGGCAGTTCATCGGTACCAATCAAAGAACGGTAGGCTCGCAAATCAGCCTCGCTTACTCCGGCATCATGCACGGAAGTTAAGCCAAACTTTGCACACTCCTTAGCTGCTCGCGCCAGCTTTCGGCGAACTTCTTCGGCAGTCGGTGGAGGAATTTTGCTGCGTACCAAACCTTGCGCTTGGTCAATCAACACGCCGGTGGGCTGACCGCCCTCGCCATGAAGAATTTTGCCACCGGAAGGGTCAGGTGTGGAACCGTTAATATCCGCTAAATCCAAGGCTTTCTGGTTCACCCATACGGCATGGCCATCTACGCGTGTCAGCGCAACAGGATTTTCAGGGGCAGCCTTGGCAAGGGAATCCTTGGAAGGAAACTGTTTGCCCACCCACAAGTTTTGATCCCAGGCACGGCCTCGAATCCATTGCCCCGGAAGCGCATTCTCCGCTGCTTTGCGGACCATGGCTGCTGCTTCCGCTTCTGACTTGATGCCGCGAAGATCCAAAGTTTCCAGGCTGTCCCCCAGATTTTCCATATGGACATGGCTATCAATAAAGCCCGGCAACACCGCAGCATTGTGTGCATCCACGGTTTGCCGCACCTGGTCTGGGACCTGGTCACCTACATAAATGATCTTGCCGTCTCTTACGGCAAGAACGGTGGCTCTAGGGTGAGCGGGATCAGCAGTATAAATACGAGCGTTCACCACAGCCAGATCCGCAATTTGAGCCGACATTTGACAGGTGGAAGAACACGTTGCGAATGCAAGGAGCAGCCAACGCATGAAGCCCAGTATGGCATGTACCATAGTGATGTATGGCTAGTGATAGCGTTGCCCTTCCGGTTGCCCAGTTCGAACGCCCTATTTGGGCCACGGCTCTGAATTGGACGGGTGCAGTTCTGCTGGCAATTTTGTTTCTGGTGGCGGGTTTGTGGAAGGTAACGGATCCTACGGGAGCGGCTGTACGTTTGGCCCAAGCGAAAGTGCCGGAATCGCTCAGCCTCCTGGGGGCGGTGCTATTGGGAACAACGGAAACCTTTACAGGTGTGCTGCTTCTGGTGCCCAAATACCGGCGCTGGGGAGCATGGCTGGGCATCGCGCTGCTTCTGTTCTTCATGGTGTATATCGGTTACTACTACAACGACCTTCGTGGACAGGAGTGCAGTTGCTTCCCTTGGGTGAAGCGCGCCGTGGGACCGGCTTTCTTTATTGGGGATGGCGTGATGCTTCTGTTAGGCTTGGCAGCGGGATTATGGAGTCGCAAAACAGAGAATCTGAAAGGAGCCGCGCTGATTCTGGCTGCGGTTTGCGTGTTCAGTGCCGTTTCCTTTGGCGTTGACGCCGCCCACCACTCCGGTACACCTGCCCCGGCCACGATTCTGGTGAATCAGAAGCCTTATTCTTTACGAAGCGGGAAAGTTTTCTTGTATTTCTTCGACCCTTCGTGTCTGCATTGCCTGGAAGCCGGTCGCAAGATGGCGACCTTGAAGTGGGGCGACACCAAGTTCATTGGAGTTCCTGTAACCACCCCGGAATTTGCGTCCTTCTTTATGCAGAAATCCGGACTGAACCAGCCTGTTTCCAGCGATTGGCCGCTGCTGAACAAAACCTTTTCTGTGAAAGGTACCCCTGGCGCAGTCGCTCTGGAAGATGGCTATGAAAAAGCCCAACTGACTCGCTTTGAGGGGGATGAACCTGCGTCCACCTTGCGAAAGCTTGGCTTTGCCTACTGACCCAAAACGACACACTGATGCCCCGAGAATACCTTCCGCTATTTGTATTTTTACTGCTTGCCTTTTTATTTCCGCTGGTAAGTATTGGATTTGCAAAGCTTTTACGCCCTTCCGCACCGCATCCGGTGAAGCTGGAAGCATATGAGTGTGGAATCAAATCTGCCTCCGATTCCCGTGGTCGATTTACGATCCGCTTCTACCTGGTCGCAATTCTGTTTGTGATCTTTGATGTGGAAACTGTGCTTCTGTTTCCATGGGCAATCCGCTACCGGGTGTTGGGATGGTTTGGAGTCGCTGAAGTATTTGTATTTTTACTGATTTTATTCGTGGGTTATTTATGGGCGTATCGAAAGGGAGCTTTGGAATGGATGTAAAGCGGTTATTTGTGTTAGGGATGTTTGCGGCATCGGCGCTGCAGGCAGCCCCGCAACTGCAATTGAGTACGGCGGCCATTGGGCCATTGAACATTTCTGGGGGCGCAAATGGCGCCACACAAACAGTGCAAGCAACCAATATTGGAGACGGAGCACTTAGCCTAAGTGTTTCTTCCACGGCAACTTGGCTGGTTCCCACAGTGGCAGCCAATTCAAACGTTCAGATTGCGTTGAATACTGCTTCGTTACCAGCAGGCTCGTATACGGAGTTTGTCACAGTAAATTCACCGGGCGCGGTGGATGCACCACAAACCATTTCCGTCACGATTCAGGTAGGAGGAGTTCCAAATTCCGTGGAGCTTTATGCGGCTCCGAATGGAGGAATAGCCTCTACGCAATTTCAAGCACAAAGCAGGCTGACCACTTCCACAAAAACGGCGGATGGAGCCAATTGGCTGGCCGTCTCGCTGAACGGGCAAGGAAGCTTTAATTTCTTCTATCCTTATCTAATCCAAGTCACAACACAACCAAGTCAAGCAGCCGGTGATTATTCCGGCTCAGCAACGTTTAGCGGAGGCACAAATGCCGCAGATAACAAAACGGTGAATGTCACTCTCCACGTCACCTCGCAGCCCATTGCACAATTCGGCACCACTTCAGTTTTGATGTATGGTGTGGCAGGAGGCGCACAGGTTACTCAGAGTGTTGCAGTTACCAATAGCGGACAAGGAACGCTCAGTATTACTGGTGGCACGGCAAGTTCAGGCGCAACATGGCTTTCTGCTTCTGCGGGAAGCAACGGCAGCGTGAATATTACGGGAGATCCATCGGGCCTGCAGGCAGGTGTCTACCGTGGCAGCATTACCCTGAATTCCAACGCGGCAAATTCTCAAACCAATTCTCTTCCCGTGGAATTTGTGGTCAGCACGGCATCTGCTCCGGTGATTAGCTTCGGCGGAGTTGTAGATAACACCACTGGAAAACCGATTCTGGCACCGGGAGATATTGCTTCCGTCTATGGCTCGCAACTTTCCGGGGCTTCGCCTGCCGCAGCCTCTTCCCTGCCCTTAAGCACGTCGCTTGGAGGAGCACAGGTGCTAGTGAATGGAATCCCGGCACCGCTCTACTATGCTTCCAACGGGCAAGTGAATTTTCAAGTTCCGTTTGCAACAGCACCGGGGCCAGCGAAGATCTCCATGATCTATAACGGGCAGCAAGGAAACACAGTCACTACCACGGTGAACATGCTGGCTCCGCGTATTCTGCGCTTGAGTACCGCGAATACGTACGCGATCATTGTGAACCAGGATGGCTCTTTTCCCATGCCACCTACGCCTGGATATAACAGCCATGCCGCAAAAGCAGGGGATGTTCTGACCATCTATGCCATTGGCCTGGGTGCTACTACGCCAGCAGTTGCCGATGGCGTTGGCGCTCCCGCTGCTGAACCACTGGCACGAACTCATGTACCGAACGTATACTTCGGCGGAGGCTTTGCCAGTACTCCTACTGCCGGACAGGTGCTCTACTCCGGGTTGACTCCGGGATTTGTTGGCCTTTACCAGATCAATGTTCAGGTACCGTCTGATGCTCCCATTGGGGATGCCATCGGGTTAATCCTGACGTTAGATGGCGCGGTCAGCAACAATGTTGTAGTTGCCATCGGGCGCTAACACTTGAGCACGAACCAGCCATTCGGACGCCGTTCTTTCCTGGCGGGATTAGGGTCATCCTTGATCCCGCTGGGGAAAGGCGCTGGAAAATCCGCAGTGATTCTGGTGCGTTCCGGATGGCAAACCATCAACATCGGCGACATTGCGCACACACCAGGGCTTCTGGCAATCATTGAGCGAGAGATTCCCCAGGCCCAGGTGATTCTGTGGCCACCTTCTGTGGAAGGGGAAACTGAAGCCATGCTTCGCAAGCGATTTCCCCGCATGCAGATTGTGAAAGGTGGTCTGAACGCACAGAATGCTCCGGATTCACCGGAGTTACGTGAGGCATTCCGTTCCGCAGACCTCCTGATGCATGGTTCTGCCGCCTCTGTTTCTGCTCAGCCGCAATTTGAAGCATGGAAGGCAGCCACCGGAAAGCCGTATGGTTTCTTTGGTGTCGGGTTCACTTTGGAGGGCGAAGCAGCGGGTAGGGCGTTGAACCCCGCGATGCGTACACTTCTGGATCACTCCGCGTTTCTGTTTACGCGCGAAACGGATTCCCTGGCAAATCTCAAAAAAGCAGGTATCCAAGCAGCGCAAATGGAGTTTGCGCCAGATGGCACCTTCAGCATGGACATTACGGATGAGCCCCGAGCAAATGCTTACCTCCAAATGACTGGCTTAGTTCCGGGACGATTTATTGCGATGGTGCCCCGCCTGCGCTATACGCCCTACCAAAGAATCCGAAAGGTGGACTGGACGCCGGAAGAAACCAAACGGCGCATGGAGGTCAACGACAAATTCGCAGAGCAGGATCATGCGAAACTTCGCGAAGCAGCTATCGCCTATGTGCGAAAAACAGGAGGAAAAGTCCTGCTGTGCCCGGAGATGACGTACGAAATCGACGAAATGGATCGGCTGTTGTTCGACCCTCTTCCGGCTGACATCAAGCCGAACGTGGTACGCCGAAAAACGTTTTGGCTTCCAAGCGAAGCTACTTCTGTTTACAAACATGCGGTAGCGGTGATTAGCTGCGAATGCCATTCACCGATTCTGGCTGCTATCCAATCCACCCCGCCACTCTATATTCACCAGCCGGAAGATGGCATTAAAGGGCAGATGTGGAACGACATCGGCCTCCATGATTGGTATTTTCAGGTGGACCAAACCACGGGCGAACAGATTGCCAGTCGCGTGCTGGAGATTGCCGCAAAACCGGATACAGCACGCAAGAAGGCCGCCACAGCCGCTGCAAAGGCACAAGGCATTCAGCGAAGCCGAATGGAATTTGTGCGCAAATCCGTTCTCAAGCAAGCCTGAATCAACTGAGTTTAGGTCTCCAAACAGGTTCGCCAGCCGGAATCCATTCAATCGGCACTTCGGTGACAAATCCTTTCAGCCAGCTTGCGCATAGCTTCATGCCCGGATCTTCCGAAACCGCATGGCCGAGAATAATCAAAGCTTTTTTCTCGCCTGCGGTGACTGCATCCTGCGCATATTCCACGCCTTCCCACTCCCGAGGCTCGCCGCAGATCAGAACGTCCGAGTTTTGCAAGCTACGGACAGCGCCTTGCAATTGTGTATAACCGGGGTTCAGCGTCACGTTGCTGACCTTTGCCGCAGGATCACCCACCACGCGCATGGCACGAATGTTCATCTTGTTTTGAATGTGAGCGGCCATATCGCCCACGGTCATGGAAGGCACCACACAACGGCGCGGGTTATCTTTTGCCTGATACTGTTCCCAACCAAGTGCCTGCGCTAAACCAACCAGCATGGCATCCGGCTTACGGGCGTGCCAATGGTCATGAAACCGCCAAACCACAAGGTCGTGTTTCTGGATCAGTGCTTGTTTTTGCTGGTATACGGGATCTGCAGTGAAATCTTTTGTTTGGTCTTCGTGGTTATAAAAGGTAGGCTCATGCGAAATAATCAGGTTCTTGCCCGCAGAAGCTGCTTTTTGCAGCACCTCCAGCGTGGACATCACCGAAGTGGCAATTCCTTTCACACTTGTCTCCGGGTTGCCCGCCTTGAAAGTATCCACGGTTTCGGTACGCCACGGCACACCAACATTTTTCTGAATCCGTTCAATCACCTGCTTGGCGGTAATGGAGTTTGATTGTGCCTGTGCAGTAAACAGGGCGCTGCCGGAAACCAACGCAAACTGTCGACGAGAAATGTCCATGGCGGCAGTCTATCAAACTCCGTTATGCTGAAATTTCAGGTTGATTACCAATTTGACCCGTGGAACGTTTTTACGACTGTTTATCGGCAATATGGCGTCCGGCAAAACTCGCCATCTCGTTACGGAAATCGATACGCTACGCAAATATGGCAATAAAAAAATTGCCGTGTTTAAGCCCCGTACTGACACGCGCAGCGGCATGTGTCTGCTGAAAAGCAGACGAGGGGATGAAGACTTAGCTGAAGAAATTTCCGCTACTTGTCCTGCGGAATTGATTCCCCTTCTTCGTGCCAAAGAGTCAGACGCAGGATGCCGATTTCACGTCATTGCGTTTGATGAAGTGCAGTTTTTTCCACGCGAATCGGGTTTCTTTCAACTTGTCCGATATCTGCTGGACGACGGCTACGATGTGCTTGCCTCAGGGCTTGCCTTTGACTTTCGCGGTGAACCTTTCGGCTCCACGCCCGATCTCGCCATGTTGGCGGAAGACCGTTGCATGTGGATGACAGCATACTGTACCAAATGCGGCAGCCGAGCCCTCTATCCGCAACGAATCATCAACGGCTCTCCGGCCCATTACAACAGTCCGCAAATTTTGGTGGGTGGCGATGAAACATATGAACCCCGTTGCGATGAACATTTCGTATTGCCGGGCCGTCCTTTAGGTTCCTGTGATGACGCTTCGCCTCAGCAAAGCATCTGGCCTGAAACTAGCGTCTCCGGATTCTTTGCCAAGCAGGGTTGAACGTGCCACAAGCAGCCATTACACGCGGTTATGCCCTGGCGCTGCTTTTCATCGCTGCAGCAATTCTCGCTGGAGGCATGCTATTCCGAAAGCCTCAAAAGCCGGATCAGCCTACACGCTCACCAAGTGAAATGCAGCGACTGGAACAGCTCACGCAGGAACGGCGGCTTCAGGATCTCGGCAATTATCTGGGCAACGCTGCTGATCGAGTAGCACCCTCACTTCTTTATCTCCGTTCCGAACATCTGACAGCAGTGGCCTGGAATGGTTTGGAGGCAGCTATCACTGTTCCGTGGTCGGCAAACCCGCCGGAACAGGTCACCGCCACGCTGGATGATGGCCAGTCTATCCCGTTGCATTTGCAATACACCGCGCTCGGCACTCCCATTACGCTATTTGTGAGCAACAAGGCAAAACCAGCAAAGACCAAACCCATGGCGGCAGCCATTGCTTCTTCCGGCGACTGGGTGATTGCCGTGGCACGTGACAGCACAGACAACCTGATCTACGCCCATGGCCTCTACCATGGCACAGCTTCTGTGCGGTGCGGAGGGGTTTCCTACGAACGGCTTCTTTCTAGCACGCTGCTTTCTCGTACATTCTTAGGGGGCGGATTGTTTACGCTCAACGGCAACCTGTTGGGGGTGATTACTCTTTGCGGGGATGAACTGGTAGTACTCAGCAATACCAGCCTAGCCAATATCATCGCTCAGCCTCTTTCCCCAAATGATGTGCTGGAACGGAGGTACGGTATGCGTGTCGCAGAAGCATCGTTGCAAATCAGCGCCGTTTGGGAAGGCAAGTCCGCAGCAACAGCCGGCATTCGGGCTGGAGACGTGGTGCGCACGATCGACGGCGCACCTGTTCAATCCTTTGATCAAGTAAACTCACTCGCCAACAGCAATGGCGGACACCATTTACAGTTGCAACGCGAACGGCGAACCATTTCCGTGGATCTGGGAACCGTGGATGTGAACCGAATCCTGACTCCCATACAAACCACCAGCGGGCTCACTCTTTCCCAACGACCATCCGATGGGAAAGTGGTAGTGTCGGGCATACAACAAGGGAGTGTGACTGCGCAAGCCGGCATTCTTCCCGGCGATGTTCTGGAGCAAGTAGGTTCCACTCCCCTGCACGACTTATCAAGCGCTAACGTTTTGCTCCAAGACAACAAGAAGCCCAAGAAGCTGCTGCTGCACAGGAATGGCGTACCTTTTGAGGTGTATCTTCAGCCATGAATGAGCTTGCTTCGCTCGGCGTGATTCTGTTGCTGGCTTTGCTTGCCGGCCACATTGTGAAGTGGCTGCGGGTTCCGGAAGTGACTGGCTATATTCTGACCGGCATTGCGCTTGGCCCTTCCCTGCTGGGGTGGATCAGCGTGGATAACCTTTCCGCCTTGCAGGTTTTGAGCGAAGTAGCACTGGGTCTGATCTTGTTTTCCATCGGAACTGTTTTCGAGTTCGGCAAAATCCAGCGGATTGGGAAGCAGTTAGCCATCATCACGGTATTAGAAGCCTTGGCAGTTTTTCTGTTTGTTGCAGGAGGAATGCTATTGATTGGCCAACCACCAAGCGTTTCCATCATTTTGGGAACCATGGCAATTGAAACAGCGGCTGCTTCCACGCTCATGGTGTTGCGCGAAGCAAATGCGCAGGGGCCTCTTACGGAGATCCTGAGCGGCGTTTTTGCATTGGATAATCTCTTTTGTTTGTTTCTTTTCAATATCGTGGTTGCTGTGATCGAGAATCAGAAACATAACACTTCCGGTTTCACAGGGGAGGCGCTGGAGGGAATTGTGTTGTCTCTTCTGTGGCAATTAGTTGGTTCGGCGGCGCTTGGGTACGTGATTGGTTATCTGCTTTCTGCATGGTCCACGCGCGTAGTGGAACATGGCGAGCGATTGATCTTGCTGGCAGGATGTGTATTACTTTGCGTGGGAGTGGCAAAGCGCTTTGAGCTTTCGCCCTTGGTGGCCAATCTTGCTGTAGGTGCCACAGTGGTAAACCTTTCCGAACGCAGCCGGAGATTGTTCGCCAGCCTTTCTCAAACAGATCCACCGCTGTATGCGATCTTTTTCGTGCTGGCGGGAGCGGAACTCAATTTGTCCTTGCTGCAAAAAGTAGGGATCAGCGGGTTGGTGTATGTGGGTGGGCGTATCATCGGCAAGTATACCGGTGCGGGAATCGGCACTCGTCTTGCCAAGGTCGAGCTACCTGTACAACGTTGGCTTGGCTCCAGCATGCTTGCTCAGGCAGGTTTGGCCGTTGGGCTTTCGCTTACGGTCAGTTATCGCCTCCCGGAGATTGCCCCCACCGTGGTCACCATTGTGCTTTCGGCGGTGCTCGTGTTCGAAATTATCGGTCCCTTAGCTGTTCGGTTTGCTCTGCTGCGCACGGGTGAAGCGAAGCCAGAGCTAGATGTCAGTGAAGGGCTGCTTGACTAGTTTGTGAAATAACTCCGCGAGCGATCCTTCCGGAGAAACACAGATTCCGCTATGAACAGGCGAGATCTGGATCACTGTACTACGCGGAGCCACCAGCCAATGAAAGCGCTCCCGAAGGGAAAGCCGAGCGATTGGACCAGCATCCTGATCTCCCGCGCAGACTTTTAAAAACGCTTCCAAGTGTTCCTGCACTAAGGCGATGTCAAGATCCGGCCACAATGCGCGAAGGCGTTGTTCTCCCAAATGAATTTTGGCTTGGAGGAATTTCTTCCCCAAACAAAATACAATCACACCGGCATTGATAAACTCTCCGCGATCCACGCGTGGCACGATGCGGATCACGGCAAAATCATAGGAGCTTGGCTCGGGCACGGATTGCCTCCTCCACAAACAACGATGCCCCTAAAAGCCGTTGTGAAAAGTAGTGTAAGTATTCGCGACGCCTTTGCTCCGGTTCCGGAGACAGCCATGCATCCGGCACCCCATCCAAAATTTCCTTTAGCCGCGATTTCCGGCAAGAGCTTTCGCGATTCGGCATCGATTTCAGCAATGCCATTTGCCCAGGGTAACAATACATGGTCGCGTATCGCCGGAAAGGGATTGGCGGCCATCTTTTCTGTGTCCTGCCAATTGTGGTGGAAGTAAAGACTGGCACCGTGATCAATGAAATAAAGTTCCTTGTGCCACCAAAGTAAATTGGGATTGCGCGCCGTGCGATCAATGTTGGTAATAAAAGCATCGAACCAGACAGCACGAGAGGCAAGCATGGGAGGAATGACCATTTTTGCTGCCGAGTCAAACATGAGGGACCCTGGCAGGTAATCCAGAGCCATGTTTAACCCTACACTGGCGCGAAGAAGATCACGAATTTCCTGGTCAGGTTCGTTGCGCCCCAGCGTTTCGTCCAACTGGACAAGCACCAACTCAGGGACGTTTAATCCTAATGCTCGCCCAATCTCCCCTGCAATGATTTCGGCCACCAAAGCCAACACACCTTGCCCGGCACCGCGAAACTTAAGCACGTAGAGACCAAGATCGTCTGCTTCCACAATGGCCGGAAGTGAACCGCCTTCCCGCAAAGGGGTGACATACCGAGTGGCGTTCACTGTACGCAGCACAACTCATCTTAGCGAGGATCACGGCAAGCTTTGGAGCCGTCTTCGCTCCTCGCTGGCCCACATAGCGATTTTAGTGCGGTCAGCATCCGTGAGCCTGGCATGGGGATGCAGAGTTCTATACAGCCTGGGAGGCATTGCGTGGTTTCGCGTCGCTTCCGCCATGCTGGATAGATAGCCTAGCTTTGCTCCCTTGCGATAAGTTTTCCATTCGGACAAATTCAGAAATGCCCTGCCCTTATTCACATCCTGTGACACCAACATCGAAACAGGCATCACGCGCGCATACCATGGCCAGTGTGTGTTGTTCGAGTGGCAATCCTGACAGGATCGCTCAAAAAGGTTCGCCAAATCGTGCGGTACGGTTGCCCCTTCCAACAGCGGCTGGTACGGCGGATTTTTCAGCGAGGGGCGCAGGAGTTGGAGAATTCCTAGCAGAATCGTTACGCAACCCACTAAGCAAACCATGAAAAAACGGATTTTCATAAGCCTGCCTCCATTTGGCCGCACCACGGCCTTCACGTGGTTGCTGCCCCGTATCAAAGTTGTAAATTTTGCTCAGAATGGGAGCTTGATGCAGAAGCAGGTGCCTTGCTGAACGGAGTCGTCTGCCCACATTTCCCCGCCGTGATCCAGAATGGTTTGCCGAGAAAGAGCCAAGCCTAAGCCGAGTCCATTCTTTTTCCCCCACGTGGCGAAAGGCTGAAACAGAGCGGAGCGTATTTCCTGAGGGATGCCCGGCCCATCATCCACGACACTCACCAGCAGATTGTTGTCGCGAACTTCCGCATTTACATAGATGTTGCCGCCCTGCGGCATTGCTTCCAGCGCGTTGCCGATCAGGTTCAGGAACACTCGTTCTATGCGCGCACGTTCCAGCGGCAGTTCATAGTTGCCGGAAACGTCGCAGTGAAAAGCTACACCTTGTGCTTCCGCAGCCGTGCGGTTTGTTTCCAGGGCAGCTTCCACAATTTCGCGCAGACAACAGGCTTCCGCAGGTTGAATGCGTCCCCGGGAAACATCCACCAGTTCCTGCAACATATCTTTGATCACACGCGAGGAACGATAAATGTTAGTTGCCAACCGTTTTACCTGCAGCGTGCTCCATTCCCCATCCATCAGCAACTCAGACCCACCATAGATGGCGGCCAGCGGATTCCGCAAATCATGCACGATGGAACTGGAAAGATGACCAATGGTGGTAATGCGCTCGCGCCGGATGAGTTCTCCCCGCGCATCTTGAATCGAGCGGCACATTGCATTGAACGTTTGCGCCAGACGCGCGAGTTCATCATTACCTTGCACGGCAACACGCGTTTCATAGTTCTGGTGGGCAATCTCCGTTGCAGCTTCATCCAATTGTTTTACGGGCTCTAAGATCCGACGAGCCAGAAGATAACTCAGGAGTAAGCCCCCTAGAATGGCACCAATCCAGGTGAGAATTAATTTTCTTTGGAGGCCAGCAATCATCTGCCGGATTGGCTCAAGGGATCGCACAATTAGCAGTTGCCCAATGGTGCCACCATGAATGTCATGCAAGCCGCTGCTTACCACTGCATAATCTTTGTCGCCAGCGCGAACCCGCTGGAAGGAACCCAAGGGGAAATCGGACCGGGAAAACGCGGCGCTCACATCACGCGGCAGCGTAGACGCTACGGGGCTATGATTCACCAGAAACAAGAAGTCGCTTCGTCCTGTTTCGTTCTTGAGGTCCTCCGCTGCTTTGGTATCCACCTGAGCACCTGCCACCAAAACATTCAGGAGGCCGGGGCCGCGCTCACTTTCCACATAAACAGGTGTCACCACCATTTGGTACAAGTGTCCGCCCTGCATCACAAAACCTGAAGTTTGCGCAGGGAAATTGGGAAGCGCCTGACGTACGCTGGGCACATCATTTCCCATGTCATTAGCGCCACCTAGAGAAGCAATCAATCCGCCTTGCGGGTCCGTGACTAAAAACAAGCCGGCGGATTCCGAAATCTTGGACCACATTTCGCCAGCCGTATCCTGTATGGTGGCCCGGTCATGCGTGGAGAAGGCAGCGCGTACATCCGACATGCTGCTTAGCACTAAGCTTACAGAGCTCAAGGTTTCCGCACGTGAATGCCAGAGCGATTCGAAGGCCTCGGAACTTACCTGCATCTCATTTTCCACGGTGCGAGACATGGCGCGAAGCATCTGATCCTGCACAAACCAGCCTGTGGCAGCTAACAAGACAGTGATCGCAATCGAGGTGGAAAGCAGAATTTTCCACAAAATAGAGGAGGATTTGGCTTGCCGGGGCATTACTTCTTTACGCCAGGGTAGAAGACCTGATCGTCCGCTACAGGCGGATACTCCTGCCCGTGTTTGTTTTTGTGAGTGGTGAGAAGATAGCCAGCTTCGGAGATCACAATCACCGGGGCTTCAACGGTTTCATTGGTTAGCGCTACCCTACGAGAGAGGGAATGGAGAGTGGCTTCCGCAGCTCGTTCATGATAAACGTCGAGAACATACTGCCCTTCTGGTGCTTTGATCTCCCAGCCGCCGTTTTTGTCCGTCCGTGTAAAATACGGAGTTTCCAGCACAACAATCACCGCACTCATGGAAAAGTGAATGTTGCAAAACACACGCACAATTCCAGGCCGCTTGAAGCGGACGGAGCGACTGGTACCGGGCGCATAAAGCCCAATATCAAAGATCTGGCCGCTGTAGCTAGAGAATGCGTTGTGGAAAATGGGGTCCGCATTGGGAAAGTCGATTGTGGTGCCAACTTCCACGGGAAGGATATGGGGCCGAAAGGTCTTATTTTTCTGCAGCATCTCTGCATGCTTGCTGCTGAGCGGCACCGGAGTTGCGAGATTCACCGGACGAAGGGAAATCACTACGCCAGAGTAGTCCCTGTTTTTTTGCACTGCTGCTTCGTGCGAATCACGCAGTTCCACTTTGCCGTGAACAGTTACCTGCGCTGCAGGCACCACAACAAGCAACTTAAAAAAGATAAGCCAGCGCCAAGTCATAGTGGACGTTGAGCCGTGTACCCACATTCAGGTAAGTGGTTCGGGTTTGGGAAGCTTCCAGGCTGCCCAGCACATTGGGAGCAAACCGGTAAATCAGGTTTCCTGCATAGGTGAAATTGCGTTTAATTCCTCCGAGAAGCAAATCTGCAGCGCGGTCATGTTGCTGGCCTCCATAGAAGTGAAAGGTAAGCCGACTGGTGGGAAACAGAGCCATTTGCGCCCATCCCCCCACGCTGTGGACTGGAATAGCATTTCCAGGCGAGAGGACGGAAAAGCCTTGCCGCATTGCCCCAAGACCCGCCGCATTGCGGCCCTCAAAATAAGCGCCTGTGAATTGAAGAAAAGAAATCGGCCTGAATAATCCATCTAAGGAAAAAATTCGGGATGGCACGGAAGTTCCCGCCACATGCGTTGTGCTTGCATGAATGCCGGGTGCGATTTCAAAGCGGCGTACACCGCGACGAATCCAGAACTCCCCTCGGGCTTCGTATCCTGGCCTTGCCCGTTCCAACGTACTGGCGTATGCGGCGGGAACCGTGTTATCCAGTTCGCTGGTCTGGTAGATGCTTCCTTGTGCTCGAAACCCGGAATCTTCCCCAAACTGAAAGTGGCGCTCCACGCGTACTTGGGGTTGCCAATCCCATAAATTCCCTGCCGCTGTTAAAGGCGAGACGCCGACCTGCGCCAAGGAATCCGGCTCGCGAGGAGCAATCAACGGTTTGTCTTGCCCTAACGTGATGGTAGTGTTTTTCCAGCTCAGATCCATAGTCGCCACTCGAATATGGAGAAGCTGATTGCTCGGGAGAGCGGAGCCAGCGAAAAAATCCATATACAAGGAGCCACTTACTTTTCCGTCCCAGGGTAGTTGCGGTCCATCAAAGGATAAGCCCAGAACGGTTTGGCGCAAAGAAGCTCCGGCAGAACGCATTCCGGCCGCCTGAGCGGCCACCACAGGATATTGCGCGGTGCCGCTATGAGTTCCATTGCTGAACGCGTTGAACAGGAGCATGCCGGTAATGGAAAGAGGCATTTTCTGTGAGGCTTCCACTTTGGTTTGCGCTTGCTCAGCAGTGCGCTGCTCTTCCACTTGTAAACGTTCATCCAGAGGCGGTTCTGCAACAGGGGTAGTATCTGCCACCTTGGCGCCCGATTTGTAAGCGGCTAACTCTTCTCGCAATGCCCGGAGTTCTTCCGCCATCTTCTTGTTTTGCTGCTCCATTTCGTCAAGCCGTGCGGACAGCTTGGCGATTGGGGATTCCCCTTGCGCGTACGCAGCCACGGGAATGATCCATAGGCAGATCGCAGGCGTAAGCAGCTTGTTTCTCATGTGAGCAAGTGCTCCAATGTCTTGCAGACTTCCATAGGAGAAAAGGGCTTGGGGAAGAAACCGTTCGCTCCTAAGGACAACACACGTGCCTCTAAGCCGGGCTCGGTATTGCCGCTCACCACCACAACCGGCACCCCCCTTAATTCGGCAGAGGATCGAATTTGCTGCAACAGTTCTATTCCGCTCATGCGAGGCATTTGGAGATCCGTGACAATGGCGGCGATCCGGCTCGGTGTTTTCGTCATGATCTCCCAAGCGGATTGAGCGTTATTGACCACGCACACCTCTACCTGATGAAGCGTTTCCAAGGCAATCTGTAAGGTTTCCGCGCAGTTATCACTGTCTTCCACGATCAAGATCATTTTAGACATACCTGTGCTCAAGGAAGAAATCGATACCCTACTCTGTGGACCGTGAGGAAATGCCGTGGGGAATTCGGATCGGCCTCCAATTTCTGGCGCAAGCGCACCACATGCGCGTCCACGGTGCGCGTGTTCGGATACGATTCATACCCCCAGACCGAATTCAGAATCATGTCGCGGGAAAGAGGCCGGTCCGGGTTCTGCAAAAAGTACGTCAGCAGATTGTACTCAGCAGGCGTGAACTTGAGTTCCTCTCCTTTTCGCTGCACCACCCGCCGCTGTAAATCCACTTGAACGTCATCAAAGGTAATCACCGTGTGCTTATCGTTGTGGGTACGACGGAGCACGGCACGAATGCGAGCCAACAATTCCCGTGTTCCGAACGGTTTGACGACGTAATCATCCGCTCCCATCTCCAGGAGGAGCACCTTGTCTACTTCATCCCCCACCGCGCTGAGCACAATGATGGGAGTAGCAACGCCTGAGCTTCTTAGTTGCTTGCAAACTTCAATTCCGCTCATTCCCGGCAGACGGAGATCCACCAGGATTAAACTTGGTTTACTCACAATCGCTTGTTCATATCCTGTTTTGCCATCACCAATCAGGAGGGGTTGAAAACCTTCCCGATCCAGCATGATGCCAATCGTGTCACGCAGGTTTTCATCATCATCAATGACCAGAATTGTTTCCATCGGCAAGGCAATTCTACCGTATGGCTTGTGGCGATAGAGTGCTCGAAAACCTTTCTGCGTAAAGGAGTTGTGAAAGTGCTGTAAAAATTGCGATCTCAGACCGTTTCCCGCTCTTTTCCTTTGTACGTCGGTGATAGCCTCTGAAAACACGAGGTGATTTTTTTGAAGAAAAAGATTGTGTATTCCCTGTTGGGCGCTTTTCCCATCGCTCTGTTCGCTTTCAGTACGGGCCCGCCCGCGAAGCGCACGGGAGCCGCGATTGATGGAGGAATCAATTGCACAGCCTGCCACAGCACCTATGGCCAGGCAAACTCTGACTCGCGGGGGTCGGTTACCATTCAAGGTTCCTCCTATACACCGGGAGTCAAGCAAGCCATTCGCGTCAGCGTGAAACATCCGGAAGCACTTCGCTGGGGCTTTCAATTAATTGCTCGGTTAGCCAGTGACCAGAGTAAACAAGCAGGAACATTCACCGTGGATGATATTGTGCGGGTGCGCTGTGAAACCGGCGATGCGCCCTGCAATGGTGGGTTGGAGTTCGCCGAACATGTAAGTGCACCACGCACGGCAGCAGGAGACGGCTATACTTTCAACGTGACGTGGACACCACCTGCCACCGATGTTGGCAACGTGATTCTGTATGCTGCCGGAAATGCAGCAAACGGCGATGGCACCCTTCAGGGTGACCGAATCTATACCAGTGTTGCAACCGTTACCCCGACCCGGCCTTGTGTTCTGACGCAAAAGCCTGCTGTTACCGGCGTACAGAACGGCGGCTCTTTCCAATCTGCGATTGGTCCGGGAGCCATGATCTCCCTGTTTGGCACAGGCTTCCAAGCAACCGGTGCTGCCCGTGCTACCGGAGCGAGTGATTACGTTAATAACAAATTTCCCGTTCAGGTAAATTGCCTTGCTGTGGAAGTGAATGGGACTCGCATCCCCATTACCTATTCCTCGGAGAAGCAGATCAATGCACAAGCTCCGTTTAGCCTGAACCCCGGCTCCACCATTGTGCGTGTACTGGCGAACGCCGATCTCACGAACCAGTTGATGAGCGATGCCGTCACTGTCACCGCGCAAACGCTTTCTCCGGCGTTTTTCACCTTTGGCTCAGGCGCAGTGGCAGCCACCGTGGTCAATAGTGCGACTCCGATTGGGGATTCCACCGTAATCCCCGGCAGCGTCGCGGCTAAACCGGGAGATGTTGTGACTTTATGGCTCACCGGCCTTGGCGCTACCAACCCAGCCGCTTCTGAGGGTTCCATCGCGACTGCGGCGACACCGATTGCCGGCACCATAAACCTACAGATTGGTGGGATTCCAGTCCCTTCCTCCGATATGCTCTATGCCGGATTATCTCCGAACTCGATTACCGGTTTATACCAGATCAATGTTCGCCTTCCCGCCGCGTTGCCGGACGGGAAAGCCACGGTTAGCCTTGATGTAAACGGGGCAAAGGCCCAAGATGGACTAGCTCTGGTAATCAAGCGCCAATGACCTTTCACAAAAAGTTTACATTCCTGGAACAACTGCAAAGCTCCATTACCGTATGATGAGTTTCGGGACAGGGGACCTCCGGATGCAATTGATCAAGAAAATCAGGAGCATCCGGATGGGTACTCTCCTCTTTTTTGCTACTTTTTTGTTGCCAGGGCAAACACCCCCGAAAAGCCCGTTCGTGGGCAGCAACGTTTGCAAGGGCTGTCACGCCAACATCACTGTCGATTTCTTCCGCAACGCACATTTTCAAAGTGTGGCCATGAAAGATCAACCACCGGAACGCACCGGCTGCGAAGGGTGCCATGGACCAGGACGTGCCCACGTCCAAAGTGCCGGCAATAAGTCTTTGATTCGCGCTTTCTCCGCACTGCCTCAAAAGCAGATTCAGGAAGCGTGTCTCACATGCCACTCCAAAGATATATCGAAAGCCAACATTCAGCGTTCACAACATACGGAAGCAGCAGTGGTCTGCACAAGCTGCCATTCCATTCACAAGGCAGCCACCAAAAAGTTCTTGTTAGCGAAACAGCAGAATGAACTCTGTTACGGGTGCCACACCTCCGTGCGTGCGCAGTTTTCCATGCCATTTAAGCACCGTGTGAATGAAGGCGTGGTGCAGTGCACGGATTGCCACAATCCACATGGAACTTTTGCGCCAGATTGGCGCATGGGAGCACGGCCTAAATTGGTAGATCAGCGACTTGGCAATGAGGAGCCCTGCCTGCGGTGCCACATTGATAAGCGAGGGCCGTTTGTGTTTGAACATGCCGCAGTTCGCGTGGAAGGATGCGAAAGTTGCCACAGTCCGCACGGCTCCATGAATGCAAAACTGCTGCGCCGTCCTGTGGTGTTTACGATGTGCCTGGAGTGCCATAACGGCGCTGGCACATTTGGCACGCAGAACAACGGCGTTCCGCTTCAAAGCAGCCAGCATAATCTGTTGGACCCCCGTTACCAGCGTTGCACCATGTGCCACGTGCGCATCCATGGGTCCAACAGTGACCCCAACTTCCTCCGATGAGAAAACTGTTTCCCATTTTGCTTTTCGTTTCCTCCCTGGGGGCACAGCAGCCAGTGGCGCCCACCACGGAAAAGATCGGCCCGGTTCGGGGAGAAGAGGCTGGAAATTACAACGTAGTGCAGTCCTGGGAAACGGGATACCGCTTCGCAGAAGTGGGCGGCAACCGTGGGCAGTATCGCAGCGACGTCAACTATGGCAATGGCATTCGCCTGCTCGGGAGCAGTTTGACGGTAAATTCCAAGGATGGCCATGGCCGCTTCTTCGATGAAGTGATTCTGACCACGCAAGGGTTAGGAAATGACCCTTATGAATCCGTGGTGCTCCGCGCGCAAAAGAATCGCATTTACCATTACGACTTTTCCTGGCGGCAGAACAACTACTACAATCCCGGATTAGTGGTCGCCAGCGGGGAGCATTTTCAAGATACGGCTCACCGGTGGCAGGACCATGACCTAGTGTTGTTTCCGCAAGGCAGATATCGCCTGCGGCTCGGCTATAGTCGCAACTGGCAAACGGGTCCGGCGTTGACCAGTCAGCAGTTCTTTAATGCATCTGGTGTTGCAGAGCCGCTTTTCGCCAATGTGAGACGCGAATTTAACGAGTACCGTTTGGGTGGCGAAGTCGAGTTCCATCGCGTGCATTTCAACGTGCTACGGCGATGGGAGTTTTACAAGGAAGACACACCCTACTCTCTTTACAGTGGCACTCTGTTTGGGGGAAGCACGCTGGCTCCTACCGGGGACTTGACTACCTTGAGCAGCTTTGGAAAAGCGGAACCGATCCGGGGTTATACACCGGGCTGGCTGTTCAATGTGTATACCGAAAACCGTTGGTTTGCCGTAAACGGCAGATTCACGTATGCCGGAGGACAACGAAACTTCGTGGTAGACGAAAGCTCCATCGGTATTGACCGATTCGGCAGCAATCAAAATCGCCAGGTGTTTGTGAGTGGGAATGCCCAGCGTCCGGTTACCACCGGTGACGCTTCCATCAGCGTATTTCCCACCAGCAAGCTGACTCTGGTCAATAACTCGTCGTTTTCCAACATTCGCATCAATGGAGATAGCCAACTCGAACAGTTCGACTTAGCTACGTTGAGCAACCAAGTGCTGGATTTTCAGTTTCTCGGCATTCGGCTGTTTACCAACTCCACGGATGCTCGCTACCAGTTCACCCGGAAGTTCAGTGCCTATACCGGCTACCACTTTGCGACGCGGCAGATTCGCTCGATCCAGAGTGAAACAATACCCGACGTGCCGTTTGAGAACACACTGTATTCTCAGACGAATCACCTCCACGCTGCCGTTGCAGGGTTTAACTGGAATCCCATTGCTCCACTTCGCATTCATGCCGAAGCGGAACTGGGACGGAATGATAATCCATTTACGATTGTGAGTGAGCGGAACTACCATGCCATCAGCGGCCGTGCCCAATACCGGTGGAAAAGCATTCAGCTTTCCGCTGCGTACCGCCAGAATTACAACAACAACTCCGTAACGCTTACCTCCTATAGTTCCCGCTCCCGGAATTACACGGCCAGTGGCTCCTGGACGCCTCGCTCTTGGTTTACGGTAGACGCCACATATTCCCGGCTGCATCTGGATACGCTCGGAGGTTTGGCCTTTTTTGCCGGAACGCCATTTTCCCAACTAGTGACCAACCAGCAATCCGTGTATGTCAGCAACATCCATGCGGCAACTCTGGTGACGCGGTTTGCGCTCCATTCCCGAGCTGATCTGTTTCTGGGATATAGCATTACTCGTGATACCGGGAACGACAACCCCGGCACCTTGACCACAACCACCGATCCGGTAACCGCTCTGCTGTATTCCGTGCAACAGTTTCCACTTAGCTTCCAATCCCCTTCCGCGCGAATCTCAGTGAAACTGCAGGAAAAGATAAGGCTAAACTTTGGATACCAGTATTACGGATACAAGGAAGATTTCGGCTTGTTCTCGCTTCGGCAGAATTACCGCGCCAACACGGGATTCACCAGCGTGCTTTGGTCCTTCTGATTAGGCAATCGACTTTTTACCCGTTCTTTTGCCTCGATTTACCGGGCCTTGGCACTGCCTAAGTTGATATAATGCCCGCAGTTGGCCTGAGCCTTCTGGGCACTCCTATGACATTCTGCCGCGCTTTCCCCCCGCTTGTGATTTTGGCTGTCCTTCCGGCGGGAATTTTTGCGCAAAGTGCCGACCAGATTGAGTATTTCGAGAAAAATGTTCGTCCGGTTCTGGCAACCAGTTGCCAGCCCTGCCACAACGCCACTGTCAAGAGTTCCGGTCTAGACCTTTCTACTGCCGAAGGATTTTTCCGTGGCGGCGCAGGGGGTCCTGTTTTTTCGAAAGATCATCCGGAAACCAGTCGGTTTGTGAAGGTAATCGGGTACGAAGATTCCCTCAAAATGCCGCCTTCCGGCAAGCTGAAACCGGAACAGATCGAGGGTCTCACTAATTGGGCCAAAATGGGTGCGCCGTGGCCGGGGGGAAATGCAGCAGCGGCAGCGGCCACAGTATCTTCCGTTCCGCAGAAAAAGTTCTCGGCGGAGCAGAAGGCCTTCTGGGCATTTCAACCAATTCACGAGCCAGCGCTTCCCGCCGTGAAGGATGCCAAGTGGGTGCAATCTCCAGTGGATCAGTTTATTCTGGCAAAGCTGGAAGAACATGGAATCCGCCCGGCTCCCGTAGCGGACAAAGCTGCTTTGCTTCGGCGTGCCACCTTTGACCTGACTGGCCTGCCACCTACAGAGCAGGAAATGCAAGAGTTTCTTGCGGATCGTTCCCCAAAGGCTTTCGAAAAAGTAGTGGACCGGCTGCTTGCTTCGCCCCGTTATGGCGAGCGCTGGGGCAGGCATTGGCTGGATGTTGCCCGGTATGCGGATTCCACCGGCAATGACGAAGATCATCGGTATCCCTATGCATGGCGATATCGCGATTACGTGATCCAGTCCTTCAACAGCGACCTTCCTTACAACCAATTTGTGCGCGAACAGGTAGCGGGTGATTTGCTTCCGCAGTCCTCCGATCAGAGCTTGAATGCGCGTCATATTGTGGCCACTGGATTTCTGGCGCTTGGGGCAAAAGCGCTGGCCCAAGTAGACAAGAAGAAAATGCTATATGACGTGTGGGATGAACAGGTAGACGTCACGTCGAAAGCATTTCTAGGTCTCACCATGGCGTGTGCGCGGTGCCATGACCACAAGTTCGACCCCATTCTGACCAAAGACTATTACTCCATGGTGGGCATGTTTGCCAGCACCAAGAGTTTCGACAAGGTCAACCAAGGGGTTGCTTCCCTGCTTTACCGTCCGTTGGTGACCGAAGACGAGTACCGGACATACCGCGCTTACCAAGCCAAAGTTGCTCTCCAGAATCTCCAAATAGAAGAATTGCTGGATGCAACAATGGAAGCCAAGTCGCGCCAGTGGGTAACGGAAATTGCCGATTACATGCTGGCGGCGCGCGAAGTTTACCAAAATGGCGCGACGGCCAAGGATGCTGCCGCTGCTCACCACTTGGATGAAGGTATCACGGCAAGATTTGCGAAGCTTTTTGCCCCGGCAAAGGAACCGCGTCCTTGGTTGGATGCATGGCAAAATGCCAAGCAGGAGCAGTGGAAGGCTGTGGCTTTGCAGTACCAGACACGCTCCGCGCAAAGCTTAACCGCGTGGAATCAAACGGTTGCCAAAACACACGTGGAGGCTCGCAAAAAGCTGGAAGCGGGCAACCCCGAAATAAGCAAGCCAAAGTACGAGGGCAAGGACGAATTTTTCCAAGCGGTTCTCTTGAATAAAAGTCCATTTGGAACGATTCAAAAGGATAAGGACAAAGAAGCTTTCGCATCGCCGGAAGTGCAACATCAGATTGCGGAGCTTCGCAGCAAAGTAAGCGAATTAAAAAAGAGCGGTCCTCCGGAACCCGCCATGGCGGACGCCGTTACCGAGGATCAACCGGTTGCCCAGAAGGTGCTGCTTCGTGGAGACTACAACAATCCAGGGGAGGATGCTCCCCTTTCCGTTCCCACTATTCTGCGGGAAGCTGCTCCGCCGCCTTCCGCATTTCATGGCAGCGGGCGTTTGGAAATGGCCAATTGGCTGACGGATTCGCAAAATCCGCTTCCCGCACGGGTGATGGTGAATCGGATTTGGACCTGGCACTTCGGCAACGGCATTGTTGCCACCCCCGATAACTTCGGACGAATGGGTGGACGCCCTTCACACCCGGAATTATTGGATTATCTGGCGAGCGAGTTTGTAAAGAGTGGGTGGTCCATCAAGAGCATGCATCGGATGATGATGCTTTCCAGCGCTTACCAAATGTCGACCGATACTAACGACACGGATCGGGCGAAAGACCCTGAGAATACACTTTTCTCACGATTTGAACGGCAGCGCTTGAGCGTGGAAGAAATCCGGGACGGCATGTTGGCGATTGATCACACGCTGGACCTGACCATGGGCGGGACCCTGCAATCTGGTTTCGGCACGGATAGCGAGAACAGCGCCGACCGGTTAAGCCTGAATCCGGAAACTATTAAGCGGCGAACGGTCTATCTGCCTTTGCGCCGGGCGAACCTTCCCACCCTGCTGAATCTGTTTGATTTCGGAGACGCTACCACCGTCAATGGAAAACGAAGCTTGACGAATGTTTCTCCACAGACTTTGTTCATGATGAATAGCAAGTTTGTGGAAGAACGTGCCGAAAACGTTACCAAAGCAGTAGTGGAAGACCCTCGCCTTTCCAACCGTCAGCGCTTGGAAACAATGTATGTCCGGGTGCTGGATCGCAAACCGTCCTCAGAAGAGGTGGACGGAGCACTTACTTACATGGACCGCTTCCGGCAAAAGTTCCACACCAATGACCTGGAAGCATGGCAGAGCTTTTGCCATATCTTGCTGACATCGAACGAATTCATTTACCTGGACTGAGAGACCTCGCTATGAACACGAAGCAGATTGCCCAAATTTCACGCATGATCCACCAGACCGAGAAGCCTGCGAGTCGTCGCGCCATGCTGCGGGCTGCGGGCTGTGGCTTCGGGTTCCTGGGTCTTGCTGGTCTGCTGGCGGAGAGTTCCGCGCTCCAAGCCGCCGTAACGGATGAGAAAACAGTTCCGATGGGTCCGTTGGCACCACGTGCCCCCCATTTTGCTCCTCGCGCAAAACGGGTGATCTTCTTGTTCATGCATGGCGGACCTTCCAGCATTGATACATTCGACCCCAAAGAGCGCCTGATTCGCGACAACGGAAAACCCCTGCCGATTAAGCGGCCTCTTGCCTTCGCCGGAGGCGATGCAGGACCGCTGATGAAGTCTCCTTGGGAATTTAAGAACTACGGCGAAAGCGGTATTCCTGTGAGTTCCTTGTTCCCGCATGTGGCGACCTGCGTGGACGACCTGTGCGTGGTTCGTTCCATGGTGGGCGAAGGTGTGGATCATGGCGCAGCACTGTTGCAGACTTTTACGGGTACCAGCACGTTTATCCGACCCAGCATGGGTGCTTGGACGCTTTACGGATTAGGAACCGAAAACCAGGATTTACCGGGATTTGTCACGATTAAGCCCGCGCTTTCCCATGGCGGCGCAAAAAACTGGGGTTCCGCGTTTTTGCCGGGTTCCTACCAAGGCACTGCCATCGGCAATGCAGGCATGAAGGTGGACGACATCAAAGGCGAGCCGATTGAGTACCTGCTGAACAAGCATTTTTCGGCAGATCAGCAGCGATTCGAGCTCGATATGCTGCAGAACATCAATCGACGCCATTCGGCTTTGCATCACGAAGATCCGCAACTGGAAGCACGCATCCAGGCTTTTGAGCTTGCGTTCCGGATGCAGGCACAGGCGCCCAAAGCATTCCAGATGGATCAGGAAACGGAAGCCACTAAAAAGCTATATGGCATGGATGAGGAAGCCACCAAGGATTTCGGATGGCAATGCCTTCTGGCGCGGCGATTGGCCGAGCGCGGTGTTCGCTACATCCAATGTACGCACAGTTATAAGTGGGATCAGCACGGCGATCTTTTTAATAAACACACGGAGAACGCCAACGAAGTAGATAAGCCGATTGCAGGCTTGTTGAAAGACCTGAAATCACGCGGCATGTTGAAAGATACGCTGGTGATTTGGTCAGGCGAGTTTGGCCGTACGCCAGTGTCACAAGGCGGCGACGGACGCGACCATAACCCTTACGGCTATTCGATCTGGATGGCAGGCGGCGGCGTGAAACCAGGCTTTATCTATGGAGCCACCGACGAAATCGGATATTACGCCACAGAAGACCGTATGCACCTCCATGACTTCCATGCCACGGTGCTTCACCTTTTAGGGCTGGATCACGAGAAGTTGACCTATAAATACAATGGCCGGGACTTCCGCCTCACGGATGTAGCTGGTGTAGTGGCAAAGAAAATCCTGGCTTAACAGTTCTTGGTTTCACATCTCTTGGCATAACATGGTTTGAGTTCACATGACTATCGCGCCGCGTCGCCCGACTTCCTTGCAATGGTTTGCCCTTGCATTGCTGACCATTTCGGTTGGCATCAATTACCTGGATCGAGGAAACCTGTCGGTTGCTTTAAGCAGCATTGAGCGCGAGGTTCACCTGACCAAAGATCAACTTGGCCTCTTGGGAACAGCATTCTTTGTCACCTATGCGTTTCTGCAAATTGTGGCTGGCCAACTGATTGACCGTTTCAACGTCAACTGGGTATACGCCGCCGGCTTCTTTTTATGGTCAGGAGTGACGGCACTGACTGGGTTAGCACGCCCTTTGGAAATCGGCAGCCTTTCTCTGGACGCCTTTGCGGTGCTGTTTATCTTGCGTCTGTTTCTGGGAGCGGGTGAATCGGTTGCCTACCCTGCCTACGGAAAAATTCTTGCAAGCAGTTTCCCGGAAAGTGTCCGGGGTACGGCAAATGCGGCCATTGATGCGGGGTCCAAGATCGGTCCGGCCATCGGCGTCATGCTGGGCATTGCATTGGTGAATCGCTTAACCTGGCGCGGCATGTTTCTTGCGATTGGGTCGGTTAGCTTAATTTGGCTCATTCCGTGGTGCTTTGTCGCACCGCGATTGAAAGTGCATCAGGAACTCGCTTCCATTCCGCCGCCTTCCTATAAAGAGATTCTTTCCGCCCGACCCTTTTGGGGTACCGTTCTGGGCTTATTTGGTGGCAACTATACGTGGTACTTTTTCCTGACGTGGCTTCCTTATTACTTTGAAAATGAGCGGCACTACGATAAGCAGCATCTCGCCTTTTTCAGTTCCCTTCCCTTTTGGGGCGTAGGCACTTCCGCCATGATTGCGGGCATGGTGGCGGATGCTATTATCCGTCGCGGCAAGACCAGACCCGTACGTGTGCGGCAATCCACCGTGTGCCTTGGCCTGCTAGGTTGTTGTGCCTTTATGCTGCCTGCCGTTCTGATTCAAAATGAGAAGTTGGCACTAGCCTGTCTGATGGTGGCTTGCCTGATGCTTGGACTTTGGTCATCGAATCACTGGGCATTGACACAAAGCCTTTCCGGCGCACCGGCGGCGGGCCGATGGACAGCAGCACAAAACTGCATGGGCAATTTCGCCGGCATCGCGGCTCCCTGGATTACCGGCAGCATCTTGCAGGCGACACACCAGTTCTTTCTTGCGTTTGCCGTTGCGTGTCTCGCTTTGTTGCTAAGCGCAACTGGCTATTGGCTGATTGTGGGAAAATCGAACGAGATTCGCTGGTCTACAGAAACACTGCCCGACCAAGCGCCCACCTTCGTGAAGTAGCCATTATCGCGCCAGCGCCAGTTTTTCCTGGTCGGACGGCACTGCTTCATCCGCAATTGCCAAAGCGCGATCTATGACCTCAACAGCGTGGTCAACCTCTTCTTGGGTGATCACCAGTGGAGGTGCAATCACCAGATGGCTGATCCAGGCTTGCACCGCAACCCCGTTTTTCATTGCTTCCGCAGCCACACGGTCCACTACCAGCGGTTTGCCAGAGACTTTCTCTGCTTTGGTATTGAACGGAGTTTTGCGAGCACGATCACTGACTAAGTCAACGGCCCAAAACAGCCCCATGCCGCGAACATCTCCCACACAGGGATGCTTCTCCTGCAGTTGCCGCAGGCGTGAGCCCAAATACTCGCCCATCACAGCCGCCCGTTTTACCAAGTCCAGCCGATGCATTTCCCGGATGGTTGCCGTAGCAGCCGCCAACATCAACGGATGCGCTTCATACGTGTGGCCATGGCCGAAATAATGGTCATCAAACCACTCCGCGACCTTCCGCGTAGTGGCGCATAGTCCTAAAGGCGCGTAAGCACTGGTGATTCCTTTTGCCGTCACCAGAATGTCAGGTTTTACGCCCCAATGATCCACGGCAAACCATGCTCCGGTGCGGCCCCATCCGCTCATCACTTCATCCGCAATCAGCAGAACGCCGTGGCGGTCCGCAATCTCGCGCAAGCGTGGCATGTATTCCGGCGGTGGCACCAGCACTCCATTGGTTCCTGGTACCGGTTCCACCACAATGGCGGCAATATCCCCTTCGCACTCGATCATGTGTTCCAGGTACTTGGCACACGCGATATCACACCCAGGATAGGTATGCTGAATCGGGCACTTATAACAATTGGTTTCCGGTGCAAACACAACGCCGGAACTGCCAGCTACAGGCTCGGCGGGCCAACGACGTGGATCTCCCGTAGCTGCGATAGAGGCCAGGGTGGAACCGTGATAGGAACGGTAACGCGAAAGAATTTTGGAGCGCCCCGTCACCATTCGCGCGATCTTGAATGCCGCCTCGTTGGCATCCGTTCCCGAAGTGGTAAAGAAAAACTTCTCCAAGCCCTTCCGGAAGCACGCCGAGCAGCAACTGCGCCAGTTCCGCACGTATATCCGTGGCGTAACCAGGAGCCACATAAGCAAGCTTCCGCGCTTGCTGCTCAATGGCCTGGATCACAGCCTCATTCTTATGTCCGAGTGACACGCACATAAGCTGGGAAGAGAAATCGAGGTAACGCTTCCCATTGACATCCGTAAACCAGCAGCCTTCGGCATCCACCACATGAAGCGGCGACCAACCGCGCTGAAACCGCCATGTGCCAAAGGTATGGCGGGCTGTAATTTGAGGAACTGTTGGCAAATCAGGATCGGCAGGCATAGAAGACGTCCTTGAGGTTTCTATTTTATAAAACTCATCCTGTGTGGTGAACAAGATCGATGGTGACTGAGTCGTATGGCACTGTGTGCTGTGTTCCAAGTTGCCAGAATTGCACTTTGATCTGCTTAACAGCGGCAGTCACAGACAAATAGCCGTAAGAAGAAATCGCCGAGTCATACGTAACTTGGTGATCTCCCTCTATGGTTTGCCCAGTCGCTTTCACGACTGGCTGAGGTGGCATGCCGCCGGTGCCCGCCACGATGTAAGGAATCTTTTTGCCGCCTATTTTCCGCGTAAAACGCTGATAAGTGTGTGAATGGCCGGAAAGGAACAAATCAGGAAAAACTCCGGCTTTGCTGCAAGCATCCGTAATACTTTGATTCATCTCCATGCTCCCACTATGGCCGGCCTGACTATAGGGTGGGTGATGGGTTGCAATCACCAGCGCCTTGGGCTTTTTCTTGGCAAGCGAAGACAGGGTCTGAGCAAGCCAGTCGAGTTGGGAGTGATCTGTTTTCCCATTCGTGATTCCTTCCAGATAACCAGGATTTTCAATCAAATTGGAGTAAAGCCCAATGATTCGGAGAAAGGGTGTATCCAGAAGCCAATAAACCCCAGGCTCTTTCAGGGTTTCGCGGTAAATGCCACTGCTGGCGGCTTGCAGTGGCACAGTGGCACTATCGGCACAAAAGTTGTGGAGAAAGTCCTTGAGTGACGGAGCATCAACTGGCGACTTCACTTCCCCATCGTGATTTCCCGGAATCGCGATAATTTTGCCAGGGTAATGTCTGTAAGGCACGTAGAAACGCTCACCATAGTGGTTTCCCTTGTCGTTTCCGTAAATCACATCTCCTAAGTGAAACAGGAAGGCAGGGTTGTGTCCTCCGGCTCCCGGCTTGAAATCGGTTGCCATTTGGTCAGCAATTTGTTCGGCCATATGCGCATCACCCACGCCACTATCCCCCAAGGCATGGAAACGGATTTCGCCCACATCTTCAATCTCCTGAACGCCTTCGGCACCAATCACATCCGACAGCAGCATGTTGCCTCCATGGTGCACGGGCGGAATCGGTCCGAGCTGCTGTTTGCTCCAATCCGTGATGCGGATTTCTCCGTCGATGGGCTGTCGAGCTTCTGGCGGTACTGGCAGGAAAAAGGGATGAGCGTATCTTGCTTTTGAGTAAGCAGTCGAAACGTCTTTCCAAAGTGGGTTTTCACCAGATGCAGAGGGGGGATCTGTTTGCGGCATCGCTTTCTCCTATTTCGTGAGGGAACCTGCAACTACTTTGGTCATCTATCGTATCGCTAAAAGGCTGTGAGCGGTTCGGCTCAAGAGAATACACTTCCGGCGCTGCTGTTTTCCACTACACTAAAGAAATTCCTTGGGAGCCAACGATGCTGAACCCGACAGCCCATCGCATTGAACCCGCCGCTCACGATCCAACTCTGTATAACGAGGACTTAGCACCCGTCCCTTTTGCCAAACGAACTTGGACCACCTATAACTACGCTTCGCTTTGGGTAGCAATGAGCGTATGCATCCCGACTTACATGTTGGCTTCCGGACTGATTGCGGGAGGAATGAATTGGTGGCAAGCCATAGGTACCATTCTGTTGGGAAACATCGTGGTGCTGATTCCCATGCTTCTGAATGCACATGCCGGGGCGAAGTACGGCATTCCGTTTCCGGTGTTTGTCCGTGCTTCTTTCGGTGTAAGAGGGGCGAATCTTCCGGCGGTGTTACGCGCTTTGGTTGCCTGTGGATGGTTCGGAATTCAAACCTGGATTGGTGGACAGGCAATTCATTCCATGCTGCGGGTCGTGTGGCCAGGGTCGGCGGCTTACCCGGTTTTGATCTGGGTTTGCTTCTTTTCTTTCTGGCTTCTGAACATGTTCGTTATCTGGAAAGGCATTGAGACGATTCGCATCCTGGAAGGAATTGGTGCGCCTTTGATGCTAGGTGTCGGCGTGCTGCTGCTCTGGTGGATCACAAGCAAGGCAGGCGGATTAGGGCCAGTGTTTCGCACTCCGAGTAAGTTTCATGGAAGCGCAGATTTCCTTGCTTTCTTTATTCCTTCCTTGACCGGCATGGTAGGATTCTGGTCCACTGTTGCGCTGAATATCCCGGATTTTACACGTTATGCCACGAGCCAGCGAGCGCAAGTGATGGGACAGACGCTCGGCCTTCCCACGGCGATGACGTTGTACTCTTTCATTGGCGTTGCTGTCACTTCTGCCTCGGCTGTGCTTTTCGGGGAGCCGATTTGGGACCCTGTGGCACTGATCGGCAAATTCCATCAGCCTTTGATTGCGTCGGTAGCTTTGATTGCTATACTGATTGCCACTCTGAATACCAATGTCGCGGCGAATGTAGTATCACCTTCGAATGATTTTTCGAATCTCGATCCACGTCGCATCTCCTTTCGTACAGGCGGATTGATCACTGGCGTTCTCGGTGTGCTGATGATGCCCTGGAAACTGCTTAGCGACTTTGGTTCCTATATCACGGGCTGGCTCGTAGGTTACTCCGGGTTGCTGGGTCCGGTAGCAGGCACCATGATTGCCGACTATTTCATTGTGCGCCGACGTCAATTACAAGTGGATGATCTTTATCGGCGTGGCGGTATCTACGAGTATCGCAATGGCATTAACTGGCGTGCGATGGTGAGCCTCTGTGCTGGTGTTCTTAGCGCTCTAATTGGTCTTGCCGTTCCGGCGTTAAGCTGGCTCTACAATTATTCCTGGTTCGCCGGTTTTGGCGTATCCGCTGTGATCTACATTCTGCTAATGAGGAGGAGCGTTGAAGGTCTGGAATCGCAACGGGGAAGATAGGCTCGCGGAGCAGTTGCCGCCCCTTACTAAGCACGAGGCACTTGTGGAAGCAAACCGTTGTTTGTATTGCTTCGATGCGCCGTGCACACATGCGTGCCCCACGCATATCGATATCCCACGGTTTATTAAAAAGATTTCGACGGAGAACCTGCTCGGCTCAGCGCGAACCATCCTCCAATCGAACTTGATGGGTGCAACCTGCGCGCGTGTTTGCCCGGTGCAGGAACTTTGTGAAGGAGCGTGCGTCTTAAATTCAGAAGAAAAACCGATCCAAATTGGTCGCTTGCAGCGTTACGCCATGGATTATGTGTATTCCCGGGGAATCAACGTGTTCCCTCCTGCTGCTCCCAAGGAACACCGGATTGCCGTGATTGGCGCTGGTCCGGCTGGCCTCTCCTGTGCAGGCGAGCTTGCCCGGCGTGGATATGCGGTTACGGTATTTGAGAAACGGAAGCTAGGTGGCGGACTTTCCACGTTCGGAATTATCACTCTACGAGAGCCCGTGGCTGTGGCACTGGAAGAAGTGGAAATGGTGAAGCGGCTAGGCGTCACGATTCAGTACGAGGTGGAAGCGGGGCGGGATCTTTCCGTGGCACAACTCACCAAAGACTTCCATGCCGTTTTTCTGGCAACGGGATTAGGGGAAACGCCGTCCCTTGGGATTCCAGGGGAAGACTTGATTACGGATGGTCTTCTGTTTATTGAACAGAGCAAGCTAGGAGATTCATGATCTTACGATGGGAAGTCAAGTAGTGGTGATCGGTGCAGGTAACACAGCAATCGATTGCGCAACGATCGCGAAACGTGCAGGAGCCGACCGCGTCACCATGGTGTACCGGCGCACGGAACAGGAAATGACGGCTTACCCACATGAGTATGAATTCATTAAGAAAGAAGGAGTGGCATTTGAGTTTCTTGCGCAACCTGTTGCCGTGTTGAGCGAGAACGGGAAAATCAGTGGACTCGAATGTGTGCGCATGGGCCTTGCGGAACCGGACCTTACAGGAAGGCCCACTCCACGCCCGATACCGGATTCCCGCTTTATCATTCCCACGGACCAGATCATCAAAGCGATTGGGCAGCAGAAGCCCCCATTGGCTGCTCTGTTTGGTCTTGCCACGGAACGCGGGTTCATTCAAGTGGATTCTTGTTCGCAAACAAGCGTTCCAGGAATTTATGCGGGCGGGGATTGTGTTCGCGCCAAAGGAGCCGCTTCCACTGTGATGGCTGCGCAGGATGGCAAAGTAGCCGCCCTAGCAATTCACCAAAGACTCAATAGCGAGGTAAGCGCATTTCCGGAGAGCGTGAATGCCTGACCTTAGCATCAATTTCGCTGGCATTAAGTCACCTAACCCCTTCTGGCTGGCTTCCGCGCCACCGGCGAACTCCGCCGCACAGATTCAGAAAGCATTTGAGTATGGCTGGGGCGGAGTGGTATGGAAAACCATCGGTGCCCCTGTTCTGAATGTATCCAATCGTTATGGTGCATGGCACTATGGCTCACAGAAGATGCTGGCGATCAACAATGTGGAGTTGATTTCAGACCGTCCCTTGGAAGTAAATCTTCGAGAAATTCGAGAGATCAAGCGAGCGTGGCCTGATCGTGCAGTGATTGTCTCGGCAATGGTGGAGTCTACGGCTCAGGCATGGAGCGACATTGTTCACCAGATCGAAGATACCGGTGCTGATGGAATCGAGCTGAACTATGGATGTCCGCATGGCATGAGCGAGCGCGGCATGGGAAGTGCCGTTGGGCAGGTTCCTGAGTACTGCGAGCAGATCACCAGTTGGGTAAAAGAGGTTTCACGATTGCCGGTGATTGTGAAACTGACGCCGAACATCACGAATGTGGTGTTGCCTGCCCGTGCGGCCTTGGCAGGCGGCGCAGATGCGTTATCACTGATCAACACGTTGAATTCGATAGTGGGCATAGATCTTGACACCTTGGAAATTACTCCCAGCATTGGAGGCAAAGGTGGACATGGTGGTTATGCCGGTCCCGCCGTGAAGCCGATTGCGCTGAATATGCTGGCGGCACTCGGCACGGATGCGGTGATTTCAGAAGCAGCGAAGCCGATCTCCGGCATGGGCGGAATTTCCAACTGGAAGGATGCTGCCGAATTCCTGCTTTTGGGTGCAACCAGCCTGCAGGTTTGCACGGCTGTAATGCATTACGGATTTCGCATCATTGAGGATCTTTGCGATGGCCTTTCCAACTGGATGGAGGAGAAAGGTTTTTCTTCCATCGATCAGTTACGCGGAAAAAGCTTGGCGCAAGTTTCAGAGTTCAAGAAGTTCGACCTTTCTTTTCAAGCGGTGGCTCGCATTGATCCGGCTTTATGCATCAAATGCGATCTCTGTTACGTAGCCTGCAATGACACGGCGCATCAGTGCATTGACTTGATTGCCGCAAACGGTGATTATGTTGCGCCTCATGCTTACGCGGCTTCTTCCAATGGCAAGCAAGAAGCCGTGCAGGGTCGTCCGCAGCCGCGTGTACGAGAAGAGGATTGCGTGGGTTGTCGACTTTGCTACAACGTCTGTCCTGTAGAAAACTGCATTGAAATGGTGGAGCTTCCTTCCGGACGCGAGTCGGTGACCTGGGAGGAACTGGTAAAAACCAAACAGGAGATCACGGAAGATTGGGATGCCATGAAGCGTTACCGCAAAGAGCACGGCATTCATATTCACTAGAAAGATGGCCAACCTCCACCTATGGCATTGCTGATTCAGAACGGTGAAATCGTAACTGCCGATTCCCGCTATCACGCTGATATTTTCGTGGAAGACGAAACCATTACGCGCATCGGAAAAGGATTGGAAGCGCCGCCGGATACGGAGGTGATCGATGCGGCCGGGAAATATGTGTTTCCTGGCTTTATTGATCCTCACGTCCACATCTATCTTCCGTTTATGGCGACCTTTGCCAAAGACACGCACCAGACCGGAAGTATCGCTGCCCTGATGGGCGGCACCACCACTTTCATTGAGATGTGTTGCCCATCGCGTTTTGATGATGCGCTGGAAGGGTATCACTTGTGGAAAGGGAAAGCAGACGGCAATAGCGCATGTGATTACACGTTTCACATGTCGGTCACAAAGTTTGAGAAAGAAACTGAATCGCAGCTTCGCGAGATAGTGGCGGACGGCATCAGTTCTTTCAAAATCTTTTTGGCCTACAAAAACTTCTTTGGCGTGGAAGATGGGGAGATGTACCAAACCCTGGCGCTTGCACGCAAGCTTGGTGTGATTGTGACGGCACACTGCGAGAATGCCGAATTAGTGGCGCGTTTGCAGCAGAATCTAATCACCCAAGGCCACACCGGTTCCGAGTGGCATGAGCCAAGTCGTCCGGAAGCAGTGGAAGCGGAAGGCACCAGCCGTTTTGCCACGTTTTTAGAAACACTGGGCACAACCGGCTATGTGGTTCATCTTTCTTGTGAACCAGCATTGCGCGCCGCCATCCGTGCAAAGGAGCGCGGCACCAGGTTGTTTGTGGAATCCGTAATTCCCCATTTCCTGCTGGATAAGACGTATGCCGAGCGGCCCGGCGTGGAAGGCATGAAGCATGTAATGTCTCCTCCCTTGCGGAACAAACAAAATCAAAAGGTGCTGTGGGATGCGTTAGCGGCAGGTTTGATTGACACTGTTGGTACGGACCATTGTCCGTTCGATACCGAGCAAAAGCTGCTAGGGCAAGATTCGTTCACGCAAATTCCGAATGGAATTCCTGGTATTGAAGAGCGTGTGAACCTCCTTTACACCTATGGGGTAAAACGAGGAAATCTGGATATCCATCGATTCGTGGACGCGGCAAGTACCAAAGCAGCAAAGCTATTTGGCCTCTTTCCCCGCAAGGGAACCATTGCGGTGGGAAGTGATGCGGATTTGGTGGTCTATGACCCTGACCATCACGGAACCGTTTCCGTCCTGACGCAGCACACCGCCAACAACTACAACGGGTTTGAAGGCTTTGCCATTGACGGTCACCCGGCGGTAGTCACCGTACGCGGCAAAGTGCAGGTCAAAGATGGACAATTCGTAGGTGACCGCAGCCGTGGCCGTTTGCTTCGACGTGAGCCGACTCATTTCTGAAAGAGATAGGTGTTAAGTGAGCCTCCAACCGCATCGCACCGTTGCTGAACTGAAAGAACTACGTCGCTTAACAAGCGATTCCAACGGGGCGCAGCGCCTTGCGTGGAGCGATACATGGCTGAAGGCACGTGCCTGGTTTGCAGAAAAGCTGCGAGACTTGCCAGTGGAGCACCACCTGGATGCGGCTGGAAATCGTTGGGTCACGCTAGAGGGTGAATCTGAACAAGCGCTGATCATTGGGGGACATCTCGACTCTGTGCCCAATGGTGGATGGCTAGACGGCAGCCTGGACCTTCTCTGCGGCTTAGAAATTCTGCGTCGCTTTGCCGAGGAGTTCAAGGGCCGTCCACCGGTTACGATCCGCATTGTGGATTGGGCCGATGAGGAAGGAGCGCGATTTGGCCGCAGCCTGCTCGGCTCTTCGGCTTTTGCGGGTACCGCAAGCATTGAGACGGACCGAGTACGCACAGACCGCGACGGCATTCGAATGGATGATGCGTTACGCCGCTGCGGGGTGGAGATGGAGCGGTTCGCCGAAGCCACCCAAGAGCAAAAGAATGCAGCAGCCTATCTGGAACTGCATATTGAGCAAGGCCCTGTTTTGGAATCGCTCGGCTTACCTTTAGGCGTGGTGTTGGGAACAAAAGGTGTGGAGCGCCACGCCATTACTTTTCATGGGCAGGAAGCGCATTCCGGTTCCACACCCATGCGTGTGCGTCGTGATGCTTTGGCAGCGGCGGCAAAGCTGGCATTGGAAATTCGCACCATCGCCGGACGGCATCCTGATGCGGTTTGCACGGTGGGCAGCGTAAAAACGTTTCCCGGCATCGTCACTGCTGTTGTGGGTCGATGTGAAACAACACTGGATCAGCGGGATCTCGATGCCGATGTATTAGCAGCGATGTACCGGGAAGCGCAGCAAGCCAGCGCCAAATTCGCCAGCGAAGAAGGATGTACCGTGGAGTGGTCCCGCATCTGGAACATTGAACCCGTGCCTTTCCATCCTGAATTGATTGCCTTGTGTGAGGAAGCAGTGCGCGAAGTAGCTGGAACCACGCATCAATTGCCATCCGGCCCCCTGCATGACGCTGCCGAAGTAGCCCGTGCCGGTATTCCCACTGTGATGATGTTTGTGCAATCCTTGCGCGGCATTAGCCATAACAAGATTGAAGACACAAGGGAAGAACACCTGGAGATGGCGGTGACAGCGATGAACCAGCTTGCTTCCAAGGTAGTAGATTGGTTGCAGAGGAAGTAACAAATGCCGACGATTGCGTCTGAAGTGGAACTGAAAACAGTGAGTCATTGGATTGGGGGAAAGCTGGTTTCTTCCGGTTCTGGCCGCTCAGGTACCGTGTGGAATCCGGCGTCGGGGCAAGCACAGGCGCGAGTGGATTTTGCTGATGCTGCCTTGGTAAACCAGGCTGTGTCGCTGGCAACGCAAGCGTTCCCGGCATGGCGGGCAACGCCGCTTTCCCGCCGCGCGGAAATCATGTTCAAGCTCCGCGAGCTAGTGGATGCCAATCGTAAGGCACTGGCAGAACTTATCAGCCTGGAACACGGCAAGACGCTCGCGGATGCCCTGGGCGAAGTGGCACGTGGCTTGGAAAATATTGAGTTTGCCTGCGGCATTCCCCATCTGCTGAAAGGCGGCTATTCGGAACAGGCGAGCCGTGGCATTGATGTATACCAGATTCGCCAGCCATTAGGTGTGGTAGCCGGCATTACCCCGTTTAACTTTCCTGCCATGGTTCCCATGTGGATGGTGGCCAATGCTATCGCGTGCGGCAACACTTTTCTGCTGAAGCCCTCGGAGAAAGATCCCTCAGCCAGTCTTCTTTTGGCGGAACTGATGCAAAAAGCCGGCGTGCCGGATGGTGTGTTCCAGGTGGTGCAGGGTGACCGGGTGGCAGTGGATTGTTTGTTGGAGCATCCGGATATCAAGGCCATCAGTTTTGTCGGCTCTACGCCGATTGCCAAAGCAGTCTATGAAGCAGGTACGCGGAATGGCAAGCGCGTGCAGGCTCTCGGCGGGGCAAAAAACCACATGGTGGTTTTGCCGGATGCCGATATCGACATGGCAGCTGACGCGGCGATCTCTGCGGCCTTTGGTTCTGCGGGAGAGCGATGTATGGCCATTTCCGTCGTAGTCGCCGTGGATGCCGCCGCCGATCCCCTGATTCTCGCTTTACGAAAGCGCATGGAGAAGATCACGGTAGGTCCGGGGCTGGAAACTGGCAACGAAATGGGGCCACTCATTACGCGGGAACACCGCGACCGTGTGGCTTCCTACATGGATTCTGCCAAATCCGAAGGAGCCTCCGTGGCAGTAGATGGCCGTGAGCACCCTGCCACTTCTGGGCCAGGATTTTTTCTCGGCACTTCCCTGATTGATAACGTCCAGCCGGGAATGAGTTGCTATGAGGATGAAATTTTCGGTCCTGTGCTGAGCGTGATGCGTGTAAAAACTTACGAGGAAGCACTTCACGCGGTGAACGAGAACAAATATGCCAACGGAACAGCAATTTTTACTCGTGATGGAGGCGTTGCGCGGCAGTTCCAGTTTGATGTAGAGGTCGGTATGGTGGGAATCAATGTTCCCATTCCGGTTCCCGTTTCCTATTACAGCTTCGGCGGGTGGAAAGCATCCTTATTCGGTGATCTCCATATGTATGGCCCCGAGGGTATTCAGTTCTACACGCGTGGCAAAGTGGTCACCAGCCGCTGGCCGGACCCTGCATCGAGTAGCGTCAATCTGGGATTTCCACAGGTGCGCTGAAAGTGGTGGAAGGGATGGAGCGGGAGACGAGAATCGAACTCGCAACCAACAGCTTGGAAGGCTGTGACTCTACCATTGAGTTACTCCCGCGAGCCAATTCCATGGTAGGCCACCACAACGCAGTTGGTCAACCGTCCTGAAATGATCTACAAATAGAGTGATGCCTCCGCCACCACGGCGTGGATCGAGGCTTCAGGAGAAAAATCGGTATGCGATTGAAAAGCCTTTCAAAAAGGCGTCCTGGAGCACGTGTAGTTGCCGCAGGATGCGTAGGAGTAGCGTTACTAACCAGCTTTGTCAGTCGGGGTCTCTCTCAAGCTCCGGCAGCAAGAGCACCCATTCCGAAACCGAACGAAGCCACGGATCCACTGCTGCGCGGCTTTGAATTTCGGTCCATCGGACCAGCCGTAATGTCGGGGCGTCTGGACGACATACAGGGTTCAGAAAAGGACCCGATGCTTGTGTACATCGGCTTTGCAACAGGCGGTCTGTGGAAGTCCACCGATGGCGGAAATCACTGGAAATCGCAATTCGACAATATGGCGAATGAATCCATTGGCGCGATTGCGATTGCGCCTTCGGACCCGAATGTAGTCTATGTCGGCACGGGCGAAGCAAATAACCGGCAGAGTTCTTCCATCGGCGATGGAGTATGGGGTACCACTGACGGGGGCAAGACATGGAACCACTTAGGGTCTGGCCGACACGCAATCGATTAACCGTGTGGCCGTGGACCCGACCAATCCAAAGATCGTTTTTGTGGCGGCGATGGGGCATCTGTTCGGACCCAACGAAGAGCGCGGCATGTTCCGGTCACTTGGACGGCGGCAAGACATGGAAAAAGGTGAAGTACATTGATCCCGATACGGGTTTCAATGAGGTTGCCATTGATCCCACAAACCCGAAAATCATCTACGGCACCTCTTTTCAGAGGCGGCGAACATGGTGGGGTTACAACGGAGGCGGACCGGGCAGCGCACTTTGGAAATCCAGTGACGGCGGCAATACCTGGGCGAAGTTAGACGGACCCGGTTGGCCTAAGCCGAAAGACGGGATTTATGGGCGCATTGCCATCTCCATCTTTCGAGCGAAGCCGACCACGATCTTTGCACAGGTAGAAGCAGGAGCCAGCGCCGGCACAGGCGGCGGCACCACTGCGGCGGGCGGACCGGCGCCCCCAGGGTTCCGGGGCGGTCCACAGGATGAATCTTCAGGCCCCGCAGGCCAAGCCGCCGCTGGCACCCCAGAGGCTGCAGCGGGAGCAGCAGGAGGCGCGCGTGCACGCGCCCCGGCACCCCCCAACCCGAATGGCAGCGGCGTTTTCCGGTCTGACGATGGAGGCAAGACATGGACCTTCTTGAGCAACCAGAACCAGCGGCCAACCTATTTCAGTCAAATTCGCGTGGACCCGGTGAATGTTCAAAAGCTATTTGTTGGCGGCACGCCCGGGCAGATGTCACTCGATGGCGGGAAAACCTGGAAAGGGTTAACCGGTTCCCACACGGATTACCACGCATTTTGGATCAATCCAAAAGATACCCGAGTGGTGATGGTAGGCCATGATGGTGGACTCGATATCAGCAATGATGGCGGCTACACGTGGGACTACCACAACGACATGGCGGTGGGTCAGTACTACCAAATTTCAGCGGATATGCGCCATCCATACGTGATCTGTGGCGGCTTGCAGGACAACAATGCCTGGTGTGGTCCCAGCGCCCTGCGATCCACGACTGGCAGCGTAAACACGGATTGGTACACCATCGCTGGAGGGGACGGATTCTATACACGTCAGGACCCGACAGATTGGGCCATATTGTATGGCGAATCGCAGAACGGAAACATGACCCGGCACGACCTGCGAACAGCCACTCAGAAAAACATTAAGCCTACTGTTACCACGCCGCCGGCAACACCAACGGCTGCAGCCGTCGGGAACGAAAATCCGACCCCGGCAAATCCTACGGCAACCAACCCAACCGCCGGATCGGCTCCCGCCGAAGCTGCGGGGACGGTGCCGACAGGCACCGGGGCCACACCTGCCGCAGCCAGAGGTGCCAGAGCAGGTGGAGGAACTGGAGCGGGAGCAGGTGGAGGAGCCGGAGCCACACCGAATGTAGTCAATGCCCCTCCGAAGCTGGACCCCCTCCGCTTCTATTGGAATGCACCATTCGAAATTTCACCGCACAACCCGGCTGTGGTGTACATGGCGGCGCAATACTTCTTTCGGTCGAACAACCGTGGTGACAGTTGGACCATGAATCCGACAGAATTGACCAAGAATGTAAATCGCTGGTCCTCCGAGATGCCGATCATGAATACCGCCGGTGATAAGCCCATGGCTGAAAAGCATGACGGTTATGCCGCAAGTTCACTCGCCACGCAGGTGCGGGAGTCTCCCTCTAAGCCGGGTGTGCTCTGGATCGGGACGGATGATGGCAACCTGCAAGTAAGTGTGAATAATGGCGATACGTTCACAAATGTCTACGGCAACATCACGGGTGCGCCAAGAGGCTATATCCAGATCTCGCGCATTGAGCCTTCCCACTTTGATCCCGGCACTGCTTATGTGGCGCTGGACGCACACCGGCTCGATGACTGGGCGCCGTATCTGTTCAAGACCACAGATTACGGCAAGACGTGGACGAATGTAACCAGTGATCTGCCAGGGAAAGGCAACATCAACGCGCTGCGGGAAGACCTGGAGAATCCAAACCTGTTGTTTGTAGGGACTGAGTTTGGTCTCTATGTCACGCTGGACGGCGGCAAGTCCTGGAAAAAATTCATGACAAATATGCCTAGCGTAAGGGTGGACGATATTTTGATTCATCCTCGCGAGCGGGATCTGATTGTGGCAACGCACGGCCGCTCCATCTGGATCGCGGATGATATCAGTCCGCTGGAGCATCTCTATAACTCAGATAAGCAGGAAATTACCCTGTTTGAGCCGAGACCGGCAGTTCTTTGGAAAAATGACCCCCAAGCGCAGCGCCATGTCGCGAATCGAGAGTTTGTTGGCCGTAATCCACAGGGCGGAACAGCGATTCAAATCCTTGCAAAAGGAGATCTGGGAGCTGCCAAAGTGGAGTTCTTATCGGCGAACCGAGTCGTCAGTACGATGGAGGTAAACCTCAAGGCTGGCATGAACCGCTTTCAATGGAACATGCGCGGCCCTGCACCAGCCAACAACAGAAATGCAGCTGCGGGCGCAGGTGGTGGAGGAGGCGGTCGCGGGGCAAATCCGCCGGAACTGGTTCCCGAAGATCCCAATGCTCCGCCTGAAACACCGGAACAACGCACAGCGCGCCTTGCTGCGGAAGTGCCCTTCGTACCGCGAGTTGGCGGCGGTGGAGGAGGAGGCGGTGGTGGTGGTTTCGGCGGCGGCGCGCCGCAAGGCCCATTACTCGGCGCAGGCACTTACATGGTCCGCTTAACTGCAGGGGGGCAAACCGTTATGTCTTCCGTGGATGTGCTCGAAGACCTCTGGTTGCATCAACAGTAGTAACAAGAACACCGAGGCTATGTCTAATTTGGCGTGCCTCGGTGTTTCTGATCAGAAGTAGAGTTTCGCACCCACCTGAATCACTCGCGTGGTAATTCCTTGCACACCGCCGCCAATGGAGCCGAAGGTAGCAGAGTTCAGATTGGTATCCACCGTCGTGGGGTCGGGATTGAAATGGTTGAACAGATTAAAGAATTCCCCACGCAGTTCGAGCCGTCTGCTTTCTGTAATGCGGAAATTCTTGGTCGTGGAAAAATCAGCGTTAATTAGCCCAGGGAGGCGGAAGGCATTCGTGCGGGGTGCCGAGCCGAAAGTGCCATAGGTTGCCTGAGTAAAGGCAGCGGTGTTAAACCATCGTTTCCAGGTGCGCTGATCGCTGGGCAGGTTGCCGTTTTGTCCGGGAACTAAGTCAGGGCGAGAGATCAGACCTGTTCCGGTGGTGTCCAGATTGGAAGTTACTTGTGTGGGAAAACCACTTTGGAACGTCATGATGGTGGAAACCTGCCAGCCGTCCAGAGCATATTTTCCGATGCCGTGAAGATTGCGAAAGAACGGTACGTCATAAAGAAGGGTGCCTACAAACCGGTGTTTTAAGTCAAAGCCGGAAACAGACCGGTCGGCCTTTTGGTTATACGGATTCAAAGCTGCGCCAATATAGTAGCCTCCGCCCACTTGGCCTCCAATATCTGACGGACCAGAAATAGACTTGGACCAGGTATACGACGTCAAAAACGTGAACCCATGGCCCATGCGCCTTTCGCCCTTCACTTGTAATGCATGGTAAATCGAATTTCCAATCGACTTATCGCCTGTTACGGCTCGCAAAAAGGACTGGTTTGGCCGCCTTGCGTTCAGAGACGCAAGACCCGGAGTACGCGGGTCCACAATCTGCAAAGGAATGTTCAGGTCAGGGTAAGTCACAATCAGGCGAGTTCCTTTTGCTCCCACATAACCCACGTCCAGCACTACGCTGCCGGGCAGTTTACGTTGGATGTTCACATTCCACTGCTGGATATAGCTATCGCGCATATTCTGATCGTTGCTGACCGCAAACGGCAGCGATCCCACAGTGGTGGCGCTGGCAAACGGATCGTTAAAAAACACGTTGGGTAAGCCGCTTAGATTGCCTGTCACTGATGCGCCTGCAGTCGCTTGCGCTCCCTCTGCCATGGCGAAAATGGCATTGGAAATTTCAGGCGTGTAGTAGATGCCATAGCCGCCGCGCACTACCCATTCGCCAAGGAAAGCAGGGCGGTAAGCAAATCCAAATCGTGGTCCAAAGTCTTTGTGATTCTGCTGAAGCAGCCCGCGCCCATATGGTGAATTTTGAGGGGTGTAAATCTGAGTAAGGGTAACTCCATTCTGATAGATATCCGCAAACCGGTCATCGCTTTGCGTATACGGGGCATAATAATCCCATCGCAGACCAAGGTTCACAGTGAGGCGCTGTGTTATCTTCCAATCATCATTGATGTAGTACGCTTGGGTAACGTCGCTCAGGTCTGTGTTGGTGTGTGTCGGATTGAGGCCATCGGATTTCACGTACCCCAACATAAAATCCGCCAGAGCCGAACCCGTGTATGTGCCATCAAAGCTAAAACTGCCACGCGGATTCCGCGCTTGTTGAAACCCTACATGGTGACGGTTGATTTCCAGACCAAACTTTAGCGAATGCGTTCCACGCTGCCAGGAAAGTGTATCCAGAACCTGGTAAATGGAATTGTCACGTGTGCGCGGCCCGATCTGCCGCTGGAGATCAAACACGCTGTAAGCCCCATCTGGACCGTTGATCGAAATAGAAGGCGGCCCGTATTCGGAAGGCAGCCGGGACACGCCCGGCAGAGCCATTTTTCCAGCAATGTCGAAGTTAGCATTATTGGTGGTGCCGAAAACTTCACCTTCGTTGAAGCGATGCCACCCAGTTCGAAATTGATTGATCAGCGAAGGCCGGAACGTATGAATCTCCGAACCTTGTACATTTTGTGTGCGGCCAAGATTGTTGCGCTGGTCGCCGCCCCAGACTGGAATGGAGGCTTCATAGGTATCGTTGAAAACATAGCTGCCGGAAAGAATGTCGCGCGGAGAAAAAGTATGATCCAGGCGTGCGGTGTAGTTGTGCTGATGGGGAACCGCGCTAAAAGGCGTCGTAAGAAAATTGAATGCTCCGTTCACCGTGTTTGGCTGCGGCACAAACTGAAGGAATGTGACGGCCTGAGGGCTGAGGCGTGAGGTGGGAATGATGTTATTCGGAAATGGCAACCCGGAAAATGGATCTTTGATGGCAATGGGAACGCCGGTTCGGGCGTTCGTGATGCCCGAAAAGTCGCCGGTTCGGATAGCCGCAGGCGGCACTAGCCTATAGCCGGCGTTTGAGCCTTGCGCCGCATAACCAGATTCCCAATTGAAGAAGAAAAATGTTTTGTCTTTCCCGCGATACAGCTTAGGCAAAACAACAGGTCCGCCAATGTTGGCGCCGAACTGGTTTCGATTTAGCCGCGCCGGAGTGACATCCTTCTGTGCGATGGCGTCATAGCTTTGCGTCAAAACATTGTTGCGATTAAATTCCCATAGCGTTCCACGCAATGCATTCGTGCCGGATTTGGTAATCATGCTGACCTGCGCGCCGGGCGCTGATCCGGATTCCGCTGAGTAAGTGCTGGTTTCCACTTTGAATTCGGCAATGGAATCAATGGAGGGCGAAAAACTGTAAGTCACAGCGTCATAGTCCATGGTTTCAATGCCATCCAGAAAGAAACGGTCGTTGGTGTCACGCTGGCCGTTGGCGGAAGCCGCCGTGGAGCCGAATGACGCATCGGATTGGCCGACCGATCCTCTTCCCCGCCTCGCAGTGATAGAACCAGGAGTTCCGGGTTGAACACCGGGCACCAGTTGCGCCAGTTGTATGAAATTTCTTCCGTTCAAAGGCAATTCAACAATTTTGGCGGAATCAATCACCGTCCCCACAGTGGCATTTTCCGTTTGCAGCACAGCGGCGGAAGCGGCAATCTCCACACTTTCGGTAACGTTGCCCACCGCCAGCTTAAAATCGATGCGCACCGTCTGCTGCACGGCAAGCGTCATCTTCTCAACCCGTTGCGTCTGGAAGCCGGAAACACTGGCCGTAATCTGGTAATCGCCAGCAGGCAAGAACGGCAGCGAGTAAGCTCCGGATTGGTCCGTTCTGGTTTCCCGAGAACTGTTGGTGGAAAGGTTTGTTGCGCGAATCAAAACCTCTGCAACCGCTGCCCCGGAAGCATCATTGGCATTTCCTACCAGTGTTGCGGTTGTTTCCTGGGCAATGGCATGCCAAAGCAGCAGGAATGGAATAAACGCCCACACACGTGCGATACGCTTCCAGCAGACCGTCTTCATGGACCGTTCACTCCATTCTGAAATAATCAAACTAATTAAAAATAAAACTTCAATCCCAGCACGATCCGTCTGGCTAATGCCGCAGCCGTGAAGTAACCGTAATTGGTGTTGATCTGATTGTTGTTCTGGTCAAACCTGGCCCCTGTATCAATCGCGGTGTATTGCGTATGGTTAAAGGCGTTATAGGCCTCGAAACGGAACTGCATCCTCCGCGCTTCATTCGAACCTAATTTGAAATTCTTAAATAAAGAAAGATCCCAATTATTTAAGCCCGGTCCATAGATCGGCGCTTTTGACGCATTGCCGATTCCGTTGGTGGAATAGCCGGGAAGGGGCGCTTTCACCGCATTTACGTTAAACCATTGCCCGGCAGGAGCAGGAGCATTCGGGTCCGCAACCAGAACGGTCCGGCTATCTAAGCCATTGCCAGTGCCGCCCGTCAGATCTGCTGAGTAAGACAGGGAATAGCCAAGTCCCAAAGGTGCGCCGGTTTGAAAATTGGATACGCTGGAAAGCTCCCACCCATCTAAACCAATGCGAGTCACGCCATTGTTCCAATGTTTGCTGACATTCGGGAGGTTATAGGTGAAGTTGATAGTCAGCACCTGCCGCCGATCAAACCCGGCTGGTCCGTAATTGCGAGAACGATAGTTCAAGACGGGGTTTACGGTTGCTCCAATCGTATCCACTAAATCCAGCGCCTTAGACCAGGTATATGCCAAGTTATAAGTTAGACTGCGGGAAAACCGTTTTGTCACCTGCACCTGGAGCGAGTTGTAGTTGCCGATTCCCGAAAATTCCAGGTAATTGATATCCGTGAATCCCTGGTAAGGCCGCAGAAAGTTACTGTTATACGGCTTGTTGCCGGTCACCGTGGGATCAATGCTGGAGGAAAGGAAATTCGTGCCATACGGCACCGCATTTAAGTTCCGGTTATCCAAAAGGTGTTTCTGAGTGTTTCCGGCATAAGCTACATCCAGCACAGTTCCAAAACCGATATTCTGCTGAATGCCGAAGCTCCAGTTATAAACGGATGGGGGCTTGAAGTCCCGTTGAATGGAGGTAACACCCGTCGGACTCAAGCTCAAAGGCGTGGAAAGAAGATTACTGATGGTGGTGTAGTTCGCAGTAGCTGTAGCAACCAAAGGCGGCGACTGCACTAATTGCAGGATTTGATCATCGCTGAACCGGTCTGAGAAGATTCCGAAGCCCGTGCGAATTGCGGTTCTCCCATTGCCAAAAACATCCCAGGCAAGCCCGATGCGAGGAGTGACCTGAATGGAGGGAGTATTCAGGATGCCCTCCTGATAAATCTTCATGCCTTGATAGGGAGTTCCTGCCGCAGAGGAAAACGTGCCAATCTTGACCGCCGGCACAATCTGCTTGGTCACGGGATCAAGGCCGACTCCGCACTCCGGTCACTGGGTCCAGGTAGGGTTGAATCAAGGGCGGCTGCTGTGCGGCGCTGTATGTGGCAAGGTCAAAGGCGGCGAGTTTATCACCCGCGCTGGTCGTCGGAACAATGTGATAGAAGCGCACGCCATAATCCACAGTGAATCGCCGGTTCACTCTCCAACTGTCCTGGGCATACCACTCCACATTGCTGTAGCGGCCATGGGCATTGGGATGGCCATTGGATTCCGTGTAGGAATCCACCACGCCGAGAATGGCATTGGAGTAGGCGTAACCTGTATCCAGTGGGTTTGTGGCATCCCGGTCAAACGCAAAACTTCCGTTGAATGAAGTAGCGCGAGCGGCATTGCGTGTTCCATGTTCCACGAAAAGGCCGAACTTCAGGCTATGCTTGCCGATGATGTCGGAGAAGTTATCCGAATAATTCCAGATGTTATTGGTCCCGAAAAAGGGGAAAGCGCCCTTCGATGCCCAGATTGCCAACGCTGGGTGATTCCCCCAAACGTGGCGTTCGGAATCAGCCCGGCCGGATTTACTTGGGGGAAGAACTGCGGAATTGTCAATCCTGCTTTCTGACGGTTGTTGGCGTCCAGAGCAGTTTGGGTTAACGCAGCCACAGTCTGGTGCGCGCGGTTGACGCCAAACGTGAACTCGTTAATTTTGTTTGGGGCAAACGTATGGATCAGAGTGGAAACCAGGCCAGCGCTATGGATTTCATAAGAAATAGGAAGCTGAGGCCAGTTTTGCGTGCCGCCTAAACCAGCCAGAAGGCCAAAGCCCCCTTGCGATGCCTGATAATCCTGAATCAAGCGAACATAAAACTGGTTATTCGGCGAGATGTTGTAATCCACTCGCAAAATCGAATCCCTTCTTGGCTGCTTGTTGATGCTGATGCCCGTCCAGTTGTACTGATTGCCAGGGCTAACCGTGTTAGGCAATGGAAGCAGATTCAGTAACTTTTGACCATTGGCATCAATCCGGCTGGCAGGAACTACGTTGCCCGGAAAAGGCGAGTGAGTGGTGGGATCAGTGATGGTAACGCCGGACTTGGAAAAATCCCCTTGGCGCTCCAAGGCAGTGGGAAAGGTATAGGTACCTGCGCCGCTTGGAATCGTCAAAGGCAGAAAATCCTGTGACCAGAAAAAGAACAGCTTATCTTTCGCCCTGCCGAAGTTCGTTTTCGGCAACATAATAGGACCGCCAATGAAATAACCGGGATTGTTGAAACGGTAACGAGGGCGCGGCAATCCACTCCGGTTATTGATCCATTCATTCGCGTTCATGTCTTCGTTGCGGAAAAAGTAATATGCCCCGCCATGAAAGTCCCGCGTGCCGCTTTTAATTACCGTGTTGATGGTTCCTCCGGAACTGCGTCCATATTCCGCCTGGTAGTTGGTCAGCAATATCTTCACTTCGGCTACCGCATCCAGACTGGGCGCTAGGTAAGGCCCAGTCATGGAACCGGTATCCAGACTCGTGATTCCATCCAGGTTTAGGTTAATGGAGCCTGCGCGCGTGCCATTGATGTTGATTCCTACCAGATCATTCCAGCCCGGCGATTCGCGATTAGTGGTGTCAATGATGCCGGGAATCAGCTTCGCCGTCCCGATGTAGGAGCGCCCTTTTAGCGGTAGTTCCTGCATTTGGCGCGTGGTGATTAAACCGGAACGTTCCGCGCTTTCTGTCTGCACCGGGGCAGATTCCCCGGTAATGGAGATGGTTTCGGTGATCGCGCCCACTTGCATGGTGATCCGGGGCAAGGTCACTCGTTCCGTAGCCGTTACGACAATGTCCTTTTGTTCGTATTTTTTGAATCCCTGAGCAGTGATGGAAAGCGTAAATGTGCCGGGAAGCAATTCCGGAATCACAAAGTGCCCTTGGTTATCCGGCTGGGTGGAACGGGTTTGCCCAATCTGTGAGTTGATGACTTGAACCATGGCGTTGGGAACGGCTGCGCCACTAGGATCAGCAATTTCGCCTGAGATTTGTCCGGTAAGTCCCTGGCCGAAACTGATACCGGCTAAGTACGTCAAAAGTAAACAAAAAGGACCGCCAAAAGCAAACAATCTTGGGTTGCTTTTCATCTATCCCCTCCCCTTCAGTAAGTAAACAGTGTGAGGATGTTATAGCAAAGGAATAAGTTGTGTCAATCACCTTTTGGAGTCATCGAACCACTTGTTGTTTGCTCTGAATAGAATTTCCTTTGCCACTGGAAACCGCCTACCATTCCATTCGCCAGCTTTTGCAGCAGGCCAATTGTGAACACTTTCTGGAACCGTTTGAACATGTGGAAGCGGTTCACCGTTTGCGCCATCAGTACCGCCCAACAGCGCCAATCAGACTGGTAGTGATTGGGGAATCGCATGTACGCCGTTTCCTGAAACCAGGATTTATTTACGACCATACTTACTACACGCCTTGGTGGAGGGACCTGCTTGCTCCTGCTTTTGATTTTCCACATCCCACCAATGCCGAAGAGCGCAGAACCTATTTGCAGAAGTTACAAAAAGCGGGCTTCTGGCTGGTGGACGTGTCAGTGATTGCGCTGAGTGGATACCGAACCACTCATGCAAGCTGGCCAAAGCGTCCCTTAGACGGATTGTTGGAGCCAATCCTTCATACCTCCTGGCAAAACTACACTGCTTCGGAAATTGCGGCCTGTGGTTCCCCTGCATTTTGCTACTTCACACGGATCGCTTCCGTGCTTCCCGAGCATATCCTCACACAAGGTGTGCCTCTCAAATTCAATAGTCCTCGATCGCCTCAAGGACTTCGCTACCGCGATCCCGCGTATCCGTTCGGTACGGCTCGCTTTGCAAAGGTGGTACAAAGCCTCGGTTTGCGGGATCACCTTGAGAAATAAAACGTACTGATTCTTACAATTTTTCTGCCGGAAAACCAGGAACTTGCGGGCTTTCATGGGTCGTTAACATCGGTAAACTAAAGGGAGGACTAACCCTCGGGTTGATCCAAATACCTTGGTTTTCTGAATGGAACCATTCGGCTCCTCTGCGGGAATTGCCGAGTGGTGTGTACTCGTGGCTATCACAAATGACGAATCTTACCGAAAGCTGGCGTGAACTCGAGGGGCAATCCCTCCATAACCGCTATCAACTGGGCAAACTCCTAAACACTGGCGAAAACTATGCGTGGTTTCGTGCAGAGGTAGATGGAGAACCTCGCATGATCTATCTCAGCCGTGCGGACCAGGAACAGATCACTCCCGAACTGAAACATTGGACGGCGCTGCAGCAGATCACTCATCCGAATCTGGTCACTACCTATCGCGCCTCTGCTTGCGAATTCCTGGGAGTGACTGTGTTATACGCGGTCACGGATTCGTGGGATGACGATCTAGCTGCCGTGTTGCAAGAACGTCCCTTGACGGAAGCGGAAGTGCAGCAAGTGATGGAAAGTCTTGTGCCTGTGCTCGCGCTTCTTCACAAACAGGGCTTAGTACACGGCGAGCTGCAGCCTGCTCGAATTGTGGCTACGGAACAAGCAATCAAGCTCCTGTGCGTGGGGGCCTACCAAACGGGTGAGCAAAAAAACCAGCGTAAACCCTGCATATGACGCACCAGAGTTGGCCACGACCGGCGTTACGCCCGCAGCCGATATGTTCTCCTGGGGCAAGACGCTGCTGGCAACTTTGACTCAACAAACAGAGTTTTCCGAAGCCGATTCGTTGCCGGAATCATTTCATACAGCTATCCATCGCTGCACTGCGATGGACCCGGAATCCCGAGTGACTGCCCAAACCCTGCTCAGTCATACTTCCCCGGATGGAGAAGTAAGCTTTCCTGCTCTTCCGCTGGAAGAAGTTCCGATGCAGGAAGCAACGGAGCCTGAAGTTTTGGTGGAGCGAGAGGTCCATCGCTACCACCAGGAAGAAAAGCAAAAAACACCCGCGACCGCCATTCCAGACCCGCCGCCTGTGGTGTCTAGCCTCCGCCAGCGGATGGATGAAGAACCGAGTGAGCCAAGTAAACCTGTTGGAAAAGGCTTGATAGCAGGCGTGTTAGCGGCAGTGCTGGCAGCAGTGGGTCTTTTTCTATGGTGGCCAAGCCAGAACACTCCTGCCGGTAAGGCTCCGCCCGCCTCGGTAGTGCCAGTGCCTGCGCCAACAAAAACCAACGACGTTCCTGCTTCTACCGCTACCGCTGCCGTTCCCGCATCACGTCCCGCTCAGCCTGCTCTCGCTGTGGAAGGCGGAAACTGGCGCGTGATTGCTTATACTTTTAACAGGCAAAAAGATGCCCAGAGAAAAGCAAATGACCTGAACCGCAGGCATTCCCGGTTCAAAGCGGAAGTATTTTCGCCTTCTGGAAAATCTTCCGTGTACCTGGTTTCGCTAGGAGGAACCATGTCGCGCGAAGAAGCAATGCGGCTCAAACAAAGAGCAATCTCATCAGGAATGCCCCGTGATACATATGCACAAAACTTTCGTCCTTGAGTTGTTAACGGAAGACGGAACCAGATTTGCTGACAAAAGGATTAGATGACACCGAACCGAATCAAAGAAGATCAAAGCTTTCGCGGCAATGCCGCCGTTATCGGCGTAGGGATGGCAATTAAAGGAAGTATCGAGAGCAACGAAGATCTGTATATTGATGGGGAAGTACAAGGGACATTAGTTTTGAAGGGGTGCCGTTTAGTGATTGGACCAAATGGCACCGTGGACGCCAATGCCACGGCGCGGGAAGTAGTGGTATTAGGGAAGTTGAATGGCGATGTGCACGCCACAGAAAGGATTTCGATTCGCACGAGTGGAAGCCTGATCGGTGACATTCAAGCAGCGGGCATCGTGATTGAAGACGATGCTTACTTCAAGGGGAAAATCGATATTGTGAGAGCTACCCCGTAGTGCCTGTAGGTGGTGGGCCAGTCTGGATATTGGTCAAGATAACACCGTCACAGTGGATTGATCCTGAACTTGATTCCGTGCAATTTGCACGGCCATGAATGATTTTCACCATCAGTGCCGAGTTCGCAGTTGGGTTTTTGAGACAGAGAAATGCGATTCTTGCTGGGTTAAGCCTGTACGGTTTTTCGACTCCACAGTGCAGCTCCTAAAGCCCAACTCGATGACGTGTGGTCCGTTTTGAGACTTAGTTGTGAGACTCTGAAACGGCTAATTTCATTTATGTTGCTAAGTGTCGCAGAACTTACCCGTTATGAGACAGTAAAGGCGGTTCGCGCCGGATGATCGAATCCAGACCGTCGATATTCGGAATGTTATGACCGACCCCCTCCACGCACCCTACTCGTTCCGTGGCGGCTTGCTTTGGTCCTTCCGGGAGTCGGGGAAATTCGGCATGCCCATCAGGCGATCGAAGCCGACCCCCAAAAACATGCCTGAAACGACGAGTTTCAGGACATCGGGGAAGCGCAGCGCCTCTACACGCGGATTGGTCAGAATCATCAGGAGAAACGTCGCCCCCATCAGCGCCGCCAGTAAACCGGTAAACCGGCTGCTTTTCTTCAGGTCGGCCCACTTTTCCTTCACAGATCCCTTGGACATTCACTCTCCTCCGGCCCGCATCCCGGCCCCGAATCATTGTGACAGGAAAGCCGGGATCGTTTCACCCAGCCTGCTAGTGGAATGTGACCGGCGAGGAAAGCTCGACGGGGCGAATGCGATCGCTGTTCCGCATCGGGAAGTAGCTCATCCGCCGCATCCGCGACCCAAACACCGGGATACCGCTCCGTCAAAACGGTGCCGAGGCCTGTCTGTGCTTCGCGCCTGCGATGGGTCACCGACGACGATGTGCGGCATGTAACCGTCCTCAACCGGGCCACCGAGGACGCAACATCGTCAACTTTGCGCGTATAGACGGCGTGTTCATCGTGGGTCGCAAACAAAACATAAACATTGCTGTTTGTCATGTCCCGAAACTTACCCTTTGTGCGACACAGAGAAAAGCTAACGGGCAGTGAACTCCTCGACAATCAGCGGTTTAACGCCATCCGGGCCGGTCAGCGTTAATATCCAATCCACCCGATTGCCCGCTGCCGAAAGCTGAAGCGTCAGGAACGGGCAACACAGCCGTTCCATGACAATCCATTCGGCGGCTTCGGGCAATGTCACGGTCTTGCTGTCCAGTTTGAAAGCATAGCCGTTTGAAATCTCGTTGCGGTCCCGGATGGCCGAACGGATACGTTTTACCAGTGCGTTGTAGCGGGGCCGTTCGGCGGCGCTGATTGCTTTGAGGTTGCAGGCAAACACGGGTTTGGCGTCCTGATCGGCGGCGGCGCACATGCCGACGCAAAGGAAAGAAGCGAGCAACGCTGTTGCTGCTGTCATGGTCCGACTGTAAAACTTGAAGCTGACTTCAAGTCAAGGGGTGCGCGATGACGATAGGCGAACTGGCGGCGCAGAGCGGTATGCCCGCTTCAACAATTCGGTATTGGGAACGGATCGGCGTCTTGCCGAAACCGGCGCGCGTCAGCGGTCAACGCCGCTACTCACCTGACGCTATGCAAAGTTTGGCGGTCCTGCGGCTGGCACAGGCTTGCGGGTTCCACTTGGAAGAAATGCGCCATTTGCTGCACGGCTTCGTTCCCGGTGTGAAGCCGCCGCGCCGGTGGCAGGAACTCGCGCAGCAAAAGCGAGAAGAGCTTGATGAACAAATCGCACGGCTAAAAGCCATGCGTCGGGTTGTAGATCGGGTCATGCAATGCCAGTGTCTTGAACTGCCGGAATGTGGCCGCATTGCCGCGTCCGTCATGGAATGCGCTCAATGACTCCGCTGCTCTGGTATGCAATGGCCGCGCTGTGCGAGATTGCCGGTTGCTTTGCCTTCTGGGCATGGCGGCGGCTGGCCGTGCCTATGCGGCCTATGGCGGCATTTATATTCTTTCTTCGCTGTGGCTGTGGCTGGTCGAGAAAACACGCCCGGATCACTGGGACATGATCGGCGCTTGCATCTGCCTTATCGGAGCCGCCGTTATTCTGTACGGCTCGCGCAATAACTAATTCTGCCGCCGACTGCTTGCACTATTTTGATAATTCTATTATTGTGGAAATATCAAGATTAGGAGATTGCATGGCGGCCAGCAAAAAACAGACGGATGAACAGGTGCCGCGCTTCGCGGATATGTTCTCGGCGCTCGGGACCGAACCGCGATTGCGCATCATGCGCCTGCTGCTGTCGGCACATCCTGAGGGCATGGTCGTGGGCGACATTATCGCGGAGCTGGGCATTACCGCTTCCACGCTGTCCCATCATCTGGAAAAACTCAAAAACGAGGATCTGGTGAAGGTGCAGCGGGAAAGCACGTTTTTGCGGTACTCAGCCAATGCGGACGCCTTGCAGGAGCTGTTGGGATTCCTCTATGCCGAATGCTGCACCCGTAACAAGGCGGTCGAACCGCAGGCCATTGTGAGCCTGTGCCGGTAGCGATTTAAGAAAGGCAAAACTATGGAAATCAAAGAAGTCGTCAAAGAGAAATACGGGCAGGCGGCGCTGCGCGTCCAGTCCGGGGCGGGGAATTCCTGCTGCGGCGGGGCGTCGGCGCTCGAAGATTGCTGCGACCCGATTACCTCGAACCTTTATGACGCCACGCAGGAAGGCGAAGTGCCGGACACGGCCATGAAAGCCTCGCTCGGCTGCGGCAATCCTACGGCGCTGGCCGAATTGAAAGCCGGTGAAACGGTGCTCGATCTCGGCTCCGGCGGTGGCATTGATGTGCTGTTGTCGGCCCGGCGCGTCGGCCCGAACGGCAAAGCCTATGGCCTCGACATGACCGATGAAATGCTGGCGCTGGCCGAAGAGAACAAACGCAAAAGCGGCCTGACGAATGCGGAGTTTTTGAAGGGCGAGATTGAGCATATCCCGCTGCCCGACAACAGCGTTGACGTGATTATTTCCAACTGCGTTATCAATCTGTCCGGCGACAAGGACCGCGTATTGAAAGAAGCGTTCCGGGTTCTTAAGCCGGGTGGCCGCTTCGCGGTTTCTGATGTTGTCGTGCGCGGTGACGTGCCTGCCGAAATCAAGAAAAACATGGAGCTATGGGTGGGCTGCGTGGCCGGTGCCTTGAGCGATTACGAATACGTGGCGAAGCTCGCCAAGGCCGGTTTCGACAAGATCGACATTGAGCCGACGCGCGTTTACAGCGTCGAAGATGCGCGGACATTCCTTGCCGGGCAGGGGCTTGATGTCGATGCACTGGCAAAAGAGGTTGAGGGCAAATTTATCAGCGCGTTCATCCGGGCGGAAAAGACCGCTGCCGCCTGTTGTGCGCCCGGCTGCTGCGCGTAAAGGCATCATCATGGCGCAAACCATCACGGCGAAACCCGTATCGACCGCAAGTGGGCTTGGCTTTTTCGAGCGTTACCTGTCCTTGTGGGTGGCGCTCTGCATGGTGGCGGGCATTGGCCTTGGCAAGCTGCTGCCCGGCGCGATCGCCAGCCTGCGCGGCATCGAATTCGGCCACGGCAGTCAGATCAATGCCCCGATTGCGGTGCTGATCTGGCTGATGATCACGCCGATGATGATGAAGGTCGATTTCTCATCCGTCAAAAATGTCGGGCGGCGTCCTGCCGGGCTGCTGGTGACGCTGTTTATCAATTGGGTGGTCAAGCCGTTCTCGATGGCGCTGCTGGCATGGGCGTTTTTCAGGATCATCTTTGCCGCCTTCATCACCACCGCCGAAGCCGACCAATACATTGCAGGCTGCATCATTCTGGCCGCTGCGCCCTGTACGGCGATGGTCTTTGTCTGGAGCCATCTCACAAAGGGCGATGCCGGCCTATACGCTCGTGCAGGTATCGGTGAACGATCTGATCATGCTGGTGCTGTTCGTGCCAATCGTGCAGTTTTTGGTGCATGGCGCATCGTCGCTGACGGTGCCTTTCAACGTGCTGCTGACCTCCGTGCTGGTGTTTATCGTCGTGCCGCTGCTGGCCGGGGTGCTGCTGCGGTCCGTGCTGGTCAAGAAGTCGCGGGCGGGCATGGTTTGAAGGCGTGTTGCTGCCGAAATTCGCGCCGGTCACGATCGCGGCGCTGCTCGGTACGCTGGTGCTGATCTTCGCCTTTCAGGCCGATAACATCACAGGCCGCTTTTCCCATGTGGTGCTGATCGCCATTCCCATCACCTTGCAGGTTTATCTGAATGCGGGCCTTGCTTACGGCCTCATGAAATGGCTCAAGGTCGAGCATTCCGTGGCCGCGCCGGGTGCGCTGATCGGCGCGTCGAATTTCTTCGAGCTGGCCGTGGCGACCGCTATTGCATTGTTCGGGCCGGAATCCGGCGCGGCGCTGGCAACGGTTGTCGGCGTTCTGGTCGAAGTGCCGGTGATGCTGTCGGTCTGCGCGGCCTGCAATCGTACCCGGCATTGGTTTCCTGCGGAGCAAGTGAGCTGATCATGAAAAAGCGTGTATTGATTCTCTGTACCGGCAATTCGGCGCGTAGCCAGATGGCGGAAGGGCTGTTGCGCCATGATGCCGGGGAACGGTTCGACGTGGAGAGCGCCGGGACCAAACCGGGCATTGTCAGGCCGGAAGCCATCGCCGCGATGCAAGAGCTGGGCATTGATATTTCCGGGCATCGCTCAAAGCATGTCGATGAATTTGAGGGCCAGCAATTCGACTATGTGATTACCGTCTGCGACAACGCGAAAGAGAGCTGCCCGGTGTTCTTCGGCGCGGCCAAAAAGCTGCATCACAGCTTTGACGATCCGCCGCCCGCTTCGGAAGGGACAGAGGCGGAGCGCATGGCGATTTTCCGGCGCGTCCGCGATGAACTGCGGGCGTATCTGGCAGAGTTTGCAAAGGCAAGTTGACGTTGCAAAGCGGGTCACAAATTACCCTTTTGCGAGCTGCCCCCAGAATTCTTGCCTGAGCTAAAGACGTGCTTGTCTTGCCCGCAATGGCCAGCAACGTCCCGCCATGGTACCGGTTGCCACCTCGGCGTGCCCACTACGAGCAAGCGGGGCAGGTTCCAATCGAATGTGAGTATCTGAAACGCTTGTCGATGAAGACTCACAATGCGCATGGAGGGACTAATGAATTATGAGTCCAACAACAAACCGATGGGCCTCCATTCGAGTCCGTCTCGCCGCTATCACAGTAGCGTCGCTTTTAGCGCTTCTGGGTTTCGCGCCCGTCGCGCAGGCGCAAGCGACATGCGGGGCTTTCAGGACGCGGTATTTTGTGACGCCATGGCTCGGTTCAAGCTTCGGCCCAGCCAATTTGGGCTTTCATCTCGTTTACACTGCACCAACCCTTGTGTCCAGTTACGCACGCGGGTCCTTGCAGAATTTCTCACCCAGGTCATGGAGCGGCCTTGTTGTGCAGCAGTTCTTTGATGATCGTAAATACGGCTCGGGAGCGCCGTTTAATATCGACATGACTGACCGTCTCAGGGTAGAAATGTTGCCTGGCGCGTCTGGCTCTCCGATCGTAATACGCCTCGGTTTGCTCAGCTGGGGAGGTGGCGAGCGCTTAGTTACAGCACAGGGCTGCACGGGCAACAACGTGCTTTTCGGAACCTTCGACGATGGCGGCGGAGCCGTGGTAATCAGCCTCGGCGTGCCTGCTGCTCCGCATAACTGAACGCGTTATGTTTTGTTTACACGAAGGACCGTTTGTGAAACAAGGCCCCCTAATGTGTTCGGCGAAAGTTCAGAAAACGACGATTTCAGATGATCGATGACATCGCGTGAGGATCTCAACCATAACCATATCTTCATTGCCGAAAAACCGTAACAAAACCAGTCCCCGAAACACTTATACAATGCAGATGTAAGGAGAGAGAATGCGGAAATCCAGCCGATGGAGCAGTTTGATGGTGGCGCTACTGGGATTGATGTTGCTCTTTTGGTATTTGACCCAGCCACGCGTCCAGATGTTGCACGGTGCAGAAATCGTGGGCCTCACGGGATGTGGGGCATGCCTGGGGATCGGCATAGCGGGGCTATTCGGTCGACTTAGGCTTCGGAACGAGTAACTGCTGAGGTTGGAATGAGATGGGGGCCATGAGGTCGGTCATATCGCTCCGTGCTCGTTACACTCAGGACAGCAGGGTTAGGCAGCGTCTTTCTTCGTAGGCCATCTGGACGACTTCATCCAACAAAGCTACGTTGTCCCGGCTGCCGAACAAGCCTAGCCCCTGTTCGAATACCGTTGTTTCGGACCTGCTAGAAGTTAGTTCTGAGGGCGATGCTGATCGATCCAAGCGTACAGTTTCGTCAATTCCTGCGGCAGCGAAGATAATCCGCATCAAGCAGAGTGGTTCCACTACAAGCAACTCTCTGCATCTTGGCACCAAGGATACGACAAATAATAGCCCTGCGATGCGGTTAGTGTGTAATCGGCCTTCGCTGGTCTGGAAAAACTTCATGTAGGAATCGCCTGCAGCTAACGCTTCGGTTACGCTAGCCGCCAGAGACATTCTAAACCTATCGGACGATAAGGAACTTTTCTGCAACGTCACTGCTTGACACCGTGAGTTACCAAGAAGACAGAGAATGGGGAATAATTTGGTGGAGGCTTCGGAATGCGTCTGCACCTGTTCGAGTGGCACGATCAAGCGTGGTTCCCTATCTCGTTGAGGACGGCGATGACTTCGTATCTGACGGCGGCGTACGAGACCACGTCTTTCCCAAAGCTTTGGGCCAGTTGTCTTTCCAAGGGAATGAGCCGAGATGGGGCGACTGAGATCGTAGACCTCGGGTCCGGATCGGGTGGGCCAGTCAGAGGCGTGGTCAAAGAACTTGAGAAGTGCGGCTTCCAGGTCAGCGTTACCCTTACAGACCTGTATCCAAATGTGAGTGGGCTGCGGTTTCAGTCATTTGGGGCGAGTTCAATTCAGTATTGGCCGGAACCGGTGGATGCAACTCAAGTGCCAGCTGCATTGCAAGGCACCCGCACTATGTTCACGTTGTTCCACCACTTTCGGCCACAAGCGGCGCGGGGGATCTTGCGCGACGCCTTTGAGCAGCGATGCCCAATCTGCATTTTCGAGGGAACATCGCGAACGCCGGCTGCCATTGCGTCGACGTTACTCATTCCATTGTTTGTTCTGCTGCTCATGCCATTGGTAAGGCCAGTGTCCTGGGTTCAGATTCTATTCACCTATGTTGTGCCAATTTTGCCTTTGCTCATGTTCTGGGACGGTTTGGTTTCGCAGCTGCGAACCTATTCGGTGCAAGAGTTGGAAGAGTTCACTAGGGATCTTCAGTCACCAGAGTACCGGTGGGAAGCGGGGTTAATTGAGATTCCCCAGATGCCGGGGGGCGTGCCCTATCTGGTTGGGCGGGTGATTTCGGCGAGCGGCATCGGGTGACGATACCGGACAACACGGCGAGGACGAAGGGGCAAAACTTACCGTACTTGAGACAACTCAGTTCTCCGAAGGTCTTTCGATATGGTCAATAATCACCTCATCGACCGGTCCTGTGCTGGGCTGGAGTCTAAGCCCCAATTGTTCCGGTAGAGCGTCGAAGATGGAAGGCGGCCCATCATCGGGGTCGGTCGAGAGCCGATTAGCGAGCTTGAAATCGAGCTTGATGTCAACCATTCCTTCATGTCCCGTACGGTCGATTACTGGTCGCCCCGAAAGGCCGAGAACAACCGACAGAGTTTTCATCGTCATTCCAATGCCTTCGAAATGTGTACCGTTAAAGCGATATTGCCGTCCACAAGCGGTACCGTTAGGCGTGAAAGTCGCCTCTGGAGGGACCGGCACGCAGGAACTGGGGTCCGTAGTTTTCAGCTTCAATCCTTTTTTATCAGCTACAAGCAGGTAAACGGGCTCCTGGTGGGTTTCCCAATGGAACTCTAAGCTGAAAACGATCCGCCAGCATCATTTGCAGCATCTGGTGGTAACGTTCTTCCGTAACAACGCGCTCTTTGGTTGTGGCTTCGATATCGTAGCGTGTCCCGCTTCCGATCGCGGTCCAGTCCGGACTGCCTTTTATGTGAGCAAAGTCGAGCGGGTAGAACGCGAGGCTCATAATGGCTTGGACCGTGACGTTCGTAAATCTCAGCCTTCCGTGTTGAAGCGGTGGAGTCACTTCGGGCCTCGCGCCGCTAACATTTCTCCTGATGGAGATCACATCGAAGCCGGCGCTTGGGGACACTGCTTGTCCCAATGCAACGACCGAGAGAAGGAGGAAGACAGCCAAACATTTGATAGCTCTCGTATACATGCAGGTGAGTTTACCTGAATCTTTGCTAATGGTTGGCGTAATTTCCGGTTTTGCTCTGTCGCATAACTTACCCATTTCCGATGCCTTGCTAATAGCGGCTACAAAGGCTGTTCCATGGGCAACACCAGCGGCGGCTCATTCAGGAACGGGAGGTGGCTCATCTCTTCCACTGCTTCCCGCATGGCTTGCTCGCTGGTGGTCTCCGTGGTAATCACAAAAGGAAGATCATGCTTGGTATCACAGGGTTCTTGCAGCACTGCTTCCAGACCAACATGCTTGCCTGCCAGAATTCCTGCAAGAGCGGCAATAATACCAGGACGGTCATCTACTCGAAAACGGAGGTAATAAGGGCGCCGTTGGAGAGTAACCGGCACAGGCTTGTACTCCCCCAGGCGCTCATGTGCAAACGGCGAAACCCGCTCTGGCTTGCCAAACCGAATTTCACGGGCGACCCGCATGAGGTCGCTCACTACGGCAACACCAGTTGGATTTGGTCCTGCGCCGCGGCCATAGTAAAAAGTATCTAGCCCATACTTACCCTTTACCCAGATGGCATTGTAGGCCCCTTGCACACCAGCCAAAATCGTGGACCGGCGGATCAAGGCCGGTCGCACGGAAAGGATTAATCCGTCGTGAGTTTGGTCGGCGGAACAGATCAGGCGGATCGTGTTTCCTAGCTGCCGGGCGTATTCAAAATCCAGCGGCGTGATGCGCCGGATTCCCTCCACATAAATATCGGAAGGAATGATGCGTTCCCCAAAAGCTAAAGCAGATAGAATCGCCAACTTGGAGCGCGCATCGTAGCCATCAATATCGGCACTCGGGTCTGCTTCGGCATAGCCAAGCTGTTGTGCTTCAGCTAATACAGTTTCCAGGGAATCACCGCGTCGCTCCATCTCGGTCAGAATAAAGTTGCTGGTGCCGTTCAAAATGCCGGCCAAAGAGGTGATACGGTCGCCCGAAATTCCTTCACGAAGTACGGCGTGAATCGGAATGCCGCCTGCCACGCTGGCTTCCATGGCCAAGTTGATACCGGCCTGAATCGCCGCATCCCATATCTCGCACCCGGAAAGCGCCATCAGCTCTTTGTTGGCAGTCACAATGGATTTTCGGTTGGCAATGGCGGCCTGCAGAATTTCCAGTGCTACTCCGGTACCGCCCACCAATTCTGCTACTACATCCACATCGGGATGCGTCACCACCTCGCGCCAGTTTGTTGTTTTGAATACTCCGGAAAGTGCGGGGGGAAGCGGTTTTTCGTGTACAGAACGGCTGCATACAGCAGCAACATGGAGGCGGAACCCGAGTTTCAGCGCGATCTGCTCAGCGTTCTCCGCCAGGATAGAGATTGTGCCGGAGCCTACATTGCCTAGGCCCACGATCCCTATATTCACGTCTTGCATGTTGAGTATGATAGCAACAGCCCTATGAGGCTTATTCCTTTGTTTTGTATCGGAGCCGCGTTGCTCCTTGCGTCATTTTCAGCACTGCCTCAGAATCCGGATTTGATGCCTCCCCCTCACCCTGAAATGGAGACGAGGGATCGCAAACTTCCGAACGGAAAATCACAAAACGATGAAATTCTGAAAGCAGAGTATGCTAAGTCACTCCAGGACGCTCAGCGTCTGGTAGAACTCTCCGAATCACTCCAGGCAGACATGGGAAAAGAGTCACCCCATGTTCTTTCTCTATCCGACATCAAAAAAACGGAAGAGATTGAGAAAATTGCCCGCCGGATTCGTGGACGGATACGGAGGTTCTGATACCCTAATCGGTTTAGATGGCTCTTACCCGCGAGAAGTCCCAATTAATGAGTGCGTCCGAAATTGACCGGACGCTGGTGCGCTTAGCGCATGAAGTGTTGGAACGGAGCCGTGATCTCCAGCAATTGGCGTTCATTGGCATTCGCCGACGCGGAGTGCCTTTAGCGCAACGGTTGGCGCAAAAAATCGAAGCCCTGGAGAAAACCACCATTCCGGTCGGCATTCTGGACATCAATCTTTACCGGGATGACCTGACCACCGTGGGGAACAAGCCCGTGGTCAGTGCCACGGAGATTGCCTTTTCCGTGCAGGGCAAGGACATTATCCTGATGGATGATGTGCTTTACACAGGCCGCACCATTCGCGGCGCACTGGACGCGCTGTTCGACCATGGCCGTCCGGCTCGCGTGCAACTGCTGGTCTTAATTGATCGCGGGCATCGGGAATTGCCGATTGAAGCGCAATACATTGGCCGAACCGTGCAAACCTCTGACAACGAGATTATCGAAGTGAAGTTTCAGGAAATCGACAGCACCGAGAAAGTGCTGCTGGTAGAAAAGGTCTAAAGCCGTGCGATCAGGGCTTCTGGGAATTGAGGACCTGAGCCGGACGGAAATCGAAGCGATTCTTCAGCGCGCCAAAGATTTTCAGCCTGTTCAGAACCAATCGTTTCAACGCTGGGACACGTTGCGCGGCAAAATGATTGTGAACCTCTTTTTTGAGGCTTCCACGCGCACGCGAACCAGCTTTGAAATTGCCGCCAAGCGTCTGGGAGCGGATGCCATCTCCATCACCGCTTCCGGTTCCAGTGTTTCCAAAGGCGAATCGCTGGTGGATACGCTAAACACGCTGGGCGCCATGCGGCCCCAAGCGATTGTGATGCGCCACGCAGCCTCGGGCGCGCCGAAGTTTCTGTCTCGCTATCTGCCAATTCCAATTATCAATGCAGGCGATGGAACTCATGAGCATCCCACGCAGGCATTGCTGGATGCCCGCACCATTCTGGATTCCCGGCCGAGCTTGGAAAATCTGCGTGTTGCCATTATTGGGGACATTGCCCACAGCCGCGTGGCCCGCTCCAATGTTTATCTGCTTTCTAAGTTTGGAGCCAGCGTTGTGCTATGCGGACCGCCTTCCCTGCTTCCTCGTGAACTGGCGCAGCTTGCCCCTGGCGTTAGTTTGACCAATAACATACAGGAAGCGATCAAAGATGCAGACGTGGTGATGATGCTGCGCGTGCAACTGGAGCGTCAACACGAAGTACCTATGTCAGCAGGCGAATACTTTCAGTTTTATGGGTTGCGCCTGGAACATCTGGCTGCGGCAAGGCCGGATGCGATTGTGATGCATCCTGGCCCGATCAATCGTGGGCGCGAGCTTTCCAGCGAAGTCGCGGATAGCCAACGTTCGGTGATCTTGAACCAAGTGGAAAATGGAATCTCTGTGCGTATGGCTGTGTTGGAACGGGTGGTAGGCGAGTGAGCTCAATCACGATCAGGAATGGACGGATCATTGATCCTGCTTCCGGCTTTGACCAAATTAGCGATATTTCAGTAGTAGAAGGAAAAATCCAACGTGGCAGCGTGGAAAACTCTGAAGTATTCGATGCCACTGGCTTGATTGTTGCCCCAGGCTTTATTGACATGCACGTTCACCTGCGAGAGCCAGGGATTGAACATGCGGAAACCATTGAAACTGGTTCCAAAGCAGCGGCAGCAGGTGGATTTACCACCATCTGTTGCATGCCCAACACGATTCCGGTGAACGATAACGCCACGGTTACCAGCTACATTGTTGGCCGGGCGCGCGCGGCAGCCGTGGTGAATGTGTTCCCCATTGGCGCGATCACAAAAGGCTCGGCAGGGGAAGAGTTGGCCGCGATTGGGTCCATGAAGAATGCAGGAATCGTAGCCATCTCCGACGACGGCCGCCCTGTGATGAACTCGCGCGTGATGCGCCGTGCCATGGAGTTTGCGAAAGCTCTGGACCTCCCTGTGATTGACCATTGCGAAGATCTGAACCTGAGTGCGGGCGGCGATATGCATGAAGGCTTGCACTCCACCCGGTTGGGCCTGCGCGGCATTCCGGCCAGCTCCGAAGATGTGATGGTGGCTCGGGATATTCTGCTGGCGGAAACCACGGGTGCTCGCTTCCATGTGGCACATGCGTCGACCCGACGCACCGTGGCGATGGTGGCATTTGCTAAATCTCGCGGCCTCCCCGTTACTTGTGAAACCACGCCGCACCATTTTGTTCTGTCTCATGCGGAACTGGAAACGTATGACAGCAATTACAAAATGAAGCCGCCTTTGCGGGAAAACGAAGATATTGATGCTGTGACGGAAGGCATTGTATCTGGTGCGATTGAAGTGATTGCCACCGACCATGCGCCGCATGCTGGCAGCGAGAAGATGCAGGAATTCGAGCGTTGTCCTTTTGGCATCACGGGCCTGGAAACAGCGATTGGCCTTTCCCTGGAATCTCTGGTGCATTCGGGAAAAATCACACTGGAACACATGATTCGTTTGTTCACAACCGGGCCTGCGGGTGTTCTGAAACTGGATCGCGGCACGTTGGCCGAAGGCGCTCCGGGAGACCTCACCATTTTCGACCCCGAACGCGAGTGGACGTATGATGTGAATCAATCTTTCTCCAAGAGCAAGAACTCCCCGTTTGGCGGCAAGAAATTTCGGGGCGGACCAGTAGCAACCGTGGTTGCTGGAAAAGTGGTCTGGCAAGCACCTCGGTAAGAATAAACACATCCGCGACGACCCTGCTACACTCCGGTTGTGTTCCCTCCCCGCATATCCAGCCCTCCGCAGAATCGTGCTCGCGGTGGTCTGGTGACCTTTTTGGCCTTGGCGTTCGTTTTTCTGATTGGTGCGCGCTGGCTTTCTTCCCTGGCAATTGAGTACGAATGGTGGAATGAAATCGGCCAACTCAAAACATGGCTGGATTTGTACGTGTATGCCGTAGCGCCGCTGGCAGTTGCGACTCTGCTGGCCGTGCTCCTATTATGGACAGCGCACTCGCGTGCACTTCGTTTCGCTGGAACTCGCTTGGCGGAGCATCGCGTCTATTTTTGGATTAGTTCCGCGTTGCTGCTGTTTCTGGCTTTTCTGATTGCATCCTCTACATTAGATACCTGGACAGTGGTTCGGTACGCTGGCAGCCATGCCGGTCCTACCGCTCCCGGGGTATTTCATGATGCGGTGTTTGGCAAGCCTCTCTCCTTCTATCTGTTCGACCTTCCTTTTTATAGCGGCCTCCGAAGTTACCTTTTTGTGTTGGTGCTGTTTGCCATTGGCGTGTATTGGTTGGGGGCGAGATTGTGGCAACTGCGGTATAACCTTCCAGATTTCCGGAATGCACAACACTTTGATTTTCGGATGTTGCGTCTGCCTGGCGGCCTGGAATCACGGTTTTTGCGAGGAGCCACCGTGGTCCTTCTGCTTGCTTTCGCGGCAAAGTACTATCTGGCTCGCTATGAATTAGTCAACAACGACCATGGTTTCATGGTCGGCATTGATTATGTGGATGCCCATATCCGGCTGCCTTTGCAATGGTTGCTGATTGCCGCATCTCTCCTGGCTGCGGTATTTGTGGGGCTTGGCCGCTGGCTTTTTGCGGCATCTATGTTGATTGCCTTGCCGATTGCTGCACTGGTTCCGCAATTGGTGTCCTCACTCTATGTGAAGCCAAATGAAATCTCCTTGGAACGGCCTTATATTGACACCCACATTCATGCCACGCGCAGTGCTTATAATCTGGAAAACCGGGTCCATGACATGGAGTTCAAAACCAGCCCGGTAAACTCGCTCGATCTTCAAAAACATAAAAACCTGCTGGATAACGTCCGTTTATGGGACTGGCGGCCTTTTCATGACACGGTGACGCAACAGCAGGCGCTTCGCACTTATTACGTTTTCAATGACACGGATGTGGATCGTTACACGTTGGACGGGCAACTGCGGCAGGTCATGTTAACGCCACGTGAACTCGATATCCGCCAATTGCCTGACGCTCGCGCCAGTTGGATCAACCCGCACTTCATCTACACGCACGGCTATGGCTTGGCCTTGGCGGAAGTCAGCAAGATCACCAGCGATGGCAGGCCGCAGTATTTAGTGGAAAACATGCCGCCGGAAATTAAGACGCCCAGCCTGAAGATTGCTCGCCCGGATATTTACTACGGGGAAGTGATGCATGAACCCGTATTCGTCCGCACGGCACAGGAAGAGTTCGACTATCCTTCCGGCAATGACAATGTGAAATCCCACTACAACGGCATCGGCGGCTTTCCTGTGTCTTCCCTCCTTATGCGCTTGGCTGCTGCCATTCACGAAGGTGACTTCAACATCCTCCTTACCAACTACCTGAAGCCGGAAAGCCGGATGATGATTCATCGCAAAGTGCTGGACCGGTTGGGAGAAGCAGCCGGTTTTCTGGATTGGGATTCCGACCCGTACCTGGTAATTACTTCGGAAGGCCGCTTGGTGTGGATGGTGGACGGCTACACCACGTCGAACGCCCATCCTTATTCCCGCTCCGTGGATGTCCAGGAATTTGGCCACATCAACTACATCCGAAACTCTGTGAAGGCCACGGTGGATGCTTATGACGGCACCGTGGACATGTACGTATTTGATCCGGAAGACCCACTGATTCGGGCGTATCAGAATTTGTTTCCCGAACTACTTAAACCGGTCTCCCGCATGCCTGCCGACCTGCGTGCCCATGCCCGCGTGCCGGAAACCTTGTTTCGCATTCAGGCAGAGATCTATCGGACTTACCACATGGTGAATCCGCAAGCTTTTTATAACAAGGAAGACTTATGGGATCTGGCTTCCTATGTTTCCGGCCAGAACGGTACGCCGCAGCCTGTCTCTCCTACTTATGTAGTGGCTTCCCTGCCCGGCCAGGATAAACCGGAATTTTTGCTCATGACATCGTTTACTCCGCGCACCAAGCAAAATCTGATTGGTGTCATGCTGGCTCGGTGCGACGGCGAACATCTGGGAGAACTGAATCTGCTGGAACTTTCCAAGCAGGAACTTACTCCCGGCCCCATGCAGATTGCGGCCAGTATCAATCAGGACCAGAACATTTCCAAAGACCTGACGCTTTGGAACCAGCAAGGCTCCACCGTGCTGCGCGGGCAGATGTTGGTGTTGCCAGTTGAGAATACGTTCCTGTATGTGGAACCCATTTACCTGCAAGCTACGGAAGCTCGCATGCCGCAACTGAAAAAGATTGTTCTGGCATTAGGGAACCGCCTGATCTATGCGGACAACTACGAGGCGGCATTAGCTCAACTGGGCGGTGGAACTACCCCAGCAGCAAACACCCAAGGAACGTCGCTCTCCGGCTTGGAAACTCCGTCCAACACCGGGCAGGCAGCACCTACTCCTTCCGCAACGCTGATCAGCGTTCGCAATCATCTGGAGCGCTATCGACAGCTACAGGGGCAAGGCAAATGGGCAGAGGCAGGAAAAGAACTGGAAGCGATGGAAGCGGAACTGAAACGCTGAAGGATCACTGGTGGCGGCGCGCAGACTCGAACTGCGGACCTACGGATTATGAGACCGTCGCTCTAACCACCTGAGCTACGCCGCCAAACTCAAGGTTTATTTTAGCATTTCAACCGGCAGCTTCGCCGTCTAAACTGCGCCACAAGTACCAGCAAGCTGCTGTGCTGTGAGGTCGCCACCGTTCGGCAATTCTTTCTACCTCCGCAGGAGTCGGCAACTTTTCCAGCCCATACGCTTTACGAATCGCAGAACGAACGCCGAAGTCCCCAACCGCCAGAATGTCCGGGCGCTGCAACGCAAAAATCAGAAACATATGCGCTGTCCAAACGCCGATTCCCTTCACCTGGGTCAAGCACTGAATCACATCTTCGTCATTCATTCCCGGCAGATCTTCAAAGCAAAGTGTTCCCTGCTTGGCATGCTGTGCCAGCGAGCGAATATAGTCAGTTTTTTGACCCGATAGCCCCAATTTGCGCATGGTGGAAACGCGTAAGCGGAGAACATTTTCTGGCGTCACCACCCCTTCCGGCATTCGGTCTGCCAAGCGACCGAAAATCACCCTGGCTACCTTGGTGCTCAATTGCTGCGCTACAATCGACCGTACCAGAGTTTCAAACGTGGGTTCCCGGTAGGTAATACCATAAGGTCCGATGCGCTGCACTATGGAGGCGAGTACAGGATCTTGTTGCAGATGATCCACAATGGAAGAGTTCTGAAACACGGCAGGGAGCCTCTGCGTCATCTAATTATCATTATGAAGCGATTTTTTCTGGCAGTGAGTACGGTCTTTACACTAGGGGCGTTAGCTGCCCAAGACCTGCCGGAGCCTATCAAGGTAGACGTCAATGTAGTGACGGCACTCTGTGCCGTTCGTGACAAAAAAGGCACCCTGATCAACAATCTCTCCAAAGATGATTTCAAGCTGTTCGAAGATGGGCAGCAGCAAACCATTAAATACTTCACGCGAGAAACAGACCTTCCCCTCACGATCGGTCTTCTGGTAGACGTCAGCGGAAGTCAGGCTAATCTGATCGAGATTGAAAAACGTGCGGCTAACGAGTTTTTCCGTCAAGTACTGAAGAAAAAGGACGTTGCGTTTCTGATCAGCTTCGGTGCTGACACCGACTTGTTGCAGGATATTACCGGATCGCCGAAATTGCTACAGCAAGGGTTGGACCAGCTAAAGCTGAACGCAGGTTTTTCCGGAATCAATGCCGGTCCGGTGCCAACTGCAAATCACCAACGCGGCACTGTGCTTTATGACGCAGTCTCTTTGGCAGCTTCGGATCGGCTTTCCAAAGAAGTTGGCCGAAAAGCAATCGTGCTGATCACGGATGGAGTGGACCAGGGAAGCACATACAGAATTGAACGGGCGATTGAGGATGCGCAGAAATCAGATGCCGTGATTTACAGCATCTATTACACTGACCCGCGTGCCTACATGGGTCCGGGTGGATTCAGCTTTGGCGGCGGTGGGGAAGGGTATCTGAAAAGGATGTCCGAAGAAACGGGCGGGCATGTTTTCAAAGTGGATCGCAGTCACACGTTGGAAGATATCTTTAACCAGTTACAGCAAGAGATGCGCAGTCAGTATGCCATTGGCTGGACTCCTACCAAGGACAATCGTGACGGATCATTTCATAAAATTGATCTGAAATTAGCTGATAAGAACTTGCGCGTACAAGCCCGCAAAGGTTATTACGCCATGCCGCCTCAGTAAAACGGCTCAAAGGCATCTCGAAACAGTGTAATTTCCGGTGGCCTGGTTTCCACCACGGTTACCACATCAAATCGCACCCGCTCACAAGGGGTTTTCACGCGGAACAGGTACTCCCTAGCTACACGTGCTAAAGTTTGCTGCTTTTGGGCGTGTACGGCTCGGTCGGGGGTGCCGCTTTCCGTATCCGAACGAGTTTTCACTTCCACAAAGGCCAGAACATTGCCTTCCCAGGCAACAAGATCCACTTCGCCGGAGCCGGAGCGTGGACGGTAATTTCGTGCGGCAATAATGTAACCGTGCCTTTGCAAGTAACGCATCGCCAGGTCTTCACCGTGTGCGCCTGTCGCTCGTTCAGGTGTCCATCGCTTTGCTCGCAACTGGTGGCGCAAGGGGTCTAGCACTTGCCAAAGGCTCAAACTCGAACTCCATTACCTTGCCGCGCACTACAAAACATAAGTAGTGTTCCCAGATTTTTCGAAATCGGGGAAAACGGTTGACCAAGAACTGAAAACCCAGCCATTTCCACAACGCTAGTAGCTTGACGTGAACGGAAATCTCTCGGAAACGGCAAGCGCTGTAATAGCCGAATCCGCCGTGATTCTCCCCGAAATAACGAAACGAAAAGCTATTCAAATGATGTTTGTGAGTCGGGTCGCAGAAGGAACTGTAATCGGTGTAATGAGGCGTTTCAATTCGAACGCGTCCGCCGGGCCTCACCAAACGGTGAAACTCTTCCATGGTGCGGATCACGTCCGTGACGTGCTCAATCACGTGGATCGCACGGAGCGAATCGAAGGAATGGTTGGCAAACGGATACGGAAATCGGTCTAGCTCAACAAGAACATCTGCCGCGCTGGCTGGATTGTGATCAATGCCGATGGAGCCAGGGAACTTCTTAATCCCGCAGCCAACATCCAAAATCTTCACAACTGCACTAACTCGGCTGCTAACTCTTCCGGCTCTTCTGAGGGGTCCAGAAAACGTGTATCCAGCAATCGAGCCGTGTCCAGATTCCCGATTGCCGAAAGCAAGCTCGATTTCACACCAGGCTCTTCCATGATCTCGCGGATGGACCGGCGCACTGTTCCCGTTTTGAACGAGCATACGCAAGGCACAATGCCGACGCCGAGGCTTTCTGCAAAAGGACCCGTCAGTTCTTCCCCCACATAGATGAGAGGCCGAATGATTCGGACATTTCCCTGCCGTGATTTCGTCACCGCTGGCAGAGCGCTTAACCGTCCGTTGTACATCGCGTTCCGCAGCAAAGACTCGCAAACATCGTCTGCCGTATGGCCCAGGGCAATGGTGTTCGCCCCTAAGCCGCGAGCCACTTCATACACGGCGCGCCGCCGATAGCGACTGCACAGATCGCAGCCATGCCCCGGCTTTTCGTCAATCAACCGCAACGAAGATTGGTCGGTGTAGTGAACCCATTCGATTCCCCGTTGCTTCAAGAATTCGCCCACAGGCTCTACGGGTCGCACAAACTTGCCCTGCTCAATCGTGAACGCACACAAGGAGAAGCGAATGGGTGCTTTACGCTGAAGAAGGTATAACACTTCCATCAACGTCACGGAATCTTTGCCGCCGGAGATTCCCACCGCAATGCGATCTCCTTCACGAATCATCTGGAATCGCTGAATGGCATCGCCTACTTTGCGGAGAAGTGTTCGTTGGAGATTCACTAGGTCGCCTGATTGCCTTTTTCTCATTGTATTGCAAGGAAAGTAGACAATAAAAAACCGCGATTCCTTTCGGAACCGCGGTTTTGGTACTTCCTTGAACAGGAAAGAAAAGGCTGTTTAGTAATCCATTCCTTCGGGGCCGTGTCCGCCACCAGCAGGAGCAGCGGACTTCTTTTCCGGAATGTCGCAGATCATGGCTTCGGTGGTCAGCATCAAGCTGGCAATAGAAGCCGCATTCTGCAACGCGGTACGAGTCACCTTGGTAGGGTCAATCACACCGGCGGCAACGAGGTCTTCGTAGTTATCGGTGGCAGCATTGTAACCAAAAGAAGCGTTGTCGTTGGAGCGAACTTTCTCCACCACAATAGCGCCTTCATGGCCAGCATTCAGAACAATCTGACGGAGAGGCTCTTCACAGGCGCGGCGGATAATATCCAAACCAATCTGCTCATCGCCTTCTAGTTTTTGGCCTTGCAGAGCCTTGGCAGCCCGCAGCAACGCTACGCCGCCACCAGGAACAATGCCTTCTTCCACTGCCGCGCGGGTTGCATGGAGTGCATCTTCCACACGGGCCTTCTTTTCCTTCATTTCGGTTTCCGTGGCCGCGCCAACTTTGATCACTGCAACGCCGCCAGCCAGTTTGGCCAACCGCTCCTGCAGCTTCTCACGGTCATAGTCGGAAGTGGTGTCGTCAATCTGGGTCCGCAACTGCTTAATACGGCCCTCGATGTTCTTCTGGGAACCAGCGCCATCTACGATCGTGGTGTTGTCCTTATCCACGGTTACGCGTTTGGCACGGCCCAAGTCTTCCAACTTCACGCCTTCCAGCTTGATGCCGGTTTCTTCGAAGATTGCTTTGCCATTGGTCAGAACGCCGATATCTTCCAACATCGCCTTGCGACGATCGCCAAAGCCCGGAGCCTTCACAGCGCAAGCATTCAGGGTTCCACGCAGCTTGTTCACCACCAGGGTGGCTAGCGCTTCGCCTTCCACTTCTTCCGCAATGATCAACAGCGGCTTGCCAGAACGGGCAATCTGCTCCAGCAAGGGCAGCAGGTCCTTCATGTTGCTGATCTTCTTCTCGTGGATCAGGATATAAGGATCTTCCAGAACCACTTCCATCCGCTCCGCATCGCTTACAAAATACGGAGACAGATAGCCACGGTCGAACTGCATGCCTTCCACAGTCGCCAGTTCGGTCGACATGGTCTTAGATTCTTCCACCGTGATCACGCCATCCTTGCCTACCTTCTTCATGGCATCGGCAATGATATTTCCAATGGTATGGTCGCTGTTGGCGGAAATGGTGCCAACCTGAGCAATCATGTCACCGGAAACCGGCTTAGACATGCCCTGCACTGCAATCACTGCGGTTGCCACAGCCTTATCGATACCGCGCTTCATGGCCATCGGGTTTGCGCCGGAGGTAACAGCCTTTACGCCTTCCCGGAAAATTGCCTGCGCCAGAATCGTAGCGGTCGTGGTGCCGTCACCGGCCACATCGGAGGTCTTGGAAGCCACTTCGCGCACCATCTGCGCGCCCATGTTTTCGAGCGGGTCCTTCAGCTCGATTTCTTTTGCCACGGTTACACCGTCTTTGGTGATGTTGGGGCCGCCAAACTTCTTCTCCAGAACAACGTTGCGTCCCTTCGGTCCCAAGGTTACTTTTACTGCATCAGCCAATTGGTTCACACCGCGCAGAATCGCCTGGCGGGAATTATCTGCATAAACAATTTGTTTTGCCATTTCTTGTATTCTCCTGTCTTAAATTAGCTGGCCATTTGGGAAGGTACAGAACCGGACTTGCTGTCCAGAATGCCGAGGATCTCATCCTCACGCATAATCATGTACTCTTCGCCGTCGAATTTGATATCGCTTCCGGAATACTTGCCAAACAGGATACGGTCGCCCACCTGTACATCCAGGGGAACCAGCTTGCCATCTTCCAAACGCTTGCCTTTTCCAGTGGCTACCACTTCGCCTTCTTGCGGCTTTTCTTTTGCGGAATCAGGGATATACAAACCACCCTGCATATTTTCTTTATCTTCGACGCGCTTCACAACAACGCGGTCGTACAACGGACGAATTTTCATACGTTACAGCCTCCAACTCAAGATTTCAGTTTGGGATCAGAACTTCGTGTTCCGAGAACTATTATTAGCACACTCTCCATGAGAGTGACAATTTTCCCCTGTAACTTAAAGAAAGGAAAGGGAAATTAAATTTTTCTTCGAAACGGGCCAAATATGCCGCTAGCAGATTCCCCTTCTGAGAGTATCCTTACTTCTGAGTTCTCTCCAGATATAAAACCGGGGAGGAGCCTTGCTATATTAAAGAAGGATGCGAGGTACACATTGGCTGTTTGGGGCAGCCATTTTCGTGGTCCTCGGCGGCACCACAGCTACTTATTACATTCAGAAAAAGGTAAATCGGGCGAACCGGATAGAACCGCCGCGTGCCATGCCGTTGAACATGAATGCCAGCGCCGTTCAATGGGAATGGTCGCGCTCGGATAATGGACGCCAAGTAGTGAAACTGATGGCGGATAGCTTTCAGCAGATCTCCGATACTGGCAGATTTGAACTCAACGGCCTGAAGTTGAACTTATATCAGAAAGACAACAAGCACTACGATTTGATTAAAAGCCCGCAGGGTTCTTTCAATCAATCGGAAGGCAAACTCATTTCTGATGGAAAAGTAGAAATCACACTGAAAGTTCCCATGGAAGGGAAAGTCACAAAGGACCTGACTTCCATTCAGTCTTCCGGGATCACGTTTGAAAGCCAGACCGGCAAAGCCTCCACGCAACGCCCCGCCCAGTTCCACTTCGCCAGCGGAGAAGGAACCTGTACAGGAGCAAGCTATGACCCTACCACTCATGAACTGCATCTTTACAAAGACGTAGTTTTGTACCTCCATGGCAATGGCCCAAAGTCCAAGACCATGAAGGTGGAAACCACGGAGTTGACTTACAACGAAACCGGGTCGGTGGTTTACCTGTCTCCCACTGCGCGTCTCACACGAGAAGGAACCGTGCTGGATGCTGGGCCGAGTGTTCTCCATATTCGGGAGGGCAAGATCGAGTCCGTGGAAGCACAAAAGGCTCATGGCATTGATAAAGACCCTAAGCGCAATTTGGATTACGCTGCCGACGTCCTCCATGTCACCTACAACGAAGACGGCCTGGTGCAAAAAATAAACGGAACCGGGAATGCGCGTCTTCATTCCGTGTCGGATACTTCCACCACCACCATGACAGCCGACTCAGTGGACCTGGACTTCACAGAACAGGATGGCGATTCCGTTCTGACCCACACACTCGGCAATGGAAACGCCGTGGTGGAATCTCACCCTCTTCCGGATCACTCTCCGAAACCGAAAACAGCGGAAACCAAGATTCTGAAGAGCGCAACGATCGACCTTTATATGCGGGCTGGCGGCAAGGAAATTGAGCGCGTTCAAACGCAAGCCCCTGGCACGCTGGAATTCTTGCCGAACATGCCTGAGCAGCACCACCGCAATCTGGCGGGGGATCGGATGACGATTATCTACGGCCCAAAAAGCCAGGTACAGTCTTTCCAGGCCACTAAAGTCACCACGGAAACATTCCCCAACGAAGCAGAAAAGCAACGGGCTGTTAAGGCAAAAAAGCCTGCGGTGAATAGCCATACCAGCAGCGTGAATATGACCGCTGAGTTTGACGCGAACGGGCAGATGAAAACCATGCGGCAATGGGACAGCTTCAGTTATCAGGAAGGTGACCGCCATGCCACTGCCGCGCTGGCCGTGCTGGAAAACGATAAGAACTTAATGGACCTCTTGCGTACTGCCCGAATTTGGGATGCTAGTGGCTCCACTGACGCGGACCACATCCAGATTGACCAGCGATCTGGCGATTTCAAAGCGGATGGCCATGTCAATACCAGCCGAATGCCAGATAAGGAAGACAATAATAAGCAAACTTCTTCCTCCGGCTTGTTGGATGGAACGGAAACAATTCAGGGCATGTCTTCCCGCATGACTTCTGCCAACAAAAACCGCCTGGTTCACTACGAAGGCAATGCCGTGCTATGGCAAGGCTCCGACCGGATTCAATCGGATGTGATTGATATTGATCGGGAAAAGCACACGCTAAAAGCTAATGGCAAAGTCGTTACACAACTGCTTGATAAACAATCCGATAAACCCAATTCAACGCAAGATACCACGGCAAAAACGGCTTCGCCCGCTTTCACTATCGTGAAATCTCCTGCTTTGGTCTACAACGACGTGGACCGGCTAGCTCATTACACGGGCGGCGCAGTCATGAACCGACCTGGTTTATACGTAAAGGGTGACGAAATTCGAGCATTCTTAAAAGAGCAGAAAAAGGAGCAGCCCGCCAAAACTGCTGATGGCCCAAAAGCGCCTTCCGCGCCCCAAGAGGCAAAGGCCGACAAAAAGGAGGATGACAAAGATAATTCCCGCTTAGACAAGGCTTTCACGGATGGGAACGTGGAAATCATTGACAGTAGTCCCCTTCGAAAACGCACGGGAACCGGCGCTCATTCCGAGTACTACACGGCGGACGATAAGATTATCATTCAAGGGGAACAGGCAACACTGGTAGATAGCGTGAAAGGAACCTCCATCGGCACTCAGATTACCTTCTGGAGCGGGAATGACAAGCTGGAAGTTGTAGCGGCTCCCACGAAACCCCAGGTCAGGAGCCATCTCAAAAAGAAGAAATGATCCTGGAAACAGACGACATTTCAAAAAGCTACCGGGGTCGTAAAGTTGTCGACAACTTACAGGTAAATGTCACGCAAGGCGAAGTAGTGGGTTTGCTCGGGCCTAATGGCGCCGGGAAAACCACTTCGTTTTACATGATTGTGGGTCTGATTACTCCGGACTCCGGAAAAGTTCTGCTGGATGGAACGGACCTCACCTCCATGCCCATGTTCAAGCGAGCTCGCCTGGGCATCAGCTACTTGCCGCAGGAAGCGTCCGTTTTTCGTAAGCTGACGGTAGAGGAAAATCTGCTTGCCATTCTGGAAACCCGAGACATGCACTCCCGGGACCGGCGACGGCGGATGGATCAACTCATCGAACAGCTAGGGCTGGAAACCGTTCGCCGCAGTCATGGATACATGCTTTCCGGCGGCGAACGCCGTCGCGTGGAAATTGCTCGGTCCCTAGCAATCGATCCGCACTTCCTTCTGCTGGACGAGCCGTTTTCCGGCATTGATCCCATTCAGGTCGTGGAACTGCAGCGCATTATCTATGATCTGAAACAGTCGGACATTGGCATTCTGGTCACCGACCACAACGTTCGGGAGACTCTGCGAGTAACTGACCGCGCTTACATCATCAACAACGGCCGCATCTTCCGCCACGGCAGCCCGGAAGAACTGGGCAATGATCCCGAAGTGAGAAAAGTGTATCTCGGCGAGGGTTTCCATCTCCGATAGCTCGATAACAAGAGCATGTGTATGCCCAAGCGCGTACGAAGGCATACAAGTCCGTTATAAAGGCCACGTTATAATGAGGTTGGAATGAGCATGATCTCGCCCCGTCTGCAATTAAAGGTCGCGCAAAAACAGATCCTCACGCCTGGCCTAGTCCAGATGGTTACGGTCCTTCAGCTAAATCGCATGGAGCTGAAGGAGATGATCAATCAGGAAATTGTGAATAATCCGGTTTTGGAAGAATCCTCTGAGGCTTCTGAAGAAATCACACCGGAAGAACTACAGCCTTTACTGGAAGCAGATCGAATTTCGGATCATGCGGATAAAACGGGCCGGGATAATGTTTCCATTGATTCCCCTTCTCTGGAAGGCGGAACAGATGTGGCGCCCCTGAGTGCAGACCTGTTGGGAGATGGTGCTTTGGCTTCGGAATCCCCGGTTGCCGATAACCCCGATGCTCCTGCTGCTGACCCTTTTGACGAAATCGATTACGGCTCGTTCTTTGACGAATATCTGGACCCGGGCTACAAAAGCCCCGCTTCCGAAGTAGTGGAAAAGCCCTCCTTCGAAACGTTTCTTTCCCAGCCCGTCACCCTTCCGGATCACTTCGTTCTCAACTCAGCGTAAGCCTGCTTTCGGACGATGTTCGCGATGCGGCGGAATCGATCATCGGAAATCTGGATGAGGATGGATATCTGATCGCCTCCTGGACGAAATTGCTTCCATGGGTGGCCACAATCGGGAGGATGTAAACACGGCGTTAAAGGCAGTGCAGTCCTTGGAGCCGGCTGGTGTCGGGGCCCGTGATCTGAAAGAGTGTCTGCTGCTTCAGATTGAAAGCCGGAACGGCAAAGGCGGAGTAGCGTGGCAGATTGTTTCCCAACTATCTCCGGTTGTTGGAAACCCGCCAGTATAAAGAACTCGGCAAAGTGCTAGGGCGACCGCAAGAGCACATTGAGATCGCGGTCAACATGATCAAGCACCTGAATCCGCGTCCGGGTATTCGTTATTCGGGTCCCGGCGCGCGTGCGGTAGAGCCGGACGTCTATTTCATCAAAGATGGCGATGATTACGTCATTCAGATGAATGATGAAGAGGTTCCGCAGCTTCGCTTAAACGCGCAATATCGCAAGATGCTGGACCGCGACAATGGCGCAACAAAGAAGTCCGCGACTATGTCCGGGAGCGCTATACCTCTGCCATCATGCTGATGAAGAATATCGAGCAGCGGAAGCAGACCATTCAGCGGGTGTGCGAAGTCCATCAAGCGCCGGCAAGCGGAGTTTCTTGCGCAAGGTCTGGATTTTCTGAAGCCCATGATGATCAAGGAAGTGGCGGAAGAAGTGGGTGTGCATCCTTCCACGGTCAGCCGCGCAGTAGCCAATAAGTACGTCCACACGCCGCAAGGTGTATTTGAGCTGCGCTACTTCTTCTCGGAATCAGTACAGGGCCCTTCCGGCGGCGAACTGCCGCTTCTGCTTCTCAAACGCAAGGTCAAGAAGATGATTGAGGAGGAAAATCCGCGCCGTCCGTTTACCGACGAGCAGATCACTTCTCTTCTGCAAGCCGAAGGAATCGACGTGACACGCCGCACGGTGGCCAAGTACCGCGAAGACATGAAAATCCCTTCCACGCACCAGCGCCGCGTGCGCGAATAAGCTCTATGAAAGTCACTTACACAGGCGGCACGTGGACTTGGCCCCCGCGCAGGTCGAGAAGATCGAGGAACAATTCGCAAAAGTGGCGCAAACTACTGGATGGAAAGAGAGAGACGGAGTGAGCCAGCAGCAGAAGCGCACGTTCGTATGTCGCATGAGCGCGATCTCCGCATTGCGTAGAAGTAAATGTGAATTTTCATCACCACGCGCTGGTGGCAACTGGCAGCGATGCCGGAACTTTTCACAGCCATCCACGATGCAGTTCACAAGCTGGAAACACAGGCGATCAAGATCACGGAAAAGTGGACGGACGGCAAGCAGTGTAACGCAAGGACAGCCGATATCGAACGATGGCCACAATGGCGAGGCGCGACTGGAGTGATAAGTCCGGGACCGCTGAACTCGTTATCATCACTGGCCTGAGCGGCTCGGGAAAGGGCTCCGTTCTTAAAGGTCTGGAGGATCTGGGTTACTACGCGGTCGATAACCTTCCCATAGACCTGATTCCCAAAGTTCGCGGAACTGACCCGGGATTCCGATACAGGCGCCTGCCGCCATGGTGGTTGACATCCGTGAAGGGGAAGGACTGAAGAAGTTCCCCGGCAATTTTCAAGAAGATTCGCCAGAATCTGGTCCACGCGCGGCTTGATTTTTCTGGAAGCGGACGACGAAGCGATCATGCGCCGCTTCAGCGAAACGCGCCGCCCGCATCCGCTCGGGTCAATCAGACGTATCATCGAAAAGCATCGAAGCGGAGCGGCAAGTTTCTGGCTCCATTCGAGCGCTTGCCGACCTGACCATCAACACTTCGAAGTTCACTGTTCACGAACTGCGGGACTTCATCAACGAGAAGTTCCGAGGCGACAAGGAAGAATCGAAAATCATGATTTACGTGTCCAGCTTCGGCTTCCGCCACGGCGTACCGACTGATAGCGACCTGGTATTCGATGTCCGCTTCCTTCCCAACCCGAACTACATTCCCAAGTTCAAGCACCTAACCGGCCGCCACCCAAGCGTGGCCCGCTATATCCGCTCCTTTCCCCAAACACAGGAATTCATTCGCCGTATCTCCGAACTGCTGACCTATCTGCTTCCCCACTATATTCAAGAGGGCAAAAGTTATCTCACCATAGGCTTCGGATGTACGGGCGGCCATCACCGTTCCGTGATGATGGCGGAACAGATCAGCAAGAATTTGGCGCAAGCAGGATACAAAACGAAAACCACCCACCGGGACATCACCAAAACAGTGTGATCCTGTAGCGATGAGCATCAGAATCACGCAAGTGGATGCGTTTACGGATCGCCTGTTTGGAGGCAACCCCGCCGCCGTTTGCATTCTTGCCGAAAGCCCCGGAAGAAGCGTGGATGCAGCAACGTTGCCCGGGAAATGAACCTTTCCGAAACTGCGTTCCTGGTTCCGGAACAAGATGGATATCGTCTTCGTTGGTTTACACCCACGGTGGAAGTGGATCTTTGCGGCCATGCAACCCTGGCCAGCGCTCACGTGCTTTGGGAAACGGGCGAATTACCAACTGGCCAACAAGCCCGGTTCTACACCAAAAGTGGTCTTCTCACCGCAGATCAGCGCCGGGAATGGATCGAATTGAATTTTCCAGTAAAACCGCAGGAAAAAGCAGATCCGCCTCCCCATCTTGCGGAAGCCCTTGGCATCCAGCCGAAATATGTGGGGAAAAATAAGTTTGATTACCTGGTGGAAGTGGAGGAAAGCGAAGTTCACTCCATGAAGCCAAATTTCTCTCTGTTGAAGACGATTCCGGTTCGCGGCGTCATGGTGACGGCAGCTTCCAGCAATCCCGAGTTCGATTTTATATCCCGGTTCTTTGCGCCTGGCTCCGGAATCGACGAAGATCCTGTCACGGGTTCAGCGCACTGCGCGTTAACACCATTTTGGGCGGAACGTCTTGGGAAAACGGAGATGATGGCTCACCAGGCTTCCGCACGTGGAGGCGTGTTGAAAGTAGCTCTCCATAGCGATCGCGTGCGAATTGCCGGAAAAGCGGTTACCGTCCTGCGTGGAGACCTGTTAGCCTGATGTGGGGCTTTCCTTCATTGCCTCGCCCAGACCAGCATGCACGCGCCCGAGCCTGATGAACCGCCTCCCTTTCTCCATCGCTGGCGGAATGTGTATGCGCTGGTTTTAGCCATCCTCCTGCTGGATATCTTACTGCTCACCTGGTTCACGAAAGCCTTTGCATGAGGCTACTCGACTGGGTGACGTTGATTGCCACTTTGGTTTCCTTGGTGGCATATGGGCTTTATCGAGCCCGGGAAAGCAAGACGGTAAACCAGTATCTTCTCGGTGGCCGTACCATGCCTTGGTATGCCATGGGCCTTTCCATCATGGCGACCCAGGCAAGCGCCATTACCTTTATCTCCACGACCGGGCAAGCATACGTGGATGGAATGCGCTTTGTGCAGTTTTATTTCGGCTTGCCCATCGCGTTGGTTATCCTTTCCGCCACCGCAGTGCCGATTTTCCATCGGGCTGGTGTGTATACCGCGTATGAATACCTGGAAAAAAGGTTCGACGCCAAAACACGCGCCTTAGCTAGTGCCATATTTCTGATTCAGCGCGGCTTGGGAGTGGGCGTTTCCATTGCCGCCCCTTCCATTGTGCTTTCTGTAATTTTCGGATGGAATGACCAGATTACTACGCTGGTCATCGGCTTGGTAATTATTCTTTACACCACCTTCGGCGGAATCCTGGCGATTACCTGGGCAGACGTACTGCAGATGTCGATTATTTTCTGCGGCTTAATCATGGCCCTGTTCATGGTGATTCACCTTTTGCCCTCAGGAATTTCTTTAGGAAACGCGGTGCAGCTGGCAGGAGCAGCAGGACGATTAAACGCGGTGGACTTCCACTGGGATTGGAACAGTCGCTATAACCTGTGGAGCGGTTTGATTGGCGGATGTTTCCTTGCGCTTTCTTATTTCGGCTGCGACCAATCCCAGGTGCAGCGTTACCTCACAGGTAAATCAATAACACAGAGCAAGCTCAGCCTTCTGTTTAACAGCATGGCCAAGATCCCGCTCCAGTGCTTCATTCTTTTTGTAGGGGCCATGGTGTTTGTGTTTTACCTGTTCCAGCCTCCGCCTCTGCTTTTCCAAAAACCTGTTTTGGAAAAGCTCAAAAACGAGCCGCTTTATGGGGAGCTGGAAGGAGCTTACCGGAAAGCCGTGGATGACCGGAAAACAGCAGCTTTTGCGTTAGCCAAGGCACCGGAAGATGGAACGGCAAAAGCCAATTACCAGCAAGCCCAGCAGCGTTTCGATCATGCACGCGCCCAAGGCATACAAATGGCGGAAAAAGCCCAGGGCGGAACCTATAACGATACGAATTATATATTTCTCTCTTTTGTTACGGAGTACCTGCCGGTCGGTTTAGTGGGATTGATTATTGCCGTGATCTTCGCAGCGGCAATGTCTTCCAGCTCTGGAGAAATTAATTCCCTGGCTACAGTGAGCGTAATTGATATCTACCGAAGACATATTAAGCGGGATGCTTCCGACCGCCATTATCTTTTTGCCTCCCGAACAGCTACTGCGTTCTGGGGCCTGTATGCAATGTTTTTTGCGCAGTATGGAAAGAATTTAGGATCTTTGGTGGAAGCCGTAAATCTGGTCGGCTCCTTGTTTTATGGCTCTTTGCTTGGTGTATTCATGCTGGCCTTTTTCTTCCGCCGCGTGGGAGGCACAGCAGCATTTACAGGTATGCTCGCCGGGGAAGTCGCGATTTTTCTGGCCTATTGGTTTACCGGGATTTCATTTCTTTGGTACAACGTGATTGGCTGCGTGGTGGTGCTCTCCGTTGGTCTTGGCATGAGTTTCCGTCGTATTCCAGCAACATCGTAAACAATTCCACTGTTTCCCGTATTGAATAGGTTTACCGTTTCGTTGCATCCTGTAAGGGGAAACGTTTGCGAAAGCTACTGCTCTACCTATCGACCCAGCCTGAGCTTAGGAAATGGGTAGAAAAGTCCAAGATTGCGCGCCCACTTTCTTCCCGCTTTATTGCTGGAAACGATCTTCCTGAATCATTAGAAGTGGTCAGAAATCAAAACCGGCAAGGCTTGTCGGCAACGTTGGACCACTTGGGCGAAAATGTTCAAACATTGGCCGAAGCTGAAGTTTCCCGCGACATCTATATCCGTGCTTTATCGCAAATCAATGCACTGGAATTAAATTCCAATGTTTCCCTGAAGTTGACGCAGTTCGGCATGGACCTTTCCGAAACGGCGTGCCGGGAGAATGTATTGGCCGTGGTCCGCACCGCTGCCCGGCTGCGAAACTTTGTTCGGGTGGATATGGAATCCAGTGACTACACAGACCGCACCCTGGCGCTGGTGTACGATCTCCATGACGAAACCAAGGCATGTGGAGCGGTGATCCAGTCTTATCTTCGCCGGAGCGAAAGGGATGTTGGGGAATTGAACCGTCGGCAGATCCGCGTGCGCCTATGCAAGGGTGCCTACCTGGAACCGCCCAGTGTAGCGTTTCCCAATAAGTCCGAAGTAGACAATAACTATCTTTCTCTCGCCCGCAAACTCCTGGATGGCGGCAATTACCCGGCGATGGCCACGCATGATGAAAAAATGGTGAGCGGGGTGTTGCAGTTTGTAAAAGAACAGAAAATTGCCCCAGAGAAATTTGAGTTTCAAATGCTTTACGGCATACGGCGTGACCTGCAACGCCGCTTGATCAAGGAAGGCTGGCGTGTACGGGTATACATTCCTTTTGGGGAAGCATGGTACCCATACTTTATGAGGCGATTAGCAGAGCGTCCGGCAAATGTAGTCTTTCTGCTCCGAAATTTGTTCCGAAGTTAACGGACGGTAACCAACCCATGTGGCAGGGAATCCAACAAGCTGTGAAATATTGGTCGTTCTTGCTCGGAAAGCTACTACTCGCCCTATTCCTTGCGGGAGCTTGCCTGTGGGCCGTCAACTTGTTCTGGTCGCGGAATACTCCATTTTTTCACTTGGTGCCCTATCGTTTCGGGCTTGATCTTCTCTACACCACGGTGGCAGGCATTGTATTTCTTCTGGGTTACGGGCTGGTGTATCTAGCCATTCTGGACCAGCGATACCGTTGCCGCGTGTGCCTGCGCCGTTTGCGTATGCCGGTGGAGACTGGCTCCTGGAGCCGTATGTTACAGCTTGGCCGTCCCAGAATAGAGTACATTTGCACCTATGGGCATGGGAAGTTGAACGTGGAAGAAATTCGATTCACAGGTGCGGAAAATCCGGAATGGCGGCAGCACAGCGATTTATGGGATGAGCTTTACGCCACTTCCGGAACAAAGTCAACAGACCGCCCTTCATGAGCGAAACAGCATCTTCTCCACCGTCCGGTGTTCCGGCCTGGCGCTTAGCGGCAGGCGGCATTGTGTTGCTCGCCCTGGTAGCGCTAGGCATTGTACTGACCCCGATTTACCTTCGAAACCTCCGGTTTCAGCATTACGTGGAAGATTTGGCGGAACGTCCGGACACCCGAAAAAGCACCGATGAAACCATCCGTGCAAATGTGGTGGAAAAGGCGGGGGAACTCAACCTTCCCGTTCACATGGATGACGTTCATGTAGTGCGTGCAACCGATTCCCTTCGTGTGAACACGCGCTATGTGGTTCATGTGAATTTGCTAGTGTATGCTGTGGATCTTCACTTTTATCCGGGGGCGGGCAGTCGGTAGCGATCTCGGCTGACCATTCTTCGTATACTCAGATTGCAATGAACCGGAGAACTTTTATGTTTACCACTGCGGCAATACCCGTTTCGGCTTCCGCGCAGAATAACCAACAGAAACCTCAGTATTTTGAGATGCAGTGGTTTTATCTGCGCAACAACCAAGCCAACCAACCGCAGCGGGCCAACGATTATTTCAGCAAGGTTTACGCGCCTGCCCTGGTCCGGCTAGGATTGCCGCCCGTGGGTTTTCTACAGCCTGTGATTGGGGAGCGCAGTCCCTATTTGCTGGCGATCCTGACGCATGGAACTCTGGAATCCATTGAAACAGTGAACCATCGCCTGGAAGCTGACGATGAGTACCGAAAGAGCACAGAATCTTTTCTAGGGGGAGATTTACCTTACCAGCGGCGCGAGATCAGTGTTCTACGAGCGTTTCCTCACATCCCCACATTGACCCCGCCTGCGGCACGACCGAACCATGCGCCCCGGATCTTTGAATTACGTACCTATGAATCCAATACTGCTTTGACCTTGCAGCGTAAAATCAGTATGTTCGAGCAAGGGGAAGCTGAGATCTTCCGTCGGCTAGGCATGTCTCCTGTGTTCTTTGGTCAGGAAATGATTGGCCGTAATATTCCCAGCTTGACTTATATGCTGGCCTACGACGATCTGGGATCACGCGATAAATTGTGGCAAGATTTTGGTGCAGACGAGGAATGGAAAAAACTACGGACCGCTCCAGGTAATTCAGATGCTGAAATCGTTTCCAATATCAGCAATATTATTCTCCGCCCGACTTCCTTTTCACAGTTAAAGTAAATAACTGACAACTTCAGGGAATCCAATCCATCCACTAACGCATGGCTGAAACGATCCAGCTTCCGGGAAGCGAAATTATCACAGAAAAGAGCGTAGAAGACCAGGACCAGGACTTCCTGACCCCTCTTTTTCATGTAATCCTGCTTGATGACAACGATCATACATATGACTATGTGATCGAGATGCTACAGAAGATCTTTATCTTCACGTTGGACGAGGCATTTCGGCACGCGGAAGAAGTGGATGCTACGGGACGAACTGTGTTGATTACCTGTGAGTTGCCGGAAGCCGAATATTCACGCCAACAAATCCACTCCTTTGGCGCGGATTGGCGTCTCCCCCGCTCTCAGGGTTCTATGTCGGCTGTGATTGAGCCGGTCGCCTAACGGCTGGCTTATGCTCTTGCGTTTTGCCGGGCGTCCAAAGTCTTGCGTACCATTTTCAGCAGTGATTCCGGCGTGAACGGCTTTTGGAGGTAAGCACAGGCTTCCTCGCTGTCTTTTAACTGGTTGTTATGGTAGCCGGACATCATGATGCAGAGAAGATCCGTTCGCTCCTGCTTCAAAGCATTCACGAGTTCCGGGCCGGTCATCCTGGGCATCACGACATCTGTTACTAATAAGTCAATAGACTCATTCGCCTGGTGCAATTGAAAAGCTTGCTCGCCATCTTCCGCCAGCAATACGTTGTATCCATGATTGCGTAAAACGATTTTGGCAAGGGAACGGACAACTGGTTCATCGTCCGCCACCAAGATTGTTTCAGCACCTTGGTAATGGCTTAACATTCTGTTGTGTCGTTCCAATCATTCTGAAAAGGGAACAGACATGGTTATGCGCTGTCCCAGCAATGTGCTTGGTAGCTATACGGTAACATAGTTTTGTGAAACAGTTTACAACTTGGATCTTTGCCGGGTTGGTAGCCAGCGCTTCTGCGCAAACGCCTCCTGTCTCTCCTACCGCACCCTCAGCGACACCAGGCGCCTCGTCCTCTGGGCTTATGGCAGCTCCTAATCCAAACCAAGTCGTTCTGACGATCGGCGACGATAAGATTACTGCTGCTCAGTACGATGCCTTGGTTGCCGCGCTTCCTGCTCAGTTCCAAAGCGCAGCGCGTGGCCCTCAAAAACGTCAATTCGCCGAACGAATTATTCAATTGAAAGTGCTTGCCAAGGAAGCCGAGCGGCGGGCAGTGGACCAAAATCCCACGGTAAAACAGCAACTGGCGTTTGACCGTGACAATGTTTTAGCTGGTGCCTTATACCAGGACCTAGTCAAGAACGTAAAAATCGACGACCAAGCGATTCAGAAGTACTATAACGACAACAAAGCAGATTTTGAGACTGTGAAAGGACGTCACATCCTGATCCGCTTTAAAGGATCGGCAGTGCCGCTTCGCCCCGGAGAAAAAGAATTATCGGAGGAGGAAGCCCTGACTAAAGCGCAGGACCTTCGTAAGCAACTCATCGCGGGTGCCGATTTTGCCACTTTGGCTAAGGCGCAGTCTGATGATACCGGCTCTGGAGCCAACGGGGGCGACCTGGGAACCTTTAAGCACGGCCAAATGGTTCCGGCATTTGAAACTGCCGCTTTTGCCTTGCCAGCGGGTCAGGTCAGCGAACCGATCAAAACTCAATTCGGCTATCACCTGATCAAAATCGATTCCAAAGAATCAAAGTCCCTGGCGGATGCAAAAGAAGAAATCACGACTAAGCTGGCCCCGGATATGGCGAAGCAACAAGCCGACGATTTGCGAAAGAAAACACCAGTGGTTCTGAATGATGCGTATTTTGGCCCAGTAATGCAGTAACTCTGTTGCGGGGGTGCTGCGTCGAAGGCTATTGGCGCACAAACCCGGTATTTGTTTCCTTCAACGTGGGGAAGGTTTTCGACATATGGTCGTGCCATGTCAGGCCTTCCTCATCCACCAACGCCCAAAAAATCCCAATCATCCCGGAACAGAAACTCAACAGGCAGCCCACACTTCGCAATGCGCGGCTTTTTGGGTCGGGCGGAAACCCGTTAAAGGTCAGCAGCCGGAGGTCCACCCATTTCATGCCAATGGTTTCCCGCCCGGTCAGCGTCCAAACAAATCCGTAAAAGATTGCAATCAAGGCAAAGGCAGTCAGAAACAAGCCGATATTCTGTTTGTTCCAGGGAAAACTACCGCCAAAAAACTCGAAAATGAGCAGAAACACGCCCAGGCCCAAGACGATCATGCTTCCATCCAGAAACGCCGCCATTGCCCGGTGCATAGGGGCAGCTACTGGAGAATCGCAGTAGATCACCGCTTCCACAGAAGTCTTCAGAGTGCGGCTTTTAGCAGGTCCCACCGTAGGGATAAAGTCCAAGGCGCTTTGCCCCCGTCTCGGGGCACTGGTGTCAGAAGTTGGCGGAGGCGCCGGGAAATCTTGTTTCGCCTTTCCCTCCTCTTTTGGAACGGAAGCGCCTTCTGGATTGGTCTGCCGCTGCGTCGGATCAATCGAGACCACTTTGGAGGCGAGTTCCTGGAAAAAAAGCGAGGGCTGTTCCGGATGGGGCAAGGGCTGCGGTGTTGTGGGTTTGGTGGGAGACTCTGGGCGGGCTGCCCCTTGTGGATTCACGGCTGCCAACGCAGCAGGTCCCAGGGATTCAATGGCGCGCTCTGCAAACTCCGGCGGGGCAACAACCGCCATTCCCATCAAGCGCCTTCCACATCGGCTGCATCGATGGTCCGCATCAGAATTCGTGGAACGGCAGTAACTGCAAGTCATTTTAGAAAGAACGAAGCGAAGAGTGTTGTTGCGGCTGGTGACAACCCGTGTTACGTTGACGCGTTGGAGCAGCCCGCGCGCAAACACGCTTTCCCTCTGAGTACCACAAATTGGGTTCTATGTCACGGAGTTTTCTCCCGCTTAGCCACATGGCTGGCGATGGTTTTGCTGGCGTGCAGTTTACCGCTTGCGGCACAAACTCCTGAAAAACCCCAATCCCCTACTCCGGAACAATCCCCTACCCCTACGGAACAGCAGCTTGTTTATGAACCTCCGCCGCTGCCCAAGCCGGATTTCAAAACTCGGCCTCCACGCCCGGAAGCGCCCAACTTAGGGGAATACAACTTCACTGCCGATACACAAACCAAAGAAGGCAATGTGTATCATTTTCGAGGCAAGGTCGTGCTGGAAGGCACGCTCATGGAATTGCGTGCCGACGAGATAGATTATAACGACGAAACCGGAGATGCGGAAGCACGCGGCCATGTCTATTTCCGTCATTATGAGCGCAACGAAATTCTGGTGTGTGCGCGCGCCAAGTACAACACGGAATCGGAATATGGAACGTTCTGGGAAGTGCGTGGATATGCCAAAACCAAGATTGATGCTCAGCCTGGCACGTTGACGTCCGACAATCCTTTTTACTTTGAAGGCAAATGGGCGGAGCGCGTGCAGGAGAAGTATATTCTCCATGAGGGCATGATTACCGGATGCGTCTTGCCGAATCCCTGGTGGACACTGACCGGTCCCAAATTTGACATCATTCCGGAAGACCGCGCTCTGGCCTACAAAGCCATTTACCGGGTAAAGAAAATACCGCTGTTTTACTTTCCGGTATTTTATAAATCTTTGGCCAAGGAACCTCGCAAGAGCGGATTTCTTTCCCCGAATATCGGCAACAGTACCCGTTGGGGCTTTCTGTTTGGCCTAGGTTATTACTGGGCCATTAATCGCAGCTACGACGTTACTTACCAGGTACAAGACTTTACCTCACGCGGATTTGCACACCACATTGATTTCCGAGGCAAGCCCACCCAGACCTCGGACTTCAACGCCATTTTTTACGGCCTTCAGGATCGCGGTATCGAGGTAGGAAATGCAATCCAGAAACAAGGCGGATATAGCATCTACGCCACAGGCCACGCGGACCTGGGGAACGGCTGGTTTGCTCGCGGTACTGTCAATTACCTCAGTTCGTTCCGGTTCCGGGCGAACTTCACAGAATCCTTTAACGAAGCAATCTTTTCCGAATCTAACTCCGTTGGGTATGTAACAAAGAACTTCGACTCCTATACGTTCAACGGCGTATTCAGCCGTAATGAAAACTTCCAGGACCAGACACCGGGAAACTACATTCTGATTCGGAAACTGCCGGAGGCGCAGTTCATGAGTCGAGATCACCGGATCTTACGAAAGCGCCTCCCGACTTATTTACCGTTATGGGGTTTCTTCGATTCCAGCGCCGGCCTGATGTATCGAAGCGAGCCGACCTACACCGCTACCGGAGCCATCGGATCTCCTGTGCAAACGCAACAATTTACGCGCCGCACAACAATGGACCCTGGCCTGGTCACTGCCGCGCATTTTCTCCATATCCATCTGATTCCCAGCTTCAAGCTCCACGAAGCGTATTACAGCGAACAGCACCTGCTATCTGGCATCTTGGTAAGTCCCTATCTCCGAAACGCGCGTGAAGCATCGTTGGATCTTGTGCTTCCTTCCGTGGAGCGCGTTTTCAAAAAGAAGACATGGTTGGGGGATCAGTTGAAGCACGTAATTGAACCTCGCGCCACATACCGCTATGTGTCGGGCGTGGACAATTATGAGCAGGTGATCCGCTTTGACGGTTCGGACCTCCTGACCAACACGAACGAGCTCCTGCTTTCTCTCACCAATCGGATTTACACCAAAAGGGGCGATCAAATCTCTGAAATTTTCACTGGCAACTCTCACAGAAACGGTACTTTGATCCCACGTTCGGAGGCCTGGTCCCTGGTCAACGTAATGTGGTCATGAGTTCGGTGGACCTTACCGGCTACGCTTTTCTGAGTGGTCCCCGAAACTACTCTCCGATTGTGTCTTCGTTGCGGGTCAGTCCGTTGCCCGGTATAAATGGCGAGTGGCGGGCGGATTACGACCCTCTGATAGGGCGGATTGTGAATAGCGGATTCAGCGTGGATTTCCGGCGCAAACAGTATTTCTTCTCCGTCGGTCAAAATCAGGTGCACAGCCAGGTCATCAACAACGTAGCCCTTCTCACTCCTTCCGCAAACCAGTTTCGTTCTTCCTTTGTCTATGGAGATCCCAATCGGCGCGGTTGGAATTCGGGTTCTAACCTGATCTATGACTTTGATTTAGCGCGCATCACTTACACCAGTTCGCAAGTCAACTACAACACCGATTGCTGCGGAATCAGCGTGCAGTTCCGGCGATTTGCACTAATAGGTTCACGCAATAATGACAATCAGATTCGTCTTTCCTTCTCCATCGCGAATATCGGTTCTTTTGGAACTCTAAAAAAACAGGAGCGGTTGTTTTAAACCCTAAACAACTGAAGCCGGAACAAGCATAATGATTTTGTGATTTGACGCGGCGTGAGGTGCTACCTTATCAGATGAACCCGGCGTTACAAAATAATGTTCTCTGATTGCCTTTCGTCGGAAATCCCCTATAGACTGAAAAAGTGTTTTGCAGTCTTCATAACCCAATTCGGGAGGGCCGCCACAGATGAGCATGTGGAATAAACGCCAGAAGATCCGCCACCAACCCCGCGACCGGCTGCAGCGGCGCCGAGTCCGGTTACTAGTTGCCAGAATCCGAGTCCGTTAGAAGTAAGGAAGGAGTCCACCACCATCTATGTCATCAGTGCCGTTCAAGAGCCCGGAGCCGGACTCAGCAACGAAACTCCGCCACCATTGGAAAGGCGGTCAAAATATGGGCCAGATTTTCAGCAAAGAAGATCTTTATGTAGATGGTGATGTGGAAGGGACCATCGAGTGCCAGGACAATAAACTGACCGTAGGCCCGAACGGCAAACTGCAGGCCGGTGTTCGAGCGCGTGAAGTAGTAGTGCTGGGCCAGGTGAAGGGGAACGTGGAAGCCAATGACCGCATCGACATTCGCAAAGATGCGCGTCTGGTGGGCGATATCAAAACGGCCCGCATCGTGATTGAAGACGGAGCATACTTCAAGGGCAGCATCGATATTGTGAAGGCAGAACCGGTGAAGCGGTGCCGGGCAGCCAGCCGCAAACATTGCGGCTCCCGTGGTTCGCCGAAGCCAGCGCCGGTACGACTCCCGTTGCACCGGGACCGGTGACCGAATAGCGCTGTTGTCAGTCAGGTAAAGTAGAAGCAGGGTCATCAGGCGAGGGGTAAAATAGGTTTTGTTGCCGGATCTATTCCGAAGTATGTTTCGCGGTCGGAGGTGAAGCGGCACTCCAGCCTAACAGCCCCTCTTCTGGCAAAGGTGTACGAGGGCAGGAAAAAGAAATTGTTACCACGCGGCAGAGCCGCGGGTTGGAACAATTTTTTTCCTATATCCGGACCAGGTGGGGCTCTCCATTCTGGATCTGGGTATGGCAAGCCAGGAAAACATCACATTCATTACGGATCTGGGCCACAAGCTCTATACACAGGATTTTCTTCGGAGTCTGGACGATACATTCGGAAGCGAGGATGTCACAGAACAGACAAGCGTTGGGCGCATCGAGTCTTTTCTTCAACAAAGCCTGGACTTCAAGGAAAACACCTTTGATGCCGTGTTGATCTGGGACGTGATGCAGTACCTATCCCCTGCTCTGATGCACGCCACAGTGGAGCGCCTCTATGAGATCGTCCGACCCAGAAGCTATATGTTGGCTTTCTTCAATTCGGATGAAAAATCCCCGATGGCTCCCAACATCTCTTTCCGCATCCAAAACCAATCCACGCTGATTCTTTCCCAAAAAGGATTTCGTAGTCAGTCTCAGGTATTCAATAACCGAAGTCTGGAAAAGCTGTTCAATCACTTCGAATCAGTGAAGTTTTTTCTGACCAAGGAAAATCTTCGGGAAGTGATTATCAAGCGGTAACGGCACACTGGGCCAGAAAATCCCGTGCTGCCTGAAAATCCTGGGGTGTCATTTCGTGACCGCCCTCTGCCCACCTTACTTCCACCATTGCCCCCGCGCCGCTCAGGGTTTGCGCCAACGCTTCGGTTTCTCCTGCCGGGCTCACAGGGTCGTCCACTCCTGCCAGAATCAGTATCTGTCTTCCTTTTAGATCCGCAGAAGGAAGTGTGCCGGCTGGAATCATAAACCGCGGCCTGAGCAATACGGCGGCTGCCAAAACTTCAGGATGGCGAATCATCAGGGATGCGGCCATGCTCGCTCCCTCCGAGTAGGCGACACCTAGAACTAGCTTCGATGGGTATCGCTGCACCAAAACCGCTAACTCTTCTCCCACTATGGCAAAATCCGCATTGGCGGCCATTCCGCTCACGCTCAGTAGTGAGGCTTGGGGAGCAACCGCGCGTCCAATTGGCAGAAAATCGTTCTGGTCTGCTTCTGCGTCAGGAAACAGAACTACGGTAACGGCGGAATCTGGGAAACGGGAAGGAACATATTGATGAGTCATGTGCGAGAAGAGAGACGGTAAGCACCGCGCATAGAATTAGCCCGAATCCGTAGGAGATCCAGAAAAGAGCGCGCGCCGTTCATTAGAGTTACTTTGCTGCCTGCTACATCATTCCAGCGAACTGGGATTTCCCGAATGGTGTAGCCAAGTTTTCGGGCCAGAAACAGCAATTCCGCGTCAAAACTGAACCGATCTAGCCTCTGCCTCTGGAAAATTTCCCGAGCGGCATCCGCATGAAATAACTTGAAGCCGCATTGGGAATCCGCAATGTCCAGCCGCAAGACCCCACGCATGACAAGATTAAAGAATTGCCCGGACTTCTCCCGGTACCATGGCTGGCGGACACCAATCAAGGAACGGTTCAGCGCACGCGATCCAATCACAACCTTGGCTCTCTGTTGCTCGGCAACTAGCCACAATTTCTCGAACTCTTCAATGGGCGTGGAAAGGTCCGCATCACTGAAAAGCCGCCATTCGCCTTGGGCCTCCAACATGCCATGCTTGACGGAAAACCCCTTGCCCCGATTGCCCGGATTGCGCACCACACGGACAATTCCGCCATCCTGGCTATATCGTTGTGCTACCTGTACCGTGCTGTCGGAGGAACCATCGTCCACCACCAGGATTTCCGTGAACTGCCAATCACCTTGGTTTAGCCACCTTGTGATTCGAATAAGAGTCTCTGGTAAGCGGGTCTCCTCGTTATAAGCAGGGATAATGATGGAAAGAGATCGAGTCAAGCGTTCAGTTGGCGCTGAGTCATCATAACGTATTCCCTAGGAGAGATCATTGTCGCTGGAAGATGAGTTACTTGAACAACGCCTCCGTCGCGTTCAGGAGTTGGAAGCGGAAGGGTGGAAACCATACGGTCAACGTTTCGAGTTTACCCATTCCGTTCCTGAAATTCTGCGCGAGTATAGCGGCAAAACCGCTGAGGAGTTGACTCCGGACATGCGTGTCTCCATTACGGGCAGGGTGATGACCATCCGGCGTATGGGAAAAGCAGGCTTTGCCCATCTCCTGCAAGATGGAGAAAGAATTCAGATTTATGTGAAAAAGGATGCCCTCCCGGAAGCCGATTACAAGCTTTTTCAGACATTAGATTTGGGCGATATTATCGGCGTGGAAGGCTATCTTTTCCGCACTCGTGCCGGCGAACTCAGCATCCATGTGGAAAAATTGCAATTCCTTTCCAAGATCCTGCTGAATCTGCCGGAAAAGTGGCATGGCCTGGAAGATACAGAAACCCGTTACCGGCAGCGATACCTGGACTTGGTGGCAAACCCGGAAGTGCGCACAATTTTTGTGACACGCGCCAAGATCATTTCCTCGCTTCGCCGGCAACTGGAAAGTCGGGGCTTTATCGAAGTAGAAACACCCATGATGCAGCCACTCTATGGCGGCGCGGCAGCACGGCCCTTTGTGACACACCACAACACATTGGACATTGATCTTTATCTCCGGATAGCCCCGGAACTCTACCTGAAACGTTTGGTGGTGGGCGGCCTGGAGCGCGTGTACGAAATCAACCGGAACTTCCGGAATGAAGGAATTTCCACCCGCCACAATCCGGAGTTCACGATGCTGGAGTTCTACCAAGCCTATACGGATTACCGGGGCTTGATGGACCTGACCGTGGAACTGTTCCGGCAGGTAGCCCTGGATGCCACAGGCAGCACAGTGGTGGAATGGGAAGGCGAAAAGCTCGATTTCAGTTCCATGCGCCGCCTTTCCATGCGCGAAGCAGTTCACGAGTTTGGCGGCAACCCGGACCTAAGCGGGAAAGTGCTGATGGAAGAATTTGAAAGCAAGGTGGAGCGGCAACTGATTCAGCCCGTCATCATCTATGATTTCCCGGTGGAAGTTTCGCCGCTTTCCAAGCACAAGCCGGATGACCCCGCACTTTGTGGAACGCTTTGAAGTGTATGCGGCAGGCATGGAACTCGGCAATGCCTATACCGAGTTGAACGACCCGCAGGAACAGCGCCGGAGATTTGATCTTCAGCTTTCCATGCGTGCTAAAGGAGATGAGGAAGCGCACCAGATGGATGAAGATTTCCTTCGTGCCCTCGCCTACGGTATGCCGCCCACCGGCGGCGAGGGAATCGGGATTGATCGCTTGGTGATGCTCTTAACAGGCTCCCGCTCGATTCGGGACGTGATTCTGTTTCCGCTCCTGCGTCCTGAAGGGGAGATCGGACTGGCAGATCGTTTGCGGCAGTTGGACCGGCAGATTTGAGCTTTGAATCGTGGGTAGCGTTGCGCTACGTGCGGGCGCGGCGGAAAGAAGCGGTAATCTCTGTGATCACTGTTATTTCCATCATTGGCGTTGCGGCGGGAGTGATGGCCCTGATTATTTCTCTTGCCATTAACAATGGCTTTCGCAGCACGTTACAACGCGACCTGTTAGGCGCTACCGCGCACATCAACATACTGGAGAAAAATAATAGCGGCATATACAACTGGCCGGAACTCATCCAGAAATTTCAGACCATTCCGCACGTCACGGCAACGTCGCCTGTTTTGTATGGGCAGGTCTTCTTGAGTGGTACGTTTATCCAACGGCCGCTGGCTTGAAGGGTATTTTGCCTGAACGGGAAGTCTTGGTAAACGAATCGCTTCGTCACCTGAAAGCCGGGTCGCTGGAACGTCTAGTAACAGATACCGGAGGCTTGCCCGGCATTGTACTCGGCTCCAAACTGGCAGCCAAAACAGGCGTGGCGCTGAATGATACGGTGATGGTCATTAGTCCGCAAGGAAAAATGACTCCTTTCGGGCCACGCCCGAGTGAAACACGCTTTCGCATAGTCAGGCCTTTTTGAATCCGGTTTCTTCGAAGTAGACGATAATTGGGCATTCTGCTCGTTGCAGGCGGCACAGAAGATCCTGTCTTTACCGGAAGCAGTGAACTCGATTGAAGTACAAGTAGATAATATTTACCTGGCTCCAGAGATTGGCAAGGAAGCGGAAAAAGTAGCCGGTCCTCGTTTTGCCGCCACGAACTGGCAGGAACAAAACAAACAGCTACTAAAAGCCTTGAACATGGAAAAGATCGTTACCGTGATCACCATCGGGCTGATTGAACTGGTGGCAGCCTTAAACATCCTGATCGTGCTGGTGATGATGGTGATGGAGAAGCGCCGCGATATCGCAGTGCTGATGTCCATGGGAGCCAAAGCCGGCCAGATTCGCCGCATCTTCATGGTCCAGGGTTTACTGATTGGTGCGGCGGGAACCACCATCGGCATCTTGATTGGCTATACGCTGTGTTTCTTTGCCGAGAAATACCGGTGGATTCCCCTGGATGAGCAAGTGTATGCGCTTAGCTTTGTTCCATTTGAACCTCGGCTGTGGGATGGTCTATGGATCGCGGGCGTAGCGCTTGCCGTAAGTTTCTGCGCCACCATTTACCCGGCACGCAACGCCGCCCGCATCTCCCCAGCCGAAGTTCTCCGGTATGAGTAGCCTTCCCTTAGCGTCTGCCTCGTCCCATTTGGAACTCTGCTCTGCAGCCTCGGTCTACCCAAACGCCATTCTGATCAAAGCCCCAGGTGCGTCCTTGTTCGCAAGCAGAACCGCTGATTTGGCGCGTTAACTGGACACCACGCGAAGTATCCGCCTGGCAGTAGTGCCTGCGGCCATCATCAGAAGCACAAGTCAATACGGAGTTATTGCCACCGGGACGGAAGCCCCCATTGTCTCCCCGGAAATTGCCATTTCCGCTCATTTGGAACTCCGCACGGCAACCGCGATCCACCCATACACCATTCCGGTCATAGCCCCATGTGCTGCCTTGTGTGCAGGCGGAACCGCTTAACTGTCGCGTGAGATTCACGCCTCCATTAGTATCAGCAGAGCAATAGTGGCGGCGCCCATCATCGGAGGCACATGTAATCGTGCCGCCGGAATTTCCGTTGTTGTAATTATTCCCGTTATTGTAGTTACCGCTGTTGTTGTTTCCGTTGTTGTAATTCCCTCCTCGGCCAGCTCGCTGGAAAATAAACCTTTGGTTGGAATCTCCATTGCCGTCATAAATCTGGATGCCCAAGCCAGAGCGATTTGCCCCATCCGGCACATCCAGTACTTTTCCGGATTGCGACACAATCAGTGGATTTCCGTCTTTTCCTGGCTGAATTCGCCACACCTGCCCTCCGCCCCGATTGCAAATCACCGGGTCACTGTTTCTGTTGCTGACTTGCTGCAAGAAACAGCCGCTTTGTGCATTGCGAATCGTGAATCCGCCGCCTGTGTTCTGAAATTCCCAGATTTGGCTCGGAGAACCATTGGGGGAAGTTTGGATCAGGTTTCCCCCTCCGCCAGGAACATCCAGACTCATTCCGGATTTTACGTTTGTGATGATGTAGCTTCCCGGTCCGCTAAAGCTTCCTTGCGCAAAACATGTTGCGCTTGCCATAAAGAGAAAAGTACTTAGCAGTTTCATACCACGCCCTCCTCCTTTAATAAGACGCAAAAATGGGAGTTCGTGCAAGCAAGTCTTGCAGATGCTAACAATTTTTCATCAAACTAGAACATGTCCTCTTTAATACCCAGCGCTCTGGATGCCCAAACGCAAGCATTCCCCGTTCTCACAGAAGCGCAGATTCGCCGTATCCGTCTTTTGGGTCATGTGCGAAATGTCGAACGCGGCGAAATCGTCTTCAACATAAACGATCCAGAGATTCCTTTTTTCGTGCTCCTTTCGGGAAAGATGGATATTGTGCAGCCGGGTTTGGAAGGAGAACGCACCATCGCGAGTCATGGTCCTGGCGAATTCACGGGAGAGATGACCATGATCTCCGGGCAGCGTGGCTTGGTATGCGGACGGGTCACGGAAGGAGGGGAATTCATTGAACTGAATGGCGACACCTTGCGATCCCTAGTGGCAAAAGATGCTGAGTTGAGTGAAATTCTGATGCGGGCGTTCATCCTTCGGCGGCTTGCCTTGATCAAGAGAGGCTATGGCAATGTTGTGATCCTGGGATCTCACCACTCCGCGCAGACTCTGCAACTACGGCAGTTTCTGAGCCGCAATGGATACCCGTATACCTATGTGGACCTGGATACAGACTCACCTTCTCAGGAATTGCTAGACCGCTTCCAGGTGACGCCATCGGAAGTGCCAGTTGTGATTTGCAATGGGAAAAATGTGCTGCGCAGACCAACCATCCACGATTTGGCAGACTGCCTGGGTTTCAACGCCAGCATTGATGGCACCCAGACGCGGGATTTGATCATTGTGGGTGCAGGGCCGGCTGGTTTAGCAGCAGCGGTCTATGCGGCTTCGGAAGGGCTTGACGTGCTTCTGGTGGAAACACGAGCACCAGGAGGGCAGGCAGGGTCCAGCTCCAAAATTGAAAACTACCTTGGTTTTCCTACCGGAGTATCTGGACTGGAATTGGCAACGCGTGCCATCAACCAAGCACAAAAATTTGGCGCACACATGATGATTGCGCGCAGCGTGGAGCGCCTTAGCTGTGGCAGCAACCCTTATCAGGTAATTCTGGACGGCGGGGAATCCTTAAAGGGGCGCGCCATTGTGATTGCCACCGGAGCGGAATATAGCAAGCCGCAACTCAACAACCTCGAAAAGTTCGAGGGGGAAGGCGTCTATTATGGCGCTACCTATATCGAATCCCAACTATGCGGCACCGAAGAAGTGATCGTAGTAGGGGGAGGAAACTCCGCAGGGCAGGCAGCCGTATTTCTGTCGCAAACCGTGAGCAAAGTGCATATGCTGATTCGGTCCGGGGAGTTGAAAAGCAGCATGTCACGTTATCTGATTCAGCGCCTGGTTGAGAATCCTCAAATCGATCTCCATTTCCGTACGGAAATTACGTCATTGGATGGAAACGACCATTTGGAGCAGGTGACATGGCAGAATAAACAAACCGGCGAAATTTCCACCCATCCCATTCGGCATGTATTTATCATGGCGGGCGCATCCCCGCGAACCGAATGGCTGCAAGGTTGCCTTGCGCTGGACGAAAAAGGCTTTATTTTAACCGGACACGATTTGGATTCCGCAGCTACTGAGCAGCCAAATCCACAGCCTTCGCTGGAACGGAGCCGGCAAATGCTGGAAACCAGCCTCCCGGGAGTATTCGCCGTGGGAGATGTGCGCTCTGGAAATGTAAAGCGTGTCGCTTCTGCAGTCGGCGAGGGAGCCATTGCCATTCATATGGTTCACCGGGCATTGGCAGAGTTATAGATCTCACCAAATCTATCACTCAATTCGGCATCCGAAATTACGTCCGCTCCATCCATAGGGGAATGGAATTTCGACAACTCGGTTATTCCGGACTTAAGGTTCCGGTTCTTAGTCTTGGCACGGCTACATTTGGCGGTGGAAATGAGTTCTTTCAGGCTTGGGGCTCCACGGATATAGACGGAGCGACGCACCTGGTAGATATCTGCCTGGAAGCAGGAATCAATCTGTTCGATACGGCGGATGTGTATTCGCAAGGACTTTCCGAAGAAATTTTGGGGCAAGCCATAAAGGGCCGGCGGGATCAGGTATTGGTCGCCACCAAAGCTTCATTCCCGATGGGATCTGGTCCCAACGATCGCGGCACTTCCCGCTTCCACCTGATTCAAGCTTGTGAAGCAAGCCTGAAGCGGCTGGGAACGGATTACATCGATCTATATCAGATGCACGGCTTTGACGCGATTTCTCCCGTGGAAGAAACAGTTAGCGCGTTGGACACGCTGGTGCAAAGCGGCAAAGTTCGTTATGTAGGTTGCTCCAACTATTCCGGCTGGCACTTAATGAAGTCCCTCTCTGTTTCTGAACGTTACGGGTGGGCGCGTTTTGTAGCGCATCAGGCATATTACTCGCTGGTGAATCGCGATTATGAGTGGGAACTGATGCCGCTCGCTATGGATCAACGAGTAGGAACCCTGGTGTGGAGTCCGCTGGGATGGGGACGACTTACTGGGAAAATTCGCCGGAACGCGCCCCGACCTGAAACCAGCCGATTGCCAAAAACGGAAAAAGCCGGGCCTCCTGTCAGCAACGAACATCTGTACAACGTTGTGGACGTCTTAGATGAGATTGCCCAGGAAACCGGCAAAACCGTTCCGCAGATTGCCCTAAACTGGCTCACCACGCGACCCACTATTTCTTCTGTGATTATTGGTGCACGCAATGAAGAACAGTTGCGGCAGAACCTCGGCGCGGTGGGTTGGTCGCTTACGCCGGAACAGATCGAAAAACTGGATGCAGTAAGCGCTGTGACAATTCCCTACCCTTATTGGCATCAGCGGTCAACTTCTTTGCCAAGAAATCCTTCACCGACTCCTTACAAGTAAGAAAAGGAGTGAAGGTCTTCCAGTAGTTCATCCGGCATGTGACTGCTTAGCTCTTCCCGTGTCGAAATGCCTGTTGCTACGGCGACCGAACGAATCCGGTTTGCGCGAGCCGCTCGAATATCGCTCGGCGCGTCGCCGATCAGGGCAATCGCTGCCCCCTTGGTGATCCAACCGCTCTCCTTGGCTTGCCGTATCGCCATCTTTGCCAGCCCAGCGCGGGTCTTCGCCATTTCCGCAAACGCACCAAACGCAAAGTAGTGCGCGACTCCTGCTTGTTCTAATTTCTTCCAGCCGATGCGCGTGAAGTTGCCGGTCACCAAAGCCAAGCCAACTCCCTTGCGTTGCAATCGATACAGAAGCTTTCTAGCACCAGGGCAGACACATCGCCGGAGATCGGGCACAGATCGGAGGTAGTGGCGCTCTGCAGCTTTTCGGATGGCAGGCAGTGCCTCCGCAATCTCCCGATTTCGAAGACCTTCCCGCAGTAACATTTTCGTAATAATGTCCTGGTCCAACATGCCGTGAACGGGAATACCTTCCGTGGTTGTTTCCCGTTTCAGCACTTTGTGAACACCAGCAATCAAGGCTTCGCGATGGTATGGACCGGTACGCCGCACAAGCGTTCCATCAATATCAAACAAACAGAGAGCATTCATAAGGAAGCGCGTAAAGACTCTGATCGTACAATGAGATAGGTGACTGATCAAAAATTCCGAGTGGGTCTGGTTCAAATGTCGTGCTCTCCGGAACCAGAAGAAAACCTCCAAAAAGCAGCCCAACGCATACGGGACGCAGCGCAGCAGGGCGCGCAGATTGTGTGCTTGCAGGAACTGTTTCGCTCACAATACTTTTGCCGGGAAGAAGATGCGCGGCTGTTTGATTTAGCGGAAACCATTCCCGGCCCTTCCACGGATCACCTGAGTGCGGTCGCGCGAGAAGCGGGCGTGGTGGTGATTGCCTCTTTATTCGAACGCCGTGCCGCCGGGCTGTATCACAATACGGCTGCGGTATTGGATGCAGATGGTTCCCTTTTAGGCATCTACCGGAAAATGCACATTCCGGACGACCCCTTGTATTACGAAAAATTTTACTTCACTCCAGGCGACCTGGGCTTTCGCACCTTTGACACCAAGGTGGGACGCATCGCCGTGCTGGTGTGCTGGGATCAGTGGTATCCCGAAGCAGCACGCTTGGCAGCGATGGGGGGAGCCAACATTCTGTTTTACCCAACGGCCATTGGTTGGCATCCCTCCGAAAAACAAACCTTCGGGGAAGCGCAGTATGACGCCTGGAAAACCATTCAGCGCTCCCATGCCATTGCGAATGGCATCTATGTGGCAGCAGTAAATCGCGTTGGGTTTGAAGGCACGCCAGGAACACATGAAAAGGCAGGGATTGAATTTTGGGGTGGCTCCTTTCTCTCTGACCCATTCGGGCGCGTGCTCAAGCAAGGCTCCCACGATAAAGAAGAAATTCTGATTGTGGAATGTGATCCGCGTGAAATGGATGAGACGCGTCGCAACTGGCCTTTTCTCCGGGACCGGCGCATTGATGCCTACGGCCCCCTTACTAGTCGGATGTTAGTTTAAGGAGGTTGTGCCATGTCGCACCTGCCTACACCGCGCGAACTTGGCTTCCGCATGCCTGCGGAATGGGAAACCCACGAAGCCACCTGGATTGCGTGGCCCCATAACCGGCATGACTGGCCGGGACGATTCACGCCAATCCCTTGGATTTACGCCGAGATTGCAAAGAAGCTTTCTGCCGTGGAGCGTGTCCGGATTTTGGTGCGTCATGAAGAAGACCAGGAAAAAGCCCGGAACATTCTTCGCAAAGTGGGCGCGAACATGGCCGCCATTGAATTCCGCCATTTTCCGACCGATCGCGTCTGGATTCGCGACTTCGGCCCTTTGTTCGTAAAAAATTCTGGCGGTCAAGTAGCGCCCATCAAGTGGAAATTTAACGCCTGGGCTAAATACAGCAACTTCCACAAAGATGACGAGGCAGGGCGAGCGATTGCCAACGAGTTCACCTTGCATCAGTGGTTTCCGGAAGCTGTGCTGGAAGGCGGAGCCATTGATGTAAATGGCCAAGGGCTTCTGCTTGCCACGGAAGAATGCCTCCTTAGCCATGTACAGGAGCGCAACCCCGGATGGCAGCGGGAAGACTTGGAGAACGCTTTCAGCGACTACCTAGGCGTTGAACGCGTGCTTTGGCTGAAGAATGGCATCCAAGGCGATGACACACATGGGCATATCGACGACTTGGCACGATTCACTGACCCAAGCACCGTTGTGCTCGCCGTGGAAGATGACCCCACAATGCCTAACTATGAAATCCTGGCGGAAAATGAAGCACTGTTAGCACGTTACCCTGTGAGATCCGTCCGACTTCCCATGCCTGCCACGCTGGAATTTGCGGGGCAACGCCTTCCAGCCAGTTACGCTAACTTTTATATCGCGAACAAACTGGTGCTTGTGCCCACGTTCAACGATCCCAATGACCGCTTCGCACTGAACATTCTGGCGGAGCTTTTTGAAGACCGCGAAGTAGTGGGCATTGACTGTACATCTCTGGTATGGGGACTCGGTACGCTTCACTGCATGACCCAGCAGCAGCCGGCTTAATTTTCTATTACTCCCCTGCCGCAGCTAAAACGCTTGCTTCGAGAGAGGGGGCAATGAAAAACCTGGCATTTTTGCGAAGAGATTGAATTTCAGGTCTCAGCGCTGGAATGGATCCAGTCTTTTTTGCTCGCAATAAAATCCCTAACACTCCTGTTACAAGCAGCCCAGCCTGCACAGCGAAGCGCCTGCCTTCTTGCTCATCGATCAGCACTACATCGGCTTCACTTTCAGCAGCAAGCGCAATAGCCTGGGATTCTCCTGAATGGAGGTGTAGGAGAAGTATCTTAAGAAATGAAGAGGTAGCTGGACCTACCACTTTTATCCATTGCTCACTAATCGCTTTTCGTATCTTCGTACGCGCGACCGGGTCTGGATGGGCTGCTAGTTCGTGCGAAACAGCAGGTGGTATCCAAAGCTCTGTGAACTGAGATTGCAAAAGAGAAAGACGACCAATAGCGGCCAGATTGGAAATAGGAGAAGTATTACTGACCGCGCGCATAGTCGAGGTCTTGGATCAGTTCGTCCTCACTATAATGGCGTGGAATTTCTCTGCGGGTCAAAAGATCAGAGAAAGTGAAGCGGGACATTCCAGAAAGTTCAATCGCTTTACCGAAGGAGAGAATACCTTGAGCATACAGGGCAACCGCCAACTCCGTGAGTAGACGAGCCTCCACTTCTAACGAAGGAAGCTTAAGACTGGTGGCAACAGACTCCGGAATATCTAAACGAAAATTTTGCGCCATTTACAACTGTTTTTATAATAAAGTATTTGTTCTAAATTGAGCCACGAAGCCGTTTCCGCTTGTGACTCCAATGGAAAAGGGGCAATAAGCGGCGAGCCATATCTGGATCGACTTAGCAGGGTGAATTTTGTGGATAATTGAATTGAGTGACCTCATTCGTTCAGCCAAAAGCCCCAGGTGCGATTGATCAGATTGTGAAACGAGCCGCTGAAGTAATCGGCAGCGAACAGGAAGCATTGCGCTGGCTTGGTACTCCTATTCGAGCCCTCGGATACTCAACACCCATTTCCCTTCTGAGTACTCCTGAAGGAAAACAGGCAGTTCTTACCACGCTTGGACGTTTGGAACACGGCATTCTGTGAGAGTTGCCTATCGACTGTGTTCGAGTCGATATCCAGCCAACAGTGGAAGAGGAGCAGAACTTCATGGAGGTCGTTGGAATCCGGTTGGTATTCCCGTCATATATGCAGCGTCAAATGCGTCGCTTGCGGCTTTGGAGATACTGGTTAACTACTCTTTTCTGCCCCGTGACTTCGCTCTTACTGAAATCCAAATTCCAGACAACGTTACCCTAGAAGTCATTAGTAATAATCATCTACCAGCAGAATGGGATTCTGAAATCCCAATTGCCGCAACCCAGGAAATTGGGCATCTTTGGGTCAAAGAACTTCGTTCAGCGGTGTTGAGTTTGCCATCAAGCATTATCGGGACAACGTGTGCGAGCGAGCGAAATCTTGTGATGAATTCAAATCATCCTGATTTCGCCACAATTCAATTTTCTGAACCCTCTCCATTCCAATTTGATCCTCGATTGAAGTAAACCAGTTTGGAAACGAAGGCATGTCATGCCCCGTAGTTTGATTCTACCGCTTAGCCCAGTATCGATCCCGCGCTTGTACAACCCAATCCTTTCTCGCCGTTCGCAAAGCAATTTTTCGGAATTCCGAGAGTTCCACTGGCACATCCGATACGTAGCCGATGTTGTACTGCCCTCGTAGTTCCTGTTCAATTACTCCGTAGATCTGTTCAATCGACTGCTTCTTACTCACTTCGAAAAAACCACCGCCCGTTTGCTGCGCTAAACGCTCCAGCGGCCTGCGCCCGCTCTCGCCGTAGAACTTGGCATCGGTGAAAAGAATCGAGTAAATCAGGGTGTCGGCCCGCTGCGCTGCATCGATTGCTTCCTGCAACGTAGCAGTACTTCCATGATCCACACCATCAGTCAGTAAGATCAGTGCTTTGCGGCCCGTCTGCTTTGCCGTCACTCGGTTCGCTGCTTCCACCACGGCATCAAACAACAGCGTGCCACCTCCGCTCTGCTCGGAAAGCTCGCGGCGTGTCGGAGTATCCACAAATGCAAGCACTTCGTCCAAATTTCGGCGCGACGAGGTTAAGGCTTGCCGCATCTGCACGGTCATATCGAACTGCATCAGAAAAACTTGATCTTTGTTTTCCCGCAGAACTTGATCTAAAAACTGCAAGCTTGCGCCACGTTCGGCGTTCAACACGCGTGCCTGACTCATGCTGGTATCCACCATGAGTCCGATGGTGAGAGGAAGGTCCGTTTGCTGCGAAAAATAGCGAATTTTCTGCGGCTTTCCGTTCTCCAGAACCGTGAATTCTTCTTTTTTCAGATCGTGAATGATTTCGCCATTTTTGCCGATCACATTCGCCAGAACGCTGACCACTTTCACATCAGAGGTGAAGACAGCTTCGTCTTGCGCCCATAGCAGCGAAACTGTTAAGCTCCCCAACACGATGGCACGTCGCGAAATCCGGTCCATACCTTAGAATCGCACTATTGTTGCCGGGGTTCCTTGTCCGTCAGGCGGAGTCATCCCCTACAATAGACGGAAAGATGTTTGTGTGGTCGCAGTTGGTTCGCCTTGCGGCGGTGCTAGTGCTCCTTAGTGCCGCAGGGGATTACTGCGTGTTTGACGTCGGTGATCCTTGGGCTTCCATGAGTGCACCTTTGTGCTCACCGTACTCAGAGGAAATGCCATGCTTCCATGCCAAAGCAAATAAGCGGTCCATGCAGAACAATGATCTGCCGGACGATCACTGCCTTTGTTGCGGAACCATGGTTATTCAACCACGACCTACAATAGCCGTCACCTTGCTGACAATGGCGTTTTACCAGGAAACCGCTCCCCCGTTGCGTTCCGCTGAGCTTCGCCTACCGGATCGCCCTCCGCGCGCTTAATTCCTTTCCACTGATTTACCCAATTCATTTCAAAGAAAGGAAGTGACCGCGCTTGGCCAAAGTGTCTCATGCGCTATCCCTACTCTTATTAGGGTTGTCTTTGTTTGCACAAGAAAAAGCAGAAGAGAGAAAAACTCCGGAAATCGTTACAGACCGTCCAGATGTTACAGAAGCAGCAACCGTGGTGCCGCTAGGAAGCTTGCAGTTTGAGAACGGATTCAGTTGGACACGCGAAGGAAGCAAGTCGTCCGTGGACCTTTCCCAGACTCTGATGCGATACGGCTTGACTTCCTTGTGGGAACTGCGGCTGGAGGTGCCAGATTTTTTCGACTACATCAGCAATCCGACCGAGCATTCCGGCTTTGGCGACATTGCCATTGGAGTGAAGCGGCAACTCGGTCCCCTACCGGGAGGATTTGATCTGGCCGTGATTGCTGCCGTCTCCATCCCAAGCGGCGCGCAGAATGAATCCAGCCACGGCGTTGATCCATTCGTGAAATTTCCGTGGTCACATGAGTTAACCAAACCCTGGTCGGTAGGCGGACAGTTTTCCGTGTTCTACCTATCCGACAATGGCCGACGCAACACATTGATTGAGCCGTGCTTCTACATTGAACGGGAATTTGGCGAACGGGACGAGGTGTTTGTGGAATATGCAGGCGATTACCATCAGCGAGGCCGCCCTGGACAGCTTCTCCACATAGGGACTGCTTACAAGCTCACCCCACGCCATCAAATTGATTTCCATATGGGGATCGGCTTATCTCGCGCAGCCCCAGATGTATTTGTGGCAGCAGGATATTCCTTCCGGCTGGATGGACTGTTCGGACGCAAGGCATCCAGAGGCTTAACTCACCAGTAACTGCTTCACCAGTGCATCACCTGACCTCCATCCACGTTGATGGTTTGTCCAGTGATTTGGGCGGCTCGCGCAGAAGACAAAAATGCCACCATATCGGCAATGTCTTCCGGCTCTTGCCAACGGCCAAGCGGCGCAACTGCGCGCACTTTTTCCCCAGCCCAATCCTCATAAGAACGTTTTCGTTCCGGCGATTGCTGCTCATTCCACGCTTGCCAAACCCGTTGATTCAGAGGCGTCTTCACCATGCCGGGGCACACGGTATTTACGCGAACATTATGACTTGCTAAGTCCTTTGCCAAGCATTGCGCAAAATTGATGTTGGCCGCTTTGCTCGCACTATAAGGCGGATCAGTCTGCGAACCAATCTGGCCCGCAATGGATGCCACAAACACCATGGTTCCGCTCTTGCGTTGCGTCATGCCCGGTGCCAAAGCCTGTGCCACATGCACCATTCCCATGATGTTGACATCCAAAACACGCGACCAGTCACCGGGGACAAGGTTGGTAAACGGAAAGCCGAACTTTCCGGAACCAATGGCAGCCGCATGCACCAAGTGGGAAACCGGTCCCAATGCTTCTTCTGTCTGCTGCACAGCAAGCTTCACGTCGGCCTCATTGCTCACATCTACACGCAGACCAAGCGAGACGTGGGAAACTTCCTGCGCCGCAGACAGATCCCACAAAGCAACCCGGCACCCTTCCCGCGCTAACGTACGCGCACAAGCCCAGCCAATGCCACTGGCTCCACCCGTCACAACGGCAACACTTCCTTCCAATTCCAGGTTCATATTTTTCTTCTAATAACGTTCGCGAAGAATCAGGAGGTGATGCGCCACATGCCCGACCATAATATACGCAAGTGCCCGAACGCTGATTGGCTCACCATTGGAAGTTCCCATGCGGGTCCATGCTCCTTCTGGCAAATGAGCAAGCAGCAGAATAGAAGCTCTGCGCACATGCTCCCACTCCTCCAGCAGTTCCTTCCAATCACAATGTTCTGTCTCAGAGGCAATCACATATTGGTTCTCGTCGAAACCGGCCAGCGGCGTTTGGTCGTTTCGGGCAATCCGCAACGTGCGGTAAGCAAAAATACGCTCCGCATCAATCAGGTGACCAAGCACTTCTTGCACAGACCACTTACCGGGTGCATACCGATGGAGATGTTTATCGGGAGGAAGCGAACCAAAGAGAGACAGTGCTTCCGCCATTTGTTCCGCTAATTTTTGGACAGGGTCCGCAAAAGAGCGGGCCTTGTCTACATAACCAGCAAACCAGGGTGAGAACTCATGAGACTCTGGCACACCAGGAATGAACGGCCTCGCGCCTGTTTTGGGTGTTTGTTGATTCATAGCAATTCAAAGAACTATGAGTTAGTGTTTCACATACTCGACCATAACTTAAGCAAGCATCCGAAAGCTGACGGGCGTCTCAGTAAATGCACTATGGCCCCCAGTTGTAACGAAGAAGTAAAAGTTTTGTTACGGAGGCCGACACTGGCCTTCTTTGGCATACTGACTGCCAATCAACACGAGGTTGCTTGATTCCTGATGAGCCAAAAACTCTTTTCTTTTTTCTCTATTCTATTTGTGATGCCGCAACTTTTGGTAGCTGGAGATGTGCTTCAGTACCATCTGGACGGCAAGCGGGCGGGTCTCTTCGTGGATCCGGCCATCACGCAGGCAGCTGCGGCAAAACTTCATCGAGATACCACTTTCAGTTCGCCGCTGCTGGGTAATACTTACGCGCAGCCGCTGTATATCACCAAAGGACCCAGCGGAAAAGCCGCTCTCATTACGGTGACTGAGCAAAATGTGATCTCGGCAATTAACGCGGCCGATGGCACTGGCCTTTGGGTTCGGAATCTCGGTACGCCTGTGCCCATTAAAGCACTGCCGTTTGGGAACATTAATCCACTGGGGGTCACCGGCACGCCAGTGATCGATGCAGATAGCCGCACCATCTATGTGGCAGCTATGACGACTCCCGATAGAGGCTTTACCAAACAGCAACGTATCTTTGCGCTCTCCTTAGATGATGGTTCCCTGCTCCCCGGCTGGCCTATTGAAGTTTCCAAGGTCACCTACAATGGCGTAACTTTCGATTCGGCTATACAGAACCAGCGCGGCGCGCTGCTTCTGCAAGGGGGCACTTTGTATGTTCCCTATGGCGGACATTTCGGTGACTGCGGTTCTTATCGTGGATGGGTGATTGCGGTGCCTGTGAGTACTCCACAAAAGATAACAGCGTGGGCGACAACGGCTCCTCAGGGCGGTATTTGGGCCCCAGGAGGACTATCCACTGATGGAAACTTCATGTTTGTGGCGACAGGAAATACAACCCAAACTGATAAGTGGGCCGGGGAGAGGCAATTATTCGGTTAGGTAACGGCGCGTCGTTTTCAGGCACTGACACTGACTTTTTCACGCCCTCCGACTGGCATGAGCTCGATGTGAAAGATTTAGACGTCGGTGGGTCCGGATCGCTTTTGGTTGATGTGCCCGGAGCGACACCTTCTCAACTCGTAGTTGCTCATGGAAAAAATGGATTCTTATCTTCTGGATCGCAATCATCTGGGCGGCACATGTAAAGGCGACGGAATCAAGGCGAAGGTCTTTCCAGTAAATTGGTCATCACAGCGGCAGAATCATTGAGCCCCCGCGTCCTATCCGGCCGCTTCGGGGACCTATGTTGTCTTCACCACCGCAGGCGTTGCCGTAGGCTGCCCCGGCACGCCCGGCAACCTTGTCGCATTAAAGATTGCGAGCAACCTCCCCGCCGACGGTTTCTGTTGCGTGGTGCGCCGACAATGGTGGCAAAGGCTCGCCGATTGCAACCAGCATTGACGGCCAATCTCAGCCAATCGTCTTGGAGGTAGGTGCCGAACAAACCAATCAGCTTCAAGGATTCAACGGCGAAACCGGACAGTTGATTTTGCCGGTGGCGGCACTCTCGGGACGTGTGCTCGATCATCAGTTAACAGATACAACCGATCGGTCGCAAACGGACGTATCTTCGTGGCTGGTGACACGGAACTATACGCGTTTACCGAATGCAAGAAGTACACTGATCCCTATAGGTAAGCTTATGCATCGAAGTGGAACAGCAATATCTTTCAGGACCCCAGGCTGGGCAGCGCGGCGGAATGCTTCCGCCGCGCTCGGAAGCGGCAAGTCTCGGTAATAAGATCGGCAACGTTTACCCGCTGTTGGGCAAGCAACGCAAGCGCCGGTTCAAATCGCCCACAACGCGACCCCACCAAAGTGATCTCGTTTACAATCACCGGCGCGGTATCCAGCGAAACGGTTCCATGCACAGTGGATTTCAGAATCACCGTTCCACGCGGCACGGTCATGCTTATAGCAGTAGCCAAGCCTTGCGGCGAGCCAGTGGCTTCTACCACCCATGCAAACTCAGCTTCCGGCATTGCCGTTCGAACGAGTTCCGTATGAACGCCTGCACGGGCGCTAATTGCTAATTTTTCCGGGTGTCTTCCAAACTGATGCACCTTTGCGCCATGGGCTTGTAGCACCTGGGCAATGAGCAAGCCCAGCTTTCCATCGCCAAGCACTGCCACGGAGTCTCCGGGGGGAATGGAAACCTGTTCCAGAATCTCGCATGCAGCTGCCAAGGGTTCAGTAAACACGGCGTGTTCCGTGGGAATCTGTTGAGGTACGGAGTAAAGGTTCTGCTCCGGAATGGTGAAAAATTCCTGAAACGCCCCCGGCTGGTTGACGATCCCGAGCACAGTTCGGTTCGGGCAGTGCCTTCCCCAACCGCGTAGGCACATAGGGCAATGTCCACATGCGAAGTTGATCTCTCCGACAACGCGCTGCCCAATCCATGAGCGGTCATCAGCTTCCACTACTTCCCCGACAAACTCGTGCCCAGGAATTCCCGTGAATCCGTAATACCCTTTTTGCAGTTCCAGATCGGTATTACAAATCCCCGCCTGCAGCAAACGAACCAAAGCGAAACCCTCCGGACGCACAGGCATAGCGGACTTCTCTCTCACAGAGACATTTCCTTTTTCCAGAAAAACGCTCAGCATCCGAGGATCTGCCCAGCGGCACGATAGCCAGTCGCAATGGCGCCATGCACGGTCGCGCTGTGCCCTTCCGTTTCCGTTGCTTCGCCAGCAAAAAACAGAGTGTTTTCCACGGGAGTCGCTAAAACTGTGCGGGCATCCATTGCCCCTACCGGAACATAGCTGTAAGCGCCAAGCGACCACGGGTCAGCTTGCCAATCATGATGATGCGCTGCCACTAATTCCGATTGGAGAAAGGACATCTCCAGTTCCCAAATACGAGCCAGCGTGTTGAGTGCCTCCACAGGCGAGAAGTTTGGTCGAAACCGCGGTCCGGCCGCCCAGCCCGTCAGCACAGGAGCCGGATTTTTCAGCAGCGTCCACCATGTGGGCATCGCAGGGTCAGAAGAAAGCAAAAAGCTGAGATTGCGCAACTCTTTCCGATTTTCCCAGAACGGAGTCCGAAACAGAAAGGTTACGCGAGTCACTTGGCCCATTTCCAACTTTCGCGCCGCCTCCAGCACGGCCTTGGGTTCCGGATCAAACTGAACTAAGTTCTGCTGTAAGTGCGGCAATGGCAGCGTGATCACTGCCTGTTCCGCCGTAAACGTCCTTCCGTTTGCCACAGCTTCCACTCTGCCTTTTTTCCACCGGATTTCTGTTACAGGGGTATTCAGGTGAAGCGCGGCGTTCGGCGGCAAGAGCAGTTGAGGGACATGGTCATAGCCTTCCAGCAGACGAAAAGCCTGATCGCCCTCAATCGCATCTGCGGCTTGCTCGTCCTTCCATACCGATTGAATGCTGATGCGTTCCGCAAATGCTGCATTGAATCCTTCCACATACCCTTTGGCTTGCTGCTTCTGTTCTGGCGGAGCCGGGTAAAGATCCAAAAAAGCAGAGAACGAGCGGTCTGGGTCAGCATAATCCGGCAAGCGGGAAAGCAACGGAAAGGAGTCAGCGCATTCTTCCGGATGTCCCTCGTTCCAGCACACATGTTCTCCGGCAACTTCTGTGGCGTGCAAGCCATGTGTTCGAATCAAGTTCCAGATTTCCGGCGGCTTTCCGTGCACAAACTCTGCTCCCAGTTCCATCGCTACAGAAGCCCGGGGATCATGAACCGTGAGAATGCGCCCGCCAATTCGATCTCGCGCTTCCAAAATCGTCACTTCCCGACCAGCCTTGCAAAGCTCATGAGCAGCGGCTAGCCCTGCTGCACCCGCGCCGATCACTAGTACGGAAGACATTTCTTTCAGACTACCTTTCCCCGGACTTCGCCAGAACCTGCGGCCATGCAATTGCTTATAGTCGCCACAGGAGGTTGCTATGAAAAAGACACTTCTTGCGTTTCTGTTTTCGACCGCCATGCTGGCACAGACTGGAACTGGTACTCCAGGCGCTCCTGGCAAATCAGGTGTAGGCGATAAGACAGATGATCAACCCAGCCAAACAGCCAAGCCCAAAGACGATCGCAAACAGAATAAATCCAAAAAAAAGACGACGGCCAGTTCTGCTACTCCGGCCGTTGCTCCGAGAACACCGGTAGTTCCCACCGATCCGACGCTGCCGACCGAAGCGAATAAGCCTTCCAACCCTGGCAAGGCAAAGAATCCGCAGTAAGGGAAGTGCGACAATTAACCTAGTGCCTACCGCTCAGAAGCCTACCCGGGTCGTCCGAGTTCCGCGTGGTGCGAAGCTGGCCCGTTTTTTCATGCACCGGGTCGGGCTCGGTGTATTGGCCGCTATTGCTTTGCTCCTGGTCATTGCGATCTCTACTTTCACTTATTTCTATGTACAGTACTCGCACCTGATTGCTCGGAAACTGCGAGAAGGCCCATTTACCAGCACTTCAAAAATCTACGCCTCTCCGGAAACCATTGCAGTAGGGTACACCGCAACAACCAGCGATATTGTGGCGCAACTGCGCCGCAGTGGATATAGCGAATCCCGCTCGAACCGCACTGGGTATTTCGAAGTGAAAGGAGACCGAGTCGAAATTTTCCCTGGCCCAGACTCTATTTTTGAACAGGAGTCCGGCGAAATCAGAATTGCGGACGGAAAGATCAAGGGTATCTTTTCCTTGCGCGACAACACGGACCGCACGGAGTACCAGCTAGAACCGCAACTGATTACCAACTTATATGACCGCAACCGGGAAAAGCGACGGTTAGTGAAATTTGACGAAATCCCGGACATTCTGGTGCATGCGGTAATTTCGGTAGAGGACAAACGCTTTTTCCAGCACGTCGGGTTCGATCCGATTGGAATTGTGCGAGCGGTGATGGTGGATGTGAAAGACCGCCGGAATGCGCAAGGTGCTTCCACTCTGAGCCAGCAACTGGCTCGCCTGCTGTTTCTGAATTCTGAAAAGCGATGGGGTCGCAAGTTCCAGGAAGCCATGATTACGCTGGTTCTGGAACAGAAGCTCACCAAGAAAGAAATCTTTGAGTTTTATTCCAATCAGGTAGACCTGGGCCGTCGCGGCAGTTTCACCATCCGGGGATTTGGCGAGGCATCCTATGCCTTTTTTGGCAAGAACATCCGCAATCTGAGCATTCCGGAAGCAGCCATGCTGGCGGGCATGGTGCAAGGGCCGAGCTTGATGAATCCTTACCGACATCCTGAACGGGTAAAGGAACGGCGGAATGTAGTGCTCTCTCTGATGCGGCAGAACGGTTATATTAATGACCGCGAATATGCCCTTTCCGTGGAAACCCCGATCAAAGTCATTACGAATAGCAGTGAAACCAGCGATGCTCCGTACTTTGTAGATTTACTGAACGACCAACTACAGAGTGATTTTCAGAATCACGATTTTCAGTCGGAAGCGTACCGGATTTATACCTCGCTAGACCTGCAGCTTCAGCGCGCAGCAAATGAAGCCGTGCGCATAGGGATGGCAAGCGTAGATGAGCAACTGCGGAAGCAGAAAAGATTCAAAGGCGTAAACTTTCCGGAACCTCAAGTGGCGTTGATTGCTCTTGATCCCCATACCGGTCAGGTGAAAGCCTTGGTGGGAGGGCGCAACTACGGGGCCAGTCAATTGGACCATGTATTGGCAAAGCGTCAACCCGGTTCCATTTTTAAACCGTGGGTGTATGCAGCGGCCATGAACACAGCCATTAACGGCGGTCAGCGTACCTTAACCCCGGCAACCACTGTAGTAGACGAGCCCACTACATTCTGGTATGACGGTAAGCCCTATGAGCCCGGCAACTTTGAGCATACTTTCTATGGCGAAGTTACTTTGCGGCGTGCGCTGGCGAAATCCATGAACATTGCCACCATCAAGGTAGCGGAGATGGTGGGGTATGGGGCCGTAGTGAATTTAGCCAAAAAAGCAGGCATCAATGAAGATGTGCGTGCTACCCCTTCCGTAGCACTTGGCTCTTATGATGCTACGCCTCTCGAAATGGCTGGCTCTTATACGGTTTTTGGCAACAAGGGTACGTATGTGAAGCCTAGCTTTGTTTCCGAGATCCGGGACAGTACCGGCCATGTTTTCTTTAACGATAAGCCGCAAACCAAACAGGTGCTTGACCCTCGCGTGAATTTTCTAATGGTTAGCCTTCTGGAAGAGGTCATGCGGACTGGCACAGCAGCAGGAGTCCGGGGCAGAGGCTTCACGGTTCCCGCGGCAGGGAAAACGGGTACTTCCCGAGATGGCTGGTTCGCAGGATTCACCTCAGAACTGCTCTGCATTGTGTGGGTGGGCTTCGACGATAACCGGGAATTAAACCTGGAAGGTGCTCATTCCGCGCTTCCTATCTGGACGGAATTTATGAAGCGGGCATTGCTTTCTCCTGCCTACCGTACCACCAAGGAATTTTCCGCGCCGCAAGGGGTGGTCTCGCTGCAGATTGATCCGGAATCCGGAATGCCAGCAACACCATTGTGTCCTCAGACCAGGAACGAATACTTCATTTCTGGCACAGAGCCGGTAGAAACCTGTCCGCTGCATGGAGGTACAGGAGAATTAGACACCACTCATGTCTCAGGCTGGGATACTCCTCAAAAGCCAAACTCGCAAGGCAACCCGAAGAATCAGTTTCAATTGAACCAAGATTCTGCCGGTTTGCAGTCTTCTCCCAATGGAAATCCGGTGAATGGAGAGTTGGCGCAAAAGGATGGCCGGGAGAACCTGCCTCCCAACGAGCAGGAAACGCCGAAAAAGAAAGGATTTTTCCGAAAGTTATTAGGTGTGGTTAAATAGGGCAAAAGGTGAGGCCATCATGGTTTCTAATTGCTCTTACCGCGTTTTCGCGCACCTAGGGCTGGCACTCGTTGCAACCCTTTCTAGCGCCACCCTTTTTTCTCCCTTGTTTGGAGCCGGTAATGCTCCTGCCACGGTCACAACGCCGCCGGCTCTAACGCCGGAACAGCGCGGCGATATCCTAATGGCGCACAAGCGTTTCCGGGAAGCAGCAGACGTATACCGGGGCGGCGCGAAGGATTCCCCCGTGCTCCATAACAAAACCGGAATCGCATTCCACCAAATGCTGGATCTTGGGGCAGCCAAAAAGGAATACGCGATTGCCACCAAGTTAGATCCGCATTATGCGGAAGCGATCAATAATCTAGGTGCAGTCTATTACGGCCAAAAGAGTTACCGGCGCGCCATTCGTTCCTACAAACAAGCACTTCACTTCGCGCCAAAATCGGCTTCTCTCTACAGCAACCTGGGCACAGCTTATTTTGCCCGAAAGAATTACGAAGAAGCCACAAAGTGCTATCAAACCGCACTCTCGCTGGACCCGGAAGTATTTGAGCACAGGAATGCCTATGGCACTTTGCTGCAAGAGCGCAGTGTCGCCGAAAAGGCGAAGTTTCACTTCTATATGGCGAAAACGTATGCCAAAGCTGGAATGGACGAGCGAGCCCTTCTTTACATCCGGAAAGCTCTGGAAGAAGGATTTACTGAACGGAACAAATTTTTGGAAGAAACAGAATTCACCGCTTTGCGAAACAATCCTGAGTTTCAGCAGTTAATGTCCTTACAGCCGCGTGTACTGTAACAAGTGGAAGCGCGGGCACGCCATGGGAGTTGTTTTTCTCGCCCTGGCGTTTGCTGACTGCTCGCGTCACCAAGTGAGCGAGCCGATACGAAAGCTGGCAGTTCTTCGTTTTGAAAACCTTTCCGGAGACACTTCCTTAGATTGGGTAGGCCGTGCTCTCAGTGAGTCGCTCACAAAACAACTGGGAGCTCTTCCCCAAGCGGCAATCAATCAAGAGGAACCGGCATTTGCAGCACATTTGACTCTGGCGCCTGGTGTTTCCGCCACGCGGGAATCTGCCTTGCGGCTTGGTGCCACAGATTTTGTTTCCGGCTACTACAGCACCAGCCATGGGCAATTCACCATCACCGCAGTCAATCGCAACTTCTCTACGCAAAAATCCACACAAAGTTTTACAACGACGGGTGATCTGGTTGGGTCGCTTCGTGAAATAGCCAAGACTTTTGAATCGACTCCGCAGCCGTTGCCGACCGAAAAGGAAGCGGCTCTCCGGGAATACGCAAAAGCGCTTGACACTGCCGGTTCCTCCGCTGAGGCTCACTTTCAACAGGCTTCTTTAGCAGACGGAAGTTTCGGAGATAACTACCTGGCTTGGATCAATTGGGCAGCAGCAAACCACGATCCGGCAGCGATGAACCGCGCCCTGGAAGCAGCGAACCTTCATCGAGATGCGCTTAAGCCGGTGGATCGAGATTATCTGGATCTCCAAACCGCTACGCTGCACCAGGATCAGGGAGGCAGAATCAAGGCGCTAACCGCCATAGTGCATCAAAAGCCAAACGATGCAGTTTTGCTCCGAACCTTGGCGGAAGCAGAACTATCGGTACATCAAGCACAAGCTGCCGCAAGCCACTACACGCAAGCAGCAACGCTGGAACCGCAGAATGCCGATGGCTGGAATCTGCTGGCATACGCAAGAATGTATGCGGGAGAGTTTGCAGAAGCCAAAAAGGCGATTGCACAATACCAAAAGCTGCGTCCGAATGATCCGAATACAGTGGATTCAGAAGGTGACATCGATTTCTTCTTTGGTCACTTTGCGGATGCGGAAAAGCACTATTTAAACAGCGTCCGCTTGAATCCAGACTTCAACAATGGTGTGGACCAATGGAAGGCTGCTCGTGCCCGTTTAATGACGGGCGATGTTCCCGGAGCAACGGCTCTGTTCTCCACTTTTTTAGCATCCCGCACAAAGGCAGGCGATCCTACAGTGACTTTTCGCGATGCGGAATGGCAGTACTTAACCGGGCACCAGGCAGAAGGACGCCGCAAAATGGAGGAAGCTGCCAACAGCGCAGCCACTGCGCCGCTTCGTGCGCTATGCAAAACGCAAGCTGCCGTATGGGAAGCAGTGGCGGGCAACTCGCGTGAGGCAGCACAACTCGCGGAGCAGGCCATGCAATTGAGAACCAAAGAGACGCTTTTCACGGCAGCGATTGTCCGGTTTGTTTCGGAGCCTTCTACAACGCCAACTGAATGGCAGAATCGGGCGGCGAAAACTTTCGGTGGAGCAGGCGCTTCTGCTATACAGCGAATTGCTTTGGCTTTCGCTTACACGTTTTCCCACCAGTGGTCCGAAGCTGTCGCCGCATGGAAGCCGCTTTATGAAACCTCCACGCCTGCGGATCAAACAGCAGCTTTTCTGTATGGAGGCAGTTTGCAGGAAAGCGGACAAACGGCGGAAGCAACTCCCTTGCTGAAATTCAATCCCGTTCCTGCCCCTGCACCGACAGCATCTTTTGAAAGTTTGTATTTCCCCGCCCTGCTCCGATGGCGAGGCGATGGGGAAACTTTTCGCAAGCTTGCGCCCAAAAACTGATTAGTTCAGCGCCTGCTGAATGCGTTGCGTCAGCAGATCCACAAATCGCTCTGGCACAAAGCCGTTCATCCGGCTGGCAATGTTCCCATCTTTGCCTACGATGATGGTGGTGGGAATGGACGAGATATCGAGCGTGCGAGACATTCCCGCTTCAAAGTAAACCTTGTCCGCGCTCCATCCTCGTTCTTTCAAAAAAGGGCTGACCAGAGCGCGATCTTCATCTGTGGCTATCGCTAGAAAAACAACATTCGCATTGTTCTTGAAATGCTCTTTGACTTTTTCATACAGCGGATGTTGCGCACGGCAGGGCCCGCACCAAGTGGCCCAGAAATCAAAGACAATGGTTTTGCCCTTCAGGGAAGCCAGAGAAAGAGAGCCTCCAGTCACGCCGGGCAAAGTAAAATCCAGAATGTTGGTAGCTTTCACATTTGGGTCCTGTGACTGAAGATGCGCCAGCCGTTCACTCATCAAAGCGGAAGTACGGTCATACGCCTTTAATACCAGATCGCCCAAGCCCTTCTCGGAGCCATTCACCTTCTGGTAGAGTTCGCCCATGCGAATCCGATCCTTGCCGCGATCGGCCTCCGTGCTGAGGGGATCTTCCATGGTAAAGGCATCCGCAATGTGCTCCACCGCTTCCATTTCCCTTCCCGAACGCGACAGCCAACGTCCTAATTCCCGTGCTCCGGCAGCGGTTGGATAGGTGTCCCAAGAGCGTTGGGCTAACGTCAAAGCGTCGGCATTTCTTCCCTGGTTTCCTGCTGCGCGAGCCTCATACAAATAAGCTCTCGACAAAGCCTTTTCCACCTGTTGCTGCCACTGTACGGCAGTGTATCCGCTGGTGGGCGGCTGCTTGGCAAGAGCTTCCACACCCAGTTGATAATGCAGCGCATGGCCGAGCGCTCGGGTGGCGCTTTCCCGATCCTCATTGTTGAGCAGCAAGCGCGTCACAACATCCAGAACTTGCAAATCATCCGGTGTGGCGGCCAGCACCTGCTCACCGTAGCGAACGGTACGCGCATCATCCTTTGCGTCATTCGCTGCCTTGAACAGCCCTCGCAGAATGCTGTTCTTTTGTGGAGAATTCGGATACTTAGCTAAGTGCTTTTCCAGCGCTCGAATAAAATCCACCGGGCTGTTGCCCGCTTCCGCTAAGGCTTGATTCAGTTCCTGCTGTTCCGTTTGTGCCGCTTTTTCCGCCTGCTCCTTGGATTGAGCCGCACCTAGCAGGGGAATCAGCAAAAGAATCAGAAGGGATTTCATTTTGGTGCCCGGATCTGTTCTGCAATCTCCGACGCCTTTGTTCGGGACATGTGCATGTAGGAATCGTTTTTCCGGATCCGATCTAACATGGGCAGCATCTGTTCCGGCGACACTAAGCGTTTCCGGTCCCATGTGGCAGCAATCCGAAGCAGCGCCTTATCCACGCCAAGCTTATCGAACTTTGCAGCACGCTCCAGATCGATCCGTTCCTGCTCGGTTTCTGCAATCCGCTCAAACCAATCGGCTAACAGGCGAGCGTCCGGGTCCTCAGAGTAATTGAATTTCACCTCATGCCGATCCGTGCCGTTCTGATATTCGAATGTCTTCATGCCCATGTTGGCTACTTTGGCCGGGGATTCCAACGGCCGCTGAAAGTTGTCCAATTTTTTTACCAATGCCACAATGGTGTCCCGATCAGTGGAAGGCAGGTCAAACTTGAAGGGGTTATCGTCAGCCGGATCTTCCCGGTACTCCGTAGCGCCGGAAGGGTCAATCCTGATCTGCATATAGGCAGGCGAACTGCCAGGAAATGATTTGGTAAAGGTAATCTGCTGGGCAAACAGCGAAGAAGCGGAAAGAAACCAAAGCCACTTCATCGCGCTGCCCTTTTCATACGGAGGGCCGTGGCGTGACGATTCGCATGGCAGATGGCAATCGCCAGGGCGTCCGATGCGTCTTCCGACTCGATTTCACGCTCCAGGCGCAGTAACGTAGCCACCATCTTCTTTACCTGCTGCTTTTCTGCGCGGCCATACCCGACTACGCTGGATTTCACTTCCAATGGAGAATACTCGGCAAACTCCACCCCCGCTTCCGCAATCACCAGAAGCGCTACACCCCTGACATGAGAAAGCTTCACCGCTGTTTTGACATTTACCGCGTAGAACACTTCTTCCACGGCTGCCATATCCGGCGCAAAGCTGCCAATGCGCGCCCGTAATTCCGACGCAATTTCATGGAGACGTTCTCCCAGAAGCGCTTTGGAAGAAGTACGAATCACGCCGCAATCGACCAGCGTATGGGTTCTGCCGTCACTATCCACGATGCCGAACCCGGTCCGTTCGGTGCCACAATCAATTCCGAGCACCCGCATTTGCTTCGCCGCCTAATCAGGCGATGGCTTCGAGTTCGCTCTCGTCTACGTCGAAGTTGGAATATACGCTCTGCACGTCTTCGTTTTCTTCCAAGGCGTCATTCAGGCGAATCATGGCACTGGCGTTTTTGCCTTCCAGTTTCATCAGATTCTTCGGAATCATTGCAATTTCTGCTGATTCTGTAGGAATTTTCGCTTGTGCCAGCGCCGCAGTCACCGCTTCGTGGTTTTCCGGGGCTGAGATGACCTCCCAGGTTTCGCCATCGTCCCGCAGATCGTCCGCGCCCGCGTCCAGAACAATGCCCATCAAGGCATCTTCATCGCTGGCATTTTCTTTCAGGATGATGAGCTGGCTCTTCCGTTCAAACATCCAAGCCACGCTTCCTTGCTCGCCCAAGTTGCCGCCATTTTTGGAGAAGGCATGACGGATTTCGCTCACGGTCCGATTCCGGTTATCCGTGGCAACATTTACTAGAACAGCAGCCCCACCGGGTCCGTAGCCTTCAAACATGACTTCGTCGATCTGGCCGCCTTCCAGTTCGCCGGTTCCCCGCATAATTGCCTTCTTAATATTGTCCGCGGGCATGGAAACACCTTTAGCGGCAGTGATCGCGGTGCGGAGGCGCGGATTCGCGTCCGGGTCGCCACCATTGCGCGCAGCAATTGTGATTTCCTTGATGATGCGCGTGAACATCTTGCCGCGCTTGGCGTCCGTAGCGGCCTTTTTATGCTTGATGGTCGCCCATTTTGAATGGCCTGACATGATGAAAATCCTCTAGGAAGGCTCAGGCATGGCCTGAGTACTTAAATTTAGTCCCGAACCTTGAGAATATCAAACCGGCTGGGAACCACTCAAGGGCAGACCATTCCCTCGATTTTCTGAGGAAAGCCTACAAACCCAGCAACTTTTCTATCTGGCATTGCGCGATTGTGACATCTGGAGAATCTTGGACGGCCTGATAATACTTGCGCTGAAAATCCGTGCCATCTTCCTTTAAGCGCAGCAGCTCGCCGGTTTTCTGAAGCAGGGATTCCGCTTCCTGCTGATCTGCTTTGCTTCGGGGGGCCAAGGCTTCGTCAATACTGACAATCATTCCGGAAAGCTGCCGAAGCCACTCAAAATCTTCGTGACCAATCACAAGAGGTAAAAAGTGTCCCGGTCCTCCGACCGGGCCATTCACTTGTTCATAGAGTTCCCGTTGCCGATCCAGAAGCAGTTTGTGTAAGGGCAGCAGTAGATCGCGAGTTGCCTTCAGAGTTTGCCGTAATTCGGTGGGGATAGGCTGAGGTGTCATGGTTCTGATTGCGTTAGTGTTTTGAGTATTTTTTGATGCGCTTCTTTTCCGGTTTTGGCTCTACCAAGGAGAACTGCAGTTTCCGTTCCGCAGGGTCTGCACGATCCAGAGTGACGCGTACTTCCTGACCGATGGCGAATTCACGCCGGGAACGCTGACCTACTATACGCCGCGTGGTCTCCACATAGATATAGCGATCCCCCGGCAGTGATTCGATAGGAACCAGCCCTTCCACAAACAAGTCTTCCAGTTCCACAAACAGCCCATACTTGGCGGCGCTGATGACCAGTGCAGCAAACTCGTCCCCTACGCGATCCACCATAAACTTCACTTTCTTCCACTCCACCAATTCCCGCTCGGCTTCGGCGGCACGGCGCTCCGTTTGCGAGCATTCGTCGGCAATCGTGGTTAGCTCTTCTTCCGCCCAGTGAGGGCGACCGTCAAATGTAGATGCCAGCAGCCGATGAATCATCAAATCCGGGTAGCGGCGGATTGGGGACGTGAAATGCGTGTAAGACTCAGCAGCCAAAGCGAAATGCCCGGCGTTGGTGGTGCTGTAACGCGCCTGCTTTAAGCTGCGCAACATCAGATAACTCAAAATCCGCTCTTCCGGCTTTCCTTCGATCTTGGCGACCAGCTTCTGATAGTTGCGTGATGAGATTTTGATCGGCTCATTCACGGTCGCCAGTTCACGCCGTGTTTTCGAACCATCACGATGACGCGCCGTATGGCTAAAACTCTTGACCGGGGTCGCCACACCCAGGGAAACGCCAAAATGATGGGCCACTTCTTCAAAATCCATTACCCGCTTTGCATCCGGCGGTTCATGAATTCGATAAATGGAAGCAGGCACCAGTTTTTCCAGGTGCGCGGATACTGCTTCATTCGCGGCCAGCATGAACTCTTCAATGATTCGGTGTGCAATGTTACGGGCGGCACGCTTTACGCCGGTCATCACGCCTAGCTCATCAAATTCAATTTTGGCTTCCGGCATATCGAAATCGATGGAACCACGCCGTTCCCGTTTTCGATTCAAAATCAAAGCCAATTCCTGCATGGCTTCAAAGCGGTTTACCAACCCGTGATAGCGTTCCCGTTGTGCGGGGTCGCCCTCCAGCAGAAGGTGAACATTGGTGTAAGTCATCCGCTCCACGCTGCGGATCACGCCACGGCAAAACTCGCTCGTTCGCAAGTCGCCTTGGCGATCAAATGTCATGAGTGCGGAAAGCACCAACCGGTCTCCATCCGGTTTCAGGGAACAGATGTCCGTAGAAAGCTCAAAAGGGAGCATGGGAACTGCACGGTCTGGAAAGTACACACTAGTCCCGCGCAGACGGGCTTCCTGGTCGATGGCGCTTCCAGGCCGCACGTAGTGGCTGACATCGGCAATGTGGACATGCAGAGCAAAGTGCCCGTCTGGAAGGCGGTCCACCCAAACGGCATCATCGAAGTCACGAGCCGTTTCGCCATCAATGGTCACAATCGGCATGGAGCGAAAATCCCGGCGTTTGGCAAGTTCTTCCGAGGTGATGATGGCCGAGGTTTGTTGCGCTTCTTCCAGCGCTTCCGCCGGAAACTGGTGCGGAAGATGATGTTTGCGGATGGTGATCTCCACATCCACGCCAAAGTCATCCGGATGACCAAGAATCTCAATCACCCGCCCAATCGCGCTCTCCGTAAACTTTTTAGAGGTGCTGGTGGCAAACTCCAGAATTTCCACATTGACGATCATGCCGTCCAGAGCGGCGGGACTAGTGACCTGTAGGGATTCGGTACCAATGCGGTGCTTTTGCCGCGCGGATGGCAGCGCCATATCCTCGGGAATTTCGATCCAATCCCGCAAGCGTTCGTCGTGCGGCACCACATAGTAGCCATGCCGCCCGATGTGAAACTCACCCACCACGGTTGGGTGAGCGCGCTTCAGAATTTTAAGAACTTCGCCTTCGGCTCGACCACCCTGTTCCACATATTTGATGCGGACCACGGCCCGGTCCCCATTCATAGCGGCGCGGGTGGCGTCGGCGGGAAGAAAGATATCACCCTGAATGCCTTCAATTTTCCGGTCTGCGATCAGGAAGCCGTATCCATCCCGATGAATGCTGACCCGCCCTGACACGTATTCACGTCCTCGGCCGGTAGCGGTGAAATGGCCGGCGCGTAACTCAATTAGGTCCCCTCGGGAAACCAGACGCTCCAAAGCTGCTTCCAGGTGTTCGCGCTCGTCACCTTTTGCATGGAGTTCCCGTACCAACTGCTTCAAGTTCGCTTTGGCATGCGGAAGCTTAAGGATATGCTGCAGCAGCGCGGCGTCTTTCATGTTTCAATCATAGAAGAATGCGCAAATCCATCCTCGCCCTTGTTCTTGCGGCCAGTACCGCCCTGGCAGCCGAAATTCCCCGCCCTGCTCCAGAATTAGCGATTCATATGCCGGATGGTTCGCAGAAGCTGCTCAGCAGTTATCGGGGAAAAGTCGTGGCCTTGTCGTTTATGTTCACTACTTGCCCCCATTGCCAACATCTGTCCGGCATCTTAAGCACGGTTCAGAAGGAGTACGCAGCGAAAGGGGTACAGGTGATAGGCAGCGTTTTTAATGACAATGCTGATCAGTTAGTGTCCGCCTTTGCCCAGGAATACGTACATGGCTTTCCTGTAGGGTCGAACAGCCGCCAAACCGTGCTCGACTTCCTTCAGGTACCTGCTGGAACACCATTCTTTGTACCGATTCTGGTGTTTATTGACAGAAAAGGCAAAATTCGTTCCCAGTACATTGGGGATGAACAATATTTGCAGAATCCCGAGGCTAATGTTCGAGCCAGCATAGATGGATTACTGAAAGAAGCTCCCATGAAGGCTCCCATCCATCGGAAAACCGCGGAAACCTCTTCGCTAGTGAAAAAGTAGACGAGGAGTGACCGGCTGTGGTGTTTAGGTTTCTTTTTCCGATAAAAACTGCCGCACTTGTGTAGCTAGCTGGCGAGAGGTGTACGGTTTCGGAATTACCCGGTACCGACTCAACCTTTCCATTGTTTCAGACTCGTTGTAGCCACTGGAAATCACAATCTTGAGATCGGGGCGGAGAGCATGCAACTGGACCGCAGCCTCTTCCCCGCTCATCACCGGCATAGCCAAATCCAGAATCACTAACGAGATGTCAGCCGCCCTTTTCGTATACACCTCTACCGCCTCTTTTCCATTGGAAGCGGTTAAAACTTTGTAGCCATATCGCTCCAGAGTCACTTCCGCCATTTTGCGGACGCTTGGCTCATCATCTACCACCAATACCGTCTCATTGCCCCACAATTTCTGTTCCGGACTGGGTGCGGGCGCTGGAGCTATTTCAGGCGTTCCCACAGGAAATAACACTGTGAAGATGGTGCCATGATCCACGACGCTTTCCACATCCAGCGCCCCGTGGTGGCTTCGGACAATGCCTTGTACCGCGGCTAATCCCAAACCCCAACCACGCGTTTTGGTCGTAAACAAGGGATCAAACATCCGGTCCTGTGTTTCCGCGCTCATGCCGCAACCGGTATCGGACACCTGAAAGTACACATAATTGCCGCCTGGCAGTTCACCGCCTACCCTCATACGGCGTAATTCGGAGGCACGAAACAGGCGGCACCCGGTTGTGACATTGATCACGCCGGGCTGATCGCCAATGGCATCAGCAGCATTCACGACTAAATTCATGACTACTTGTTGGATTTGGGTCTGGTCGGCATGGATCGGCGGAAGCCCATTTTCCAGCTTGAGACTCAGCTCAATTTTGCGGGACATGGGCAATTCCATCAGGCCGCTAATTTCCCGAACCAGTGCGGATACTTCCACCGCTTTTGGACCGGAAACCTTTTTGCCGGAATAGGCTAACAATTGCTGCGTCAGGTTGGAAGCAACGCGGCTGCCGCGCAAAACCTCTTCCAAGCGCGAATAAGAGGGGTGCTCCGGAGTTACAGAATCCAGCGCCAAGCTGGCGTTTCCCATGATGGTGGTCAGCAGATTATTGAAATCGTGCGTGATGGCGCTGGAAAGCAGCCCCAGTGTTTTCAACTTCTGCGCCCCCAGGAACTGTCGCTCCAGATGCTTACGTTCCGACAGATCCAGAACAAACGCTACGCTGGTCCAGTCAGGAGCTGGATTTAGTTGTGCTCCCCCGATCCAGATGGAAACAGGAGAACCATCTTTGCGGATCATCTCCTTTTCATAAGGAGGAAATGACCCTTCCCGCACCAGCCTATCTATCGCCACGGCATCCACTGCTTCGTATTTGCCGGGAGTCAAGGAGCGCCACTTCAAATCGCCTTGCGTGAGGTCTTGCCGGCTATAGCCGAGCATGTCCAGAAACGACTTGCTGGCATCCAGAATCCGTTCGTGATTGATCTCAATAATGCCGATCACGCTGGAGTCAAACAAACAGCGAAGCCTGGTTTCGGTTTCCCGAAGCACGGTGAGCGCTGTTTCCGCTTCTTTCCGGGCAACCAATTCCCGATCCAAAATGGCATCGCGCTCGTCCTGCAGATTCACCTGGTCCGTGATATCCAGCGAAACGCCAGCAATGAATTGCTCTCCAGAGGAATTTGCTAAGGGAAACTTAAACGTAAGAAGGTGCTGTACACCGGTGGACGAGGGAAGTTTTTCTGCGATTCTTGTGATCTGCCCGGAACGCAGTGCCTCCTGGTCATCTTTCCGAACCCGATCCGCAAGTTCCGGTGAGAAGATGTCCGAGTCACGCTTGCCGCGGAGGAAGCCGTATTCTTCGCCAATCAAAGCTTCCACTTTGCGATTGACGTAAACATAGCGACCTTCCTTATCTTTTAAATAAGCCGCAACAGGAAGACGGTCTACAAAGGACTGAAAGAGCTGCTGGCTCTCACGCAAGGCTGCTTGCGACCGATTTTGGCTATCAAGCTCCCTTTTCTAGATCCGCAATTCTGGCTTGCAGTTTTGCGATTTGTTCTTCCGCCACTACCCCTGCTTGCCCGATCAAAGCTGTTCCTTTGAAGGGGCAAGAGCAATTCAAGGGCCAGCAAAGGAAGGTAACTGCTAGATACGATTCCTTTTACCCGAGGTTTGGGATTCTGCCAGCTTTACCAAACTCTCCAACTGGTCTTCCGGAATTGTGAGATCTACCTTCAGGGTGTTGTGGTCTGTGGTGATATTTAAGCTCTTTAGCAAGGTGCTCACCGGGACAGCGGTATTGCCGCCTTGCATCTGGATCATGCTGGCCAGGAACTTCACTACATCTCCCAGGGCAGTAGCATTTGCATCCGTATCCGTAATGGCTTCGGCCAGAATCGCTACTTGGGAGGACAAAGTAATGGAGCCACTGGTGGATTGCACTTTTTGCAGCAGATCACCCTTCAGCACGCCGCCCAAAGGACTGCTGCCGGTATCCACTTTCAAGGAAGACAGAGGCACAATGGAGGCCGTCCAGGCATCTGTTGCCCCATAAGTAGCCAGCTTTTGGGAAAGTTTTACATCAATGGAGTTTGCAGAGTTTCGGCGGTCGATTGCGGCTTTCACACTGGCCACGTCTCCGGCAAGCGCAATTGTGGAAGAAGTGCCATCCAGCAAAAACGCCATTGCTTCCTTGCTGTTCGCGGCTTTTGGCAGAATCAGTTGGGCTCCGTTGTAGATTGAGGTTGTGCCTTTGCCATCTGCCACGGCAGCGGCAGCGATTTTTGCAGGGTTAAATTGGCCACGGCCTAAAATCAGGCGGTTTCCGGCTGTGCCGTTGCTTGCCATCAATACTTCTTGCAGATCCTGGCGGGGGTCAAAACCTGTGGTGCTAACAAACTGATTCAGGCCTGCATCCGCTGGCAGGGAAAGCAGCAAAAATTGTCCGAACGGAGAAATTTTTGCTTTGGTTACATTCACGCCAGACATAATCTTGGCGTCAGGCATTACCAGGTTGACCAGAACCGGGTCAGCGGCACTCAGCAAGCCAGTGGATACGGCAAGAAACGCCAGAAAAGCAGTAAGACGCATAAGTTCCTCTTTTAAATAAACGAATTAACGCAAAGGAAAGTTCGAAGACTTTTCCAACCTTACCGATGAGGGACGAGCTGGAACGGAAACCTGTTCCACAATTTTGATGCCAAAGCCAGCCAGCGCCACTACTTTGCGGGGATGGTTGGTCAGCAGCCGGATGGTGCCAAGCCCCAGGTCGGAAAGAATCTGGGCTCCAATTCCGGTATCGTGCTGCAGGTAACGCTGGGCCGCAGAATTGGCAGATAAATTGTTTTCCCGGTCATGAGGCAGCAAACGATCCAATCCTCCCGGCTGCTTTATGCTGCGAATACCCGGCCCGGTTTGATGGAGATAAACCAATACTCCCTCCCCTTCCGTCGCAATCCGGCATAAGGAATCCTGAATCAGTTGCTGGCAATCGCACTGCGTGGAACCAAACACGTCGCCATAAACGCAATGGGAGTGCATACGCACCAGCGTGTTTTCCTTTCCGGAAACATCGCCACGCACCAGCGCCAGATGGGTTCCCTCTTCCATATCGCTGGCATACGAAATCAGGCGGAATTCGCCAAATTCGGTTTGAATCACGCCTTCCCCGGAGCGATGAATGTAGCGTTCGTGCTGGAGCCGGTAACGAATCAGATCGGCTACCGAAATCATGTTCAGATGGTGCCTTTGGCAGTATTCCAGCAATTGCGGCACACGCGCCATGCTGCCATCCTCATTCATGATTTCGCAAATCACCCCGCTGGGACTTAGCCCGGCCAAGCGCGCCAAGTCCACGGAAGCTTCGGTCTGGCCGGCCCGCACTAATACTCCGCCTTCCCTGGCCCGTAAGGGAAAGATATGGCCGGGGCGAGCCAAATCAGAGGCACGAGTGGCGGGGTTCACTGCAGCCAAAATAGTGTTGGCGCGATCCGAGGCGGAAATGCCAGTGGTTACGCCTTCTATGGCGTCAATGGATTCACAAAATGCCGTGCCGAAATTTGAGGTATTGCGCGGCGTCATCAACGGAAGCCGCAGATATTCACACCGAGCGGGAGTGAGGGTCAGGCAAATCAAGCCCCGGCCATGAGTGGCCATAAAATTGATGATCTCTGGCGTGATCTTTTCCGCAGCCAACGTCAGGTCGCCTTCGTTTTCGCGGTCTTCATCGTCTACTACTACGAGCATGCGGCCGGCGCGGGTATCTTCGATAGCCTGCTCGACGCTTACAAATGCCATAGATTCCTTCTTCTTAATTTCCCATGAGATTGGCTAAAGGAATTGCGGATACAGAAGTCGTCACCGTGGAAGGCTGTGCTTCGCCGAAAATCCGGCAAGATCTGCTTGCTGTGGAAGAGCCGCTGGAGATCCGACTTGGCTTTGCCGGCCCGGAGCGCTGGACCACCCGCAGCCTTTCCGTTACGATGCGAACCCCCGGCCATGATGTGGAACTCGCCGCCGGTTTTCTGTTTACCGAGGGCGTGATCCGCTCCCGAGCCGACATTGCCCACATCGAAGAATCTCCCCGGCCAGAAGCAAACATTGTGCACGTTGACTTGGTGCCGGAGGTCCAGTTCGACCTTCGCCACACAGAACGGAATTTCTACACCACCTCCAGTTGTGGGGTTTGCGGCAAAGCTTCCTTGGAAGCGGTTGCGGCGCATGGATGTGAATACTTACCTCGCCATTCACTGCTGGTGAATGCTACAGTGATTCACCGGCTGCCTGCGGCGTTGCAAGAAGTTCAAAACGTATTTAATCAGACAGGTGGCCTCCATGCTGCCTCCCTATTTAATTCCGAAGGGGAGTTGGTTTCCCTGCGGGAAGATGTAGGACGGCATAACGCCCTAGATAAGCTGATTGGCGCGGCCCTGCTGGCGGGAAACGTTCCCTTATCTGAATCCATGCTCCTGGTGAGTGGAAGAGCCAGTTTTGAACTGGTGCAGAAAGCCATTCGAGGGGGCATTCCCTTGCTGGCGGCAGTGGGCGCTCCTTCCAGTTTGGCGGTGGAGTTGGCGCGGGAGTTCGACATGACACTGCTCGGCTTTGTTCGGCATCAGCGATTCAATATTTACTCTGGAGAATGGCGCATCCAGTATGAAACTACGAATAAGACATAACTCCCTCCGGCTCCGGCTGACAAGGAGCGAAGTGGCGCATTTAGCGGAACAGGGCCGGATTGTGGAGCGGATTGAATTTGCTGCCGGAATCGCACTGGAGTATGTGTTGGCGACAGGGTCTTGCTTGCAAGCGTCGCTGGAGAAGAATCGTATTCTGGTGACAGCGCCGGAAGCAGCAGTGGCGCAGTGGGCCAGTTCGGAGCAAGTAGGAATGGAGGGCGAGCAGCAAACAGGGGGAGCAACGCTTTCCATCTTGATTGAGAAAGATTTTCAATGCTCACATGGGGCAATGGAGGCGGACGCATACCCGAATCCGGAGCACTCCTTCAGCACTCCGGGCGCGTGTTAGGGTGAGTGGCATGGAGAGTGTTGCCGAAGAGTCTGTTCTTGCCGAACGGCTCCAATCGGTTCAGGAACGAATCACAGTGGCAACGCAATGTGCGGGGCGAAACCCTTCTGATGTGCTCCTTCTTGCTGTGACGAAGATCTTTCCAGCAAGCACTATTCGTGCCGCGTACCAACTTGGGCTTCGGGACTTCGGCGAGAACTATGTGCAGGAATGGGAGGGTAAAGCTCCGGAACTGAGCGATCTTTCCGGCGCACGCTTTCACTTGATCGGGCATCTGCAATCCAACAAATCCAAGAAAGCTTGCGAGATTTTCGATGCGGTGCAAACGGTGGATTCCCCGAAGCTTGCACGACGGCTCGATGAATGCGGCAAACCGCTGCCAGTCATGATTGAGGTGAAGCTTTCGGGGGAAGAAGCAAAACACGGGGCCGCCGAAGAGGAGCTTCCCTCCGTGGTGGAAGCAGTTCGCGCCTGCCGGAATCTCCAGCTCACTGGCCTGATGACAGTGCCGCCATGGTCTGAAAATGCGGAAGAATCACGCCCTTATTTCCGGCATCTTCGGAGCTTGGCCGAACGGTTCGGCTTGCGAGGACTTTCCATGGGGATGTCCCACGATTTAGAAGTCGCTATCGAGGAAGGAGCCACCTGCGTGCGCGTGGGTACCGCCTTGTTTGGCAGGCGCAAGAAGCCTTGAAAGTTGGGTTTCATGCACCACTGCCGCCTGCTCATACAGGAGTAGCCGACTATGCGGCGGCGTTGTTGAAAGAACTCCAACGCCATGGCGAGGTGGCGGTTGCACCTTCCGAATGCGACGTAAGGCTCTACCATATTGGCAACAACCAGCTTCATCGGGAAATCTATGCCCGCGCTCTGCGGGAACCGGGTGTTGTGGTGCTGCATGACGCATTGCTTCAGCACTTTTTTCTTGGCTCTCTCACACGTGAGCAATATATCGAGGAGTTTGTTTACAACTACGGCGCTTGGTCACGAAATGAAGCGGAAGTGCTATGGCAGGAGCGTTCCATTTCCAGCCAGGACCCGCGTTATTTTGCGCGCCCCATGCTACGCCGTATTGCGGAATCTGCTCATACCGTAGTGGTTCACAATCCTGCAGCGGCAGCCATTGTGCAGCAGCATGCTCCGGGCGCGCGCGTTTTAGAAATTCCTCACCTCCTGTTTGAGCCTGAGCCGGAATCCGTTGGTAAGGCCGATGCTTTCCGGATGGAACTTGGAATGAAACAAGGCACGTTTTTGTTTGGCGTCTTCGGGTACCTGCGGGAATCCAAGCGAATTCTGCCGATTCTGCGTACATTTCAGCGTCTTCGAGCCATTCGATCTGAAGTGGCGCTGCTGATCGCGGGAGAGTTTGTGTCCTCCGATCTCCAGCGAGCGGTGGAGCCACTGCTTCAACAGCCCGGTCTTTACCGCATTGGTCATCTTGCCACTCCTCAGTTTGAAAGTGCCGCTGCCAGTGTGGACTGCTGCCTGAACCTACGCTTTCCACAAGCAGGCGAAACCTCCGGTATTGGGATGCGCTTGATGGGATTCGGCAAGCCGGTCATTGTGACGGAAGGAGCAGAGCATAGTCGCCTGCCTCTCACAGCTTGTTTTCGTATTCAACCAGGAATTGCGGAAGAAGAGGAACTGTTTCACTACATGGCAGCAGTGAGCCAGTATCCGGAATTGGCGCGCTCTGTGGGAAGGGAGGCGGCTCACCATCTTCGGCGTTATCATTCGCTAGAATTGATAGGAAATCAGTACTGGAAAGCTTTGTGCGACTCCTGCTCCTGACGGCAGTTCTGGGTATTTGGTGCAAGGACCTTCGAGGCTCCTTGCTGAGCCAGTACCATGTGCAAATTCCGATGCGGGATAAAATCCACTTGGCCGCCAACATTTTCCGGCCAAGCGGGGCCGGTGCGGTTCCCACGATTTTGATTCGAACCCCATATGGAAAAGGCACAGCTCCCACACCCAACTACCAAGCATTTGTTGAACATGGATATGCCGTAGTGGTGGAAGACGTGCGGGGACGTTCGGAATCCGAGGGGACGTTTCTGCCTCTCCTTCAGGAAGCTCCAGATGGCGATGACACACTGAACTGGATTGCCAAGCAACCCTGGTCCGATGGCAAAATCGGGATGCTCGGCGGGTCATACTTAGGGATTGCGCAGTGGAAAGTGGCTCTGCTTGGCAACCCTCATCTGAAAGCCATTTTTCCGTGGGTATCAGGCGATGACGACTACCGAGACCGCTTTTATTCCACGGGAGGCGGCATGAAATTAGGGCACCGCCTCCTGTGGCTGCAAGAAAATATGCGGAGTCCGGAAATCACGCCGGACTTTCGGAAGTATATCTGGACGTTGCCTTTGCGGCAGGCCGACGTTGCCGCGACCGGACACCGAGTTCCCTTATTCCAGGAAGCGCTGGACCATCCGGACTATGACAGCTTTTGGCAGTCCCTGAGCGTTTACCAGGAATTAAAGCGCCTAAAAACGCCGGTTTATTCCGTCGGCGGGTGGTTCGACAACTATGCGGAAAGCGACCTGGAGGTATTTTCGGCTCTGCAAAAAACATCCGGTTTTCACCGCATCCTGATTGGTCCCTGGCCGCACAATATTGGTGCTTCGTTTCCTGGCGTGGACTTTGGACCGGATTCCGTGGTGGGCCTTCGCACCTTGCAGATTCAATGGTTCGACCAGTGGCTGAAAAATAAAGATGTTCCCCTGATGTCCCAACCGCCGGTTCGCATCTTTGTGATGGGAACCAATCAATGGCGAGACGAATCCGAATGGCCGCTTCAGCGAACCAAGTTCACTAAGTTCTACCTGGAAAGCGATGGCCATGCGAACAGCGCTGCGGGAACCGGTACGTTGAAACTGGAGTCGCCCCAGGACGAAGCGCCAGATAGTTTTGTGTACGATCCCCACAAACCGGTTCCTACACATGGCGGTTCGGTGTGCTGTAACCCCACGATTTTCCCATGGGGACCGCTGGACCAGCGCGAAATTGAAAAGCGGAATGATGTATTGGTGTATTCCACGCCGCCTCTGCCGGAAGATCAGGAAGTCACCGGAAGCATACAGGCGATTTTGTTTGCGGCAAGTACCGCTCGCGATACGGACTTCACTCTGAAGCTGGTGGATGTGTTTCCGGATGGCTCTGCACGCAGCTTAACCGACGGGATGCTGAGAGCCCGCTACCGGAACTCGCTTTCGAAACCAGAGTTATTGAACTCCGGCGAGATTTACAAATTGAAAGTGGATGGCGGCGTTACCAGCAATGTATTTCGAAAAGGCCACCATATCCGGGTGGAAATCTCCAGCAGCAACTTCCCCAGATTTGACCGGAATCCGAATACAGGGCGAACGATAGCGGACGAAGCAGAATTGCGACCTGCGACCCAAACAGTGTTTCACGACCGGAAGCATGCCTCCTACCTTTTGCTGCCCATGATTCCCCAGGAGAAGCATCCCGCAAAAACTATGGCAAAAGCTGCTCCGATTTTTTCCAAGAACCAGACAACTGCCCCTTTGCATTTCTGAGGCAGTTTGACTTTCGGCAGTGTTGCGCGCTATTTTGCCTTTAGCCATTCCCCCATCGGCGCGGTAGCCAAGTGGTAAGGCAAAGGTCTGCAAAACCTTTATTCGTCGGTTCGATCCCGACCCGCGCCTCCAAAGAACCAAACCAAAAATTGTGCTTGTAATTGAGGCTTTTTTTCCGAATTACAGCGATTCACAAGGAAACAGATTAGGCGCCTTTACAGTTGCATAACAATGTTGTTTTGCGATATTGTTCATGTGCGCTTCAGAAGTAAGTTGGGTCTAGGGGGATTGTCGAACTGTTTTTGCTGCTTTCGGCAATAAGAGGGAGGCTTGTGTGTATAGGCGTCCTTGTAAGTAAGAAAAGCTTAAAGATAGTGGAAATCCTTGTCGATAGATAACTCCTAGCCATATCGCAACCAAGGAGATATTTTCGTGCGCTTAAAAACCACGTGTGTTTTAAGCGTTGGAATTCTATTCTGTGCATCGCTCGGGTACTCGCAAACGAGTGGCTCGATTACGGGCTCTATCCAAGATGCACAGCAAGCAGCTATTCCAAACGCTTCCATTACCGTTACCAACAACGAACAGAAGGTGACTCAATCGGTCCAGTCGGAAAGTACTGGGCGATTTGTTTTCCCTACGTTACCTGCCGGAACTTACGACCTATCTGTTCAAGCAGCAGGCTTTAAGAAGCTCGAGAGGCGTGGCATTACGCTGAATGCGGACCAGCGTTTAACGCTGGGAGATATCACGCTGGAAGTCGGAGCTGTAACTGAATCGGTGGAAATCAGTGCGAACACCGTTGCTTTGCAAACAGAAAGCGCGGAGCGTTCTGATTCGCTGGTGTCCAAACAGATTCAAAATATCGCGGTGAATGGCCGGAATCCGCTGGATTTGGTGAAATTACTGCCTGGCGTGGTGAGCACCGCGAATTTCCAGGTTGCCGGTTCCGGCGGGTTGGGGAGTATTTCCGCAAATGGCACTCGCACTTCCGAAAATCAAACTACAATCAACGGCATTGGAAACGTAGATACGGGGTCTAATGGAGGCCAGAACGTCACTGTTTCTATGGATTCTATCCAGGAGTTCCGTGTTCTGACCAGCGCTTACCAGGCGGAATACGGACGTTCGGCTGGCGCGCAGATTGTGGAAGTAACTAAGAGCGGCACCGCCGATTTTCATGGCAGCGCGTACTGGTACCACCGTCATGAAGGGTTGAATGCGAATAACTGGAAAAACAACCGAGACGGACTTGCCAGAAATAAGTTCCGGTTCAATGATTTGGGTTACACCATTGGTGGCCCGGTGATCATTCCGAAACTTCTTCACAAGAGTTCCAACAAACTGTTCTTTTTCTGGAGCCAGGAATATCAAAAGCAACTTGCCCCGAACAGCACCAAGAATGCGACAGTTCCCACGGCCTTGGAACGCCAGGGAGACTTTTCGCAGTCTGTCGATAGCAGCGGAAATCCTTTCCCCTACATCAAAGACGCAACGCTGAACCTTCCCTGCAGCGCATCCAACACGTCCGGTTGTTTCGCTGCGGATGGCGTTTTGGGACGTATCCCACAGAGCCGGTTATATGCTCCGGGTGTGGCATTGCTGAAGTTCTTCCCTCTTCCAAATGCTGCCAGCGTAGCCAACAAGGGTTTTAACTACCAGTCACAAATCTCCGACCAGGCTCCTCGACGAGAAGACTTACTGCGAATTGACTACAACATCAATTCGAACATGCGTGTGTTTGGGCATTTTATTTACAATCAAAACAGTCTAAATCAGAACTACGGCCAGTGGGCAATTGGGCTTGTTGTCCCCGTAACCCCAATTAGCTACGTCTCTCCCGGTAACAGTTGGGCTCTCGGCCACACCTGGACAATCAGTCCCTCAATGACAAATGAGTTTACGTTCGGCACTTCGCATAACTCCATCAACATTTTTCCCGCCACAAATGCATTGACGCGAACCGCCAGTGGAGTGAATCTTCCCGTGCTGTACCCTAGCGCGGTGCAATCTGATTTGCTGCCGACTCTGAGCTTTGGTGGTACTCGTATTGGCAACTCGCCAACGGTAACCAATCCTTATGCGCCGTTTGTCAACTACAACACTACTTTGGACTGGGTGGACAACTTGAACAAAGTGGTGGGACGGCACAGCCTCAAAGCCGGCATTTATATTCAAAGAAGCCGGAAAGACCAGACCAGTTTTTCCACCACAAACGGCAACTACAACTTCGGTGATAATTCCAGCAATCCGTATGACACAGGCTTTGGTTTTGCCAATGCGGCGATTGGGGTGTACAACTCGTTCACGCAAGCCAATGCTTATCTGAACGGCATGTACCGGTATACGAACCTGGAAGTATATGTTCAGGACACCTGGAAGATCACGGACCGGATCACTCTGGACTACGGTTTGCGTGGCGCCTGGTACCAGCCCCAATATGATGCGGCAATGCAGACGTCGACGTTTGACCCCAGTGCTTATGACCCGAGCAAGGCTCCGCGTCTATACCAACCTGGGCTGAGCCAAGCCGGCACTCGAATCGCGGTGGACCCGGCTTCAGGCCAGACGCTCGCTGCTGCCTATATCGGCTATGAAATACCAAACTCTGGTGTTTTTGCCAACGGCATGTTGCAGCAAGGCAAAGGAATCAATAAGTATCTGATGGAGAACCGCGGTCCACAATGGGGTCCACGGTTCGGAATGGCGTGGGACGTTACTGGCCACCAAAACCTGGTGGTCCGGGCGGGCGGGGGCATGTACTACGACCGCATTCAGGGGAACAAGATCTTTGACATGATTCGCAATCCCCCGGTCACGACTGCGCCAACCCTGAATTACGGCTACGCCCAAGACATCAATCCGGCTTCCGCGCTGCTGGCACCACCCAACGTGTACATGTCCGATCTCACGGGACATGTTCCAACGGTGTACAACTACACCGTGAGCATCCAAAGCAAGCTCCCGGGTTCCTTCGTATTAGATACCGCTTATGTGGGAAGCCAATCTCGCCATCTTCCCGATCAGTTGAATCTGAATGCGATACCTTACGGAGCAACATTCCTTCCGCAGAACCAGGACAAAACACTGGCAGCTAGTTCATTAGCTGGGCAGACGGCATTGCCGACAAACTTTTTGCGTCCTTATAAAGGTTTAGGCGATATCACTCTGTATGAGAACACCGCCAACTCCAATTACAACGCGCTTCAAGTGACGTTGAACCGCCGGTTCGCCAAAGGTTTGTTCACAGGGATTGCTTACACCTGGAGCCATGCTTTGACCAACGTTACCTCAGATACGGATTACAAGAGCATCGACCAATACGATCACCTGCGGAATTACTCCAACGCAAGTTTCGACCGGCGCCATAATCTGGTTGCTAATTTCGTATATGATGTTCCCCGGATTCTGTCGAGTACTGGCTTCGCTCACTCGATCCTGGACGGCTGGCAGCTTTCCGGTATTGCCCGGCTTGTCACGGGAGATCCGTTCACGCCCGGCTTCAGCATTAGTGGCGTAAACAACCAGAATCTCACTGGTTCCTACACAGAAGGGGCAAGGCTCGTGGTACTCGGCAATCCGAATACTGGTTCCGATAACCCCTACACACGAGTCAACCCCGCTGTTTTCGGCGAGCCGCAACCCGGCAACATCGGAACTACTGCAAAGATCCGTTATCTCTTCAATCCCGGCATCAACAATTGGGATTTGACGTTGCAAAAGACGTTCTCGGTTAAAGATCGCATGGGCGTGCAGTTACGCGTAGACGCGTTTAACGCGTTCAATCACACACAGTTCAGCGGTATCAATAGCACGCTGAACTTTGCAAACCTCACTAACCCCAACCCGACCAACTTAGCCTTCGATTCTGCTGGTAATCTGGTCAATAAGAACGGATTTGGTACGGTAAGTGGTGCGCGTGACCCACGCATTCTCCAAACCGTGATTCGCTTCACCTTCTAACTTCAAACTTCTGTTCGAAGTTGATTCATTTAGCGGCTCTGGACTAGCTCCAGAGCCGCTATTCTTTTTAAAGGAACTGTTTACAAAGCCGTGTGGCGTTTTCTTTTGTTCTTCTTTCTTTTCACAAGCGCGCAAAGCGCACCCTCCTATGTGGGTGCGGAAGCGTGCCGTTCCTGCCATCCGGCGGAGTACAAATCCCAGTCAACTACCGGACACGCCCGAGCCTTGGCAAAATCCCACGGTGACCAGCCCGGCGAGTGGGCATTTGGCGCAGGAGACCAGGCGATTACGTTTGTCAGCAAAGTCGCGCCCGAAGATTATGTGGAATTAGGGGAAAGCTGGTTTCGGTCTTTGAACGGCTTCGCCCTCACCCCTGGACACCCCACTTCAGTAGGTCAGCATTATCCGCTCTACGAAGCAGGCGCAAACATCTTGCGATGTTTTGCGTGCCACTCCACGGGGCCGCTAACACTATCGCCAACAGAAGCAATTGTTCCTCATGAAAATGGGGTTCGTTGTGAAGTGTGCCACGGTCCGGGGTCGCTCCATGTAAAAGATCCGGTTCACAACAAACCTGTAAGTTGGTCCAAAACGGATGGCAGTAAAATGAATCAGTTCTGCGGCCAGTGTCATCGGGTGCTCACAGGCCCGGAAGAGGTAGCGGATTTACTAGACCCTTGGAACTCCCGCCATCAGCCCTTTATGCTTTCCGCCAGCGCTTGCCTCCAAAAAAGCAGCGGCCGCCTTACCTGTATTACGTGCCATTCTCCCCATGCGCCGGTGGAACGCAAGTTATCTTCTTATGATGCTGCATGCAAAACGTGTCATGCATCGGTGCAACATCAGCAGGCAATCGGTTCCCAGCCTTGCGCGGAGTGCCACATGCCGGGCGTCCATCCGCAAAATCATCTGGTCTTTACAAATCACCGGATTGCGATCTACAACAAAGACAATCCACTGATCCCTGTCCCTGCAAACTCTGCCCTTAACGGGACAAAGCGGCCTTAGGCGGGGTATTGCGGAGAAACTCAGCTAATAAACGCGCACTTTCTTTTGTTTGTGGATTTTGCGCACCATAGATGGTTTCATTAATGGATAACGCCAGACGGAACAAGCGTTCGGCCTGGGGCCTATCAGGCTTAGCTGCATAGGCATTCGCAAGTTCCGTAGCAGCAATTGCAGTACGCGAGTGAAGGTCGCCCAAACCAGTGCGAAATGCTTGGAGAGCTTCGTTGCCGTAAGCAATCGCCTCGTCCGCATGGCCGGTGGCTGTCAAAAGCTTACAAAGATTGGTTTTTGTGGTAGCAATCTGAGGGTGTGCTTCTCCCAGTCCGCGCCGGTAGATCTCCAACGAGTGCAATAAATACGGAATACCTTCCTTGGGCTCCACAGCTAATGCCAGCGCGTTCAGTAATCCAGCGGCCACAGGACCATCTTTCCCATTCACCACTTCTGCTTTAGAAAGAGCCTGTTTCCAAAACTTCGCTGCCATCTCCCGGTTTCCAGCAGCCGCATATAATTCCGCAGTGGCGGACAATGCCCAGCCGGAAAGATTCGGGTCCGGGCTTTGTGCTACGCGTTGCAGAAGCGGAGCGGCTTCCGCGCGAGGCACAGCCGAGGCAAGCTGGCCTACGTCTGCCAGCGTTTGCGGAGAGTCTTTCCCGTAGGTAGCCTCATCTGCTTCTACCACTCTGGTGAAAGCGCGTCGTGCGGCGGAATCATCTTTGCCAAGAAGAAATTGGCCTAGGTTGCGAGCAGCGTCCACAGTTCGGCTGTCGTTCGGTCCGTAGTCGTGCTCCCGGCGTGCTAACGCTTCTTCATAGACCTGCCGGAGCATGGCCGGGTCAGGCTGAAACAGCAACGTGCTGATGGTGAAAGGCAGCCAGAAAAACACAGAGTCACTTCAGTGTATCTCCACTAAAGGGACTTCACGGCCCCGTTTGAAGCCACATTGGCTCCCGGCATCACGGGGCGGCAATCGAGTTTTGCGGCAACATATATGCGTACCGGGTTCTCGCGCTACGATGGCTTCAGGGAGCAACACATACATGGAGTTACCAGGCGCGGCACACACGGTTACTTTACGTGTAAACGGGATCGACTATCCGCTACAGATCGAAGCACGTGTTTCGTTGCTGGACGCATTGCGTGAACATATTGGCTTAACGGGTACCAAGAAAGGCTGTAATCAAGGCGCGTGCGGAGCCTGCACGGTACTGGTGGATGGTGAGCGTATCAATTCCTGCTTTGCTTTAGCCGTTCAGTATGAGGGCCGCCAGATCATCACGGTGGAAGGATTGGCGAGTTCCAGCGGATTACATCCCCTACAGAGCGCTTTTATTCAGCATGATGGCTTCCAATGCGGCTATTGCACACCTGGTCAAATTTGCTCGGCAGTGGGTATGATTCAGGAATTCCATGACGGTCTGCCCAGCGCAGTGACAGAAAACGTCGCAAGTGCATCCCTGGAGTTTTCTGACCACGAAATCAGAGAACGGATGAGTGGAAACCTTTGCCGTTGCGGCGCTTATGTAGGAATTGTGGACGCGATTCAACAAGCCTACCAGGAGATGAGCAAATGAGAAACTTTTCCTATGTGCGGGCCGATGACCAGCAAAACGCATTAAGCGTGATCTCGCAAATGCAGAATGCAAAGTTCCTGGGCGGAGGAACCAACCTGGTTGACCTCATGCGGGAAAATATTGAGCAACCGGAGGCGCTGGTTGACATCACCAAGCTACCGCTTGCCGCAATTGAGGAGTTGCCTGACGGCGGACTTCGCATTGGAGCTTTGGTGAGCAATAGCCACGTGGCTGGAAATCCGCTTGTGCGTGATCGCTATCCGGTTCTTTCGCAAGCAATCCTGATGGGTGCCTCGGCCCAACTACGGAACATGGCGACAACAGGCGGCAACCTGATGCAACGAACTCGTTGTTATTACTTTTACGACAGTGCCGCCCGCTGCAACAAACGTATGCCAGGAACAGGTTGCGATGCCCTGGAAGGATTCAACCGCATCCACGCAATTCTTGGAACCTCGCCCGATTGTATTGCCACTCACCCTTCCGACATGTGTGTTGCTATGGCGATGCTGGATGCCGTGGTACAAGTCGCCGGCAGAAATGGCACGCGCAGCATCCCGCTAGTTGACTTTCACCGCCTGCCCGGTAATACACCGCAGCTCGATACAAACCTTCAGCGAGATGAGTTAATCACCTCGGTAGACCTTCCTTCCCTTCCCTTTTCCCGAAATTCCTTATACCGAAAAGTGCGCGACCGTGCGAGCTACGCATTTGCGCTTGTATCGGTAGCCGCTGCGTTGGATATGGAAGGCGGAAAGATTAAACAAGCACGTCTTGCCCTTGGCGGCGTGGCACATAAGCCCTGGCGTGCATCCACGGCTGAGCAATATCTAATCGGGAAACCAGCAAACGAGCAGACATTCCGACAAGCGGCGGAACTGGAACTCGCAACAGCCCGACCATATCGCCATAACGGCTTCAAAATCGAACTGGCGAAGCGAACGATTACCAGCGTTTTACTAGAACTATCGACCAAGGAGGTTGCCTGATGAGCATTCTTTCCAAACTCACCGAAGCAGTTGTACAGTTCGTGCCTGATCGTGACCGCGATCAGTTGAGCGATGCCGATCAGATCATCGGGAAACCAATTGACCGGATTGATGGCCGAGAAAAGGTCACAGGAAGCGCTCAGTTTTCGGCAGAATATCCCCTGGAAAATCTTGCCTATGCCACGCTGGTGTATAGCACGATAGCCAAGGGTTCTATCAAGAGCATCGATACCAGCGAAGCGGAAACAGCGGGCGGCGTCATCTCTGTAATCACACATCAGAATGCGCCGAAAATGAAGATGCCCCCACTCTTCAGCCCTTCCGGCGGCAGTGATGCGGCAGGCACTAAAGCCAATGTCGTAAACACCGATGAGATCTACTGGAATGGGCAGCCGGTTGCCGTTGTGGTGGCAGAAACGCTGGACCGGGCTGAGTATGCAGCGTCACTCGTCAAGATTGAGTACAAGCAAGAACACGCTGATACCTCCTTTGCCGAAGGAAAGACTCACGCCGAAACGCCGAAGTCGATCATGGGTGAAGATACCGAGGTCAGCAAAGGCGATGCAAAAGCAGCCTTGGCGAAAGCACAATTCCAAGTCGACAATGTGTACACAACGCCGCGTTACAACCATAACGCGATTGAGTTGCACGCTACCACTGCGGCTTGGAACGGCAATAAACTCACTGTTTACGATGCAAGCCAGTTTGTGCGAGGCGTGGCGGATTCTCTCGCCAAGATGTTCTCGCTGGATAAAGAAGATGTACGAGTACTGGCTCCTTTCGTGGGAGGCGGCTTCGGGGGCAAAGGTTCCATGTGGGGACACGTCCAACTCTGCGTCCTGGCAGCCAAGGTGGTAAACCGCCCGGTGAAACTGGTGCTGACTCGGGAAGGTGTGTTTCGCAGTGTAGGCGGTCGTACCCCTTCGGAACAAAGAGTTGCTTTAGCAGCCGATGAAACCGGCAAGCTCACTGCCCTGCTGCATACAGGCATTACCGCCACAACCACTACGAATGATTTTCCAGAGCAGTTTTCCTTTCCGGCGCGGCATTTATATGCCACAGAAAATCTGTATCGTTACCCAATCGGTGATGCGGCTCAACACCACACCAAACACGTTTATGCGAGCACCCGGCGAATCGATCGGCACATTCGCACTGGAATCCGCCATGGACGAGCTTTCCTATCAGCTTGGGATTGACCCGGTGGAACTGCGGCTGCGAAATGACCCTGAGCGAGATCCGGCAAAAGGCACTGAGTTTTCGAGTCGCCATTTCAAAGAAGCTTACCGGCTCGGCATGGAAAAGTTTGGCTGGCAGAATCGGCCTCGGCAGCCTCGCACCATGCGGGATGGTCAATGGTGGATCGGTCAAGGCGTGGCAACTGCTTTCTATCCCGCTTACCGTTATCCCGCTGCAGCCAGGGTAAGGCTGAACGCAGACGGAACCGTGATTGTGCAAAGCTCTGCCCAAGAAATGGGAATGGGTACAGCCACAGTTCAGACGCAACATGCAGCCGAGCGGTTGGGTCTTCCTCTAGCAAAAGTTCGTTTTGAATATGGGGATACTGATCTGCCTCATGCGCCGGTAGCGGGAGGATCAAATCAGACCATCAGCGTTGCCCTTGCGGTTCAACAAGCTTGTGAAAAACTGCAACGGGAACTGCTGGCAAATGCCAAGAAGGACAGTGGCTCGCCACTCGCTGGGTCTCACTTTGATGAGGTCCGAGCTTGTGACAGTGGCCTCTTCCGCAGAGACAAGCGTGACGTAGGGGAAAGCTACGTTTCTATCCTGGCGCGGCTGAAACAGGATTTTGTGGAAGCAGAAGCGGAATCAGGCCAATCGTTCGAATCCTTAAAATACTCCATGGGTTCGTATGGCGCGCAATTCTGTGAGGTCCGCGTCCATGAGCAAACCGGGGAAGTTCGCATTTCGCGTTGGGTAGGTGCGTTTGATACAGGGCGCATCCTGAACCCCAAAACATCACGCTCGCAGTTCAGGGGCGGTATCATCATGGGAATCGGCATGGCACTCACCGAAGAAACCCTTTTCGATGAGCGTACCGGGCGTATTGCCAACCCGAGCCTTGCTGAATATCACGTTCCCGTACATGCCGACATTCCGCACATAGAAGCATACTTCCTGGATATTCCAGATCCGCACACGCCATTGGGAGCACATGGCATTGGAGAGATCGGTATTACGGGAGCGGCGGCTGCGATCGCCAATGCTGTATATCACGCAACGGGTAAACGTATTCGTGATCTGCCAATCACCTTGGACAAGCTGTTTTAGCGGAGCAGTTTAAAACAATGTAAGTATGGCGAATCGAGCAAAAACGCCTGCAAAGCTTTCAACAAAGCTCCATCGTAAACTCATCAGGGAGTGTGCGAGCCCGAGCACGCTTCGAGACGCAGTGTTCCGACGAATGATTCGATCCATCCCGAAAGGGAAAGTTGCCACTTACGGGCAAGTGGCGGCTGCCGCAGGATACCCTCTGCACCACCGGGCTGTGGCGAGGCTCCTTCGAACGGATCATGTCGACTCACTTCCGTGGCAGCGTGTGATCGGGGCCGGGGGTGAAATCAAACTTCGCTTGGAAGCGGGAGCGGAACAGCGCTTCCGCCTTGAGATGGAAGGAGTTAAATTTCGGGGCTCTAAAGTAGACCTCGCCTCTTACCAGCATACGTTCAGGAGCTAAGACTTGGCTGGGCGTGCTTCCGCTCATGCTCCAACAACCACCGCTTGCGTTCCAACCTCCTCCATAGCCGGTGAGTGATCCGTTAGACCCGATGACGCGATGGCACGGAACAACGATCCCAATCGGATTGGCCCCATTCGCTAGACCAACAGCTCTGACGGCCTTGGGGCTAGCGATTTGCTCGGCAAGCTTTCCGTAAGAAATGGGCGCGCCTCGCGGGATTTTCCTTAGCTCATTCCAGACGCTGCGCTGAAAGGGTGTGCCAGCCGTTTGTACAGGCATGTCGTCAATTGCCTCCAATCACCCGCAAAGTAACGGCTGATCGCATCGTCAGGCCATGAGGATTGTGAGCCGGTTCGAGCTTGAACCCGTCCTTTCCATAATGCAGCCGCAATAAGCGCAGCATGCGTGATTCGTAGTCCGCCCAATCGATGGCACGAACTTTCCCTGCATCATCTGCCACGAGCAACAATTCCCCGATTGGCGTATTTATCCGGTCGATAAGCAGCAATAAAACATCAGACATAAGTGCTCCTGGATTTTAAGTATATGCGGCAGCAGCGGCCCAAAGGTGTTGTGCGGCGTAGGCGCGCCATGGTCGCCAAGTTTCGGATCGCATCAAAAGCTGAGGCACTGTGGGTCGTTCCCCATCCACCACTTCTGCACCATGCAGCAACCCAACGTCAGCAGCAGGAAATGCATCAGTTTCACGTAATGCACGCAGGGCGATGTATTGCGCCGTCCACTCACCCACCCCGCGAATCTTGCGCAGTTTTAAGACAGCTTCCTCCATAGTTCCCCATGATCGAAAAAGATGGGGATCTCCTACGGCAGCTTCGGCCATTTCTTTTAAGGCGGTTCGCCGTGCCGCCGGCATTCCCACCTGTATGGATGCCACTGAAGCAAGACGCCGCGCTTCCGGAAACACGTGTGTTAATCGTGAATCACCCGCAAAGTCACTCCGCAAGCGTTCTCCATAGCGAGAGACGAGTTGCTCCGCGAGCCGACGGGCAGCGGCTATGCTCACCTGTTGACCCAAAATTGCTCTCACCGCCAACTCAAAACCATCCCAACCACCGGGAGCGCGTAAGCCTGGTCTTTGTGCTATGTATGGGGCCAATAAGGGATCAAGAGAAAGGTGACTAGCAATGGTTTCGATGTCCGCCCCTAGGTCAAACAGGCGCCGCACACGGCTGATGATTGCCGGCAATGATTGCACACGCGGAAAATAAATAGTGACACACAGGCTCTGCCGATCCGGCTTATGCGTGATTTGAATACTTCCTGTACATTCATCCATCACGATGGTACGCAGGTATGTTTCTTTCTCAACAACTTCCAGTCCGGCTATCGCACGCGCACGGAGGAATTCCAGCATTGCGTTCCAGTCATAGGGTGGGCGATATCGCAGCAGGAGTGTTACACCAGCCTCTGGACTTGCTGTATTCGAGGAAGCTTTTCGCCGTAAAGCACTTGGAGGCCGATGGAATAATTGATGGAATGTTTCGTTGAATCGCCGGATGCTTCCGAATCCGGCAGCCAATGCCACTTCATTCATGGGCAATTGAGTCTCGTGAATTAATTGCTTGGCGAAAAGAACACGTCGGGTCTGCGCTACTGCAATTGGTGAAGCACCCAGATGCTGTACGAATAATCTACGGAGGTGACGCTCACCAATCCCCAGGCGTTCTGCAAGTGCTTCCACATTGGCTTCGTTGCCGTTCAAGGCGCCATCCGCGATCAACGCAAGGGCACGAGAAACAGTGTTTGATGTTCCTCGCCAGGAAGCCAGATCAGGTGCTGTTTCTGGTCGGCAACGCAGACAAGGACGAAAACCCGCTTCTTGTGCCGCCGCTGCTGAACCGAAGAACCGGCAGTTCCCAAAGTTTGGCGTACGAGCGGGACACACCGGGCGGCAATAAATGCCAGTTGAGCTGACAGCGACGAACAACAAACCATCGAATCGCGGATCGCGACTCTGTAGAGCGCGATAACAAGTTTCTCGCTCAGGTAACTCCATAGGGCCATTCTCTCAATGATTCACTGTTGAGAGTGGCGGTTTTCGGACATCATCGCCTGGAGCAAAGCCTGAGAGAGGGTTTAGGCCCTCAACTGCTGATTGTGAGCTTATGCGGGAGTCGGTATTTGCTCCGCTTGTTCATTGAATTGAAAAAAGAACGTCGATTCATTTGGACCGGCTTGATTCCGTATCGCCTTCGCACGCTCTACCAGAATTTCTTGCGCGTCATTGGCAAGTACGTCCATGGTTTCCTTTGTGAACTCAGCAAGGGGCATGGCGCGAGGTTCGTTGCTGCTATTGAGCAAGTCGGTTTGAACCCAAGGTGGAATGAGTTCCAGAACGCGTACCGAAGTGTTCCTCAATTTGAAACGAAGTGATTGAGTGTAGGAGTGTATCGCCGCCTTTGTTGATGAATATACTGCTGTCTTCGCCATAGGAGTAAAAGCGAGCACAGAAGAAACCATCAGAATTGTCGCTGATTTCTGATGCTTCAGATGTTCTATCAACACACTCGTCATTCGGACAGGACCCAAAAGGTTTGTTGTCACGGTTGATACAAGTAGATTGTCGTCAATCTCCGTAGCAGCGTCGTCAGTCTCCATAATGCCTGCATTATTGATTAAAACATTGAGCTTAGGATACTTCGCAATTAGTTCACTAGCGGCACGAGCAATACTGGCTTGGCTCGTGAGATCAAGGTCGATTGAATCCATGCCAGAGTTGGCCTCTACCGTTTTTGATAAGTTCTCTTTCCGGCGTCCTGAGATAATGACCTGATTGCCTTGTTCATGTAATGCTTCCGCTAGCGCTCTGCCAATGCCAGAACCGCCTCCTGTGATAAAAACTGTGTTGCCGGTGAGTTTCATATTCTGTTCTCTCTCTTCTAAAATCTAAATCTGCACAGCTCAGGAAAAAGTAATCTCGCCCATATCGATAGCGACGAGCAGCGGTTCCTTCACAAGTTGGTAATCCCCTTCGTATGCATACACACGGCGTTTGGTGGGCACGATGATTCCGTCAATATTGCGATACTCGGAAGCATAGTTAAGCCCGGTTGCGCCACCCAGAATGTCCACGGTGTAATCATGCCGACGTAGCAAACCATCCGTCCCAAAGCAGGAGATCTGTTCGCGAGTGTGGCTTTTTATGTAATCTGGGAATGTTACTTTCAGACGTCTCCACATCTCGCCCTCTACCCGGATAGGAGAAATCTCTTCCGTTTGGAAACCTTCGTAAGTATATAGAAACGGAGTACTCAGGTAAGTCCAGAGAGCCTCACCACAGAAGTAAGCTACGTGGATATCGTCCCAAGGAGTTTCCCGCCGCTGGCCGTTGAACGCCATTTCGGGATCTTTTCGAGAATCAATGATGGTTCCGTCATCTGTTTTCATCACAATGTATTCCGGTTCGAAGACCGAATGCTTATTCTCCCCTGGGAAATTTGTTACCAGTCGCTCTTTCTTGGTATCCAGAGTCATTACGACATTCTTTAGAACGTCACCCTTACCCTTCACATACCAGATCGCTCCCGTGATGGAAGCAGCAACTTTCATGGAGTTCAGCTGCTGCCAGCGCCCCAGCCCGCCGTGAGCTTCAATAGCCAGATGCAACAGTTCAGTCATGATGCCTCTTTCTTGGGTGGATTACTCGGACGGCACAGCAGATTGGCTGTTAGGCTTCTCTGCTCTGCCTTTGTGTCTAAGCAGTCTGCCTTTGAACGTTCTCCTGGAGAGACGCAGCCGCATCAAAAATCATTGCCGCAACTTCATTCGGATGCGACAGGAAAGAAACGTGACTCGCCGGGACGTATTGCACCGTAGCTCCCATCCGCTTGGCCATAAATTCCTGTGCTGGCGGTGGGATCATCTGGTCATTCGTGGATACGAGATACCAGGAAGGAATTGTTTTCCACGCTGGTACACCTTCTTTGCCGGTAAAACTCGCCATGCTTAATGGCTTTTGTACCACTGACATCAGTGATGCTTCGGCTGGAGTGGCACCGCCAGCGAAAGCCGTATGAAACTTCTCTCGATTGATCCAGAGATAACCATTTGCGTCTGGCGAGATCGCCGTAGACCCTGGCGAGGGCGGTCCTTGTTTGCTAAGGCTATCGAGGCTCTCTCCTTCGTCAAGCCCAAAGGCGGTAATGTAAACTAGCGCTTTTACATTCGGTGTCTCAGTTGCTGCACCGGTGATCACAGCACCTCCATAGGAGTGGCCCACCAAAACCGTTGGCCCTCCGTCCATGGAAAGCAGTCGGCGTGTGACCGCAATGTCATCTTCCAGCGAAGTCAAGGGAATCTGTGCGGCGGTGACGTGCAAGCCTTTTTCCTGTAGCAGAAGGATTACCTTGCTCCAGCACGAGCCATCAGCCCACGCACCATGTACTAACATGACGTTTATTTTGTTGTTCATGACTGTTCCTTTATTGAATTGGGTTAAGCTTTCACCATCTCGCGCTTGATGTACTCCAACTTTGCGGAGCTATCGTAAAACGGATAGTCCGTGTAGCCGCGAGCATCAAACGTATAAAACGTATTTCGGTCATAGGGTGTGAGCGGCAATCCCGCCTTGATGCGGTAAGGCAAATCAGGATTGGAGACAAAATAGCGACCAAAGGCAACTGCATCAGCAGTTCCGCTTTCCAGGATTACGTCTGCTGTAGCTGGCTCAAAACCACCAGCGGCAATCAGCTTGCCTTTGAAGATTGTCCGAATCTGCTCAGTGGCAATCGGTCCTTGAGTTTCGTGGACGAGTTCACTGCCCTTGATGCGGGGTTCAATGATGTGGAGGTAAGCGAGATCCCATTGGTTGAGCTTTTTCGCCACGTAGGAGAAGAGTGCCCAGGGGTCACTATCCGACATGCCGTTGAACGTGCCACCGGGACCAAGGCGAACAGCAACTCGATTCGAACCCCATACGGAAGTCAGGGTATTCACTACTTCCAACAGCAGCCGTGACCTGTTCTCGATCGAGCCGCCGTACTCATCTGTTCTTTTGTTACTGCCGTCCTGTAGAAACTGATCGATTAAATAGCCGTTGGCCCCGTGCAGTTCCACGCCTTCGAAACCAGCATCCATGGCTCGTTCCGCAGCTCTCCGGTAATCCTCGACAATCAGCGAGATCTCCTTGACCGTAAGTTCTCTGTGAGGAGAGGGCTGGACCCACCCTCCCACAGTGGATACCAAGTGCGACGGGTGTTCCCAATAAGCCGGGTCAACTGATGCAGAGACGGGTATTTCCCCACCAGTTAGCGAGACATGCGAAGAACGTCCCGTGTGCCATAGCTGCGCAAACATGTGGGCGCCATTCGCATGAACGCCTGACACAACCTGCTTCCATCCTTCCACCTGCTGGTCGGAAAAGAGTCCGGGTGCCCCCAGCCAACCACGACTGGTTAGCGAGATGTTGGTCGCTTCCCCGATAATGAATCCACCGTCTGAAGCTCTTTGCGAGTAATATTCAGCCATCAGATCGCCCGGAATGGAATCGGGCTGAATGGAACGTGATCGAGTTAAAGGTGGCATAATGACGCGGTGTTTGAGTGTCAGTGTGCCCAATTGCAAAGGTGTGAAAAGAATTCGTTTCCCGAGTGATGTCATTCTGCCTCCATGCCGAGCAAACTACTGTTAGTCGCTTATCACCTACTGCTTTGCTGCTTACCACCTCATCTTGAGCAAATGCGAACCTGACCGAAACCCCCTTTGTAGGCTATCGATTCACTCGATAGAGTCACGTTCCGAGCAGCTTATGTCTTATTAATTGAGATGCGTTTACGCCCATAGTTGACCGCGTCGACTGAGTAGGCGCCAGGTCCTATCAAAGCCAAGCCTAGGCCAAGGGCAACGGCCAACAGAGCCGCCCATGTATTGCCAAATTGCAACATGGCAGTCCAGACCTCCACCAGAGCGGCAAGTACGCTCGCGATAGGAGTCCAAAGTCCTACCAGAATAAACAGTCCAGCGGTGGCACCAATGATGCGAAGCATCTGTTGCGTGGGGCTAGCGCTCTCATCGAATTCCGCGAAACAGTCAGAAAGAAGATAAACAGCAAGGGAAAGTCTGAGCAAAATCAGTCCTTTGCCAGGCCATCCATTCGCGAATGTGGAAAAAAGCCGTTGCAAAAGAAGCCAATATAAATATACGTGCTGTAGACGCCTCACCACACCCTGTATTGAGGCCAACAGTTCACTCATTCGAGTGAGAAAAACCACTCGAAGGTTGTGCAGATTATAAACTGATGATGCCGCGCTTCAAGCCCAGGGTGACTGCATGTGTGCGATCATTCGCTTGGAGCTTGGAAAGTATATTTTTTACTCGGCTTTTCACGGTTTCTTCCGTGATGGAAAGTTGTGCGGCAATTTCCTTGTTCGCACATCCAGCAGCAATCAATTCAAGTACGTCAATTTCTCTTGTTGTGAGCCCGTCCATTCCAGCGTGCTCGGCCAGTTCTACGGCGAGGGAGGGGGACATTGTCTTACGGCCAGCATGCACAGCACGAATGGTCTCCAACAACTCTTTATGCAACAGGTTCTTGAGCAGATACGCTCGGGCACCCGCTTCCAGGGCACGCATGACCTGAACGTCCCCAGAATAGGTAGTTAAAACGATTATGCGAGCATCCGGGGAAATGCAGCGAATAGCGGTGATTGCTTCGATACCATTCTTGTCTGGCATCTGCAGATCCATCAGCGTGATATCGGGAGCGTGAGTTCGAAACCGCTCGATTCCTTCACGTCCATTGGAGGCCTCTGCAATTAACTCCATGTCTGTCTGGGCTTCCAGGAGGGCTGCGATGCCGTCACGAAGTAAGGGATGGTCGTCGACGACAAGAATACGAATCGGTTGTGAATTCATCAGATGTTCTTGGTTACATTCCGTAACCTATCCCAAAGTCGACTATGAGCGCCCATGTAAGCAAAGCCAGCTGGAACAGTTAGCTCAATCTCAGTACCGCGCGTCAACTCGCTCCAGATTTCGAGCCTGCCGTGAATGGCACTGGCACGCTCCTGCATACTGGGAAGTCCCCAGTGGTTTTCTCGATGTCCTTTGGCCAGAACACTGGGCTCCATCCCGGCTCCATCATCGCGTACCCGCAGCCGAAGCATTCGCGCGGCGTATCGAATGTCGAGTTCAACGCGAGTTGCATTTGCGTGTCGAAATGCATTTGCGACGGCCTCCCGCGAGATACGGTAAAGGTCTTCCTGCAACCCTGGATAAAGCTGTCGCGGCTTGCCCTCTACCAGAACACGGAATAGCGGCGCATTCTTTCCTTGTTCATTGCTAGCAAATTCTTGCCCCAGTGCCGTAAGACTTGTGACCAAATCATTCCTATCGGATTCGCTGCTTCTTAAGTCTTGCACAGCATCACGCCCTTCCGTAATCGCCAATGCAGCCCGATCAATCGCAATCTGGAGAGATTGTTTGGCTCGCTCTGGTTTGTCCGGGAGTAAATAATTGACGGCTTGAAATCGGAGCATCAGTCCATGAAAACTCTGGAGTAGTGTATCGTGCAACTCCCGTGCAATTCGTGTTCGCTCTGCCAATCTTGCCTCAAATTGAGCATTAACATGTTCTGTGATCTGTTGTAATCGCAGTCGGTAGAGAGTCACGATCAGAAGAAGAAGAAGGAGAGCACTCGCAAAACGAAACCACCAGGTTTGCCAAACAGCGGGAGCCACTTCGAATCGCAACTTCGCCTCTTCACCACTCCACGTTTGGTCTGCATTGCTCGCGACTAAACGAAAAAGGTAGGAGCCTGGACTGAGGTTTGTATAATCCGCCTCGTTACTGGCTACAGGCGCATTCCATTCATGATCGAAGCCGTTCAGCCTGAATTGGAAGCGCACGCGGTTGGGAGAATAAAGATTTAGTCCCGCATACTCCACCACAATTCGTTTCGGGTTTGCCGGCAAAACCAGAGACGCATGAAGGTTCTGGGGTTCCCCATCCACAAGAAGCCTGTTGATATGAACCATTGTCGGAGCCGCTGTATGACGCAGTCTTACCGGGTCGAAAGAGCCAATCCCTCTTTTTCGTGAAAGCCAGATGCGGCCAGAAGAATCTGCCGCAATAGCACGTTCCCGTCTTATCCCACTCGCGTCGGCTAATCCATCTGAGGCACCGAACTCACGTACATCTCCACTCGAAAGTGATCCTGACAGCAACCTGGATCGATTCACCCTTAGGACCTTGGTCGCACTCGTGATCCATAGCGATCCGAGTTGATCTTGGGAAATTCCGAAAATCTGATCGAGCAATCTGGCCAACAATCCAGTGCAAGCAACTACTCGGCCTGAACGGATAAAGGCAATTCCATGTAACGTTCCGATCCAAAGAACGCCGCTATCGTCTTCGAACAACGTGGACACATTCTCGGAAGGCAAACCATCCTGCTTGCTATATGTTCTCCAACGATTGTGGGCAAAGCTACTCAGACCCGAGGGAGTACCAAACCACATTGTTCCATCACTGTCTTCCGCGATGGACAGAATGGTGTTGGACACCAAGCCGTTTTCCGATGTGTAGTGGGTGAATCGTCCATCTTGAAAACGGCTGACACCGGCGGTGAGTGTTCCCGCCCAAATAGCCCCATCTCGATTCTGGTGAACGGAGTAAATGGAAGTGTGCGGCAGTCCCTCGGCTTGCGTATAGCTTTTTAAAATGCTCGAGTCGCCGCGTCTAACAATGTGAGTCAGTCCTCGTGTTTTAGAACCTAGCCATAAATCATCGCCATCCCCAGCAATCGAGTACACCTCCTCGTGACCCAAGTGGGCCGGGACGAATTCTTGTAATGTTCCGTCATGGAGAGAGTAAAGGCCACCGCTCCTTGGACCTGTCCAAACAGTTCCATGCGAATCCACATGCACAGGCCCGTTGTGCTCCTGCACCGAATGGTCTGGTGAGGGATACATCACAAAGGCGCTCTCTTGTATTCGCACGAGTTCGTCCCCACCGCCTGCCCAAAGGTCTCCCTCTCGATCCTCGAAGAGTGCAGTGATCGGCTTACCGGAATCTGCCTCTCCAAAGGAAGAAGCGCCTTGGGAATTTAAGCGTAGAAGTCCTTTGCTGGCTCCCACCCAGATATTTGCATCGCGATCTCTCGCTAAGGCGAAGATTGTAGTCCGGCGCAAGGAATCAGGAACCCCAACGGTTGTTACCTTGTTGCCATCCCAGCGAACCAAACCTCCATCTGTTCCGATGTAAAGCTCATCATTCCCCACAGCGAGCAGACAATTGATTCTCTGGTTAGGAAGACCGTTCGTGACTGGCACGACAACGTCCCTACGGAGCCGCAGCAACCCAGAGTCGCGAGTTCCCAGCCAAACTTCTCCATTTGCGGTAGTGGTGATGGAGATAACCGGCGAAGAATTGGGCAGCGATGCCCGGGAACGAAGTGTTTCGAATTGCTTGTGCTTCCACGCAAATACACCGTCGAACCTGCTGGCAAACAGAACGGAGCCGTCGCGTCCTTGCGATACTGCAGTCACTAAGGGATCCCTTTCCGACTTTGGTCGCGCCGTCGAAAAGGTGCCATCCACATAACGCAGGATTGTCGGATCCTGCATACGAATCCAAAGGCCCTCATTAGAGTCGAATGTTAACCCTAGAACGTGTTCAAGAGGCATCGAATCCGGGCTCGCACGCTGGAACAGAGTGAATGCCAGGCCATCAAAGCGGAGAAGCCCCTGCTCTGTTCCGATCCACAGATAGCCATCAGTACTCTGAGTGATGGAGCTCAGCCGTCCTGCTGGCAAGCCATTTTTCACATCCCAGGAGTGACGGACATATTGCGAAACGCTTCTGCGGGGATCTAATGCATAGCAGTTGGAGAGGAGGCAAGAGAACGCGATGCTTGCCAATCCAACATAACTAAGGAGCGTACGTAAAACGTTCAACGACCACCTCGGCCGGAGTTTTCATGGGAGTACGAGCCTTCCCAAAGGCATAAAGGTTGATATGTATGGACCCACCCCCTGGGTTAGGAACTCCGGATGCGAAGGTATGCTCCGCTAACGGGAGTGTCTTTTCTCCTGTTCGGCCACGGGCAGCTTGAAAAGAAACGGTTCCAACCTCCCAGCGAAAGGAAAAATTCATGATGCCGGGTGGAGCCTCGAAACGACTAACATTCAAAGGCTCATAGTAGGGCTGGATCACAAATTGCGCATTCTTCGCCTCAGGGTTTCCCCAACGGCTTATTTCAACGTCGATCTCGCGATTGAACGTGCTGCCCAACTCCCAGGTATACATCGTCATCGTAGCAGCCGGATCTAGTTGAGACACGTCGCGAACAGTGAAGGAGTACGATCCTGGTCCAAGGCTCTGTCTTAATCCGACGTCAGCACAAATCCATTGATCATTGCGTCGGACCACTGCTAAGTGCAAATATCCAGATTGATCCACCCAGGCATTAGCCGGGGCATATGGGTTGAGCTTGCCACCCCTGCCATCCGAGATTTGGCGAACTTCCCATTCGTATCCGCTGAATTGAATAGTCTTAGGATGGTATGGGCTTCCAGGAACAGTGGCAATGGCTAGCACCCCAGCACCTTTAGCCGGTAATTTCTGTAGCTTTTTAGCGAACGAATAAGAATCTTCCACCACCAAGGCGGCATATTGCTCTCCCAGGTGAATGGTGTTCTGCCATGTGGAATCCGATTTGATTTCAGTAAACGGGTGTGACGTAAACGGTTGCACCCACCAGACATCGCCACCGAAAGAGTAAAGAATCAGGCGATAATTCGGCTTTGCTCGCAGAACTCGACCCTGAATAGGCTCTAAACTATCAGGACTGCCTGGATTCACTACCGGAACAACAGAAAAGGAAATGACTGGTTCTGAGAGGTTCTGCAACGACCGACAGCTAAGAAGAAACCCTAAGAGCAAAATGGTAATGCCCAAACCAAGCGCACACCACCTCCACCGCAAATAATGTTTTCTGCCATTTCGCGGAATCACTTCGTATCAGTATTGCAGAATGGAGTCCTGATCTTCGCTGGTGAAGTGAAAAGGCAGCGCAACAGTATCGTCTGTGGAGCCGGAAGGTACAGCACCTATGTTGCGTAGAAATACATTTACGAAGTCGATACAACCAGCAATACGGCAAGCAGTATAGCGGCAGCAGCCGAGCTAAACCGAAGCAACATCTCTCCACGCACACTCAGGCGTGATTCACACTTGATACTAAGCGGTTCCCAGATCACGAAACAGTAGTGTGTAGAAGCATGCAAACGTTGCAGGAAAAATGGGAGGAAAGTACTAATGCCTTCCTACGTTTGCTTTTCTTTCTGCGTTCGGAATTGGGAATCTCCTCACTCTAGGAAAAGTACCAGGAATCTTCTCCGGAGGTACTAGCGGAGGAATAGTGTCCTTTGGGATTTCTTTCTATCTTGAGATTACGTTTTCGTTATCGAAAGAAATCACCATGCTTACTACATTTCGTTCTATACTTTTTTGCGCTGTTAGCTGTTTTGCTTTTTCAGCATTTGGTCCCGTTTCTCAGGCCGCACCTATTACCTACAGCACGTCTGGCACGTTTTATCTGAACGGTAGTGACGCTGGAAATTCTTTAGATTGGTGGAATGGGGCGTCTATTTCCTTCACCGGATTAAATACAACCACCGTGAACGAACCCACCAACATCAGCTTTGGCTTTTTTGACACTGATGGAGGTTGGGGAACGGCAACCATTCCCACGAATACAACATTCAAATTAACCGTTCATCAAACCGCACCCACCAACAACACATATGTCGATACGGCTACTATCTCAGGGAGTTTGACTTATAGCGATCAAAGCAGCGTTAAGGTTTTATTTTCCACCCAGGACTTCACATTGGGTGGAGTAAACTACCACCTCAACGAAGAGACGAGTGGCATTGCGCTGGTAGCTCCAAATACCAATCGCGGCATTACCACAATCCAGGGCAGTGTTTCCACCGTTCCCGAACCGGCTTCCCTGCTGTTGATCGGTGCAGGCTTGATCGGATTGCGCTTATCAGAGAAAGCTCTTTTGTCCCGTAGCAAAGCAAGAAACGCCACCCGGTAGTTGTGTAAATTGCGTTCTGTTTCTTAGTCTTTAAAGGGTCCGGAGCAATCTGGACTCTTTATCGATTGCTGGAAAGACTGGGTTTTTTGTGGCTAACTCTTTGAAACTGTGGCATCGATCTGTGACCAATCCCATGCCGCAGTTTACTGAATCATCACTGGTGTATTCCGTTGTGCTTTGTTTGCTGTTAGCTTTGCTTCTTGGGCCACAAGTTTCTTTCGCCGGTCATGGAACTGAATCCGGCAGAAGCGACAGTAGTAAAGCGGCATTCCAAGCCGTTGGAGAATCCAACGGAAAGGACTTCGGTAGAAGCCTTCGACTTGATCTACTCGCCTTTGCTTCCGGATTTGGTCCGACCCGCAACTCGGACACTGAGCACATTTCGCTCCTTCCCCTAGCAGTAAGCCTCCTGTGAGATGCCGCTGGTTGCAAAACTCACAGCGATAAGCAGCCGTATAGAATAGCTTCTCGCCCAATGTGCGCCTCACGCGATGCATCTTTCCACCGCATCGGCTGCATTTAGAAGTATTTAACATGGCCACCTGAGTGACTGGCAATTTGGCTGTATCATATCACTGACTAATTAGTTATTCCTCGTCCAGCAGAAGCAAAACCTGTGAGCGGGTAACTCACGGGTACATTCTGGAGGAGTGTAGGGCCGGATGTGTTTGGCTAACAAGGAGACCATGGTTCTGATCTACCGGCCCTACTTAACTGAATGGTCTCTCAAGGCAGTGAAAGTTCTCGTCTTTGATTCGCTCAAATCACATGACCTGCTGCCAACCTAAAACAGCGTCGCAAGCAATATAGCCCTTAAGGGGATCTACCAATCAATTACGGAACCGTCATCAGGGTCGAAACGCGTGCGGTATTCCTGAGGCTCACCCACTAATCCCCGCAGTTTATCTTCGTCGATCGTGATTCCTAACCCTGGTTCTGTGGGGAGTTCGCGATGCCCGTTCTTTACCGGAGGCAAAGGCTTCGCCAGGATGTTCATATGTTCTGCATCGCCGCGCTCCTGAATCAGGAAATTCGGTATGGATGCGGCCACTTGAAGGCTGGCTGCCAGGGAGCATGGGCCTTGCGGGTTGTGCGGTGCAATTGGTGAATAATACGCTTCTGCCATGCCTGCAATGATTCGAAGTTCCGTGATTCCACCGGCATAACAAACGTCCGGCTGGAGGATCATGGCGGCCCGCTTTTCCAGAATTTCTCGGAAGCCCCACTTGGTGAAAATGCGTTCGCCCGTGGCGAGCGGAATGTGTGTTTTTTTCGCGAGTTCCGCCATAACGTCTACGTTCAATGGCTGTACAATCTCTTCATAAAACCAAGGCTGATAAGGTTCCAATGCTTTGATCAACAGCGACGCAGTGGGAGGCTCAACCGCGCCGTGAAAGTCGAGGGCAATATCGACTCCCGATCCCTGGCGGGTCCGAAGGGCTTTGAAACGCTCCACTACTTCGTCAACGAATTTCTGTCCCTCAATGTATTTGAAAGCGGAACGAGCAGCACTGGGTGCCACCTTCATCGCATTCACGCCAGTTGTGGAACTCACCTGCCCGTAAACGCGAATGCGGTCGCGTGTCGGACCGCCGAGCAGTTTATAAATGGGTACTCCGTAAACTTTTCCTTTGATATCCCAGAGCGCTTGGTCAATTCCGCTCAGAATAGCGGTTTTGACAGGACCGCCACGGTAGAAGGAACCACGCTCGATCGCCTGCCAGTGGAATACTACGCGATTCGGATCTTGCCCGACCAGATATCGGCCAGCTTCCATCGCTCCCGCAGCACAGGCTTTGGCATCGTCTTTCAACATCTCGCCCCAGCCGCTAATTCCTGCATCGGTCGAGATCTTAACGAAAACCCAAGAGTTTTTCAGGATGAATGTCTCAATTTTCGTGATCTTGATGTTGTCGTTTGGCCCAACCGCCGCAGCACTGGTACGCTCCGTCGTAAATAGCGCATCCAGGCCGACCAAGGTACCCGTTGCGAGTGCGGAACGAAGGAGCGACCGGCGGTCCATTCCTGGTTTTTTCATTATGTTTATCCTTCCCGGTCGATTGTATAACGATTACTTCGCAGCGCGAATCAATCAACGAAACAACTGGAAAAAGGGATTTCCGTAGTGCTGGTAGGCACCCCAGCTACGGCCTGTGCCTGAGTTCATGATGGCCCTCCGCGCTTCGCGCATGGCTTTATACATGGGCTCGGGCTCATTTGGGGCACCGTTTGCACCGGTACCTAGCAGTCCGCTATACAACCGGATAGCGAATCCGCGAGCGGCTGCATCCTCAACAGGCCAAGCCGTGCAGATGAAGTTTGCCACCCCGCGTCCGAAAAACGCCTCCGCGAAGCTCGGTGCGAGCTGTGGGGAACGCAATTCAGCGCGTGACGGTGTTAAACCGGATTCGCAAGCATTTGAGAATACGAGCTTGGGAATACGATCCACGCGCGCCAACTCCTGCGCACTGAGCACATTGCCTTTGCTGAAGATCCAGCCCGAGCGTGCCGGATTTTGCGCGTCATAGAAGCAATGGCCTGCGTAATGAAGAACATCGAACGGCGGACTTTCCAGCAACTTCTCCATCACCAGTGCCCAGTTCGCCTCGTTCGGGCCGATCATGGTAACCACTTCGACCTGTGGTACGTGTGAACCTGCGCTTTGTTTCAGCTGCTCCAGAACACTTTGGATCGCGAATGCCTCGGTTCGCGCACCAGGCAACGGCATGTCGGAAGCGGTATCGGCGACGATCAAGACCCGCAGCTTGCGCACTGCTGGCGGCGGAGGCTCAGGGACAGGCGCAAAGGTGGTGAGCAACTGCCGCGTAAACCCACGGCACAATCCAAGAAAATTGTCGGACATGGAAAGCACTGTTCCTTGTGGCCGCGGTTGTGACATCAGTTCCCAATGAATCTGTGCAAGATCCGAATCGCATGCCAACACGATGGGCGCACTTCCCGACAGAAGACCTTCCAGATCAGAGGGAATCACCAAACGCCGCAAGAATTCACCTCGTGCCGAACGTTTCAGCGGATCGCGTTCCGCTGCGATCAGGTCATTTACATCCCGCACCAATTCCGGGTTCAACGGCACTTCACGCTCTGGGATGGATGCGTTTTCGGTGATAGCGCCGAAACGAAATACGCCCTGCCGCAGCTCAGCAGTGATTCGGGTTGACACGGTAAGCTTCCGCTCCGAACCCGATCGAAGCGGCGAGTCATCCGGTGGCGTCGGATCGCAGAGCTGGAGTTGTAAGCCTTCCTGTTCCATCGCAGCCTTTAGCTTCCCAAGCACAATTTTCAGTGTGTTGGCGCGTGTTTCGTTACGTTCCACAAAGGTAATGGCTTCCAGGCCGTGAAGTTCACTTTGTGCGCGGTCGGCCAGAGCGCGGTATGCGCCACGCATCCAGCCTCCAATGCCTTCCTCAATCGAGAGGTTACCGGCTCCTGATCCGATCAACACGGTGCTGAGATGTTTGTAACCCAGCCGTGATAACGTCCAGCAGAGTTCGCGTGAGAGCACCACCGTTTCAGGTACGCCAAACCGGCCGACAGGTCCCATCCCGGCGATTGCCACCATTCTGCGCGACCCCGTGGCGCAGTCCCGTGGATCAGGCAAGAAGAAGAACTGGCCGAGTTCTCCTCGCAATGTACCGCGCTCTGTAAATTCCGTGATGATCAGCTCGCTGGTCTTCAGGTCTTCGTCGTTCTTGGCGGGATCAATCTGGCTGATCGCGCGGTCCAGAGCAAGTTCCGCCTGAATGGGTTTAACACCAACGTAATGGCCGACGGCAACAACGTCGATGGGAAGCTCGGCGCTGCCGCTTGGCAAATCAGAGATAGGCGGTACCTCGGCGGATAGAACTTCGCCGATGTCACCCACAGTCACATGGACACGAAGACGGACGGAGACACCGGGCGTAGTTTGCGGTGGCACTGTTGCAGTGAGCAGTTGCGCGTTGGAATGCTGCTCATCAGTCCCCACATCTGCATCTAATCCGAAACCACGGAACAGGAAATCCTGTAGCCGGCTCTCTTCCGGTGTGACGATTTGGGGAGCGGGCGTACCACGCACCTGAAGAGACTGCTTCAGAAACTGCACCTCGGCTTGATGCGCGTCGATTTTGGCTTCCACTTCGGTTTGGAGAGCCGGCGTAGGTACGCCCCTAACGATTTCCGCAACATTGTCCTTGAGACCGTGCCAGAGAAGTGGCTCCACAGCAGTTCCACTTGCAAGTAAGCTGTTGATGGCTTGCAGCACATTGGGATTCGCGGGGAGGCGACTATGCTCCTCGTCGATAAAAAATGTACTGACGCCGTCCAGAAGACCCAGCGAGTGAGGCACTGTTCCATCACCACGCATTGTCATGGTGTAACTGTGAATGTCGGTAAGGCGACCAAAATCCGAGACGTCCATGGCGGTCCGGCGATTGTAACCGGCGACATAGATCATGCGAGCGGTATCAATTGCGCCCTGCAATTCCGATTGGAAACGCCGTGCGTCCTCAAAGCGCTGCTGAGGTGGCTGGAGCTCTCCGTAAGTGCTAGCCAGATAGAGAGGCGCCGTATTCGACATTTTCCAGGGAGACGGAAGCATCTGATAAGGACCGACAAACATCTTGGCGATCTGGAGCAGATCGGCGGAGTTGTGGTGCACATCGATGTTGGCGACTGTCTTGATTGTGTCGTTCAGGCCGTTATACAAGAGTGGAATTGCAAAGGAACCATAATTTGGAGTGCCGAGCATGATCAGGCGGCCCGGCGCAGTAGAGCGCCACATTGCCGGATTCCTTGCCATGGCTGTGCGCACCACTAAGCCGCCCATGGAATGCGCAACAAAGTGCACTGGTTGATTTGGAAACCAGGCCGCGACTTTCTGCGAAAGCTGGTCGGCACTCGTGCGGATATCTGCGCGCCAATCATACGCGTATGCCTGCACATTCCATGTCTTGGCTAAAGTGAGGAGCAGATCGCCGTAGTATTTCTTCAACACACCGGTCGCGGTGATTGATTTCAGTGAATTGCCGGTTTGATCCATGGCAAGTTCCCCAAATGCGCCGCGGAGCAGCCGTAGAACACTTACCCAGATTTTGCCCCCATCTTCGCTTAATTCGGCACCCAAAATTCCAGGGAGAACCACCACGTTGCCAGCTTTGGAAACAGAGGCAGCGCGGGTGAGGCCTTGCTCAAGCGCCAAGTTGCGCATCCGCTCGAATGCGGCGTCACCAAGATACGAACGGAGAGCGCGCTCCTGATCCTGGTCAACAGTTCGAAGAATTTCGGCAAACTCATCTGGAGAGGCTGCTTCCACTCGATGGATAAATGCTTGTTCGTCGATCATAGCCTCTGTATCTTACGTGAACGGCGACAAAGCGAGGCAATACGCGCTTTAGCAGGAAATCTCATTACAATGCCGTTAGGTGCGGCGGGAAAGAGTTCTCTGAGATTCCTCGAACTCCCGCGGAAATCAAGACCTTCGCCAATGCTATGACGGCCGTGTTTTTTGGAGTTGTTGGAGCTAACCGAAGAACAGCGGAATGAATTGAGCCAGTTGGCGCTGAGCTACGCCTGCTGTGCAGGCTAACACCCTTCGAAGGACACTCAAGAATCCTGAAGAATGAACGGGCGTCACCGTGTGAATACTTCTGGTCTTTAGGTTACGGAGGAACTCTTAGCGTTCGGCACAGATCATGCAAAAGGCATTCCAACCGCCACGAAGGTAGATTGTCTCGGCGTCATCAGGCAAGATTCAGATTCATGAGCGAAGCCCGGATCTGGTATTCCCGGCACTCCGATCAGGCGGCCCTGCCATGCGGATTTCAGAATGAAATCGTTCTCAGCAATGAATTCTTCGAGGACTCACATTGAGTACACTTCACGATGCTTTCATTTCCGCGAGGGTTTCGAGGAAACGATCCACCGTCGTTTTGCCCGGAAGACTTCGGCGCGGCGCACGAGTGACAATCACAATCCGCCATTTTGGCAGCGGGGCACCAGATGTCTTAATCTGGAGAGCGTGCAGTTGTTCCGGGTGCGCCCAGTAGCGCGTCAACTCCGATGGAATAATGGCAACCCCCAGACCGGCTGCCACAAACTGCAGCATCATATAGACGTCGCTCACTTGATAGAGGCTGTCGCGCTTTAGGTTGCGATCGACGAAGACCTGATCCACGAGCTTTCTCAAGCCGCGCTCCGGGGTAAGATCTACGAACTTCTCTCCAGCCAAAAGTTCAAGGCTAATGCTCCGCTGCTTTGAAAGTTGTTGTTTCGAAGAACAGATCGCGATAAGTGGATCCTGTTTGAACGGAATGACCTTCAATCCAGCCCATTTCTCATTCCCGACGACAGCGTGGAAACTCAGGTCTACGTACCCCGCATGCACTTGTGCAGGGATCGTTTCCGTGTTAAGCGAACGCACGGCAAATTCTATTTCCGGATACTTTGTTCGAAATTTTTGCAACAGCACCGGTAGGTCCACATAAGGTACGATGCTCTGCAGGATGCCGAGATGTAACCGACCTCGAACAACTCCATCCTGGGATCGCACGGCCTGTATTCCCTCGTTCAACATTGCGAGACTGGAGCGGGCGTGATCGAGGAATAGTTCTCCCGCACTCGTCAGGGAAACGGCGCGCGTTGTCCGATTCACAAGTTGAGCGCCGAGCTCCAGCTCCAATTCCTTGATCGTCACTGACAGACCGGACTGGACGATGTTCATCTTCCTTGCCGCCGCCGTAAATTGCCCCTCTTCGGCCAGCGCGATGAAGTGTTGAAGGTGTCGAATCTCCACGTATACTGCCCTCCATTCATCAGATACCAGAATAAATCCTATTCGTATGTTTCGTTGGACTAATGAGTGTACGAAGCGTAGCGTTGAGAGTGAAGGGACGCAAATGGCGCCCGGAAGAGTAAAAATAATGAGTTCTCAATCCCCAACGGTCCACATTCTCGGAATATCCGGCAGTCTCCGTGCGGGATCATTCAGTACAGCCATTCTCGAATCGCTCAAGCAGCAATCCGCATCGACCGTGGAACTCAGGGTTATGACTCTTGAGACCATCCCCCTTTACAACGAAGACCTTGACTGCGAACCCGCGCTGCCGGCGATTGTGGGTCTAAGGACGGCCATCGCAGAGAGCGACGGAGTAATAATCGCCACCCCGGAGTACAACCACGGCATCCCGGGTGTCCTCAAGAACGCGCTCGATTGGGCCTCGCGGCCTGCTTTTGAATCCTGCTTCCGGGGAAAACCGGTACTGAGCATCAGCTCTTCGAAGGCCTTCACTGGTGGGGTCCGCGCACAATACCAACTGAGAGAGACGTTAGTGTCCATGCTTGCCCAAGTCATACCAGGGCCAGAGGTGGTCATCGGCGGCGTGCATACGAAAATGGCCGACGGGCGTTTTACCGACGCGGCGAGTCTCGAATTCATGAAGGACGCGCTGTCCCGGCTGCGCGGCAACGTTCCTATCCGCAGGGAGATGGTCGCCTGATGTTCGGAAAAGCTCATCGGCTCTCGGAAGTGCTGTGTATCGTGTTAAGTTGCGTCGCTGGTGCGCAAGGGCAGATCCATCCGTCAGAGCCCACTGTGAATCTGGGGGATACCAGCTTTCTGGATGGAGTCGCCGGCCCTGGGCTGATGGTGGAAGAGATCGGCGACGGGACCCACAGCGGCAAAGTGGCAGACGGCTTGGGACACACTGCCCCGGCTAATGTGAACAGCGCAAGCGGGATGACCCACATCGCGTGGCTGAGTAAACGGCGGATCTTCAAGGCGTGGTATGGAGTTGAAGTCATCGGCGTGGTGGCGCGTGTCGACGCGGGTTTGCCGGGAAACGCGGCAGGCCTCGGCGGTGTCACCGTCTCTCCGCTGATTCTTCAATGGGGTGAGACCAAAATCGGCCGCCTCCGGGTTCAGCAGCGTGTGGTCTTTGACTTTGATCTGCCCGCGGGAGAATACCGGCGCGACTCCGCCGTGAATCTGAGCAGCCATGCTTTTACGGTGCATCCTTACTACTCCATCACGGCTTATCCTGCGAAGCGTCTGGAGACCAGTTGGCGTATTCACTACATGTGGAATTCCACAAACAACACTCCTCCGCTATCGACCGGGGCTCGCTCGGTCCAGTCAGGGCAGGCTGTCCACTTCAATGCAACCCTCGGCTATCGCTTGCCTCACGGTGTCTGGGTCGGTGGAAACGGGTACTTTCTGAAACAGGTGTCCGCCCCGCACGTCGACGGGGCGCCCCTTCGGAACTCTCCGGAGCAGATCGGCGCTGTCGGACCGGGAGTTGTGTGGGCCTTGAAACGGATTCAGTTGTATGCAAATGCTTACCATGAACTCGGCGCGGAGAACAGGCCTGCAGGAAACAAGATTGTGCTTCGAATCCAGTGGATAGGCCGGGGCGCGTAACATCGCCAGCGAAGGAAAGAAAAGAGGACCATTATGAGATCTTGGGTTTCGGAAACACTAGACCGGGGTATTCACGCCCTCAGCGGAGGAACTGGATCGACCGTAGTTCTGGTTCCGGGATGGCCTGAAACGGCAGAAGCGTATAGCGAGGTATTTCCGTTGCTGGCGAAACGCCATCGCATCATCTGCGTGGACCCGCCCGGCCTCGGAGATTCTGCGTCGCCTGAAGGGGGATATGACACCGGAACGATCAGCAGAATTCTCGACGCGTCGATGCGGTCGCGAACAGAACACGGATATCATCTGGTTGGCCACGATATCGGTGCGTGGATTGCCTATGCCTGGGCCTCGCAGTTTCCGGATCGCGTGAAGAGCCTGACACTGCTCGACTCCGCTCTTCCTGGTCTGGTTCCACCTCGGAGCTTTCCATTGCCGTATGAGGTGAATCTGAAACTCTGGCAGTTTTCCTTCAACGCGATTCCTGAACTCCCGGAGGTTCTGACCAAAGATCGCGAACGTGATTTTCTCGATTGGTTTTTCCGAAACAAATCATTGCATCTCGATCGCATCCCGGTCGAGAACCGTGAGCGCTACATCGCGTGTTATTCGAAGCCCGGAGGCATGAGCCGGGGATTTGCTTACTACCGCGCCGCGGCTCAAAGCGCGTCTCAGAACATCGAATTCAGCAAACACAAGCTCCCAATGCCAGTGCTCGCACTCGGGGGAAGCGGTGCACAGGGCGACAACTTGAGGCAATCCATGGAGTCTTTGGCGTCTCAGGTGGTCGGTGGCGTGATCGAAGACTGCGGGCACTATGTGATGGAAGAGCAGCCTGAAGTGCTGGCTGCCCGATTGTTGGACTTCATCGATTATGTAGAGGGTCCGACGCTATGAAAGCCTTCATGTTGTCGTTTGTCATGGGGTGTGTCGTTGGACTACTCTACGCTGCAGTGAATGTAAAGAGTCCTGCCCCACCGCTGGTGGCCTTATTCGGACTACTTGGCATGGTGCTTGGAGAAGAATTCTTCCAGTGGCTCGCACCAATCATTCGTTTGCACTGGAAGTAGAGGAGAAGCGAAATGCCGAATCAAGGAATTGTATCTGCAAGGTATGTTGATCACGTTGGAATGACGGTACCGAATCTGGACGAAGCAATTCGCTTCTTTGAGGACGCACTTGGCGCCCGGCTTCTCTGGCGTGTAGGACCGTTTCATGAAACAGCCACGGGCGTTCCGATCAAGAGCGTTCAGATTGCCATGCTCAGGCTCGGTCCGGCCCTCAATGTTGAACTGTTGGCGTTTGACGCGGACCAGCAGGAGCGGAAGATGCCCGCGAATATCGATATAGGAGCTGCGCACATCGCATTCTTCGTGGACGACATTCGTGCCGCAGCAGAATCACTAAGAAGTCACGGAGCCGACTTACTGCAGGGACCGCTCGAAGGCGCCGGAGAGGAAAAGAAGGGAGAACTGATCTGGTACTTCAGGACGCCCTGGGGCGCATTTATGGAGATCCTTTGGCGACCCGCTCATCTTCCCTACGAGCGGCAAACGAAGAACCGGCTCTTCACGCAAAGCGATGCCTGGTCCAGTTGTGTAGGGATGGGTATCCTCTCTGCGAAGCACGTTGATCACGTTGGCCTGGTAGTGCCGGACCTCGATGCGGCGGTGCGATTTTTTGAGGATGCCCTCGGCGCGCAACTCCTCTGGCGTGTCGGTCCATTTCAAAAGACTCCTACCGGGGTCCCAATCACGAGCGTCATCCTCGCGATGTTGAGGCTGGGACCGAACCTAAACGTCGAGTTACAGGCTTTTGAAGCTGAAGAACAAGTGAAGCGTACGCCAAGCAATGTGGATTGGGGAGCCACCCACATTGCTTTTTTCGTGGATGATATGCAAACCGCAGCCTCCTCTTTGGCAAGCCACGGAGGAGAACTCTTGCACGGACCAATCGAGACCGCGGGCGACTTGAAAGCAGGAGAACAGATCTGGTACTTCAAAACGCCGTGGGGATCTCTTATGGAGATACTGTGGCGTCCCGATCATCTTCCCTACGAGAAGACGACAGCGAACCGCCTCTTCCAAACAGCGGAATCGTGGTCCCGCGAAGCATAGGTCTGAATTGGACTAGTCGCAGTTCGGTGTCACGTGTCCTAAACCGCCCCTGTGCTCCAGAAGCCGGCCAAATGAGCAATTCGGCCATTTTCATTCAACCGTGCATAGCTATGGGCGGTGATGAGTTCAGAGCCATCCTCGTTGAGTTGCGTCCACTCTGCCAGCAGCTGCCCGTGCTGTTGCCGAAGCCAGTTCATGCGAAAGCGGCCGCGCGGAAATCTTTTTTGGAAGACGTTGATATGGGCCAAAAGGTTGCGAACCCCACAGCCCTCCACGCCGGGATTGGTGTACACCACATCATCGGCTACGCTAGAGTGCAGCAGGCGTTCCTGCTCGGCCGGAGATGTTGTGGCAAATGCTCCAAGGTAGTTTCCGAAAATGGTTCGTAGTTCGTCATCCGTCATAGTAGATCCTTTGCCCGTTGGTGTAGAGAATGCGTTCTCGCCCTCACAAGATCCACGGTACATTGCCGCTTGACCTCCGGTCGATATCGGGGAGGCCAGAAGATATTACCGATCGGCCAAGTTCAATCGACCCATTTCTTGATCTGATCCGACTGCTCAGGCCGCAGGCCACGCTATGGGGCGCGATTCGGGCCAGCGGACGCTGGAGTGTTTCCTTTCGTGCGCGACATGACCTGCTATTTTTTCTGATCGACAGTGGAAGTTGTCTTCTTCTCCGGCCAGACGAGGAATCGCTCGATCTAGCCCCGCGTGACTTCGTGCTGATACGTACCACAACCCCGTTCAGCGTAGGCTCGGATGATGCCACGGAGTCGGTAGACAGCGAGAGATTGGTCGCCTCGACTCGGTCTACGGAGATGCACGTGGGCGGAGGCGAAGGGGAGCCGGTCGTGATTCGAGGTGGCCGGTTCGTTTTCGAGACAGTGAACGAGGATCTTCTGATGGATCTATTGCCGTCCCTGGTCCACATTCGGTCCGGTGAGGCCAGATCGGATCGCGCGCGCGCGCTTCTGACGATGAACGAGGCCGAGAGCCTCGCGCCTGGTCCTGGGAGCGAATTCATCATTGCGAAGCTCATGGAGCTTCTCTTTGTAGAGGTGCTCCGGGGCGAAGCGATCATCGCGCAACCGTTCCAGGCAGGACTGCTGAAAGGTCTCGCCGATCCGATGACTGCACTTGCGCTTACAGCGATGCACGGGAACATGGCACGGTCGTGGACCGCAGTGCAGCTTGCGCGGTTGTGCGGGTGTTCACGTTCTGCGTTCAACCAACGCTTCACCAGCGTGGTGGGTGTATCTCCGATGACCTACCTGCACCGATGGCGCATAGCGGTTGCCAAGGATGAATTGCGCGGAGGGCAGCGTTCCGTGGCGGAAATTGCTTTCCTGGTTGGTTTCCAATCCGGAGGTGCTTTCAGCACAGCATTCACCCGCGCTGTAGGTTGCTCGCCCTCGCGCTTTGCCGAAGGAGGCGAAAAGCGCTGACGACTTCCCGCGTAGTGAGTCGAAGCGCCGGAAGGTCGCATTGCTGTAGCCAGCGTAGTTTCAGTGGGTCTCACTTCGAGAGAGGTGACAAATCGTCGGTACACGGAAAACGCGTTTGGCGGTAATGTAGCCGTCTGAGCGGCCCTCAAAAGCTGCCGCGTCGGACCATTTCCGAGAATGCGACTGTACCATGGAACTGCGGTTCCAAAGGGCGCGAACGACGAAGGACGTCGACCTAACGGTTCTGTCTCGTCCCCCAGGTGAAGGCGATACCCGGATTGACGAAGAATTGGCGTGTGAAATCGACCAACATGCTCTTGAGGCAATCGGCGGGTATCTGACCGAGACTAATGGTGACCTGCGCCACAACGGACCGGAGAAGCTCGAAGAGGCGGCCCATGAAGCCGAGCCTTTCGCTGTCCTGAACAGCAGGTGATCTCTGTGAAGAAATCAACCGCTATCACCGGATTACGGTCTGGTTCGACGGTCTCCGCCACACTTCCTCGAACTCGCGACCGAACTGCTCCGTGGCAGCTAGGAAGCTCAGTCCTTGGTTCCCAGAAACGCGTTATCAGGAGTCAACCGCGCGTGTTGCCCGAATGTGCTCTCGGGGAGAACTCCCCCTCTTCCGTCTGAACGCTGCGCTGAAGGCGCTCTCGGAGTTGTAACCGACTGCAGATGCGACAGAAGAGACAGACTCCTTTGGATCTTTGAGCCGCTTCGCTGCTACGGTCATGCGCCAGTGTGTCAGGTACTCCATGGGCGTCTTGCCGACCTTCTCCTTAAAAAGTTGCGCGAAGGCCGTTCGCGACATGCCTGCGGCGTGGGCCAGACCAGCTAAGGTCCATGCTCGCGCTGGTTCTTGATGTATGGAAGACAGCGCCGCACGCAAGCGTACATCTGCAAGCGCAGCGAGCCATCCTGGATCTTTCTCGATGTCTTGCGCCAGATGCAGCCGGAGTGCTTCGACAAGCATTGTGTAGGCAATCTGCTGTGCGATCAGGGTGCTTCCCGGCTGAGGGTCGCGCATTTCGCGGAGCAATCGGTCCACTGCCCAGCGAAGCGTTTCCCGCTGTGCCTCGCTCTCCAGCAGCACTACCGGAGGCAAAGCGTCCAGAAGAAAACGCGCGTCGCCCTCCAATCGGAAATGACTGCCGAGAATGAGGAAGTCATCGCCCGGAGTCAACGGCAGGATGCCGTTGTACCGCTCCTGCTGTGAAAGCGTCTCCCATGCGGTCAGCGGTTGCGAAGGTCCGCTGCTAAGACTGAACGGCCAACCTCGCGGAAGGAGAAAGCAGCTTCCTGTCTGCAATCGGATCGGCTCCGCGGTATTGTCTACGGCAAGCCGGCACTCTCCCCGGACAACGCTATAGCACTTGATCATCCCGTGCGCCGGGAAGCGAACGCCCCAGTCGCCACCAGCGCTTAGCCCGCCTGTGGAATAGGTCTGAGGCTGCACGAGGGCGAGGATGTCGGAGAGCGGATCCATAGTGCTGTACGCACGCGACGATTCTTTGTACGCCGCAGCATTGATCGTACAGCGTTCGCTCCATAGTCTTGATTGTGGAGGCTGAACATGCACATCTTCGTCACTGGCGGTTCCGGCCAAACCGGCCCCGCAATCGTCTCGGAACTGATCGCAAACGGCCACACGGTCACAGGACTGGCGCGTTCTGAAAAGTCGGTGAATCGGCTAGCCGAGCTTGGAGCGCAAACACTTCATGGTTCTCTTGACGACCTGGAAGTGCTGGCGAACGGCGCGCGAGCTGCTGATGGAGTCATTCACATGGCGTTCGGCGGGGACTTCTCAGATCCGGCAAGCATGACGCGGCGCGACTGCGCAGCTATCGAAGCGATGGGAGAGGCGCTTACCGGTTCTGGTAAGCCCTTGGTAATCACCTCGGGAACACTGGTCATGACGACTGGAAAGATCGCAACGGAACAGGATGCGCCAGACCCTCAGTCGCTCGGCGCTTTGAGAATACCGGGAGAGCAGGCGTGTCTCGGCTTTGCTGGCAAAGGAGTTCGCGCCATCGTCCTGCGGCTGGCTCCCACGGTTCATGGACCGGGTGACTACGGCTTCATTCCGTTCCTGATCTCCACCGCGCGACGAACCGGCATCTCCGCTTATATCGCCGACGGCGCTAACCGCTGGCCCGCAGTCCACCGTCAGGACGCAGCTACCCTCTACCGGCTTGCCGTTGAAAAGGCTCCGGCAGGCAGCACTTTGCACGGTACAGGGGAGAGCGGCATCACCTTCCAGACCATCGCGCATCTGATTGCCCGAATGCTTAATATCCCGACAGTCTCCGTCCCTGCAAATAGAGCCGTAGAGCATTTCAGAAACGCCTTCTTTGCAAAGGCTTTTGCTGTGGATTCCCCTGTGTCAAGTGCTTACACGCGTGAGCTGCTTGGTTGGAACCCGGTGTACCCGACTCTTCTCGAGGATTTGGAGATAGGCGATTACTTCTCGCCGGAAGCAGCATCGGCCTTTGATAAAGCCGTACATTAGCTCACAACGAGTTCGGCCGCCGAATGCAGCGGGTGGTCTGGGCGGGGACACATGTCGGCGCAAATATTCGGCGTTTCAGTTGAGACCAGATCTCCTGACCAGGACGAGATTGCTTCGTTGAGATGTCAACAGATTTGGCATCCGTTTGATCGCGGCGTTTTTACAATGATGTTGACTTATCAATATAAACCAACACACGGACGGTTAATCAGTGAGTCCTTCCGGCTTTGTTCACATCTTGTGTAGTGAAGCCAAAAGAGGAATTTGATCCTTGTTTGGTGCGATTTGTTAGTGATGTCCGGCCGTGTTGCTCCAGCCCGGGAGCAGATGTTCAGCGAAGTTGGTGCCAAGCTGCCGGTTGGACGCGTTGGGTCCAGTGCCGAAGTCGCCGAGACCTACCTCGCGTTCCTCCGAGGTGGCTATACAACTGGTTAGTCGGTAGTCGTGGATGGGGGCGGAATGCTGGTGTAGCGAATCCAGTCGGCACGTCCCTATGATAGTGGCGGCTGCCGGAAAGGCGCGGCCAACAAGAACGAACTAAGGAGAATTTTTGAAGACAATAGAAGCTCTACGGACTCCCGACTCACGTTTCCAGGGTTTGCCTGGTTACCGGTATGAGCCTCATTACGTTGATACTTTGCCCGGGTACGAGGGACTTCGGGCGCACTATCTGGATCTGGGGCCGAAGGATGCCAAACATACGTTCTTATGTCTGCATGGTGAACCGACATGGAGCTATCTTTATCGCAAGATGATTCCTGTGTTGCTGGAAAGTGGTGCGCGGGTAATAGCGCCCGACTTATTTGGCTTCGGTCGCTCCGACAAGCCCGTGCAGGACTCCACCTACACCTTTCATTTCCATCGAGGATTTCTTCTGCGTTTCGTTGAGCACGTCGCACCTCGCAATATCACCTTGGTCGTTCAGGATTGGGGAGGGACGCTGGGCCTCACCTTACCGGTGGATGTGGACTTCCGTTCCAAATTGGAAAGACTGATCGTGATGAACACTGTTCTTCCGGTCGGCAAGCCGCTCGGCCCTCACTTCTATGAGTGGCGAGCGCTGGTCCGAAAAATGCCTGACTTGCCGGTAGGGCAATTGATTCGCAACATAACGCCAGACCTTACCGATCAGGAGATGGCTGGCTACGACGCTCCTTTTCCAGATAGTCGCTTCAAGGCAGGAGCTCGAAGCTTCCCGGAACTGGCCATGGTTGAGCCTGGGATGGAAGGCGTCGCCGAATCAGAGGCGGCTCTCAGGTTTTGGAGAGAAGAATGGTCGGGCCAGTCTTTCATGGCCATTGGAGCGAAGGCTCCTGATGCGGAAACGATGCACGCGCTGCGCAGCCAGATCCGAGGTTGTCCGGAACCGCTGGTTATCACAGACGCAGACCACTTTGTACCGGAGTGGGGCGGGCCGGTTGCACAGGCCGCATTACGCTCCTTCGGTGGTTTGTAATAGGGCGGCCTGGTTACCGGGTGTATGGCAACGCTAGTGCACACGGTTTGGCGAGGTAGTCTCACGTCGGGAATTAGTAACTCTGCTCGCTGTTAGAGCATATGCCAATCCGCATTTCAAGATTTAGATAGAATCCATAACTAAAGTGGTCTTGGAAACCAGATCAGGTCGGTCGAGGCGACAACAGGTGAACCAGCGTTTCCAACCCGCTTTGCACGCCGGAAAGACCCTTTTCGGGGTGCATTCTGCCGCTAGCTTCGAGAGCGATCAGGCCGTGCATGGTGGCAAACAATAGCCCAGCAAGGGTGGTTTTCGGTACGTCCGGCAATGACTGCGCTGCCTGACATTCCTGGACGATCACGATGAACTCGGCGAACGCTGCGAAAGCAGTCTTCTCCAGTTCACCTTTTTGTGCGGCGATGGCCGGATCGTTGAAGAGGAGCCTATAGCGTGCCGGATGTTCCACGCTGAAGTCGACCACGACCTTGAGCGCCTTCATCAGTTTCGCGGCTGGTTTTGCGGAACTCTTACGGACAGCTTTGAAAGCTTCCGCCAGCATTACGAAATCTACGGTAGCGACGGCAGCCAACAACGCATCCCGATTCTTGAAGTGCTTATAGGGAGCATTATGAGAGATTCCGGAGGCATGCCCGACCGCGCGCAGCGTAACGGCGTCCTCGCCGCCGGAATCAAGCAGCGCGGTCGCAGCAAGAATCAGTTTCTTGTCCGTCGTTACCGTAGCTGAACTGATTCTTCGCTTGGCTGTAACCGGACGAGCGTTTTGGAGTCGTTCCATAGTTTGGCTGCTCTCTGTTCGTCATATGACATCTTAGAGGATTGCGTCTCCCTTAATTCGCCATCGTTCGATTGGAGATACTTACCGGATGCGTTTGCGTATTTGGGATCGGCTGCAATTTGCGCAAGGGAGGCACCGGAGAAACTGATTGAGCCTTGCGTTACGCCCATGTGCTTCATGAGGCCCTTCATTAGAGATGTCTTCGCAAGCCACTGCACGGGCTTGGGCATCGTTCTCAGTAGTCCCGTCTCCGGGATGGATCCAGGATCGAAGGCAATCGACGCGATCGAGCTGCCGGCGCGCCGTAACCTGCGGTGTAGTTCATACGCATAAAGCATAGTGCAGAGCTTCGAGGTGGAGTAGCGTACCCCCGCAGAGAGCGGTTTTTTGCCGTCTTTTCCATCGTTGGCAAGAGCAATCGCGTCCGGCTCAACCACTTTGCCAACCATCTTGCCATCCGTTGTATCGGGGTCATGCGTTCCACTTGCGGTGAACACGATGCGTCCTCCGTCTGCCATACGATCAACAAGCAGCTCGACCAGCAGGAAATGTCCGAGACAGTTGGTGGCGAACGTCGTTTCATAGTGATCGGGGCTGTAGGTTGTCGGCCCATTATGTCTGCCGCCGGCATTGCACAGGAGCGCATCTAATGAGTCCACCTTGCCGCTGTCGAGCAGAGCTCGGAACTGCGCTGCGGCCTCTCTGACCGACGTCAGGGAAGAGGTATCCAGCTTCAGCGTCTTGACCTTTACGCCGTAGCTCGTCCGGAGTTGCTGTGCTGCGGGCTCCATCCGATCTACACTCCGTCCGGCAAGAACCAGGTTGCAGTGCGAACGAGAAGCCAGTTGCTTTGCGCATTCGAACCCGATGCCGGCATGACCCCCCGTTATTAGAATTGTTGGCATATTGAAACCTCTTTTAGGTTGACACTGTCAACTATAGCCCAACCGGTGTACATTGTCAACCAAAGCGGGGCGGGCCTGCACAGTCGACAAGAAGAATCTCCCGATAGCGCGTGCTGCTCTTGCCGACGTTCAGACTGCGACCAGATCAAGTTGACCGTAACCGGTCAACCGAAGAGAGTTGCCCCATGAATCCACGAGTGCATCCTCTTGTCCATACTGCCAGCCCGCCGCGCACATCTGTTCCCGCAACGCCGAGATCTGTCGGCCAGGCACGAACAGTTCCCACCATGAGAGACGGGGGTGTGCCTCGGACGCTTGCGGCACGGCACCAGCCCAGGTGTTGAGGCCGACATGATGGTGGTAGTCGCCCGCAGCTAAGAACAATGCGCCCGGGAACGATCGTGTTCTCATATTCATCCCTAGACCCTGGCGGTATAGACGTTCCGCTCTGTTCAGATCACTAATAAACAGGTGAATGTGTCCAATGCAAGTCCCGCGTGGGACTCCCTTCCACGGTGGGTGTGGCTTGGCAAACAGGTCGGCAAGATCGAGCGGCAGAGTCGCCACGTCGAGTTCCGCGCCACGCCAAGGCCAGACCTTCCGCTCGCGGTCGGCGTAGACCTCGATTTGGAGGCCATCCGGGTCGACGAGGTAGAAGGCTTCGCTGACAAGGTGATCACTGCTTGCCGCATAGATCCCACGCCGGTCAATGTACTCTGCAAAGCTCGCGAGCGCGGCCCTCGAAGGCAGCAAAAGGGCTGTGTGGTAAAGCCCCAGCCGCTTGCCCCGAAGAGGACGGACACCTGGCCTTTGTTCAAGTTCAAGCAGAACTCGTTTCTCCTCCGCCACGCCAAGTTGAGCGAAGTGCGGCGTTTGCGACAGAGTATCCAGGCCGATTGCTCCCCCATAAAAGTCCAGCGAATGCTGAAGATCGGACACAATCAATCGGACCCGCCCCACGCTCGCGGACTCCAATAGAAGAGAGGGTCCCGGCTCATCTGACAACATCGGTGTGGCTAGGTGGCTCGGGCTCATAGTTCTCACCGGAGGACCTCCGTTTGTGCCCTTGCGGCAGCGCTCACAGAAGGCGTGAAGGCCGACAGGAAGTCCTCACGCGGCTTCTCGCCAAGGTCCACCACCTTGCTACCGCCAGCCGCCACGAACGTCACATCTTCAATGCCTATAACCTTCAAAATCAGACGCAAGTATTGGGTTGCGATATCCCGGTCGCGAATCGGCGACCCTTCGGTGTACACGCCACCGGAGGCCATCAGCACCGTGCATGCCTTGCCATGCACAAGGCCTTCGCCCTTCATTCCAAGGGTGCGGCCCTTGCGCACGATGTGGTCAACATACGATTTCAGATTGGCCGGAATGTTGTAGTTGTAAACCGGCGTGCTGATGACGATGTGATCGGCAGCGAGCAGTTCGTCCACCATTTCATTGGACAGGATCAGCACGTCCTTCATCTCGGGCGTGTGCTTCTCGACAGGCGTGAGACTCGCTCCCAGCCAGGGCAGATTGACGTAGGGCAATTCCATTTTGGCCAGGTCGCGTTCGACGACTTCACCATCGGGGTGAGCGGCCCTCCATTCCTCGATGAACTTCGAGGCCAGATTACGTGAGATGGAATATTTCCCTCTTGGGCTTGCTTCGACAACCAGAAGTTTCGACATGTTTGTTCCTTTTTCCAGGAATATTCGTGCCTAGCCCTTGTAGGGAGGCACGAACAATTTGTTCCTAAGGCTAGTATGGAGTGTTGGTAAAATTCCCACAAGGAGGCACTTTATTGAGCGAAACGAACATTTCTGTTCCTGAAGGGTCACTCACCCCATCCGATTGCAGAGGGCTCGCCGATGTTCTGTCGAGCGTCGGCGACAAATGGACCATTATGGTCGTAGGCGCACTTTCGAAAGGCCGGTTGCGCTATAACGAGATCCGGCGACGGGTGAGCGGCATCTCGCAGCGGATGCTCACGCTCACGTTGAAGCGGCTCGAGGCGGATGGCATCGTTACCCGGACGCTGTTCCCGAGTGTTCCACCCCGTGTGGATTACGAATTGACGGAACTCGGCCAGACGCTGCGTGCCGCGCTCATTCCTCTGCATCTCTGGGCAGCACGGAACAAGCAAATCATCGCGGAGAACCGCGCCAAATGCGATCGAGATCGCCGCTAGCCCGGAACGGGTGTGGTCGCAGCTATCGACTGTGTTCAGTGGCCTTTGTGGTAAGCATTGCTCCAACGCATCTGTCTTACGCGGTAGCCCCTCTTGAGCGCCAACGCGAAATTTCGATTAAGACGCTATGATCCTATTTTGAACCCGAAATTAAGACGTTCGAGCCGTCTCGAATGCTCGTCTGGTCCGCAAACGGTCCTATCCGTACAAGCGGTGCACACCCGTGGTACATCGAACCAACGCCGGTTCAGTAAAGTGATATCAGGGGCTGGCCGCTAAGGAGGCCAGCAAAAGTCGAAGCGAAAGCGGACCATTGAGAAAGTTCTATGGCAAATGTTCAGCCTATCCCGTTCACGGTGACCTTCGGGAGAGCCGAGGTGAACGGCATCCGGATCTACTATCGGAGAACTGGGTCCGGGGAGCCGGTCGTTCTCCTGCATGGTTTCCCTGAAACGTCGAACGCATGGCGCAAGGTAATGCCTGCGTTGGCAGAACACCACACCGTCGTTGCACCTGATCTCCGGGGCTTTGGAGCTTCCGATCGGCCGGATACCGGCTATGACAAGCGCACCGTAGCCGAGGATGTCCACCAGTTGGTTGATCAGCTCGGGCTAGGCGCGATCAACCTTGTTAGCCACGACGTCGGCATGATGGTCGGCTACGCCTATGCTTCTGCTTATCCTTCGGAGGTGAAGCGCCTGGTGTTGATGGAGGCAGCGCTTCCGGGCCTCGGGCTGGAGAAGTTGTACGACGCCGACAAATATCCACGGATGTATCATCTACCCCTCTTTGAAGCGCCAAACGGGCTGGCAGAAGCACTGATTAGAGGCCGCGAGAAGATGTTTGTCCGGCATTTCATGCGGCAGCAGGCCTACAACCCCGCCGCTCTTGAGAACAACGTGCTGGAAGAGTATGCGAGCCAGCTTGCGGCACCTGGTGCGCTGAGCGCAGGCATTGCTTACTTCCGCGCTCACAAACTTGACGCAGAGCACAACCGGGAGAACGCAAAAACCAAGCTTCCAATGCCGGTGCTGACCGTGGGCGGTACCGCAAGCTTCGGTGCGGATCTGGAAGGAGAGATTCAGCCGCTCGTCAAACACTTGCGGGCCGTCATGATCGAGAACTGCGGCCACTATCTGGCCGAAGAGCAACCGGAGCGCCTCATCGACGAACTTCTGAGCTTCCTTCGGGAAAATGCCTGAGGCTTGGACCGGCGTTGCGGACTTGTCGGTGCCGCACGGCTGCACGCAGGCTCGTGGTGCATCGGCGACAATTAGATTCCGTCTGCAGAGGCGCCATACATACCAGGCACTGGCAGCCCGAGGGCACGAAGGTACGTGCCCAGTTGGGCGCGGTGATGAACAATCTGGTTAATCCCTTGGTTTCGGTAGTAGGTAAATCGGTCGCCGGAAAAAAGAATGTTCGGACCACGTTTAATCGTCCAGAGCTGGTGGAAGGTCTCGTCCGAACTTTGCCTGAAGGCCGCGAGGGCAGCACTGGCGTTGTTCTCGAAGCGTTCGAGCATTTCCCCCTTGAGCGCCATCGTGTAGGGCTGCCAGGCGACCGCCATGTCGAGCTCGGACATCGTAAGCGTGAATGCAATCAATCGGAAAAGGTCGGTGGTATGACCTGCCAGCCTGCCGAGAGTCATAGACTTCTCATAGGGCTTGAAGTCCGATTTGCCATCCGGCAGAGCTTCAAAAAGGAGGCGCGTCTTGCCAATCTCAGTATCGAGCTCTGGAAGAAGCAGGTCGCGAACGAAGTATGTTTTCTCCACTGTTTTTCCTGCGCTATGCGCTCCGGTCCACAACAACTCGCAAAACTTCTCCCATCGCCTTCGTCATGTGAGCGGCTATTTGCTACTTTACTCCAAGAGATATTTGTTTGGCGAAGGAATTGGGCGTAGAGTGATCAGCGACAATCATAAATCCTGCTGACGACGATTATTACTCCCTATCTGAAAGCAAGCTGAGACGATGCTGGAGGCGCCTGGGAGAGCGCTTCCAGCGATGGTCACAGACCAACAGATTAGGAGGCTATACAAGTTGTTACACACGGAACAGACGCAGCAGATTGCCGCCACCAAGGCGGGAATGGATGTAAAGACCGCACGGAAGTATGCCAAGGCAAAGCGCTTGCCCAGTGAGATGAAGAAAGAGCGGCATTGGCGGACTAGACTGGATTGGTTCGAGCCGGTGTGGGCCGGGATTCAAGAGCAGCTGCGAACCAACCCAGGGCTGGAAGCGAAGACCATTTTTGCCGCGCTACAGCGCCAGCAGCCGGAGCGCTTCACAGACGGGCAACTGCGGACCTTGCAGCGCAAGATCAAACATTGGCGTGCCACGGAAGGACCCCCGCAGGAAGTGTACTTTGTTCAGCAACATCATGCCGGTGAGGTATGCGCTTCCGACTTTACGCATGTGACGGATCTGGCCATCACCATTGAGGGCCAGAACTTTCCGCACATGCTGTATCATTTCGTGCTGACGTATTCCAACTGGGAGACCGGAACGGTCTGCCAGGGAGAGAGTTTCGCCAATCTGAGTGAAGGCTTGCAGAACGCGTTGTGGGAGTTGGGAGGAGTTCCTGTTTTCCACCGCACGGACCGGATGACGGCTGCAGTCAACAACTTGAACGAAGCCGCCCTATTTCAGAAAAGTTACCAGGCACTGCTGCGGTACTACGGGATGGAAGGGCAACGGATCCAAACCGGCCAGCCGAATGAAAACGGAGACATCGAGCAGCGCCACTACCGCTTCAAACGGGCTCTGGATCAAGCGTTGTTACTGCGTGGCAGCCGTAACTTCGGCACGCAAGAGGAGTACAGGGCTTTCCTGGGAAAGCTGTTTGAACAACTCAACAGTGGCCGCAAGCAGAAGCTGGCCGAAGAAATGGAGGTTCTCCGACCCTTGCCGGCGCGGCGGTACGAAGGTGCCAAACGCATCCGAGTGCGTGTGAATGGAGGTAGCTTAATTGCGGTGGAGCGGAACAACTACTCGGTCCACAGCCGCCTGATTGGCGAGATGGTCGAGGCAAGAGTCTACTCCGGTCACATTGAGGTTTGGTACGGAGGACAGAAGCTGGAACAGATGCCTCGCCTGCCAGGCCGGTCTCATTATCAGGTGGATTACCGCCACATCATTGACTGGCTGGTTCGTAAGCCGGGAGCGTTTCCCAACTACCGGTATCGCGAGCAACTGTTTCCGACCAGCTGGTTCCGGAAAACGTATGACCTGTTGCAGCAAGTCTCACCTAGGCGCTGTGATCGTCGTTACCTGGAAATCCTGGAGTTGGCAGCCAAACAAGGAGAAGCACGGATCGAGGATGCATTACGGTTGTTGTTGCAAACCGCCGCGGGCAAGCAGACGATCGTCAACAAAGAAGCGTTCTCCGAGTTTTTGAATCGGTGTGAGCAAGCTCCCGCTATCACGGATGTTCACATTGCTGAGATATCGCTGGCGAGCTTCGATCAACTTTTCAGCCAAGCCGAGGTGTGGCAATGATGGAAGCAGCGAATGTGAAAGCGGAACTGACGCAAAACCTGAAGCACCTGCACTTGCCTACCATCCGCGGGTGCTATGAAGAGGTGGCACGCCAGGCAGAACGAGAAGCGCTCAGCTATGAGCGTTACCTACATGAGGTGGTCCAGCGGGAGTGTGACGAGCGGCAGGAAAACAGAACGGCCAAGATGCTGCGAGAATCCCAACTGCCTCTGGAGAAGTCGCTGGAGATGTTCGACGCCAAGCGTTTGCCGGCCAAAGCAGCACGGCAGATGCGAACGCTGCTGGACGGTGGTTTTCTAGAGAGAACCGAGAATGTGCTGGTGTTTGGCAATCCAGGAAGCGGCAAGACGCACTTGCTGCAGGCAGTCGGGCAAGAACTGATTCGGAAAGGACGCCGGATCTTGTTTACCAGCTGCGAGATGCTGGTGCAGGATCTGCTGATTGCTAAACGGGATCTGAAACTGAGCAAGCTGATCAAGAAGTACTCCCGCTACGAGGGCATGATCATTGATGATCTTGGCTACATCCGGCAAACCCGTGAGGAGATGGAAGTCGTCTTCACGCTCCTGGCAGAACGTTATGAGCGAGGAAGTGTACTATTGACCAGCAACCTGCCATTTTCCAAATGGGAAGGGATTTTCAAAGATCCGATGACCACAGCGGCCGCGATTGACCGTTTGGTTCACCACAGCATCATCATTGAACTGAATATCCCCAGCTACCGGTTAGAACAAGCCAAGAACAATGTGCAGGCACTGGGAAGCGAGACCAAGGAAGAAATACCAACAAGCCCAGAGGAATCCAAGCAACAGGCTTCGGATTCAGAGCAAGCTCAATAACTGTCGTTGAACCAATAGGGTGGTAACTGTCGTTGAGAAAACAAGGTCAGGTAACATTTTCGATGAGGCAACAATAGGGAATTCTAGTTGTCGTCAACAAACAAAAGTGCTTGACGCTGAACACGTAGAGGGCATAGACTCCCGTCAGGAGAGCGTGGCGACGTCTAAATCTGGTCATCGGCTTGCCTTCCTTTTGCTCAAAGAGGGGTGTGAAGTGAATCAGGCTGCGCCGACCATCGCCAAGTGAATCAGTGAGCGCAACGGCGTTCATGCCTAGACTCCCGAGAACAACAATGCCGTCCGGTTCCATAAAAGATCGCGAACTTGGTAATCGGGCCAAGGCACGCCTGTTCACATGGCGGTATAACCGCCGTCGGCCATTAGAAGCGTGCCGGTCACAAAGCTCGAACGCGGCGAAGCGAGCCAAGCGATCGTTTGTGCGATTTCTTCCGGCTGACCTACGCGACCAAGTGCATGCATCTTTCCATAGCTGGCAAGTGTGGCTCGGCTATCCTCGACGATGCCGGCAAGGATGTCGGTTTCGATCACGCCAGCGCCGATCGCGTTCGCGCGGATGCCTTGCTCCCCATATTCGAGTGCGATCACCTTGGTCAGCTGCGCGATTGCCCCTTTCGAGGATGCATAGGCGGTGGTCGCCTTCATACCCACGGTGCTCACGACCGAGGCTACATTGACAATGGAACCCCCGCCCGTCGGAAGCATCGCCCGCACCGCTTCGCGGCAGTGGAGGAAGTACCCACGGGCGTTAATCGCCATGATGCTGTCCCAGTCCGCCAGAGTTGTCTCCAAGAGAGACTTATTCAGTGTCTTGCCGGCGTTATTCACCAGTACATCCAGCCGCCCGAAGCTTTCCAGAGCGAGCTTGACGATGCGTACTGCGGTCGCCTCTTCAGCGGCGTTGCCAACCAGTGCAACGACATCGCCCGCTTTGGCCAGTTCATGAACAGCTGGATTGATGTCCTCGGCGACTACTCGTACGTCGTGGGCCGTCAACAGCTCTACGGTGCTGCGGCCGATACCCCCGGCGGCCCCTGTAACTATCGCTACTTTGCCAGAAAGTCCAAGTGTCAGATCGTGCATAGCGGCTTCCTTTGTGTCCGTCGGCTAGTGGGTGGGGTAATCGGTACTCGCGCTGAGATGCTGCCAGGTATCCAGCTCGGCTGAGAGTGCGTGCAGCTTTTCACGTGTGCGGCGCAAAGCATCCGAGCCAAGTACCAGGTGCAACGGCGGCGGCTCCGCGCCGACGGCGGCCAGGATGGCCTTGGCTCCGCGCTCGGGATCGCCGGCCTGCTGGCCCGCGATAGTTGCCAGATATTCCAGGTTCTTACCGGCGGTCTGGTCGTACTCTTCAATCCGATCTTTGCTGCGCCGAATCGAATCGGACGACAGAAACTCCGTTCGGAAGGCGCCCGGTTCGACCAGCGTGATCTTGATGCCGAGCGGTCTCACCTCCTGCGCCAGAGCCTCCGAGACGCCCTCGAGGGCGAACTTCGCCGCGGCGTACAGACCTGAACCCGCCATCGGAGCTAAGCCCGCGATCGAGGAGACATTCACAATATGTCCGCTGCGCTGACGGCGGAGGAAGGGCAGCACCGCAGTCATAATGGCGAGGGGTGCTTTGAAGTTCACAGCAAAGACGTGTTCCGTCTCTTCCTCCGCGGCTTCTTCGATTGCGCCCAGCAAGCCATACCCGGCGTTGTTCAGCACTACATCCAAGCGACCGTGAAGGGCGTGGGCTTCGGCCACCGTCTTGCGGATGGTGTGGGCGTCGGTTAGCTCCAGGGGCATCACGGTCAGCTTCGGCTCACCTTTAGCCCACTCGACTTTCCCTGTGCGCGTGGTGCCGATCACGGCATCGCCGACAGCCAGTACAGCTTGTGCCAGCGCCTTGCCGAGTCCCCTCGAAATGCCCGTTATAAACCAGATTCTTTGTTTGCTCATAACCTGTTCCTTTCTACACACCGTGCTATGCGGAAAAACTGCGCTGAGAATCAGCTACTTTCTTCATGAACTATTTAATAACGCTTTGAACTAATACGATCCGGCTTACTCCTCAGTAGAGCCAAGCTTTTCGTGCTCCTGGAAGACCTCCTTTGCCGCGAAGAGCCCGTTCAGAGCGGCAGGAAAGCCGGCATAGACGGCCATTTGAATAATGACTTCTATGACTTCCTCGCGTGAAGATCCGACATTCATCGCGCCGCGAATGTGAACCTTTAACTGCGGTGTTGCGTTGCCCATGGCTGTAAGCGCCGCGACAACCGCGAGTTCCCGCGTCTTAAGATCGAGACCGGGCCTGCTGTAAATGTCACCAAAAGGGAATTCAATCAGATACTTCGCGAAGTCAGGCGAAATGTCGCGCAGACTTGAAAGGATGCGCTCTCCTTGTTCACCGTCTATCTGCTTGAGTGTTTCCCAACCACGTTTAAAACGTTCGCTGTCCATAAGTCCTCTTTGACTGCATCGTCCTCAATGTGAGTGTTGGTTTCGCTTAGTAGGGACTGGCGGTGGGGCGCACGATGATCTCGTTCACGTCCACATCGTCGGGCTGTTCAATGGCAAAAGCAATCGCACGCGCGATAGCCTCCGCAGGAATGGCAATCCGTCGAAATTCCTTCATGGCTTCACGAGCACCATCCGCGGAAATGCTCTCCGCAAGCTCAGACTCAGTTACGCCCGGTGAAATAACTGTGACCCGAATCCTGTCGTTCTCCAGGCGCAACCCTTCAGAGATGGCCAGCACCGCAAACTTCGTAGCACTGTAGACCGCGGCCGTGGGATGGACGGTATGCCCGCCAATGGAGGACAAGTTAATGAAGTGGCCGTGTCCCTGTGTTTTCATTACGGGCAGTCCAGCGGCAATGCCGTGGAGCACGCCCCGGATGTTGACATCGATCATACGATTCCATTCCTCGACCTTGAGTTCCTCCAGCTTAGATAGCGGCATGACACCGGCATTATTGACGACCACATCAATGCGTCCGTGCGTCTCCAGGGCGAAGTTGGCGAATGCCTGGACATCTTCGAGACTGACGACATCGAGGGCGCGAAAGTGCGCAACACCTCCTGCATCGCGAATGACCTTGACGAGTTTCTCGAGACGATCCGTACGGCGAGCGCCGAGTACAACGCGCGCGCCTCTGCCGGCCATCAGCCGAGCCGTCGCGTCTCCGATTCCGCTGCTGGCTCCAGTAATAAGAATGACTTTGTCTTGTTTGCCTGACACGAGATATTTCCTTTCTTCTATGTGTTTGTTGATCTGACCCGGTTCGCCATCTCAGGGAATCAGCTCCCCGAGAAATACGCGTTCCCAGTTCCCAAGCCGCTTATGTCAAGTCGGTCCGACTTGAACGCTGAATCCGCCGTCTGCCATGACGATCGAGCCGACGATGAAGCTTGCTTTGTCGGACGCGAGGAACGCGGCGACTTCTGCAATTTCTTCCGGCTGCGCCGCGCGACCTATAGGGGCGTGTTTCCCGTGTTGCGCCAGAAAGTCACGGCCATTCGGCATGAAGTGGTTCAGGAGGTTAGTAACGACGTCTCCCGCTCCAACTGCGTTAACACGGATGCCATGTGAAATGCTCTCCACCGCGAGTACGCGGGTAAGTTGCGCAAGCCCGCCCTTGGAAGCGGCGTACGCCCCAATTTGTGGGAAAGCGAAGAAGCAGGCATACGATCCTATGTTTACGATCGAGCCCCTCTTGTTTGGCATCATTGCGCGAATGGCCTCACGGGAGTGAAGAAACGCGCCGGTGAGATTGACTGATAACGTGTTGTTCCATTCCTCGATCGTCAGATCCAGAACGGGGGTGTATTTGATGGTTCCCGCGTTGTTTACGAGAATGTCGAGCCTTCCAAATCGTTCGAGCGCCAAGGCAACAACCCGCTTGGCAGAATCCTCAGTCGCAACATTGCCTACAAACGGCAGAATGCGTTCATTGAGCTCCGAGAGCCCTTTCACTGCTGGATTGATATCTTCGCCAATGACCTGCGCACCTCGCGCTGCGAGGAGCAGGGCGGTAGCGCGGCCGATCCCGCTCGCTGCGCCAGTAACGATCGCGATTCTGCCTTCCAGCTCGTTTTGAAAGCTCTGGGGTTGTTGGCGTGGTTCGGTTTCTTTCATGAATTCATTCGCTACACTACGCTACGTAGCGTAGTGTTCTGCTTATATGATGTGCTACGCTACGTAGCGGATGCAAGAGGAAAAATCTGTTCGAGTGAACTACACTGGTGCGAAAAAGCCCTCTGATAAGACGACCCCTCCGCGTAATCCTGGAACGACGACTGCGGCCATACTTGGCGCCGCACTCGAACTGGGTGAAGAACTGGGTTTTGAGGGTCTGACTATTGAGGGGATCTCCGCCCGGTCCGGCATCGCCAAGACCACCATTTACCGGCGCTGGCCGAACGTGGGGGCTATTGTAATGGACGCATTCTTGGCCGAGATAACGCGACTCGCTCCGATCCAGACACGAGCGACTGCCCGCGAAAGCCTGAGCGCCTCAATGCGGCTGCTGGCTCGAGCGTATCGTGGCCGGTTGGGCAAAATCCTTAGGTCTTTACTCGGCCGCGCGCAGGCAGACGAGAATCTGCGAGAAGCGGTTCGTAGCCGCTGGGTTGAGCCGCGACGGCAGGTCGCTCGCGAGATTGTTGGCAAAGGGATCGAAAGCGGTGAACTCCGGGCCGGACTCGACCCAGACGTTGTTTTGGATGCCCTCTACGGCCCCTTCTACCACCGGTTGCTGGTACCGCACGACAATGCAACAATCTCCGACGCATTCATCAGCGCATTGGTCGACGCCGTATTCGTTGGGTTGCAACGAAGTTGAGGAGGGATCACATCCGGGAACCGATTGCGTTTACGGTCCGCAAGCGCTAAGTCATCCGCTTTCCGGTGCCGATTTGGAATTCTTTATCGCTGGTTTCGGAGCGCATCGGGGATCGCAAGAGTGTTCATCCCTACCCTCCGGAATATAGCTTGCATCTGCTCGATAGTCCCCGGTGACTTCACGTCCGGTGGCGGAATCGCGCGGGACTTCGCCGGCACGCCGAATTCAGTGATGACTCGTTCAAATCCGCCGGGTAGGTAGAAATTGAGCAGCCGCGCTTCGCCGGAATCGATGCGAAAGCTGTGGACACAGCGGGCGGGTATATATGCCAGCGCTCCTCCCTTGGCGCGGGTCTCCACAGCGCCAAGGATCATCGTTAGCTCGCCATCCACCACATAGATCACCTCATCTTGTTCATGCGTGTGGGGGGGTGGTCCAGAATCTTTCGGGCATAGTTCCTCGATCAGCGAATAGGCGCCGCCCGTCTGCTCGGCACTCGCCAGAATGGTCCATAAAATCCCCTGCGACCAATAGGCCGGAGCTTCCTTGGCACTGGTCCCGAAAGGCTTAATCGGATTCACGGTACTCGGCTTTGTCACCATGTTTTCCGCCGTGGGGGGATCCGCAAACGGTAGCGACGTGCCGGGGATCTGGCCGAACTCGCGAGAGCACTCTTCGACCATCCAACGTGGAGGCATAGGAACAGACCCGGGAGCGGGCGGTTTGCGCTCTGCTGCAGGGGTTGCCAGGCTCATTAACAGCATCTCGAAGCCACCGGGCGAATAGAAATTCAGGAGCCGTGAATTTGGGGCATCCACGGTGAAACTGTGTTCCACGAACCGGGGCACCGAAACCAGAGTGCCCGGTCCAGCCTGGACGGTTTCGCCTCCGGCGTGGAAAGTGCAATGGCCCTCCAGGATGTACAATCCTTCGTCAGAAGGGTGGCTATGAGTGGGCGGCCCACCGATGCCGGTTCCGCAGACCTGCTCGATGAAGCAGAAGTTTCCGTTCGTCAGAAAGCTACCGGCCAAAGGCATCCAGAGATTGTCGATCAGCCAGAACGCCGGACTATTCTCGTTCGTAAGAACGTAAGGAGAAATCGGTTCGTTCATATTTCATTCTTTAATCAAAACGGACTTGTGCGTGCGGCAACGGTTGCGAACCTTTTGCCGATCCTTGCGGACTTCGACTTGGTCTGAGAACCGCGATAATAATAATGAGGGAGCCTGTATGCCGCCTCAGGTTTATACAAATCACGGCGATGACGAGTACCGGGTCGTGTCCCGAGAACGGAACGGCGCTCTTATATTTGCTCGCCCAGACTACAGCGGGGGGGAGCATGAACATCCGGAAGCCCAGGTCTCGATTCTTTTCAAGAGCGCATCGGCGAGTCTTCTGACACACAGCGACACCGGGAGAACCGTACGAACCGGACTCGCCCCTGAGTCTTTCTCGTACATTCCTCCACGGCAGCCCCATCGGTTAAATTGGCGGAGCGAGGGAGAATTGTTGAACCTCTACGTCTCAGATCAGACTCTCAGTGAACTCGCACAGGAGCGCGGGTCCCAACCTCCAGGCTTCAAGGTTGCTGGTCATCCAGATCGTGCCGTGTACGAAATAGGTCGTCTCCTCCTGGACGAGTTCCACTCGATGGGCGGCCTGGCCCCGACCCTGATCGACCATGCGATCTGTTTGATTTCTCGCCGCTTGCCCGGAGCCAAGGAGCGGATCCCAAAAGGAGAGGCTTCGAGCCTGCTCAGCCTGAGGAGACTGCAGCCAGCAATCGATACGATTCATGGAAACCCGGAGAAAGACTTCACTCTTCTCGAGCTTGCCCGGTTGTGCAACTCGAGCGTATTCCATTTCGCACGCTCCTTTTCGGCTCGAACGGGATCTGCCCCTTTCCGCCTCCAGCGACACTTACGCTTGCACAAGGCGCAACAGCTTCTGCTGAAAACCGAGCTTTCGGTTGGCGAGGTGGCCATGGCCGTAGGATTTGAAAACCTGACGCACTTCTCCCGAGTGTTCCGAACATATTTCGGCTGTTCCCCCCGCGAGTACCGCCGCTTGCATTCCAATCCGGCACTGCTGAGTTGAACAGGCGCGGTCGAAGGCGACGGACAGAATGAGGGCGGCCGCGTCTGGCAATTGTTTCCAGAGCTTTGTGCCAGAACCCGTCAGGCGAAGCCTCCGCTAACGCTGATCGCCGGAATCCCGCTTCTGCTCGATGAGACCCTTGCGCACGAGTGTGGGTCACGACACCGCTCAGGGTGGCCCTCTCGATGTGGAGCATGCGCGCTAAATCGCGCTACATCCCGTACGGTTCCTGTACGGCAGCCAGCAATTGTCAACCGAACCGCTCACGGTTGTTGGACGATTGCGCAAGATCGAAATCTTATTCTCCTTGGGTTAGCGTTGTTCAGATTTATGAGCGCGGTAGTCTCGTGAGATCTCGGCAGTCGCGTTCTTCTCAGACTTTTTCACGGCCTGTATCTCTGCGTCGAGCGCTGCAGTCGTTTGCTCCAGAAAGTCCATAATCACGGCGAACTCCTCGGCGCTGTACTTTACAAGCAGCCTGGCCATGCGGTCGCCTTGGCTGCCATAGAGAGCATTCACCTCCTGAAGTTTTCCGCTGTCGGGATGGATTGTCAACCGTCGGCGATCCTCCTTGCTTCTTTCGCGACGCACGAAGCCATTTTTTTCCAATCTGTCGATCAGGGCGGTGGTGGCAGCCCCAGTTAGACCGATTCTGTCGCTGAGCTCCCCCGCAGACATGGCCTCATCCTCCAACAAACGCAGGCAGTTCACATCTGTTGCGTTCAGCCCTAGCCGGGCGGCTACGGCAGAATGGAACAGCATCACGCGTCCCACAAATCTTCGAATGATCGGAACGTATACGCGCATTCGGGCACTTGACTTCACTGTCACCTCATTCCATAATCAGTTAGAAAATCTAACAATTAGATTATCTAAAGAACGAGCGATTATGGCAACACTCGATGTAAATGGCTTCACTCAGTATTACCAACAGTTCGGTGATACCTCAAAGTGCCCTGTACTGATGATCAGCGGCCTCGGCGGCGTTGGCGCTAGTTGGGGTCCGCAGGTAAAGCGGTTCGCTGAGCAGTACAACGTCATCCTGCCCGACCACCGCGGAACGGGCAGAAGCACGCATACACGGGAGGGTTACACGACTCAGCAGCTCGCCCAGGACATGGCAGCCCTCGTGGAGCACCTTGATCTTGGCCCTATGCACGTCCTTGGCGCTTCAACAGGCGGTGCCATCGCACAGTACATGGCGCTTGATCACCCTCATACCGTCCGTTCCCTTACTCTGTCCTCGACCTTCGCCCGCTTTGATGCCTATACGCACCGTGAGTTCCAGGTTCGCAGACAAATGGCCGAGCACTGGAGCCGGCCTGAGCTCTTTGCCGGCTATTCCTTGTTTCTGTTCTCGCCCCGATACACAAGTGAAAACCCAGAACGCGTACAAGCATGGATCGACGGGGGATCGGCTCATCCGGAGCAGCCGGGAGACCGCCAGATCGGCCTCAAGCGCATCGATATGATCGCTGCCCATGACACTTTCGCCAGGCTCGGCGAAATCAGGCAGCCGACACTGGTCATGTGCGGGACTCACAATTTCTGTACTCCGCTGCCGCTCTCGGAGGAGCTCGCAACGAAGATTCCAAGGGCGAGGCTCGTGGTCTTCGAAGAGGGTGGCGAACTGATCGAACTGGAGCAGGACGAGAAGTACTTCAAGGTTGTGGGCGGATTTATACACGAGCAGACGATCCAAAACCGAGGCTCGCGAACAGAACCTAATTATGCGGGAATCAACGTGTAGGAAATGCTCTCGCTGCGCCCTATTCTCAGGGAAGGAAATTCTACGAAGACATTCGTTCTGATTCACGGTGCTTGGCTGAATGCAGGCATTTGGGATCGGATTGCACCATGCTTGCGCAATGCCGGTCACGAGGTTCTAACCCCGGAGCTGCCGGGCAATGGTCGGGACGCCACACCGCCCTCTGAAATCAACCTGCAGACTTACGTCGAGACTATAGGGGCGTTGGTGTTGAAGCGAGAGGATGTGATTCTCGTCGGCCATAGCATGGCTGGGATTATCGTCTCAAATCTCGCGGAGATGATGCCGAAGAAGATCACGCACTTGTTCTATCTGGCGGCGTTCATGCTGCCAGATGGTGCATCCGTCGTTAGTTTCCAGGAAGCACAACGCGCTCTTCGCTCAGGGCAACAGGGACCGCCTCAAGGCGCGGGGGGCTTTCTCCAGTTCGCTCCGGATAAGAGCTACTCCACTCTGAACCCGGAACTTGTGCCAATCAAGCTCTGCAATACGTGCACCGAAGCTGACGCGCAGCTTCTTGTGCGGCACCTTGCCCAACAACCGACCGGACCACGTCGCGATCCCGTGCACATAAGCGAAGCGGGTTGGGGCAGCGTGCCTCGCACTTACATCAAGACTCTTCAAGACGAAGCTGTTTCGACCGAACTCCAGGAGGCGATGCTAGCTCAGATCCCGGGCACGCCAGTGGTCGAGCTGGATAGCGACCATTCTCCCTTCTATTCGAAACCTCAGGAGTTGGTTGCAATTCTCTTGACCGCCGCTCGGTGAGCTCCCAGAGGAAGCGAATGCCGCAGTACTTTCGTTCACGGCTACTGCATTCTCAGTAGAGTATGCAGTGCGCTCATGAAACAGACGGAGAGAACTACTCCATCTGACTCTCCTGCGTCACAATCCGGCTAAGCCATTCCCTCAGCAGAGCCCATTCGGCGTCTGAGAACAACTTCCCCCGATCCAGCACAGCGCGAAGCGTAACGGCGGCGTTCAGCCCTGGCGACTCCGGCAATCGATCGACGGCGGGTGTGGTGATTGCGGCGAGAGAAGCTTCGCGCATCATTCGGGAGACCGTGAGATCCCTTGTATCCTCAGGAGCGTTGAGCAGGAAAAGAACAACCCCCACTGCGGCAGCATGGTAAAGGCTGACAGCATGCTCCTCTGCGACCTTGAGGCGCCCTGCTGCAGCGACGAGCGCCATGCTTTTTCGCAGCATCGAGAATGCGAGAGCCGCCGCCCCCGAGGGATCACCGTCGCGCGGCTCTGCATACATCAGAAGGTAGAGCATTGGATGCTGCAGACCGAACTCGACGTGCTGATCCCAGCCTCGCCGTAGCGCCTCTACCGGATCGCGCTGGGTACGCCTGTGTTGCTTCCGGGCAAGATAGCGCGCGAAACCATGTTCGGCCAGCGCTTCGAGCATCCCTTCCTTATCGCGAAAGTGGCGATAAATCACAGGCGGCTGCACTCCGGCTGCTTCTGCGACCGCCCGCGTCGTCAGGGCATCGCGTCCGCCTGTGTTGAGCAGATGCAGGGCAGCGGCAAGGATGCGCTCGCGCGTGCCCTCAGGGAGTTTCTCTCCGCTTTCCATTGAGGTCCTGGCTCCCATGACTATCCTTCCCCAGAATATCCTGTTATCGTGGGTAACAGTCTCCTGTGTTCATTGATAACACAGGTCGGCGTGCAGAGGAGAAACGCATGATCGTGGTCACAGGCGCTACCGGAGAGTTGGGCCGGCTCATCGTGAAGAGTCTTCTGAAAAGGGTTCCCGGTGCTCAGATTGGAATCAGCGTACGCGATCCGGAGAAAGCTGAAGACCTCAGGCAGCATGGCATTCGTGTGTGTAAGGGCGACTTCGCAGAACCAGCCAGCTTGCTACAGGCCTTCGACGGGGCTGAACAGGTACTCATTGTGTCTGTGAACAAAATGGGGGAAGAGGCGGTCCGGCAGCATGAGAACGCGATCCGGGCGGCCAAAAACGCCGGGGTAAAACGCATTCTCTACACCAGTCACCAGGGAGCGAATCCGTCATCCGCCTTTGCGCCCTGCCGAGATCACGCCGCTACGGAAGCGCTGCTGGAATCTTCTCGCGTTCCCTATGTGTCCTTACGGAACGGCTTTTACGCGGAGTCGGCGCTCCTTCAAATGGGCGGCCTCAAGCAGACGGGAAAGATCGCGCTTCCTGAAGATGGACCGGTCTCCTGGACGGCGCGCGCTGACCTGGCGGAAGCAGCTGTGACTGCAATAACTCAACCAGACCTCTTCGAGGGAATCTCGCCACCATTGACCAACTCGCAGACCTTGGATTTCGATGATGTCGCGAAGCTTGCCACGAACATTCTTGGCCGGACCGTCGAAAGGGAAACGATCAGCGATGAAGAGTATCGGACCCGGCTGATATCGCATGGTGTTCCCGAAGTGTTGGCCGATGGCCTGGGAGGTCTCTACCGAGCGAGCCGTGCACGCGAGTTCGCAGTGATCGACCCAACTCTGGAGCGCCTGCTAGGCCGCTCTCCCACCAGCATGAAGGAGCTTTTGACCGGTTTTCTCGGGTGAAAGCACGGACGAAATTCTGGTAAGGGAAGCATGGAGGCTTTCTTCTCTACCCCAAAACAAGGAGATAACATGCAAGAAGCAACGAAAGTGGCCCTGATTACAGGAGCCAACAAGGGCATCGGTTTCGAGGTCGCCCGCCAGATCGCCAAGGCCGGCTGGACAGTGCTCGCCGCCGCGCGAAATGAAGAGTTCGGCAGGCAGGCAGTCGCAAGACTCCAGGCCGAAGGTCTCGATGTGCAATTCATCAAAATTGACCTCGACGTACCAGAGACCGGCGCTACTGCCGCGGAGACCATTCGCAATCAGTTCGGCAAACTCGACCTCCTCATCAACAACGCTGCCATAGCGGCTCAGGGCGATGGGCCACCCAGCAAGGTCGACCTTGAGGCCGTGAAGAGAATCATGCAGACCAACTTCGTAGGCACTGTTGCGGTCACGCAGGCGATGCTTCCGCTCCTCTTAGCCGCGCCGAAGGCTCAGATCATCAACGTCTCCAGCGAACTCGGCTCTATCAGCCAACAGACCAATACGGATTGGAAGTATGCGCCGGTCAAGGTGCTAGGCTATTGCGCTTCAAAGGCTGCGCTGAATATGTTGAGCGTCCAACTGGCATACGAGTTCCGCGACGGGAATATCGCCGTAAATTCGGTCAATCCGGGCTACACAGCCACGGATTTGAACGGGAACAGCGGCCCCCAGACCATAGAAGAAGGAACTGCGGAGATCGTCCGTGTCGCCCTTCTCGATCCGCCCGTCACCGGGAAGTTCCTCGAAACCGGGGGAGAGATCCCCTGGTAGGAGTGCCTTGAACGCGAAGCTGCATGAGCGCCGATCCCAGCCGTTCGGCCGAAGCCTACCCACGTACCGCAGGAATTCCCAATCTTTGGCGATGTTGCCGTGGGCTGAGACCGGTTAGTTTCCTGAAGACTTTGGCGAAGGCACTTGCGGACTCATACCCAAGCGACCGCGCGATTTCGGCAATCGAATCAGTGGTGCCGGCCATCCTGTCTTCTGCGAGCAGCATCCGCCAGCGTGTCAGGTATTCGATAGGCGATTGACGGACGGTCTCCTTAAATTTGAGCGCAAACCCAGCACGGGACATGCCCGCGCGGCTTGCCAGTTTCTCCACCGTCCAATCAAGCGCGGGTTCCTGTTGCATGCAGGCAATTGCCCTGCTCATCTGCCCGTCCGACAAGGCAGAGAGCCCTCCTGAACCGTTCCTTGCGTTGTCAGCGATATGTACGCGAAGTGCCTGAACGAGCATCATCCGCGCCAGTGAGTGGGCAACAACTACGCCGCCCGGCTGCGGATGGAGCAGTTCTTCGCTCATACGTTGCAACGTCCAGCAAAGAGCTACGTTCTCGATCGAGTTCTGCAAATGTACGATCGGCGGCAGAAGGTCGAGCAGCATAACAGCCTGCATCGTTGTAAACGCATAATGCGCTCCCACGATCAGGCACTGTCCTCCTTCGCCGTACGTTGCAATCGTTCCGCATTGCACTGCCTCAACTTCGGAGTGTGCGGCAAGGGCATTGTCTTGCCTTCCAGCAAGGCAAAATGGCCTGCCGCGCGGCAGCAGAAAGCATTCACCGGACTTGAGATGCACGAGATCTGGAACACCGTCAACCGAAAGCCAGGCCTCCCCGGAGATAACCGCATAGCACTTGAGACCTTGATGCACCGGGAAGTGAATTGCGGAACCTACGCCCAGATCTAATCCGCCGCAATTGTAGGCGCGAGGATTTAACAGGATGAGGAGTCGGGACAGAGGGTCCACAAATCTTTAGACGATCAAGCTATCTAATTGGATTCGGAGACCAGACCGTCTAATCGCCACGCGAATCATATAAACGTGGCGACAATCGCCAGTAGTCGTAAGGAGCAAAAAATGTCAAAATACGCAGGAAAAAGAGTAGTTATCACGGGTGGAACCAGCGGAATAGGGCTTGCCACTGCAAGACTCCTGGTATCTGAGGGAGCGCGGGTGTTGCTTACGGGGCGCACCAAAGACACCTTGGACGCAGCTCGTAAGGAGTTCGACGGAAACGCAATTGTGGTGCAAAGCGACGCGGCCTCACTTGGGGACATCGAAACGCTCGCCAAACTCGTCAGGTCCGATTTCGAACCAATCGACGCATTGTTCGTGAACGCCGGTCAAACCCGCTTCGCACCATTTGAAGAGACGACTGAAGGCGCATATGACGAACTCTTCGCCGTGAATGCGAAAGGACCGTATTTCACGGTACAGAAGTTGGCTCCGTTGATGCGGGAAGGCGGCGGCGTGGTGTTCACGACATCGGTCGTAAACGTGATGGGATACCCCATGGTGAGCGCTTACGCTGCTACGAAGGCGGCCCTTCGCTCGATGACGCGCAGTCTCGCGCGTGAACTCCTGCCCCGTGGCATCCGGGTTAACGCGGTGAGTCCTGGTCCCATTGAGACCTCGATTCTTGGGAAAGTGATGCCAAAGGATGCGATCGAAAAGACCTACGAGCAAATGCGGGAGGCAAATCCCATGAAGCGCGTGGGCAATGCGGAAGAGATTGCCAGAGCGGTTGTCTTCCTCGCGTTCGAGGCGACATATACGACCGGAGCAGAACTTCCTGTCGACGGGGGCGGATCGCAGCTATGACTCCGGATGACCGAAGCTTCGGCTCTCTTTCGCCGTGCTGTTTCGGCCAGCTGGACCAGCCGTATCGGATGCTGAAAAAGCGGGCAGTTGCAGGGACCATGGATCATCTGGGGACAGCGCGCCGGTCACATACGCCCGTGGTTTGAGCAAAGAGAGTACTTCCGAAAGAGGGTCCAGATGATCTGTACGCGCACAACGTGAATCTGTACTATATAGCATTGATCGTACAGGATAGACGGGCTAATTTCTATGTATAGACCCTTCGCGGTCTTGCAAAGGAGAGCAAATGCCAACCACTGCCAGCGTCCAAACAAGAACTGTTCGGTTTCAGAGTTACGGTGAACCGGCCGAGGTGTTGCGATTGGAAGAGACGACGCTCCCAGCGCCTGCAAGTCAGCGTGTTCGCGTGAAGGTCCAGGCCTGTGGTCTGAATCCGGCCGACTGGGCCTTGTGCCGGGGTCTGTTCGCCGGAAGCCTTCCACGTGGAATCGGTCTGGAGGCCGCTGGAACCGTTGATGCAGTCGCCGAGGATGTAACAGACGTAGAGGTCGGTCAGCTTGTGTTCGGTCCAGTGGATTTCGTGGACACCGCCAGCGCGGGAGCTTCCGATTTCGCCATTCTACAGCACTGGACTCCTGTTCCGAATGGGCTGGACGCGCTCCATGCTGCAGCTATGCCGATGGCAGTCGCGATTGCTTACGGCAGCCTGGATTGCCTCGGCGTCGAAGCCGGAAAGACAGTGATGATCAACGGCGCGGGTACTACGGTTGGGTTCGCAGCGGTTCAGATCTCATTGCTACGCGGAGCACGCGTGATTGCAACTGCTGGTCCTACCTTCGCGGATCAACTGCGTGCGCTCGGGGCCGTTGTAACCGCCTATGGCGATGGCTTGCCGGCAAGAGTTTCGGCGCTGCTGGATGAGTCGCCGGACCTGATCCTTGACGTCGCGCCCGTAGGTGGTGCTCTGCCTGCGCTAGTTCAGATAGCCGGTGACCCAAAGCGGGTCATGACGATCAGCGACTTTACGGCTGCAAAGACGTTGGGTGTTCGTTCGAATCTTGAGGAACCCGGCATGCGCATACGGTATGACGTTTTGAAGGAGTTTGCGGATCTTGCTGCCCAGGGCAGGTTTTCCATTCCGATTGCCCGCACGTTCGCTCTCGGCGAGTGGAAGACGGCGCTCTCCGTCAGCGAAGGCCAGCAGGCGCGGGGGAAACTCATCCTTCTGCCCTGACCCCTTCACTTGGCGATCCTGCCTAACGCTAAGTCGGCTTCGCAACGCCGATTCGTCAGGTGATGGAAAAACGCGCGACACTCCGAATTGAAAGGGACGTCCTAAATACGATGGGACATGGTTACGCCGCGGAGTTTCCCTTCAGGTAATTCCACAGCATAGCCACACCGGTCAACCCTCGCGTATAGGCGGAAAAATAGTTGGTCACGGCGGGTCTCTCTGGTGGCTTACCGGTTAGGGGCAACAAGGTGCCGAAAGGAGTGTCGCCGTAATTGAGATACCTCCTTTGCGGAGGATGACCCCTCCTCCGACTATTCTTCGCAGAGCATTGACTCGCTCGAATGGCTCGGCTGCCTCCCGCACCACTCGGAGCCCAACATTTGCGGCCACTGCATCATGGCTTTATTCGTCTCAATTCATTCGTTTCAATTCGAATGGCTGAGCCCTTACCCGCAGTCGGCAGCATCTTCGCCATCTGCCCAAACGGAATTCGCGGAGCAACTCGGCTTAAGACGTACAGCACATTGCTTAAGCCGGGACGAATTTCTGTTTTGCCCGATTCAATACCTGCTATCGCTTTCGTAACAAGAGCCTGCACATCCATGCCTTTCTGGCCCTTCATCTCTTTCTCGAATTCGCCACGGAACAACGGCGTTTCCGTACCCGGAGGCGCCAGTTCCACTACCCGGACACTGGTTGGCGTCAACTGCGCACGAAGGCAGCGGGTATAAGCGTGGATGCCGGCTTTCGCGGCGCTATACATGGGCGATAGCGGGAACGGGACAAAGGCCAGGCCGGAGGACACATTCACAATCAAAGCGTCCGGGCGTGTCTTGAGCCCCGGTAGAAACGCCTGAACCATCTGCACGGGACCACACAGATTCACCGCGAGTTCCAGGGTGACGTCCGTCAGTTCGTGCGGCTGGTTGAGATCGAGGTTGCGCATAATCCCGGCGTTGTTGATCAGAGTGTCGAGTTTGGGAAATTCTGCAGCTATCGTACTCTGTAGCTTTTGAATGTCGCCCGGATTTCCTGCGTCGCAGACATAGGTGTGCACGGGTATTTTCGCTTTCGTCGCGGCCAGCCGTTCTGCATCGCGGCCTGTGATCAGGACCGTGTTTTGTTGCGCGATAAGTTGCTTCGCGAGTTCAAGGCCGATTCCGCTTGTGCCGCCGGTAATGAGAATTGTTCTTCCAGTTAATTTCATGGTTGTTCCTCTGTAGTTCGTTATTTTTATGAGTTTGTTTGTGGTGCTTGATCAGGTAGGACCGCTGCATACAACAGGGATACGTGAAGCTGGTTTCCGGGCTGCATAGATTGCATTTCTTGTCACCATCGAGCTTTGGCCTATTGCAACGAAGTCGTCCTATATGGCATTATGACGACATTACTCTCTAAGGGGAAGAAGGCACTTAATTGTTTAATATGCACCAAAAGGAGAGTGGGGAGGTGGTGTTGAAAACCAATGATATACAGAGGGCTGCGCTTCAATCTGCCCAGGAGTGCGAAAACCAGGAGCAGACTGATCCGAGGGTGGAAGCATTAGTGACGGAGCTAATCGGCCGCGTTGCTGATAAATGGACGATGATGATCATCGAGGTGCTCACCGAGCGTGGCGAGGTCCGATTCACGCGGCTCAGTGAGATGGTTCCCGGCATCAGCTTCAAGATGCTCACCCAGACCCTTCGCCAGATGGAGCGCCAGGGCCTGGTGGCACGAACCGTCCATCCAGTAATTCCCCCCAAGGTGGAGTACCGCCTGACGAATTTAGGCCTTAGTCTCAGTGCAGCTTTCTGCGGCGTTTGGCTGTGGGCGGAGGAACACCTTGAGGAGGTAGAGACGGCTCGTGCCGCCTTCGACAGCAAGGGAATGAACACCAGTGGTCATGCAGAGATGCCGGTCAATGTGCCGGCAAAAATAAGCAGGAGCCCGGCTAATCGGCAAGCAAGCCTCCGATTGCCGTCACGAACGCGACAAAAACCATGAGCCAACGCGCCGTTTCCATCATGCCTCCTGAATCACACCTCAAACGCTGGGCGGTAGTCCTTCACGAACTGTTCGAGCGTTCCCGGCTTGCGACGCAGGATGCGCTCGATCGTTGCGCTCGACTGGTCACCGGGAATTTCCGGAGAACGCGGCTGCCTGCGCGTAGCCATCAAGAGAGGTTCTGCATAAGTAGTTTCCCCGCAGGATCGTGAAGGGAATGCCGCTGTCGTTTCCCGGCTCCGGACAAGCCACCAGATCTACTTGCCCACTGCGGGCACGATCCTCCGCAGTTCGTAGGGCATCGACTTCGAAGGACCTGCGACCTTCGCGGTCTCCGCCATAAGGGTTACGATTTTGGGATTTTCGCGCGCGGCCATGACCGCCGCACGGCTTTCCCACTGGCCGTAATTCACAATCTGAGTGCGATCGAGGCTCAGGTGAAAAGCGAAAGAGAGGAATCCCGGCACATACCGAACGGTATGGTTAGCCGAACGTATGAGGTATTCCAGCACCTCCTCGGCACGTTCCGGGGTGACCGTGTATGTATTAATGGTCGTGACAATCCTGGAATCTGGATCGAGCGTCGTGCGGCCCGCTCCTGTGGATGCGTTATCGGTATTTGCGCTCACGGTGACTCCCTTTTCATAGTCGTCTTTACTATACGTATCGTAAAGTAAACTGATGTCTCTGTCAAGGCTTTTACTTTACGCTACGTTCAGATATTATTAGCCCAATGAAGCGCGACCCAAAAAGACCCAAGATCGGCCGGCCCGCCAGCACCGCTGCCGAGTCGCACGCCGCGATCATGGATGCTGTGCACGCGCTGTTACAGAAAATTCCGGCTAAAGACCTGACGATGGAAGCCGTCGCTAAAAAGGCGAAAGTAGGAAAGCCTACCCTCTACAAGTGGTGGCCTTCCAAGGCCGCTCTGATCATGGCCATGTTCCACGAGCGAATAGTCGTAGACGTGGTGGCAGCGCCTGCCGACACCACTGCGGAAGCGGCTCTCCGGACGACGATGCGGCGGCTGATCAAGGGACTAAACGGACTCTTCGGCAAGGTCCTGGCCGACTTGATTGCAGAGGGCCAAAGCGACCCGGCGGTTTTGCGTGACCTGCTTGAGGGACACATCAAGGTAAAACAGGCCGCCGATATTGCCGCAATCGTGCGAGGCAAAGAGACGGGCGAGCTCGCAGCCGACACCAATCCGGACCTGCTCATCAACGCAACATTCGGTTCGCTGATCTACAGACTTCTTCTCCGTTTGCCTATAACCGAGAAATACGGCGACGAGCTAATCGACACCGTGCTGCGTGGCGTCCTGCCTCGAAACTAGTCCCATCTCACAGCACTAGACAAATATAGTTATTCAGAATAACATTTTGGTTATGATAAATAACCTAATCGACCGAACCGAGTTTGTCGACATCGCCGGCGGGCGCATCGCCTACGAGGTGGTCGGGGATGGGCCGCTGGTCGTGTTGTCTCCCGGTATGGGCGACACTCGCAGCACCTACCGTTTCCTCGTGCCGCTGATTGTTAATGCGGGCTATCGCGTCGCCAGCGTCGACCTGCGGGGACATGGCGAGTCCAGCACTGGCTGGGGTGCCTACAGTCGGGCAGACACCGCCGGTGATCTGATTGAGGTGATCCGAAAGCTGGGCGGCCCGGCTGTGATCGTGGGCCAGTCCTTTTCGGGCGGGTCTGCCACGATCGCGGCCGCGACGAATCCCGATCTGGTGAGCGCCATCGTGGAGATTGACCCGTTCACCCGCCCACCGAAAATCAGCTTGGCTGCGCTTCTGCGTAATGCGCCTTATCGTCGTGGCATGCTCCTGTTGGGGCGATTCATTTTCGCCGGAAGCGTGAAGGCCTGGTCGAAGTACCTAGACCTGGCATACCCAGGGCGCAAGCCCGTGGACTGGGACACATGGCTGGCTGCGCTACAAGCGAACCTGCATGAACCCGGCCGCATGAAGGCGGCCCGGAAGATGGGTAGCTCGAAGCCGGAGGACGCCGCCGCACAACTGGCCAACGTCCGTTGCCCGGCCCTGGTGATCATGGGCAGGGATGATGCAGATTTCCCGGACCCTGAGGCCGAGGCCGCCGCGATTGTTGGCCTTCTGCCAGCCGGGCTCGGCCGTTACCAGATGATCGAAAACGCGGGCCACTACCCCCACGCGCAGTACCCGCGGGAAGTAGCGGCAGCCCTTCTGCCATTCCTCGCTGGACCCACTCATGCCTAGAGCTGGATTGAACACTGTCCAGGTGGTAGCCTCAGGCGCTGAACTTGCCGACGAGGCGGGCATCGGAGCCGTGAGCTTCGCTGCTCTTGCTGAACGACTAGGTGTCAAGGCACCTGCGCTCTACAAGCACGTCGACAGCGTTGGAAACCTTCAGCACCGCATCGCGACTCTGGCGATGACCGAGTTGGGCGAGGCGCTACGCGATGCGCTCCAGGGCAAGTCAGGGGCAAACGCGATCGCAGCGCTATTCACGGCGGTTCAGTCCTACGTGGACGAACACCCGGGGCGCTACTCCGCCACGATTGGCGCGCAGTTCCAGGGGCCCGATGACCCGCTTCTCGCTGCCGCCACTCGGGTGATCGACTCGCTTCGGGCCGTCTTGTCCAGCTACGGCATCCCGCCTGACGAACGCGACCACGCGATCCGTATGCTGCGCTGCACGATGCACGGCTACGCAGTGCTCAAGGCCAGCAACGCCTTTCAGTGGAGCAACGATCCGGATGAGAGCCTCACCTGGATGATCCGGTTCATAGATGCCGGGCTGACGAAAGTGGGAGTCCCCGAGCGCTAACGTTATTCGCGGCTGCCTTGGAGCGCAGATCTAAACTCGTGCGTCTCCATTCTCGTCTGCCGCAAAAAGTATTGAGCTTATACGGGATTGGGACTCGAATCTTACAAGTCCCGATGCGACCACCCATCAATCAAGTCAGGCTGCTGCGAATTCCCCGATTTTAGCGCGGTTCACCGGATTTGTAAGGTCAAGGAATGCCATCTGGATCGGCTGGCATTCTAAGCATTGTTTTCAATGGCTTGCGGCAGCGGTTTGATGCGTTAGGAGTGCCCGGAAAGTAGAAGAATCGAGCTAAGTGATTGATTAATATGGAGCGGGAGACGAGGATCGAACTCGCGACGTCCAGCTTGGGAAGCTGGCATTCTACCGCTGAATTACTCCCGCTCAGCGTTTGTTCAGCATTATTATGCCACACCCAGACTTGGCGCGGTTTAATCCCTGCCACCATTCGGCGTCTTGCGGAGAATCGAATACAATGCAAAAGGCGTGTGCGGCAAGCCAGATTTACTGAGAGATTGCTGGCTTCGTATGGAATGTGGACCAATTGACAATGTCTTCTCAAATTGCCGAAAAAGTCTTTCGGGTATTGGAAGGATTTCACATTGAAATTCCTTCCTGGGGTTTTGCGAATACTGGTACGCGATTTGGTAAGTTCCTGCAAGCAGCGGCGGCCACCAACATCGAGGAAAAATTCAGCGATGCCGGTCAGGTCCACGCCTTAACTGGTGCCTGCCCTACTTTAGCCCTCCATGTGCTTTGGGATTTGCCGCAAAGTCTGGCGAATGTTGCGGAGATCCAGTCGTTAGAAGCCCGATATGGGGTTCGAGCGGGTTCCATCAATCCGAATCTCTTCCAGGATCAGATTTACAAGCATGGTTCGTTTGGCAACCCCGATCCTGCTGTTCGCGCTAGCGCCTTGCAACACACGCTAGACAGCATTGCCATTGCGAAACAACTGAAAAGCCGCGATATCTCGTTATGGTTTGCCGATGGTTCCAATTATCCCGGAACCAGCAACATCCGCCAGCGTCGCCGCTGGTTTGAAGAAAATCTCCGTCACTCTCACGCCGCACTTGCTCCACAGCAACGGTTGCTAGTGGAATATAAGCCCTTTGAACCAGCGTTTTACCACACGGATATCGCGGATTGGGGAATGTCGTTGTTGATGTCCCGTGCCGCGGGTCCCCAGGCAAAAGTTTTGGTCGATACCGGCCATCACTATGCCGCACAGAATATTGAGCAGATTGTTGCCTGGCTCCTAAGCGAGAACATGTTGGGAGGTTTCCACTTCAATGACCGTCGGTATGCCGATGATGACCTCACCATCGGCTCCATTGATCCTTACCAGGTATTCCGCATCTTTCATGAAATTCTGTTCTTTGAATGGGAAACCAGCGCCCGTGCGGACATCGCGTACATGATCGATCAGAGCCATAACCTAAAGGGCAAAATAGAAGCCATGATCCAGACTGTTGGCATGGCGCAGGAACTGATTGCCAAAGCAGCGTTGGTGGATCACCAGGAGTTGGCGATGGCGCAGAAAGAACCAGACATCGTGCGTGCGGAACAGTGTCTGCAAGACGCCTTTGCCACAGATGTACGTCCAGCGGTTCGCGAGTGGCGCGTATCCAAAGGACTTCCTGCAGATCCCCTGGCAGCCTTCCGGGAAAGCGGTTATCTGGAACAGATTTCCCTTCAACGTGCAGCAAAGAACGCTGCTGCTGTTTCGGCTTACGCCTGACGAGGAACGGCTCATCCACTCTTATGGGTAGTGCCAATTACCTCGCCTTTGATCTTGGAGCAGAAAGTGGACGCGTTGTCGCTGCTCAATTCCACCACGGCGTTCTCCAAGTGGAAACGGTACATCGATTCCCCAATGAGCCAGTGCATTATGGCGGTTCCCTCCATTGGGACATTGCGCGGCTTTGGCTGGAGATGCAACGCGGTCTGGAAAAGACCGAGCACGTTCGCTTAGAAGGGATCGGCATCGATACTTGGGCAATCGACTACGCACTTCTTGGCGAGGGTGATGAATTATTGGAAAACCCTTGGCATTACCGGGATGCTCGGACCCAAGGCGCCATGGAAGAACTGTTTCGCCTCGTTTCCCCAGAGCAGATTTATCAAACGACCGGCATTCAGTTCATGCCGATCAATACTCTCTACCAACTCTTTCGTTCCAGGCAGACATCACCGGCCTTGTTTGCGGCAGCGAAACATTTTCTCACCATTCCCGATCTGCTCAACTTCTGGTGTACCGGAAAAGCTGTTTGTGAATTTACCAACGCATCCACAACCCAACTGCTCAATATCCGAACACACCAATGGGCTGCAGAACTGTGGGAAGCGTTAGAACTTCCTCCGACGCTTCCCTGCCCTGTCGTGGAGCCCGGCACTATTTTAGGGCCTCTGCAGCATCAGTGCTGCCAGAGCGGAACTCCTGTGATTGCCCCCGCTACGCATGACACAGGTTCCGCAGTGGCTTCTGTTTCGGCTGGCGGCAACACAGCGTTCCTCAGTTCGGGAACATGGTCACTCCTGGGCACGGAATTGAGTGCTCCCGTGATCACCCCGCAGGCGCTTGCGCTCAATTTCACCAATGAAGGGGGCGTGTGCGGCACTACGCGTTTGCTAAAAAATGTCATGGGCTTGTGGCTTCTGCAAGGCTGCCGTCGGGCTTGGGCTGCGGAAAAGAAGTTTTATGAGTATCCGGAACTGATCGCCGCAGTAGAAGAAGAAGCAACGCCGTTTCGCCATTTGATTGATCCGGATGACCGAACGTTTCTCCGCACCAGCGACATGGTGAAAGCCATTGATGAGTTCTGCCTGAAAACAGATCAGCCCGTTCCCACTCATCCCGGTGCCTATACCCGCGCGGTGCTGGAAAGCTTGGCATTCAAATATCGAGTCGTGATTGAAAACCTCGAACGGGTATCCGGCCAGCCAATTGAGCAAATTCGCGTGATTGGTGGCGGTTCCCAAAACAAGCTGTTGAATCAATTCACGGCGGATGCCACTGGCCGCCGTGTTCTTGCCGGACCAGTGGAAGCAACAGCCCTGGGAAATATTGCGATGCAGATGCTTGCCACTGGGGCAGTCAGTTCCTTAACGGAAGCAAGAGCGGTGATTGACCGTTCCTTCCCCACAGAAATCTTTGAACCGTTCGAGCACCATCGTTGGAACCAGCGCTTTGCGCATTTCCAGCAATATTGCGAGTACACATATGCCTGAAACACTTGCCGTCACTCATCTAAAAGATCTATGGAATTCCGAGGAAGCTGCGGCGCTGGAAGGCAACCAGCTAGCCCTGCTCCGATATCGGTCCAACCTGCTGGGAGCGGATCTACGCATCACCAACTTTGGGGGAGGAAATACCAGTTCCAAGATCGAGTTGCCGGACCCTTTCACCGGTAAGCCGGTTCGCGTACTTGCAGTAAAAGGAAGTGGGGGAGATATTGGGTCCATCAAAGAATCCGGCTTCGCACTGCTCTATATGGATCGTCTGGAGCAATTGAAAGAGCTGTATCGCGGCGAAGAGTTCGAGGACGAGATGGTTGGCTATTACCCGCTCTCCGCCTTTGGGCAAAACAAAGTAGCGGCATCGATTGATACGCCTTTACATGCTTTCATTCCTTATCCCCATGTAGACCACCTTCACCCGGACTGGGCTATCGCCATTGCGGCCAGTGCCAACGGCAAGCAAAAACTGGAAGAGTTTAATAAGCGTTACGGACGGCATATCGCGTGGCTCCATTGGCAGCGGCCTGGGTTTGAATTAGCACTGGCATTGGAAGAAGCTGTAAAGACGCATCCCGGCTGTGATGGGGTATTGCTCGGCAGCCATGGCTTATTTACTTGGGGAAATACACAACGGGATTGCTATGAAAACAGTATTCGCACCATCGATCAGATGGGCGATTTCCTTCTGAGCCACCAACGTAAACTCGGTCGCGACGCGTTCTTCGGCAGCACCTTGGTAGAACCACACAGAAACCGAAAAAACTTGGCCGTCGCCATTTTGCCGTTCTTGCGTGGCGTGGTATCCAGCAACCGACGAGTGATTGCCCATTATGAAGATGGGGAAGATGCGTTGCAGTTTGCAGGTTCGGAATGGGGACGGCAACTGGGCCACTTGGGAACTAGCTGCCCGGATCATTTTCTGCGTACTCGCATACGTCCCATGTTTGTGGAATGGAACCCTGCTACGGAAGATGTCGCCTCCCTGCAGCAACAGGTCACCGCAGCGGCCCAACGCTACCGCGAAGAATACGCCGAGTATTACCATGCCTGTGCCTCAGCAGATTCCCCGAAACTGCGAGATTCCAATCCTTCCGTGGTGATTGTGCCCGGACTTGGATTGTTCGGTTTTGGCAGGAACAAAAAAGAAGCGCGCATCACCACGGAATTCTTTGTGAACGCTATTCATGTGATGGCTGGCGCGAATGCCCTGGAAGAAGTGGATATGGCTGTCACTGCTTATCCGCAATCGCGTCACTCGCATCGCTCGCATGAATTCCAAAGCTTCCACAACTATGTAGCATTGCCGCCTTCGGAAGCGTTTCGCATTGAGTACTGGGCGCTAGAAGAAGCCAAGCTTCAGCGCATGCCGCCGGAGGCAGAGTTTAGCCGCAAAATTGTTCTGGTTGTGGGCGGTGGCAGTGGGATCGGCAAAGAAGTAGCGCTTCTTTTCGCGCAAAAAGGGGCGCATCTCGCTATTGCGGATATGAACATTGCCGCTGCCGCAGAAGTGATGCGAGAAGCAGCAAAGCTTTCATCCCCGGATCAAATAACACACATCGCTGTAGACTTGGGCTCAGAGCAAAGCTTAGGCTGCGGCATTGTCAGAGACCATCTCGCACTTCGGCGGTGTTGACATTGTGATCAACACAGCGGCTATCTTTCCGGTAGGCAGCGGAGCGGAAGGGTCGCTTTCCGAAGCACAGTGGAACAAGACGTTTCACATCAATGTCACAGGAAATTTCTTACTAGCCAAAGCAGCGGAAAAAGTGTTTCGCGAGCAGAATTTGCCCGTTGTGATGGTGCTCACCAGTTCCGCCAATGCAGTGGTGCCTAAACGCGGCAGCGAAGCATACGACATCAGCAAAACAGCATTGAATCACCTGATTCGTGAACTTGCGGTAGGCATGGCTCCGCTAGTACGAGTAAACGGCATTGCCCCCGCTACGGTGGTGGCTGGCTCCACTATGTTTCCGCGTGACCGTGTGATGGTGTCGCTGCGGAAATATGGGATTGCGTTTTCGGAAGAGGAAAACACCGAGGAACTCCGCTCGAAACTGGCCAACTATTATGCCCAGCGTACGCTGACTCGCAAACCGATTCTTCCCCAGGATTGCGCCGCCGCAATCATATGGCTGGCCGGAGAAGCAAGCGCCAAAACAACCGGACACATCATTCCTGTGGATGGCGGATTAACCGAAGCATTTCTCCGCTAGTTGTAACGGATGCATATCCCTGACGGTTACCTTAGTCCTTCCACTTGCGCAGTTCTTTATGCGGCAGCAGCACCATTTTGGTATGTATCGCTGCAACGGCTGAAACGCTCGCTCACCACAACGCTGGTGCCATTGCTTTCTGTTTTTGCAGCGTTCTCTTTTATTGTGATGATGTTCAATCTTCCTCTGCCGGGCGGAACGACTGGCCATGCAGTGGGAATGGGCATTGCCAGCATCGTGCTCGGGCCATGGGGAGCCATCTTAGCAGTGTCCACAGCTTTGGTAATCCAGGCCATTTTCTTTGGAGACGGCGGCATCACCGCGATTGGGGCGAACTGTTTTAATATGGGCATCGCCGGGTCGTTGGTGGCCTACGGCTGTTATCGAGTGGTTGCGCTTCATGCCAGCCTCCAATCCAAGCGGCGCGTGTTCGCCGCAGGTCTTGCTGGTTACCTAGCAATCAATGTTTCCGCACTGCTGGCAGCAATTGAGTTTGGTGTCCAGCCTTTATGGTTTCGCGACTCCGCCGGACTTCCACTTTACTGCCCGTATCCGCTCAGCATCTCCATTCCGGCTATGATGATCGGGCATCTGACCTTCGCCGGCATTGCGGAACTATTGATCACTGCTGGAGTAGTGGCATATTTGCAGCGAGCAGAACCTGCCTTGCTGCAACGTACCGCTTCTGGTGCACACAAGGATGCTGAGAACCGTTCCTTACCCTTACGTCTCCTTTGGGTAAGCCTAGCAGTATTCATTGTCCTCACTCCTTTGGGAATTTTGGCCACCGGAACTGCCTGGGGAGAATGGAGCCCATCCGAATTCCGTCAGATCCCGATCGGCCTTGCCCGCCTGTTTGCATGGTGGAACGCACCTCTTGCCCGTTATGCTCCAGCCTTTATCCGTAACCCGTCGCTTGGGTATCTGGTTTCCGCAGTGCTCGGAGTAGGCTTGGTCGCGTGCTTTTTGTATCTCCTCACTCGCTTTCTAGGGCAGCCTCGCACTGGCATCACAACGACTTTTCTTGGGAGAACCATGCGTGGAATCATTCGCAAACTAGATCATTCCTTGTTTGCAGAAGAGATCGCACGAACTCCTGGCTTCTTGCAAATGTTAGACCCGCGCGTAAAGCTGGTCGGGCTGCTTGCGTTGATCACCGCGGCTGTTTCGGTTCATCGCCTTGGTGTTTTAGCTGCGCTTCTGTTCGGTGCTGTCGTTCTAGCCAATCGCTCTCACATTTCCCTTTGGACCTTGGCCAGCCGTGTTTGGCTTCCGGTGCTCCCGTTCAGCGGCTTGGTGGCATTGCCGGTTCTGTTTCTCGCTCCACAGGGCTGGGTGATTGCGGTACGGCTGCTGCTGCGGGTGGAGTGCGCGGCTACATTTGCCTTGCTTCTGATCGCTTCCACCGAGTGGAGCCGCGTAGTGCGGGCGTTGCATTCCTTGCGTGTGCCAGCCATTGCCGTAGTGATTCTGGGAGTAACCTACCGTTATTTCTTTTATCTTCTGAAGACCACACAGGAAATGCTGGAAGCTCGCGAAAGCCGGATGATCGGCGTACTTGACAGCTCGGAGAGTCGTCGGCTTGCGGCCGGAAGCATTGGCGTGCTCCTCAGCCGCAGTATGCAGCTCAGCGAAGAAGTGCATTATGCCATGTTGTCTCGCGGTTTTCAGGGAGAAATTTACGTCCTGGACGAAATCGAGGTGCAGCCTCGTGACATTTTTTACTTGGCCGTCTTTCTGGTTCTTGCAACAGCGACAATTGTTGTAGGGAATTAGTGTGGTATTTCAGGCTCGCAACCTCGGCTTCCGCTATGGAGAACACTCGGCCATTGAGAGTGCGTCTTTCTCCATCGCGCCTGGAGAACGCGTTGCCTTGCTTGGGCCAAACGGTTCTGGCAAGTCCACACTGTTACGTTTATTAGATGGGTTGCTGTTCCCTGATTCCGGTGAACTGTGCTTTCACGGGGAAGCCATTACGCAGGCGCGATTGGCGGACAAAGAATTTTCCCACCAGTTCCGTCGTCGTGTTGGCTTTGTGTTTCAGAATCCCGACTCACAGATCTTTAATGCGAGTGTTTTTGACGAAGTAGCTTTCGGACCGCTTCAACTGCGCTGGCCCAAGCAGCAGATTCGGGAACGGGTAGAAGCCACGCTGGAAGCCATGCACATTGCGGATTTGCGCCATCGTTCGCCGCACCGCTTGTCTGGCGGCGAAAAGAAGCGCGTGGCTCTGGCGTCCATCCTTGTATATGATCCGGAAGTCCTGTTATTGGATGAGCCTCTGGCCGCGCTTGATCCGAAGAGCGAAAGCGAAATGATCGAGTTGCTGACTTCCTGGAAGGACAGCGACAAAACAGTGGTGATGGCCACTCATGATCTGGATAACCTGGAAGAAGTAGCCGACCGCTGCATTGTGTTTCAGAATGGCCGCATCGCCGGAGAAGGTTCATGCCTGGAAGTGCTCCACAATGTGGAGTTACTCCAAAAAACTCGGCTGATTCACCCTCACAAACATACACATCGTCACAGCGACGAAATTGGGATTCATCCCCACTTACATATGCATCAAACCGAGGCCAAGCAAACGGAATCAGCCGGCATTAACTCGGATTCAATACGTGATCAATGACGTGAATCACGCCATTTGTGCAAGAGATTTGTTCTCCCACAATGCGCGCACCATCTACTTTCTTACCTGAGCCATCACTTTCAATGTGTAAAGTTCTGCCGGAGACCGTATCAAGAGTTAAACGAGTCTTCACCTCTTTGGCTACGTGTTCTCCAGGTGCAATGTGGTATTCCAATACGCTTTTGAGTTTCGCGTGGTTAGAAGGCTTCTCCAGTTCTTGAAGCACTCCTATCGGCAATTGCGCAAAAGCCTGATCTGTGGGTGCAAACAAGGTGTATGGCCCCGCACCCTTCAACACATCTACCAACCCAGCGGTTTTCACCGCTTCAATCAGTTTCCTGAACGCTCCTTCCCCCAGAATGGTGTCCATAATATCGAGCGATCGGTTGGCTGCAGTTCCTGGCATATACGTCAGGATATCGCGAACGGGACGGGGATTCAGCCACCAATGCGGGCTGTTTTTATGTAATCCAGATTGGGAAATTCTTTTTCCAGATACGCATTTCCTTCGGCGGTAATGCGAGGCTGTTGCGGCGTTTCCCCATATTCTGAGTTGATACGGTCTACAACATCCATGCCGCTGACAACCTTTCCTAAAGGAGCAAACCCCATCCCATCCAGGCGAGCATTATCGGCAAAATTGATAAACATCTGAGTGCTGCGAGAATTCGGCTGGCTAGTGGCCGCGAATGTCACCATGCCGCGCGTGTTGCTCTGGCGAACAGGGTCGTCCTGAAGGGTACGATTTTCCCATTTCGCAGTGACCGCTGGGTCCGCCGCAACACCGAACTGCGCCATAAAACCAGGAACTACGCGAAAGAATCTTGCTCCGTCTAAATACTTGTGTTGCACGAGCGTGTAGAAGCGGTCTGCCCCCAGCGGAGCCCATTCGCGGTGAACTTCAATCACCACCGCGCCCTTGGACGTATCAAAATTTACCCGATACACATCCGGAGCTTTTTGATCCTCCACTTTTTCTTCGGTTTTGGAGCAAGCTCCTAGCAGAACTAACGCGAATGCAAGTGCAGCTTTCTTGAACGGAGACATAGAAAAAGGCAAGCCTTTCGGCTTGCCCAGTTTACCGCATGTCCCAGTTTTTGAAAACGGAGTTAGTACTTGTCTTTCAGCGTCGTGGTGCGCGGCACTGCTGCCGTATCGTCATACGCGTCATCCACTGCGGTACGTGTACGGGAAGCGTTGGTGGTGACATCGTCATAATCTACATCAGTGGTACCAACTGAGGAGCTTCGCACCGTTCCTGCATCTATATTGGAAGCTGCACGGGAAACAGGGCGGTCACTCTCCCCATAATCCGCACTGGCTTCGCCGCTGGAAGCAACATCTTCTGCGCCTGTGCGCTTCAGAACATCTTTAGCACGGCTTACCCAGTCAGAACTGTCACAGTGCACGGAAAGAAGAATTCCTCCTTCTTTCACTCTGCCTTCGTAACGTTTTGCCTCATATTCAGGAATGCCAAGACCCACCAAGGCACCTACCAAACCGCCTGCTACGCCGAGAGTACCGGCACCTGCCAAGGCTCCCATAATAGGGCCTGCCGCAATAAAAGGTCCAATGCCTGGAATTGCTAACGCTCCAATGCCTGCCAGCCAACCTAATACGCCACCCAACACAGCGCCGGTAGTGGCCCCTGTCGTGGTTCCTTCTGGTGCCTTGGTATTCTTTTCATGCGCAAAGTCTTTGGAGCCGCTGTTATCTGGGAATAAAGCTGAAATATCAGTGTTGCGAAAGCCGGCGCTCTTTAAGGCATCTACTGCTTCTTCTGCATGAGCACGAGTAGAATAAATTCCAAAAACTGCTGTATTTTTGCCTGCCATATCAAATCTCCTTGCTTCTCACTTCGACTTGGTGAAACAACCTCTAGGATTTCTTAGGGACCACTGAAATCTGACTCGTTACCTTGTCTGCACCCACTACTTCTTTCGCCTTTGCTTCCACAGTTGACTTTTCTTCTTCACTGCGAACTGGACCCTTCAGGGTTACTGCACCATGTTTGGCAATAATCTTGACGTTGTGGGCGTCCGTGGAAAGCGATTTCTCCGCTATCACTGCTTTCCGAATCTCTCGCATGATTGTGCTGTCCGAGCGATTCATGCCCGCGTTATCTGCGGTCATGGAAGAGGCGCTGCGGTCCCGCTTGTTTACCTTCGTATTGTCCCCTTGCGTAGCAGCACTGCTTTGCTGCGCCTGAGCGGAACCTGAAGAAGCGATCAAAGCGGCACCAAATACCAAGGCTACGATGCCCATTCTGAACTTTTGCTTCATATTTTTCCTCCATAGAGCAGGAGTGCATCTGGTTAGCCAAGCGGCTTGAGGTAAGAAAGAGATTGGTAAGAAAAAACACCAAGAATGCAACGAACGGAAAATCCAAACAGCTCAGAGAGACGTAGGATTTCCGCTTAATTCGTGCCACATGTCGCGATTCGCGGTCCAATTCACGGCATCCAGATCCAGCAAGCGAGTTCCAGGAACATAAAGAGTTCCATGGCCATATGGACAGATATATTCTGTGTGCGGTCGATCCAGAACCAAGCTGCTCCACTGTCCGCTGTGAACTGGCATCCGCAAAGGTTGGCAGCAGCGGCGGCAACGATTTTGCTGGTCCCGCAGGCTCCAAAAGGTAACACCCCAGGCGGTTAGGAGGAAAAGCCAAAATGCAATAGGCATGCCCCATCCGCCAAGGCCGATCAATAACTCCTGAATAGCGAAATCGTTAAACACAATCCAGGAAATGCTAAAGAGCAGTAATAAGAAGGCTGTTTTCCCTAGCAGAAAAGCGAGGTAACGCACCTGCTCCCCCAGGGAAATCATCCGCGACTCCGAACGGAAAAACCGCCAAAGTGCTCCCAATGCAATCACAAAGACAAACAGGAAGTTCCACTTCAACAAGGACATGGCCAACAAAAAATCCTGCTGCCGGTTCTGCTTCAGCGTAATCAGTTCCAGCACTCCTGCCCCATACCGTCTGCCGGAATGTGCCAAGGCACGTAGTTCCTGTTGAGCTGCGTTGCGGGAAATTCCCGACCGGAGTTTCCCAACCAATTCCAGGTGAGTTGCATCTGCTGGAAGCGGCACCCAGACTTGCGTATCTGCTCCTGCGAAACGGAATCCAGGAGGCATAATGCCTATCACTCGGTATTGAAAATGTCCGAGCGGAATGGAATCGCCAACCTTTGCCCCTTGGCTCTTGGCGAAGTCAAAACTCAGCACGGCCGTCTTGGTATTTCCCGCGCCCAAATACTGCCCGCGCCACGGGGCAATGCCTGTCAGTTCCAGTGCTCCAGGAGCAACCCGTTCCGCCCGAACGCCATTCGCAAATATCCAGCGTTCAAACGGAAAAATCTTTTCAAAGCTTTTGCTAGTGGTCCAGCGTTGAAAAACAACGGGATTTACGGTTCCATAGCTGTTGTAATGAACCGTGTTTCGGTCAGCCATGACCAACACGGAATCATCATAACCAGGGTGAGTGACAAGACGACGGAGATTGCGGGAAACCAGCGGATTCGCCAGGAGTCCAACAAGCGCTAATACGAAACCAGCTACACGCCACGCACTGCTCTCCGCGAGCATATTGGATTAGACGATCTCCTTTCCCCCTTTGTTCCAGAGAATTTTGCCTGGGTCCTACAGCTACGATAGATCTATATGGCAATTCTAGCCGCAGCCACGGTAACCCTGCTTCTTGTGCTGTGGGCTTTTGTGACCGGAAAACGATAGTTCCCTATGAACTTTGAAATGGCATTAATCAACGTGGCAATGCTGTGGATGCTGACCACTCCACATGAATTTGCACACGCATGGGTAGCCACAAAACTCGGTGACCCTACGCCAGAGCAGGAAGGGCGCGTCACGCTTTACCCACTGGCCCATATTGATTGGATTGGAACCACACTTCTGCCATTCATTTCGTCGCTGCTGACGGGCGGTTTTATCGGCTGGGGAAAACCGGTAAACACCAACATCAATCGCCTGAAGTATGGCTTAAACGGGCTTTTGCTGGTGGCGTTGGCTGGGCCTATAATGAACCTATTATTTGCGGCTCTCCTGACGGTAATTTCGATCAGCACCGCTCGGCTATTTCCGCCCTTAGCCGAGTTCGCCTTGATGTCAGCGCGTTTAAGTGTTTACCTGGCAATTTTCAATCTGCTTCCTGTTCCGCCGCTGGACGGTTCCAAAATGCTGATTGCTTTGCGAGTGCCGCCAGTAATTTATAACGAACTGGCCCGTTTCGGCTTTGTGCTACTCCTGTTAGCATTTCAGTTTACAGACCTTGGTTACTGGATGGATGGTGCCAGCGCACGGCTCACCGCTTCCATGTTTCACGTATTCCAGGGCGTCTAAGCTTCGTAATCCTGTTTACTCTACGCGAAACGTTTGGCGGGATTCAAAGTTTTGGGAAGCAATGCGGTCCACTACCGTAACTACCAGGGTGTAGTCGCCTCGGCTGATACCCGCTTGAAGATTCAGGTTCATCGCCCCCGGAACAAATGGTTTCGGGTAAAAAGATTCTGACTTTTCGGTAGCGGCATTTGGCTCAGAGTAGATCTGTTTCCCAGCAGCATTTAGCACGGCAACACCGTAAGAAACATCGACCGCATTGCTTTTCCCATACCGAAAACCAGTGATATCAAAGCGGGCAAACACAGTATCACCCGGAGAATAAACGGCAGCCGGTAACGGATGTTCTTCTCCCTCGCTCCGAAAGAAGCCGAAGTTTCGAATCGTCAATTCAGCACTGGCTTCAACATTACGTCCTGTGATTCGAAAGGGGACTTCTGCCTGCGCGGAAGCATGAGAAATGTCATCCGTCACGCGAGCGACAATCTTGTAAGTGCCGGGAAGCACCAGGGAAGGAATCACAAAAGGCGCGCGCAATTTCGGCTGCCATTCCTTATCCTGCTCAGAAAGAGTGGCATCCAGAATGGAGTCGACCGACTCATCCATCTTTACCCCTTTGGGGTCAAGTGCCTCAACGTGATAGCTTAACCGCACTGCTTTCGCCGGGGAATTCCCGAATCCAGCGACCTGAAAGCTGAAATATACAGTCTCGCCCGGTAAAAAGGAGTTTTCGCCCCCAGGCTGGCCATCCTCAGAAGCACGGACGGCTGCATTTGTGATGGCTAACGAAGCCGCTGCGGGAAGGGAAAACGGAGCAGCAAGCCAAAACAAGCAAAAAGCTGCAACACCTTTATTGAGAGGGTGGTGCCGGAGAGTCCACACGCGGAGCTGGAGTGCCAAGACTGAAAGGAATATCGACCCATGCATAACGCTGTTGGGATTCATCTGTTATTTTCAGCCGATAGTGTTTGGGCGGCACATCAAAGATAACATTTCCCGCCAAAGTAACTTTGGGGTGAACTCTTCGAGACAGACCCAGCCATTCTGGAACGCCTTGTCCATCCCCTAGCTCCATATAATTCTGTCCGGCGTCATCCACCAGTTCCAAGCCTGGAACAGTCTCGTCATGGTTGCCGTCAGGGTTAGCGGCTGTCACACTCACGATAAAAAAGCGATTGGCGGGAACTCTCTCCTCAGGAGCTTTTCCCAAGCTCACCATCCACTGAGTATCCAGAACAGTGTATACAAGAGATCCGATTTGGGCTGGTTCGCCTAGCCGAAACTGCCCGATTTCACCGGCATGGGAACCGGTTTTACAAGAAACAAAGAGTAAAGGGCAAGCAATAAATAGGAGCCGAAAACAGCCTGCAGACGGGCGCTTCACAAATTCAAAGGTATCACGCATTCGCGGGAATTCCCGCTTCAACATTAATGCTTTTCTTTCAGCATTCGCTGAAACTTTTGCTTCTGATCCTCATTTAAAATCTGCATAACACGGGTTTTGCCGTCTGCAATTACGTTATCGTAATACCGGGAAAAATCGTCCAATAAATCCTTCACCTGGGCGGTTTGCTGGTCTGTTAAATTCAGCTCTCGTTTCCAGTGCTCCAGGGTGATCATTTTCGGATCAGTGCTGCCTCCCAGATGGTGAGCATACTTGGTTACCACGGCACCCAAGGCGGCTCCGCACAAGAAAACCAAAAAAAAGGAAAGAACTACCGTAGGGGAAGCTTTTGTGCGAGCAGCCAAGGAAGGAGCAACCGAAGGCATAAATTAATGCTGGTAACTTGCCAAAGTAGCCATCATATGTTCACGTTCCGCCACTACCTCATGAGGGGCGGAAGTGTCATGCGAAGCCATAATAGCTTCCGGCGTGGAGCGATCCCACTCCATATCGGAATCACGAGCCACCAAAAAACTACCTAAAACTGCCAGCGTCATCAAAGAAGCAAAAATGAGGCGACGGCTGAAAACAGCATCCAAAGAGAACAGATTCCAGGGAGAAGCTTTTTGCGTCTCAATCACCTGTGACACACGGAAGTAAAAACCAGGGTCAGGCTGAACAGGCTCCTGGGAATTCTCGCCCAAAAGGCTAAGAAGGCTAGAACAGGACTCAAATTCGACAATTTCGCGGCTACACTCCTGACACTGATCTAAGTGGGCCTGGAAATCCCGGCGGACAACTCCGCTTAGGTAATCCTCCAATCCTTCTTCAATGATTCGGTGCATAGGACTTTTAACTCCGCTTAAGTTCCACTATATTAGCTAACCGCAGTACCAGGCGCACGATCCAGTTTCTGAGAAGCTTTTACCAATTTCTGGCGCGCCCGAAACAACTTTACTTTGATGGTATTCTCATTCATTCCCAGCATTGCTGCCAGTTCCTCAACGGAATACCCTTCCACTTCCTTCATCATCAAAAGGGTTCGCTCTTCCTCGGAAACCCTGGTCATTAGCTTTAAAACATAATCATGGCGAGCCAAAGAAGTGTCCGCCAAGGGGGCGCGGTCGGCAGCAGGTTCTGTATTCACCACGCGCCGGGCATCATCTTCGCTCAGATCGCTTTCGTAAACCAGTTTGCGTACTTTTTTCTTCCGCAAGTAGTCGAAACATTCGTTTACGGTGATTTTGTAGATCCAGGTAAGCAGTGAACTGCGGAAGTCAAAGTTACGGATGGAAAAATAGACTTTGGAGAACACTTGCTGTGCAATATCCTCTACGTCATTTTTCTGCCGCACAATTCCGTGGATAATGGAGAACACTTTTGACTGGTACTTTTCCACGATCTCGCGGAAAGCGGATTCGTCACCGGACTGAGCACGGCGCACTAAGGTGCCTTCTTGCGTGTTCTGGTAATCCACTCTGTTTCTGGCTAAGGTCTGATTGCCAAAGGCCGGGAGAGAAACTACGCCACTCAGTGTTCCCATACATCCTCAAAGACGTAAGGGCGAATCGAACGGTTTCAAACCTTTCCTTTCTTTGCAGAGTACCAGACCGAGTATACGGAAAGAAGAGGGGAACCTAAGGATTGTGCTTTAGTTTTCATTTGCTAAGCAGGGCTATAGTCCCTCTGTTGGCGTATGGAGGCGTATAATTAGGGAGAGAGATTATTACATTATGGTTCAATTAACCGACAACGCCGTAAGTAAGGTAAAGGAGATCCTCTCCAGCCAGGAGCCTGCCCCGGCTGGTCTGCGCATTTCGGTCGTAGGGGGCGGATGTTCCGGATTTAGCTATTCGATGGCATTCGAGAATACGCCAAATATGCTAGATAAGACTTATAGCTACGAAGGGCTGAAGGTGTTTATTGATCAGGCGAGCCTTCTTTACCTGGAGGGAGCTCAAGTGGATTACGTGGAAACCCTGGAGGGCTCCGGATTCAAATTTGAGAATCCCAACGTGAAGTCCACCTGTGGGTGCGGAAGTTCTTTCAGCGCTTAACGATCTAACAACACAAATAAAAAGGGCCGCCGGTGAAGAATTTCACAGGCGGCCCTTTTTATTTGTTCTGCAAACTTTTCAGGATCGCTTTCTGGAACACGCAATCCCGCAACCGGAAAGCACGGAGCCCAACAGAAGGAACGTTCCAGGTTCCGGCACTGGCGTAGCAACACCGTTCGTAAACTGATACGTAATGCTGGCACTTCCGGATAACATCTGAAGCGGTGTCACACTCACCCCAGCAGGCAGCAAATCAGGGGAAATAGAATCTGCTACCAGTTCAAAACTCATCACAACGGGGCCTTGATCAGGATTCACAATATAGATGGATTGTAAATCAGAGATGCTCAGGGAATAGTAGCTGGTGATCCCTTTGTCCGCATAACTCCCTTGCCCGGTTGCCCAGTCCAAGGTGCCTGTACCACTGTCAGTTCCTGAACCAGACGTACTAGTAAAGCCTGGGGAACCGTTAGAAGCACCAGGAATCGTTATGGAGGAGATAACAAACGTCGGTCTTATCACGGCTACGATGTTGCCCAGAGGATCTTCCAGCATCGCTGTCGCAGCAATAGGAACGTTCGACAGAACCACGGAGGCTGCATTACTGTTGCTAAACAGGACTAAAGCATTAGCATTTCCGGTGAGGGAAAACCCAATGCTAGTCAGGATATTCCCGGTAGATTGATCAAATTGACTGAACTGCAGTGTTGTGGAACCGGGTGCTGAAGTATTCGTGAAAGAACTCAAGTACGTAATGCTATCGGCAAAAGCAGTGCCGCACGCGAGAGTAAAAGCCAGAAGGCCTACTCTTGCACCAAAAAACATAAATCCTCCGAAGCAATATATATATAGTAGTATTGCTTTGGTTATTAGAGTAGCAAGGAAATTATTAAAAATTTGGTTACATTTCAAAATATAAATAACTAAAGGTCGGAAAGTACTATTCAGCAAAGACGGATGCATTGCCAGTCATGGCAGAGCCCTACACTTCCTAAGCAGCAGGTTGCGCCGAGTCCATCGTCTGCAGGCGAACCGAGACCAATTTGGAGATTCCCGCTTCTTGCATCGTCACGCCATACATGGATTGGGCAGACTCCATGGTTTTTTTCGAGTGAGTGATGATAATGAACTGCGTATCCAAGGACATTTCTTGCAACAGCTTCGTTAATCGCCCGATATTGGTCTCGTCCAGAGGAGCATCCACCTCGTCCAATACGCAGAAGGGACTAGGTTGATATTTGAAAATGGCCATCAATAACGCCATCGCCGCCATGGACTTCTCGCCGCCCGATAACAAAAGGACATTTTGCAGCTTTTTGCCGGGGGGTGAGGCGATGATGTCAATTCCGCTCTCGGCAGCATTGGATTCATCGGTAAGCTTGATCTCTCCTGAGCCGCCACCAAATAAAGTTTGGAAAGCAAGTTTAAAATTCTGATTAATTGCGGTAAATGCTTCCTGAAAACGCTGGCGCGATACGCTATCAATTTCCTGAATTGCCTTTTCCGTATCTTGTATGGAATCCAGCAAATCTTGCCGCTGGGAAATCAGAAAGTTCTGCCTTTGCTGGGCTTCTTCAAACTCTTCTGCCGCTTGGGAGTTGATCGGGCCAAGGCTTTCCATCTTGGCTTGCACTTCCTGGTAGCCACGCTCCACTGCGGCAATGTCCAAGCTGGAAAAATCCTCGTCCTCCTGTTGCATTTCCCCTAAACTGCACTTCAGTTCCCGCTGGCTGGTTTCCTCCAAAAACTTCAATTCGGATTGACGCCGGACCAGTTCTAATTCAATTCCCGAACGCTTCTGGTAGCCCGCTTCGCCTTCCGACCGCAGTTCCTTGAGCAGCTTTTCTTCTGCCTGGAGCGATTGCCGGTGAAGCATCTCTTCCCGGCTGAAATGAGCAACGGCGACTTCCCCTTGTTTTACTTGTTCCGCTAACACCGTGGCTTTATGGTTAAGTTCTACGTTCTCCGCCAGGAGCTGCGTACGGTTTTCCTTTAAGCGTTCCAGTTCACCGCGAAGACCCTCCACGCGATTGCTCATTTCCCGGATATGTTGGGAAAGCCGCTGCGCAGATGTGCTGGAAGCGCGGTGACGCTCTTCAATAGCAGCCAAGCTGGCTCGCAAAGCAGAATGCTCTTCCCGTATACGCGCCGCTTCGGCTCCCACTGCTTCTGCCTGGTGGCGACTTGTTTCCAGTGCGGTTTCCCGCTCGCCGCGCTCACGCTCCTTTTCCGCTACCGCTACCAGATTCCGTTCGCGCTGCTGCGCGGAACGTTCCCGTTCCCGGCCTAATCGCTCACTTTCCAGCTTGGCAACAGCGATTCGTGACTGTGCGCGCGTGCTGTCTTCAGTAAGCTTGCGGGCTTCATGCTGAAGCGCTAACGTGTCTTTTTCGGAGGCTTGCTGCGCGCTCCGAAGCTTATCCAAGCTCTGCTCCAGGTGTTGCATCTTGTGTGCAACGGCTTCGGACGATTGCAAACGTTCGGCGAAGACCCGACTGCGTTCTTCCAGCATGCGGCTTGCTTCCCGAAGCTCACGTTTCAGAGCCAACGGCCCGCCTGTCTTTTTGCTTCCTACACTTAGCGCGCATCCATGGTAATACTGCCCATCGGCAAGCAGAAAATAGAGGTTCGGGTATTGGAGAGCATGTTGCCGTGCGCTATCCGTGTCAGGCGCAATGTAGCAGTGCGCTAACCGAGGGAGCAAAGCAGCGGCTTGCTGGCCGAACCCGTTGGTCAGGCGCAAGTGACTGGAAAGCTTTGGCAACGCGGGAGTATTGCCGTCCAACTCGGGTGTGTGTGGAATTCCCTGCTCCACCAGAAAAGTAGCGCGGCCTTCGGCAGAAGCACCGCCAGCGGGTTTGAAAAGCTGCATTCCTCGCTCCGCTTCTTCCCAGCTTTTCACGATCACAAACTCCAACTCATCGTGAAGAAACTCTTCCGCTGCCCTTTCCAGAAAGGAATCCACTTCCACGAAATCTGCCAACACACCTAATGGACGCAATCCTTCTGCTTTTCCCTTTTCTGAGGCCGCAAAGATTCGCTTCACGGAATCCGTTGCATATGTGTGGTGGGAAATCACGCCTTCCAGCGATTCTTTTCGGGCTTTCAGGCGAGAGCATTCCCCCTGCAACTGTTCAATGGCTGTTTTTAGGTGACCCGCTTCCTCCCTGGCCGACCGCAGCGCGTTTTCGGTGGCCGAGCGCTCTTCGGTCACTGCTTTCAGTTCCGTTTGCCGAGCGGAAAGGGAGACGGCGTAACTTCTCTGAAGCGGAGGCAAGCCGTTCCGCTTCCCGGCTGGCATTTTCCTCATCTGCGCGTATGCGCGCTGCTTCCCGATGGAGACTCGCCAGATATTCGTCTACTTTGGCAAGCTGATTCTTCAGCGCGGAGCTTTCCCCCAATAATCGGAGAATCAGGGAGCGGCTGGATTCAATCACCTTTTCTTGTTCTCGTACTTTCGCCTGAAGGGATTCGCGCAGGCGATCTTTTTCCACAATGCTGCTCCGCCCGGCAGCAATTTGCTGCTCCAAAAGAGCAGTCTGCTCTGCCAATGCGTTGTGCTCTTGATGCGAATCGTTGAGCCGGGTTTCGAGATCCCGAAGTTCTGCTTCCCCACGAATGCTGCGTTGCTCTGTTGCGCCGATCTCTCGTACTTGGGCTTCCCATTTACTGCGTGTACGCGTCAGTTCCAGATTCCATTCGTTCAGTTGCTTGCGACGGCTGGAAAGGTCTGCTTCCAGGTTCTGGCAGATTTGCTGCAACCGGCCCTGTTCCTGTTCGCTTGTGTTTACCCTTTCACCGAGTTGCTTTAAAGCGGCAGTGGCTTCTTCCAAGGAGGCCGTGGCATCTCTCGCTTCTTCTTCCAGCCGCACAAAGCGGGCCAGTAACAGCTTCCGCAAACGGCTGTCCAACTCTTCTTTCAGCTCAGCGTAACGTTTGGCTTTGGCTGCCTGGCGCTTTAAGGAATTTACCTGCCGGTTCACCTCTTCCAAAATGTCAAACACACGAGAAAGATTTTGTTTGGCGCTTTCCAATCGGGCTTCGGCTAATCGCCGGCGGGCCTTGTAGCGGGTAATGCCAGCGGCCTCTTCAATCACGGCACGCCGGTCATAAGGTTTGGAACTCAGAATCTGGCCAATTCTGCCCTGCTCAATAATGGCGTAACTCTCCGGCCCAAGGCCGGAACCCATGAAGATGTCCTGAATGTCCCGCAGCCGCGCCTGACGTCCATCAATCAGGTATTCACTCTCCCCGGAACGAAATAAGCGGCGAGTGATGGTCACTTCCTGCGGCTTTGTGGGAACAACAGGTACGGCGACAACGGCTTCCTTATTTTCCTCCGTCGTGTTTTCCGCCGTTTCATTTGGACTTGGTGTAGTAGGATGCGAAACAGGATCAACCAACACCATAGTGACGGATGCCATGCCGACCGGCTTACGGTTATTCGTGCCCGCAAAGATGACATCTTCCATGCGGGCCCCGCGTAGACTTCGCGCCGATTGTTCGCCTAAAACCCAGGTAATGGCATCGCTCAAATTGGATTTGCCACATCCATTTGGTCCCACAATGGCGGCAATCCCGTTCCCGCTAAATTTCAGCTCGGTACGATCACAAAATGACTTAAAGCCTTGCAGTTCGACTTTCTTGAGTTTTAACAAACCATTCCTCGCAACCGGTTTCGGTATCTATCCTAGTCGGGTAGGGCCGAAAAGTAAAGCAAACGTACCGCTGCATATAGGCTACTCAGCCAAATCACCCCAACATATTGACAAGCACTTTAATCAATGTGATCGGCCTCTTACAAAACTGATCGTGAAAAGCCTGTCTCAAAGAATTCTGCAAGGAGTGAGTTGGTCCGTAGCCGGACGGCTCGCCACACAGGGTATTTCTCTCGCGGGGACTTTGGCTGTGGTGCGGCTGCTTCCGCCCGCGGAGTACGGAATCGTTGGTATGTCGCGGCTAATTATGGGATTGATCGATGTTTTTCGTGACTTCGGCCTGACCAACGCTGTGATCCAACGCCCAGCACTGACCGAGGAACTGCTTTCCACCGTGTTCTGGGCGAACATTGCTCTGGGTTTCGCAGCTACAACCCTTGCTGCTCTTGTGGCGCCTTGGGCAGCAGCGTTTTACCGGGCACCGCAAGCGGCTCCCCTGATTGCGGCGCTGTCCCTTAGCTTGTTGCTTACGGGAACTGGCAACGTTCAGTATGCGCTGCTTAGTCGCGAGTTGCGCTTCAAGAGAGTGGTGCAAATCGAAGCGTTTATGGCGATCGGAAGCACAGCCACGCTGATCGCTGCCGCCCTCCGGGGCTATGGCGCATGGAGCTTTGTGTATTCCGCCTTGGTGAGTTCCGGGATCGGCACAGTTCTCCTTTGGGCAGGTTCCTCCTGGCGGCCGAGGTTGATTTTCGATTGGAAAGAGATGCGGAGCATCGCGGGATTTAGCTCCAACCTTACCGGCTACAACCTGGTGAACTACTTCAGCCGTAATGCCGATAACATTCTGGTTGGGCGTTACCTGGGGGCCGCACAACTCGGCTATTACACCGTGGCTTACAACGCCATGCTCTACCCAGTGATGGGAGTGACCCATGTATTGGGGCGTGTTTTATTCCCCGCTTTTTCCCAGATGCAGGAACAAGGGGAACGTTTCCGGCAGGCTTACCTGAAAAGCACCGGAATCATTGCGTTGATCACGCTGCCAATCACCGTGGAAATTCTGGTAAACGCGCGGGAAATCGTGGAAATCGTGCTGGGACCAAAATGGTTTCCCGTGGTACGGCTGCTTCAGATTCTTGCTCCCGTGGGAATGCTGCAAACACTCTCCGCCACCACGGGAAGCGTGTTTTTTGCAAAGGGCCGTACAGACTGGCTGTTCCGATGGGAAATTTTCTCCACCCTCTGTTTTGTATCGGCGTTTGCCTCTGGCTTGCGCTGGGGCTTAAATGGCGTGGCGGCTTCTTACCTTCTGATGAATCTGTTGCTGATCTATCCTTCCTTCGCCATTCCGTTTCGGCTTATTCCACTGCCCTTCCCTGACTTCCTAAGAGTGGTGAAGCACCCCTTGCTTGCGACTCTCTACACAGGTGTCGTTACGCTTGCGCTCGCTCACTTTTTTTCTATGTTTCCTTCCATTGCTACCGAACTTCATTTGGGAATCACGTTGCTAGGAAGTGCCACTTTTTACATTCTCTTAATGGCTTGGTGGCGTCCCCCGGCTGTTCAAAACATTCTCCAGCACTTTGGTTGGAGTAGGCTAAAGGAAGAGGTGTTCAGGTGAAACCATTCGCAGTTCTCGCCTTTTGCGTTCTCTTTTCTAGTACAAGTTTTTCAGCAACTCGCGGTGGAGGCGGGTTTCGCGGCGGCAGCAGTTTTGGCGGTCGTGGGTTTAGTGGAGGTTTTAGTTCCCGCGGTAGTGTCAGCTATGGCGGATACGGGAGCCGGGGCTTCGGAGTAAGAGGTGGTTATTACGGCGGATCTTTCCGCTACGGCGGATATGGATATGGCTATGGCCGTTTTGGGTACCCATACTTTGGGTATGGCTTCGGTTTAGGATACCTAGGAGGGTGGGGTGGCTATCCTTACTGGGGCTATGGATCGTCTTACTACAGCCCGTACTACAGTTCTTATGATTATTCCTACCCAACATATGGCTATGCTTCTGCCGGGGCATATCCTACCTATTCCTATGGCGCGCAGACGAGCAGCGTTTCCAATCCAAGTCCGGTGGTAGTGAATCAGTACTATACACAGCCCATACGCGAACGTCAGGATCCACCCCCAGGGCGAGATGCTTCGGGGCGGCTTTCTTCCACAACAAACGCGGGCAGTGAAGGTTATTATTTGATTGCGTTTCCTGATGGTTCTGTCAACGTTGCCGTAGCTTACTGGGTAGATGGGAACACGCTTCACTACGTAGGTCGGGATAAGAAAGAAAAGCAAGTAGAAGTGGGAGCAATTGACCGAAGCTTAACGGAAACATTGAATCGGGAAAGACACATCAATTTCCGTCTCTCCCAATAAGAAAGAGGAGAGCGCGAGAACGGTCGCGCTCTCCTCTTTGGTGATTACATAGACTTCTTGGAAGCGAGGTCTTGAATCATTTTGAGGTGTTCTTGTAAGGTAGGCAAAGTCTGGCTGGCAAAGTTCTTGATGTCGCTATCTTTACCGGAGTTTGCTTCTTTTTGGAAAGCTGCTACGTCTTTCTTATGGTCTCCCACCATGTCACTGATATAGGCCTTATCGAAAGCCTTACCGGATAGAGCAGACATCTTGGTAAGCATCGCCTTATCCTTTGGCATCATGTCGCTGGGAATCGTGATGTTTTTTTGAGAGGCAACCTGCTTTAATTGATCATTTGCTTTGGAGTGGTCATCCACCATCTTTTTTCCAAAGTCTTTTACCGCTTGACTGCTCCCTTTTTCTTGAGCAACCTTGCCAAGCTCTACTTCCAACATGCCGCCAGAGGCAGCTTTCATCACAAAAGCAGAATCCGCACTGGATTTCATTGCGGACATTTTGCTGTCTTGTGCCATAGCGGCTCCGGAAAAAAGCAGCAGGCTGGGGGCGGCCAAAGCGGTTAGATAAAGGTTTGTGAGTTTCATAAGATAGGGTCTCCTGATTAGATCTCTGCGCGGAGACTCTGCAATCAAACTGCCGAGAAGGTCCACGGAAACCGCCAAAAGTAAGCAATCTTACGCGTTGAGGCTGGAATTTGTTCGAACGCGAACCCACAACATGTACAGGACGATTAATAAATTAATTGCAACAACACCGAAGTGAACGGCATCGCGATGGTCAATCAGGTGAAGCACTTCCGGAGGAAGGTAAACAGCGCCAGAAAGCAGGGCAAACCACTGCGCCCACACGAGCCGGTGCCATAAGCCATACGCTTCCACAAATCGGACTGCGGCATACGCGGCAGCACCAGCAGAGATGGCCCAAAGCCGTGCATCAGTGACGCGGGACGCAGCGTCCAGAAACACATGGCTCACGCGACGATCCGGGCTTAGGTGAAGATGCCCCAGCAGCACTTCCGCTGCGTGCTCCACATCCCGATGAAGAAGCGACAACAACCCAATGCCCAGGCATACGGCCAGAACTCCCTTTACCGCTTCAAAGGTAGCGACCGCACGGAGCCCGGCTGTACTGGATTGGTGATCAACACTAGGGGGAGGCGAGGAAGAAGAGGTCATGGCCGATTACATAGTATGGGCATACCGGAGAATCGCAGCTACACTGCAAACCTCGGTGATTTCGCCTTGCATCACGCGATGGAACACCTGCTCAAAGGGCTGCCATTCCGTGGTGATCTCTTCCACGGGATCGAAATGGGTTCCCACAAACTCCAGATCCTGGGCAATAAACACGTGCTGCACGTCTGTGGTGACGCCATTACAAACATCCAACGTGCCAAACGGCTGCCAGGAATGAGCCAGAAACCCAGTCTCTTCCTGAAGCTCCCGTTTTGCTACTTCCAACAGGTCGGCTTCCCCTTCGGAAGAGCCACCCCTCACGATTTCCCACGTATAGCGCTCCGAAGGATAGCGCCACTGGCCTACCAACGCCAACTCGCGCTTTTGATTAAAAGCCAAAACTCCTATGGAAGGCCGAATTTCCACCACGCCATAGATGCCGGGTTCCCCATCGGGCCGAATTACGTCATCCTCCCGAATCTGCAACCACGGATTCTGATAGGCAATCCGAGAGCGGATCGTTTTCCAGGGATTTTGCGGGTCCATGAAGGATATGGTGCGAGCGAGAGGACTTGAACCTCCATTCCCTTGCGGGAGCCAGCTCCTAAGGCTGGTGCGTCTGCCAGTTTCGCCACGCTCGCAATGAAGTGCTAAGGGCAGTATAGCTTAGCTATATGCTACTCTGAGATGAGCGTTTCAACAAACACTGACCCGGTAGCTCAGCCGGTAGAGCATTTGACTTTTAATCAAAGGGTCGCGGGTTCGAGCCCCGCCCGGGTCACCATTTCATGTATAGAAGATAAACAAGTTAAGCCTTGAGTTTTGTCCAAGGCTTTTTTGCTTTTCCGGCAGATTACTTCAGGAATGTGCGCTCTGACAGAACACTGTCTACCTCATATTTGGGAAGAGATGCAGAAAGCTTAGGTTTCGATGATGGAAATGGAAGCGCTTAGGTCACTTAGCGTAAAGCTAAAAGGCCCACTGTCAATGTTCTTTCGATTTGCTGTGTCAGCCACTTCTGTGATGGTGAATGCCGCATTGATGAATGGAGTGAAACCGATGATTCCCGAACTTGATCTCGTGTGAGTAATGGTGATTACGCTTCCCTCTGCTCCGCCCACACCTAGCAAGACAGCCAGGAAAATCCGCATACAAGCCATAGGGTTTTACAGTATTCGAAGTTAACCGTGCTGGAAAGGGAAAACATTTCAATGATTACTCCAAGATTGTCTTCTAATAAGATGAGACCGTACTAGACAATGACAATGAAACCAAATATTTTGAGAACCGAAAAAGTCCCGAAAAATATTAGATTTCTTGCGCAGAACACAACTTTTTGACTGCTATCGGCCACGTTTGGCGACATTCAGAATGTTAGATTTGTCGCAACTAAGTGAACTGCTCCATTCTCGTTGTAGATGATGACCCTATGGTTCTCACTGTCACCGTGAGAATCCTCCAGAGATTGGGCTATCAGGTGATTTCATGCTCCAGTGCGGAACAAGCGCTAATGCTTCGGCAGTCAGTCATGGACTCTGTCCATCTGCTCTTATCGGATGTGAATATGCCTCAGCAAAACGGCCTTGAGCTGGCGCAATCCCTAGTGGAGCACCATCCAAGCCTCCGAGTGCTCTTTATGTCCGGCGCCCGGCATAACAATGATGGACAGAAAGCAATCTTGGATACCATCCAATCTCGAAGCTGGCAGGTAATTGCCAAACCCTTCACAATGGAAACGCTGCAAGTAACGGTTAAGGAAATTCTTGCGGAAGAACAGTTAGCCTGTTGCGGCAGGAAGCCGAGTGTGGAAATGTAACCCTCCCTGTACATGAATCCTCAGGGTGAATGCCCCAAAAGTCCATCTCTATCAGAAATCTGAAAAATTCCTTGAATAACAACAAATTGATAGAGAATTCATGGGGCTACATGGTAAAACAACGGTTAACCCCTTACGCATGAGCCGGAATTGGCCGCTTCGTTCGGGTGGAACGCAGATCCATTCCAGCCATGAGTGCCCTCAAACGACTCACCCTTGCGCAAGCCAAACAGATTCTGGACACCACGGATGAGGAACTGCAAAAGGCCTGGGATGCCATCCAAGCAACCAAAAATCCCCGAACACGCGTGGCCTGGATGGACTATCACGATTTTCTGTGCGATCAGTTGTTGGCAGCGCATCGGGTGTGTCAGGCAGTGGTAGCAAGAGCGAAGGCGTAGACCGGTTAGCATTTCATCACAACTGCCACAATCAGAGGAGGTCAATTGAGTGCTTCTGCTTTACCTAGCTTTGACGTTCGGCCTCAAAGATTTAGTAAAGGAGCAACCAGGGCGAGAGGCGGTTCTGTTCTTTGTGGCAAATGATTGCCCGATCTCCAATGCCTTTGCTCCCGAGATTGCGCGTATCTGCGCCGAATACCAACCCAAAGGCGCAGATTGCAAACTGGTCTATGTAGACCCGACGCTGAGTGAAAAAGCGGCAAAGGCACATGCGGCAACTTATCGTCATGGCGCGTACCCGGTGATTGTGGACCAGCACCACGAACTGGTGAAAGCCACGGGAGTTACCATCACGCCGGAAGTCGCTGTGGTGAATGCCAGCGGGAAACTGGTTTACCGTGGGCGCATTGATAACTCGTTTGCCGCACTCGGTCAGCCCCGGCGCGCCGCTACCGAGAAGGAACTACGCGATGCGCTGGATGCTACTCTGGCAGGCAAGCCCGCGCCCCATCCGGAGACCAAGGCGTTAGGATGCTACATACCGGATCTGAAAGTCTTCAGCAAATAGCCGCTCAGAAGTGAACTTTGCCCACAAACTCAAACACGCGGGGGTTGCCGGCGCTGGTGATGGAGCCAAAGGCAGCAGAACCAAAGCTTCCATTTGGATCGTTGAAGGGCGGTGTGTTGGTCACATTAAACGCCTCTGCGCGAAACTCAAATGCCAATCGTTCCGTTATGCGGAAGGTTTTGCCAATCATCACGTCGGCATTCTGTAAGCCGGGGCCGCGCACCGGGTTGCGGGAGCTGGTGCCAAGGGTAAATTGCGCGGCTTGCGTGAAGGCTGCCGTGTTGAACCACATCGCCGGGCTGCGGCCTGCAAACGCGTTCGGGTCACTTACGCGATTGGGACGCTGCAGGGCATAGCCTAAACTGGCGTTCAGGTTGGTGGCCTGTGTAACGGCTACCGTATCACCCGCCTGAATGCGCACCAAGCCAGCCACTTGCCAGCCACTGATCTTCCACAAGCGGGGAATTTCATATACCCAGCCCGCCGAAAAAACGCTGGGAATGTCACCGCTGGAAAGGTCTTTCTCCAGGTGTCGGTTGAACGCATCCGCCGCTCCGGCGTTGTTCAATACCGGGCCGGTGAAGATGGTCTGCGAAAAATAGCTGGAAGCATCGTCAATCAGTTTGGAGAAGGTATAGGCAAGAGTAAACGTCAGCCCATGGGAAAGGCGTTGCTCCAGCTTTGCCTGCACGGCATGGTAACTGGAGTTGCCCACATTGTCGCGAAACAAAGCAACATTGGTGAAGCGAGGGTACGCACGAAGCAACTGCTGCTGCGTGATGGTCGTGCCGCCCAGGGAAGAAGAAACGGGAATCTGCCCGTAATAAGGGTTAGTCACGCGCGTCAACAGCGCTGAGCCTAGCGACAAGTACTGCGACGGCAACTGGTTCAGGTTCGCTTCCGGCAATCCCAGGCGCGTGTTCTTCGAGCCTAGATAGCCAACCTCAAAGTTCAGATTCTTGCCAATTATTTTTTCCACTGTGGCGTTCCATTGCTGGGAGTAGCCGGAACCGTTATCCCGTTGAACGCCGAATACGCCTTGGCCCAGTCCTGAATTGGGATTGGGTGCTTGTACGGAAACCATGGGACCGCTGGAAAGCAGGAACGCGGCATTCAGATTGTCTTGCGATTGCTGGCCTACTGTTTGCACGAACGGAAACTGCGGCAAGGTAAATGGCGTGGTGATGCCGGTTTGTTCAAACCAGACCATGCCATACCCGGATCGCAGCACCAAAGAGTTTCCTAACTGGTATGCCAAGTCCCACACGCGGACCAAAATTACAGCATTCCAGTTCCCGCGCCGTATGGGGAAAATCCAATACCTGGGTTTGGAGATTGAATATGGCTCCCTGGTTGTTCACTTCAGTGGAAGGAAAATTTAAGGTGTACCGCGTTCCATAGTTCAAGGAAAGCTTGTTGCTCACCCGCCACTCGTCGCCCACAAAAAACTCCGCAATATGCGCGCGCGCTTGCAACGCCTGATTCTGAATATCAATGCTGAACGCGCTCACTTGCCCAAGCAGAAGAGATGCCACGGCATTGCCGCTGCTGGCAACGCCGGAACGATTGGTGCCCGTGGTATTGAACGTATACACGCCGGTTGGGTTGGCAGGCTGCAATATGTTCAGCGCTTCCCGTCGAAGGTCCATGCCGAACTTGATCGTGTGCCTTGCTTTGATCCAGGAGAACGTATCCAGATACTCCGTTACCGTGGTAGTGAATTGGGAGTTCGCGCCTGCGGAGTAGCCAATCTGCTGATAACCGGAAACAGCAAACGTCGGCAAAATGGAAGCAAAAGAGTTGTTCGGCGTGCCGGGAATCGAAATCGTTCCGGTGTTCGCTGTGGATGCGAAAGAACTCCGCCGCGTATATCCAAATCGCGCCTGATTCAATGCGTTGGGAGACACGGTCCATTCGTAACTGAATACCGCTTGATGCCCTTGTGTGAGCGTGGGGCTAATCAAGCCGGATGTGATGCTTCCGCTGCCTTCCGGCAAAGGAGCCACCGGGCTGTCATCATCACGGAAATACGAGTACCGCCCGAAGATGCGGTGTTTCTCTCCGAAGTAGCGATCCAGCCGTGTATCAAACTGGTCCTGATTGTCCGGCTCCACTGCCGTTCGCGTGTAATTGTTGGCGGTTCCCGGCAGATTCGGAAGCGGGTAGCGCCCAAGCACCTGCTGCGCAACGGGATCAATGCGGCTCACAGGGATTATGTTATTAGGAAACTGCGCTCGGTCCGGCGTGGAAGGGTCATAAATAGCGGTGGTGAAAACTCCTTGCCTTTGTGCCAGCGTAGGAACAGTGCTGATGCGCGTCACGCCAGTGCGAAGGCGGGATTCCTGCCAGTCCACAAAGAAAAAGGTCTTGTTCTTTTGAAGGGGGCCGCCCCAAGTAAACCCATACTGATTGCGGCGAAATTCCGGCTTAGGGCCAGCAGGCGCGAAGAAATTTCGTGCGTTCAGGTCTTCATTGCGGAAAAATTCGAATGCATCCCCGTGCCAGTTGTTGGTTCCTGATTTCAAGCTCGCCATCACAGTGCCGCCATTCGAGCGACCATATTCGGGCGAGTATGAATTGATGTTCACCCGAAACTCGGCAATCCCATCAATGATCGGGTAAAACGCTACTTGCCCTGGTTCCGGCTGCAGCGCGCTAATTCCGTCATACAAGTATTCGTTCGTACGCGGACGGCTCCCGTTGATGCGCGGCAGCAAGGAGCCATTCGGCAATGCCACGCCAGGCGAGAGCGAGATGAGCGGAATAAAGTTGCGGCCATCCAACGGAAGCATTACGGTCTTCTTCTCATCGACGTGAAAACTCACCTCACCATTCGTAGTCTGCAGTAAAGGGACTTCGGCAGTCACCGCAATGGATTGGCCGGACTGTCCCACTTCCAGCGTCACTGGCAAGGCAACGCGGTCTCCTACCCGAAGCGTAATGCCCTTCTGCTGGTAAGAACGAAAATTGGATTGTTCTACAGTAAGGGTGTACTGGCCGGGGCGCAGTCCAAGCAAATGGTATTCGCCTTCCGCATTTGTCTGCGCCGTAATGCGCGCGGCAGTGGCTTGTTCTTCCGCCTGGATGTGAGCATGGGGAATTGGCAGTTCCGAAGCATCATGAATGGTTCCAAAGAGTTCTGCTCGACCTGCTTGCCCCAACGCCAGTCCCATGCAGGTGAAAAAAAGAAGAAGAAAACGCATGTACAGTAAACGTTTCAGTGTAGCGTAAAAGCTACAGAGTCACGCTGAAGAAGTACAGTGGAAATGAGCGATGGAGAACCAATTAGCGGCCATCCGGCAGAAGCGAGGCTATTCTGCCGCAGAGTTAGCAAAAAGAGTTAGGCGTGAGCCGGCAAACGATTTACGCCATGGAAAACGGCAGCTACATGCCGAACACGGCAGTTTCGCTGCTGCTGGCTCGCGTGCTGGATACCAAGGTGGAAGAACTTTTCAGCTTGGGAGAGGATTCCTCTTCATCAGAACTTCCTTCCGAGCAGGCCATGTTACTGCCCGGCGGGGATTTGCCAAAAACGGGCCAGCCTGTGCAATTATGCCGGGTCAATGGCCGACTCATGGCACTGTGCTCTGCTCCCGCGCCCTGGTATCTTCCTTCCAGCGATGCGATTGTGGCAAGCAAGCCCGCACTGCACCGAAAAACGAAAGTTGAGGTATTTCGCACCGACCAGGATTTCCGCAACCGGATTCTGATTGGCGGCTGTGACCCTGCCATTTCCGTGCTGGCGCGTCATGCCGAGGCCGCAGGAGTGGAACTGGTGCTGGCACATCGAAACAGCTCGGCAGCATTGGAACTGCTCAAAGAAGGAAATCTGCATATTGCTGGCACGCACCTGCGGGATGATGCCAGTGGCGAATCCAATCTTCCCGCTGTGGGACGTTTATTTCCCCGCAACAGCGTTGCCGTGGTCTCTTTCGCCACCTGGGAAGAAGGGATTGTGACGGCTTATGGCAATCCGAAACACATTCATGGCATCGAAGATTTCGCACGGCCTGAGGTTCGCATTGTGAATCGGGAAACCGGCGCGGGGAGCCGGCTTTTGCTGGACTCCCGATTGTCACAGCTCGGTATTTCTTCCCAACTTGTACAAGGCTACGAAGAGTTCGCCCCAGGCCACTTGGCAGCGGCTTGGCAGGTCCGCTCGGGGCATGCGGATAGCTGCATCGCCACGCGTGCTGCTGCTCGTATTCTTGGCCTACACTTCATTCCCTTGGTGAGCGAGCGTTATGACTTTGTGCTTCGCCGACAGCACCTGGAACACCCAAAGATCCAAGTCCTGCTGGATGTCCTGAACCGTTTTGCCTTTCGCCGCGAACTGGAAACAGTGGGCGGCTATGAAACCAAACACACCGGGCAACAGATGCTCTAGGCGTGGGTCCATAGGGAGGCGGCAGAAATCATGCCGACTCCGCAGATCAGAAAAGCGAGCATCACAAACAACATGGCTCGAATTCTTCCTTCCGCTTTCCCAAACTCTTTCCACAAGAACAATCCCCAAAGCACTGCTAACACAGCCGCCCCTTGCGTGAGCCCATAGTTAATGGCAGGCGAGATTGCGGCAGGACCTTCGGCCCTGCCGGCAATGGCGCTCATCAGGAGTCCGCAATAAAACACCGCGCCGCCCAGAATCCCTAGGCCGTGATGTTTCAGGTTGCCACGCAAGTAGTCCAGAATCTCCAAGGGCACGCCTGTTACCGGCAGGTTCATGAAAAACAGATTGTAGAAAAAAGTGGAAAAAAAAGCACCCAACGCAAACAGGAAGCCGGAGGAATAAGGACCCAATCCCACATCCGTTCCCCGGCTGCCTTCCAGCAAGGGCAAAAAGGCGGATAACAGTGCACCACTGATCAGGCTCACAATCACCCCTTTCAGGCTTACCACCTTGCGCGTGGATTTTAACTGACCGGTGCGCACCAACTCATCAATCTGGCTCAACTTATAACTTCGGTATGCAACCACCGTGATAGAAATAGCAATCAAAACCAGTACAGCCCCAAAAAACAACAAGGGAGCATTCATTTGCGGGTCCTGGACAAAATTCACCACCACATCAATCACGATTGCCAATCCGAAGCTGAGCGGAAAGGCAACTGCAAACCCGGCAATGGAAATGGCAGCCATCAGCAGCATATTGCCCAGGTTGAAAATAATGCCGCTGAGCAAAGCAAAGAAATCCTGACGCTTTCCCGCATGGAGAAGGTCGTCTAAAAAAGAAAACCCGTCAAAACCCAAAGACCCCAAGGTAAATGCCGCCAATGCGGCTGCCCCGATCAGGCCAATGGCGAAATCGAAATAGAACAGTTCGAAGCGGTATTTTCCGGAGAGTTTAAACGTATTGGCCCAGCTTCCCAAACAGATCAAGCTTAGAACCACCAAAAACAGGGTGCTGGCATACGTGGAAGGTAAAATCATCAGTTCTCCGTCAACAATTTATCGTTTTGAAATAGCGCGGTCTAACAGACCTGGAGCCCACCTGCCCCTAGCGGACAGCTTGCCGAGGGAGCAAAACCGGACGGCTTCCCTGCTGCACAAACTCCCACGATGCAGTCCCGGCATGACAGTCCGCGAGTGCACCGTTGAAATAGTAGTTTAGTCCATAGCGCCACGAACGGCTCATGTTTCCCGCGCAAATGGAAACATGGCGTGAATTTCCCTCCTGCCACAAGGAGCGAGCGGAGACCGCCCGGTCAATTTCAGGCAAAGTTTTTACCTTCAGCCAAACAACCCCGACCACGGTTGCGGAAAACAGGGCGACCATCACCGCTGTTCGCTTCCCTGCCCGATCCGCAAAAGCACTGATAATGCCAGTGATCAGCAGAATCGGCATCAAAAGCGCGGCTCTTCCCGCGATCGCCTGATCAATCGGGTAAGCATTGCGTATTCCCGAATAAAGAGCAAGGGGAACAATGAAGCCGACCACAGGCAATAAGCTCAGCATCATCCAGCAACCCAGCAAAGAAAACCCGGCGAACTTCACGCGACACAAGGCATACCCGAGCAGAACAGAAAGCGACGGCAGCAGCGGAAGCAAGTAGCCGGGCAACTTATTTGCGGCGGAACTAAAAAAGACAAACCCGAACACCACCACCAGCAGCAGAAACTGTGTTGCCGGTTCCCGGTATAACGGACGGCGAAACAGAAGGGGCAGTAAAAAAGTCCAGGGGAAAATAGCGGCCAACAAAGTAGGCAGGTAAAACCAAAAAGGCTGCCCATGCTGCAGAACATCGGCAGTCACAAACCGGCCAAACGTATGCTGCAAGATAAGAATGTTCCAAAAAGCGAGCGCCGTTTTGAAATGTGCAGAGCACATACCAAGGCATCGCCACTATGAGAAAGACCAATGCCACAGGAGGGTGAAACAGATCCCGCCATTGCCCTCTGCCGCTCCACAACAGCGGAATTGCCAATACCAGCGGCACCAATCCCTTGGCTAACACGGCCAGCCCCAGCATGGCTGCGGCGGGAAGGAGCCATGCTTTCTCACGCCTCCGTAGCCAGGGAATCGTCAGGAGCACAAATGCGGAAAAAGTCGCTGCTAACGGAAGATCTGTTACCCCGCTCTGGCTATAGGCGATCCATCCGGCGGAGCTTCCCAGAATGAGCGCACTGTAAAGAGCAGTTTTTCCATCAAACTCTCTCCGGAGCATCCAAAAGAAAAAGAGCAGAAATGCCACGCTGAGCACGGCGACCAGCACACGGGGAGCTAAATCCACACCAAATCCGGCCAACGTAGCCAAAGCTGTCATCCAATACAGCAATGCCGGTTTTTCAAACCACGCTTCGCCCCACAGCCGAGGCGTTACCCAGTCACCGGTAAACGCCATGTTTCGCCCAATGGCAGCATAGCGCGGCTCATCCGGCCCAAACAGACCGGCAGCGGTAAGGTGATACCCATAAAGCGCCCAAAGTGCAACAGCAAACCCTGCACAGACCACAAAGGCTGTGCTCCGACGAGACATTTGTTCATTATAAGGAGACGGCTTATGCGGCACTCTGTACGCAACCTTCTGATTCTGTTATTTGTCTTGCTGCTGGGAGCTTGCCGGCGCGGCGCGCCTGCGGGAAAACCGGACCAGATGGAGTTATGGTATTGGCACCACAGTTATCTGGTGACTCCGGAAGCAGTGCAAAAGAGCAAGGCCCTGATTGACCGTGCCGCCCATGCCGGCTATACAGGTGTGGCGTTGTGGGATTCCAGCTTAACTTTTCTGAGCGGACCGAACTGGCCCGCTCAGAATGTGGAGTATCTGCGCGAGGTGGTTCGTTATGCGGCAGGGCGCGGTTTGCGGGTAATGCCCATAGCCGCCCCTTACGGGTACTCCAACGAGGCACTTCGCACCAACCCGAATTGGGCGGAAGGGCAGCGAGTGATCGGCACCAGATTCCGTGTGGATGACACGGGCAAACAGTTGGTGCAACTGAAAAGTCTCTCAAAATCCGCCCCTGTTAGCGCAAGACCAATGCTGGCGCTGGAAGTTCCGCTCACGCCATGGCGTCAATACCATATCCGTTTTTTCTGCCGTACCCAAGGCTTCCATGGCCTTTCCCAAGTGGAAGTTTCCGACGGTGCTTCCAACCACCTGGATGCCAATCTCCATCCGCCGCCGGACCGCGACTGGACCGCTTATGATTACACCTTCAACAGCGCGGAAAGCTCCAAAGTACGCATCCTGACCGGCGCGTTCGGCGGACATGCGGGAGAAATTCTGATTGATCGCTTTTCCCTGGAAGAAACAGCGCTGATCTATGTATTGCGGCGTACAGGAACGCCATTGCGCGTTTATGACCCTGACAACTCCGCCACCACGTTCAAGGAAGGAACGGACTTTCAGCCGATTCATGACCAGAAGCTCCTGAACACCCAAAAGTTTGATAACGACTACTTTCACGATCCTGGCCCGGTGGTGATTCCCGCAGGCAGTCGCCTTCGTGCAGGCCAGACAGTGGCCATGGATTATTACGCGGCGGAACCCGTATATGACTTCCAAGTGGGCATGTGCCTGACTGAGCCTGCTGTTGCCGAGTGGGTAACGGAAAATGCCCGAAAGCTTTCTGACATCTTTCCCCAAGGCTCGGGCTTGCTGCTGAGCCATGACGAAATGCGCCACATGAACTCCTGCGCATCCTGCCGCGCACGGAAATTGACCGCAGGCGAACTGCTTGCCTGGAGCTTTCAACAAACCACCAAATCTCTGGAACCCTATAAACCGCTTTATGTCTGGAGCGACATGTTTGACCCCAACCACAATGCGCGGGACCACTTTTATTTCGTGGAAGGCACCATTCGAGGCTCCTGGAAAGGACTACCTCCCGATATCACCATGATGAACTGGAACCGGAGTCGTGCCTCGCTTACCTGGTTTTCAGGCGACGACCCGCGCCAGCCGATTCCATACCGGCAGATTCTTTCCGGCTACTACGATCCGCCTGACCACAACGGCGCGGCTGCTGCCTCCAGTGAACTGTCGCATGCCACCGGCTTACCCGGCATTGTGGGCATGATGTACACCACATGGCAGGATGATTACTCGCAACTGGAAGCTTATGGTGCTGCGGCACGCAAGGCATGGGAGCGGTACCGCCGTACACGCCCGCTATAAAGAAAAGACTACGATTCGGGAACCCAGACGGCAGGCGTGGTGTCTAATGCAGAAGGAGAAAGCAACATGCAACGATGGACCGGTTTGCTGGGCCCCTTGCTTCTTTTTGGACTTGTAGCATCGTATCTGCCTGCTATAGGGTACGCGCAAACTCTTTCCCAGCTCATTCCACAAAGTGATAGGTTTTGGGGATACCTCACCGTTTCAGCGAACCCGGCTTGGAAGCCAATCTCTCCCGAGCAGGCCGCGCTAGAGGAACAACAGCTGCAAGCAGATCCCGAGAACGAAGAAGCTCGCCTCCAGTTGTTGGTTTATTACTGGTATAACCACATGCGCCAGCAGCGTGTCGACTCCATCAGTTGGCTCATCGCACACCATCCGGAGTCCCGCATTCTAGGGCTCGATGTTGCCTGGGTTTCTTCCCGATTCGCTTCCATCGCAATTCTACAAAATGACGCGGCGGACCTGGAACGAGTACGCAGCTTATGGGAAACCACCTTGTATCAGCAAGCAGGAACTGCCGCTCCAGAGGCACTTCACAATGCAGCACGCTTTTTTGAAGAAGTGGAACCAGAAAAGACCATTGAATTAGCCAAGCGCTTACAACAACAAGATCCGGCAGTTCACACGAAATTGGTAGCCTCTCTTTATAGCCAATTCCTGATTGGAAATTTTGGCCCAAGTGCGCAAGAGCACCGCGCTGCACTCCAAACAACCGTGATGCAAAACCTGATGCAGTCGAGTGACCCTGCCTTGATCGGAGCTGTGGCCCGGCAACTCGTGGAAGGTGGTAGCAATGGGTCTTGCGGAATTGTTCTCCAGCTTGTTACCCGAGCCCGGCAGCTAGAGCCGCAAAATCAGCAATGGTCAGACCTTATGGAAGGAGCCAAAGCACTGCCTTGTGGCGGTGGCACGATGATCACCAGCGCTCCTGTTGTTACTGTCAATCCCGTTCCTTCTCAGATCAGAGTGGGTGGAATGGTGCAGGCCAGTAACTTGATACAGTCTGTGCCTCCGGAATACCCCGCTCTTGCCAGACAGGCACGCGTGGAAGGCGTGGTCAGCTTCAAGGTGGTGATTGGAAAAGATGGCCACATTACGAACATCACCTTGGTGAGCGGCCATCCCTTGCTGGTGCAGGCAGCCATGCAAGCCGTAAGACAGTATGTCTATAAGCCGACGCTACTGAATGGTCAGCCCGTGGAAGTGATGACCACGGTAGATATACCATTCCATCTGGACGCGGAGTAATGGGCTACTGGTAAATCGGCGTTACGCGCTCGCCGTCCTTTAATACGTGGTCTGAAGGCAGCGCAACGGCTTCGTTGTCCTGCAAACCGGACTTGATCTGCGTGCGCGTAATGCTGGAACTTCCCGCTTCTACCTTGCGCCGCCGGATGACATCGCCATTCGTTAGAACATAGACGTTGTAAACGCCTCCATCTCGACGGACGGCTTCCTTGGGAACAGTGAGCGCTCCGGGTACCAAGCTGGTTTCAATGTTGGCATCTACGTTGGTGCCGGGCACTAGCTCATGCCCAGGGTTATCAATGGTGCATAACACTTCGCCCACCTGTCGGGTACCCAACGCAATAATTTGCGTTGGCATTCGTTCCACGGTGCCCTGCCAACTCCGGCTAGGAAGCGCTTCCCATGTAATTTTCACTGGCTGCCCGACGGCTACCCGTCCCAATTCCGGTTCATCCACGTACACGCGGACACGCAAACGATCCAGTTGTCCGATCTCTGCTACCAAATCCCCCGGATTCAAGTAACTGCCCTGGCGAGCCGGAAGGTTGTAAACCACTCCGGCAATGGGAGAGCGAATCATTCCCTGCCCTAGCTTCGCTACGGCGGCTTGCGCTCCTGCCTGCGATTCCCGTAGCCGCGCTTGGCTGGAAGAAATGTCTACTTTGGAGACCAGGTTCGTGCGCTGCTTTTGGAGCGACTCGATCTGCAATTCTGCCTGCCGCACCCGCGTGCGCGCACCTTCCACTTCCAAAATGGTTGCGGCTGGGGGATTTTTCTCGCTTAAGCGGCGAAGCGAGTTCCACTCGCGGTTCGCCTGATCCCGGTCGAACTGCGCACGGGAAAGGCGGCTCTCAATATCCGAAAGTTCGGAAGAGCGTCCGCCTTTATTCAAAACATCCAGTTCGTTTTGAGCCAGCGCTACCCGCGCCTGGGCAGCGGACACTTGTTCCGCCAAACCAGGCTCGCTGATCTGTGCCAGCAGTGCGCCTTTGGCTATCTTGTCGCCTTGCTGCACCGCGAGTTTGGCCACCAATCCTGGCGCATTGACGCGAACGGCTGACCATTCAATCGGTTCCACTTTGCCGTTGGTTGGCAAGTTACTGATCAATGTTTCCCGTACGGGACGGGCAAAATGCACTTCCGCTGCGCTGCTCTTGTTTCTTGTGCCCCACCAGACTGCCAGCGCGGCAACAGGTATCAAAAGCAGCCATAACAATCGTTTCAATCCATACCCCGAAATAGAAGAATCTCATATTTAGGGCAGCAGCACGGTCTTGCCTCCCCGCCATTCCCGCACGGTCGCCATGGCTTCATTGGCTTCCCGCAAAGGATAACGATGAGTGATTTCCGCGGCAAACTTGTGTTTCCAATCGCTGCGAGCCAAAAGGGAGATCGCCGCATCCACATGACGCGGCTCAAATCCCCAGGAACCCACCATTTTTAACTGCTTCCGCGTCACCGTATGGGGGTTGAAGCGAATTTCCCCGGCGTCGGCATATTGCCCCAATACCAGAAATTGCGCTCCATCCCGGCAAAAGCCCATGCCTTCATTCACTGCGTCCGGGTGGCCGACGCACTCAATCACCACATCAGCCCCGTATGGGCCAGTGTGGGCGAGTACCGCCGCTTGCCGCTCTGCGACCTGCGGGTATTTGGCGATATCCACCGTGGCATCCGCGCCGAATTCATTCGCCAGCGCCAGCCGATGCTCCGGCCCACCCACCACAACCACTTTTGCTGCTCCGGATTCCTTGCTGACCGCGAGTGCGGCTAAGCCGACCGGGCCAGTGCCTTGAATCACCACCACGTCGCCCCAGGTGACCGGGGCACGCTCAATTCCGTGAATCGCCGTAGTTAACGCGCAACCCGCCCCCACCACAGATTCAGCCGGCAGCCCTTCCGGAAGCCGAAAAATGGCGCTGCCCGCCCGAAGCAGAATTTTTTCCGCATACCCGCCACGAAGATGAGGCGGCTCGGATGCGTTGTAGGAAATTCCATACGCTTTCCGCACCACACAACGGGTAGGCTGACGTTTCAGGCGGCAGTAAAAACACTCCCCGCAAGCAATGGAACTCGCCCAAGTTACCAAATCTCCTTCCCTGAGCGGCTGCCCACGCCAATCCCGCTCCAAGCCGGGGCCAAGCCTTTCGATCACCCCGGCGGATTCGTGTCCTAAAATAACAGGAAGCGGAATCGGCAACTCGCCTTTCCACAGGTGAGCATCCGTTCCACAAATTCCCGCAATGGTGACTCGCACCAGTGCCTCCCCAGGAGCAAGGTGGTCCGGTTCGGGAAATTCTCGTAGTACAAACGGCTCACGAAACCGATCTAATACGGCGGCAGTAATCATAGGAGGCATGGTTCATGTCTAACATATGACAAGGGAGTGAATAGAGAATGACAGGCAAGACAGCACTGGTGCTATCCGCCGGAGGATACTTCGGCGCGTATCAGGCCGGTGCGTGGAAGGCGTTAGCTCCAGACGTCACCATTGATTTAGTAGTAGGCGCATCCGTCGGGGCGCTGAATGGTTGGGTGATCGCTTCAGGCTGCTCACCAGAAGAACTGGAGCAGAATTGGCTGGACCCTTCCACGGCACGCGATTTAACCCTGCATTCCACTCCAGGACTTCGGAACGGTTACTTCAAATCCGGCCCTCTGTTGGAGCGAGCAGAGGATCTATTTCGCCGTTACCAGCCGGTTCTTCCCTTTGGAATGGTGATGACCGAGGTACCCCGATTGCGGGAATGCTTGGTCCAAACCCCGGAGATTACGCCGCAGCACCTGGTGGCGAGCTGCTCCATTCCGTTTGTGCTGCCGTTTGTGGAAATCGGGGGCCGAAGGTTCACGGATGGCGGCCTGCTGCAAAAGCTCCCCATCTGGGCTGCGGTGGAAATGGGCGCGACAGAAATTATCGCGATTGATTCGTTGCCCAACGTTACACCGTGGTGGGTTCACGCTGGCTGTACGGTGATGCGAAAATTTCGTCCGGCAAACAAACCGGAACGTGAGGTCAAAATCACTTGTATCGCTCCCACGGATGCCATGGGAACCGCGTATGATGCCGTGATCTGGAAACAATCCAACGTGGAGAGATGGCTCCGGATGGGGGAACAGGACGCCACACGCCTGTTTGCCTTACAATGAGGCATTCATGCCTCGTTTCCGCATTCACCGCATGAAGGAAGCGCCACGTCAGCACTTTCGTTGGGCTCCTCATGTTTCCGGCGCCGTACAAGTAAAACCAAAAGATTACGAATCAGATACGGAGGTCCATGCGCTGCATGAGTATGAGGCCTGGGCGAATCTCCAAGAGCAATCTCAGCCTCTCCAAATTGGGGACCTGCTTGAGAACGAGTCGGGCGAACTAAAGATCTGCAAATACGTGGGATGGGAAACAGCTCTTTGGCTGGTGGCGGACTTGGCAGCAGCATCTCCCATGGCTCAACCCGAAAAGGCATAAGGAACACATATGACCGCACGATTAGGCGACACCATTGATGACTACTGCGTGAAATGCAAACGCATCATGAATCATGCCGTTGTGTCGCTGGTAGGGGACGAACCTGCCAAGGTACGCTGCCGGACCTGTTACAGCGACCATGACTACCGGCATGAGCAGGCTCCGCCGCCCAAAGTGGATGCCCGAAAAGCGGCTGCCAAAGCTGCCGCCAAACAACCCGCCGCAGAAACGCCGGAATAATTCTGCCTGATTCGGCGGTCATCTGTAAATGGCGGAGGAAAAGGACAGAGCCAAAATCCGTTTTGCGTTCTCAAATATACGATTTGCCGATTGCGGTTTAGTTCATCAACAGTCAGAGATTCGAACTACTCCATTCCCGAGACAGTGCCAGGAACATTTTTATAGGCACCCACGTATTACCCCTTATGCTCTTACCGGTGCATATCCTTGCTGGTGGATTGGCCATTCTCTTGGGTGGGGTGGCGCTTGCAGCATCAAAGGGAGCAACCCTGCACCAGCGCAGCGGCCTCCTCTTCGTCTATGCGATGCTTGCCATGGGAATCAGCGGGTCAAGCCTTGCGTTACGCCAGAGTCTGACGAATGCGAATGTATTGGGCGGTCTGATGTCCTGCTACTTCGTGGTTACAGGACTAACTGCCGTCCGTTCTGCCTCTGTCTGGAATCGGCGACTGAGTTGGATTGGCCTCATTGTGGCGATTATACTTTCGCTTGTTGAAGCGACGCTTGGATTCCAGGCGCTTGCAGGTGATGGCTCGACAAGCACCGGCGTCCCGTTCTTTATGTGTTTCTTTTTGGCGACGATCATGACCCTTGCTGCCACTGGTGATCTTCGCATGATGCGGTCAGGACTGTTAACGGGACCTCGCCGGCTTGCGCGGCATTTATGGCGCATGTGCTTCGCCCTGTTTATCGCTGCGGGCTCCTTCTTCTCGATACGCTCGCGCGTAGCAAAGATCCTCCCGGAGCCGTTTACGAGCCCAATACTGCGCTCCCTTCCCATAGTGCTGATCTTCGTGGCGATGTTCTATTGGTTATGGCGCGTCCGTGCGCGCCGCATGCCCTCTCACGTGGCAGACGCGGCAAGTATGTAGGTTGCTTCGTGTCGACCTTTATTTTTTGCTTGTGCCAGGCGCAAGCTTCAGGCCAGATTGAACAGTTCTCTTACGGTTTTGTTCAGGGATGCCAGTCTTTCATGCCTGGCGCTCTTACCCTGTAAAGCTCTGAACCACGTTTTCGAAGTATTCTGTCTTGCGGTTGACACCCTTGCATGGCGTACCCGTTCAAACGGACGTTTGAAAAGGTTGCAGCGGACTAACAGCTACCCTCTGACGTTGCGGAGTTCACCTTTATATTGCGCGTGACCAGCATCAATCCATATTCCAAAGCAGTTGCCGCGATTATCCCATCGGCTATGTTCAGTGGTCGCCCTGCAATTTGACGCTCTGCGTCCAGTGTTCCCCAGCGCTCAGCAATTGCACGTGTGACGGGCAGTGTACGCCCAGAAAACAGCATCGACAGATCGGTTTCCACCCAGATCTCAAGTTCCGTTCTGCGCTTACCCGGCACTCGTAAAACAATTCCTTTACGAAGCTCGCCGAAACTTACGGCGCTAATGAATAAGGTGTCGAGTTTTTGTGTGGACACCCAGGTTTTCACGTTCGGCTCTGGCCGTGGGCGAACCAACTCAGATGGAACATTGGTATCTAGCAGGAACCCGGTCATTCCAAATCAATGGGGCGACTAAAGGAGGCGGTTCTACTGAAAAGCGTATCCACTTCTTCATCCGTGAGCAACCCGCGAAGTTTGGCGCAGGCATCGATTAATTCCTGCCCTGTCCTTGGAGAAGATTCAGGAGCGGCATGCGCTTCACGAACAACAATCTCGTTCAGATAGTCGAGCAAAGACAAGCCGCGTTCCGTGGCACGAGCAAGGAGTCCTCTTTCAATCTCAGGTTCAAGGTCTAGCTGAATGGTCACGTAAATCTCTTTTCAGGTGGCTCTTAAGGACTAATAGTCATCTTAAGTGCGGAAACCCGTCTACAGGAAAAAGCCGGAAGCAGCTATTGCAATACCCGAAATCCCTGCGATCAATCCGACCCACGGAAAATAGCGTTTCTTGGAAATAAAGTAGAGCGAGGATAGCACTAAGCTGATTTCCAGCAGACCTTCCCCAAAGTCATATCGCAACGCCTGTTGCTCCACAGCCTCACTCCGGTGTTCCAGTGTTTCGGCTTCTTTTTGCGTATCGTTGCTTTCACTGCTATAGCGCTTCAACTCCGTTTTGTAGTGTTCCACCTTTTGCGTGGTGGCCTCGTTCTTGGGGCCGAGCACTTCCATCAGGTCTTGCCCGAGTTCTAGGTTATGGAGCTTGATGCGTTTGGCTTGGTAGTACGCCCACTTATCGTTCGCATCCGTTTTCACCAGAACGCCCTCGGTATGGGCGCGGTGCGACGCAATGGTGACAATGGCCAGCAGTACGGCAAGAACCGAAGTTAAAATGCCGACGCGCTGGCCAAAGGGATCGCTGGCGACCTCGTGTTCCTGATGAATCTCTAGCTCTGCCACATCCTTTATTAAAACGCGGGTACGGCGTCTTCCGCCAGCAACTCTCCCTTTTCCAGGTGCCGCGATTTTGTGGCGAAGCGGGCGGCATGCGGATCGTGCGTCACCATCACAATGGTTTTGCCGAATTCGCGATTGAGCCGCTGCAGCATATGGAGAACGTCATCAGCAGAAGCAGCATCCAGGTTTCCGGTAGGCTCATCCGCCAGAATCAAGGCTGGGTCTGTGACAATGGCGCGAGCAATGGCAACACGCTGTTCCTGCCCGCCGGAAAGCTGCCGGGGAAAATGCCCCAGGCGGTCGCCCAATCCCACCAGCTTTAGGGCAGTGGCCGCGTGTTCCAAACGCTCTTTTTTGCTGAGATGGGTGAGCTTGAGCGGCAGTTCCACATTTTCTAAGGCGGTAAGCACCGGAATCAAATTGAAGGACTGGAAAATGAACCCAACATTCTCATTGCGCCAGTGAGCAATTTCCCGGTCCGACATTTTGCGCAGGTTTTGACCGAGCACGGCGATCTCGCCGCCTGTTGCGGTATCCATGGCAGCAATCAGGTGCAGCAACGTGGATTTGCCGGAACCCGACGGCCCCATCAGAGCCACGAATTCCCCTTGGTAAATCTCAATATCCACATCCTTCAATGCGGTGACCTGAAAGGCATCTCGCACGAACTCTTTCCTGAGCTTTCGAGTTTCAATCACGATTTCTGATTTCATGAGTTACGTTCCTTTCACGTGTATACGGTCGCCGCTTTTCAATGTTGAGGGTGGTGAAACAATCACGTCTTCCCCTCCAATCAAGCCTTGCTCTACCACTACCCCATTCGATGTGGTGATGCCCGTTTTCACCGGACGGGCAATGGCCTTTCCACCTAATTCCACAAACACCATGTCATTCTTCAAGGCCGCTGGCGGAACCACAATCCGAGGCGTGGTCACAGTCTGATTTGCCACTGGCGGCGCGTCGTTCAGAAACGCCACGCTGGCATTCATTTCCGGGCGAAGGTAACTATCCGGGCCAATGACTTTGACCTTTACTTGCACAGTGGCTTTCTGGCGATTGGCTTCCGGGGAAACCTCAAAAATCTCGCCCTTATACTTCCGGTCTGGGAAAGCATCCGTAGTGATGGTGGCCTTCTGCGTGGCATGAAGTTTCGCGAAATCATTCTGCGCGATATCGAGTTCCACTTCCAGATCATTCAGATCCGCCAATGACACCACATAGCCTTTTGCCCCGCGATCCCCCACAAAACTGGTGGTCACAAACTCGCCCTTTTCCACAGCTCGCTCCAGAATGGTTCCGCTCACTGGCGCTCGAATCACCGTGTTTGCCAGTGTGGTCTCGGCATATGCCACCATGCCTTTCGCCTGTTCCACTTGCCCAATCATGGCCGCAATTTCTTCCGAGCGGGGACCAAGCCTGCTCAGAGCATCGGTTTTCAGAAGTGAATTGACACGCGCTGCCTGACCGTCGTATTTTGCCTGCGCGTCGTCCATGGACTGCTTGGACATCACGCCCTCTTCCCCCAGTTTCCGCGTCCGATTCAGGCTGATCTTCGCGTTTTCCAGGTCGGCTTTGGCCTGCTCCAGATTGGCCGTGGTGACATCAATTTCTTCCGGGCGCGAGCCGTGCCGAAGCTGGTCCAGGCGCGCTTGCAAATTCGCTAGGTTTCCCTTGGCCTGCTGCAGTTGAGCGCGGTATTCGTCATCTTCCAGGCGCACCAGAACCTGGCCTTCCTTGACGCGGTCACCCTTTTCCACACCGATCCAGGACACCTTCCCGACTACCTTTGCCGCCACTTCGATTTTGTGGTGAGCCACAATGTAGCCGGTTGCATTCAGAATCACATCCGCAGTGCTGGCCGCTCCCGGTTGCGAGGCAGTAACGCGCACAGTTTCCACTTCGGTGGCAGTATTGAACTTGCTATACCCGTAGCGTGCAGCGCCAAGAATCACAAACAACGCCACTCCGCCAATGATCCAGCGGCTGGCCCATGTTCCGGAAGATTTCGCTCGCTGAGAACGATCAATACGAAGACTTTTGAGTTCGCTATCCATGCTTACACCTGCCGTAAGGCCACCAGAATTTCTTTTTTCGCTGCCGAGCGTGCCGGAAAGAATCCGCCCAAAGCACCGAGCAACATCGCAGACAGGATTCCCCACATCATGATGGTGGGGCTGACCTGCAAGCTAAACGAAGTTTCACTAAACGTAGTGAAGTTGCCAATTCCTGTGGTAAATCCATTTAACGGAAGCACCAGAAGGCAACCAATCAAACCACCCAACCCCGCCAGTAACACCGATTCCGCAAAGAAACTGAGGAGAATGCTGCCCCGCGAAAACCCAAGCACGCGCAAGGTGCCAATCTCTTTGGAACGCCGGGAAATGGCCGCATACATGGTGTTGGTCGCAGCGAAACTGCTACCCACCGCCATAATGACTGACACGAATAACCCGAGGAATTGCAGCGGTGCCGCCGAAGCCGTTTGCTTATCGTAGTATTCCGTTTCCGGCATGGCAACCACGTTTAAGCGTTGGTCGCCCGAAAGATTTTTTACCAGCGCGTCGGCGGCTACTTCATCGGTGGTGCGCAGCAGCGCGGAACTGAGGACCTCAACGCGGTCAAAGTCGGAAGAAATTTGGTTCAGATCCGCAAAAATCTCGCTGGCAACCGCAGTCTTGCCTGCGTCCATCACGCCCACCACTTCCCAATCGCCGCGTCCGAAACGCAATTTACTGCCGAGCCTTGCGCTAGGGAAGCGTTTTGCAATGGATTGGCCGACCACCACTTCGCGGCGGCCCGGCGTGAACCACCGTCCGCTTGCAAGCTTTAGTTTCCGCATCTCGATCCCGATGGGTCCTAATCCGCGAATGTTGACGTTGATTCCATCCGGCGCATCCACGCTCACCAGATTGATGATCGTGATCATCTCCAGCGAAGCCAAGGGTTCGCCATTTCCGGAACGCGCCACGCCCGGCTTAAACTTCATGTCCTGAAACACTGTCCGGGTAAGGCCGCTGGTGAGTTCCGCAGTGCTGCCCTTCCGTAAGACCAGGACATTGAGTGGATTGCCAGTGGAAGCTAAAGATGTTTTCAGGCCATTCACCAGAGACAGCATGGATAACAGCACCGCGACCGTTAAGGCGATACCCAAGGACGCCATGATCGTGGTGGTCTTTCGGACCATCAGGTTCCGTAGATTGTAAGAAAGGGGAACGGCCATTAGTCAGTGCTCCTTAACGCTTCCAAGATAGGGATACGAGAGGCTTGAAATGCTGGCACAAAAGCACTCACGATCCCGACAACTCCTGCGATGAGGAGGCATTCCAGCGCGACGGGAGTGGTGATTCTGAGAGTGGTCAATTGTGAAATGAATGCCGGCCCGTTGCGCACCACGCCAGTGAGCAAAGACGCCAGCAGCACACCCAGTAAGCCCCCCAGCAAGGACACCATTACTGCCTCTGCCAAAATCAGCGCCAGAATCAAGCCGCGTGTAAATCCAAGCACTTTCAGAACGCCCACTTCCCGCACCCGTTCGCGAACGGACATGGCAATCGTGTTGGCGGAAACCAGCAGCACCGTGAACATCACCGCTGCGCAGATAGCAAACAGAAACGTCTTCACATTGCCCAGGAACGACACAAAGCTAAGGGAAAACGCGCTTTCACTCTCCGTTTTGGTCTGAGTGGGAGCATTGCGGAACATTTCATCCACAGCCTTCTCGATTCGGGGAACATCTTCGGTGGTGTTGGCCAGAATCAGAAACATGCCCGCATTGCCGCGCCGCCCGGCGGACATGCCTTGCTCCAGCGTTTCCCGATTGAAATACAGCATGTCGGTATCAAGATCCGCGTCAAAAATAGCGCGAACGGTTAATTCCAATGTGCCGGGATAAATGTCGCCCTTCAGTGTTACCTTGTCGCCGATTTTCAAGTGCTGCTTGGTAGCGACACCACGGCCCAGCAAGCATCCGGCACGGTCACGCTGGAATGCAATTTTTTGTTCTTCCGGCAAATTCATTTCGCCACGAATGCGGAAGATTTTGTCTGGCTCAATGGCGAACCGGGCAAACTGGTGCTCGGCATGGTCGTCAATGTAGATACCGCCATACCAATCCTCAATTCCCACTTCGCTCACGCCGGGAGTCTTTTTGATTTTGTCGCCATAGGCTTGCGGCATAGGGCGGGCTAAGGAAATCCGGTTTCGAGTAATCAACCGAAGAGCTTGGTGCGGCGTGGGATTACTGAAATAGAAGGCATGGTAGATGGCTAGTAATACTCCTAGCAAACACAAGGAAACGCCGATGCTTAATACGGTAAGCACCGTGCGACGCCGATTGCGCCAGGAGTTTTTGAAGATCATCGGAAGGTGTTTCCACACAATAGGTAAATTCTAGTGTGAGGTGCGGCGGATGGATGAAGAATTTATGCGAATGGCTCTGAAACTGGCGCGAACTGCTGCTAATGCCGACGAAGTGCCAGTGGGAGCTGTGGTGGTGCTGAGAGGCGAAGTGATTGGGACCGGCAAAAACTCCCCGGTTTCGGCAAACGACCCTACCGCGCACGCCGAAATTCTCGCCCTTCGGGAAGCCGCCCGGACTTTGGGCAATTACCGGTTGGAGGAAACAGAGCTTTACTGCACCTTGGAGCCGTGCCCAATGTGCGCGGGAGCATTGGTGACGGCCCGAGTCCGCCGGTTGATTTTTGGAGCACGGGACCTCCGCTTCGGTGGCGTCCGAAGCAAATTTCGGATTGCGGATTCAGATCTGTTAAATCACCGGCTGGAAATCACGGAAGGAGTGCTTGCCGTGGAATGCGTGGAACTACTGAAAACCTTTTTTGAATCGCGCAGATAGTTCCCCTACGGCTCTTACCCTTTTCTTCCTGCCCCTGATTGGAACAATACTAGCGAGGCAGCCTGATTAAAAAATTTTCGGAAACTGGCAGCTTTGGCCCTTCAATTGTAGACTGGTGTACGAAGAGGAAACGAATGCGAAAACTTACTTATTGGATTTGCAGTGGAGTGCTGATGGCTGGAGCGATTGCCCGTGCGGCTGATCAAGGGGACGCAGCAAAGGGTAAGGAAGTTTTCGAGCAATGCAGCGTTTGCCACAACGTGGATACCAATGAAAAAAAGATGGGACCCAGCCTAAAAGGGGAATTCAAAAAGTCAAAAATGGAGTCGACTGGTAAGGCCCCGACGGAAGCAAACGTAAAGGAAAAAATCAACGTAGGCGGCAACGGTATGCCTGCCTATGCGGATATGCTTTCCGATAAAGAGAAAACAGATCTGATCGCCTACCTGAAAACACTATAGTGAAACGCAGAACTTTTCTAGGAGCCACGGCAGCATCCCTGCCTGTGGCTCCTTTTGCATTTAGCGCTCCCAAACGCATAATCGACAGCCATTTCCATCTGTTTGATACCACCCGGCCACAAGGTGTACCTTGGCCTGACCCCAAAGATAAAGTTCTTTATCAGCCTGCCTTGCCGGAAAGATACCGGAGCATTTCCGCTCCTTTCGGCATTACCGGCGCCATTGAAGTAGAGGCAAGCCCTTTAAAAGAAGATAACCAATGGGTGCTGGATCTTGCGGCCAAGAATTCCTTCATCGTGGGCACGGTGGGGGACCTAGAGCCAGGAAAACCCGGATTTCGAGCAGATCTGGAACGATTTCACCGAAATCCTCTATTTCTAGGAATTCGCTACGGAAATCTGTGGGGACGCGATCTGGGTACGCAACTGCAGAATCCGGCATTTATTGCTGACATCCGGCTATTAGCAGAGGCAAAATTAGTTCTGGATACGGCAAATCCGACTCCTGCTCTGGTCTCACAAGCCTTGCGCCTCTCCGATCAAGTTCCGAATTTGCGAATTGTGATGGACCACCTTCCGCAGTTAGACTTTCCAAACGATTCTAAGGGAAGGAAAAAAGCAGAAGCCGACCTACGCGAGTTCAAAGGACGTCCGCAGATTTTTACCAAGATTTCCCAATTTCTTCGGCACACCAACGGCGGTGTTCCCCATCAACTCAGCTATTACAAAGAAACCATAGACCGTTTGTGGGACATTTTTGGAGAAGACCGGGTAGTGTTTGGCAGTGACTGGCCAAATTCCGACTCATGGGCTCCGTATCGGACTGTGTTTACTATTGTGAACGAGTACTTTACCGCGAAAGGTCCTATTGCCTCAGATAAGTACTTCTATCAGAACTCCAAAGCGGCATACCGATGGAAGCCACGCGGTATCAACACCTAGCGCACATAGTATCTATTTTTGATATCATTAGTTGGTGAATAAACACCAGCGAATCTTGGCGGCAATTTTTGCCAAACAGGCCAATATCGCTTGGGCGGATATTGAAGCTATGCTCGCTAGTTTCGGAGCAGAAATCTCAGAAGGTCGCGGTTCACGCGTTCGCATTGCCCTCAACAACCGCATCGCTGTGTTTCATAGGCCACATCCTCATAAAGAAACAGATCGTGGAGCCGTAGTTTCCATGCAGCGGTTTCTACGGGAAGCCGGAATTCAAAACCAGAAAGGAAAACCATGACCTACAAGGGATATGAAGGAGTTGTTCAGTTCGACGAAGAAGCAGGCATCTTTCACGGCGAAGTGATCAACACACGGGACGTAATTACCTTTCAGGGCACCTCAGTGAAAGAACTGACCAAGGCATTTCATGATTCCATAGACGATTACCTCGTCTTCTGTGCAGAGCGCGGGCAAGAGCCAGAAAAGCCCTTCTCCGGCAACTTCCTGGTGCGCATCTCACCTGCTCTCCATCGCCAGATTAGCTCGGAAGCAGCCCGCTCCGGAAAAAGCCTGAATGCATTTGTTGCGGAGAAACTAGCAAGTAATTCCAAGACCGAATCCGTTTCTTAGCTGACTGCCATTCGCCTTCTTAGTAGCCTATTGCGAAGTCATTCATGCCAAAAAAGCCACAATCCAAAAAACGGGTAAAGATCGGGGAGCCCGGATATCGTCACCCATACATGGAGTATGAAGGTACACAAATGTGGAATTGGGTTCATAAGGCCATCACAAACCTCGTGAATAACCAAGATTTAGTTGAAACAGAAGATCGCAGCTACACCGTCGGATATATTTGCAAAACCATTGCTAACGGGCAGAAGAGAACAAGTAGAGTATCCTCTTGAGCAATATGTTCTAAACCGGAACATACTGGCGCAGGTAGCGGTAACCCATACGGAAGCCGGTTTTGTAGGGTTCGCTAAAAACGTTGCCACGGTTCGGATCTCCATACACCTGGTCTTCATGTTCAATATTCATGGCACCGGAATAACCAGCATCCTGTAACACGGTGAAAAACGCGGGCCAATCCATTTGCCCAGAGCCGGGAATGCGATACCGGTACCAGCGTGTTCGGTCCGGCGGATTGATTCCTACTCGCCGGAGAATATGGGTAAAGATTTCGGTGTCTTTTAAGTGAACATCGTAGATTTTGCTCACATAATCTCTGGCGGTTTGGATCGGGTCCATCATCTGCCAGACCAAGTGCGAGGGATCGTATTGGAGGCCCACGTAGGGAGAGTCACCGAAGGCTTTAAACAGCGCATCATATCCAACTGGGCCAGTAGCCACATTCGGCGAACCTGGGTATGGCTCCCACAGAATACGCACGTTGTATTTTTGGCAGACCGGAAAATACTTCTCCTCGTAAATCTTCACAATCTCTGCGACGCTTTCCTTCATGGACTTCCCAGGCATTGCGCCGGAACCACTGCCTACGTAAGGAGCGCCTAGTTTTCCCGCGATCTCGATCACCTTGGCAAAATCTTTGTTAATTTTCTGTCGCGCTGCCAAGTCAGGATCTACGTGATTCAGAGTCGATCCCACAACGGAGAGATACAAACCGGAGCGGGCAACGGAATCTTTCACTTTTGCCAGCAACTCATCATTCACAATGTTCGGGTCCAAGCTGGTGTTATAGCGAGCCCATAACCCAATACTGGTGAATCCGGTTTCTTTGGCGAAAGCAATATTCTCTTCGCTGTAGTTTCCAAGAATGCCAAGCTTAGGACGCCATGTTTTCCGTTCGGAAGTTTGCGCCTGTAGCGCAGTGACAGCAAAAGAACCAAGCACAGAACGCCGTGAAAGAGCCATTGCTCACGGAGCATATCACAGCAACTACCCAAAAACTTCGCTGAACAGGGATTCCATTGCCTTCCAGGAGCGACGGTCCGCAACGGGATTATAAGCCAGCGCCGGTAAGCCTTTTTCGCCGGCCTGTGGATTGGTGTAGCTATGCTTGGTGCCGCTGTACACCACGGTTTGCGCGTCCGCACCTGCTTTGTCCATTTCCGCCATGAAAGCAGTGACCTTTTCCATGGGAATCAAAGGATCATCCGCGCCTGTGAGAGAAAGAATTTTCGCGGTTACCTTCCCAGGCTCGGCAGGCTGCAGCGTATCCAAACCGCCGTGAAAGCTCACCACGGCTGCGACAGGCGCACCGCTGCGAGCCAGTTCAATCGCAGTAGTGCCGCCAAAGCAGAATCCAATCGCCGCGATCCGATGGTCATCCACTTCCGGTAGTGCTCGAAGAGCATCAAAGGCCGCCCGAATCCTTCCGCGCAAAGTAGGAAGGTCTGCCCGCATTCTCTTAGTCCAGTCCAAGCCGGATTGGACATCAGGAGCATGCTTCCCTTCCCCATACATATCCACCGCTAAAGCGACATACCCCAGATCAGCCAGACGACCTGCACGCTCCTTGACATGTTCGCTCAATCCCCAGGCTTCGTGGACGACCAGTACGCCAGGGCGCTTGCCCGCCATGGGAGCGCCTGTCGCTAGTTCTCCCCGGAAGCACTCGCCATTCCATTGGTATTCGAAAGTTTGCATCGTCATAGATTTGCCAAGGTCCTTTTAGCCGCTGATTTCCGATTTTGCTTTCAGGCGATCCACATACTCTTCCAATACCCGCTGCCGTTTTTCGCGCAGAATCATTTCTTCCAAGTGGGGGCGAATATCCATTAATCCGGGAATGCCAGCAGAACGTTTTCCCGCCACGCGCGCAATGTGGAAACCAAACTGAGTCCGAAAGATGGGGCTTATCTGGCCTGGTTGTAATGCGAAAACTACTTCATCAAACTCAGGCACCATTTTGCCGCGTGGAAACCATCCCAGGTCGCCTCCCTGCCCTGGACAATCAGAAAAGCGATCTGCTACCTCTGCGAAATTTGCGCCTTTCTCTAGCTCTTGTTGCGCAGATTTTATCCCTGCCTGCGCAGACTCGTCCCCATTGGCCTCATCTACATTCTTAATGATGTGAGCAGCATTGACCATATCTGGAACCCAAAGCAACTCTTTGTTTTTGCGGTAATACTCGCCGACTTCCTTATACTTCGGCGGAGCCACCTTGGCGGTGACGCGCTCAATCAACTTTTCTACGCGAAGTGCGGCTTCGTTCTGCACAATGCCCTGCTCATTCACGAAGATGGTGGAATCATCTTTCAGCGCTTCCTGGCGAAGAAGCACGCGCTCAATCACGTTTTCACGGGACCACTCCCGTAATTGCATTTCCAGCGCAATCGGGTCGCCTCCCCCCATTAGCTCGTAATATCCAGGGCGGAGAGCGCGAGCTTCTTCGCGAATCAACACATCATCTACTGCTTCACCATTCACAACGAGTCCCACGACTCGGTTGTAACACGTTAATTCCCTCCGGGTGTAAACGCGTGAACCAATTCCGGTTCTTCCACGGGAGGCCGTGAAATTTCCTGATCGGGACCAGGACGGTGCGAGGAATGAGTGATTACCAGAGGGACGGGCTTCCCGGTAGATAACGATTCATGAATAGCGCGGATAATCTGAACATCCGCTAATCCCTCTTCTCCGGAAGGTTCCGGTTCTTTATCTCCCAGAATGCAATCAGAGAAGTAAATTAACTCCGCCGCAAATTGGTCATGCTTGCTAAAAGTCCGTTCGCTTTTGTGTCCTTCCACTGTGAGCTTTTGCTTCACTTCCTCCGTGTATCCGTAAGCAGGATCGAGTTGCAAAGAACCTTTCGTTCCCGTGACGTTATAAACCGAATTGCTGGCAGCGCCAAAGCTGGCGGTAAAAGTAGCCAAACGATCTTTAGGAAATTGCATGGTGACACTTACCGCCTCGGGTACTTTGGCGAATCGCGGATCGTCACTGGAGGCAGCGGTCGCTACCACTTCGTAAGGCTCATCCCGGAGTAGGTATCGTGCAGCGTTGATGCAATAAATACCCATATCGTAGATAGGTCCGCCACCTTGCGCCACATCATATTTCAATCGCACATCCTCCATGTGTTTCACCTCCTGACTGAACAGGGAATGAAACAAGCGAAGTTCGCCTAATACGCCGGACTGTGCAATCCGAATGGAGTCCAGATTCGATTGTTCGAAGTGAAGGCGATACGCGATCATCAGCTTGACGCCGGCATTCTTGCATTCTTCCGTCATCATCAGGCATTCATCTTCCGTGACCGCCATGGGTTTTTCACAAAGCACATGCACGCCAGCACGGGCAGCGCGCACCGTGTATTCCGCATGAAGATGATTGGGCAAGGCAATATAGACCGCGTCGATCTCGCCGCTTCGGAGCAACTCCTCATAACCGTCATACGAAACCATGCGGCTGACGCCATATTTCCGGCCAAGCTCTTTTTGTTTCTCCGGATCAGAGGAAACAAAGGCGACCAGTTTGGAATTTTCTGCATGGGAAAAACCAGGCAACACAGCTTCTTGGGAGATTTCTCCCAGGCCAACGACGGCATATCGGATTGGGCTTGTTTTTTGAGGCATATGATTCTGTGCGGCACACGATGCGCCATTGCGACGGAAAGTACAGGTAGTTGCACCGATTGTGGATTGCCATTCAGAGAACAGCATTCTATGATGCAAATTGCGCTGGATTGCCGTTGTTGTTTTTGTTCTCTCTTCCACTCTGAATTTTCTGGATCGCAGCATTCTGGCGTCAGTAGCGCCGTTAGTGAAACAAGAGTTTCGAATCAATGACAAGGGTTATGGCGTCCTGATCAGTGCATTCTCTTTAGGCTATGCGCTCTCTTCCCCCTTTACTGGATACCTGCTGGATCGTTTCGGTTTAAATCGAGTCACGCGTTTACTAGTGTTGTTCTGGTCGGTTGTCAGCATGATTACAGGCCTTACCCGCAACTTCTCTCAGCTTTTGCTATGCCGCATCAGCTTAGGAATCGGTGAATCCGGGGGAATTCCGGCGGTAGCCAAAATGGGCGGCATGTATCTGCCGAGCGAAGAGCGTGCGCTTGGTTCCGCTTTCGGACAAATCGGAATTACACTCGGCGGTGTCTTAGCCACGGTGCTTGCCGGATGGTTAGCTGTTTCGCACGGATGGCGCTCTCCTTTTTTGTTTACAGGTTTGCTGGGTTTATTCTGGATTCCTTTGTGGCACTGGACTGCCAAGAGGATTCCACCTAACGAATCACAAGCCCAGATGCAAACCGCGCCCGTTCCCCTGGACGCTCGTCTCGTTATCTTGATCGTGGCAAACAGCCTTTGGATGACAGTTTACATTTTGTGGATGAATTGGACGACGTTGTATCTCACTGAAATTCACCACCTCACTGTTCGAACTGTGGTGAGATATGCTGCCCTGCCGCCAATTGCTTCTTACTTTGGTGGATTCGTCGGGGGCTGGCTCGCTCTTCGCGGGATTCGTAATCATCAAGAACCGATGAAGGCTAGACTGCGTGTGATTCTTTTCGCTGCCTTGGGCTGCCTTTCTACTGTGGCGGTCCCTTACATGCCAACTCCTGCTTGGGCCACGGCGGTGATTTGCCTTAGCTACGCTTGTTGTTTAGCAGGAAGCGTCAATCTTTATACGATCCCCGTGGATCTATATGGACCGGAACGGGCGGGAATGGCAGTCTCCGGCTTGGTATTTGGTTACGGTTTAATGCAGTCTGGTATTGCTTTGGTGATCGGAAAACTAGTGGTAGCACAGGGATACAAGCCGGTTTGCTGGTTGATTGCATTTCCGCCACTGCTGGCATGGTTGCTTCTGGCAGTGACACAGAAGCAGAAATCACAAACGCAGGAACCAGCGGCGGCGAAATAGGGCGTACGAAAAAGCGTATACCACTATCACGTTTGCAAGTGCGTATAGTAACGATGCATTTTTCGGGGAAGCAAGTGGCGCAAACGCACTTTGATAGATGGTTCGCCCAATTCTGAAATACTCCACAAGTTGTTCGATTGCGGAAGAAAACACATATGCCGCAATAGCATTCATGCCCAGAATCACAAACGGCTTAGCCCATGCGTGGTAACGCTGCACATCCACTAACCAGTAGAAGCAGGCAAACACCACTGTAGAAAGGCCCGCCATGAACACGGAGAAAGAACTGGTCCAAAGATTTTTGTTAATTGGCAGCCAGATATTCATCACCAAGCCTGCGAATAAAAGTCCGCATCCGGAAACAAACAACCAGCCTGTTTTTTCTTCCGGTAATTTTTCCGTATGGAGAAATTTACCTATAAGTACGCCAAATAGTGTAGTCGCCAGGGCTGGAACGGTGCTAAATAAACCTTCCGGGTCCCAGGTTCTGGTTTGCGACCACATATGGCCTGTCAAAAACCAGCTATCTAGGTAGCGTGCAAAGTTACCCTCTGGCGTCAGTACTCCTGCCCCAAACCCAGGAACAGGCACCAGCGTCATGATCACCCAGTAAGTGGTGAGAAGAGTAAGCAACAGGTAAGCAATTGTTCGCGTGTTCGCAAAGAGGAAAATAGCACTAGCAACGAACGAGCAGATGGCAATGCGTTGCAAAACACCGGGGATTCGAAAGTAAGAATAATGAAAGGCAGGAAAACCGTTAATGGCGTAAGCCACAAAGCATAGCAATAACGAACGACGAAAGACACGCCAAAGAATGGCAGAAGATGCAACACCCTGGTCCTTTCGTTTCCCCACGGAAAAGGTTATGGAAACCCCTACAATCCAGAGAAAAGAAGGGAAAACAAAATCTGTAAACGTCCATCCATGCCAAGGGGAATGCAGCAGCTGGCTATAGGTATGCTCCCATGACCCTGGATTATTCACCAGAATCATGGAAGCAACAGTCACACCGCGAAAAGCATCCAAAGAAACCAGGCGACTCACAATGCCAAATTTTTGCGCGGTGGACAAAAGCCCTTTATGGCCCTAGAGATAAATGTCAACTACACAGAGCTGCGGCGAGAGATCAAACTCACTACCCAGATTACTAGGAATACGAAAAAGAGAATTTTCGCGATACCTGCAGCCGTTCCCGCGATACCACCAAATCCAAGTAGCGCTGCTACCAACGCAATTACTAAGAAAACTAAAGTCCAGTGCAACATGTTCTTACTCCTCCTGCCTTAGGAATTAGCAATTCACGCGCCAAATTGTGATGCCGGTTTATCAGCTATCTCGGACTGACGGCAGAGGGTATGAGATTAGCTGGAATTGATCCCAAAAAGAAGGGCCTATCCTTATTCGAGTGAATGAGTCGATCCACTTCCTCGAATCGTACTGGCCCAGGAGTATCTTTCACTTGCTGGACACAGTCCAATACTAAACGTGCTCGATAATCTTCGAGTTGCTGGATATGGTAGTGTAAATCCGCCGGTACCGCTCCAGTTCTGATAGCTTCCAGGCGAGATTCAAATGTGGGTTTTATTATCTCCTGGTCGATAGGAGTGGTTTTGGCAAGACACTCTTCGGCAATGGTAATCAGATTCTGAAACTCTGCATCCGTCATTTTTAGGACGGATTTTGCCCAAGGCAGAATCAAAGCTGCATTCTCGCTAGTTACTGGGACTGGACCTGTTGAATTCTTGAACAAAGTTACTTGTTTAAAGAAACGCAGATACATAGGAGCATCGCTCACTTGCTCCTTTGAAGGGCTGGTTTGGCAAAAAACGGGACTGAAAGCGCTTACTAGGCAAAGCGCGATTTCAGGAACAAAAGACCGAGTTTTCATACGATCCTCTCCGATGCAGTATGACAGAAGCACTATAGAGGCTGCACGGTAACAGGTTTGGTAGAAACCTTCACGCGCTGCACCGGATTGCGCAAGGGTCGTCCAAAACCTTCAAAGCGAACCTGCATCCAGTCACCGTCTTGCAGCAGAACGCCTTCTCCGAAGCTGAACGCATCCGCCCCGTAAAAATGGATGTGGAGGTCCCCCGGACGCCGGTGTGCTTCGAATTTGAAGTGATGGTGCTCAATGTTTGCCAAGCTATGGCACATCACGTCTTCACCGGTTTGGATGGCGCGAGACCATAGTGGCATGCCCGCACGCTCAATCATCACTTCGCCGGGCACATGATGAAAATTGCCATCCATTACTAATTCCGGGCCGATGGAACAACTGCGGAGTTTAGAAGACGCAAGGTAAAGGTAATTTCTTCTTTCCAGCACATGGTCGGAAAATTCATTTCCAACGGCGAAACCGATTCGCCTCGGGTTACCTTCGGGATCAATGACATAAACACCGGCTAGTTCAGGTTCTTCCCCGCCGTCTTCCGCATGTTCCGGCACAGCCAAAGGTTCATTGTGCGCTCGCAGCACGGCACCGGAACCTTTATAGAACCATTCCGGCGAAGTTCCGATGCTTCCTGCGGCGGGCCTGCCACCTTCTAATCCCGATTGGTACATACGCGTGCTATCGGTAACAGCCTGCGCTGCGGCGTGCATGGCATCCCGATTTTTCGCGCTTGCTTTGTGCGTCAGGCCGGTGCCGCTCACCAGGGTACGCGCTGGCTCAAAAGGAGTGTCTGCCGCTGGTTTCAGCTTCCACTCAGACTGCGCTTGATAAATAGGGTCGTAAGCAAGAGTTTCAGTGGTAAGAAGCTGCTCTATTGCCTTTACCGGGGTGGTTCCCTGCTCCATACAAATGGAGGCAAGTGCATAAATCGTGTCGGCTCCCTCTAACAGCCGCAAATGGGGCTCTTCCACCATGGCAACGCGCCGGCCTTTTATTCCTTCTAACTGAACCAATCTCATCAGCGTTCACGGTATCACTGAAATAATGTGAAGATGCAAAGCCTTGCCGAGGCCAGCGTGCAGCAGGTGATAGTTCAGCGTGTGCGCGCTCTTTCCCAAGACACACCGCCACGCTGGGGAAAAATGACAGCCAACCAGATGTTGTGCCATTTGCGAGATTCCTACCTTTCGGCTTTTGGAGAAAAGCAGATCAGCGAGATGCCCAATGTACCGCTTCGTTCACTCATCCGGTTCCTTGTGCTGTATTCCCCTACACACTGGCCGAAAAACCTCCGAACACGTCCAGAGGTGGATCAAACGATCGGCGGCACACCTCCTGCGAATTTCCAGAGCGATCGGGAAAGCTTGATCGCCGTGCTGCAGCGCTTCGTGCAGTATGGCGAACGTTTCCAAAACAGCACTCATCCGGTATTTGGCCGTATGTCCGAGCGGGATTGGCTTCGCTGGGGATACCTTCATGCGGATCACCACCTCCGGCAATTCGGGGTGTAAGCTACGGCTGTTTACTCATCCAGACGCCCCAGGTGAGCGGCCCGGCTTGCTCATCGGTGAGGGGGCAGCCTCCTAATTTAAGAGCTAGTTTGATCTGACCGTGGTGGTACCCCTCGTGCCAAATCATATGTTGGAGCAGAAGGATTGGATGATCGTAGTGAACATCCATATCTTTTCCTTCCTTTACTTTGCTTTCCACTGCTTCCCGCAATGCCGCTGCGCTTTCGTTCAGCAAGTGTGCAATTCGACCGGGATCACGCTCCGACGTCCATTCTTTCTCCGGCAGTTCTCTGGCGAGTTCGGGGGCATCCTCGAAAACAAAAATAAGCCGGACATAGTGGATGTGCGTGAACAGTTCCGCAACAGATGGGCTGCCCTCCATTGCTTTCGCTTCCAGTCCGCCTTGCGGAATAGCTTGGAGTAGATTTAACAGGATTGTGTTGTTGCGGTCCCAGGAGTCCAGCAGCGCATCGAGCAGAGGTGGATCTGACGTATTCGGCATTTGTTTCTACTGTAGGGCTAAGGTTCCCAATAGATTTCTACCCAACATAAGCGCTGCCAAAACAGGAGAACTAAAGATTGGTTGCGTCACGTATAATTGTCTTCGCACGATTTTAGAAAACGTGCTACCTATGCGTCCGATTTCTCTCATCCTTTGCTTATCATTGGCCAGCAGCCTTTTTGCCCACGACCTCTACATCTTTCCGAACACCTTCCACGTCACCCCTGGATCAAAGCTTCAGGTGGGATTGCATAACGGAGATTTGTTTCCCCAAAGCGAGGCATCACCTGTACTTGCCAGAGTGAGAAATGCAAAATTGCTATCATCAACAACAGCAACTGGCATAAGCGATTTACAGATTGTTGACAAGAGAGCCGTAGGTACTGTTGACGTTCCTCCAACTCAGGGAACCATGATTCTTTCTGTTGAGACGGTTCCGAATTTCATTTCGCTTGACCCCAAGAAGTTTGTTGACTACCTCACAGAAGAAGGTTTGCGGCACGTCATCGACTGGCGCGCTCAGCATAGCGAAAGCAACAAGCCGAGCCGGGAGCGCTATAGCAAATTTGCGAAAGCTCTCATCGTTTCCGGCACCGCTGACGACTTTTACAAGCACTCGCTTGGATTTCCCATTGAGATCATTCCGGAGGCGAACCCGGCAACGATTCGTCCAGGCGCCGGACTGCCGGTTCGCGTTCTGTTCCATGGCAAACCAGCCGTCGCGCTTCAGCTTGAATCCGCTTGGTCGGATGGAAAGAAGGCCAAAACCACTGTGATCGGCCGAACAGATCAGAACGGACGAATCCGAGTTCCGATAACAGGTGCTGGCAAATGGCGGTTACACAGCTTGCTGATGGAGCGCTGTTCCGATCCCGCTGCGGCGGATTGGGAGAGCTATTGGGCAAGCTTCACTTTTGAAGTTCGATAAGGAATTTTCAATTTTATGAGTTTGTCGTTAATACCAGAGAGCAAATTTTCTCTGCTGTTGACTTGAGTCCTATACAGTCTCGACACAAGAACGATGCCGTTGTGGCGACAGACGCCAAGAGCACGAGTGGTAGTGCGACCAATCGATTTCGCATTCCAATCGTCTCTCTTCTAATTGCGGAACAGCAGCGGTGCGTACTTGGAAAGGTATACTTGCCAGTTCGGCCAGCTATGTCCACCACCTGATTCGTTCCAGACGTGCTTCACGTTCTTTTGAGTGAGTAGATCATCCATACCCTTCACACCCTTATAGCCGGGATCTTCCGTGCCACACCCTATCCACAAGACTTTGAGCTTTTGATTCAAGACCGCCGGATCAGCCTTTTCCCATTCCGTGCGATTGCCTCCGCCACTGAAAGCGGCAATGTATGCGAACAAATCCAGATGGTGAAGTCCGATCGACATCGATTGCCCGGCACCCATCGACAGACCTCCAATAGCGCGATGATTGCGGTCCACCAGCACCCGATATTTGCCCTCCACGAGCGGTTTTACCGATGTAAGCAACTCCTTTTCAATCGCAGCCGGGTCATTGGTGGGGGCCGTTGTCATGGAAGCCGTTTTGATCTCCCGTGGCACATGACCGTATGGCATCACCACAACCATCGGTTTCACTTTTTCATCGGCAAGAAGGTTATCCATAATTACGTTAGCGCGCCCTGTCCAGGTCCAGGACGACTCAATTTGCCCATTACCATGCAGCAGATATAAGACTGGGTACTTCTGTTTGCCGATTTCGTAACCTGGAGGCGTATAGACGTATACTATGCGCTCGGTGTTCAGGTTCGGGGAATCGTAGAACTCCACGTGAACTGTGCCATGCGGCACATGCCGTTCTTCGAACACTGCCTTTTGTTCACCAGGCACAATAAATAAGCTGGTGTCGCCCCAACGGCGCACTTCCAAGTTTGGATTCGAGGGATCAGGCATTCGCACACCACCATCGATTGCGTACCCATAGGTGTAAAAGCCAGCGGGGACCGGTCCGATAGTCAGACTCCATACGCCCTTCTCATCACGTTGAAGCGGCATCGGTTTCTTGATCACCTCCAGAATACCTGGAGAACCCATCAAGACTACTTCACTTGCCTTGGGGGCGAAAAGTCGAAACGTAACGGTTCGATCAGCGTGCACTTCTGGTGAGACTGGAACATTGTTAGTGTCCTCGTAATAGGGAGCCGGAGCTCGTTGGCAGTAAACCAGGTTAGCAGTGATGCAGTAGAAGGCAAGGGCAAAAAGCAATCGCATGTGGCACCTCCCTGTTAAGGTATAACTTTTTAGCCGATTGTGGATTGTAAGCTGAGGCGCGGCAACAAACACCGAAAGACAATTTCGCTAAGATTGCGCTCAGGCTTCTGTTCTGAAAAGTGAAAGCTATCTATAGTATTGGATGAGCCATGAATATTGACACGGGAAGTCTTGAAGCACTGGAAGTACGAATTCGGACGATTCTTCCGGACCTGTACCAAGACTGTTATGAAGATGTTCAGCCCGTCTCCATGGGATCGGCTTCTTTGAAGTACGACAGAAATGGCAAGGTGGCATGGAACCAGATATGGGCAACCTTTTGCGACTTGGCCATGGCAGGCGGACCGCCTCATAAGGGCACGCTACTCAGACCTGGCGCACAAACGGAAATTGCTCAGGAACCCGATCGTTACCAGGAATCTGCAAGCGAGATTTGTCGAGGCATCATGCTGGTCACTGATTTAAAAGCCAAACTGTCCGAGTTTCCTGGTTGGATTCACGTTGCATGCGATGACGAGGTGATGGCTGGTTGGCTTGTTCGTGCCATTGTAATGGAGAACGTGTCCGCTCATCACGAAGCTTCTGCGCTTTTCCTTCCGGTTGGTCCGACGTACCGCATCGAGAAAGAGATTAAGAACGTGATTACGGTGATT
>CAWBTD010000007.1:0-167789 GCA_963791675.1 Bryobacterales bacterium
GCCCTGATTCCAGATGGCCAATGTGTAACGCTGGACTTCGTCCCGCAGGAGGACCGTGTGTCGCCGCCGACCGCCGCCGCCTTTGCTCTGATGATGCTGGCCACCACCCCCGCGGGAGATGCCTACACATTCACGGAATACGACACCATGTTTCGGAATGCTGGGTTTACTGTCTCCAGGCTTCATCTACTGACGAAAGCGCCGCAGTCTGTCATTATCAGCAAGAAAGGATAAGCATGTCAGAAAGGGAGGGTTTATGGTAACTACCACTGAAATTGCACCCGAGGTGTACCGTCTCGCGGTCTTCGTTCCCGAGATCAATCTGGAGTTTAGTCACTTCCTGGTCCGCGATGATGAACCGCTCCTGTTTCACGCCGGATTGCGAAGTATGTTCCCCCTCTTGCGCGAGGAGGTCTCACGTCTGATTGATCTCTCGAAGCTCCGGCACATCGGATTCAGCCACTTCGAGTCGGATGAATGCGGAGCTTTAAACCACTGGCTCGAACTCGCCCCCGCCGCGCAACCCGTTTGTGGCCTGGTCGGAGCGATGGTGAGTGTGAATGACTTTTCGATTCGGCCGGCTCGGGTCTTGACGCGGGAGGACACCTTGTCGACAGGCCGGTACCGTTTTCGCTTCCTGCCCACCCCGCATGTGCCGCACGGGTGGGATGCCGGCGTGCTCTTCGAAGAATCGGAAAAGACGCTCTTCTGCTCCGACCTGTTCCATCAATGGGGCCACCGCGAACCGACCACAAGAGAGGACATCCTGGAACGGTGTCAAGACGCGTTACGGGAAGCCGAAGCGGGCCCGTTTGCGAACTACGTGCCTTACACGCATCATACCGGGCGCGTGCTCGAAAGCTTGGCCGAACAGGAACCGAAGACGCTGGCCACTATGCATGGCTCGAGCTACTACGGCAATGGCGCCCAAGCCTTGCGAGATCTGGCGATCGTCATGCGCGAGGTACTCGGGCCCAAAGCCCAGGAGGGAGAAACAACCTCCGCTGGCCTGATCAAAGCCTGAAGCGGCGATACGGCCACGGAGGCGAGCATTTCGAAGTTCCAGGTTGGTCGGCAACACGGAAGTTGAGCCCAGAAATCAAGAATCCACGCTGTTCATAAATCTTGATTTCTGCACAGCAGAGGTGACGGTAAGGATAGCTGTTACGCCGCCCCTTGTTTCTTACTTTTCTGCCCAACTACTATTTTGTCAAGAGTTTGTGTGGAGGCCTCTTCAAGACATAACGATTTCTCAAAATCAATTTTCGTCTCCATGGATCAATTAAGATTTGAAGATCTTAGCGTAAGATGCTTTGAATATAGCTATAGGTACATTCATGCACTAAGGATGCTTGATCGGACGAATCGAGAATATTGAAGTTTGACGGCCCTATCACATTTGTGCTTCGCCAATGTGCCTTAGGTGTGCGACGTACTCGATGGGACTGCCATAACCTTCCACCTTCGCTCCCATGCCGTAGCGCGTCTATGGCGAGCATCCGCCTATGGGCATTGAAGGTAATCACGTCCGCGAACATACCTCCAAACGTAAAGGTCTCCGGCGGCTCGCACAGCGCATCGACAAACGTGTCGTCCCAGGCGCTTCGATTGCGCACATCTGTGAGTACGCTGTGAAACGCTGCATCCGCTTTGTCCATACGCGCCAGCATGGCCGAAGGAGTTCGATCTTCCGGCGGCGCATTGTCCAATAAGGGCATGCTGCCGCCGGTAAGCGCCGCGGCCCAAACTTCCTTGGTTTGCACCATCCGGTCCAGAATCTGGCGTAGACTCTGATCCGGGCCATCCCACGGAAAAACCTTCATCTGGTTTTTCAAGGGACGGTCAAGCTGTTCATCGTTCAGCGTCTTCGCGAGCTCAAGAAGACGCCGCGTGTGCCAGGACTCCTGGCCGGAGAAAATATCAAAGAGATCCATAGATCGATCAGTTCCTTTCGTGTCATCCCTGCCGGAATAGTGATGAATTCCGTTCGTCGCGTGCAGGTGAGTGTACGTCACGCCCATACGACGATAAAGGCTCGGTGAAACCTTGAACGCTTTTCGGAAGGCCCTGGTGAACGCTTCGAGCGATCCGTAATTTGCGTTAAGACCGATGGCTGTCACCGAGAGTTGAGTACGAGACAGCTGCCATGCCGCTCTTTCCAGTAGCAGCCTCCGCCGCATGGCCACCGGCGTTTCCTCGATCATTGCCCGGAACACGCGATAAAACTGCGTCCGGCTTCGATAAGCGTGGCGGGCGAGGCCCTTTGCATCCTGCTCCTGGTCGAGCGATTCCAGAACTACTCCGCGTAGCCGCTGCGCTTCGTCCACACAAGGAAAATACCATTTGAAGCCCACGTCCGCCTGATCGGGAGTCCCAAATCGCCTTCTGCAGCGCATCCGCGCGCTATCATGAGGGACCGTGATACTCCAGTGGAGCCAAAAGCAGCAGAAACGGTTTGTGGAATTACTAGGAGTCATGGTGGCGTGTGAATCGCCCAGTGACGATGCCACTGCCGTAAACCGTTTCGTGGAACTCCTCAGCGATACGGCAACGCCCTATGCCAAGGTTCGCACGGTCAGCGGTGGCAAATTCGGCAAACACCTCCTTTGTGAATTTCCGGCGTCCATGCGTCGAGCGCAAGGACAGCTTTTGGTATTAGCCCATTCCGATACGGTGTGGCCCATGGGAACATTGCGCTCCATGCCCTTTCGCCAAGGGGAGGGACGGCTTTGGGGACCGGGCGTGCTCGATATCAAAGGCGGCATTGCCATCTTTCTATTCGCGATGGAAGCACTGCGGGAACTCGACATTCCGTTACCTTCCAAGGTGCTGCTTCAGGTCAATAGCGACGAAGAAGTGGGCAGCCCTTCTTCCCGCGCATTGACGGAAAAAAATGCCCGTGCGAGCAAGGCCGTATTTGTGGTGGAACCCGGAACCGGGCTTACGGGAAAGCTGAAAACGGCGCGCAAGGGCGTAGGTGGATACACAGTAAAAGTGCGGGGCAAAGCGGCCCATGCCGGCGTTGATTTTTCGGACGGAGCCAGCGCCATTGTGGAACTGGCGCGGCAGATTGAAAAGATTGCCGGGTTTACCGACCTAGCCCGCGGTACCACTGTAAACCCTGGCATTGTTTCCGGCGGCACTCGAACCAATGTGATTGCGGCGGAAGCGCAGGTAACGTGGATATCCGCGTGACAAAACTCAGCGAGGCCACCCGGCTAGACCGTCGGTTCCAATCGCTTCGTGCAGTGGACAAGCGTTGCTCACTCCAAATTACTGGCGGATTGAACCGTCCGTCCATGGAGCGAACCGCAAAAGTGGTGAAGCTATTCCGAAAAGCCGAAGCCATCGGACGGGAAATGGGCTTTCCCGTGGAGGAATCGATGACGGGCGGAGGCTCAGACGGCAACTTCACCGCAGCACTCGGTGTTCCAACGCTGGACGGATTAGGTGCAGTCGGGGAAGGCGCGCATGCCCCGAACGAAAGCTTGCTCCTGAACTTTGTGCCGCAGCGGATTGCACTCCTGGCTGGGCTTCTGCGAGACGGAGCGGCTTAATCGGGATGCTTGCGGGCCACCAGCCACAATAATCCCACCCAAAATCACAACCGGAGGAATCAACAACACCACGATTCCTCCATTCAATACCTGTGCACGCGCCCATTGCTGCGCGGCTGCCGTGCGGTTGCACATCACGCATTGGAGGAAAAGGAGCGCCGCGCCATTCATCATAAACCGCGCATATCTGCCGCAAATACATACAGAGATGCAAACAGCAGAAACCACACCAAATTGCTGAAGTGAATAAACAGCGCACACGCCCCCACATCGCTGCGCTTGATGTTGGCAGCCACTGCAATCATGTAGAAAAAGCCCACAACCATATGGAGGGCATGAAAGCCGGTCAGGGCAAAAAATGTTGCGCCAAAGGGAGGAACGTTCCATGGGTTATGCGTGGGCGTCACATGCTCAAACAACACCAGCCTTGCCCATTCCATGGCGTCCAGCAGCAGAAATGTTCCCCACAATGCCACCGTGGAGGCAATCAAACGCACGGAAATGGCGGTTTCCCCTAAATCCTGCTGCTTTGCGGCAGAAGCCATGGTGAAACTGCCCGCTCCCACGAACAACGTCATGGCTGCCGCCAGCAGCGCCGAGCCGAAATGAATGGCAACCGGCCACGTAGGGGATTGGACGCGAACATATATATACGCGGTAAACAGGGTAAAAAAGAAAGCCGCGTCCGCACATAAGAACAGGAACATGGCACGCTGGCGACGGGTCTTTACCAGCTTTTGGAGAAATGGTGTGGCGCTCATCCGTAGTACACGAACAGCCACATCAACATCAGCCACAGCACATCCAGAAAATGCCAGAATACGGCACTGACATCCACCACTGTCCGTTTTCGAGGACCCAGGCGGAAGCGGAGCGCCATCCAAGCAACCCACATAATCGCTAGTAAGCCGCCAATGGCGTGGGCGGCGTGAGTCCAGGTCAGAATATAGAAAAAGCCGTTGCTGGGGTTTCCGGCAACAAACAAACCGGCTTGGTGCAGTTGCCGCCACGCCAGAATCTGGCCTACTAAAAAGCCGGTTCCCAGCAGCGTGCCTATGCACCAAAGCCAATTAAAAGCCACACGCTTCCCTCGGCGTAAAAGCCGGCGAGCCACGTCCAAAAACACGCTGCTCACCAGCAGAAGCGCTGTATTCGGCCACAAAATGGAGGGCAGCGGCATTTTCAGCCAGTCATGTCCCATGCCGCGGCGAATCACCAGGGCGCTGGCCAGTGCGGCAAATGTCATGACACTGGCCGACATCATGACCACGAGTCCAATCATGGATGTTTTGTGAGTGGCTCCACGCGGGTTCGGATTCTCATTATCACCATCGCCGCCCCAACGAAACGAATCGTCATCAATGGGCGGCAGACCGCCACGGTCGGTACGGGCTCCGGTTATGGTTGTGGGCATGGTTGCGCCTCGTTCTGCAAACAAAAGTCCTTTGGGCTTCCTGGTACGCTGTAGTCGGATGGTCCGCGATACACACGGCCAATGGGTGCTTCCGCCCATTCCAGCGTAGTGGCCCGCCACGGATTCCGTGGGGCAACAGCGCCTCGCCTCAAACTCCAGAACAAATTAACCAAAAACAATACTTGGATACCCGCTGTGAAATAGGCCGCCAATGTCATCCATTTATGGATGGGCACAAGCGGCTGAAGGAATTGAAAACTTGTCAGATCCGCATACCGGCGCGGATTGCCGGCAAAACCGGTGAAGTGCATGGGAAGAAAAATGGCATATGTTCCGACCCAGGTTCCGTAGAAGTGGAGTTTGCCCAGTGTTTCATTCATAAGGCGTCCGAACAGGACCGGGAACCAATAAAAAGTGGCTGCAAAGATGCCGAACACCGACGCTACCCCCATAATCAGATGGAAGTGCGCCACCACAAAGGTCGTGTCATGAAAGTACTGATCCAGCACGGGCTGGCCTAACACGATGCCGCTCAGGCCACCGGTGACGAATACCGAAACAAAGCCGAGCGCAAAAAGCATAGCAGTGGTGAGTTGCACAGAACCACCCCAGGCCGTGGCAATCCAGTTCAGTGTTTTCACTGCCGATGGAACGGCAATCACCAGGGTCAGCACGGAAAACGCAATCACAGAATAGGGATTTAAGCCACTAATAAACATATGGTGGCCCCAAACCAAAAGACCTAAAAATCCAATCGCTACCGTGGAATACACCATGGCCGGGTACCCGAAAATCGGCTTCCGCGCGAAATTGGCAATCACATGAGATACCACGCCCATGCCGGGCAGGATCGCAATATACACTTCCGGGTGTCCGAAAAACCAGAACAAATGCTGCCATAACAAAGGCGAGCCGCCGCCATTCGGCAAAGCGCGATCCCCAACCAGCAAATCTTGAGGAAGAAAAAAACTCGTTCCTCCCAAACGATCCATCAGCAGGAGCAAGGCGGCGGGCAGCAGCACGGAAAAAGCAAGCAGGCTCAGAATCGCAGTAATCAACCAATTCCAGCACGTCAAAGGCATTCGCATCGCGGACATGCCCGGCGCACGCAGTTCCGCCACGGTGGTGATGAAATTTACCGCACTCCCCAACTGCGCCAGCGAAAAAACAGCAATCCCAATCAGCCACAAAGTCTGTCCGGTTCCCTGCCCCGGCCCGGCAACGCTTCCTACGGCACTCAACGGCGGATACGCCGTCCAGCCGGAAAGCGGACCGCCGCCTTCCACGCAAAAACTGGCCAGAACGATTGCTAATGCCAGCGCCGTTCCCCAGAAAGACAGCATGTTCAAGCTAGGGAAAGCCATTTCATCTGCACCAATTTGCCGGGGAAGAACACAGTTGCCGAACGCGGCCTGAGGAGCGGTGGTCAGCACAAAAAACACCATCAGCGTTCCATGCAGGGTGAGCAGGGAAAGATACAGTTCCGGCGTCATGACGCCACCGGAAGCACTGTCCGGCCAAACCGTTTCCCACCAAGGGACGCTTGCCGCTGGAAAGATCAGGTGAAACCGCATCAGGAGAGACAACACGATGCCACCAAGTGCGGCAAACAGAGACAAAAAGAAGTACTGTCTTCCGATAGTGCGGTGATCCCGGCTAAATATGCGGGAAAGCCATCTGCTCCTTACTGTTCCTTGCGCGACTGCTTCCATCGGTTGAACTCTGCCGGAGGTATTACTTCCATAGTGGCACGCATTTGGCTATGCCCAAGTCCGCAGAGTTCCGAACAGGCAATTTCGTACTTTCCGGAAATTTCTGCTCGAAAGCGATAAGGAATTTCCATTCCCGGCACAGCATCCTGCTTGAAGCGTAATTCCGGAATAAAGAAATCATGGATTACGTCACGCGCTTTCAGCATCAACACTATGTCTCGCCCTTGCGGCACGCGCAACGTACTGGCGGTAATGTCATCCATTCCTGCGGGATCTTGCGGATCAATGCCGAACGGATTGTTAGCAGCGTCATTTACATGCCGTACGGAAACTTTTCCGAATCGGCCATCCGAACCGGGATAGCGGAAGGCCCAGGCAAACTGGTGCCCTAACACTTCGATTTGCTCGCTCTCCGCTGGAATGGAAGCAGCGGAAAGAGGAGGCCAAATGCGCATTCCCGCCCAGGCCAGCCCTGCAAACAGGCAAAATGCCGCAACGGTCCAAAGCGTTTCCACAAAGCGATGAGGTCGAAACAGCCAACTTCCGAACCATTGCGTTTTTCGACAGATCAGAGCAATTAGCAATATGTGGAGAAGGAGAAAAAGAACGCCGGAAATCAGCAAGGTAGAAGAAAACTGGTGGTCAAACAGAAGCCCAAATGCAGTGATAGGGGGAGGAAACCAAACGGGAGGAAAACGAAACAAAACCCAAGCAACAGAAACGAGAACGCCGAGCAAAAGAGCAAACCACATGGAGGACGGTTACCCTCCTAGATGATAAAACTCTTGCCCGGCGCCAAAATTCCGAAATCGTCAGGCGACTTCTGGCAAATGGAGGTTTGCCTTTCCTAAAGCCCGCTGCAGCACTTTAATGGCAGCTTCCTGAGAAATGTTCTTCGCAATCGCAACTTCCGCCAGCACCATATGGCGAGCCCGTTCCAGCATCTTCTTTTCCCGGAAGGAAAGAGGCTTGTCTGCTAACAAAATCAAAAGGCCTTTGAGCACTTCGGCAATCTGCAGAAGATTGCCGCTCTGCATCTTGTCAGTGTTCAAACGAAAACGTACTTTCCAATCACTACAGTTCGTACACACACCTGTAGCTAAATACTCCAGAACACGATTTACTTCTGTGGTTTTAGTGATTTTTCTGAGCCCAATATTCTCGACATTGGAGAATGGGACCATCACGGTCATGCTGGAATAAACCAGGCGCAGAAGATAGAAATTCTCGGACTGCGCGCCAAAGGAACGCGCGCTAATATCCTCAATGGTGCCTACCCCTTGATTTGGGTAAACCACCTTTTCACCGATCTCGAAGGTCATACGAGGAGCCCCCTATCTGTGTTGCCGGCGTTCAGTATTAGTTTGTAACTTTATTACAAACGCCTAATGGTAGGCTCAACACAATTCAAAGTCAAGGGACCAGGGAGACCCCTTACTTGAAAAGTTAAATTTTCATAAAAAAAGCGAACCAAACGGAACTAGGTACCGGATTTACGAGGGGTACGCCTGATTGGCCGTTCTTCCAAAAGAAGGCGCCGAAGCATCACCAAGTCATTCAGGATCCGTTGGCTGGCAGTGATGTGTGACGACAGCTTATTTAACTTGAAGGCCACAATTTGCAGAGCCTCTTTCCGGCGGCTTGCAGATTCCACATCGGCGATGCCAATTTCCGAACCTATATCGGCGCGTGCTTCTTCCAGCACCTCATGAAGCATCGCCATATAGCGATGCGAGCCTTCCAGGCTGTCAAACGGAGTTTCAGGGTTTGCGCTCACGTCAGTTCTGCTGATCCTCAAGAGTAGCGTATCAGGATTGCACCGTGTTACTATCGACTATCCGAGTCATTGCGGGGACGTAGTTCAGTTGGTTAGAACGCCGGCCTGTCACGTCGGAGGTCGCGGGTTCGAGCCCCGTCGTCCCCGCCATTTCTTCCCGAATTCCTACCGATGTCTTCTCTGGCGAGTTTTATTACCGTTTGTCAGACTCCAAAGCTTCCCTTTTCTTTCAGCCCACAGCATAAACATCTCAGAAATTTTGTGCTTTGCCTGTTTCCATATTTAGATTGAGTTTGGACATTACTGCTGCTTGAAAACTTTCGCTGCTGAGCAGTCTCTTAATGGCGAAAGAATGAGTCTATGTCTTGGCTGCTATGAAACACATAGAGAATAACCACATCCTCGTTTTCAACCCGATAGATGATGACATATTGGCCCACGGGAAAACTGCGCAAGCCAGGACGCAAATCGTCATCACGCCGGCGTCCAATATAGGGATTTTCAGATAGCAGGTAAAAACGGTCAATGATGGAGCGAGTTAAACGGTCTGCGGTCTCAGTGCTGCCGCTTTCTTTGGCAATGTAATACCAAATTCCATCGAGATCAGAATCGACACGTGGAGCGCGGCGAGGGGCCATTAGCGATAGTTTTGCTGCTGTTCAGCGGCAAGGCGTGCGCGGCCCCGCTGGCTTACATCCTCAGCCAACCCATGTAGAGACTCTTTTGTAATGATGCGACCTTCTCCCCGTGCAAGGGACGCTTCGGCGATATCCACAGCAGCTAAAATCTCCGCGCGTCTGCGTTCACGTTCTTCCCACAAAGCAAAGGCCTCCTGTACGGCGTCCTCCGGGCGATGGAGGCGGCCCATTTCGATGGCCTGCCGCACTAGCGCCTGCTGCTCGGGGGTAAAGTGTACTTCCATGCCCCAACAGTAGAGATTTTGCTGTTTTGTGTCAACTGCGGGCCAACGTAAGCGGAGCAGGTGTCGAGTTCTGCCGTCCCTGCCATTTCTGCTTCAATCCTTCCTTCCTGTTTCTTTTCCTTTCTCTGGAATAGCGTTACTTTAGTAGGCAACCAGCGGCGTATCTGGAGCTATGCTGAAGCCCAAAAAACTGCCAATCTGTTTTGGTTCGTTCCTTTGCCTTGTTGTTCTGCAATTTCTTACTCAACCAGTTTGGGCCTGCCAATGTGAGTTCGCGCTCTCCCCCTGCAATGAAGCAAGTATCAGCAATCTCGTTTTCATCGGAACGGCTGAATCCATTCGCCCTATCTTTCTCAATCGGTGGAATTTTTCTAGCCTCCCTTCTCTGCAAGTCGTAAATCACGCTTATCTCCAAGCGCAGGAACATCCTTCGGCGGATGCCCTCGTCCAGCTAAAAGAGGCATACCTGAAAGCATTTCCAGATCTGGAAGGGAAGCAAAAGAGCCAAATCGAAGGAGCCAAAACCGTGGCCGATGTGGTTTCCCTGTTTTACTCTTCCTTATATCGCGGGATGCAGATCCGATTTCGAGTCGCGACTATTTTCAAGCATGGGGATGATGGCGATGAGGATGGTGATGACGAAGAGATAAAGTACTTCGAGGTTGGCACGCCGTTTGGTGATTGTGGGTACGACTTCCAAGTTGGCGAGACGTACTTGGTATATGCAAACAACGATGAAGACTCTAAGCCGATCACTACCACCACGTGTACCCGGACGAAAAGGTTGTCTGATGTCGGCGAAGATCTGAGTTATCTTTTCTTTCTCAAGAATCAACCTAAGGAATCGGCCCGGCTGGAAGGGTTCACTACCACCGCGTTAAACCAACTGGACTTCCATCAGCTAGAACATCTCCAATCCGTGAAAGACCCTGCTCCAGGCCTGATTGTGGAGTTGCGATCGCCTCATGGGAAGCGCTATGCGCAATCCGACACGGAGGGACGATTCGTTTTTGATGGGCTTCCTGAAGGCGAGTATCAACTTTCTGCATTTGGAAGCGACTACCCGCAGGAACAGAAGCGGCTGGCAGGGCCGCAGTCATTCCATATCGAACAGAAAAGCTGCGCTCATCAAGTTCTCTTGTTGCCAAAGGAAAAGAACAAATAGGGCAGCTTTCTCAGTTCATTCCCGCTATTCCATGGCGTGATCGTGTTCCAGCGGAGTCACGGGGTCCAGCATAATCCAGAAGAATGTGCCCACAAAGTAAACGGCGGCCGCAACGTAGATTACGGCGTTCCAGTTCCGGTTTGTAGCTTTCAAAATATAACCAGCAACTAGAGGGGCGATTGAGCCGCCGATGTTGCCTGCCATGTTCATGGTGCCGGACAAAGTACCGGCATACCTGCCACCTACATCCATGCACGCGCCCCAGGCTCCGGGCATTACCAGATCGTTTGAGAAGCTGGCAAATGCCATCGCGATCACAGCAGCAACTGGATTTTCCAGAAAGGTGGAAAGGATTAAAAGCGCGCTAGCACTTAAGAAGCCTGTACATGCTAAAAGACGGCGGGTCTTAGTTCACACTTCCCGTTCAAGCGGGTAAGCGGTTTGGAAATCATTCCCGTAATAAAGGAACTGAGTCCACCCAAAAACAGTGGTAGACCTGCCAGAACAGCAAAGTAAGACGTGGTGGGGTCCACATGCCGAGCTTGCCGCAAGTAAGTGGGAAGCCAGGTGATATAGAAGTACCAGCTATAGGAAAGGCAGAAGTACTGCGCGCAAAGAAGCCAGACTTGCCGCGATTCGAAGTATTTTCCCCACGGTATGCTGCCATGCGTGGTGACCTTATTCGGATCGGGAAGAAGCGCCAGTTCTGCTTCATTTACGTTTTTGTTATCGCTAGGCCGGTCTCGGAACCAACGGTAAAACAAGATGGCCCAGACCGCACCGACCAAGCCAAACATCAAAAACGCATTTCGCCAGGAGACAACCTGAAAAATGAAATGCACCAGAAGCGGAGTGAAGGCGCCGCCCCACCGGGCACTTAACCAGACAATGCCTTGAGCGCGTACCCGTTCATGGCGCGGCAGCCATACCGAGAATGCTTTCGCGATATTTGGAAAAGCGCCTGCTTCGCCTGCACCAAACAGAGTTTGAATCGTGAGGAGTGAGCCAAAGTTCCAGGCCCTTCCTGTGGCAGCAATAAAAAATGACCACCAAATCACGATTCGCATGAGCACGTTCCGTGGCCCTAAACGATCCCCTAGTGCGCCGCTTGGGATTTCAAAAATTGCGTAAGTAAAGATAAAGCCAAAGAACACCCACCCCATCTGCTCATCAGTGAGGCCAAGTTCTGAGGTAATCTGTTGTGTCGCCTGCGACAGGGCAACCCGATCTATGTAAGTAATGATTGCAAGTGTTACGGCAAAGACGATGACCCAATACCGAACGCGAGTGGGCTGTTGCTGTGTGACCTTAGGTAGTTCCGGGGCGTGACTCGCCATAGCTCAGTCATCAAATCATTTTCAGCCTTGAAAATGCAACCCTGATTTGCAAGAGATACTGGAAAGGGATGGACTTCCAGACCGTTGAGCGGAACCTGAGAGGAATGTTCACGATTCTGGCTTCCCGGCGAACCGGCGGAGAAGTGAGGGAGTTTCCGGGACTCAGTATTGCCGCCCTAGGCTCGTCGTTTCAGATGTTCAATGCGGCTTTCTTCAATTCACCCGTCCATGACGAGGTGGATTTCCAGCGCCGCGTCACCCTTGCCGCAGTACAGATGCGGGCGCGGGAACTCCCCTGGGCGCTATGGCTCTGTGAAGACTGGCTCCCTTCCGGACTGCGGCGCAAAGTAGTGAAAATTCTGAACCGGCAAGGACTGTACCTCGCTTCGGAGATGCCGGGGATGGCAGCCACTAGGCTCCGGGTTCCCGAACGGCCACTCCCTACCCTGGATATCCGCCTTGTCACCAACGAGCCGCTTCGGCAAGTTTTTTGTGAAATCGGCGCATGCTGCTTCCACGTTCCCCTTCCGTGGTTTTGCGAAATTTTCGATGAGCAAACGCCGCGGCGGGAGAGTTGTTACGCGTATGTAGGTTATCTGGAGGGCGAGGCTGTTGCCACAGCGGCCACGGTGATTGCTGCAGATGTGATTGGGGTTTACAACATTGCTACTTTGCCTTCTGCGCGGGGGCAAGGCGTAGGGGAAGCGGTGATGCGTCATGTGCTTGCGGAAGCGACTCGCCATTCCGGCCTCCAGCGCTCCATTCTCCAGGCTACCCGCCAAGGGCTCTCGCTTTACCAGAGAATGGGCTATGCCAATGTGACAAAATTCCTGGTATTTACCGGGTAGTGGGCTGGCAGTAACGGCGAACCGGAAGTTTTGTTTCCTTATTTTTCAAAAGCTTACTTCTTGTTTTCTTCTTTTTCGAGCCACGGGCAAAGCTAGGCTGGGGGCATCGGGAGATGAAGTGGCAGGTTGAGAAAGCCGGATACTACTTATCCTGGCTGGATCCCGCCCGGTTCCTCCCGGCGTGCGGTTCTGTCGTCTGGGCAGCGGCGGAACCGCTAGATGGAAGGAAGAGAGTGGGGGCTCTCTTCCTTCTCGCTCACTCTTGCGTGTACATCCGCTTTTCGGCAAATCCCCGCAACTCCATTCCCCATTTTCCCGTCATAGTTTCAATGAAATTGAGGTACTTGCTCGCTTGGGGTCTGGTTTTTTGGGGAATTGCGCCTGCTTCCGGAGCCGAAGGGCCAATCAGTCCCGTTTCCGTATGCGAAGTCTTACAGGATCTCGATAGCTTTGCAGGGAAAGTGGTTGCTTTGCTGGGTCGCTACTCTGTGCGCCAAAATGGCCGCTGGGTAAGCGAGGACCAATGCTCGCATCCTGTGGCAACAGAGGGGTATACCTGGCCCGCCGTGATCTGGCTGACCCAGGATTCCAAAGAAGCCCCTGTTCTGCCAAATCCCATAGAATTTAACGAACCCATCCTTTATCGCAAGCTCCAACAGATGCACCAGCACACCTCTTTGGTGGCATTCCGGTTCGGCAACCCGGATTATGATCGCTGGAGCATTGTGTATGGCCGCATTGAAACCGTCACCCCTTTAAAGAAAAGCGCCGGATTTGGCAAAATAGGCGCTCCGGCCCAGATCTTCTTTCGGGGAGACGGAGCTATATTTTTCTTTTCAGATAAGTAAGTTGCCGTTTAGGAATTCACCATTTCCTGTTCCGCTTCCGACTTGGGGCGGTTCTTGCTGCCTGCCGGACGGCCCCGGCGTTTCGTCGTCATCCTCTGGACCTGTTCTCCGGAACGGGCTGCGTCGAGTCGCTCCAGGCTGGCAATAGCTTCCTCCACTTGGGCATGTTCCAGGCGCAGTTGATTCAGAATCTCGCTTAAGTTCACGAAAGAGGAATCGGAATCCCTGAGGAATACTTTACCCCTGGCACAGAGGAAGTATACAGAAAGGTACTAGAACCACACACGCGTATACTTGGCTTTGGATGAACGCACCTGACCCGGACGTAAGGGCATTAATAGCTGCCATGGAGGCGAAGCAGGAGCGTCTCGAACGGGAATTGCAATGGCTCCATCAGCAACAGAATGCTTTAGATTCCAGACTGGAACGGGTAGAAAACAGCATCGTATTTCGAACACTGCGAGCCATTGGTACGTTCTATTTCACGCGTATTGTGCGCAAAAAAGCCGGATCGCTGCCGGGTTATCTGGAGTGGCGCAAGGGAGCGGTGGCAAACTTGCCGTCCTTACCGATCACTTCCGGCTCGCCTTCCGTAACGCTGCTGATTCCCCTGCAGGAGCCAAACCCGGAAGGGCTTCGCCGTGCGGTGAACTCCGTTCGCGCCCAGACTTACCCCCATTGGGAGTTAATCGCGATTGGCAGCACATCCCACACGGGCTGGGTGCAGGATTATCTTCAGCAGGAACAAATTCCCTCCGTTTCCAGTTTTGCGGAGGCGCGGGAGCAAGCCCAAGGCGAATGGATCGGCACCGTGGGCGAATCCGATTTTCTGGCCGCCACGGCACTTCAGCATTGCGTGGCCTCCCTTCCCGCCAATCTGGTCTACACGGATGAGGAAGTGATCGACCGGCAAGGAAATCCTCTCCGCCCTTTGTTTAAGCCGGATTGGTCGCCCGTGCTGCTCCAGTCCACGGCGTATCTGGGAGGATTGCTTCTCGTTTCCCGAGCTTGGCTCCAGCAAGCAGGCGAAACGGTCGAGTCGATAGAGGAGGCAGCCCAACGTTTAGCAAGCACCCCGCTTCAAGTGGTGCATGTGCCTCGTGTGTTGTACCACTCTTTGGATCGCCCCCGCCCTGCTCGCAAAACGGCTCCTAAGCCTCCATTGACGCGTACACCGCTGGTGAGCGTAGTGATCTGCACCCGAACCAGCCGATTGCTGGCGCAATGCTTGGAAGGACTGCGGAACAAAACAGACTACGCCAACAAGGAAGTGATTGTGGTGCAGCACCTTGGCACCACGAATGAAGCAGAAGAGGAAGCAATTCGCACTCTTGTGCAGCAGTATGCTGCCAAGGTCCTGCCTTACTCTGCGCCTTTCAACTTTTCGGACATGAACAACTTGGGCGTCCGATCTGCTACCGGCGAAGTTTTGTTGTTTCTGAATGACGATGTGTATCCGTTAGGTGCGGATTGGCTCACCCGGTTAGTTTCCAGATTGGAAGATCTCACGGTGGGAGCAGTGGGAGCAAAGCTGCTGTATCCCAGTGGCGCGATTCAACATGCCGGCATTGCCACTTGGCTCATTGATGGCGCAGGGCATCCGGGACGAAATTTATTCGCCAGCGATCACTGGCCCTGGCTGGACTACCCGCGTGAAGTAACAGCCGTAACGGGCGCTTGCCTGGCCGTGCGGCGGACGGACTTCGAACGCCTCGGCGGGTTTGATCCCATTTTTCCGGTGAACTACAACGACGTAGACCTTTGCCTCCGTTTGCGCCAGGAAGGCTTTTCGATTCTTTTGGAAGCCGATGCCCTGCTTCGCCATGACGAGAGCCAGACCCGTAAAGCCGGAACGCAATACGGGGAACGAAGATTATTTTTTCAGCGCTGGGCTTCCAAAGTGGAGAAGGTAGACCCCTGACTACAACCCTTTTCTGGCGCAAAACAACGAAAACCTGTCTCTCCGCTAAGAATTTTTCAGGCGACAGATTCAGCGGCTACCTTGCCGGAAATATTGTTTACAGCCAGATAGCCGCAAGCGACCACAACCAGAAAGGCTGTCAGCACTTCACTATCACCCAGGTTGTTTTCAAATAATCCGCTCACCATGATTCCGATCACGGTGGCGATGCCGCCTTGCAGCAGAAAGCGTTCATTGCTGCGCCCCGGATTAAGTTTCCGCAGAGCGCGGTAAAAATCATGGAGGATCATCAGGAGCATCCAAAGCAGCATCAGCATGGTGGGAATGCCGCGTTCGGCAGCGTAATGGAGGTAAATGTTGTGAAGATGGCCATACCAACCGCTCGGCAAAGGCCGGGGAATATCTGCTGGCACCCAGTCCATGAAGTGGTATTTCACTTCTTCCGGCCCTACGCCAAGCAAAGGATGCTTCTCTATCATGCGGAAACCAGTACGAAACGTAACGCGCCGAAATTCATTCGAGTCTACATCCTTTTTAGGCTTAAAGAAGGACATAAATCGTTCATGAACACTTCCTGGAGAAACGGCAACGCCTAAAAGCAGTGCCACGGGCACCACCACTGCCGCCCAACGCTTCCAGAACCATAGGAGCCAAAGCCCTGCTACGCCTAATGCCAGCCAAACCGTGCGTGTTTCGTTCAGCAATTCGGCGATGCTGAGCAGCACCGCACAAAGAATCCAAATCCAAAAGCCACGTTTGCGGGTATCCGGGGCAAAGAAAAGAAAGGACAGCAGCATCAGCAGCACTACCATTTCCTGCCCGGCAAAGGTCATCCAGTGGCTCATGAATCCGGTAATCCGCTCCGGAGTATAAAAAGTGTAAAAATCCAGGTGTTGGGCCGCTGCTTCCTGCACTTTCTGCACAAATTGCACCAATCCACGGCAGGCGACCAGAGCCCCAATGCCGCCCCAACAAAGAAACAAGCGCCTTGCCACTCGGAGATCGCGCACGGTGGAAAACACGACCAGCAGCGTGGTGAAAACAAACATTTTTCTTACTTGCGGCAAGCCGCGCATGGGTTCCGGCGAAAACGCCAAGGAAATCAGCGTTCCAAGCAAAAACAGGGAAAGGGGCAGCCAAATGCGCGGGAGCTTCATCTGTGCGCCGGAAACCAGCAGCAGCCCAAGCGACAGCCCCAGCAAGATCTGGGAAGCAGCAATGGACAGCAAAATCATTACCGCTGAGGCGAACGCAAAGTAAAACGATGCCGTGCGGAGTGCGTTCTGTGGAATATTCATCAGCAATCCGCCAGTATCGCAGAGCGACGTAGGCGCGCGTGCTGCTCAGTTGTGTACCATATGGGTTGCGTTCATGAAAGCTCTTTTGGATTCGCTGTCCTCTGGAAACAAGGACATAGCGCTGGCTGCCATTGATCCGGCGCGCGTACCATCCCATATTGCCGTGATCATGGACGGCAATGGCCGCTGGGCAAATCGCCGCGGTCTTCCCCGGATTGCGGGCCACCGTGCCGGAGTGAGCTCTGTGCGGGAAACAGTGGAAACTTGCGCACAATTGGGAGTCGGGGCGCTGACCTTGTACGCCTTCTCCATAGAAAACTGGAAACGCCCCAGGGGGGGAAGTCGATATGCTGTGGCGTCTTCTCCGGCTTTACCTCCGGAAAGAACTGGAAACCCTGCAGCGCAATAACATTCGGCTTCAGGCGATTGGACGATTGGACCTGCTGCCCGCCAAAGTGCAGGATGAACTGCAAAATTCCGTGAAACTGACGGCTCACTGCTCCGGCATGCAATTGAATTTAGCCATTAATTACAGTGGCCGCGCGGAAATGGTGGATGCGGTAAATGCACTGATTCACCAAGCCCGTTTGAAAGGTACGCTGGATACGCTCGCGGTGAACGAAGAAATGCTGGCAGCGCATCTATATACAGCCGCCTTGCCAGACCCGGATCTGCTGATTCGCACTTCCGGCGAAATGCGCATCAGTAATTTTCTGCTTTGGCAGATAGCCTATGCGGAACTGTACGTGACAGATACGTTGTGGCCGGATTTTAACCAGTCAGAGTTGCTGAAAGCGATTCTGGAATACCAGAAACGGGAGCGGCGATTCGGCGGGCTCGGCACCCAAAGAATGGAACCCGCTTTACCTGCTTTTTCCGATACCCTGACGGAAGAAGTTGTTGTGTCCTCCTAATGCAGCGCGTTCTCACCGCTGCCGTTTTGGCGCCCACGGTTTTATTTATTATTTTCCGTGGCCCGTACCTTAGCTTTTTTCTTCTGGTCGCATGTGTAGCGGCACTCTGTTACTACGAATTTGGCGGAATCGCGCGGCTCCATCCGGCGGAAATAGCCTTGGGAATGGCAGCAGGAACGCTTTTGTTGGTCCAACGGCCTGATTTAGCGCTGATTACCCTCACCATTTTTGCTTTGTTGGTGCTGGTCATTGCCATGAGGCACCGTCCGCTCGCCGAAATTCTTCCTTGCAGTTCCGCACAGTTGTTTGGCTTGCTCTATGTATATGCCGCCTGGAATACGGCATTTCTGCTGCGAGCGTTAAGCCCTTATTGGCTTACCTTCGGCTTGGTGGTGAACTGGATTGGCGATACAGGCGCTTACTATGTAGGCAGGTATTTTGGGAAAAACCGCTTGGCTCCTCAAATCAGCCCGGGCAAAACATGGGAAGGCGCGGCGGCTTCCGTTCTCTCTGCAGTGGTTTTTGGGGCGGTGTTCCTTCCGCGGACCATTCCTTCCGTGAAGGTGTGGCAAGCCGTTCTGTTCTCCCTTTTGGCCAACGTTGCCGGGCAGGTGGGAGATTTAGCGGAATCCGCCATGAAGCGCGGAGCCGGTGTGAAAGATAGTGGAACATTGTTGCCTGGACATGGGGGAATGCTGGACCGCGTGGATAGTTCCTTGTTTTCCTTGCCTGTCTTGTATGGAATCATTTATTTCACTTCCGTTTAGTTTCCTTCCATGAGGCATGTGTTTGAGAAGAAAAGCCGGATTCTGGCTCCTGCTTCCGTGTTGTTTGCGTGGCATGAACTGCCCGGCACACTGGAAAAACTGATTCCGCCCGGTGATCCCGTTCATGTTGTGGAGCATACAGGCGGAATCCGTGATGGGGCACGTGTGGTGATTCGGATGGGATACAAGCCTTTCACACTGCGTTGGATTGCACGGCATCAGAACTACCAGGCGGGAAGGCAGTTTCAAGATGTGCAAGAGCAAGGACCATTTGCTTTCTGGCAACACACGCACCTTACCTTGCCTGATGGTCCGGCAAGCTCAATCTTGCATGACCATGTGGAATACCAATTGCCTCTTTCTCCGCTAAGTGAAATTGTTTATTTCCTGGTACGACGAAAACTTGCCCGGACATTTGCCTACCGGCATGAGATCACCAGACAAGAAGTGGAAGAGCTTACTAAAAAATGAACAACTTTTGTCTACCCGATTGAGGGCTCTGTGACCCAAGCTTTTTTGCTGCTACAAGCAACAACTCGCACCGGTGGAGAGTTTGATGTAGGAGTGCTTTGGCGAGCACTGGAGCAAATGTGGGTAGGATTTCTACAGCAGATCCCCTATATTCTTATCGGAATCCTTGTATTTGCGGCATTTCTGATTCTTGGCCGCATCACACAGAAAGTGCTGGTAACAGCGGGACAGCGGACGCGCCTTCCTCTGAATCTGGCCGAACTTCTGGGAAGACTTTCCTCCGCCTTACTGGCCATTCTGGGGCTGTTTGTGGCTGCCGTAGTAGTCTTTCCAGCTTTTAAACCTGGCGACTTGGTGACCGGTCTGGGAATCACGTCCGTTGCCATCGGATTTGCTTTCAAGGACGTTCTGCAGAACTTCTTTGCCGGTATTTTGTTGTTATGGCGTCAGCCCTTTCAGGTAGGCGACCAGATTCGCTCCGGCATTTATGAAGGCACGGTAGAAGAAATCAATACCCGTTCCACCCGTATCAAAACCTTTGATGGAGAACGCGCCGTGGTGCCAAATGGCGACGTATATACCCAATCTATTCTGGTGAAAACGGCTTATCAGAAACGGCGAGTCAGAGTCACTGTAGGGATTGGTTACTCCGATTCCCTTGAAAAAGCTCGATCAGTGATTCACGATGTGCTTGCCAAAACAGAAGGCGTATTTCCCGATCCAGGCCCTTGGGTATACGTCACGGAACTTGCTGGATCTTCCGTCAACTTCACCGTATTCTTTTGGGTAAGCGCAGAGCAAGCAAATGTGTTGAAGGTAACAGACCAGGTAATCACCGGCATCAAGTTGGCTTTGGATGCAGCCCATATTGACATGCCGTTTCCTCACACCGTGGTCTTGTTCCATGATCAGACTGGTTCGGAGCCTGAGGACCGGAAAAACGAAATCCCTCGACCGAGCAAATAGCGGGAACCGATGCGATTTGGCACACTGAGATAGGCTCCTGCCCGCATACTTCGTTTGACCAAAGGCTTTTATTTCGATGCTTCGTGCTGGAATTGTTGGCTTACCTAACGTAGGTAAGAGCACTCTCTTTAACGCTGTCACACAAACGCGAAAGGCGCTGGCGGCGAACTATCGGTTCTGTACCATTGAACCGAATCAGGGCATTGTGACAGTGCCTGATGAACGACTGGACGTGCTTTCCCGCATGAGCAAGTCGCAAAAAACCATTCCTTCCGTGTTTGAGTTTGTGGATATTGCCGGTCTTGTGAAAGGCGCCAGCACGGGGGAAGGGCTGGGGAATCAGTTTTTAGGGCATATCCGCGAAGTGGACGCCATTGTTCAGGTGGTGCGCTGCTTCGTGAATTCGGACATTGAGCACGTGATGGATTCCGTGGACCCGATCCGCGACATTGACGTGATTAACACCGAACTGGTTCTGGCAGACCTGGATAGCGTTGAAAAACGCCGCACACGTCAGCAAAAGGCCGCCAAAGGGGGCGACAAAAAAGCACAAGCGGAATTGGCTCTGCTGGATCGATTGGAACCGCACTTAAGCGCAGGGAAGTTTGCCTATGCGCTGGAAACCACGCCTGAAGAAAAAGCCTTGCTGAAACAGCTTTTCCTGCTGACGGCTAAACCGACGCTGTTTGCCTGCAATGTGGCGGAAGAAGACCTGGCGAACCCGGATGCGAATGAATGGGTCCGCAAGGTGAAAGCGTATGTCGCCGAGCACCACGGCACCAGCGTGGTTGTGGTGTCAGCGGAAATTGAATCCGAACTGGTGACTCTGCCCGAAGAAGAGCGGAGCGAGTACTTGGCTGCTTTAGGGGTAGAGCAATCCGGCTCCGGCACACTGATCAAAGCGGCTTACCACTTGCTTGGCTTGCGGACGTACCTCACCACCGGGGAAAAGGAAACCCGCGCCTGGACCATTCACGCCGGGGATAAAGCGCCTGAAGCGGCAGGCGTGATTCACTCCGATTTTGAGAAGAGTTTCATTTCCGCCGAAACGGTTTCCTATGAGGACCTGGTGGCGGCGGGCAGTTTTGCGCGTGCGCGGGAACTGGGCAAGCTCCGCATGGAAGGCAAAGAGTACGTGGTGCAAGACGGCGATGTGATGGAGTTCAAGACGTTTTTGTAGAGGTGCAGGTTATACTGCGTGAAATATGAAACTCCTGTTCGCTCTGTGTCTCCCCGGTTTTCTGTTGGCGGCAGATAGTTCGTTGCGCGGTTTTCCGCCGGAAGCCGCAGCAACGGAAAAGAAGTGGGAAGACAAAATGCGGACGATTCCCGAGGCGGCACGGGTGGGCCGTCTGATTGAGAGAATCTCCAAGGAACCGCACTTAGCGGGTACGCCACAATCCAAGGCTGTAGCGGAATACATTGCTTCGCAGTTGCGCGAGTGGGGATTGGAAACCCATATCGAAGAGTTTGAAGCGCTGCTTCCCACGCCCAAGGGCCGCACCTTGGAAATGGTTTCGCCGAAGTCATTCCGGGCGAAATTGGTAGAGCCTTCGGTGAAAGAAGACAAATATTCGTCTGATAAAAACCAAGTTCCGCCATATAACGCCTATTCCGGTTCGGGTGACGTAACAGCTCCCTTGGTGTATGTGAACTATGGAGTGCCTGCCGATTATGAAGTGCTGAAACGGCTCAATATCGACGTAAAGGGAAAAATCGTGATTGCCCGGTATGGCGGCAGTTGGCGCGGCATCAAGCCCAAAGTGGCGCAGGAGCACGGCGCAATTGGGTGCCTGATCTACTCCGACCCCCGAGATGACGGTTATTTTCAGGGTGATGCTTTTCCGAAAGGGCCGTACCGTCCTTCGGAAGGCGTTCAGCGCGGCAGTGTAGTGGACATGGCTTTGTATCCGGGTGATCCGCTTTCCCCTGGTTTCGCCTCAGAAAAAGGCGGCAAGCGGCTGGCGCTGAGCGAAGCAAAAACGCTGATGAAAATTCCTGTTCTGCCCATCTCCTATGCTGATGCCACACCGCTCCTGCAAAACCTGGAAGGCCCAGTAGCGCCGGAAGACTGGCGCGGCGCGTTGCCGTTTACTTACCACATCGGCCCTGGCTCCACAAAAGTACGGCTCAAGGTGGAGATGGATAACTCCACGCATCCGCTTTATGACGTAATTGTGCGAATTCCCGGCACTGAGTTTCCCGATGAATGGGTGCTGTATGGAAACCATCATGACGCCTGGGTGCATGGAGCCAGCGACCCGGTGAGCGGAGCCTCTTCCTTGCTGGAAGCGGCACGGACTTTATCCGAGATGGTGAAGCAAGGCTGGAAGCCAAAGCGCACGATTATGTTTGCCTTGTGGGATGGAGAAGAGTTCGGACTCATGGGTTCTACCGAGTGGGTGGAAAAACATGCGGAGGAGCTAAAGCAGAAGCTCGTTACGTATATCAACTCAGACAGCAACGGCAAGGGACGCTTGGGAGCAGGCGGATCGCACACGCTGGAAAAATTCATGTCAGAGATTGTGCGGGATATTCCCGATCCGGTATCCGGCAAATCGCTCTTGGAAACGCCCCGCACTCCGCGCAATGGAGGGGGAGGAACCCGGCGTCGAGAGACGCAGCAACAAGGCACTTTCAATCCGCCACCTGCCTCCACGGAAGGCGGCTACCATATCAGCGCCCTTGGTTCCGGCTCTGACTATACTTCTTTTCTTCAGCACCTAGGGATTGCTACGCTAAATCTCGGATTTGGTGGAGAAGGCGGCGGTGTATATCACTCCGACTACGACGATTTCTACTGGTACAGCCACTTTTCCGATACAAACTTTGCTTACGGCAAAGCATTAGCGGAAGTAACCGACACCGCTCTGATGAGGCTGGCAGATGCTCCGCTGTTGCCGTTTGAATTCGGACGCTTTGCCGATACGGTAAGCGGATACGCAGATGAGATTGAAAAGACTGAAAAGCAAAAAGGCCGCCCGAATCTGAGTGATGTCAGAAGCGAACTGGACAAGCTCCGCAAATCGGCAGCTTCTTTTGATATTACTTACAGCAAAGCGGTCAGCAAAGTGTCTGCCGCTCCTACAACAAAGTTATCGGCAATCAATGCTCTGTTGTTCCGCTCAGAACGCACCATGACGCTGGCCAGCGGCCTGCCCGGTCGCGACTGGTTCAAACACGCCATTTATGCACCCGGCACTTATACGGGTTACGGAGTGAAGACACTACCGGGCATTCGGGAAGCTGTGGAAGGTGACCGGTTAGACGAAGCTTCTCAGCAGGCAGAGGAAGTGGTGAAGGTGCTTCGGAACTTGACTCAGCAGGTACAGCAGGCAGAAAAATTATTGGCTGATTTATAAGAGTAGCGTTGTTCCTGAAGCAGCTAAATCGGACCATAGCCAAGGGGAGATTTCGATGGGCGAGCGACCCTCCATCGACCGGTATATGACGGTAACGGAAACGTAATCTAGCTGGTTTGCTCCAGAATTCGCTCAAAAATATCAGGAATCTCGAACACCGCCCGGTTCTGATGTGCTTGAATGGATTTGCAAAAACCGGCATACGCATTCGGCTCAAGAAGGCGGGAAACAGCATCGGCAATGCCGCGAAAGGATGGAAGCACAATGCCTACATTCTGTTCGCGAATCCATTCCGCGTTATAGCGTTCCTGCGGCATGGTCCAGGCATTGCGTTCCACAATCACAGGAAGCTTGCTAATCAGTGCTTCGCTCAAACTGCCCGGGCCAGGCTTACCGATAAAGAAGTCGCACATCCGCATAAAGCGCGGCATTTCCCTGGTAAAGCCTTCCACATGCTTTGGCATCGCCGTGGGCATGGCGGTAAGGCGTTCCCCGAGGTTCCGGTTATGTCCATACATCAGCATCAACTGAATGTCCATCCTGGAAGCCGCTAAACGGCTGGTGATCTCCAGCATGGAGCTGGAACCATACCCTCCAAACAATACGATTCCAGTAGGAAGGTCCGGATGTAACCCAAGCCGCTGCCGTTCCTGGCGGCGATCTATTACCGGCGTTTGGTAATAGCGTGGATGAAGCACCATGCCGGAAGTTTGAAACACTCGGCTTTCCGGGTGCCCCATGGCGCGTGCCTGCTCCACGGCGCGCTGTGTGCCGCAAATAAAATATTGCGGTTGGTGTTCCATCCAGAAGTGCGGCGGCCAATCCGCCAGGTCCGTAAGCACAGTCACCATTGGCGTGCCGGGGCAAGCCAATGCGAGCCCTTCAAAAAGGGACCGGTTAAAGTTGGGAATCACAGAAACTAGCAGGTCTGGTTTGCTGGCGGCGAAATGCTTACGAAGCAGCTTTACCTGTTGTGTGTGGTATAGCCGAATTACGGATTGCATGACGCGTGCGGCTTGGGGCGAGCCGAGCGTCCACCCTTTTCGGAGGATAAGATTGTAAATGTCCTGTAGGGGAATACGAGTGATCTTACGAAAGATATCTAATGGGGCTAACAGTTCCTGCAAGTTCACTAGCCGCAGATTCCAAGGCCTGTTTTGTTCCGCCACCACTTGCTGCAAAGCAAGCGCCGCGCTTCGGTGTCCGCCTCCTGCGTCGAAATAAAACAGATCGATTGCTTTCACTTTTTGCACAAGCTACACCGAAACGTTTCCATTCATAAATGTTTCGCCAAACTGTCACGGAAGCGTAGCATAGCGCTGTTTAGATGAAGTCATGAAGTGCGACATGCACGTTCACACCACTCATTCTGGCATGTGTACCGTTCCAGGGCTGCGGAAGGTTTGCCGGGAAAGCTATAACAATGCCGAAGCGCTGTACCAAACGCTGAAACGCCGTGGCATGAACTTTGTCACTGTCACGGACCACAACTCGATTGATGCTGTGGAAACGTTACGGCGCTATCCGGATTTCTTTTTAAGCGAAGAAGTGACCTGTATCCTTCCAAGTGGTACGGAATGCCACGTCGGTGTTTACAACATCACGGAAAAACAACACCAGGAAGTACAGCATCGCCGAACAGACTTTGCCTCGCTGCACGCCTACCTGACGGAGCAGAATCTGCTTTTCAGCGCAAATCACATCTTTTCCAGTCTGACCGGCCGTCGAACAGCAGAAGATTTTGAATGGTTCCGGTATGCATTTCCCGCTTTTGAAGCCCGAAACGGCTGTATGCCGCAACGAAACAACCAAGCCTGCCAAGACTGGATAAAGGTTCTTGGGAAATCACCCATCGCCGGAAGTGACGCCCACGCCATGTTTTCCCTGGGTTCATGCTGGACGGAAGTGCCCGAAGCACGCACAAAAGAGGAATTTCTGGCCGCTGTCCGCCTGGGGCTGGCACAGGTTCACGGAACATCCGGAGATTACTGGAAATTAACCCGTGATGTGCTCTCCATCGGGGTTTCCATGTTTCGCGAACATCCCCATCGTTTGCCGTTTGTCGTGCTTGCTCCTCTTGTACCGGTGATCACTCTTATAAACTATGAAATGGAAAGAAGTTTTGTAAATCGGTGGGCCCCTCGGGTGCTTGCCGGGTGCGAAACGGTGCAGAATCACCCGAATGCAATCAACGAGGAGGTCGCGGCATGACGGTGCAAAACCAAATGTTCACCTATATCGCGAATCGTGACCACCGGCTGATGCGCCGTGTGAACCAATGGAGCGCCCCGCGCTGGGTACGGCTGTGGATGATCTGCGCCACCCGAGGCGGCGATGGCTGGCTCTGGTACGCCATGGGATTAGTTGTACTTTTGTTCGGCGGAGAAGAACGGTATGAGGCATTGGTAGCGGCTGGCGCTGCTGCTCTTTGCGGTATCGGGTTTTTCTTGACTCTGAAACGTGCTTTTAACCGTTCCCGCCCTTCCGCCATTGAGCCTCATTGTTGGGCCACTCTTCTGCCGCCCGATCAGTTTTCGTTTCCTTCCGGCCACACCATTACTGCGTTTGCCGTAGCACTACCTTTAGGTATGTTTTACCCTTCGCTCATGATTGGCCTCCTGTTTTGCGCAATCAGTATTGCCATGTCGCGTGTTCTGCTAGGGCTGCATTTTTTAAGCGATGTGCTGGCGGGTTGCCTGATTGGCGTCACTCTCGGCTGGATCGCCGCTACCCTGATCTAATTACCTAGTCAGTAGAATCCGTAATAAAGCATACAATTTCTCCTGATTAATAAATTGGGCTCATCCAAAGTAGTACCTCCTTCGTACAGGAGGGTGATGGCCCAGTTGTTTCCTTTAGGAGGTGTTGTTAGATGTTTTTGAAGAACAAGCTTGGATACGGGTTGGGGATGTTGTTTTTGACTTCTCTCTCCATTACCAACATTCAGGCTGTAACCATTACGCAAACAGGTACGTTCACCACGGACGATCAGATATTTCAGTTTTTATTTAATGTACCCACTGCGCAAACTCTGTTGATTTCCACTACTTCTTATGGAGGTGGTGTAAACCTGAACGGCACCACTACCGTAGCAGGCGGTTTCGTGCCAGTAGTATCTCTGTTTTCCGCTACCGGAGCTATTATTGGTTCCGATGGCGCAGATGGAATGATAGGCGGTTGCCGTGCTGGCGCACGGATGGATTCCGTAACCGGCATGTGCGATGACGCTTATTTGCTCACCACAGTAGCCGCTGGGAATTACACCCTAACCCTGACTGAGTTTCCCAATGTGCCAATTGGAAATCTGAGTGATGGATTCCTGTTTACTGGCAGCCCGAATATCACTGGTAATTTGTGTGGTTCGGCGAGTGGGAAATTCCTGCAAGCCGATGTTTCCCCTTGCGTGCAGCGCACAGGTAATTTCGCCGCAAATATAAATACCGTTCCGGAGCCTTCCACTATTTGGCTTGCTGTTCCGGCCTTGGCAGCTACCTTGATGTTCCGCAGGCGTGTTTTCTCTCCCGTTAAGCACTTCTAAACGCTTTATTGAATCCCTCAAGTCTGAATCAGTTGCACTTTCAAGGAGTAAAAGATGACAAAGAAAATAGTTTCTGAATTAGTGGCAGAAGCGCCCAATCGACGCAGCTTCGTTCGCAAGCTGGGCTTGGCAAGCGCTGCTGTTGGAGCAGCCGCCACGGTTGGCGTGAAAGACGCGGACGCGCAAACCAGCACGGAAATCGCAGTTCTGAATTTCGCCTTGAACCTGGAATATCTGGAAGCGGAGTTCTATACGTATGCAGTAAATGGCACTTCCATTACTTCCTATGGAATTGGGATCAACGGCGTAGCCAACGGTTCCAATCCCGCCGCCGGCGGCACCACCATGGGAGGCAGCAAAGTAACGTTCTCCAACAATCTGCTGTTCTCAGCGGATATTGCAGCGGAAATCGCGGCAGACGAGCGTGCTCACGTTGCTCTTCTGCGGAACGCTCTGGGTGGTTTGGCGGTTGCCAAGCCAAACCTGAATCTGAATGCTTTGGGATTTGGATTCGGAAGCCAGAACGACTTCATCAAGCTTGCCCGCATCTTTGAAGATATCGGCGTGACTGCATACGCGGGCGCGGCAGGCCTGTTGACTACGCCTGCCATTATTACCACGGCTGCTTCCATTCTGGCAGTGGAAGCGGAACATGTGGCAGCGCTTCGCCTGCAGGCGGCGCGTCTCAACATTGCCACCGCACCTCCGTTGGATGGAGTAGATATTCTGCCTCCTCCTTCCGGTTCCACCACGCAGTACCTTTCCATCAAGACTTCTGATGGTTTAATCAATACCCGCACTCCCGGCCAGGTGTTGTATCTTGCATACGGAATGCAAGCCAACGTCGGCCAAGGCGGCTTCTTCCCGAATGGCACAAATGGTGCCATCACCATGAGCAGCGCGAAAGCTTAATTCACAGCGGTAAAACAAGCCTGGGTAAGTGTTTCCCGCAAGGGGAGCATCTTCCCAGGCTTATTCTTTGGAGGAAGGTGACACGCTTTGCTGTAAACAATCACCTTGGTTCAAGGAGATTTTATGGATCTTACTCAATTTCGTTTCGGATGGATTCCTGACGTACCAGACCACCGGGACTTTATGTATGCAGCACCCACACCGATTCTGAAAAGCATTCCTGCTTCTGCCGACCTCACCAGCAAGGGACCCAAAGAAGTGTACGATCAGGGCCAGCTAGGGAGTTGTACTGCTAATGCCATTGCGGCGGCTTTGGAATTTGATGAAATTCAGGCAAATCATAAGCCTGTCTTTACCCCTTCCCGCCTGTTCATCTACTACAACGAACGCGCCATGGAAGGCTCAGTGAATTCTGATAGCGGCGCTATGATCCGTGATGGCATCAAGTCGGTTGGTTCGCAAGGCGTTTGCCCGGAACCGGAGTGGCCTTACGACATCAACAAATTTGCACAAAAGCCCAACGCCACCTGCTACAAAGATGCCAAAAAGTTCAAAGCTCTTTCTTACCAGCGCTTGATCCAGGATCAAAACACCATGAAGGGCTGCCTCGCGGAAGGATTCCCCTTTGTGTTCGGCATCAGTGTATATGAAAGCTTCATGAGTGACGAAGTGGCAAAAACCGGAAAAGTCCCCCTGCCTAGCACCAGCGAAAAAATGGAGGGTGGACATGCCATCCTCGCCATGGGGTATGACGACTCCACAAAAATGTTCAAGTTCCGAAATTCCTGGAGTACGGGCTGGGGCGATGGAGGCTACGGCTACATTCCTTACTCTTACTTGACGGACGATAATTTAGCCTCGGACTTCTGGACCATCCGAACCATATCGAAGTAACCGCTATCGATTGACGCGCAGAGTGACGGAATACGTGCGGCTCGGGGGAACAGATTCCCAGGGCCGCACGAGTTCCAGCAGGAGCGTTCCATTGCTTTCTGCTGCCCCTGCGCGAAACTGCCAGCGATGAACGCCGGGTGCTCCGGGAACTGGTCGGCCTTGTTCAAACGCATCGCTCAGAAGCAGAGCAGCAGGTTCCCCTTTTTTACGAAGCTGCCATGTATACCCCGTGGTAGGATTTTCCGGCAAAAGAAGTGTAAATGCCTGTCCGGCGCTGAGTTGCACCTGTTGGCCGTTAGTTTGTTCGCTCAGTTCCATTGGTTTTTCCGTAGATGCTGCGCATCCTATCAAAAACACGAGACTGAACAGAAAACGGAGTCGCTTCACAACCCTTCCAGAATAAGGCAGTGCCCCTGCAAGCTATAATCCGGGCATGAGCATTCGGTATTTTTTGCTTGGCTTAGCGCTGTCAGCATCGCTGGCCGTTGCCAAGCATGCTCCCAAAATTGGGGATGGACAAGCGGCAAACACGGCAGTGAACGTGGAAGCTACAATTTATGCGGACCCCGAATCTGTGGCACAGCAGGTTGGCTCTGATTTGCAGGGGCACTACACGATAGTACGCGTTAAGCTGACTCCCAAAAACGGCAAGCTGCCGATCCAACTCGATGATTTTCTGCTTTGGACGGACAAGGATGGAGAAAGATCGCATCCATTTGTAGCCAGTCAGATTGCTGGTCCGGGCGCTTTAATCATCTCGGAAACATTAAGCGGTGGCGGTGTGCGCGGTGGAGATCCGAATGGTCCGGTTTGGGGCGGTATGCCAGGAACTGGCACCAGGCCGCAACAAATGCCCGGAAATGGAGCGGGTGTCGGCAACACCGCTGCCACAACGGAAAATAAAACCACAGTGCAGTCGTCGGACAAAAAAGATCCGTTGATGAATGTGCTCACCGCAAAAATGCTGAAAGAAGGGGACATCAACGAGCCGGTGTCCGGCCTGCTCTACTTTCCTCTGGAAAAACAAAAAGTGAAAGATTTGCAGCTTTTTTACACCACCTCCGCCGGAAAGCTGAGCATTCGCTTCAAATGAAAGTTCACGAGCTGGATACCCCGGCGCTAGTGGTGGATCTAGACATCCTGGAGCGGAACCTTGCTCGTGTCGCCGATTATGCCAAGGCGCACAACCTCCGATTGCGTCCCCATACCAAAACACACAAGTCCCCGGTGATTGCGCAACGGCAGCTAGACTTGGGAGCCAGCGGATTAACCGTAGCCAAGGTGGGCGAAGCTGAAACATTAATGCAAAAGTTGCCGCCCGTGGATCTGCTAGTGGCTTTTCCCCTTTTTGGAAAAGCAAAAACAGAACGGCTAAAGCAGGTAGCGAAAAACACGCCTGTGACCGTGGCCTTAGACAGCTTAGCTGCTGCCGAGCAGTTAACCGGCTTAGATGTTGGGGTTCTGGTGGAAATAGATGTAGGCTTAGGGCGAGTTGGTGTTACTCCTGATGAAGCATTGGAACTGGCGAAGCAGATTGGAAAAATTCCGGGGCTTCGCTTTCGCGGTCTCACCTTTTACCCCGGCCACATCAAAAATCAAGATGAAAAAGCGCTTGCCGCTTTGAGCCAAATGCTGGCGGAAGGGGTGTCCACGTTTCGCGCTGCAGGACTAGCGCCGGAAATTGTGAGCGGTGGTTCCACCCCGGCGTTGTTTCAGTCCCACCATATCGAAGGACTAAACGAAATTCGCCCTGGCACTTATGTATTCAATGACCTCAATACGGTGGCTGGTGGAGCCTGTTCGCTGGGAGACTGCGCCGCCTCGGTTCTGGTCACTGTGGTTTCCACGCCCCGCGCAGATACCGCCATTGTGGACGGCGGGTCGAAAACGTTTTCTTCCGACCGTCTGAGTGGCTCCAGTGAAGTGACGTTTGGAAGAGTCACGGAAGCACCCGGAATCCGCTTTCATAAAATGAATGAGGAGCACGGCTTTCTAGATATAAAAGACAGTGAGCGGATGTTAGCCGTTGGGGAAAAGCTTCGCATTATCCCCAATCACATCTGCGTAGCCGTGAATCTCCACGAGACGGTATATGGCATTCGTGGAGACGAAGTGGAAACAAGCTGGAAAGTGGAAGCTCGCGGAAAACTACAGTAATCTGCAACTATTCGGCGCGGTGGAAGGTAATTCCGGCAAAACTGACCACACTTTGCTCGTCAATGTTCCACTGCTCATAGCGACGGAGCTTTCCACGCGCTTCCGGCACTGCTTTTAAAAACGTATACACAGGGGATGATCCGCACCACTTCAAATCATCCTGATTCTGTTGCACTTGTTCCCAGAAATTTTCGGAAGCCCCTGCATTCAACGAATCGATACGTGCCCTGTCCCGCAACGCCACTCCAGCCATTTGGTCTTCGTTGGCAATGGCGGCGAAGTCATCTCCATAGCGGCGTCCCATATGCGCCATATCGATGCCGAGCACCCAAAATAACTTGTCGCGTTCGCGTGCGTTGATTTCCGCCAAGCTATCCAGAAAACGCGCCACCATCGGGTCTGCTTCCGGAGCCTCGCCGGAAAGGAGGCTCGGTCCATAGCTTCCGCAAAGCACAGGAAGCACCGTGATCTCCGGCCCAAAAAGATGCTGTAAAAACACTACCTGAAATTCGATGGAGTGCTCCACGGCATGGCAGTAATCTTCCATGATGGCTCCCGGCTGTGTCCCTAATTCTTCCACCAGTGCGGAAGCAGTGCGAGTAGTGCCGAATGGCGTGACAAAAGGTTTACGAGTAAGGCCAAAGCGATTTGGTTCGCCATAGTGGGACGTTCCCAGAATCACAAACGTCCGGTCTTTGAGTTCCGGTCGCAAGCTTCCGTATGCAGCACGATACGATTCCCAACCACCTTCCGGACTCACGTGGGGAGCCGCAATCGCGAACGGAAGCGCACCTTCCTCCGGTGTGCTGCCATTTCCCATGTACCGCTGCATCACGGATTGCAATTCGTTCTCGTCCTGTGGGTAAGCCGTGCCTGCATGAACTGGTTCTCGCACCGGGCTTTCGGCAAAATCTCGTTGCCGTTTTTCGCGCAGCTGCTCAAACGTTTCGTCTTGCAGAAACCCGCTTTGGCTCAGGACCTCCATCAGATGATCGGCCACTTGGCTGACTTCGAGCTGGCCAGTGATTTCATACAACCGCTCTCGCAAATCCCGCTCCGTGTGCTTTCCATCCAAGCAACTCAGGGCTTGTACCAAAGGCGGAGGAATGATCAGAACAGCGTCAGAATATCGAAAAGAATCGCGAATCAGCAGGCCGGGACGTTCTTCCACAGGGGAAGGCATGAAATCCAGATCGAACCGGAGTCGAGGCAGGAAAGAGGCCACTCGCTCATGGTAGCGCCACCACTTTCAAAAGTTCCCGCAATGCTTCGCGGTCAGTGGGGGAAATGCCCGAAGAATGTTGGATATCATCCCGTTTTTGAATCGTTCGCCGGTAACGTCCGAAGTACTCCGGAATGTCGCCACCGAACTGAAAACTGTACATGATGTCCGCAAAATTGCGGGTATGAGGAAGGCCAAACGCATGGCCGAGTTCATGAAGGCACGTTAAATATACAATGGCTTCACGCAGCAGCGGATCATCCGAACCTGCCACGGAAGGCAACACATATACTTCCGCCCCTTTTTGCCCATTCAGCAGAAAAGGGCGTGTTTCTCCGTAAAGGTGCGAATTGCCGGAAACCCAGCGGAGGCGCAATCGCGCCTTGCTTTCCTCAGTGGCGGGCAGGAGAGCAATCTGGGAATCCGAAGCCGTGCGCCACGCCTGCAAAGCCCATACAGCAAGCTCCGTATCCTTGGAGTGGCAGCCGGAATCACGGGCCGTTGCCGCCGCGCAAGGCTCAATCCAATACGTCCAGGTTTCCGCCGCAGGCAGAGGTGCGGCTAACAGCAGAAAAAACAAAAGAAGTCTCATCGGGGAACTGAAGATTCCGAGTGTAGTTTTTCGGCCATTTCCCGTACCATCTTTTCCAACTCCGAGACACGATGACGTAGGTCTTCCCGATCCTGCGCATCCGGGTCAGGCAGTTTGCCGTGTTCCAGAGGGCTATTATCCACGCGGGAGCGTACCACGCGCCCCGGAACGCCTACCACCGTGGAATGATCCGGCACGGATCGCACCACAACCGAACCCGCCCCAATCTTTACATAATTGCCAATCTGGATATTGCCTAGAACCTTGGCTCCAGACCCGACCACCACGTGGTTCCCTAATGTCGGATGCCGCTTGCCTTTCTCGTTCCCTGTTCCACCGAGCGTAACACCTTGGTATAAAAGAACATCGTCGCCGATTTCCGCCGTTTCCCCGATCACGACGCCCATGCCATGATCAATAAAAAAACGCCTTCCAATGGTGGCACCTGGGTGAATTTCAATCCCTGTCAACAGGCGCGCACCAGAAGAAATGATGCGGGCCAGCAGCTTCAGGTTCGCTTGATGAAACCGATGCGCCAGACGGTGCCATAGCACTGCGTGAAAGCCCGGATAACAGAGAACAATCTCCAACGTGCTTCTTGCCGCTGGGTCTTCGCGGAAGATAGTCGCAATTTGTTCTCGAATCGCGCCGAACATCTGAGCTTAGTAGCTATAGTAGACGTCCCGCGCGTGGAGAAAGATGCACGCCGTGCAAGAAACAGCGTGCAGGGAGTGAGCTTAATGCCCGGAATTGCCGGAAGAAGGAATTGGAGGAGCCTTGATTCCGCCTTGTGGCAAAGGGGCAAGCATGTCTTCTTTGCGCTTCACCAAAGTGGAAGTGTTGTAGCTGGCAACCTCAAATCCATGCCCATGCGTAATGGCGTCCGTGGGGCACGCTTCCACGCAATACCCGCAGAAAATGCAGCGGTTGTAATCAATGTTATAGACTCTGGCGAAGCGTTCTCCGCCGGAAAATCGCTGCACTTCTGTGTTTTCGGCCGCTTCAATGTAGATGCACTGCGCCGGGCAGGCGGCAGCGCACAGAAAACAGGCTACGCACTTTTCCAGTCCGTTTTCATCGCGTTGTAATTCATGGACGCCGCGATAGCGCTCCTCGAACTTTGGCGGTTCGTCCGGATAATTCTCCGTAACCGTCGGCGACATCATCTCCTTCAATGTCACACCCAGCCCTTTGGCAATGGACGCTGCCGTACCGAAGACTTCCTCGATTTTGTTCGCCATCTCTTTATTTCAGTGTAGCGAGACTCCCGACCGGAGGCTAGTTTTTCGATCCTCAGCCAGGGCGGAAGGCGGGAAGTCGTTCTCCGGGCTGAAAAGGCGATTGGCCAAATAATTCGCCCAGCCGTTCCAATTCCGCACGATGGAAACCGGTTTCCGACCGTTCCACTACACCATCCGGCAGCACCAGAAACCAGGAAGGCACATGGGTAATGTGATACGCGTTGCTGACTTCATACTGTGTTGCTTCCTGATCCAACAGCACGGGAAAGCTCACGCCGAAATACTCATTGAATTCGCGTGTGCCCTCGGCATCATCTTGTGAAATTCCAATAATCTGGGGCTTCTTGCCGGAACAGGCGCTCGCGCTTTGAAAAAGCTGTTCCAGATACGGAAGGGTAAATTGGCAGGTGGGACAGCTGATTTTAAAGAAAACCAGCAAAACGGGGCCACTTTGCAACTCCCGCGCCAGTTCAAAAACTTCGCCGGTGAGCTGTGGCAGTTGAAAGGACGGGGCAGAGGTTCCAGGGGGCAGCAACGGTTATTTCTCTTCTTTTTTCTCTTTCACAAAGGCGAGAAGGTCGAAACTGGGAATGGCGCGGTCAGGGAAAAAGCTGTTCACCGCATCCTGCTCATCGTTAAATAGCTCAAACAGGGTAGTTAATTTCGTAATCACCAACAACTCCATGTTTCGGTCATTCAGCTTCATGAGCTTCACTGCGCCTTGCTTTTGTTGGGCAGCCGAATAACCGGAAACCAGTTCCCCTAAGCCCGTGCTATCGATATAGTCAACCTTTTCCAGGTCCAGAATAATGTTGGGCTTTCCTGCTTCCAGAGTGGTCTTGATTTCCTTGTGGAACAACTCGGACTCTTCCCCGGAAATCACGCGGCCGTGACACTGAAAAATAACAATTCCTTCTCGTTCTCGTTGCTGGATTTCCAGGCTCAAAATTAATCCTTTGTGGTGGAACTAAGATAGGAGAGATCCTATAAGAAGCATGTTCTCAAATTTCTTACAATCATAGCTTCGTTCTGTTCATCTCCCACTTATGCGTCCACCATGGGACGAATCGTACTGGCAAAGGTTTGAAACGGAAACACATCGGCTAGCGCTTCGCGGCGAGTCAGACGCCCATGCTTGGGCCATGATTACCCGGCGAGCCCGAATTGTGCTCCGTGCCTACAGTACCAGTTTCTTTCTGGTGACGCGTTTTCTTCCGGCGGCAAAACGTGCTCAGGTGGAAGCCATTTACGCCGCGGTTCGATTTCCGGATGAAGTGGTGGATTCGTTGCCGCTTCGCCCGAGCGACCAGCTTTACCTCTTGCAGCAGTGGGAAAAGGATTATGACCGCAGCCTTTCGATTTCCTCCTTACAGGAACGGCTGCGACAGGGAATCCCTCCAATTCTGGCCGGATTTGCACAAGTGGTGCAGGAGGCTGGCATTCCACCGGAGCATTACCGGGAGTTTCTACAGGCGATGCGGTTGGATGTTGCACCCCGGCCCTTCTCCACCATGGAAGACTTAGTTGAATCCTACGTGTACGGCAGCGCGATTGTGGTTGGCTACTTTTTGGCCTATGTGTATGGGCCAAGCGCCCCGGACCAGTGGGAAACAGCGCTCCGTAGTTCCCGTGATTTGGGAATCGCGCTTCAATTAACCAACTTTTTGCGAGATGTCAGCGAAGATCAGCGCAGAGGCCGCGTGTATCTGCCAGTGGAGCTATTGCAGGCGGAAGGCATTTCTGATCTGGATGTAAACAACACATCCCAACTGCCTCCATTGCGCAATGTGTTGCAACAAATGTCCGCTTCGGCGGAACAGCATTATTCTCGTGCGGAAAAAACACTTGCTGCCTTTTCGCCGGATTGCCAAACAGCGATTGGCGCCTGCATCAACGTGTATCGGCAACTCAATCTTCGTATCGGAAGAAGTGCGGAAGGGGTACGCCATCGGGAAAGCGTGCCGATGCGGACTAAGTTTCAGGTGCTTCCTCCCAGTAAGTATTGGCGCGTGCCCCTGGCTTTGATGGGTGCCATCTAGTGAAGTGCATCGCCATTATAGGTGCGGGGTTGGGTGGCCTGAGTGCTGCGATCCACCTTCGCAACGGAGGGTTTCCGGTTACTGTTTTCGAAGCGAATGAACGGACTGGCGGGCGGGCGAATGCCATTGCCCGTGATGGATTTCAGTTTGATACCGGCCCTTCCTTGGTGAACTATCCGTGGGTGTTTGAGGACCTGTTCCGCAGTGCTGGCCGCGAGTTATCGGACTACGTCACGCTGATGCCTGTTGACCCTACCGTTCAGTTTCGCTGGCCTGACGGCACCCGCTTCCAGCTTTCCAGTGACATGCAGCGGCTTTTAGCGGAATGCGACCGCTTGGAACCTGGCTCGCGGCCTCGTGTGCTGAAGTACCTGCGCGATGCAGGCGCCAAATACGATGTTTCTTTTGCAAAACTCGTTTCGCGAAATGAAGACAGCCCACTTCATTGGATCAAGCCTCTTTCCCTTCAGGAAATATGGAACTCCGGTGTTTGGCGATCCTTGGACCGCGAACTGGCACGTTTCTTCCAAAGCCGGTACATCCGGGAAGCACTAGGTTCCTATGGTATGTATCTGGGCGGTTCGCCTTACGAACTGCCCGGCTTGTTTTCCATTCTGGCTTATGGGGAGCTTGCTCACGGACTCTGGCTCCCAAAAGGCGGTGTGTACGGCTTGGTGCAGGGCATGGAACGCTTGGCTCGTGAACTAGGAGTGGAAATTCGAACCAAGGAGCCAGTGCGCCGAATCTTGACAAACAACGGACGCACTACCGGTGTGGAGCTAGCCAGCGGAGCAACGGAGCCGTTTGAGATAGTGGTTTCCAACGTGGACGTGCCTTCCACAGAGCAGCTTCTTACTCAACAGCCTCCTACCCGGAAGTGGCGAATGACGCCCGGCGTGCTGACTTTTTATTGGGGCGTGCGCGGACAGCCGGAAGGCATTGGGCATCACACCATTTTTTTGCCGCAGCAAAATCGGGCAACTTTTCGGGAACTGTTTCACGAAAACCGAATTCCCGACGACCTGCCTTTCTATGTCAGCATTCCGTCCGCCACGGACCCAGGCTTGGCTCCGCCCGGCATGAGCGCCGTATTTGTTCTGGTGCCGACTCCGGTGCTCAGCAAAATGCCCAACGCGGACTGGGCGGCTGTAACACAACAGGTAAAAGCGAAAGTGTTAGCCCGTTTAGCACGCGAACAAGCCGGTCTCCATGCGGAAGACATCCTTCTGGAAGAAGTCTGGACCCCAGTCGAGTGGCAAAAACGCTTTGCCCTGTTTGATGGCTCTGCTTTTGGCGCGGCACATACTTTGTTTCAAATGGGCCCTTTTCGTGCCCGGAACTATTCGCGCAATGTGCAAGGGCTTTACTACGTAGGAGCCAGCACCACGCCCGGCACAGGAATGCCCATGGTGGTGTTGAGTGGAAAGATGACGGCGGAAAGAATTGCGGCCCATGTTTCTTGAGCGCACGGGAAACGGCAGTCATGCGTTTTTGGGCCTACATGGATGGTCTGGCACGCACCGGACTTTTGATCCACTGATCGAGAACTTGCCGTCTGAAGTGTCTTTTTTCAGTATCGACCTGCCCGGTTGCGGCCAATCAGAGAAGCCTTCGCAATGGACGGTGAGCGCCGTTGCCGATCAACTCGCGGCAGCAGTGGCAGCCTTGCCGCATCCTCTCACCTTGGTCGGGCATTGCAGTGGTGCGCTGCTGGCCCTGGAAGTCGCAAAGCGCCTTGGAGATCACGTCGAGCGCTTGGTGCTGCTGGATATCTTTGCGTTTTTCCCTTGGTATTTCCGGGTGTTTTTGAATCCATACTTCGGGCGGTACGCCTACTATTCGACCTTTGCGAATCCCCTTGGCCGTCTTCTAACCAATGCTTCTTTACGCGGCAAACGGTCAGAAACCACCACTCTTACCGGCGGCTTTGCGGAAGCAAATCATTCTGTTACCTACCATTACCTGCAAATGCTGGCGGATTTTCCGCTTCCAGAAACATTTGGAATGCTCCGGCAGCCAATCGACATCGTATATGGGGAGAAAACTTTTGGAGCTGTGCGTGAATCCGCGAAACTCTGGCAATCGGTATGGCCGCAAGCGAGGCAATGGTGCTTAACGGGCGCGGGGCATCTTCCGATTCTGGAAGCGACAAGCCAGCTACAGGAGCTTCTGTTCCGGAAAGGAGTGATTTCGGACGCATGTCCAGCGTCATCCCATATCGCGAACTGATTGAAACAGGGTTGCAGAAGTGGCTGCCTCTGGGAAAGCTTCGCGCCGCAGACCGCCTGAATGAAGCCATTCACTACGCAGTGTTCTCAGGTGGCAAACGTATGCGGCCCATGTTGGCGCTTCTGGGAGCGAATGTGGCTGGCGGAAGCGAGCAGAAAGCCCTTCCCGCTGCTTGTGCCATGGAGTTTCTCCATGCCAGTTCCCTGATTTTTGACGATTTGCCCGCCATGGACGATGCGGATGTTCGCCGTGGCCGCGCTACTGTTCATCTGGCATTTGGAGAAGATATCGCTTTGCTGACTGGCTTGGCTCTGCTGAATCATTCCTATGTTTTAATGAGCAGTTCCCCGGAACTGATTCGGGAAGCTGCGCAATGCATTGGCGTGAACGGCATGATTGGCGGCCAGGCGGCAGATTTGGAATTGCTCTCAACGGAACCGCTCGGCTCTCAGGAACCAAGCGCCTGCCGGAGCAGAAACCGGAAAACCACGGCACTCATGCGGCTTACTATGGTGGCGGGTGCCATGGCCTGTGAAGCATCTTCGGGTGCAGTGCAGGCATTGGCGCACTGCGGTGAGTGTTTGGGAGAAGCGTACCAGATCTATGATGATCTGCTGGATCAGTATGGCCGCGCAGAAGTCACCGGCAAAACGGCACACCAGGATGCGCGGCATCGGCGTGCCAGCTACCCTTCGGAATACGGAGACGCCATCAGCAGGAATGAGGCAGCCGCATTGATTGGGGAAGCAAAAACAACAATTCAAGGGCAGTTCGGTGATACCCTCGCAGTGCGGCAACTCATGACTGCGATTGATTACATTGTCAGCAACATCGCGGATCGCGGTTTGGTACCTGCGTGATTCTGGGCTGTGCTCTCGTTATCTTGTTTCTGGTGTTGGTGAATGTTCTTGTTTGGCCTCGGGTGAGTGATTCTGTTTCCCTACACGCCGGTGTGCTTTCCATTCTGATTCCCGCCCGAAACGAAGAGAGCAACCTTCCCGCGTGCTTGGATGCTGCCATTCAGCAAGGGCCATGCGTGCGGGAAATCCTGGTCTATGACGACCATTCCACTGACCGCACAGCAACCGTGGTGGAACAATATCGACAACAAGATGCGCGAGTTCAATTGATGGAAGCCGTGCCGCTTCCGCCTGATTGGCTCGGTAAAAATTTTGCCTGTCTTCAGCTTTCTCTTGCTTCTTCCGGACTTTGGCTTCTGTTTCTGGACGCGGATACACGCCTTCAGCCCCACGCCTGTGAACAGATGCTGGCCGAAGCGGGGAAACGGAAACTAACATTTCTTTCCTGCTGGCCCGGATTTCTGATGCAAGGCTTTTGGGAAAAACTGCTGATGCCCATGTTGAACTTCGTGGTGTTCAGCGCGTTTCCCGCGCCGCTTTCGCTCATTCTTCCGAATGCTTCCTTGGGCTTAGCACATGGGGCATGTATGTTGGCCGAAGGGGAAACATATCGGAGAATAGGCGGCCATGCTGTGGTGCGAAGCGAGATTTTCGAAGACACACGGTTAGCCCAAATCTGGCGGGAAAAAGGGGAACGCGCCTTGTGTCTGGATGGTCAGCGCATCGTGCTGGTGCGAATGTATGGCTCCTTTCGGGAAATCTGGTATGGATTTCAGAAAAACTTCTTTCTTGCCTTTCAACATCCGGTAAACTTCTGGATTTTCCTGCTGTTCCATGCTGCTATATTTCTCGTTCCTTTCCTGCTTGGGAATTGGAAAGCCGCAGGTGTTGTGTTATTGACACGGTCACTGCTGGCCATCCGGTTTCATCAAACTCCCTGGAGCGTTTTGCTCCATCCCGTGGCAGAGTCGATCCTGCTGGCGCTCGGGATTTCTTCTTGGTGGGCATCACATACCGGGCGCGGAGTTGCTTGGAAAGGTCGCACTTACACCAAACGTACATGAGCAAGAAGATTGTTGTGATTGGCGCTGGTTTAGGAGGCTTAGCAACAGCATTGCGCCTGAGTGTGCGTGGTTTTCTAGTTACAGTGCTGGAAGCCGGACCAACCTTTGGCGGCAAAATGAACCAGTGGCAATCCGAGGGATTCTGCTTTGATACAGGCCCTTCCCTGATCACCATGCCTTGGGTGTTCCAGGATCTGTTTGAAACAGCAGGCGCACGCATGGAAGATCATGTCCAGTTAATTCCACTGGACCCGCTTTCCGAGTACATCTACGATGACGGCACGCGTTTTACCTACACTTCGCACATGCCGGAATGGTTTCGCACCGTTCGAAGCTTAGACCCGCGTGATGTGGATGGTTTTCTCCGGTTCCAAACCTTGGGGGCAAGACTGTTTGAGGTTTCCAAGCAAACGTTTCTGCGCCGCGCTCCTGGTGAGCGGCCGGATTGGAAAGAACTCGGCGTGCTTCGCCACATGCCTTTGCGTTACGGCTGGGGAAATTATCAAAAAACAGTAGAAGCGCATTTTCACAGTCCGTATCTTCGGCAATTGTTTGGGCGCTACCCTACCTATGTCGGTTCGTCTCCGTACCGCTCGCCTGCCACGCTGGCGCTGATTCCTTACTTAGAGTATGTGTTCGGTGGTTACGCTGTGCGCGGCGGCTTATATCGAATTATTCAGGCACTTGTGAAGTTAGCGGGAGAATGTGGAGCAACACTTCGCGCAAATTCGCAAGTCAGCCAAAATTGAGACCAACAGCAAAGGCGCGGTAAGTGGTGTGGTGTTGGCGAACGGCGAACAGATAGCGGCAGACGCTGTGATCATGAATGGCGATTCGGCTACGCTTGACACTTTGCTGGGCCGCAAACCAAAGCGACAGCCCACTCGCTCCATGTCTGGTTTTGTAATGCTGCAGGGCATCCGGCGAACCATGCCCAAGCTAGAGCAGCATACCATCGCCTTCTCGGCAGACTACCAGCGGGAATTTTCTCAAATCTTTGAGGAACATCGTTTCCCGGATGACCCTACCGTGTATGTGAATGCGCCGAGTCGTGGTGATCGCTCCCTCACTCCAGGGGAAGGAGAAACATTATTCATCATGGCCAATGCGCCGGGAACGGATAGCGCAATGTGGGGAGAACAGGAAATTGCGACGGCACGCGAGCGCGTGTTCCGGCGATTGAGAAAGGCTGGCTTTCCCGACTTAAGCGGTGACATCGTAACGGAAGATACGTGGACGCCCCAACGCATTGCTGATCGGTATCACATGCCCGGCGGTGCCATCTACGGCTCGGATTCCCATGGATGGCGTAATGCGTTTTTCCGCCCTCCAAACCAGGATCGCCATGTGCGTGGCTTGTATCGTGTAGGAGGCAGCACACATCCGGGTGGCGGCACGCCTACGGTGTTAATTTCGGCGGAGATCACGTCCCGGTTGGTGGAGGCGCGTTTCCGCTAATGAATTCGAGTGGTAGCGACATACCCGATCCACTTCTCGGAGCAGCGTCGGAATTCGATGGGCTCCGTGCATCTGGCAAATGCATTTTTTGGCTTCCTCCAGCGGCATGCCAACTGCGGAGATGAACAAGGGCCGCTGGCTACTTCCCCGGAACAACGATGCTTGGCCCGGTGTACCCAAGAAACTAGATTTTGCGACACCAATCACCGGAACTGTGCCCTTTAACCATTCCCAAAGATGCATTCCCAAACCCCATGTTTGCTGATCTCCTAACGTCACGTAACCGTCTATTACGATGTTGGCAATCGGCAATTCCACACGCTCTATCAACTGCTGCAAACAGGGAAGCTCTCGAAGATAAAAGCTACCAGGTTGATAAGAAGCTACTCCTTCCGTGGTGGCGACAAAAGTCTGCTCTGCAGTCGGACTCTCCCAGTCGAGAAACGTCACGCCTACTGCCGTGCCAACGCTATCGGCATAGTGAACATCTAGGGCGAGATGTCTCGGGGTTTTATCGATCATGATGGTGCTTCACACCCAGCCAAAGCGCTACTATCTCAACAATGGGGAAAGCCAAGCGTATAGCTATTCGGAGGGTTTTCATCCTCTATTGATAGACTTGAACATTCGATTGATGACTGGATGGCTGACGAGATCACAGCCGTCAATGATCAAATTCTGCGACACGAGGTACTGTTTAGTTCAGGCACGACTCTGCTGATTGAGTTCGAGAAGATTACTGTCCGAAATGAAATAATTGAAGGACGTGAAGGGCTTCCATACTAACCAAAGAACCAACGTCGTTTCGTTCGGACAGCTAACCGGGAACAACTCGGTACACTGACTGCCTTTCCGGCGAAATCAACAATCACCTTCGGTGAAATCCTCACGTGGACTCGAACTTTCTTGTCTCTTCAATCAATTAAGTTGTTAAAACCCAGTTTATTAGCGGCCCATTGGCGGAAATTCTTTCGTTTGCTCTGGCTGCTCTGGGCCGTGTTCCTCCTGTTCTGGGCCGGCGGTATCGGGAGCCACATCCTCTCCGGCGGAACGCCTAAAGAGATGTCTTGGGCGGCACCGTTGTTCTTAGCTTTAGCGGCGGCGATTGCCTTAGTCAGTGAGCCACAGGAATGGAGGCCGATGTTGATGGCTGCTGCCATTGGCTTCGTTGCAGAAACCATTGGAGTACGTACAGCTTTCCCATTTGGCGCATACCAATACACAATGGTGTTAGCACCATCCCTTTTTGGCGTGCCGCTTGTGGTGGCAGGCGCCTGGATGGTGCTGGCTGCCTATGTCCGCCAGATGCGCGCCGGAATAGTGGGTAGCGCTGCGTGGATGGCAGCGCTGGATTTGGTGATTGATCCTCTTGCCGCCAATGATCTCGGATATTGGCACTGGCGTGGCGGCGGTCCTTATTACGGCGTTCCTGTATTGAACTTTATTGGCTGGTTCGTGGTGAGCTTGTTGATTTTTGCTGTGCTGCGCCGCGAAGCTCCCCGCAATGATTCCATCCGTTTGTTAGGTAGTGCTATTCTCCTGTTTTTTGCAGCGATTGCGATGGTACATCATTTCTTTTTCGTCGCTGCCTTGGGTGGATCACTAGCCGGAGTTGGATATTTCAAATCCATGCCTTCCAAAGTGTCCACAACGATCTGAGAAATGGCCAGATTCCGGAACCACTTCTTGTTGGCCGGAATCACAAACCATGGCGCGTTCTCCGTGCTGCATTTTCCAATCGCATCCTGGTAAGCGGTTTGGTAGTCATCCCAGTAACGCCGCTCTGCTTCATCGGAAGGGGAAACTTTCCAGTTCTTGTCCGGGTCTTCGTGCCGGGAATCGAACCGCTTTTTTTGTTCTTCCTTGCTGATGTGAAGAAAGAACTTCAGAATCACCGTGCCGTTTTCGGCCAGAATTTTTTCGAACTCATTGATCTGGTCATAGCGTTTCTCCCAAACCTTTTTCTCCACTAAGTTATGGACGCGCACAATCAAAACATCTTCATACTGAGAACGATTGAAGATGCCAATGGTGCCGCGCCCTGGAGCGCTTTGGTGGATGCGCCACAAAAAATCATGGTCGAGTTCGTGGCTGGATGGCTGCTTGAAAGCCACCACACTGCAACCTTGGGGATTTACTCCCGTCATGACATGGCGGATCGTGCCATCTTTACCAGCGGCATCCATGCCTTGCAGCACAATCAGCAGAGCGCGCTTATGTTCCGCATACAGTACGTCTTGCAAGTGGCTCAAGCGCTCCACTAATTTTTTTGTGTGGGCGATTCCTTCGCGCTTATCGTGAAAATGCGCTGCATCGTCGGCATCATAGTCTGCCAGCTTGAATTTTCCATCCGGTGCAACGCGAAACCGATTCGTTAAGTTCACTCAGAAACCTCGTATATTTTGTTCGGCTTTCCTTGGAGGTACACATCGAACCAGCCTACGATGTGGTCCAGCCGTTCTGTGCGGTGCTTGGGTTGGCCAGAGCGGGAAAGCTCATGCGACTCGCCCGGAAAGCGCACCATCACCACTGTCTTCTTCAGGTACTTCAAAGCCCGGAACATCTGTTCGCCGCCTGCCGCAGGCGGTGTGCGGTAATCCGCTTCGCCTTCCACCAGCATCAGTGGGGTTTGCACATTCTTGATGTAGGTGATGGGCGAATGCTCTTTGAAGTTCTCTTCGGCATCAAAAGGACTGCCCTGGAACCACGATGGCTGGAACTGGGAAAAGTCGGCGGTGTACCACCAGTCAGACCAGTTTGCGATGGAGCGCTGGGAAACCGCTGCCTTGAAGCGATTGGTATGCCCCACTACCCAATTGGTCAACACACCACCGCCGGAACCGCCCGTTACGCCTAACCGCTGCGGGTCCACATAGCCTTTCGCAATCACCGCATCCACGCCAGCCATCAGATCTTTGTAGTCATCGCCAGGGTAGCGGTATTGAATTACATTGGCGAACGCATCTCCGAAGCTGGTGGAACCGCGCGGATTCGGGTATAGCACCACATACCCTCTTGCCGCCATGAACTGCATCTCATGGAAGAAGTTAAAGCCGTACGCCGAGTTCGGACCACCATGAATGTTCAGAATCATCGGGTACTTCTTTGAAGGGTCAAACTGGGGCGGCTTTTGCAGAAGCGCTTCAATCATTTTGCCATCGAAGCTCTTGTACCAAATCTCTTCCGGGGCGGGGACATCTAGTTGGGAAAACAGCGCATCATTTACGTGCGTGATCTGTACCGGCTCTTTGCTGTCTTTGTCCATCACATAAAGATCGCCAATGTTGGTCGTGGTGGAAATCAGCAGCGCAGTTCGGGATTGATCTGCGGTAGCTTCATAAGCTTCCACTACCCAGTCCCCCGTTGTCACAGGTTCCACCTTGCCGGAACGGGCATCTATCCGTTTCAGATTGGCATGTGCTTTTTCCGCCGCCGTTACATAGATAAAGCGGCCATCCTCGCTCCAATAGGGTTGAGAAGGCGCTCCGGCGCGAGGCGGAGCCTGATCCCCTCCGATGCTGCCGCCAATTTCATAGTCGAAATCCCGGGTCAGGTTTTGCGGCGTTGCATTGGCTTCCAGCGTGGTCACCCATAAATCCGGCTGCCCGAACATATGGACCGGCTTCTGATTTTTGGACCCGACAAAGGCCATCTGCTTGCCATCCGGACTCAAAACCATGCTGCGGATCGGCCCATCCATGCTCAGCACTTTGCGGATCTCGCCTCCGTTTGCACTTACTGCAAAGAGGTCGCTGCGGGCCTGTTCGTAGTAAGGTTCCGCTTCGCGATCAGAAAGAAAGTAAAGCTCGGCGCTGTTTTTGGACCACAACACGGAATTTTCACTGAACTTATCCGTGGTAATTTGCTTGGCTTTCACCGGAGCATCCAACACGGCAGGCACAGCCACGGTGTAAAGATGATTGATCAGGCTATAGTCCACATACCCGGCTCCATTGGAGCGGTAAACAGCCTTGGTAATCACGCGTACATCGGACTTTTCTTCTTCCTTTTTCTTCTCGAAATCGGAAGGCTCAGTATTGGAAAAGAAAGCAATGGTTTTTCCATCCGGTGACCAAACCAAGCTGGCAGTGCCTTTGGGAAGATCCGTTAAAGGGCGAGCTTCGCCACCGTGCATGTCAAGAAGGTAAATCTGCGGAGGAGCGGGTCTGCCATCCTTTTCCGCCGTTCGGAGAAAAGCAAGCCGCGAACCATCCGGTGACCAGCGCGCAAAGGAATCATGCCCGCCACTGGAAATCGGCCGGGGTGTTCCCCCCTTCGCGGAAACCATCCACAGTGACGTGAGATAGTTATCGTGCTTCGGCGTCACCGTGACCAAGGTGTACACAATTTCTGAACCGTCTGGGGAAATGCGGGGGTCAGCAATCCACTTAAAGGCGTAAAGATCGTTTTCCGTAATGGGGCGCTTTTCGGCAGGGAAGGCGCAGATACTGAGGGCGAAAAACAGGAAAAAGCGGCGCATAGGAGTGCTCCTGAGGAATTGACCTCCTAGTATCGCATTCAGGGACCGGATCAGTTTGCCCGAGATGCCGTCAGATAGATAAATCCTATGTGGCGACGACGTATTTACTCGCGCTCTTTTTGCTGGCACTTATAGCTGCTGCCCGGTTTGCTAACCACCCGATTGTCGCTATCCATGGGCAAATAGCCACTCTGACAGGCATATATCTCGAAGCTGCCCGGTTTCGGTTCCTTGCCTTTCGTCCGCATCTTGCCGACGGAGTCTTTCGCGCCAGGTCGGAGTTCCAAAGTTCCGCCATCGCCCGACCCATCTTTCGCAACTAACACAACAGTGAGTGAATGCGAGCATTTATTCTTGAAGGTCAGGTAGTTGTACATCCCAGGATCATTAAACTGTTCGATGCAACTATTGAGCGGAGGGCTTTCGTGGGGCCCTTCTTGAGCCTGCGCGAATGAACTCGGAGGATGCATCACTGCAAGGGACACGGCAGCCATCAAAGAAAACCAGGATTGTCGCACTAAGTCTCTCCTGGAGCGCCACGATGCACGTTCAGGGCCACTGCTCAGCGAAGCGGCCCTTGCCATTTGTTGCTAATGCAATCCCAATTATCTAAACAAAGCTGGATTTGCTGCCGCCCTTTGGTTCCACTGCGTGCTGGATTTGGTGAAGCACGTTGTCAATCCATTGGAGGATCTGTTCGTCTTCTTCCGTGGGTGTATCCGAAGGCGCTTGGTTACCTTTGGAAACAGTGAGGGTAATTTCGCAAAACTCAGGGGCAACATCGCCCGGTTCCACCACAATGGAACCTGAAGCGGCATCGGTATCCGCATTGTTCCACTCGATGAATCGTTCTTCCCTGTCTGTTTTTACATAGCCGTCCATTTCGTAAGCTTTCCCCTCAAACGTTCCTTTCAAGTGAACACTTTGATTGGTTCCCGGCTGTGCGGTATGCAAATCAGGGATAAACTTTGTGAAATTCGCAGGATCGGAGACAAAGGCAAAAACCTGATCGGCAGGTGCTTCCATGGACAATGTTCGTTCGTACTCGCTCATGCGGAAGCCATGAGCATCCTGGCTACCACCTTGCTTAGGAAAACAGGGTTGCCATTAGAAGAAAGAGAGAATATGGGAATTCTGGATCGATTGTTTGGACACGAAGAGACGCCGAAGCAGCGGGAACAAGCGCCAACACCGCCTCCGCAGCAGGCAAACCCCGGAAATGCAGCTTCCGCACAGCCTGTTTCCGATGAGCAGGCAGTTGCGCGGTACCGCTATATGCTGCGCACTGCGCCGCCTGAGACCATTGAACAGGCGCATGAGGAAGCATTTGCTCAATTAACTCCCGAACAGCGGCGTCAAGTGTTGCAGCAACTCACTTCCGTTGCGCCGCCTGCGGAACGCGCGGCGCTTTCTGCGGCAGATGATCCGCAAGCACTGGCCCGTGCGGCCACTCGTGTGGAAGTACGGCAGCCGGGGACTTTGGAGCGCATCTTCGGGTCAAGTGGCCCGGTCGGTGGTGGCGGTGGGCTTGGCATGGGAACTGTGATTGGTGGAAGCTTGCTTTCCAGTTTGGCTGGCGCTTTCATCGGTAGCGCCATTGCCGACCATTTCTTTCGCGGCCCGATGGGGGCAGGATTTTTCGGAGGCGGGTCCGGATTTGGTGGCTTTGGCGGGTATGGTGGTGCTCCGGTGATCAATGAAACCAATATCTACAATGAAGGATCGCCGGAACATGAGCACCACGATCGCTCGGAAGCCAACAACTTCACCGGCAGCGATAGTGATAGTGATTCAGACAGTTCCGATAGTGACAGGGATTCTGATACCAGCACGGATGACACGGGGGCCAGTGATGATGTCGAGTATGCCGGGGACTCCGACACCGATTCCGGTTCGGATTTTGACTCCGGCAGCGATGACGACGGCAGCATAGATGTTTGAGGTTGACTAACTTTCTGATTTACCGCTTTCGTAATTCGGAGTAACATTGCCTCTACGCATGGATCAGTTCGTGTAAGCAACTACACGGACTAGCGTGGAGGGAAAATGCAAGAACTTTCCGCGGAGTCCGCCCGTCAGATTGTGGAAATCCATGATCTGGAGGTAAATGCTCCTGAAACCAATCGACTTACTCCTGAACTAATTCCAGCAGTCGGTCCTGTGGATGAGCAGCACCGTATTTCCGCCCTGGATTCGCTACGTGGGTTTGCGCTTTTGGGCATTCTGCTCATGAATATTGTCGGTATGGGTATGTATGGTGCAGCCTATGACAACCCGACAGTAACTGGCGGCGCTACGGGTCCAAACTTATGGGCCTGGACGGTGATGCACATCTTCGCGGAAGGGAAAATGCGCTGCCTGTTTTCCATGATTTTCGGCGCTAGTATTATTTTGCTCACTTCGCGATTAGAAGAAAGGCGGGATGGCGCAGACATTTATTACCGCCGGACGTTCTGGCTTTTGTTATTTGGCATTGTCCACGCTTACTGCCTTTGGGTGGGCGACATCTTATACCCCTATGCGCTTTGCGCGCTAGTGTTATACCCCCTCCGAAAACTTCGGCCAAGGACCCTGCTGATTGTTGCTGGTTCCATTCTTCTGGTCAATTCTGCTCTGCATATCAAAGATGGACTCAGTGAGCGTGAAATGGTTCGCAATGGAATGGCAGCCGAGCAGACAGCAAAACAAGGGAAGAAACTGACCAAAGAGCAGGAAGAAGCGAAAACTAAGTACGAACAATGGAAAAAGAATTTAAAACCTGACCAAGACACTTTGAAAAAGGACGCAGAACAGTGGCGGAGCCACAACCCTTTGCGCGTGGTTGGCGCACGAGCAGGTGTTGTTCTACCTATTCTTCACAGCAAACCTTACTATGGTCCCGGAAATCTGGATATTTGGTGCATGATGTTTATCGGAATGGCTTTGCTGAAGCTTGGCGTTCTCAGCGGAGAACGCTCTCTCCGGTTTTACCTAGTGGCAATTCTGATTGGGTATGGAATCGGACTTCCTTTAAACACTTACACTGCTTGGCTTCTTATCCGTAGTGGTTTCGATCCTTCCTTAGAAGAGTTGGTGAGATCTGTTTATGACCTGGGGCGATTGACTGTGGCGCTTGGGCATTTAGGTGTGATCATGCTGCTGGTGAAAACTGGCAGCCTCCGTTGGCTCACTCGTTCGCTCGCTGCTGTCGGGCAGATGGCGTTCAGCAACTACATCTTCCAATCCGTAGTGACTGCCTTTCTTTTTACAGGCTACGGATTTGCCCTTTATGGCAAGCTGCAGCGCTACCAACTCTATTACGTAGTGGTGGCCATCTGGATCTTCCAACTCATCGTCAGCCCCATCTGGATGCGGCACTACCGGTTCGGACCTTTGGAGTGGTGCTGGCGATCGCTTACCTACTGGAAAAAACAACCTTTGCGCCGGGTGGCGCTTGTGGTGTAAGCAGTGTTTGCGCCCGATCTAACTTTTATATGATGGAAGGCATGCAAATGGACCGTCGCGGTTTTCTCCTGGGCAGCATGGCTTTGGCTGCCGCTGTGCCTCCTTCCAGCGTGGCTGCTCCCAAGGACAAGGACAGTGTGATCCGGCTGAGCGTAGCCACCTACTCTTTCCGGAAGTTCCCGCGTGAGGCCACCATCAAAATGATCAAGGAACTCAATGTCACCTATTGCGACATCAAGGAGTTCCACCTTCCTTACAAAGACTCGCCGGAGCAACTGAAAGCAGGCCGGAAAGAGTTTGATGATGCCGGGCTGAAAGTGGTGGGCGGCGGCAACATTACCATGCAGTCGGACAACGAAGCCGAACTCCGCAAAATGTTCGAGTATGCCCGCAACTGCGGCTTTCCCATGATGATCATTGCGCCCACCCGCACCAACATGGGCAAAATTGAAAAACTGGTCAAGGAATACAACATCAAGGTAGCCATTCATAATCACGGGCCGGAGGATAAGCTCTACCCTTCCCCGGAAAGCGCCCTAGAAGTGATCAAAGACATGGACCCGCGTGTCGGGCTTTGCATTGATATCGGGCATGCTTCCCGCGCTGGCGCAGACATTGTGGAATCCATTGCGAAAGCCGGGCCACGCGTTTTGGAACTGCACATGAAGGATTTAGCGGACCCCAAGGGCAAAGATAGTCAGGTAGCTGTGGGCGATGGCGTGCTGCCCATTCCCGCTATTTTCCGTCAACTCAAAAAGATGAACTACCCCGGCGTGTGTTCTTTGGAGTATGAAATTCATGCGGATGATCCCATGCCAGGTATGCAAAAGTCCTTCGCCTACATGCGTGGCGTAGTTGCGGGAATGCAGGCTTGATTGAGATCGGGGCGGTTCGGGAAGAATCCATCACGGTAGATGACCGGGTAGCCATCCGATTCCTCGGGCTGGAAAGCGCGCGGGTCCTATCTACGCCTCAGATGATTCAGCACATGGAGATCACCAGCCGGAATCTCCTGTTTCCCATGCTGGAGCAAGGCTACGATTCCGTGGGCACGGTGGTAAACGTGAAACATCTGGGCGCGGCGCCCATGGGCGTCCAAGTGTGGTTTCGCTCCGAGATTGTTGCAGTGGATGGCCGTCGCGTTACATTTCGCATTGAGGCCCGTGATGCGCAGGAAAAAATCGGAGAAGGCTTGCACGAACGCTTCGTCGTGAATATCGAGCGTTTTGCTGCCAAAATGATCAGCAAGCTCAAAACCGCACAGGGGAATGAAACGCTCTCTTAGCTTTGCTTCTGTTTCGCTGCTGCCTGATCAAAGCGCCGGCGGGCCTTCTCGATTGCATCAGCATTGCTGGTTGCCCAAGCGCCAAGCTCTTGCACTGGTGTGAGCAACGATTTTCCTAGTTCTGTTAGTTCGTAGTCGACTCGCGGCGGGATGGTGGGAAACACTGTTCTGGTCAGAAACCCATCTCGCTCCAATCCTCTCACTGTAAGTGTGAGCATCCGTTGCGAGATGCTGCCAACCTTGCGCCGAAGCTCGTTGAAGCGCAGAGGGCCGTCACCGAGCAAAATAATGACGAGAATACTCCATTTATCCCCGATTCTCGCCAGGATAGGAGCAACACGGCTGCATGCCCCAGGCACATGCATGTGACTACGGATCAAAATTGTGCCTTCTTGTTTCGACATTGAACAGGAACTAACATAGCCCTAGAAACAAATATATACTGCTATGAAAACAATTGTCTTGATCGCCCGGCTTCTGCTTGGTCTTGTGTTTGTGATTTTTGGGCTGAATGGCTTTCTGCAATTTCTTCCCGCCCAACCAATGCCCGGCTTAGCCGGACAATTCTTTCAAGCACTCGTTGCTTCCCATTATCACTATGTTGTGTTTGCTGTTCAGTTAGTTGGGGGCGTGCTGCTTCTGGCAAATCAATTTGTGCCCTTAGCCTTGGTTCTTCTCGCGCCAGTGCTGGTAAACATTCTTAATTTCCACATCACCATGAATCCAAGCGGCATTGCTCCCGGTGCGGTATGCACGGTTCTTTGGCTGATGGTTGCCTATTCCGTCCGAACGGCGTTTCTTCCGCTGCTTGCCAACAAGGCTCCAGTTTCTTAGCCTTTGGACTGCGTAAAAATATTTTTAAGATACTCTATAGCGCTTCGCCCACATACCCGATATGGAGCGCATATGGATATAAATTCAGCCTGGAACGTACGGCCTGACTTAGAACTAAAATCGGAGTCTCGCTGGAGCAAGGCATCATGGCTGAAACGATCCTCGTTCCTGGCTATGGTGGCTAGTTTTGCCATCTGTAAACTCTTTGGCCAGACAGAAGCTGGCTCCTTTGGGAAGGTCGCCAGGGAACTGCAAGGCGTGGACCGCGATTCCAAGGTAGACGTCATTATCCAGTACCGTTACAAGCCGAATCAGGAGCATCATCGCAAACTGCGCAGCCGCGGCGGCGTGTTAAAAGGCGAGCTCGAAGCCATTCAAGGACGAGCTTACTCTGTACCCGCTTCCGCCTTGGCGGACCTAGAAACAGATCCCGAAATTTTGTATGTCTCGCCTAACCGCCCTTTGAGTGGTTTGCTGGACTACGCTGAACCCACCACAAATGCACTTACGGCTTTTAATTACGGCTTTACCGGTTCCGGCATTGGCGTAGCGGTGATTGATAGCGGCATCTCCAATCACGAGGACCTCAAGACTTCGGGGAAGCTGCGTATCGTATATAGCGAAGATTTTGTCGGCGGCGGAACGGATGACCATTTTGGCCATGGCCAGCACGTGGCTGGCATTATTGGGGGTAATGCCTCACGATCTACTGGAAATGGTTACACTCGCACTTTTCGGGGGATCGCCCCCAATGTCAACATCATTAATCTCCGTGTTTTGGACCAGAATGGAAGCGGCAGCGACGCCACGGTAATTGCCGCTATCAACCGCGCGATTCAACTGAAATCGAAATACAACATCCGGGTGATCAACCTTTCTCTGGGCCGCCCTGTGTTTGAAAGCTATGCGGTAGATCCGCTTTGCCAGGCGGTGGAAGCAGCTTGGCGTGCCGGCATTGTGGTGGTAGTAGCCGCCGGCAATGAAGGACGGAACAACACTCTGGGAACAAATGGTTACGCGACCATCACGGCTCCCGGCAATGATCCACTTGTAATCACGGTCGGAGCCATGAAGGACATGAAGACGCTGACGCGGGCCGATGACCTGATTGCCAGCTACAGCTCCAAGGGACCAACTCTGCTTGACCATGTGGTGAAACCTGACCTAGTCGCACCTGGAAACCTGATTGTTTCCCAGTTGGCTTCTACAGCACAACTTTCCACGCTGTTTCCGAACAACATCGTTGCAGATAACTACTACGAAAATACCAACAGCACCTCTCGATCGAACGACTATTTCACGCTGAGCGGCACCAGCATGGCTACGCCCATGGTGAGCGGTGCTGCGGCTCTGATGTTAGAGAAAGATCCGACCCTGAACCCTGATACAGTCAAGGCCCGCCTAATGAAAACGGCGACCAAGAGCTTTCCGCGGTCGAGCGTTGCGGTAGATCCGAAAACGGGTATCAGTTACACCAGCCAGTACGACATCTTTACGGTTGGCGCAGGCTATCTGGATATTTGGGCTGCAATGAACTCTGCCGATCCCGTGTTGGGAAATGCTGCCTCTCCCGTGGCCACAGTGGTAAATGGAAATGTATATATAAACAACTCTCGAATTCCCGTCTTGGGGAACAGCGCAGTGTGGGGCAGTTCTGCGGTGTGGGGCAGCAGTGCCGTATGGGGTTCATCAGTGTGGCTCAACTCCACCAGTGCAGTGTGGGGTAGCAGCGCCGTATGGGGCAGCAGCGCAGTTCCGCGTATGGGGCAGCAGTGCCGTCTGGGGTAGCAGCGCAGTGTGGGGTAGCAGTGCCGTATGGGGCAGTTCGAGCAGCACCTCTGCCGAAAGCCTGTCCGTCATGGCGTACGGTGAAAAATAGTGGAATGCCTAAAGCTTGCGCCCGAAAATAGTGTAGTCCAAGCCGCCAAAGAAACGGTCCCGCACGGCGGCAGGTAGTTCGTTTAGTTCGGGCCATGTATCGGCTGCAGGAAAGCGTTTATGAGTTTCGATTTGGCCCAAACCGAACTCTTCCATATAAAACGCCAATAACGGGATGAGGAACTGGCCGGGTGTGGGTTGGGTCCAGAAAGAAGTAGGTTGCAAAAATCGGGAGGCTTTCCGGGTTTGGTGTTTCCAAAGCCAGCAAGCCTCCCGGTTCCAATTTTGCCGCGCAGAGTCGAATCATCTCTGGTAACCGATCCGGCGGCAAATGCTCTACCACTTGCGCGGAAAAAATAGCGGGCAAAGAGTGATCCGGCAAGGCGGAAAGGTACTCAAATAAGTCGGCTACTTCTGCTTCCAATCCTTTTTGCTTGCACTGCTCCACTGATTCCTGGCTGAGATCAATGCCATGACCTTCAATCCCGTGAGTTCGCATCACTTGGAGGAACTCACCGCGTCCGCATCCAATATCCAGCACATTCCGCATTCCCTGGAAGTAAGGCACGTAAAATTCCGCCCCGCTTTTCACATACTCCTCGGAACCACGAAAGCGCTCGGCAAATGCTTGGTAATCGAAAGCAAGTGCATCCTGCGATTGTGATCTGGGCGGCGTATTCTGTGCCGTGGCAGGAGGTGTTGCAGAAGGGCCACTTTGGCGCTGGCGAATGGTGCGCAATTCGGTATGGATCAGGCGTTCGTAATTTGCCCGCATCCGCTCCATGTCTTTCCAAAGCAATTCCTGGATTTCCTGCGTTCGCTTCGTGAGTTCTGCTTCAAACTCGCTATGCTGTGCCTTGCTCAGATCGCGGTAGCTGGCCTCCAGCGCCAATGTGCGCTTTTCGAAAGCAGGCTTCAGCTCAATCACGGCACGGAGAATGGTTTCATATTCCCGCTTGGATACTTTTGCCAATGCCATTGCTTTCCCCACATCGGCGGAAAGTTGCCGCGCCTGCCCTTCCAAGGGTTGCAGGCGTGTTTCCGTCATGTGCCGATGCTGCTCCAGCCTGTCACCAATTTGCGCGCCTAACGAACTCAACGAGCGGTTCAGCTCATTCACAGATTCCACCAAGGCTTCCACGCAGGCCAGAGCGCCTCGGTTGAACACAATCTGGTCTCGCACAAACCAATTCAAGCTTCGCGCGACATTGCGCTTCACAAACTGAATGGTGTTGTTCACCACGCCGCCACGGCGCGGGTTCACGCTGCCGATGGAAGCCATCTTCGCTTGTGCCGCATCGCGAGCATGCACCACGGGCATCAGGTCGGCCAGCGGCACTCGGATCGGTTCCGGCGAATTGGCGTCCACCACTACGGAAGTAGAAGGATACTGCGCACGCACCCGGTCCCGAATGCCTTCCACTAAAGCCCGTAGTTCCACGATTTTCGCTTCGTCTTGGCTGGTCATGGGTGGTTACGACTTGGATTCAGAGCGAGTCCAAGTGGCAGTAATGGTGGAGTGCAGTCCGCCGCGTGGGGTAAAACGACCTACCAAGGTGGCAGAAACCGGCTGCACCGCCTTCACAATATCCTGCAAAAACCGGTTCACCACGTTTTCATAAAAGATGCCAAGATCCCGGTAAGCCAGGGTATACATCTTCAGCGACTTCAACTCCAGGCAGAGCTTATCCGGAACATAGGTGAGCGTGAGTTCCCCAAAATCCGGCAACCCGGTTTTCGGGCAGACCGAGGTGAATTCCGGAATCACAATTTCAATCTGATACCCAGGAAACTGGTTGGGCCATGTTTCAATTTCCGGCAGCGGCGCATGAATGCCTGCTGCGGCGTGTTCATCGGTATAACTGTTGTTCATGTCAATTGATGGGAGAGAGTTTCCAGAAACAGGCCAACATCCGTCACGACCCCTACTGCTTGGCCTGTGCCGCGATCGCTGACTTTGGTGGCCACTGCTGGATTAATATCTACACATACCAGTTTCACCCAGCTTGGCAGCATGTTGCCAGTGGCAATGGAATGGAGCATGGAGCCAAGGCAGATCACCATTCCGGCACCTTTTAACTGTGCCGCGTAAGCATCTTGCGCTTGATTCATGTCCGTAATGGTGTCCGGCAACGGGCCATCATCCCGCAAACTGCCAGCCAGCACGAACGGCACATTGTTCTTGACGCACTCATACAGAATGCCGGAGCGGAGGCGGCCTTGTTCCACAGCGCCACGGATATTGCCGCAATGGTAGATGGCGTTAATGGCGCGCATATGGTTGCGATGCCCATGTTCTTCCTGACGGCCATCGCTCAAACGAATCCCAAGAGAAGTGCCCAGCAGTGCCGATTCCACGTCATGCACGCCCAGTGCATTTCCACTCAGAAGGGCATGGACATAGCCACCGCGAATCAGCCGGGTCAGGCCACGAGCGCCCCCTGTATGGACGCAAACCGGGCCAGCCACCACGACCACTTTCAAATTTTGCTCAATGGTCCGGCGAATCAGGTCTGCCGTTTTCCGCACCGCCGTTTCCACTTGCCGCTCCGAGGAGATGTCATTGGACATGAACGCGAAGGCGTCGCGGTCACGTTCCTTTGCTTCCGGAATCACGCGAATGCCGCGCATTCCCACCACGACCTGGTCGCCTGCCTTTACATCCCGCAAACGGCGGCATTCAGCGGAATTCTCCTGCACCACAATCAGGGCATCCATGCGCTGGTTGTTCACTTCCATCCATTTGTTGGCGAAACGGACCTCGGTTCGGTGATTGGTGGTGGAGTAAAAATCTTCTGGCGCGCAGCAGTCCCGTTCCACTGTTTTGAGTTGCGCATCCCCTGAGTTCATGGGGGAGCACCCCAACGCGACCAGTTGCTCCAGCAACCGATTCATATCTTCCCCGGAAAGCGCTTCCACTTTGAGGCGCAGGTAAGACGGCTCGCCGTTTGTGCGGCCAATCTGAAACTGCTCCACCTCGAAGCGACCGTTGTATTCCACTACTTTGTCGAAGATCTCCTCCATGATGTGGGAGTCGATCAGGTGACCCTGTGCTTCGACAATTTCCTGAAAATGCATTCTCTTTTAGTGTAACGACAAGCGCTTGATCAGCGCTGTGGTTGTTCCACTTCGATGATATGCCCAGCAGAAACCCCGGTAAGTTGCTGAACGCCACCGCCGGGCCAGCGAATCTCCACTTTGGAAACGGTGCGGTTGGGGCCAAGACCAAAACGCACGACAGGTTCGCTGGAAGAAGCATATCCTACGCTTGTGGTCGCTTGGTTATAAAGCGTGTGACCATCGGGCAACGTTACGGAAACCCTGGCCCCAATCCCTTGGCGATTGCTGCGCGTCCCACGCAATTGGATGCCGAGCCAGTTCACATTGTTGTTCGCGGTGATGTTGTGAAATAGTTTTGCAGGACCATTCAGCACGGAAACCACGGCGTCTATTCGACCATCATTGTCAAAATCTGCAAATGCTACGCCACGATTATAGGCAGGCACTTGGAACGCAGTTCCCGCTGTGGGGGAAACGTCCTGAAAACGCATGCCTGAAAGGTTGCGAAAGACGTGGTTTGGAAGCGCCGAATCGCGACCCAGGTAACGATCTAACTGGTTGAAATGGGAAAGGGCGAAGAACAGATCTTTCCACCCGTCATTGTCGAAATCGTACATGCCAAGTCCCCAACCGGTGAATTGCCTTGTCCCCATCAGTAAACCGGTAGACGCTCCGGCATCGTCAAAGCCATTCATGCCCCCGAGATTATCGGAACAGCAGAAATGTGTCATTGATCATGCCGGAGACCACCAAATCCGGCTTGCCGTCGTTATCAAGTCGCGGAAATCCACGCCCATGCCGGCAATGGCGTTGCCATCATCGCGCAACGCTACACCGGATTGGAGGCCCACTTCCTGAAAAGTGCCGTTGCCCTGGTTGTGAAACAGGAAGTTGCGGATGGAATCGTTGGCTATAAAAACGTCCGTGAAGCCGTCTCCATCCATATCCGCAAAAGCCATTCCCATCCCTTTACCGATATGGGCCGCAATGCCGGATTTCTCCGAAACATCTGTGAATGTTCCGTCATGGTTGTTATGGAAAAGCTGATTGGGTAAACCGGTGTAAGCGCCCGGATGACAGTAAAACTGCTGCTCGTTGGTGCCGCAGCGAGGTTCATTCGCAGGATTCCACTGCACATAGTTGGAAACAAAAAGGTCCAGATAGCCGTCGTTGTCGTAATCGAACCAACCAGCAGACACCGACCAACGATTGCCAGCAACACCAGCTTTTGCGGTGATGTCGAGGAAGCGGCCATTTCCCAGATTGCGGTAAAGCGTGTTGTGATTGACCCCGGCTACATACAGATCCGTAAAGCCGTCATTGTCGAAGTCGCCAGCAGCAACGGCCATGCTGTAACCTTCGCCCGTCAGTCCAGCTTCGGCGGTAACGTCAGTGAACGTAAGGTCGCAATTGTTGCGGAACAGGCGGTTGTGAAAATTGCGGGCTCGTTTTCTTCAGGCTGGGGATTTCGGCCCCATTGGTGAAGAAAACATCCATGCAGCCATCATTGTTGTAATCCAGGACTGCGACACCGCCGCCCATAAGTTCCACTTGGTGAAACTTGCCGGCCGCGGCGTTTTGCAGTTCAAATCGCAACCCCGCTTTTTGGGCGATCTCTTCAAACCGAATGCCCGGAGCTTCGGTAGAAGCTCCGGCAATAAGGCAAAGAGTAAGCGCGACTTAGAATTCGAAACGCGCTACGATTTGGCCGGTTCGAGGGGATGGGATGGTTCCTCCGACACTGTTCGATGAGATCGCCGTGTAGTTTATATATCCGAATCCACCGGTGAGCAACCCTGCAGGATTACGCGTGGGCGGGTTCGAGGGGCTGGAGGTAACGGGGTCGGAAAGCGATTCGTTGCGGTTGAACGGATTGAAGAACTCGGCACGAATGCTAAAGAGCAAACGTTCCCGGAAACTAAATCGTTTGCCAAGACTAAAAGATTCCACCGGGCGGCGCTGACCGCGAAAGTCGCTGTAGTAAATAGTGCCGCTGCCGAAAACGCCCGGGGCCTGATCGGTCCAGGCAGCAGGATTCAGGACAGTATCCTTGGTCGGATCGTTGCAACCGCAGTTAATATCTTTCAAATAAAGCGGAACGCCGGGGTACGCGGAATTGCCGTGTGGCATAGCCGGGCAGATAGGTGCCAAGACTGTTGTTGGAGGCCGGGGCCAGCAGAAAGCTGGACCGCTGGAATATTGATTGATCGCGCCGATCGTCCAGCCGGCCAGCAAGGTTCGAGTCAGACCGTTGTGGTTCAGAAAACCATAAGCCGGAATCGTGTAGTTGACGCTGATGCTCAGAATCTGCGGACGGTCTTGAGAGGACAGTCCCTTGAAATCAGACCGGTTAAGAATGTTGCCGTTGCCTTCGTAATTATCCAGGGTCTTTGAGAAAGCATAGCTACCATTAGCGTCAGGCCATGAGGAGAAGCGCTTGGTCAGCTTCGCCTGGAAAGCATTGTACGAGGAGGCGCCAAGAGGCGCCCAGAGGGTGCCGATGCCGCCGTACTGCGGGTAGGGCCGAAGGCTTTGAAGCACAGTGCCGCTATCCGGGAAGTTCGCATAAGGTTTCTTGAAACCGGCGGCGACAGCAGTCGGCAGAAGTAATGGTGGAAGTAAGGAGCGTGCGAGTAGCGGCGTTAGTAATATCGAGGCCCAGGGACTGAAGAAAAGCAGGGGTGATCGCGTTGTAGCCGATCAGAGCACTGCCGGCTGCGTTATTCGCCGCCACCCGCCTGGAGCCAGGCGCCACGGTTGCCTACGTATGCACCTTCAATCACCAGATCCTTGAAGAGTTCACGCTGCATGCTGACATTCCACTGGTTGTAGCGAGGCGGACGGGCGCCATTGGGATCGATGGAAGCGGGAGCACCCTGCACTGCTCCACCCGGATTGACCAAGAAGCCCGGGTCCAAAGCTAGCGCCGTTCAAAGCCGCCTGGCTATAAACAAGCGGCTGCGAGATGGTTCCCGCGGCGACTCCATTGCCGGGCGACGTGAAGTTGATGGTGTTGAATCCCAGACCTTGGCTGTTGCCGCCACCGATGTAGTTGAATTGCGAGATCTGCCCGTAGCTGAGGCCCCAACCGGCGCGAAGCACGGTCTTGGAATTGATCTGATAAGCCAAGCCCAAGCGAGGAGCAATGGCATACGGGTAAGCGCTGACCAGATTGCAGTTGCAGCGGCCAGCGCCGGTGCCTTCGTAGACTACTCCGCCCAGGCGGCCATTCGCATTTGGATTCGCGATTCGGGATCGAAGCCGCTGGTACGATGCCAGATTTCACGGTTGGGCAATTGAAGATCATAGCGAAGCCCATAATCGAGCGTGAGTTTGCGAGTGATTTTCCATGTGTCCTGAAGGAAGAAGCCCCACGAGGTACGCCGGTACTGAGGAGCCACGGTGTTGCCGATGGCGGCGCTGTCATACTGGCCGAGCAGGAAGCTGGCGAAGCCATAGCCGATGTGCCGTACCGCTGGGCAGGGTCTGACCATAAAGAGGCTGCGCGGTTTCCGCCGGGTTGAAGTTGTATAGGGGCTCAGGCCGGTGTAGCTGATGTTGGTGAAAGAATCGATTTTCCATTCGCCGCCGGTCTTGTAGGTGTGGTTGCCGCGTACCCAAGTGAGTTGGGCAACGGCGGTAGGCTTGGTGGTGGTGTAACATCCGCGGCTGCCGGGTCCGACGGGGAGAGCAAGACCGCCAAAGGTGTTGTTGCCAAGGCCGGTGGGACTGCTGTTCGGAAGTCGAGGGAAACCGGTACCCTGGCGCATTGAGATTCCGAGCGCGGTATTATCGTAATTCGCGCTTGCCGGAGGAACCGTGTCCGGGTTGGTGTAACGGATAACGCCAGCGCCCAAGTGCAGCAGCAGAGTGGGCGAGAGCGTCTGATCGTAATTCAAGCGGAACGTCTTGCTGCGGATGACCTGAATCCGCACTTGGGAGATCGGCTCAGGAAGGCCATCGATGCCATTCGACTTATCGGTATTTTCCAGCGAGTAATAACCGGAAAGGTGGATGTTGCTGCCGAAATTATGATCAATTTTGATGGCCGGAATCAGCTGAAGCTTATAGAACGGTCCCGAGGCAGCAAAGTTGTTCACCAAGCTATCACCCAAGTTGGGAGTAGGAATGGTGGCTAGAATTTTGGCGGATGTGGGATCGATCCGGCTCGCGGGAATGATATTGCCGGGGAACATCTGCAGAACACGCCTGCCGCTGGCGTCAATCATAGCGGTGGCGGGGTCATAGATCGCGTTTTGGAGAATGGGACGGCCCGACGAAATCAGTGCCGATATTGCCTAACAGGATGGAACTGAAATCGCCGTTGCGCAGCGCCGAATTCGGAACGGTGGTGATGCCGTTGTAAAGATTTTCGCGATCCCGGTACTTTTCCAGAGTGAAGAAGAAGAAGGTTTTGTTCTTGCCGTTATAGACTTTGGGAATCCATACGGGACCGCCGACGGAACCACCCCCGTCGCTCAAATGCTTCACGATCTGGACATGTCCGCCACGGCCGTTGTCGGTGTAAGGAATGCCGGCGTTAAAAGCGGTGTTCTGAAAGTAATCAAAGGCGCTGCCGTGAAAATCATTTGTGCCGCTGCGGGAGGTGAAGTTGAAGAACCCGCTGCCGATGCTTCCGAATTCCGCCGCGAAGTTAGAGGTTTGCAGCGTAAATTCCTGGACGGATTCCACGGAAGGCTGCGATTCATCGGAGACGCGAGGATCCAGCGTGCTGCTGGATTCCTGACCTTCGAAAAGGATCTTGAAGCCGCCGTTGGTGCCGTTGATGGTGATGTTGTTCCAGCCGTTAATGGAAGCACCAGGAGTTAACTGGGCAAACGAAAGGGGATTGCGGATCGCTCCCGCGCCGATACCGAAATTGATCGGTAGTTCATTGATCTGCTTGCCGGTAACTGTGGTGGAAAGCTCGGCACTTTCCGTTCTCAGCAGGGTAGCACCTGCGTTGACCTCAACAGACTCGGTCGCGGAGCCGACTTTCAAAGCGACATCGACGCGAACCGTTATTGCCACCTGGACTTCAATGCCTGTTTGCTCATAGTTAGCAAAACCCGGCTGTGAGATGGACAAGCGGTAAAGACCAACGGGAAGACCAGGAACGGTGTAGTTGCCGGTGCCTGTAGTGACCGTATCAAAACGGGCACCCGTTTGCGTGTTTGTGAGAACAACCGGAACGCCGGGGATCAACGCCCCGGAAGCATCAGATATAGTGCCGGTAATGGTGCCACGATCGCTTTGTGCGACGAGCAAAAGAAAGGGGAAAAACAACAACGCTAACTTCAAAATTCTCTGCATGGAGACAAGCCTCTGGTAACTGGCAAACTACCAAAGAAACAGCATTTGTGTCAAACAGGACACTCATGCTGTTACTGTGCTATAGCGGCAAAACGGGAGCGTGCTGCGGAGGAAGTTGGGTTCAAGTCCAGGTAACGAAGAAGGAATTTGCGGGCTTCTGCTGCTGTGAAAATGCGAGACAGATTCAGAACCGCCGCTTCCGTGGCTGGGTTGCTCACCAATGCGCGTTCCCACAGGTCGACCGCTTCTTTCGTACGTCCCGCACTCGCATAGAGAGCCCCCAAATTCACCAGTGCCACGGTCTCGGAAGGATTCGTTCGCAAGACTGATTCATATAATGCGGTGGCGCGAGCAGGCTCAGGTTCAGAGGCAGCGAGACGAAGACGAACTTGCGCATCGGCTGGTTGAGCGTGCAGCAAAAATTCGCGCCCCCGCCGGTCTCCTAATTCGGCATAAGCAATGCCGAGCGAGCGATCATCGGCAGTGCCAAGAAACGCCACTAAGTCGCCGCCGGGTAGAGCATGTTCCGAAACGGGAATGCGCGGTATGCTGTGGTCCGTCATGACGCCATGGTTTGCGTCCACTGCGCGAGTTTTCGGCATATGGCAAGACGCACATTGTTCTTCCTGGTGATGCGCTGCCGCATGGCAACTCAGACAAGCTCCTTGTGTTTTGTCTTGGTTGGTGTGTACGTCATGGCAAGTTCCACACCAGAGCGCTTCCCCAGAGGCTCGTTTGCAGGCGCTGGCAGCAAGCTTTTCCACATGGCTAGTGACTTTGAGATCGCGCCGCGTTGATTTCCAGACAAAATATGTAGCGTAGTCAGACAGCCGTTCGCCCGCGCTGAAATCCGCAAAACGGCGGCCTGCTCGCTCCACGCGAGCTTCGCCCGTCAGGTGGCACTGGGCACAAACGGAGTCTCGCCGTTCGGAATCGAGCTTGGCCGGATTTACCATGTGCGCCTGTGCCGGATTTCGCACATGCTCACTTCCCGGTCCATGGCAGCGCTCACAACTAACGCCGCCTTCCAGAAAAGGAGGATCGCCGTAACGGTTTTGCGTCCCTAGCACTGGCCTGACGCTGCTGGTATGGCAGCGGAGGCAGCTTGCCTCCACGGGACGAGTCAGACGGATTTCCGTATCCTTTTCGTATCCTGGCGAGGCATCCCATGCCTGTTTTCGGGCATACCAGGTAATCGGGAGTTCAAACAGGTAGCCTTCGCGTTCCCAGAGGTAGGTTCTGCCAGAGGTATTCGACCCGATGAAGTAGTCGGCTGACACCGAGCCTCCGTCGAAGCTCACTTTTTTCCCTCTGATTTGGTACTGGTGACCATTTACTATGAATTCGGCGGCGGGAAGGGTGCTGACGGGTCCTCCGGAACGCGCCATGGGCGTTCGATTGTAATTTTCCGCAATTTTGGCATGGCAAGGCTGGCATGTTTGGCTTCCCACAAACATAGCGGCCAGCAGCATCAGCATGAATGCACCAACAAGGGCAACGATTTCAGCTTACCTTCTCCAAGGTTCGTTACCATGAAAGGGGATGTCTATCCTCCAGAACCAATTCGAACAGAACTTAATGATCACCTCGGTGGACTACGTATTTAACTGGGCGCGCAAGTCGGCACTTTGGCCGATCACCTTTGGGTTGGCGTGCTGTGCCATTGAGATGATTGCTTCCTCCACGTCCCGTTTCGATATCGCGCGCTTCGGCTCGGAAGTGTTTCGGCCCAGCCCGCGTCAGGCGGATCTGATGATTGTGGCAGGCACGGTAACGCTGAAAATGGCGCCTGTGCTGAAGCGCATTTACGATCAGATGCCGGAACCGAAATGGGTGATTTCCATGGGCGCTTGTTCCAGCGTGGGCGGTCCTTTTCAACACGTACTGCGGTATTGCAGGGCGTGGATAAGATTGTTCCAGTGGATGTGTACGTCGCCGGGTGCCCGCCGCGACCGGAAAATCTCTTCTACGCATTGCTGAAACTGCAGGACAAAATCGACCAGATGAGCACCCTGGTGAAGCGTCCGACAGAGGTGCGCCTCCATGAATCCATGCTGGAAGATTTCAAGAAGCAGGTGCGCATTGCACAGGTACAAAACCCTGTCTAACTCTTTTTCCCTTAGCAATTCCCAGTATTACCGACCTCCTCATCTAAGTGCGCAACCGTGGCTGGAAGCTGGTTTTGGAACTCGCATGGCTTCCGCGCCCGAGCAGCCTGCTTCCGTCCGGCAGGTGCATTCCCCTGATGTGTTGCTTGCCAAAGAACCGGGACTAGCAGGAGTTGGGGATGCACTGATCACTGCCACTCCGGGCGTTCTGCTAGGGATCAAAACCGCTGACTGTGTTCCGGTTTTATTAGCGGATATTCGGAACCATGCGGTCGCCGCCGTACATGCGGGATGGCGTGGCACGGCGGCAAACATCGTTTCCCGTACTCTGGACGCCATGAAGCGGGAATGGGGAACAGTTCCGGAGAACATCATCGCTGCGATTGGCCCAGCGATTGGTGAGTGTTGTTTCGAAGTAGGCCCGGAAGTCGCTCGTGTGTTTTCCGGCTTTCATCCACCCTTTGCAGAAGCAGAAGGAAAACAGCATTTGGACCTGTCGGAAATTAACCGATGGCAACTGAAGCAGTGTGGAATTCCAGCGGCCAATATCGAGTCCGCCGGGTTATGTACTTTTTGCCATTCCGACCGGTTTTTTTCTTATCGGCGAGACCGGGAAGAGGCAGGAAGAATGTGGTCTGTGATCAAAATAACAAAATAAAAAGGGGTGCATTGACCAAGCACCCCTTTCCCAAACAGATTTGAATTGCAACGGAATTAAGCCGCGTTGGCAAATTCCACAGTGTCTTGCAGTTCAAACTCGTGGCGGTCGGCTGCTTCCTGGCAAGTGATGCAATACGCAGTCTGCGGAACAGCATTCAAGCGCTTCAGGCTAATATCTTCTTCGCAGTGAAGGCACACGCCATAGCTTCCATCGGCAATGCGAGCCAAAGCACCACGTACTTGCCGCAACAAGCTGGATTCACGATCCAGATTCCGAATCGCTAATTCCCGCTCACCCGCCAACTGCACTTCATCCAGAGCATCTGGCGTTTTTTCAATTGCAATGTCATCACGATTCCGCAGTGCGTCGGAAAGCTCGGCCAGCTTTGACTCCAGCACTGTCTTATATTTTTCAAACTCAATTTTGGTCATGGTCGTATCTCCCTATCAAAGTAATGCTTGTAAGTAAAAAATCTCGGATAAATAATATCGAACAATAAGACGATTGTTATAGCTAAAAGTTTCAATAAGTTCTTGAACAGTACTACCAGGGATTTGCACCCTCTTATTGATTCTGCGGACAGTGGTTAGCAATTGCCTTGCCAAACCAAACCATGTCTCTCAATTCCCGAGCGACTTGGTACAGAATCATTACGAACTGGCTTCGCTATTGGATGAGGAACTTTCCAAATGCTAAGCCGAGTGGCCGCCCACCCGCTGGAACAGCAATCGTACGGCTGACTTCCAGAGTGACTTCCACTGTTTTTTTGCCCACCGTATCTGGGGGAAGGTTCAAACTCCGCGAGAACGGCGTCTCTGGTCTGCTGATCTCAATAGGAGAGAGCGGTTCTCCGTCTATGAAAACAGACAAAGCCAAGGGGCCTTGGCGAAGCTGTTCAGGCGGGCAGTACCCCGTCAGCACCAGCTTCTCACTTCCGGTTTGAGGCCCCCCTATTTTCAGGGAAGCCCTTTTTGGCATCCACCGAAAGTTTCCTTCCAAGGGGTACCAACTGGAACCGAGCAAGTATGTCATACGGGCATTCCCCACGTCAACTATTCGCGGAGTTTCCGGTTTCCCTTTTGCACGCAGCCCTTTTTCGTACAGCGTTGTGATGTTGCGCAGGCGCTGCCCGGAAGCCGAGTATACCTCGATCTCCTCTTGCGCCAAGCCCTGGAGAACAGGTTCTGCCGGAAGCACGAAATCCGCCCGGTTTTCATTTAGATTCGTTTGGGGGCTATTCGATTCATCTGGCGCGAGATAGACCTCTGGAATATCCAAGGCGTGAAACGGCGAATGGGCAAAAGAACGGGCGTATAAATCCGGTGTAACATCTGTGACCAGAATGGTCTTGCCCGGATGAGCCTCCCTGGCGGCTCGCACTCCCAAAACCAGATTCCGCACTTCCCGGGAACGCTCAAAGTACCAGCGAGAGCCAGCGCGAGCGGCAGGAATCTGCAGGGAAAGATAGCCTACACCAGCCAATGCTCCCCACAAACGAAGGCGGCGTTCCCCCAACAAGAGTGCAAGCACCACACTTAGTCCCAATGTAGGAATAGAAAGGTAATAATCCGTTACATGCCCCTTTAAAGGCAGCAAAGGAGCAAGTGTGATGGGAAACCAGAGCAGAAAAAATAACGGTAGCCATCGACCTTTCCACGCGGAATATCCGGAGTAGCCAAGCACGATCACTGTAAACAGAACCACAATCAACGCGCTATGCCGAAGGGAGTTTTCCAGCGCTGCTGGAGCAAAGCTCCACTTCCAGTAAGTCAGCAGCGTTTTTGGCAGGGCAGCATCGAAATACAGTACATAAGGGCCACTAGTTTGTGGAGGAGCGAACGCCCGGTGCGCTCCGTAATAAAGCACTGAAATGGCAAACAGGGGAAGCACGCCGAGCAGTGCCTTCCGGGAGCGCTGGCAAGTGACCACATAGGCCAGCAAAATGGCTGGGTACACCACATTTAATTCCAGTGCCCCAAACCCCAGAACAAACACCACTAACTGCAGCCAGTAGTGGCCGCGAAGATACAGCGCAAAAGCCAGCAGCAGAAAAAAGGCACACTGGATCTGGTTGTAGTCCGACGTCCAGCACATGGTGGTGGCAAGCGCCGCGTTTGCCGTCCACAAAAGCGGCGCAGCAAAGGCAGCCAGACGGGAATGGGTTAACCGGAAAATAATCCAATAGAGCAGCAGAAGATTCGCTATCTGTGTGGCAAACACCAGAATCCGGTAAGGCAGGGCATCTGCTTCAAACAGCTTGTAAAACAGAAGAAAAAAGCCGCGCTCGCTCCAGGGGCGAATGGTTCCCTGCGCCATGGGCGTAAACATCTCGCTCCAGAACGTAGGCCAGTTATAAATCTGAGTATGGAGGCTCAGCCAAGCAAAATCGTCTTGCTGAAACCAGCATCGGAGACCATACTGCCAGAGCCAAACGCAGAACAGGGCTGGCAAGAGCCAGCCCAGGAAAATTACAACTCGTTTGGAAGCGAATCGATCACTTATGTTCAAAGCCGACGGAAGTTGCAATAACGCCTAATTCTCTGGATTCCAGGCTGCCGGCCGGAAGGAACTTTGTCAGGCTGAAATCCACCTTGGCAGATTCGCCTTTCAAAGCGCTTGCCGGCACGTCTTGGGTATAAGTATAGTCACCCGCCTTGGTATACGTTTCCGGTGGAAGCTGCGTGCCTCCCACGGAAGCGGAAAGCGTGGTGGTTTTTACCTTGCTCAGAATTGCTTCCGGCACATTTACCTTCAGCTTCAGCACTGCGCCATTTGCGTCTGCCCCTTGCGGGGGACGAAGCAGAACGGAAAAGTGACCAGCCGTCCACCGCCAGGCATTCTGCTCCAACGGGTACCATCCAGTAACCAATTGCGCTTGAGCGCGCGGATCGGAAACTGCCAGCATGGTTGCCATGCGGGGCGCTTCTTCCTCCGTCTTCACCCGAGCGCGGTCCTGGTCTTTACAGCCAGTAAAGCCTATACACAAAACAGCGGCCAGCGCCGCACGTTGCCATTGCACAGTAATATCCTAGTCTCCAGCTTTTTCCACTTGAACTAAACAACTATAGAACACCGGACCATTTCCGATGTCGGTCAATCGTTCGGAAACTAACGCATTGATGTTTCTACCCTCGGGAGCACCCTTGGGCCAGCGAGTGGATGGGCAACAAACCACCCCAGGCGGAACTTCCGCAGCGACTTTAGCCCGCAAAATCACCGTGCCGCGATCATTAAATACCCGTAGGGAATCACCGCTAGTAATTCCCCGTGGAGCCGCATCTTCCGGATGAAGCGTCGCCGTTGCCGTTTCCACATCTAATTCCGGTTGGTACCCGAAGGTGGAATTCATGCTGTTGCTGTTTTTGGGCGAAATCATCTCCAGCGGGTAGCGGCGCTGCCAACCGGCGCTGCCACGCCTTGACTCCACAGGTGGTTCATACTGGAGCGACTCTGCGCGGAACTCGCATTTGCCGGAAGCCGTGCCAAAGTTCCCGTTTGCGAACGGCAAGTAGGGAGTATCGTCTGGCGAAACCTGCAAGCGGACAAAATGTTCCCGGTCTAGCTGCTCCAAGGTGATCCCCTTAATAAAAGGATGCTCGGAATGGAGGAGGCCGCGAATCATATCGTCCTCTGTTTCCGCAAAGCAGGATTCCTGGAATCCCATGTGGTGCGCCAAGCGGCGGAAAATTTCGGTGTTGCTCAGGCACTCGCCCGGTGGAGGGAGAGCAGGCCGCGCCAATTGAAGATAGTAATGGCCGTAAGAGAAATACAGGTCCGTGTGCTCCAGAAAGGTGGTAACGGGCAGCAGAATGTCGGCATAATCTGCGGTATCCGTTTGAAACTGTTCCAGCACCACGGTGAACAGATTTTCCCGACGCAACCCGCGCAGCACGGCATTCTGGTTGGGAGCCACGGCAGCCGGATTGGAGTTATACACCACCAATGCCGAAACAGGCGGATGATCCAATTCTGTAAGCGCCTGCCCCAAAGTGGACATGTTGACCAGCCGTGCTTCCCGCCCGAGCGGGGAACTCTGCTGAAGCTCGGGCATCTGAAGACTTGGCCTGTTGACCTGAAATGCCTGCGAAGTGGAAAGTTGTAAGCCGCCTCCTACTTCTCGCCAAGAACCTGTTACTGCGGGCAACAAGGCAACCGTGCGAACCGCTAAACCGCCTCTTTCGCTGCGCTGCACTCCGTAATTCAGGCGGATCGCTGCCGGACGCACCGTGGCGTACTCGCGGCCTAACAGAATTATGTCCTCTGCCGTCAAGCCAGTGAGACTAGCTACCTTTTCCGGCGTATATTCGGCGGCGCGTTCGCGCAGTTCCGCAATGCCAATGGTATGTTGCGCAATGTATTCCTTATCTTCCAGTTGTTCGCGGAAGATCACATGCATCATGCCCAGCGCAAGCGCGGTATCTGTGCCGGGATGAATCGGAAAGTGCCGGTCCGCCAGTTGTGCTGTGCGGTTCCGGTGAGGATCAATCACGTAAAACCGAGCGCCGTTTCTTCGCGCTTCCACAATAAACGGCCAAAGGTGGACATTGGTTGCCAGAATGTTTGCACCCCATGCCAAAATCAGCTTGGAGTGACGAAACTGCTCCGGTTCCGTGCCATAACGGCAGCCCAAAGCTTCTATTAACCCGGCAATGCCAGCCGACGAACAAATGGTGCGGTCCAACCGGGATGCTCCTAAACGATGAAAGAAGCGGTGGTCCATGCCCCCGCCATTCAGAAGTCCCAGAGTGCCGCCGTAGCTATACGGCAGAATAGCTTCCGGCCCATCGGTGTTGGAGATTTCCTGCAAGCGGGAGGCAATCTCCTTTAATGCTTCCTCCCAGCTAATTCTGGTGAACCGGCCTTCGCCTTTCCCTCCGATTCGTTTCTGCGGATAAAGTAAACGCTGCGGAGAGTACTCGCGTTCCAAGTAGCGGGCGACCTTGCCGCACAGAAACCCGCGTGTAACAGGATGTGCCGGATTTCCGCGCAACCGCGACCCTCGACCGTCTTGGACGTCGATCTGTAAGGAGCAGGCATCCGGGCAGTCCAGCGCACAAACGGAGTGGCGAACCTCGCGAGTGGAGGCGAGCATAAGAGTTCTATCATACCGTGCCGAGAAAACCGTCCGGTAAAATGAAAACATGAGTCCCCAGGAAGCCAGTGAGTTATTCGAATCCGATGATCTGATTGAGATTGGGATGCGCGCCGATGAAGTGCGCCGCAAACATCACCCGGAGGGCATTGCTTCCTACATCATTGATCGCAATATCAATTACACGAACTTCTGCACGGAGTATTGCAGTTTTTGTGCATTCTACCGTCCGCTGGGGCACAAGGAAGGCTATATTCTGCCCCAAGAAAAGATCTTCGAGAAGATCCAGGAAACCATTGATTTGGGCGGAACCGGCATTCTGATGCAGGGCGGCCTTCATCCGGATCTGAAAATCGAGTGGTATGAAGACCTGCTTCGCAACATCAAGAAGCGCTTCACCATTCACACGCACTGTTTTTCCGCGCCGGAGATTACCAATATTGCGGAAGTCAGCGGCTTGTCCCTTTACGACACCATTGCGCGGCTGCGGGACGCGGGCTTGGATTCCATTCCGGGGGGCGGCGCGGAAATTCTAGATGATGCGGTACGCTACCGCATCAGCCGTTTGAAGTGCGGTACGCAGGAGTGGATCGATGTGCATCGCACGGCCCATGCGCTGGGAATGCGCACCACTGCGACCATGATGTTCGGCTGTGGCGAGACTATTGAGCAGCGTGTGAATCACTTTGAAATAGTGCGGCAGATTCAGGAAGACACGGGCGGTTTCACTGCCTTTATTCCATGGAGCTTTCAGCGGGAATACACTTCGCTGGGCCGTTTCATCAAAGAAGAAGCCACTGCCGTGGAGTACCTGAAGACGCTGGCAATTTCACGCATCTATCTCGACAACATTGTGAACATTCAGTCTTCCTGGGTCACGCCAGGGCTGAAGACTTGCCAGATCGGATTGCGCTTTGGCGGCAATGATGTGGGCAGCATCATGATTGAAGAGAATGTGGTTTCCGCTGCCGGCACTCACAACCGCGCCAGCGAGGAAGAACTGCGTCGCCTGATTCGGGATGCCGGATTCATTCCGAAGCAGCGCGATACCCTATACACGAAATACTATTTGAACTAATTCTTCTCCCAATGGAGGAAAGCACCACATCTAAATAAGCGAAGCGATGAGCGCCAGCTTTTTAGAGATTGTGCGGAAAACAACCGGAGAGTACGCCACAGGCGATGAGCACGGAGGCCCCTTAGGAGCTGACGCGAGCGGTTTGCCAAGTGGCGGACCGGGCGAGTTTTTGTTTGCCACAGGCGTGGAGTGCTCTTATCCTACCATTGAGCATGGCCGCACGCGTCGCGATTTGCTGGAGGAATGCGGACATTACCGGTGGTGGAAGGAAGATTTTCGATTGGTGCACGAAGTAGGGCTGAAATACCTGCGCTACGGGCTGCCTTACTATTCCGTGCATCAAGGTCCGGGCCGCTATAACTGGGAGTTCGCGGATAGAGCAATGGCGGAGATGCAGCGCCTGGGGATCATTCCCATTATGGATTTGCTGCATTTTGGCGTGCCCGATTGGTTGGGCAACATGCAAAATCCCGAACTGCCTTTGCACTTTGCTGATTATGCCGAAGCATTTGCCCAGCGTTATCCTTGGGTGCGCTTCTATACACCGGTAAACGAAATCTATGTGTGCGCGAAATTCAGTGCCTTGGATGGCTGCTGGAACGAGCAACATAAAGATAGCCGCAGCTTTGTAACAGCGATCAAGCATTTAGTGGCGGCCAGCACTCTTGCTTCGCAGCGCATTACCAGGCACAGACCAGATGCAGTGTTTATTCAAAGTGAATCGGCTGAGTATACCCATGACATGCGCCCTTCGCCCGCGCCGGATTCCAAACTGAACAACAATTTGCGTTTTCTTGCGCTGGATCTGCTGTATGCGCATTTGCCGGATTCCGACGTTACTTTATATCTGCTCGACAATGGACTCACACGCGAGGAGTACAAGTGGTTCATGAGCGGTAAACCGCCCGGTTTTCAGGTGATGGGCAATGATTATTACGGCCGGAATGAACGCATGATACTGCCGGATGGTTCCAACATGCAGAGTGAAGACTTGATGGGCTGGTATGGCATTACCAAAAGCTACTATTTCCGTTACTTGCTACCAGTGATGCATACGGAAACAAATGTGTTTGACCCATCCGAAGCACCACGCTGGCTTTGGAAACAATTTCAAAACATTCTGCGGATGCGAGGCGATGGCGTGCCGGTTATCGGGTTTACCTGGTACAGCCTGATCGATCAGGTGGACTGGGACATCGGCTTATCCCAAAAGCGAGGCACAGTAAATGAATGTGGGTTATTCGATTTAAACCGCCAGCGACGACCAGTAGCAGATGCATATCAAATGATGCTGCAAGCATACGGGCGCATGAGCTTAGTCGCACGGAGCGAATTGTTCTCGCTTTCCGGCACAGCAGCGCGACTTAGGACGGAAAATTAGCCTTTTTCTTTTCCTTAGAGAATGTTCCACGTTTGAGATGCTGAAAAAGGTACATGGCAAAGTTTCGAGGGAGTAAGAACGCATTCGGCGCACCGGGCTCGGAAGCGTATGGGAGTCATAGCGACAAAGAAGGAGTAGGAACAGCATACTCGCCGGGAAGCAGAGTCTGGTTCACGATCTGGAATGGGATTCTTACAGAGGTCTACTACCCAACAATCGACCGCCCGCAACTCCGGGATCTCTATTTCATCATTGGGGATGGCGAAAAAATTTTAGTGGACGAAAGGAGTGGAGTTCCTCACAAAACGGAACGCATTCTCCCTTCCCAAGGCTATCGCATCACGGTAAACGAACCAAAAGGTCGCTTTTCTTACACAAAAGAGATCATTGCAGATGTCCACAATTCCGCTGTTCTGATCTGTACCAGATTTCAGGGGGAGCCAGACGTACTGAAAAAACTAAAGGTATATGTACTCTGCGCTCCGCACCTGGAAAGCAAGGGTGAAAAGAACAATGCCTACATCGTGGAAGTGTCCGGGCAGGAATTCTTAGCGGCGGAACGTAAAAATCGTTGGCTGGTAGTTGGCGCTTCTGCTCCTTTCTCTCGTCTTTCCTGTGGCTATGCAGGAGCCAGCGACGGATGTACGGATATTCAAAAACACCACAAGATGACATTTGAGTTTCATCAGGCAGAGCAGGGGAATGTTGTGCTGACGGCGGAACTTCCTTTGCCCAAGGACCATGCGTTTACGGTCGGTCTTGCTTTTAGCGAAAGGCTAACAGTAGCTGCTTCTCGCTTATTGCAGAGCCTAGCCGTTCCCTTCCCAGAGCAGCGAAACGCGTTTGTTTCGGAATGGCAAACAATCGCTCATCATGGCAAACGATTGGAAGCAGCAAGCTTTGATGGAGGAAAACTCTTTCGTTCCAGCTACAACGTATTACTGACGCACCAGGACAAGTTTATGCAGGGGGCCTTTATTGCCTCACTTGACAACGCCGTGGGGAGAGGTACGAAACGACAGGGATGGCGAAGGCGGCTACCATTTGGTTTGGACGCGAGACATGGTGGAGACTGCATTGGGCTTGCTAGCCGCAGACAACAGGGAAGCGCCATTGAGTGCTCTGATTTACCTAGCTGCGCATCAGGAGCAAGATGGCAGCTTCCCACAAAATTTCTGGGTAGATGGTGAAGCGTTCCGGTCCAAAACGCAACTGGATGAGGTCGCTTTTCCTGTTTTGCTGGCATGGCGCCTTTTTCAGGATGATCTGCTAAAGAACTTTGATGCGCGCCCATTGGTGCAAAGTGCCGTTCGGTATCTTCTTCATAGCGGACCGGTAACAGAAGAAGAGCGATGGGAAGAAGCAAGCGGTTATTCGCCTTCTACGCTTGCTGCCATCATTTCGGCCTCCATCTGCGGGGCGGAGTTTGCAAAGGAAGCCGAGCAAACGGAGACAGCTCACTTCCTGGAAGACTATGCGGATTTCCTCTATGCACACCTGAAGGAGTGGACGGTAACCAAACAAGGTTCATTGATTCCTAATCCCCGGTACTTCATCCGGTTAAATCCAGTGAAAGTAGGTCAAGTAGCTGCGCCGAATTCGGTAGATAATGCTGAGATCGAACTTCCCAGTCAGCCGCCAGGCAGCAATCATTGTTTTCCTGCCCGTAACATAGTCGATGCAGGTTTTCTGCAACTGGTTCGTTATGGCATTCTGAAGCCGGATGATCCTGTGGTTGTGAACTCCTTGCAAGCCGTGGATGCCACGCTGAAACATGAAATGCCTTGTGGCACGGGATGGCGTCGTTACAACCACGATGGATACGGCCAGGGACCGCACGGAGAGCCCTTTCAGCAGTGGGGAACGGGAAGGTGCTGGCCTTTACTCACAGGCGAGCGTGCTCATTATGAACTGGCAGCTGGCAGCGACTATGAACACTTAGTGCAGAGCATGGAAAAGTTTGGCGGAAGCACTGAGTTGCTCCCCGAGCAAGTATGGGATGAACCTGACCTGCCGGAAAAAGGACTGTATTGTGGTGGTCCTACAGGTTCGGCAGTTCCCTTGGTATGGGCTCATTCCGAATACATGCGTTTGCTCCGTTCGTGTTTGGATCAACAGTTATTTGATCTGATTCCTCCTGTGGCGGCACGCTATGCTAATGGCAATCCCCAAAGCAAAGTGGAGTTTTGGCTTCCCAACCATCCTATCGAACAGATTAGAAGAAACTGCATATTACGAATCTGTGCGGAGGAGCCATTTCGGCTGCGATGGTCGACTAATCAATGGGTAACCTATCAGGAAGTTGAATCTGCCTCTATTCCTCTGAAAGCCAGCTTTGTAGACCTCGCTGCTGCAGATATCCAGAACTCTGTGGAGTTTACGCTTTTCTGGATCGATCGTGACACTTGGGAAGGGCAGAACTATTCCGTGCGTGTTACATTTGGTCCGAGTTGATCCATTTCTCGAGACTTGGAGGCGTGGTGCTTTGTAGTCCTTTCAGTAGCAGAAAAGGGTCAGTCTCTACCACCAAAGCGGCGCGGTGTTCTTCCCGCATAAAGCCTTCCACCACGGCTGTATTGAGTAACTGCAGCAGGCCACTATAGTAGTCGCGAATATTCAGAATGCCGCATGGTTTCCGGTGCAATCCTAACTGCATCCATGTAACAGCTTCAAAGAATTCTTCCAGGGTTCCGAAACCGCCGGGCAATGCGATAAAACATTCGGAAAGCTCTGCCATGCGAGCTTTCCGTTCATGCATGGTTTGCACGACCTGAAGATCTGTCAGCCCCCGGTGCGCTTTTTCTTTCTCCACCAGAAATTGCGGCATGATGCCGACCACGCGACCGCCTGCCTGAAGCGCGGCATCCGCTACAGCTCCCATCAAGCCGAGCTTGGCACCACCGTAGACCAAAGTGACTTTCTGTTGTGCCAGCAGCGTTCCGAAGTCTCGTGCGGTTTGCAAGTAAATCGGGTGAGCTCCATCACTGGAGCCGCAGAACACGCAGACACTTCTCATTTGGCAAGCGGATAAGCTACCGAATCCGCCAGCCACTCTTTATTTTCGCGTACTGCCCCGCGCAACGTTTCGTGAAGCCGTTCACGGGATTCAAATAGGCGATAACCAGCGCGTGGGCGCAGATAGCCTTTTGCGTTTTCCGGCACGTTTTCCATAGCTTCATACCGGGCTTGATTTTCGAGCAAGGCTTTCACCACAAACGGCATCACCGTGGAGTAATCCGCCTGCATGCTTTCGGTGGATTGCAGGTATGTATCTTTATCCACCTTGCCCCAAGTTACGGCTTCCGCAGGAGGACAAGAAGAAAGCGAGCCATCGGTCACGGGCGCGGTCACAATCTGCACATCGAACTCATAGCCGCGCACATCCGGAATGCCAAGAATCTGCCCCAAGGCAGGTTCCGGCTGCAGGTTGAAGTTCTTGGGCACGCCTCCGCCTAAAATCAGCGTTGCTAAAGCGTGAGCATGGTCTTCAAACAATCCCCAGTGATGGTAGGCGCAAGCTTCAAACACTTCCGCATGGAGGTCGAGTTCAAAGGCGTAATCAGAAATCAAGCCTGCTTCCCGCATGGCCCAGAGCTTCATGGAATTCAGAAACACGCTGCCATCGGCAGGAGCACCCACAAAGATCGGAATGGCATGTTTGTGGCATGTGGATAGGAGACCGGGCTTGACGTTGTTCTGCTTCTCCTGAGCCGCGATATAGGCACCCAGGCGATTCCGCATTTCCGTGCCTGTCATCTTCCGCTGAAATTCCGGCAAGGTTAATACAGCGCTGAAAAAGCGATCCTGATCCAGCAGGATTTCTTCATCAAACGCCATGTCGGTGACGCGAATGGTTTTCTCATCGCGCAGCGCCGCATCATCGCCAAAGATGGGAACTTCAAAGATCGGTCCTGGGCCACGCTTGGAGATGTCCAGGCTTCGGTGGCCGTCGTGGTAACACACGGCATCCGTGGTGCTGAGGTACGCGACCCAGCCGGTTTCCAGCAGCGGAATTAGCCATGCCTGGTGCTGGCCGGAAACAGTGATGGGACCGGAAATGGAGAGTGTCAATGGACACCCCATGCCAATGGCCCGGTCCAAAATGGAGTAAATTCTTCGAAGGTATGCGCCGCCAAAAGCTGGCAAGCAATGCGTAATGAGTTCATGGAGCGTGGAACACTCATCCACGCGGCGCACCTCGACAGGTCGACGGCTAGAGAGCATTGGTGGCACCCGCAACCGGTGTGATCGGTATTCCGCGGCTTCGGAGCGCGGCGGTCACATTGCTTGCGGAAAAACGCGTGGCGTCGAATTCCACCATCAAAGAATCCAGCGTGGGCGCTACCTGGATTTTTTCAATTCCGTAAATCGAATGGGCGTTGCCAATTCGCGTCAGAAGATCGTCATCCAGCGGACGATCCAGTTGGTAATAAATTTGAACTTTGGTCAAACAAAAGTATAAATCAAGCCCAGTGATTCAGGGGACCGGAACCGTGTCCTAGCCCCGGATTGCTTTGTATCGCTCTGGTCACAAAGGCTTTGGCTTCCTGCACGGCTGCTACGAGGGAACTGCCCCGCGCCAGCAATGCGGTAATTGCCGCCGAGTAGGTGCAGCCAGTTCCGTGGGTATGCGGCGTTTCAATCCGGGGAGCAGCAAATTCCGTGAATCCGTTTTGATGGAGAAGAATATCAATGGCTTGGTGGCCGGGGAGATGTCCGCCTTTTACCAAAACAGCGTTGGCACCCAAATCTACGAGCCTTTGTGCAGCTTCACGCATTCCGGAAACATCTTCCACCGCGATGCCTGTAAGCGAGCTGGCCTCGGCAAGATTAGGAGTTAAAAGCGTCGCTCTGGGAACCAGAAAACGGAGCATTGCTTCCCGCGCTTCCGGGCTTACCAGATGTGCGCCGTGCTTGCTGATCATGACCGGATCCACCACCAGGGGGAACGGGAATGTTTTTGCTTCCTCCGCAACAGCTTCCACCACTTCCGCGCTGCCGAGTGCCCCGGTTTTCGCCGCTAGCGGTGGAATATCTTCCAATACTGCGCGAAGCTGTGCCACCACCAAGGCGGGTCGCAGCACTTCCACCGCATCCACTTTCCGGGTATTTTGTACGGTAAGAAGAGTGGGTACCGCTTCCCCGTACACTCCAAAGCGGTGAAATGTTTTCAAATCCGCCTGAATGCCCGCGCCACCGCTGGGGTCGGAACCGGCAATGGTAAGGGCAACAGGAATCACTCTCCTTGAGTTTACTGAATCACCAAAGTGACCCCTGCCTGACTAGCAATGGAACGGGAGAATACGGTGATCGGCTGTTTGCCGGTTACCCCGGAGGGAAGTTGGAGGTTGATCTGAGACAGGCCGGGAAATCCGGGTGCATCTCCGCCGTACAGAACGGTTGCATCTTTGTTGCCTACCATTGCGGTCACCGGGCTGCCCTGACCGACACCAGTGGCATAGAGAACAATCACAGATTCCCCTGGAGCAGGGTGGTCTGCGGAGTTGAGTGTGCCATCTAAGTGGACGGCTACTGCTTGCCCTGTGCCGCTGCCTAAGGTGAATAGGCCGGGAGCATCTGCAGCAACGGGTACAGTGGCTTGTGCAATCGATTTTCCTCCTAAAGAAACCTCCACCATCGTGGACGTAGTTGCACCACAAGGCACTCTGACATTGGCCTGATTGGGGAGGGAACCATCCTGTGCTGTGAAAACGGTAACGGGTTGATGGTCAAACAAAATCTGCGCGCCCGCTGCCCCTACATCCGCGCCAAATACGCTGGCAATGGAACAGGGTGCTATGGAACCTGTTTGAAAAGAAGCAGCGTTCACAACGGTCAGCGTAGAACTGGTAGGGGCTTCCGTGATTGCGGCTGGCGGAGGCGTTAAACGCCGAATTCGTTGATTGCCTGAATCTGCGAAATACACCGAGCCGGAAGCGTCATCCACGAATAACCCTTCCGGTAAATTCAATTGGGAACCGGACGCTGTGCCGCCATCCCCGCCGAATCCCGGATAGCCATTTCCGGCTGCCAGAGAAAGTGAGCCGTCGCTCCCCAGCACCAAAATGCGGTGGTTGTTGGTGTCTGCAATCCAGATATTTCCAGTTTTATCCACCGCCACTCCGCGTGGAGCGTTGAGTGCCCAGGTGCCGGTTTGTGCGCCTGCTACCGTTACTACTTGTCCATTTGGTGTTAGTTTGCGAATCCGGTTGTTGCCGGTATCCGCAAAAAACAAGTTTCCAGCGGCATCCAAAGCCAATGCGGACGGTGTATCCAGTGACACCGCACCAGCGGCTCCGTCTCCATTCCAGCCCCGCACTCCATTCCCGGCTACAGTGCTTAATATGCCAGCCGCATTCACACGCCGAATCCGGTGATTGCCGGTATCCGCAATAAAGAAAATACCGCCTGGGCCGCTGACTACACCTTGAGGGAGCGCCAAAAGAGAAGTGGTGGCGGGAAGCCCATCCCCGCTGAAGCCTTGTGCATTGTTGCCCGCTGCCAAGGACAAAGCGGAACCGGTTAGCCGCCGCACAGATTGCCCGGTGCTATCTGCCACCAGCACGCTACCAGAAGATTCGACGCTAAGACCTGCCGGTGTTCCAAAGCCGGCCGGGCCTGCCACGGTGGTGATGGTGCCGCTGGAGGATACCTGCCGAATGCGAGTATTCCCCTGATCGGAAATCCAAAGCACGCCTTGCGCATCCAGCGCCACACTGTAAGGCGCATTTAACCGCGCCTGCGTCGCTAAACCGCCATCTCCCCGGAACTGGTAGGAACCATCGCCTGCGATGTTTACGGTGACTCCGCTGGAGAGCACTTTCCATGCGCGGGAACCGCCTCCTGCGAACACGTTGCCATTCACATCCACAGCGACGTCCCGCACGCTGACCGCAATGCTGGAAATCAGTCCAGCCGTGGTGAGTTTTCGAATTCGTTGATTCCCGCTATCCGCCACCAGGAGATTGCCACCGTTATCAAAGGCAATGCCGGTAGGTGTGTCTAATTGTTCCGGCACCCCGGAACCGGGAGCGCCCGTGCCCAGAATTTTAGTAATGATTCCGGTTGTGGTGATTTTCCGCACTTCATGGTTGCCGCTATCGGCCACATACAGGTTCCCCGCACGATCAAACGTCAGACCCGCCGGGTAGTTGAGTTGAGCCAGAGTAGCACTGCCGCCATCGCCTCCGGCACCTGCTTTTCCGGTACCGACTACCACAGTGGTGGTGCCATCGCTATTGATGCGCCTGATCCGATGACCGGCAAATTCGGAAACATACACATTTCCTTTCCCATCTACAGCTACGTTCCGGGGGGATAGCAAATGGTCGGCAATTGTGGCAATCACGCCAGCCGTGGATACACGGCGCACGCAGTTGTTTCCCAAGTCTGCGATATAAATATTTCCGGCACTGTCGGCAGCGACGCCGTAAGGGAGATTCAGGGACGCGCTTTCCGAAGCGCTGTGGTCACCGGAGTATCCGGGAAAACCGGCTCCCGCCACAGTGGTAATGATTCCGGCAGGAGTCACTTTTCGTAGCCTGTGATCGCCTGCATCCGCTAAATACAGATTTCCGTTTGCGTCTGAAGCTAGTCCTTGTATATCTCGTAAGGGGGCAGAAACAGCAGGGGCCCCGTCACCGACAAAGCTGCTTCCCGCCACTGTTTCGATTTTGTACGAACTTCCTCCCGCACCGGAAAGTGCGGTGTCCATACACAGAAGCGCAAGCAACAGCCTGAGGAGGGTGGGCATACACTGTTTTGTGCTTCCTGTATGAAGATTTTCTCCCGATCTCCGATAGACGGGCATGCAGTGGCAGAAAACCTTTTTGCTGATTCTTCTTAGCGCCCCCGCGCTGGCAGGTACCCTTCATCTGAAAACCAGGACGGTGGAAACCGGCAAACAAGTGAATGACTACAGCACCGGCTTGCAGAAGCAGTGGAAGGCTGGAACTGTGCATTACCTGCTGCAATTCCAAGCTCCTGTGAACGAGCAGAACCGGCAAGCATTGGCCCAGCAAGGAGCTGTGATTGTGAGTGCTTTACCGGATTTCGGCGTGGTTGTTACAGCGGGAAATGACTTCACTCCACAAGGCTTGCCACTTCAGTATGCAGGCCGGTTGCGGGGGGAAGACAAAATCAGTCCTTCTCTGCGGTTCCAAGCAAGGCAAGGCTCAGCACTGGTGGAGTTCCACCCGGACGTAACGCGGGAAGATGCCCAGCAGCTACTACAGGAAAACGGATTGTCCTTGATCAACCACCCGGACCTTGCCTCCCATCACTTTCTGGTGACCGGCCCGGCACAAAGAATCATAAGCCTTCAGGATTGGGATGACGTCGCCTACATTTTCCCGGCTTCCCCGGATCTGCTGAACGGCCATCGCGTATACCATTGCGGTGGAACTCTGGCGAGCGAGCAAACCATTGGGCAGTACGTGATTGCGAGCGAGGGTTGGAGCCCTGATCAGAGCGGCAACGTAACACTTGGTTATTATTTTTCCGCGATGACGCCGAAAGTGCCTCTCCCTACTACAAAAACGGAACTCACCAACGCACTGACGGAGTGGACAAAGGTGGCAAAGGTTCAGTTTCAGCTAGCCAGCAGCGCTTCCGCTCCCAGAACCGTGAACATTCTCTTTACCAGCGGAGATCATGGAGACGGATTTCCATTTGATGGGCCCGGAGGAGTGTTAGGGCACACGTTCTATCCCACGAACGCGGAACCAGTCGCCGGGGATATGCATCTGGATGCCGATGAGAACTGGCACGCCGGTGGTGATATCGATATCTACACGGTGGCGCTTCATGAAGCCGGACATGCTCTCGGCCTGGGGCATTCCGACCAGCCATCCGCTGTGATGTACCCGTACTACCGCAGAGGTGCCGTGTTATCCACCGATGATATTACTGCCATCCAGCAGATTTATGGCGCTCCTGCCAGCAATTCCCCGCCCCCCCCTACTACAAAGCTGCTGACGCTAACCATCCAAACTCCTGCTGCCAATTCTTCCACGACGGCTGCCGCTATTAGCTTGAGCGGAATGGTAACAAACGGAAGCGACGATGTGGCGGTGACTTGGCAGACAGATCATTCCAATTCTGGTGTTGCGGTTGGCAATACCCAATGGTCTGCTCCCAACATTCCTCTCACTATAGGAACAAACACCATCACGGTAACAGCTAAAAACAGCGTTGCCACAGCCACACAATCCATCAGTGTGACCCGGACCACGCTCGCTACTCCTTCTGTTCCCACCGTTCCCGCAACACCACCCACCACCGGGGATACCGTAGCACCTGTGCTCACAATCCGAGTGCCACAAGCAACTATCACGCAAGTGAATAGTGCATTCCTGGCTGTCTCCGGCAATGCCAGTGACAACGTAGGGGTCGACCGAGTCACTTGGCAAAACGGAGTAATAGGCACCGGCATCGCAACAGGAACTACCACCTGGAACGCACAGGTACCACTATTGTTAGGCACCAACAACATCATGCTGCGCGTTTATGATACAGCGGGAAACAGTAGCTGGCGAACCATTACCGTGGTTCGGCGTTAGCTCAAAACTGCACTTTATCGTGCTCTTGCTTGTTTGCCTGATAGGGCTGGCCGGTAGCAATTGCTTTCACAAACCCGGCAATCTGAACCACCGTGCTGGCGGGGCTGTCCCAATATTCTGCTTTTTCTACGTGTACCTTGAGCAAAGCAAGTTCGGGATCTTCCAAGCCTTGTGGAAACCACGCCTTATAAAGCGGGTTCCAAAGTTCTTCTGCTTTTTTCTTGTCTCTCACCAGAACTGCCAGGCCGGAAACGGAAACAAACGAGTTGCTGTCAGGTGCGGCATAACTCAGATTCACCTGATGGCTTTTTTCCACTTCCTCTACCTTCGGCGAAGAAGCCTTGGTGAAGAACCACAGCGTGCCGTCAAACGGAGTTTTTTGAGTTGCCATAGGGCGGCTGCGTAGCGTGCCATCTGTGTCTGCGGTCGTCAGCATGGCAAACTTGATGTCCTTGATCAGTTTTGCCACTTTTTCAATGTTCTGTTCGTGAGTTTCCATGCTGAAAAGGAGTTGCAACTCAGGTTCCGAACCGGCCATCGTTAGTCTCGATTTGCGTCAAGGCAAGGGGTAAGAGGATGATAGCGGGCATGGTTGCTCTGGATCGAATCGCAAACGCACTGGGTCCGCCGCAGGTTTTTCGGGAGATCAACACTGGCCATAGTTTGCGACCCCAAGCCGCAATCGCACGTTGGCGTCACGCAGGCGGGTTCGTCGACCGCAGCAGCAGTGACACTTACCAACTCGTTTTCAATATTTCGAGCGGACAAGTGGTAGAGCTTCGCTCGCGAGAAACGACTCTTCGCAAATCTATCGTTGCAGGCGATGTGGGTGTTGTCTGTCCAGATGAGCCTACCAGCATCGAGGTTTTCGGAACTGCCGATACTCTGCACTTCTTTTTCACCCGAGAGTGGATCCAATCGCTTACGGGTAACGTGGAAACCACTGCCGAACCGAAGCTTACTTCCTTTAAGCCTCAGCTTCAGGCGGCCGCAGCACAGGTATTGGTTGAACTTGACCAAGAGAAACAACAGAGCGCGGTCACATTGGAGACTGTTGTGGCCTCAATCGCGACACGGTTTGTGAATTCCCTTCTTCCAGGCAGTCGTCGCTCTCTCGGTGGGCTGTCACCTGGTGCACGGCGGCGCATTCGCGCACTGATTGGAGAACGGTTTTCCGAGAGCGGTCTTTCCGATGTCTCACTTACCGAACTCGCTGCTGCCGCTGGCCTTAGTGTTCATCACTTTATCAAGGCTTTTCGCGTGAGTGAGGGAGCGACGCCTTATGCTCACCTCTTAGCCCACCGCATCGAGAAATCCTTACCCCTGCTGCTTGTGGGAAATGTCCATGTAGACCAGATTGCAGACAATATGGGCTTCTCCTCGGCATCGCATTTTGTGAGCGCTTTCCGAAAGTACATGGGAGTCACACCTGGCGCACTCCGAGATGCTGCACGAAACATCGAGCACTGAAACCCACTGACAAAAACAGCTATTTTTTGATACTGCCAAGTTGTCGAGAACCATAGGATCAAGAAAGGAAATGCCTATGCTTTTCGAGATCGCAAAATGGATAGTGGCGTTTGTTGCCCTTTACTGTTTTGGAGGCTTATTTGCTGATGCAATTGTGCCTACCACAGCAAAACAGCATCTCTGGAACCCCAAGTGGCCACCTCACGCTAAGTTCCACAATGGCCAGACGATGCTGATGGGAATTCTAACTGGCTCACTGGCGCTGTTTATCCTGTTCCACTTTCACCCACTCACGATATCGCTTTTCCTGATTGCCGCAGCGATTGCGTCACTTTATTGGATCTCGCTGTTGCTCGCACCGCTCTTTCCTGGAACAGCATGGACAGATCCAGAATTCAGAAGCGAAACGAAGCAGCCTTTGGGCTTCCACCCGCAACAGCTCTTAAGCTACATACTCTGCCTGCTGGTGCTCATCGCTATCACTCTCGCGATCTTATCCATGTAGAAGTTGTCTGAATGACTAGATTAATTCATTGTGTCGCGAAGCGCGACAAGGTTACGATCCAGGTAAGTGAAACGGATCAATCCCTGTCGAGGGCACTCAATCTCCAGTGTGGCATAAATAGTGAATGTCACATTGAGTGCTAAGGCTAAAGAGTATACCTAGTCACGGGCGTCAATCTTCGTGCTATAGCCTGCGATAAACGCTGACACGCAGCTAAACACAAACAGCAGCATGTAAACTAGTTGGGGCGGCAGCAGGCTTAAGCGTAGACATGCTGTGCCGATGTTATTGATCTCCTGCTTGAGCAGCAGACGATGGGTATCGTACCGGGTAACTGCACCTGAAAATATAAACGCGAGCAAAAGGCCAAACAGCCCAAACACGGCGATTTCAATGGCACTACTGCTCGTAGTGTTCGTACGGCGAGTACGAAGACGTCTGCCGGCTTCCAGAAGAATAATCATCATCGGAAATAACAGAAACGCACTAGCAGGGCTAAAGGTCAGGGGGAGAGGGTTGTGTTCATGACCTTCAGCTATGGGTGCACGGCATACAAGCTGGTAAACGGACCCATGTGGGGATGGTAGCGGATCACGCGCACTATCTCCGCAATTTGGCGAATGTGTCCTAAATCATGGAAAGCCCATTCATTCATTAACTGCCCAATCGTGATGTTCCCTAACTTTGCATGAGCGCCGGTGCGTTTCGCGACGGAAGCGGGCAGATCGCGCAGAAAGGCAACATTGTCTTCGCGTTGTTCTTCAAAATGTGCAAAGGATTCTTCTGGATCTCGACCGGAATAAGCGCCTTGCGCGGCAAACTCCAATTGATCGTATGCCTCCAATGTGGGATGTTCTTCCTCTAACATCCGATCAATCCGAGAGCGGAACCCACGGCTTTCGGTATGGGACAGATGTTCCAGCACTTCCGCAATGGACCACCTGTCGGGAGCAGGTTTCCACTGCGCCTCCTCATCCGTAAGGTCCTCCATCAGCAGCCGCAGAATCTCCGGTGTTATCTCCAGTTGTGAAATGCCAGGTAATGACGACATCAGCCTGTGATCCCTTCTCCTCCATCTACGCGGATAACGTTTCCCGTCATCCAATATGTATCTTCCCTCATCAAGGCCCGAACACAGCGCGCTACATCCACAGGGGTGGTGAGCCGCCCGTGGGGGTTGCGTGCTTTTGCAATCTCGACCAGCCGCTCATTCCCCGGAATCTTTCGCAAAGCCGGAGTATCCGTTACTCCCGCCAGAATGGCATTTGCCGTAATGCCATGCGGGGCAAGCTCTACAGCCAGTTGGCGAATGTGCGCTTCCAGCACGGCCTTAGCAGCGCTTACCGGCCCGTAAGAAGGCAATGCCTTGGTTCCCCCCTCACTGGTCATCGCAAAAATGCGCCCTCCACGTACCAGAAGATTTCGCGCCAGAAGGTCGCGCACCCAATACACCAGACTATGCCCCATGATGTCGGTGGTCATCTCCATTTGCCGTTGCTGTACGGCTTCTGCGCCTGTGAACGGCTTCAGGGAACCGAAAGCCAGAGAGTGAAATAGCATCTGCACCGGGCGGGAACCAATTTGTTCCATCACTTCCAAGCGCTTGGCTTCTTCCGCTGCATTAACGTTGAAAAATATAGCTTCGCGGCCAGCGCGCCGCACGTCTTCTTCCACTTCCCGCGCCAGCGGCAACGTTTCCCGCCGGTCCAGGTGAACACCAAAAATGTTCCATCCCGCTTGCGCCGCCTCACGAGCCACTGCCGCGCCGAACCCGCTGCTTGCTCCCAGAATCAATGCCCAGTTTGCGTCTGACACTACGGGTAGCTTACAGTAATTTCTCGCTCATTCTCATGGGGAGCGGTGAGCCGGATTTCGGTTCGGCGAGCAGGCATCAAGCGAGGGAAGCGTTCGCCCCACTCCACCAGAATCCAATCGGCTTGGGAAAGAAGGTCGTCCCACCCTAGCCGCTCCACCTCCGCTTCTGTTTCCAGGCGGTACAAGTCGATATGCAGCGCTCGCCCGTACTCATGAATCAGGGTAAACGTCGGGCTGGAAACCTCCTCCACGGGCGCTGCCTGAAGGCCAGACAGAATTCCCTTGGAAAGCGTGGTTTTGCCTGCTCCCAGGTTGCCGATCAGCAAGACCACTCCGAGCGGCAGTTTCTGTGCCAAGTTGCTGCCCAAGCGCGATGCTTTCTTCTTCAGAGTGCGTCCGAAACGTTTCGACAGGCATGGATAGCGTCAGGAAGGTACCGGAGCAAGTCCGTGGCAATCAGTGCTTGTTCCCCCAAGTGTTTTGCTCCGATCTCCCCCGCCAGGCCATGGAGGTAAACAGCAGCAGCGACTGCAAAGTCCGGCTCTTGGGGATACTGCGCCAGCATTCCCGAAACCATGCCTGTCAGAATATCTCCGGTTCCCCCGGTTGCCATTGCCGGGGAACCTGTGGGATTGATCCAGACGCGGCCATCGGGAAACGCAATCAAGGTCCTTTGCCCTTTCAGTACCACTGTAGTCTGTCGCTCTGTTGCTAACTTACGCGCAACGGCGATGCGATCCGCTTGCACCTCGGCTACAGACTTGTTACACAAGCGGGCCATCTCGCCGGGATGCGGCGTCACCACCCGCACGCGCCCTCCGCCAGACCACTCTGTGCCGGCCAAAGCATTTAACGCATCGGCATCGGCCACCACCGGCACGGGGAGTTCCGCAAACAATTTGCGAACCAGTGTTTGTGTTTCCTTTTCAGTTCCCAAACCGGGACCCATAGCCACAGGCTTCATCTTTTCGGCGAGCGACTGAATTTTCGGCAAAGCACCCTCACTCAGATCGCCGTCTTTGGTTTCCGGCAGTGCCTCTGTCATCAGTTCCGGCGAGTGCGCGGCAATAATGGGGATCGCTGTTGCTGAGGAAGCGACTGTCACCAACCCTGCACCAGCACGAAGGGCAGACAAACCGCACATAGCGGCCGCTCCCGTCCGCCCGCGTGACCCTGCCAGCACGAGCACATGCCCGTAGGTTCCTTTGTTGGCATCCCGTTTGCGAGGGGCTAATAATGGAGCAACCGAAGCCGCATCTACCATGCTGAGCGAAATGCTCGCGTCTTCTTGAAACAACGGAGGAGGCGTACCAATCGGGCAAACAATGAGTTCCCCCATGACATCTGCAGCGGGGGGCATGGCCTGCGCCACTTTTGCAGCAGTAAACGTCACCGTGTAATCGGCCCGCACGAATTCGCCCGCAATCGTTCCGGTATCACTGGCTAACCCGGAGGGAAGGTCCACTGCTACCACTTGCGCGGCGGGAAAACTAGTGTTGATGCGGCGAATCCAATCCAGTGCCGGTCCTTTTGCCGGGCCTTGCAGGCCGGTTCCCAACAAGGCATCAATCACCAGCGTGGCGGCTGCTGTTTCAGGGGTGAGTTCACTCTGCCAAGGGCAGCCGCAAGCACGGAGCATTCGTGCATTCTCCGCCGCGTCACCTCGCATGTCATCGGGGGAAGCCGTCAAAATCACATGGAGGGAGCGCGGGTGAAACGCGTATGGAGTTGGCGTGCAATCACCAGCCCATCGCCGCCATTGTTTCCCTTGCCGCAAATCACCACAATTCTGTGTTGGGACAGCGGAGGAAAACGCTTCTGGAGAAATTCCACCACGCGATGCCCGGCATTTTCCATCAGCACTATGCCAGGGATGCCGCGTTCCGTGGTTTGGCGGTCCACAGCCTGCATTTCGGAAGCAGTCAGAACTTTAGGAGGAGCAGTCATTGAACTCGGGCAATCAGCACCGTCATGTCGTCGGGCAGTTCAGGGGCATTCGTCCATTGCTGCACAGCTTCCATGATCCGCGCAATTAACTCGCCAGTGTCGGTGTGCTGGTACCGCAGCAGCAGATCAGTCAGTCGCTCCACTCCGAACTCCTCGCCGTATTCATTTTCCGGCTCGGCGATGCCGTCCGTATACGCCGCCAGCATGTCGCCCGGTTCCAGCAGAATGGTGCGTTCTTCGAACTGCATTTTAGGGAACGCACCCACCACGGTGCCCGTTACTTCCAGTGGTTCAGCATGATTCTTGCGCAACAGAAGTGGCGGCAAGTGTCCGGCATTGGTGTAGGTCAGCGTGTGCAGGGTTTCGTCATATACGCCAAAGCAGAACGTGGCGAACTTCTCCGGGGACGTATTGGCGTAGAGCTGATTATTCAACTGGAACACTGCGCGGGAAGTAGAAAATACCGTGTTGGGATCGTTGTTTGCCGCCAGATGGGTACGCATGATGGATTGAATCGAGGCCATCAGTAGAGCGGCAGAAATTCCCTTGCCTGCCACGTCGCCAATGGCAAACGCAACCCGGTGCTGATCCAGGCAAAGATAGTCATAATAATCCCCAGACACCATGCGCGCGGGCTGGCAAACCCCTTTCAATTGCATGTTCGTCAACGTCGGAACATCTTTTGGAAAAAGCTGAAACTGCACGCCCTTGGCAATCTCCAGTTCGGATTGGAGGCGCTCCTTCTCCTTCTCCACCACAAATAACCGTTGGAGGTTTTCCGTCATGCTGTTGAAGGATTTGCTCAACTCCGCAAGCTGGTCATTGCCGCTGACCTCAATCCTGTGCTGAAAATCGCCTGCCGTTACCTTTTGCGTGCCTTCATATAGGTTATGAACGGCTCCTGTGATGCTGCGCGTTAAAGAGATTCCCGTCACCAAGGAAAAAATCTCCACAATCAAAAACAGAACGGCAACACCCCCCAAGCCCACAAGGGTATCTTGGGCAATATCAAAATCTTTTCCGAAGATTTGGTTCAGTACAGCGGAAGGCCGAGTGGTAACAGTGATCAGTTGCGGCGCACTATGGTTCGGGCGGTTCCAATCCGCTACGCTGAGTTGGGCAAACCATGTGATTTCCGGATCGAACCAGTATTCGGGATCGGGCACACGCACAGCTTTCTGATCCTGATTTCGTACTCCGCCACCACGAAAGCGAACCGCCCCCAAGTTCGGAATCAACTCGGAAAGGGTGCGATTGGTAATGGGCTCTACCATCACCACTTCCGCTGTCGACTGGGCCACATGCGCCCAGGCATAATGGCGGCCATTTCGGAGCATCAAGCCGGAGCAATCCTTCCACCCAGTAGGAGGCGCACTCAAGGATGCTGTAGGCGGGTAACGAAACGCGTCCGTACCTTGGATAAAGATCTCCAAGGAAGGGAAACGGGTCCGCACAAACGGGAGCATCTGGTTCAGAGTACGCGGCCTGTTTTCACTGTTAGACCAACTCAGAATGTGCGCCGGTCCGTTGAGTTCCTGCACATGCCGGTTGAGTTCCGAACTGATCAGAAAAACGGCCACTTGCCCAGCCAGAAAATACGCACCCAAGGTAACCCAGATCAGAATCAGCATGACCGGAATCACGCCAATCAGGATGTAATTCAAGATCAGGCGATTCCGCAATCTCCATAAGGATTGCTTCACCAGAAACTTGCCCATTTGGAACAGGAGCACTGCTGCCGCGACGCACTCCACCACAGCAATCAGCGTAGCCAGCCAGGGAGCGACGCCAAAAGCAGAGAGTAACAGCCATATCCCTAGCAAAATCAAAAAGATAATGCTAAGCCGGGGACGTGGGGAGATGGAATGCGGCAGCGGCAAGTTCAGGTTCCAGAATAGCGTGACCCCAGCCTCACGGGAAGTTACTGGCAGTCCGGTTGCTCCAGAAGAGACGAGGAAAAAGAGGATTCGGTATGTCCAAAACAATCGTAGGGCTGTTTGAAAATTACAACTACGCCAAGGAAGTGGCACGTGAATTAGAAGTGCAGGGCTTTTCCCGGTCTGATATCAGCGTTGTGGCCAGTAACCACACAGGAGAGCATTCAGCAGAAGTGAATGATGTTACCGATGAAGAAAGCCCAGTGGTAACCAGCGCAGGAACCGGAGCTGCCATCGGCGGCGCAGCCGGAATTGCATTGGGGTTAGTCGCATTAGCCATTCCAGGTATCGGGCCTGTGATTGCGCTTGGTCCGTTAGCAACTGCGCTAACCGGAGCAGGGCTTGGGGCGCTAGCTGGTGGATTAATCGGAGCTATGACGAATTTGGGCATTCCGGAAGACGAAGCACATTACTATTCCGGCCATGTGAAAGAAGGACGGGCTTTGGTAGTGGTTCATTCTTCCGAAGAGCGCGCCCAAACAGCCGTCAGCATTTTGGAACAACTGGGAGCCAGTGACCTTCGTAAGCAAGATGATAATACGCAAACCATGAGCAGTGGCGTGCGTACCTACGCAGCTAACGTCCAAAGATAATCTTTTCTGCGGAAAATAAACGAACGGCAAGAAACAAGAAAAGAGCCGCTATGGCAAAAGCGGCTATTGCTGCTCCCATCAGCAGAAAGGGCGATGGCACTTTGCCCCCCAGAATCTCTGTCCCCAGAGCGTACTGCCCGAGCAAGGGAACAGGTTTTATCCAAGAGTAGTTGCCAAATGGGTAAAAGGTGGAAAGCACACCGGGAATAGTAGCTCCAAACACCAGAAAGCCCATGTAGCTTTGGGCTTCCTTGAAGGATTTTGCAAAACAGGCCAAATACATCTGAAGGGCAGGAGCCACAAGCGCCATAGGAGCCACTGCCGTAATCAGCAGCAAAATCTGAGGTGTTCCCAAACGGAAGCGAACGCCCAGATCTTCTAATGGCAATTGAGAGAGAATCAGGGAGGTAAGCAGCAGAGTTCCTAACATTCCTCCAAAAGACGTAGCGACGGCAGCCAGCCATTTTCCGCTTACCAATTGCCAACGTGGAAGCGGATTTAAGAGAAGCGGTTCCAGCGAACCGCGTTCGCGCTCGCCTGCTGTGGAGTCGGTAGCAATCTGCATGCCTGCCGTGAACATAGACAGAATCAGAAACATGGGAAGGAAGTTGAATATTTTCGCGGTACGCTGCTGTGCACTGGCCACCTCCACAGTTTCCACTTTCAATGCGCTTACCACTTCCGGGCTGATGCCTCGCGCAATCAGGCGCAGGCTTCCTATTTCTCCACTGAAACGACTAAGCAAGTTATTTAACCGTCTGGTCTTGGAGCGTGTGGATTCCTGCGTAGAATCGGAAAACACCTGCACAGGAGCGGAATGTGACTCACGAAATTTTTCCGCAAATTCCTTCTTGATCAGCAGCACCATAGCCACTTTGTGGTCACGCACTGCCCCTTCCGGGTCGGAAGGCCCTGGCACAATCTCCACGCCGCTTTGTTGCGAGAGCCAGTTCACCAGAACAGGAGCGAATTCACGCCCTACTACGGGAACCTGAATTTCCTGGGCTGCCTTTTCCTGACCGGCCATCTGCTTCAACATAAAAGCAATCAACAGCGGGCCAAATAAAGCACTGAATAAAATTGTATACAGGGCGCGGCGATCGCGAAAGCTGTCCATGAGTTCCTTGCGCGTCACCACCAGCATTCGCGAAAGATTCATGCCGCCTCTCCGTGCGGTCCTACAAGGCTCACAAACGCATCTTCCAGGGTGCTGCGTCCGGTAAGAGCAAGCAGTTCCTCCGGCGTGCCTTCTGCCACTACCTGGCCACGTCCAATCACTACGATGCGGTCACAGAGCGCAGAAACTTCCGGCATCACATGGCTGGAAAACAACACACAACGGCCTTCTGCTCGTAGTCGCCGAATCACTTCCCGCACTGCACGAGTGCTCATCACATCCAGACCATTAGTGGGTTCATCCAGCAAAACATTTTGTGGGTCATGTACCAATGCACGCGCAAAAGCTACCTTGGTGCGCTCCCCATGCGAAAAGCCGCCAATGCGCCGGTCTGCTACGCTCTTCAGATCCAGCATGGCAATCCAGCGCTCAATTGCCGCTTCCAAGGCAGCGCCGCTCATTCCTTGGAGATTGCCGAAATAGCGGATGTGCTCACGGGCAGTTAAGCGTGGGTAGAGGCCGGATTGATCCGGCAAGACGCCAAGCCTTTTCTGCGCTTCCAAGGGATCGCTGACAACATTCTGCTGGTCTACGGTGATGCTGCCGCTATCCGGCTTCATGAGTCCATAGATCATACGGAGCGTAGTGGTTTTACCTGCTCCGTTAGGTCCCAACAGTCCAGTCACTACTCCATTGGGCGCGGTGAAAGAAACTCCATCCACCGCAGCCACCGTTCCGAACTGCTTGCGGAGGTTCTCCGTGCGAATCACTTCGGATTGCCTCCCAGGGGATCAGGTCCGGAAGGCCCTAGAAAGAATGGCGGTCGCTGATTGTGGTTCACGCAACTGCTATCCAACTTTGCGGCACTGCCTTCATTCAAGAACTGAGCCATTAGTTTCATGACGCATCCGCTGGTCCAGGCACCGTGGCCACTCGCAGGAACCACAATATGCCGGGCATGGGGCCATTGCGACGCGACATGTGCGCCCCAGGAAGGAGGAGTAACCGGGTCCAGTTCGCCTGACAAAATCAGAGTCGGCAGGGAAGAAGGAGCATTGGCAAAGTAAGCAGGATCTAGCTGGCCGCGTGGCCAGAAGTCACACGGTTTTAATCGCAAAGTTACCATCTCAGCGCCAAGAAACGTTCCCGCTGTTTCCCGTGCAATGGCTTCTGGGGAAATGTGCGGTGCGTCTTCGCTGCAAACCACCGAGAAATGCATCCCTTGCGCGATGCTGGAGGCGAGTGGGTCAAACGCAGAGCCGAGTGCCAGAAAGCCCGTGTAGTTGCCCTTCTCCGCTTGCTCAATCAGCAGTGGAACCATGGCGGTTGTCATGGGCGAATAGAGAGAGCTAAATAATAATCCGGTAATCGTAAGACGTTTGAGGTCCAGATCTTTTTCCATGCCAGTGCGAGGATGAACATATCGAATATGCTGCGGATGTGCATCCAAGCGGACTAGAAGAGTTTGAAAGCGTTCCCGCAGATGCGGAAAACGCTGGTTGCAGGCCGTATCCTTTTCACAGTCGCGCATCAGCAGATCCAGAGCGCGCTGACTGTCACGCGCCATGAATAGCGGCAATTGCATATCGGGCGGTGCAACGCCATCCAGAATCACGGTACGGGTGTGGTCGGCGTGACGCCGTGCATACACAATTGCTGCGCGCGTGCCATAGGAAGCTCCGAACACATTGATCTTGGAATAGCCCAGAAATGCGCGAACTTCGTCCAGGTCATCCATAGCAACGGGTGTTGTGTATTTAGTCAGATCTGCTTTTTTCTGGAGGGAATCCAGGCAGGTATGGAGTTCCTTGACCACCGAAGCCGAATCATCTTCTTCGTTTTCTTGTTTTTCTCCTTGTCCTTCTTTTTTATCCTCGGATTGGCAGGTGAGCGGGTTGGACTTTCCCGTTCCACGTTGGTCTATGAGAACAATGTCGCGGTCGGTTTCTAATCGGCGAAACGGCTCCCGAATCTGCTCTGCTAATTCTGCTGCACCTTGCCCTGGACCGCCAGCCAGAAAGAAGAGTGGATCAGGAGCATACTTTTGCTTCAGCGCTGGCAGAATTGTAACTTTGAGCGTGATCTTCCGGCCTGTTTTTGCTTGCCGGTCTTCCCAAACGCTGTAAGTGCCGCAGAATGCCTCGCTAGGGCCTTCTCCGGCTTTGCAGGGCTTGAGCTTATCTACGGCAGAAGTCTGATGAAGACTGGAGCAGGACGCCAGCAAGAACGTAGTAATAAGAAGAAATCCACGTACTTGCTTACCAAGGAAAAAAGAAAACACAACTAGCGGAGGATTATACCTTGTTTACAGATTCGGCTTAACGGAAGCGGCAATTGCCGGTGTTTCATTTTTTCCATCCAGTGCTGTGGCAATCAGATGCTTTTGAAGAGCTTCCAACGCTGTTTCCGGGCTATCCACAAATTGGAAAAGAGAAAGGTCTGCGCGGGAAATCATTTCATGACGAACCAGCGCTTCAAAATTGATAATCTCGTTCCAATAAGAAGATCCATAGAGCAGGATCTGCATTTTTTTGGCGAGCTTTTTGGTTTGCGCCAGAGTCAGAATCTCAAACATCTCATCCAGCGTGCCAAACCCGCCAGGAAACACGACAAGCGACTTGGCAAGGTAAGCAAACCAGAACTTCCGCATAAAGAAGTAGCGGAATTCCAGGCTTAACTCTTCGCTGATATACGGGTTAGGAAACTGCTCGAACGGTAGCCCAATGTTCAGGCCGATGGATTTCCCTGCGCTTTCGGAAGCGCCTTGGTTCGCAGCTTCCATGATGCCTGGGCCACCGCCTGTACACACCACAAACCGGTGCGTATCCACGGAATAGGCTTCTGCCCACTTGGTCACCAGAGCGGCCAGCGTTCGTGCATCCTTGTAGTACTGCCCTAAAGGACCGTCCTCCCGCACCCGCGCGGAACCAAAGAAAACCACCGTGTCACGCACTTTCTGGCGGCGAAAGTGAGACAGTGGCTCCAGATATTCCGCCATGATGCGGAGTGCGCGTGCATCGGGCGACTCCAAAAACTCTTCATTCTTGTACGCCAAAGAAGGCCGCATCATTCCGATTCCAACTTTTCTACTCGCTTTTTCAGGTCCCGCAGCAGCTTGGCTAGTTCTGCCAGTTTGGGAAATGCGGTAATGGCTCGCAGCCACTCGCGTGCCTCAAAGGCAGGAGAACCTGAGTATCGTGCGCCAGCGGGAATATCGCCGCCGATTCCGCTTTGTGCATACACAATCGCGCCCTTGTGAATCGTCAGGTGTCCCGATACGCCCACTTGACCGGCCAGCAAAACATCTTCTTTCAATACCGAACTGCCCGCTAAACCGGTTTGCGCACAAATAATGTTGTCTTCCCCAACAACACAGGCATGCCCAACCTGCACTAAACTATCGATTTTGGCGCCCCGCTTCACGCGTGTTTCGCCCATGGTGGCGCGGTCAATGGAAGTAAGCGTTTGTATCTCTACATCACTCTCAATCACCGTGATGCCGGATTGCACAATTTTAGCGTGCGTATTGTTTTCGCGTTTCGCGAAACCAAATCCATCTCCGCCAACCACTACTCCATTCTGAAGAATCACACGGTCGCCCACCTGGCAGAACTCTCGCACCACGGAATGGGAGTGCGCTAAGAAATCATCCCCGATCGTGGCTCCTTCGTACACCACCACATGCGGGTGAAGCACGGCGTTGCGGCCAATGCGAACCCGTTCCCCCACTGCGCAGAACGCACCAATGGAAGCACCGGGGCCGATCTCCGCACTCGCGGCAATTGCTGCGGATGGGTGAATGCCAACAGGGGGACGGGGCGGTTGGTAGAACAGCCCTAACGCTTCCGCGAATTTCAGATAAGGGTTGGCGCAGACCAGCGTGGCAATTTCGCCCTGTGTTACTGGTTCCGAAGCCAGAATGGCGCTTGCTTTGGTATGGCGCACTTTGTTGGCATACTTCGGATTCGCCAGAAAGGTAAGCTGCCCAGCCTGAGCTTGCTCCATTCCGCAGACACCGGTAATGTCCACTTCGCCATCGCCATGAAGGCGGCACTCCAATGCTGATGCAATTTCTCTGAGCTTCATGCCCCAAGTTCAGGGTATCGCATGGGCGAAATTAGTTGATGAACAGGAGGTTTCTTTCAGAGGAAACCAGACGGGGACCACTGCGCCCGCAATCGCATTCCGTTTCCACAATTTTCCTGGAAGAAACGGGGAACTCCGTGGCTGCATTTTCTTTTGCCAGATGGAGACCATCATGTGCCTCGCACTCCCAGCCCACCAGTTCTCCATCCGCTCCGAAGTGCTGCTCAAATACAGGAACCTGAAAGGCTTTCCAGAGCAAGTCACGCTCTCCCTGCCCAACAAAGCCTTCCGGCGCGCCGGAAAACACAATCACGGCATGTTCTACACGAAGCATAGCCTGCAAGTTCAGAAGTTCAGGGAGAGTCCCGGCCAGGACCTTGAGGGAAGTTTTCGGGCTTTCGGGCATCACCTCGGTAGCAAACGTAATCGGTGATTTGCCAGGAAGTGGATTCAGCACCGTACGCGGCCTGCACTTGGTCCGTGCAGAAAATAAGCGGCAAAAAGAAGAAACACTTTCTGCTTGTCTCTTCAGGCTAGTGGGAAGTCTCATATCCGTCTTCGTTATAGGGAATGTACGAAAAAGGACGAATTTCTCTCTTTGAGACTGCTTACTTGGGATTAACAGCCGTGTACTTGCTTCAGTTTGGCCTGCGTATTCTTGCCGCATTTGCCATCCACAACCAAGCCGTGGTCGCATTGGAACTCTTCCACGGCGGAGCGGAATTGGTCATCTTCGGCAGTGGCGGGGTCACCGGCAAAGTAGCCAAGATTGTTCAGCCTGATTTTCATCCCTGATAATTCATCCACTGGGTCCAGACTGCCGATCTTGATCGGAATCTGCACATCACGGAAGGGAGTTTGCGGGTCACTGATCACCAACAAAGCGTTATGGGCCGTGGGAGGAATATCTTCTTCGATCTTTCCCAAATCATCCGTGACCACATTGCGCGTCTTGCCCTCAATAATGAGTTGGCACTGGGCATTGGCAATTGGCTTCTCGTACAGGTCTTCCACTACCAGCCGGAGCTTCAGATCCGGCTTTCGCAAAGTGAACTGATGCCGCTGATCCGTGCTGCGAGACTCCGTGCGTTGTGTCAAATCCGGAATAAATAACTGATCGCCAGGAAACAGCACATTCGGGTTCTCGCGCTGGCTCTTCAGGTCAGCGTTGTTGGGGTCGTTCCAGATCGTCAGGTAATCCGAAAAGCCATTAACCGCCGCAATGCTGGAAAGGTAATCGCCTTGTTTGACCGTGTAATAGCCTGGCATACGGTGTTGTTGGATATTTTAGCAAGTTAAATGGGATGGTCCTTTTCCAAGACATGATTGATCATTATCTTCGTATCAGGATTCGGCTTGAATGGCTCAAAGATTATCTCCACAAATTGAGGCGTCTATGTGTCACGTATCAAGAGGAGAAAGTGCCATGGTCGTTCGGCTGATTGGCGGTGTAGCGATAAGTGTTTTGATGTTTGCGGTATGGGGACAACCAGTACCCCTGACTTTTGTAGTGGCATCAGTTAGACCGCATTAAGGACCCTTAAAACGAATGTTTGATTTCTCTTCCTCTGGTTCACGAGTAACTTTAGACGGATATCTCGTTACAGGTCTCATCGCAGAAGCATACAACTTGAAAAATTATCAAAGTTCCTTTGCCGCTTCTGTTCCGCAGCCAGATATGACGTATTACGACATCATGGCAAAAGCCGAGGGAGAGGATGCCCGAACAAGAGGACGAATTCAGGCAGATGCTGCAAAGCTTATTGGCGGAACGATTCCATTTGAAAGTTCATCGCGAGAAGCAGGAAAAACCTGTATACGCGTTAGTGGTGGGCAAGAGTGGCCCTAAATTCAAGGAAAGCGCTTCCGATACCATTTTTGCGGCTCATATCGGGGTAAATGGACGCAATCAGAATCTGACGGCATCAAAAGCTCCTATGGGATTTCTTGCTCAAAAGATCTCGGATACTTTCTTTACGGACCGGCCGGTTGTAGATAGAACAGGGCTTACCGAAACCTATAATTTCAAAATAGAAGCGACGCCCGAGTTCAGGATCAACAACAATGCCGAACCGGGTGACGTTCGTATTTTTACGGCAATTCAGGAACAACTTGGGCTTAAGCTAGAGCCGCAGAAAAGCACGGTGTGAAATCCTGGTTGTAGACCATGTGGAGAAGCCATCTGCGAATTAGTGTATTAATCAGGCTGGCATTGAACAGTTTGGGGTGAACTCCAAAGCTGATTTTGCCCAAATCCCGCGTAGCCACTGGTGTTTCTCTTCTCACTATAGATCGGGCATGATCGGAAACTGGCCCGGCATCCATTTCACTTTGCTTACATGGTAGAGTCATAACCGTCCTGGGAGGACCTGATGCTACTAACCGGGGAAAGCACAATCCAGGTAAAACACAGAATAGTTGTCATCTTGATTATTGTGCCCTTGCTCTCGGGATTCGCGGCACTTACCAATATGCTGGCAAATCCACGGTTCCAGGACATCCGCAGCATAGACGTTGTGAGATTAATTGCGATCGGAGCGTGCTGGGGCGCTGCTGCTGTCGGGCTGGCGATGCTTCTTGGGTCGAAGTTCCGCAAAAGCTAGTTCCGAAACTGTTATTTCCGAAGGCTAAACCCGGCAGTGCTGTTGGGAAAGACCCGGTTCAGCGTAGAATGCCGTACAAGCTACTTGGAGGAAGCATTAAGAATGTCTAAGTTCACTTTGCTAGTTACCGCCGCTATGTTCCTTTGCCGCACTGCGGAAGCGGATATGATTGTGAGCACGATCCCGGTCTGGAACGGTTCCGCCAGCGTTTGTTGTCTCGGGGGAGCGGAGGGAAGCAACGCCTTCGGCGAGACAATCACGGCACCCTCCGGAAGCTTTGCTTTGACGAGCTTCACTTTTGAGATAGCGAATGATCATGGTTCCAATCTGCCGTTCTTAGCATATGTGATGAGCTGGGATGGTAACGAAGCAACCGGGCCCATCTTATACAGGAGCTCACTTCAAACCACCGGCGCAGGAACTGCGTTCGCATCTTATTCCTTCGCGCTTAATGTGTCCGTCACTTCGGGAAAGCAGTATATTATTTTCGCCAGCAACGCCGAAACTAATTTTGCGGCTTTTCCTGGAAATTACGTGACAGGTTATCTTGGTACCAGCGCCCCGAACAATGGCCTGGATACTTATGCGGGCGGAGGATTTCGCTTTTTGGCAACCGGAACTCCGATGTCTTTCTGGACAACCACACCTTGGAGTTTCTTCTCAGGCCACGCCGGAGATGACATTGCTTTCTCCGCAACATTTACCGATGTACCAGAAGCGGCAACTTCTATTTTAGGACTTGTTGGATTCGGAGTACTTGGTCTGCTGGCGGTTAGAAAACGGCTGGCGTAGTAGCAGGCTGAAGCTGCGCCACAAGGAAATCATCGAACAGGTCGCGAAGGTTTCCGCCACCAAACATTGCCATTGGAACTTGCTGGGGTGCTGCTGCGCTTGGGCTGGCAATGCTGATTCGGTCAAAGTTCCGCAAAAGCTAATTCCAGGTCCGTTGTTTCCCATGGCTAAACCCAGCAGGCTTGTTGGGTGAGGCCCGGTTCAGCGATAGAATAAGGTTTACACCCTCAGCCGCGAAGCTCTGTCGCTTTCTCGTTCAGGGCAAGCCATCTTTTATGTGGATTGTTCAGCTCGCTTTGCGCCGCCCCTACACGTTTGTAGTAGGCGCTCTTTTGGTACTGGTGATGGGGATTGTCACCATTCTGCGCATGGCTGTCGATATTTTTCCGTATATCGACATTCCCGTAGTCAGCGTAATCTGGACTTACAGCGGACTTGCGCCGGAAGAAATGGAGCGGCGCATTACCACCATCTCGGAACGCTCCATGACGACCACGGTAAACGATATTGAGCATATCGAATCGCAGTCGCTCTATGGCGTTGCCGTCATTAAGCTGTTTTTTCAGCCAAACGTCAAGATTGAAGCCGCCGTGGCGCAGGTCACCGCGAATTGCCAGAGCATTACGCGAACTTTGCCTCCCGGCATTACCCCGCCCACCGTGGTGCAGTACAACGTTTCCAATGTTCCCATTCTGCAAGGAAGCATCAATGGCAAGGGGTTTTCGGAAGCGGAGCTATTCGACTTCGGCGTGAATTTTATTCGAACCCAGTTGGCCACCGTGCAGGGTGCTTCGGTTCCCATGCCTTTCGGCGGCAAACCACGCCAGATCATGGTGGATCTTGACCCGGACCAGATGTATTCCAAAGGAATTTCCGCTACTGAGGTCAGTAATGCCATTAATGCACAAAGTGTGATTCTGCCCGGCGGCAGCGCTAAGTTTGGAGACCGCGAGTATCGCGTCCGCATGAACAACAGCCCGGAAACCGTGGAAGACATGAATAACCTTCCCGTAAAACTGGTGCATGGCACACCCATTTACATTCGGGATGTGGCTCATGTGCGAGACGGCTTTGCTGTGCAAACCAGCATTGTGCGGGCAAATGGACAGCGCTCCGCATTGCTGACCATTTTGCGCAATGGCAATGCTTCCACATTAGATGTAGTGGCACGCGTCAAAAAAACGATTCCCAAGATCATGACGACGCTGCCCCCGGAGTTGAAGTTCAACTTCCTGTTCGATCAGTCATTATTTGTGAAGGCCGCGATTGAAGGCGTTTTGCGGGAAGGCACCATTGCCGCTTGCCTTACCGCCATGATGATTTTGCTGTTTCTGGGAAGCTGGCGCAGCACGCTCATTGTGGTGGTTTCCATTCCGCTTTCCATCCTGGTGTCCATTATTGTGATGAGTGCTCTGGGGCAAACGCTGAACGTGATGACCCTGGGAGGCTTAGCACTGGCAGTAGGCATTCTGGTAGATGACGCCACGGTGGAAATTGAAAACATTCACCGCAACATGGGAGAAGGCAAGCCCATTATTCAATCCATTCTGGATGGTGCGCAGCAGATTGCAGTGCCTGCCTTTGTTTCTACGCTCGCCATTTGCATTGTGTTTGTGCCAGTGGTGTTTCTGAGCGGCGCAGCCAAATCCTTGTTTACACCGCTGGCTATGGCGGTGGTGTTCGCCATGCTTGCCTCTTACCTGCTTTCGCGAACGCTGGTACCAACAATGGCAAAGTATCTGTTAGGCGGCGAAGCGCATCTGCACCAGCCCGGTCATGAACAGCAAGAGCCAAGCAACATTTTCGGGCGTTTCCATCAAACATTCGAGCGAGGGTTTCAGCGATTGCGAGACGGTTACCGGGGAATGCTGGAATGGGCTTTGCTTCACCGCTTAGCGACCGTCTCCATTTTTGGATGCTTTTCCCTCGTTTCCCTCTGTGTGCTTCCCTTTTTAGGGCAGGACTTTTTTCCCCAAACGGATACCGGCACCTTTCGAATGCATGTGCGCGCACCTGCCGGAACGCGCATTGAGGAAACGGAACACATCTTCACGGAAGTGGAAAATCTGATTCGGCATATCGTGCCGCCTGAAGAAATGCACATGATTTTGGATAACATCGGCCTTCCCTCCGGTGGAACCACCAACATTGCATTTGGCGACCCTTCTGCTATCGGTCCAGGAGATGGCGAAATCTTGAGTGGCATTAAAGGAAGACCACAAACCCACTGCCAACTATGTGCGAGAGCTGCGGAGTACGCTGAGAGAAAAATTCCCAGCGCTGATCTGCTTTTTTCAACCAGCGGACATTGTGAGCCAGATCTTGAATTTCGGCCTCCCTGCGCCCATTGATGTCCAGATTACCGGGCGAAACTTCAACGAGAATCTACAAGCTGGCGCAACAGCTTCAACGGAAAATTTCTCTGATTCCCGGCGCAGCCGATGTTCACCTCCACCAGATTGTGCATGCGCCGGAGATCCGGGTGAATATAGATCGCACGCGCGGCGTCTTAGTCGGCATGAGCGAGCGTGACATTGCGCAAAACATGCTGATTTCCCTCAGTTCCAGCAGCCAGACGGCGCCTAATTTTTGGTTGAATCCGAAAAATGGCGTCAGTTATACGGTTGCCGTGCAAACGCCGGAATACAAATTGACCAGCATGGAAGACCTCCAATCCACTGGTCTCAGTTCCCCGACGCAAGGCAGATCCGCAGCTTCTCACCAATATCTCCACCGTGCAGCGCGTAAATTCGCCTGGCGTGGTGAGTCACTACAATGTGCAGCCAACACTGGATGTTTATGCCACTACGCAGGGCCGTGACCTGGGCGGTGTGGCAAATGATATGATAAAATGCTCGACAGGTGAAGCCGCCGCGCGGCACGACGGTGGGCATGCGGGGGCAAGTGGAGACCATGCAATCTTCCTTTATCGGGTTAGGGTTTGGTCTTTTGTTCGCCATTCTGCTGGTGTACTTCCTGATGGTGGTCAATTTCCAATCCTGGCTGGACCCGCTGATCATTATGATGGCCTTGCCGGGAGCGCTTTCCGGCATCATCTTTATGCTGTTTGCTCCGCAGACCACTCTTAGCGTTCCCTCCTTAATGGGCGCGATCATGAGCGTGGGTGTGGCTACAGCCAACAGTATTCTGCTGGTGACCTTTGCCAATGACCAACGAATTCTTCATGATTCCGCGGGAGCCGCGCTGGAAGCTGGTTACACACGTCTGCGGCCTGTGGTGATGACTGCGCTTGCCATGATTATCGGCATGTTGCCCATGGCCTTAGGCTCTGGGGAAGGTGGCGAACAGAACGCACCTTTAGGACGCGCCGTGATTGGCGGCCTGGTTGCCGCTACCTTTGCCACACTTTTCTTAGTTCCCGTGATTTACGCCACGCTGCGCCGAAAAGCTCCTTTTCAGGATGAAAGCCTCTCATGATTGCTACTGATGAGCAAAAAAGATTGAACTATCGCCGTAGCTCCCGCACGCGCACCTTGTTTCTGGGAGTGATTATTTTCGGCGTTTTGATTGCGTTGATTGTGGGTGGCGTACTTCCACGCTTACAAAGCCGCTCGAAATTAACAGCAGAAGTAAAGGCCCGTGAAACGGATGAGCCTATTGTCAGTACAGTGATCTTAAAATCTTCAGGCTCCACTGCGGAAGTCTCTCTGCCTGCTAGTATGCAGGCCATTCAGGAAGCTCCCATTTACGCCCGTGTCAGTGGCTATTTAAAGTCGCGTGGGGCCGATATTGGCGACCGGGTAAAAGCAGGCGCTCTGCTGGCGGAAATCGAAGCACCGGAAATTGAACAGCAACTCGCTCAAGCCAAGGCAAATGTGGCACGTGCGGAAGCAACGCTGGCACAGGCAAAAGCCAATCAGACCCAGACGGAATCCCGCCAAGTGTATGCCAAAGTTACGCTGGACCGTTGGACGACCTTGGTCAACAAAGGCGTTTTGGCAAAACAGGAAGGCGATGAGCGGAAAAGTGGCTTCGATGCAGCAACCGCCGATGTGGAAGCGGCCAAATCCAACGTGAAGGCAGCGGAAGCGGAGATTGTGGCGCAACAAGCCAATATGCATCGCCTGGAGGAAATGCACCGGTTTCAACGTGTGGTGGCGCCCTTTGATGGCGTAATCACAGCACGCAACGTAGACACTGGCACCCTGATTACAGCAGGCAGCAACTCTGACACGCATGAGTTGTTCCGGATTGCAAAAACGGACCAGCTACGTATTTTCGTCAATGTGCCGCAAACGTATTCGGCTTCCATTCATCCGGGGGGAGCCGCCAATGTTCGGGTAAGTGAACTTCCCGGCCGTACCTTTCCCGGCAAGATTATCCGCACTTCCGATGCTTTGGATCCAAGTTCCCGCACCCTGTTGACGGAGATTCATATTCCGAATCAGGAACGCGCACTTCGCCCCGGCATGTTTGCCTCTGTACGGTTCACCCTGGACCGCTCGACGCCGTCCCTTATGGTTCCAGCCGCTGTACTGGCATTTCGCTCAGACGGACCGCATATCGCTCTGCTGGAAGATGGAAACAAAGTCCACTATGTCAAGGTGACGCCCGGGCGTGATTTCGGAGCAGACATGGAAGTTCTCTCCGGCGCAAAAGTGGGGGATCGGGCCATTCTGAATCCCAGCGATGATCTGACGGAAGGAACTCGCGTTCAGGTAGAGAACAGTAAATAGAACAATTTACTTCACCGGCAATCCAGCATTCTGCTGCACCGCTAATCCGAAAGCGGACCAATCCAGGTCGCCTCTTCCGTTTGCAAGGGCGCTTAAGAACTGGTCTCTCACTACGCTGGCGAACGGCATGGGAGTTTGGAGATTAGCCGCCGCTTCCAGCATCAGGCGATTGTCCTTGAACCCAAGCGCCAGCTTGAACGCAGCCGGAGAAAACTTCTTTTCCATCAGGATAGTGCCATATGTTTTGTAAACGGGAGCGCTGAATAATGTACTGGTAAAAAGATCGAATACGGTACTTGCTTCTACGCCGGCTTTGGCAGAAACAGCAAACACCTCGGACATGCTTTCGATTACGCAACTGATCAGGAAGTTTCCGCACAGCTTCAGGATGTTCGCCTGTTCCGGCTTTTCCCCGACGTCAAATGTGCGCTGGCCCATGGCATCAAACAAAGGCTGCGCCTCCGCAATATCTGCTTTCGCGCCTGCCGCCACAATAAAAAGTTTGGCGGCTGCAGCAGCTTCCGGGCGTCCGAACACGGGAGCGGCCAGATAGCGTTGCCCTTTTTCCCGATGCGCCGCGGCAAGACGCTCAGAAAGTGCTGCGCTGATGGTGCTCATGCTGATATGGAGAGCGCCAGGCAGCATCGCTTCCAGCAGACCGTTTTCCCCAAAAATAACTGCTTCCACAGCGCGGTCATCCGCCAGCATCGTAATCGCTGCTTCTTCGAGAGCAGCACCAGCAGGCGTCTCTGCAACGTGTGCGCCTTCCGCAGCCAACCTTTCTGAGTGCTGGCGCGTGCGGTTGTAAACCGTAACTTTATGCCCGACGTGGAGAAGATTCTTCGCCATTGCCTGGCCCATATTGCCGAGTCCTAGAAATCCTACGTTCATGTTGAGCGCATTATGCCACGTTCAGGAGTCGGCATTTCAATTGCTTATACTACATAGGAAATAGCAGGGCAAATGCCCTGGGAGGAATTATGTTGCATTGGTCGTTGATTTTTCTGGTGATTGCCCTTGTTGCTGGGGCGCTTGGCTTTACAGGGATTGCTGGTGCCGCTGCCGGTATAGCGAAAATCCTGTTTGTTGTGTTTTTGGTTGTCTGGCTGGCTATATTTCTGATGGTGCGAAAAGCGGTGCGGTGAAGCGGTTGGCAATCAAAGCGCCCTGTTTAACTGTTCCAGCGCTGAAAAAATAACTTGCCAATTTTCGCCTAGCTTCTCGCTCATGTGTTGTTGGGCGTCTTGCCAGAAGGGAAAGGCTTTTTCCCATATAGCTAAGCCCTTAGGGGAAAGCGTATAACCTGCTTGGCGCGCATCCGCTGAAGATTCGGTACGCTTTATCCAAGAATGCTTCACTGCCAGCCTTATATTTCTTGACAATGTAGTTTGATCCAGCCCCAATGCTGCTGCTAGATCAGACTGTGACAAGTGAGGTCTGTAGTGAACCATGCTGAGCAGTTCAAATTGTGCTGGCGTCAAATCTGCTGGCTTCAACTTTTCTTCGTAGATTTTAGTAAGTTGGCGCGCGGCGTAGCGGGTATTAGCGCATAAACAATTCATTTCACTGTGTTGCCACCTTCCTGAAGCAGAAGCCCAAGCGGGCTGAGCGGCCCTAAAGGAATTAAGTCGAACTCCATTAGCTTTGCCTCACCGAGAGGCAGCTTTTCCAGTAATGCATGTGCTTCCGCAACTGTGGAAACGTTCAGCAGAAATACGACTCCGTTCTGGTCGCGACGTACGAACCACTGGTCCAATTTACCTGCCAGATACAGCCGCACAGTATCACGGACTTCCTGCTGCATCACGCTTTTGACTTTATCCATTGTAGATCCATTGGTAATTCGGCCAATGGCGAGAACACGAGTAGTAGGAACCGCTTCCAAAATGGGAGAGGTTTGTGTCTGTGCAGGTAAACCAATCGCCATAACCAGCGAGAAGAAAGAAAACAAAGGAAAAACACGCATACATGTATATACATCTATTTTTGTGGAAATGCAATAGTGCTGCGGGAAAGAGGACCTAAGCCGCTCTCTTTCCCGCCCACTTGCGGCTATTCGCTTTCGTCGTTGCCGACTTTCAGCACTGCAAGGAAGGCTTCCTGAGGAATCTCAACTGTGCCGACATGCTTCATTCTTTTCTTGCCTTCTTTTTGCTTTTCAAGCAGCTTCCGCTTTCGCCAGATATCGCCGCCGTAGCACTTGGCAAGAACATTCTTGCCTCATAGCTCTGATGGTTTCCCGCGCAATAATTTTGTTGCCGATGGCAGCCTGCAATGGTACTTCAAACATCTGCCGGGGAATGAGTTTTCGCATCCGCTCAATCAGAAGTTTGCCGCGCTCGTAGGCGAAGTCGCGGTGAACAATGATGGAAAGCGCATCCACGGGTTCGCCTGCTATTAGCACATCCAGCCTTACCATGGGCGAAACACGGAAACCGGCAAGATGGTAGTCCAAAGAAGCATAGCCGCGTGACACGGATTTCAGCCGGTCGTAGAAATCCAGCACAATTTCATTCAACGGCATTTCGTACAACAACATCACGCGCCCGCCGCCAATATACTCAAACTTCTTCTGGAGGCCACGCTTGTCTTCCAGCAGAGCCAGGATGCCGCCCAGGTATTCTTCCCGCGTAATTACAGAAGCATCAATGATTGGCTCTTCAATCGTTTTGATGCCGGAAGGGTCGGGGAACTTATTGGGATTATCTACCTCGAAAACATCCCCTTTCGTGCTGGTAATTCGGTAGCGCACGCCAGGAGCAGTAGTAATCAGATCAATATTAAACTCACGCTCCAGGCGCTCCTGCACAATCTCTAAATGGAGCAGGCCTAAAAATCCGCAGCGAAACCCAAATCCAAGAGCGGTGGAATTTTCCGGCTCGAAGTTAAACGCGCTGTCATTCAGGCGCAGCTTTTCCAAAGCATCGCGCAGCAAGCCATGCTCATGAGATTCCACCGGATACAGCCCGGCAAACACCATGGGCTTAATCTCTTCGAAACCGGGAAGCGGCTCCGCAGCAGGATTATCGTGGTCAATGATGGTGTCGCCGATTTTGGCATCGGAAACGGTTTTGATGTTGGCGTACAAGTAGCCGACTTCGCCTGCCGAGAGTTCCTGCGTGGCAGTCGCGCGCGGGGCTTGAAACCCGCACCCTTCCACATCATAGGTATGCCCGTTCGACCAGAAGCGAATTTTCTGCCCCAGCTTTAAGCGGCCATCCACAATGCGAAGCAAAATAATCACGCCACGGTACGGATCAAACCAGGAATCGAAGACCAGGGCGCGCAGCGGAGTTTCCGCGTCTCCGGAAGGCGGGGGAACCAAATGGACAATTGCCTCCAGCGTATCGCGAATACCAATTCCCTGCTTCGCGCTGACCAGAATGGCATCTTTCGCATCCAGCCCGATCAACGTCTCAATCTGTTCCCGAATGCGATCAGGATCTGCCGAAGGGAGATCAATCTTGTTCAGAATGGGAATAATTTCCAGGTTGTGGTTCAGCGCCAAGTAAGTGTTGGCTAGTGTCTGCGCTTCTACACCCTGGGAAGCATCCACTACTAACAGTGCGCCTTCACACGCTTGAAGGCTCCGCGCCACTTCATAGGAAAAATCCACATGGCCCGGAGTATCAATCAGATTTAGCTGATACTCCTTTCCATCGGAAGCGCGATAGCTGAGGCGTACGGCGTGCGCTTTGATGGTAATGCCTCGCTCGCGCTCAAGATCCATTGAGTCGAGCACCTGTTCCATCATTTCGCGTTTCGTCAGAGCTCCTGTTTCTTCCAGAAGCCGGTCGGCAAGCGTGGATTTGCCGTGATCAATATGGGCAATGATGGAGAAGTTGCGGATGAATTCGCGATCCATGCGGTATGATGAGCCTGAAACCCAAGTATGGCATATGTGCTTCAAACACATACAGTTTGAAGGCACATCCTGAAACAAGGTGGGAACGGCTCCCTCCATTCCGGGGAAAAGAAAGAGTGAATTTGGCTTACACCGTTACAGAAGGAAATTTGTCTGCCGCCGGGCTGAAGTTTGCCATTGTGGTGGCACGATTCAACAGTTTTGTTACGGACCGTTTGTTGGCAGGTGCCTTGGATGCGCTCGGTCGCTCAGGCGGCTCGGAAAACGATGTGGAAGTGTTTCGTGTTCCGGGCGCATGGGAAATGCCGGTTACGGTAAGAGCTATTGCGCAACAGAAACGGCATGACGGCATTATCTGCCTGGGCGCTGTGATTCGAGGAGACACGCCGCACTTCGATTATGTGGCAGGTCCAGCGGCAAGTGGCCTTGCTCACATTGCTTCCGAAACGGGTGTTCCAGTGGCATTTGGCGTGTTGACTACTAATACGGTAGAACAAGCAGTGGACCGCTCTGGAGCCAAAAGCGGCAACAAAGGATTCGACGCTGCCATGACTGCGATTGAAATGGCAAACTTGCTTCGTCAGATTCACGGGAGAAGCTAAGCCATGTACTCCCGGCACAAAGCGCGCGAACATGCGCTTCAAGTTTTGTTCCAGTGGGACGTTCGTAAGCACTCCGCGCAGGAAAGCATTGAGGCATTTTATGGATCTCTTTGTTCGGAAACTGGCGAAGCGCAGCAGGAACGGGATGCTTTTCTGGATCAGCTCGTGCGGGGAACCGTGGAGCAGATCACGGATATTGACCGGCAAATCAGCAGCCACGCCGAGCACTGGCGCTTAGAACGTATGCCTGCCGTGGACCGGAACATTCTCCGTTTGGCTGTTTATGAAATGCTCCACACCGATACGCCCGTGGCAGTTCTGATTGATGAAGCACTGGAGCTGGCGCGACGCTACTCCGGCCAGGAAGCAGTTCACTTCGTGAACGGCGTTCTGGACGCGGTACACAAAGACAATCAACATAAAACGGCAGAGAAGTAAAACGCAATATATCCACTCCGGTTTGCATGAACCGGTTTCCCTTTCTTTTTATGGCCTGCTTGCTGGCTACCGCTCCTTTGCAAGGGACGTTGATCGGCAGCCGAACGGCACTTTCAGCTTTTCTAGGGTTGAATGCCATCACAGAAGACTTTGAACAACTCCCGGCCATAGAAGGAGATTAGGTTGACCCAGACCAGGCATATACGCTGGATTCCACCACGGTCGCCCGTATCGCGAACGCAGTTCTGGGCGGTCCCGGGCTGGTAAAGACTGGGATTCAGTTCTCTTCTTCCGAACAGCTTGCCTGGAATGGAAACGGCTACTTCGGACTGCAGACTACTACCTTGGTAAGCAACTCCGACAATGGCGCCATCACGATCTATTTCACTCAGCCAGTGAATGCCTTTGGACTGGATCTATTTGCTTTTGCGGATTATGGCGACGCTGCAAATATTTCTGTTTTAGGTACTGATCAATCCACCGTGATTTTTCAGTCAGCGAATTTAACGCTGCCAGATTCCGCAGCAGGTGTCTTCTTCGGTTACGGAGATATGAGGGGAATCGGCGGCGCGGTGATTACACAACAGACTTACCCTTGGTCTCCTAGTCTGGATAATGTGGAGTTCGGCTCGGCGCAGGCTGCGGCAAGCGTTCCTGAACCCGTTTCCTTTTGGTTGACTGGCATCGGTACGCTGCTGTTGCTTCTTGGTGCTTCCAAAATGAAGTAAAACAGAAGGGTGAATCGGCGCGCCTTTCTGGAAACAACGCTTCAGGGTACTACTGCGGCAACCCTTTTAGCCCATCCTCATCTTCTGGCGGATACGCCTATGCCGACTGCCAAGCTGGGCAAAACAGGGTTGGAGGTATCTCGCATCGTGTTGGGCGGATACCATATGCGGGTTCGCGGCGAACAGAACGGCATCGCCATGGTGCATCGAGCCATTGACCTTGGCATCAACATGCTGGATTGCGCCCACCTCTACCACGAGGGGCAGAGTGAAATTACCTATGGCAAGGCTCTGCAAGGCGGCCGCAGGCAAAAGGTATACCTCATGACCAAAGCGGAAGTCTATTCACGCGAGGGTGCCATGAAGGAACTGGAAGAAAGCCTGACGCGCATGAAAACGGATTACCTGGACCTTTGGTGCTGCCATCAGGTCAGCAAAATGTCGGAGGTAGACCAAATTCTCGCTCCAGGCGGCTCACTGGAAGCCTTTTTGAAAGCTAAGGAGCAAGGCAAGGTGCGGCATATCGGCTTCACCGGCCACCATAACCCGGATGTCCATTTGCGCCTTCTCCACACGTTTGATGGTTGGGAAACGGTGCAATGCCCGGTCAATCTGGTGGACCCGCATTACCTGAGCTTTATTCAGAATGTGCTTCCCCAAGTGCGTAGCCGGGGAATGGGAATGCTGGCAATGAAAAGCAATGCCATGGGCGGCATTGCACGTAACCATGTAGCGCCTATCGACGAATGCCTGCGTTTCACCCTGAGCCAGGACGTGGACACCTTAGTTTCCGGCATGGAAACCATTGCCCAACTGGAACACAATGTCGCGTTTGTGAAAACGTTTCAGCCGATGTCCCAGGAACAGCAGAGCACCACGTTGAACCGCACGAAGTCTGGGCCTATCGGAACGAAAGTGGAGAATTATAAAAAGACGGAAACCGAAACCGCATAAAAATACGCACCGTACTACGAACCAACCTTTTACTAAATCGAACTAGAGCGGAGGCGGAACACTTCAATTGGCGTTTAGTGCGAAAGAGGGGAATAAGGGCAAGATCACGCCAGTTTCGGTTCTCACGCGAGCGTGTTTGCGTTCGGCAAAGGACTCGAGGGCTTCGCCATCGACAAACAAAACGTTTTGGACTGGAATGGGAAACCCGGCCACATGGAATCTCGGATCATTGTTGCACCCTGAAAGTTATAGTTCACACAGCAGAATCAGCACTCCCATAAAAAGGCACCACTAAGGAGTGAGGTGACGGTGCGACGCTAGTCGCCAGTGCCCAAACGTGGTTTAGAGCTGTGGCGGTACCAGTAGAAGTTCCTCAGTCCATACAAAAGGACCAGTGTTGCTAACGACTCTGTTCTCACATACCAAGAAGCTTTTTACATTCGTCTCAATCGGGCATTCGGCGGCTCAGGAAAACAGGAACATTGCGTGAACCCTGTACTACTGCCACAATTTCAATAGGACGGCGTTGGGCGCGGTAGATGATGAGATAGTTCCCCACTGGCCAGAACAAGACAGGATAGTGGATTAGTTCTTGGCGGGCATGTCCCATGCCAGGCGATTGAGCGAGAGTTTCAAAAGCGTCGAACAATTTTTCAATCCACCGGTCGGCAGCGTCCAAATTATCAGCAGCAATGTATTCCCAAATCTCATTAAGGTCCGCATCGGCATCAATGCTTAGAACATAATCACTCACGCGCCCGATTGCCGCCGCTGAACGGATTTGCGCTCCAGCCTTGTGCGCGTCGTAGCCGGGTCAATAGCCTCGCCTCGTTGGAGCGAAGCAAGGCGACGGCTAAGCTCTTCGTTAAATACTTCAATTTGAATGGCAAGTGCCGCATCGTGCTCTTCCAGCAATCGTAGAGCTTCCCCGACGACTTCGCTCGCCGAATGGTAGCGGCCCGTCGCCATTTTGGTACTGACGTAAGCTTCCAGCTCAGGGGTGAGGGACACGTTCATAGATCTAGTCCGTCTTTCACACTACCTTGATCACAATGGCCGTCAAACTCCAACATGAAAGACGCGAGCAAGGGAACACTACGACGGCAGGTAGTTCCGCAATGCCGGATACATCGCTTTCACAAAAGCAGTACCAGTAGCTAGGGCTTTCTCCTCGCCATCACGCATCACTGGCACTACTACTCGGACCAGTGATGTATCGCTTCGGTGGGTTCGCACCGAATCCGCCACCAACCAAAACTTTGCTTCATATTCATTGGCAATCACCCGCTTGGGCGTTTGATACCAATACAACACCAGGCTCTTATCCTCGCCTTTGGAAACTACGTAGCGATTGATCTTGATGGTTTCATTGCGCGACGGGATCGGGACATCCATATAACCGGAAGATGTTTGCGACCATCCCGCACCTGGCAGGCAATTCTTAGGGGAATGCGGGGATTGTCCGGTTCGCTGCGTGTGGAAGTATGCCACAAACAGATTTGCGATCCCGTTGGAAGAGCTGTAGGTACGGCTCAATGTATCGTCCGCACGCAGAATGTCCAATACTTCCTTTTCCACCACTCCCTGATTCACCATGGTCCAATCGTTTAGTTGCCTAGGGAAGTCATTCAATGGCAGTTCAGGAGGAGCACTTTCTCCCCGAGAGGCCGTATAGAACAGTACGGCTTGCACGAGGAGAACACCCGTTAGCACCCGGGCATACTTGCTTCTAAAAATGGATTGCAGCGGAGCGTCTGGCATGGAACAACCGGTAACCTCTTACCAATAATTGGTGGACGCCTACCATGATCGCAAGAGCAATCATGAAAATTACCCACCCCTGAAATTCGTGAAAAAACCCTTCAGCCAGTTCAGGCCGTATTTCCGAAACTATGCCGGTCAACGTCACGCGGCAAGCATTGGCAGCAATGGCAATGGGAATCGTACTGAAAAACAAAGCGACCCGGATCCAGGATCGTTTTTCAAAAAAGTACCCATACACCAGCGAAAGAAAGGTCAAGGAAAGCAGGGAGCGAATACCGCTGCAAGCTTCCACCACATCCAGGCGCTGGCTTGGCAGTTCCAGAATGTTTCCTTCTCGGAGCACCGGGTAGCCTAACAGGCCCAAGGCAATATCTGCGGCCTGCGTAGCCAGAATCTGCAACGGAAAGGTAATCCTGTTATACAGAATGGCCGGAATCGGCACCATGAAGAACAGGAGAAACAGGGGGAACTTAAAAATGCGGAGGTAATCACGACCGCCCAGCAAAAGCACCATGCCGATCATGGAGATCACAAACGCTGTGCGGGAAAGAAACAACTCCGCGCCAAGAGTGGCAATGTATAACTGAAACGCTCCATAGAGCACAATCACCAATCCCCACCAATTGGGTTTGGGAGTTAAGCCAACCAGTTCTGAACGCTTCTGCCAGGCGATATAGCCTGCAATGATCGGCACGAAAAATCCGTGCCCCATATCCTGGTCATCATTCCAATTCTTAACCAGGGCAGCCAAAATCGGCGCGTAACAGAAGACCAAAAGAGCGCCGAACCAGGCGATCGTGGACCAGGAAAACACTTCCCGTTTCTGGTCCGGGGGTACAGCACTGAGCACCGAAGACATGGGTGAAGCACTGTTATCATAACATCAGATATAGTGTCTCGTTTCTTACTTCTAGGCGTCCTTACGGCTATTTCGGGATATTCCCTCTCGGCGCAGGTGAGAGCTACTACGAGCAGCCCCTTTCTTCCGGTTCGCGACATCAAGGCAGGAATGCATGGTGTGGGGAAAACGGTGTTCACCGGAAACCGGGTGGAAGATTTCGATGTAGAAATCCTCGGCGTACTGGAAAACTTCGGTCCCCGGCAATCTCTGATTCTTGGCAAGCTTTCGGGTGGGCCGTTGCAACACACTGGCGTCATGCAGGGCATGAGCGGAAGTCCGGTATATGTGGATGGCAAGCTGATCGGCGCAGTTGCGCTCGCCTTTCCTTTTTCCAAAGATCCGATTGCCGGCATTCGCCCGATTGAGGAAATGATTGCCGTTTCCCGAAATGCGTCTCCCCCCGTGCGCACGGCTGCTCAGGATGAGCGGAATCTGTTAGCATCGCTGCCCCCGCACAATGCCGGGCCGAACGGAATGGTGGAAATTGCCACGCCGATTGCCTTTGGCGGCTTTACGCAGCGAACACTGGATTATTTTGGCCCTCAGTTGCAAACCCTTGGCTTGCAGCCCCGCCAAGGTGTGGGTTCCGGCGGAAAAGTCGGCGACCAGATGGGCGACCCTTCCGCGCTTCACCCTGGCTCCATGATCAGCGTGCAGCTCATGAATGGCGACCTGAATGTGGGTGCGGACGGAACCGTGACCTATATTGATGGCAAGGAAATTTACGCTTTTGGCCACCGTTTTCTGGATATTGGTCCTACCGGACTGCCATTCACACGGGCGGAAGTTTTAACTTTGCTGCCAAACGTAAACTCTTCTTTCAAGATTTCGGCAGCGAAAGAGTTGATGGGCGTGATTTCGCAAGACCGGAGTACCGCGATTGCAGGTCAGCTTGGCAAACGGGCCGATTTGGTTCCTGTTTCCATTACGATGGCGCATAGCGGGCGCACGGCAGACACCTATCGTATGGAAATGGTGAACGACGGGTACTTGTCTCCCATTCTTCTCCAGATGGCGGTATTTTCCGCCATTGACGGAACAGAGCGCACGGTAGGCGCGTCCTCTCTTTCGGTGGACGGAGAAATCGAATTGGAAAATCGTCCGGCCTTGAAAATTCGGAACTTATATGCGGGGGAAGGTGGCCTTCCCGTACAGGCTTCTTTGGCTGCGGCCATTCCGCTAGCTTATATTTTGCAGCCTAACTTTCCTGGGCTTCGGGTGAAAGGGATTCACCTCACCATTGATTCCGCAGACACCCGCAAGCAATGGCAGATTGAAGATGTGAGCCTTTCCCGGCGGCAGATTCGTCCGGGAGAAACCGTGGAACTGACAGCTCGCTTAAGCAGTGACAATGGCGCGGAAATCACCCGGTCGGTACGCTACCAGGTTCCGGCGAGCACCGCTCCCGGCACCCTGTTTTTTAGTGTGGCGGACGGTCTGCAAACGAGCCTCACCGAGTTACGCGCTTCCAGTGCCGCTACGGCGCGAACCCCGGAACAGCTTCTTGCCGCTGTAAACAAGCTGCGAGCCAACGACAAAGCATATGTCCGTGTGTGGCGCGCGGACCCGGATTTTCAGCTTTCCGGGGATGACCTCCCGAATCCCCCTCCTTCTGTGGCGATGGTGCTTTCCGCTAACTCCGCGAACCAGCAGGTGCGGAATTCGAAAATTGCCGATTTGGCATTAGATGCCAATGGCATCCTGGTTTCAGGAGCTAAAACCGTGCAGCTTGAGGTAAAGAATTGAAGCTTCCCTTAGCGGTGCTTTTGTGTGCCAGCACTGTGTTGGGCTCTTCCCCAGCATTCTGGGAGATGTCCACTTTTTCTGATTTTTTGAAAGGGCGGCTCCAATCGGTTTCCCTAAGCCGCAGTGGTGCGCTCAGCGTCGCGCCAAAGCTGGACCCGGTATTTTCTTCCGGCGAGGCTTATATCTGGAGCATTGCCCAGGCACCCAATGGAACTATCTACGCGGGCACGGGGAATCGTGGGCGTTTATGGCAGATCAATGCTTCCGGACAAGGCACAGTGGTTTGGACTGCACCTCAATCGCAAATCTTTGCCGTAGCGGTAGATGCAAAAGGCGTGGTGTATGCTGGCACCTCTCCTAGCGGCAAGGTATTCCGGATTGAAAACGGAAAAGCCACGGAGTACTTCGATCCGAAGAGCACTTACATCTGGGCTTTGGCGGTAGCCTCCGATGGCACACTCTTTGTAGGAACGGGCGGAGAGGGCAAGGTGTTTCGGGTCACTGGCGCGGGGCAAGGTGAAGAGTATTACGCGAGTGATCAAGCCAACATCACCGGATTAGCGTTTGATGCACAAGGGCGGCTGCTGGCAGGCTCGGAACCGAATGGCATTCTGTATCGGATCACTGCTAAAAATAAGGCTTTTGTTCTGTACGATGCGAACCTGCCGGAAATTCGCGCCATGGCCAGCGATCCGGATGGCAGCGTATATGTGGTTGGATTAGGTGGCTCCATCGCCCATAAAACGCAGAGCGCTGCCCAAGGGGCCACAACCACTGTCACCGACGTTCCCACCGTCACCACTTCCATTACTGTTACGGCTAGTGCCCAAGCGGGAGGCGACATGAAAACGCCTGCCGTCGATCCGAATAAGCTGCAGCCTGCGACGCCAACTCCTGCTACCGCTTCCGCTACTGCTGCTCCTGTGGAAGTCACAGGAGTGGAGAAATCCGCAATCTACAAAATTCATCCTGATAACACGGTGGAAACGCTGTGGAGTTCCAAGGAAGAAAACGTGTATGACGTTTTGTCCTTGCAAGGAAGTCTTCTGTTTTCCACGGACACCAGCGGTCGCATTTATCGCCTTACAGGAGATCGAAAATTAACCCTGGTAGCGGAAACCAATCAAGGGGAAGTCACTCGCTTGTTCCGCTCCCAAGGCGCCGTACTGGCTTCCACGGGTACCGGAGGCCGGGTCTTCCGTTTAAGCGATGCGGAAGCCCCACAAGGGAATTACGAATCGCCTCCTTTTGACACAGGCTCAGTTTCTCGCTGGGGAAAAATTCACTGGCAAGGCAAAGGAAAGCCGATCATCCGCACGCGCACCGGCAACTCTTTACGGCCAGACCGAACCTGGAGTGAATGGTCACCGCCGATGACTGCGTCGGAGGGCGTGCAGATTGCCAGCCCGAATGCCCGTTATATTGTGTGGAAAGCAGAGTTGCCACCAGCTTCCACATTGGAAACGGTGAGCGTGGCCTACCAGGTACAAAATAACCCGCCCGCCGTGCGCTCCATTACTGCACTTACCACCGTACAAGCGGTATCAGCGACCAGTAAGAGTACGGGAAGCACTTCTGCCGCTGCCACTGCTCCTTACACAATGACGGTAACGGATACAGGAGATGCCGGAATCACTGCCTCCACCGGCACCCCCACGCAGACTCTTTCTCGCGCCGGGCAACAACAGCTAACTTTGAGTTGGCAAGCAGACGATCCGGATGGCGACAAACTGGTGTACTCCGTTGCTTTTCAAGGCGAAGGTGAACGTGATTGGAAAACCTTGCGCCGTGACCTCCATGAGAATACGTTGACTCTGGACGGCGATGCCTTGGCGGACGGTCGCTATTTATTCCGCGTCATGGCTTCCGACCAGGAAGTGAACCCGGGAAACACCGCACGGGAAGCCGAATTGGTCAGTTCCCCTGTTTTGATTGACAACACGCCGCCTGTCATCACAATAGGCAAGACACAAAATTCCGCAGTGGATTTTGAAGCTGCTGATACCGGATCTCCTTTGAAACGTTGTGAGTACGCCATTGATGGCGGGCCATGGGTGCCGCTTGCTCCGGCGGAAGGCATTCTGGATTCGCGCACGGCGCGCTTTCATCTCAGCCTCCCGAGCCAGCTTACGGGCGAACATCTCTTAGTGCTCCGGGTCTACGATAGCGGCAACAACGCCGGGCTTGCTAAAGTCGTTCTCCATTGAAACGCCTGAAAACATTGGAGCGTGTGCTCTCAAAAGCTGGTCTTGGTTCCCGCACGGATGCTCGGAGCTGGATCGGGTCCAACCGTGTCCAGGTAAATGGCAAAGTAACCCAGAATCCGGACCAATGGATCGATCTGGATCGAGACCGTGTTCTGTTTGACGGCAAACCGCTGGAATCGGCGGACAAACAGTATTTGCTTTTATACAAACCCAAGGGATATCTCACAACATATCGAGACCCGGAAGGCCGTTCTACCGTATATGACTTGCTGGAGGGTCTAGACACGTGGGTATTTCCAGTGGGCCGTTTGGATCTGGATACCAGTGGCTTACTGGTGCTTACCAATGACAGTGGTTTTGCTGAACTATTGACGAACCCTCATTACAAAGTTCCGAAAACGTACCAAGTGAAGTGTTCCACGCGGCTGACCAATGAACAAATTGACCGGCTACGAGCAGGTGTGGAATTAGAGGACGGTCCCACACGGCCCGCCATTGTGAATCGCTTGCGGGATTCGGAAAAGTATACGTTTCTGGAAATTTCCGTTACGGAAGGTCGTAATCGGCAGGTTCGCCGAATGCTGGAAGCAGTGGACAGCAAAGTATTAAAGCTAGTTCGTATTGCCATTGGCCCGGTTCGCATTGGAGACCTGGAAATCGGAACATGGCGGGAACTCACCCCGGCGGAGATTCGCAGCTTAACGCACCACCGATAAACAGAGGAGCATCAAGGAGAAATCATGTCACTCAACACTGCTCTATTGGCAGAACTCGGCCAGGAAATGGCCATGACCCGAAAAACACTGGAGCGTCTTCCCGAGCAACACTGGTCCTGGAAGCCGCATGAAAAATCTTGGACCGTGGGCGAATTAGCGTCTCATACGGCCAACATTCCGAAATGGGGCGTGCTCACCTTCGAAACCGAAGAATTCGACTATGCACCGCCAGGGCAAGAGCCGCTGCGAAATGAACTGATCTCCTCTCCAGCGGAACTCCTGCAGCAGTTCGATGAGCACGTCGAAAAGTTCCGCGCTGCCGTCGCTGCTGCTAATGATGAAGCCTTCGGGGCAGAGTGGTCTTTACTGGGAGGCGGTCAAAAAGTGCTGACGATGCCGCGTGCCATGGTGGTGCGCTCCATGATTATGAATCACCTGATTCACCACCGTGGCCAGATCACCGTATATATGCGCCTGCTGAATATTCCCGTTCCGGCATTGTATGGAGCTTCGGCGGATGAAGGCCGCTCTTAGCTCGACGCTCCAGTAAACGGAACCTTTTTTGTTTCAAGGCCGTGTCGACGGATTGTGGCTTGTGCCAAAAAATCTTCTACGGCCTGTTGATGATTTGGGTCATAAGGCCCATCCTCTAATTCATAAGGGATGGGCGCATCTTCGGCGGCTTCTTGCTTCACACGCCCCCAATCAGTTTTGCTCATATCATTTGCGCTTCGTCCGACTTGATCTACTTCGGTACTTTTCTCATTTTGTCGAAACAGATCAAGATTGGGCTTAATTGCCAAGAGACCAGCCTTAACGTCACGCCAAACATCTGCTAAATCATCCGGTAATGAACTGCGAATGGATTCGGGTTGCTCCTGCTCAAATGGTTCAAACACTTCCCAATAGCCTTCGCGGGCGAGTTTCTGCCCCACTCGCCTATACAGTGTTTGCCAGGCACTATGGTCTATTCGATCCGGCAATTCTATCGTATGTGGTTCTTTTGCAGGAAGTTCCAAGGCCGCAGTGTACAAGCGCAAAACAGAATTGAGGCACTCGCGGGCGAATAACCATGAGTTATTTGACCCACCTTCTTCGATTAGCCTGCAATATCGACGTGCCTCTTCAACGAATATGCCAGTTGAATCGCTCACGTGATTATAATTACCAGATCGCTTCTACTTTTGACCTTAACAATTTACTGCACCGCAACGGTAACGCCAGCAGGACTCGTCTTGCTACCCACCGTAACCACCACAGGAGCAGCACCGGAAGCTGTACCTGCCGGAATCCGCACGTTCAACTGAATCACGCCTGCCACTAATCCGGGAGCAGCGCCAGCATAAAGGACTTCAGCATTCTGACCTCCCACAGTAACTGTTACTCCGAGGTTCGGTTTCGGGTAAGTTGCGGTAGCGAGTTGCCCATCGGTGCCGCCGGGATTGGTTTGCCCTTCTCCCGTGCCATACAGCACCACGATTGAACCTACTGCTGCCGGGCTACCGGCATTGTTGAAGGTTTGGTCCTGATTGAGCGCGGCTGCTTGCCCAGAGCCAGACGAGTTAGCGGTAAATAAAGCAGGTGCAGCATCTGTAAGCGGCACTGTAACAGGGCTGGAACTCTTGCCGTTGTAGCTGATTACCAACTGGCTGCTGGTATTGCCGGAAATCGCATAAGGAACGATGGCGCTGAGTTGAGTGGCGGAGACATAAACCAGCGGAGCGGGAATACCGTCAAACGTGACGGTGGTTCCGGCAAGCAAAGTGGCTACTTTTCCGGAGTTATCCAGGGCAAGCGTGGTTAATCCAGCAGGAGCTAGACCTGTTCCATACATGGTGATGATTTCACCTGGTGCTACCGGACCAGCCGAATATCCAGCCGCATTGACGATGCCGTTTGTGGAAACTACCGGCACGTCGGAGATAGTTACCGTGAGCGGTGCTTCGTGGTGAAGAGAACCTGCATCCGCAGTAAGGGTGCCGGTAAAGCTATTCGCAGTGCTGCCAGCCGCAACCGTCAAAGTCGCGGTTACGTTTGCAGTTTGCCCGCTGCCAAGCACAACCGTGGAACCAGGGGAAAAGGAAACCGAATTCGCCGGAAATCCGGTTGAGCTAAGTGTAACCGTGCCGGTGAACCCATTCACGGAACGGAGCACCAGATTCACAACCACATTGGCACCACGATTCACCACCTTGCTGCTCGTATCGGAAGTGAAGGAGAAATCAGGAACAGTCGCTACCGCACTAAGTTTGCGAACGCGATGGTTATCGAAATCGGAGAAGATAAATAGAACCGGTGCTATCCACTGCCACACCGGAAATAAATCCAAGTCCCGCGTTCAAAGCTGGGCCGCCATCTCCCGAAAATCCTAACGAGCCGGAACCGGCAATTGTTGTTACCGTACCAGCAGTCGTTACCTTGCGAATTCGCCCATTGCCGGAATCGGCAACATACAAATTACCCGCGTTATCCACTGTCACATCGAAAGGAAGAGCAAAAGAAGCAGAACGCACTGGACCGCCATCGCCGCCAAACCCACTGCTTCCATTCAGCGTAGTGATGATGCCGTTACCAGCTACCACCCGAATGCGGTTCACGAGAGGGTCCGCAATGTAGAGATTGTTTGCCGAATCTACAGCAACGCTGCTAGGCAGATACAAGCTAGCCACAGTAGCCTGACCGCCGTCTCCAAGAGCACTGCTATCTGATCCGGCCACGGTGGTGATGGTGCCGCTAGTGGAGATTTTGCGAATTCTGGAATTGTAGGTATCGGCGATATAGAGATTGCCAGCCGCATCCGAGCGGGCAATGGAAGGGTATGACAATTGTGCGCGTGCCGCAGGCCCGGAATCGCCGGAAAACCCTGCCACTCCTGTTCCGGCAATCGTTTGAATAATGCCGTTCGTGCCGATCCGGCGAATACGCTGATTTCCTGTGTCTGCAATTAAAAGCTGACCAAAAGAATCTATGGCTACCCCTTGAGGGCTGAACAACTGTGCTGCCGTGGCTGCGCCTCCTTCCCCTGAAAAGCCTGGCACGCCAGTTCCCGCCACCGTGGTAATCACACCAGCAGGAGTGACGCGGCGCACGCGATGATTATTCGTGTCTGCGATATATACGTATCCCTGCGCATCCACCGCAGTGCTGTTCGGCGCAAATAACTGAGCCGAAGTAGCCGCGCCTCCATCTCCCGGTGCCCCTACACCTCCTGCTACCAGGGAAACCGTGGCTGACTGTACATTGATCTTTCGAATGCGGTGGTTATCAGTATCACTGACATACACGTTGCCGGCATTGTCAGTAGCCACTCCAAAAGGCGAAAAAAAGCGGGCCTGCCCTGCGGTGCCGCTATCTCCGTCATAACCGGAGGCGCCCCCGCCGGCAACTGTGGTCACAATGCCGTCCGGTGTGATTTTACGAATCCGGTTGTTGTCGCTGTCTGCCACGTAAAGGTTACCGGCTCCATCCACTGCCAGGCCTTGCGGAGAAGCAAAACTGGCGGAAAGCGCAGGACCACCATCGCCGGAAACGCCATAGCCGAAGTTGCCGGCAAAAGGCGTCAGATTTCCATTCGGATCTACTTTCGAAATGCGTTCTGTACCGTACTCCGAGACGTACAGGTTTCCGGAGGCATCAACGGCTAAGCCGTGCGGTTCAGAAACAGGAACTGTGGTGCCTGAGCCACCTCGAATGGAACTGGCGTCAGTTCCCGTTCCCACAAATGTCGAGATCACTCCTGTTACGGACACCTTGCGCACACGATTGTTTCCAGCATCCGCGATGTACACATTTCCGGAGTTATCAGCAACCACCGCATAAGGGCTGTTGAGCCGTGCGGAAGTGGCAGCGCCTCCATCGCCACTAAAACCCGTGACTCCTGTTCCAGCAAAGGTGGTAATGATTCCATTAGGAGCAACTTTGCGTACGGAATCGGTAAAGTAATCCGCAATATAAAGATTGCCTGCTTTATCGAAAGCAAGGCCATACGGTTGGTACATGGTGGCAGCCGTAGCAGGGCCTCCATCGCCGGTGTACCCGCGTACTCCGGTTCCTGCCACGGTGGTGATCCGACCGGCAGTGTCGATTTTGCGAACCCGATGGTTATCCTGGTCAGAAAAATAAATGTTTCCACTGGTATCCACCGCCACCCCTTGAGGGGTATACAGCAGCGCCGCAGTGGCGAGTCCGCCATCACCAAGCGGTCTGGTCTGTCCCGCTACCGTAGACACGGTATAGGAGAGGGACTGTCCAAATAAGGGAGTAAAAATCAGAAAAACCGCGCCAACCGGAATCGTAAGACCTAGGAATCTCATCAGGAAAGCAAAGTAGCACAAGAACATATTTCATTGAAATTCCCCCGAATATTTAACCGGAATACTACGTCTTAATATCAGCACTGGTCATCACGAAGATAGCGTTATACTTTATGTGTAAGAAGGTGTCGAAATGAACAAGTACGCCAAGTTTGCGGCGTTGATGGTAGTGATTGTCGGAACGTTGATCTGGTTGGCTTCGGCGAACATTCAGGACTCCCAGACTTACTACAAAACCATCTCCGAGCTAAACCAAATGCCTGCTAAAGCCAAGGAAAAGCGGGTGCGGGTGGGTGGCGACGTGGAGCAAGGGTCCATTTCCCGCAAGGCCGATACCGTGGAGTTTACGCTGAAGCAGGACAACCTTCACTTGCGCGTAGCGTATACGGGTCTTGACCCTCTGCCGGATACGTTCAAAGATGGAGCACAAGCCTTAGCGGACGGTCGCATGGGTCCGGATGGTGTATTTCGTGCCAACAAAATCCAGGCAAAATGTTCTTCCAAGTACACAGCGAAACCAGGCGAAGCTCCCGCTGGCCTGAAGCCAGTGCCTGCTCTTCGCAGCAGTCTGTAATCGGTTAGGAAAAATCTATGGAAAACGTCGGCGCGCTTGCCGTTCTGCTCGCGTTCTGTGTTGCAATTTATGCGATTGCGGCTTCGGTAGTCGGCAAACTTAAACAACGCCCTTACTTGGTGCAAAGTGGACGGCGCGCGGTGTATGCCGTGTGGTTTCTGGTCACTCTGGCATCCGGCATTCTGGTGTACTCCCTGATGACGGGGGATTTCCGGCTAGCCTACGTTGCCGGACACAGCAGCCGAGACCTGCCGACTATTTACAAGTTCACATCGTGGTGGGGTGGGCAGGAAGGTTCGCTCCTGTTCTGGAGTTGGATTCTTTCCACTTATAGCGCTATTGCGGTTTTCACGAACCGCCGCAAGCTGCGGGAGATTATGCCTTATGTGGTGGCGATTCTTTCCACCGTGCAGGCATTTTTCCTTCTGCTCAATAATTTCATCGTCAGTCCGTTCCAGGTACTCGCAGTAGATAAAGTGGTGACTTCCGTTGCGGATGGACTAGGGCTGAATCCCCAATTGCAGTATTACGCTATGGCGATTCATCCGCCCATGCTTTATCTGGGGTATGTCGGGTTTGCGGTTCCTTTCGCCTTTGCTATGGGCTCCTTGATTACCCGGCAACCGGGTGACGCTTGGATCCACACCACGCGCCGCTGGTCCATTGTGGCGTGGTTGTTCCAAAGCTGCGGCATCATGCTTGGCTCCGCATGGGCCTTTGATGCCCTGGGTTGGGGTGGCTATTGGATGTGGGATCCGGTGGAAAATGCGTCCTTGCTTCCGTGGCTTGCGGGCACGGCTTTTCTCCATTCGGTGATGATGCAGGAAAAGAAGGGCATGATGAAGGTGTGGAACATGGCGCTGATCGCCTCCACGTTCTTTCTCTGCATCTTCGGCACGTTCCTGACGCGCTCGGGTGTGGTGAGTTCCGTTCACGCTTTTGCGGAATCTCCCATCGGGAAATACTTCATTGGTTTCCTGGCTCTCGGGATTGCCGGCACAATCTACCTGATTCTGGACCGCCTTCCTTACCTCAAGAGCGAATCGGAACTGGAAAGCGTGGTTTCGCGGGAATCGAGTTTTCTGTTTAATAACCTGCTCCTGTTGGCAAGCTGCTTTGCCGTGCTGTGGGGTACGTTGTTCCCGGTGATTTCAGAAGCAGTTTCCAATGAAAAGATTTCGCTCGACCCGCCATGGTTCAACCGCCTGATGATTCCCATCGGGCTTGGTCTTCTGTTCCTGACAGGCGTAGGACCGTTATTCGCGTGGCGGCGGACTTCCGTGGAAAGCTTGCGCCGCAATTTCATGATTCCCGGCTTTTAGGCTGCCTTCTGGTAGTTGGCTTGTTTGCCGCCGGAATTCATAATCCCTGGGCTTTGATTTCCTTTGGGTTTTGCCTGTTCGTTACCTCCACTATTGTGGCTGAGTTCTTCAAGGGAGCGCGGGCAATCAGCCAGAAGAACCAGATGAATTTCCTTCGCGCCACTGTGGAACTGACGCATCGCAATACCCGGCGTTATGGCGGTTACCTGGTCCATATGGGAATTGTGCTGATGTTTGTAGGCTGGACTGGTTCTGCCTTCAACAAGAATCTGACAGCGGAAGTGAAGCTGGGCAACAGTTTCCAGATTGGTCCGTATTCCATGAAATTGGCAGATCTCCATAACGGGGAAACGCCTATGTATCAATGGGATAGTGCTTCTATCGAGGTCTCCAAACACGGCTCTCGCATGGGCATCATGGAGCCGGAGCGGCGTTTTTATAAAGCCAGCCAGCAGCCGCTCGGGCGTGTGGCCTTGTGGAATCGCCTGGATGAGGATTTATACCTGAACTTCGCTTCCGGCGAAGGAAAAACGGTTACCTTGCAAGCCTACATTTTCCCCTTGGTCTCCTGGATTTGGATTGGCACGCTGGTGCTGATTGCGGGAACCCTGATTGCCTTGGTACCAAGCAAAGTGGCGCGGCAGTATGCTCGCACACAGGTAGTGGGCTTAGCGGAACGCAAAGATGTGGAGAATCCCGTTGCGCCTGAAAACTAGTCTGCTCGCTTTATTGTTGGCGGCGGTTGCTCTTTCGCAAACGCCGCAGATTGAAAGCGCCGATGTAGACCGGGTGGGTGCGCATATCGCGTGCCAGTGCGGAGGCTGTAAAGACTCCGTGTCTTGCCCCATGTCCAAACGCGGCTGCCATTTCTGTGTTCCGGCGAAAGCGAAGATTTACAAGCTGCAAAAAGCTGGCATGTCCGACCAGGGCATCATTGATACCTTCAAGAAAGAATTCGGGGACAAAATTTACCTGAGCGACCCAAGCTCCGCTTTCTGGGTAGTGCCTACTCTGGTGCTCCTGCTGGGCGCTTGCATGATTTATTTGTTTGTACGTCGTTACATGCGGCCACGCTTGGCAGTTGCCGGCAATGCTCCCGTGATGGATTCCGACCCCACGCTGGCGCGGTATCGCGAAGAAATCGAAAGGGAAACGGCCAAGCTCGATTAATTCGATGGTGATCGCGCTTGCTTCCGTTCTTTCCATAGCAGTAATTGCTTTTCTGGTATTTATCCGGCCAAAAGACTTACCCGCTGTTGAGCCCGTATCCCCTTTTGCGCATCTGGATGAGCGAAAAGCCTCCATTTACGAAAATCTGCGAGACCTCCAGTTTGAGTACCGCCTGGGCAAAATGTCGGATGACGACTACCAGCGCTCTAAAACGGATCTCCAGAAAGAATTAGCAAAGGTGTTGGCGGAAGTGGAACGAATCGCAAAGGTCCAACCGGAACCGGTTTTGGTGAAAGCAAAGCCGGAAACGGCTTCCGGGAAAAAGAAGTACATTTGCCCCGCGTGCCGCGCTCAGTTCGATACGCCCCTGAAGTTTTGCGGTGAGTGCGGTAGCCCCATGAAGGTCCATGCATGAAAATCGCCCTGTGTTTTTTATTGCTTCCTATTGCGGTTTTGGCGGCACCGATTGATGGAACAGTGAGGAATGGCAAAACCGGGAAGCCGCAGCCAAATACCACAGTGAGCCTGTTTCGCGTAGGTGCAAATGGCCCCGAATCTTTGGAATCTGTGAAATCCGATGCGGAAGGCAAGTTCAACCTCACCACCGACATTCCCGGACCACGATTGATTCAGGTCGCCTATGACGGCGTGACCTATAACCGCATGGTTCCGCCGGGAACTCCCTCCAGCGGCATCACGATTGACGTATTCCCTTCGGCGAAAGAGCCGGGCGGCGCACGCGTGGATCAGCACATGATGTTTCTGGACCCCGCTGCTAATGGCCAGATGACCGTTAGCGAGATGTATATCTGGGAGAACAACGGGAAAACCACATTTAACAATCCTGATAAAGGAACGCTTCAGTTTTACTTGCCGCCGGAATCCAAAGGGCAGGTAAGCGTCAGTGTGCTGGCACCCCAAGGAATGCCGATTCGCCGTCCTGCGGATAAAACCGCGACCCCGGATGTTTATAAAGTAGATTTTCCAATCAAGCCTGGACAATCCCGTGTGGAGCTCAGCTATACACTGCCATTTACCAGTCCGGGCGAGTTTTCCAGCAAAGTATTTACCAAGGGCGTTCCGACGCGTGTGGTTGCCGCGCCAGGAGTAACGCTGACCGGAGAAGGGCTGCAAAATCTCGGAAAAGGTCCGATGGATTCGGTCATCTACAGCACGGACGCTCCAGCCTTCCGGGTTCAGATTGCGGGTACGGCTGTTCCGGCGAGCGGCGGAGCACAAGGCGATCCTCAAAGCAGCGGGGGTGACCAGAGCAGTGGTGGAGGCAGCGGGCAAATTGCGCAAATTTTGCCAAAGCTGTTCCAACATGGCGATCCGAACGGTGGCTTTGGTGGTTCCTTAAATGCCGTGAAATGGATTCTGCTGCTGGCATTCGGCATTCTGGGGCTTGCATTTACCATTTTGTATCGCTCCGGGACGGGAGCACCGGCCATAACTGGTTCCCCTAAAGGACAGAGTGAGCGGAGTCGCCGTTAAGGGCGTCTGGCAGTACTTCGGTGACTTCCCTGCCCTGCGAGACATTACGCTGGAAGTGCCGGAAAGCTCTTGCGTGGCGCTGCTAGGACGAAACGGCGCGGGAAAAACCACTTTGCTGCGCATTTTGGCAGGGTTTGCCAAGCCGGCAAAAGGCACTGTTTCTGTGGCGGGCTTTGCGCCTCGTGAACTGGCGGCACGGCGACAGATTGGCTATATCGGCCATGGTATTGCCGTTTGGGATGAGCTTTCCGCGTGGGAGAATCTCCGTTTTTTTGCCGAACTGTATGGCGTGCCGCAGCAAAAGGTCGGAAGAGTGGCTGGAACGGGTAGGGCTTTTGCGGGTTCGGGATGGCTTGGTGCGGGAATTTTCCCGTGGCATGCGGCAGCGTTTAGCCATTGCCCGGGCCTTTATTCACGCGCCGCAAGTGCTGATTCTGGACGAGCCGTTTACCTCTTTAGACGACCGTGCCATTTTGCTGCTCCAGAGCGTGTTGCAGGAAGCCCGGGCACGTGGGGCTTCCGTGGTGATGTCTACACATCAATTGCGCGAAGCACTGGAACTGGCCAGCCACGTGGCGCTGCTGCAAAAAGGCAAGGTGGTGCATACCGGGTTGCGTACAGCGGAAATGCTGGCAGACCCAGGCTGGCTCTACCGGAATTACGGCGAAGCATGAACCAGTTTCAGCACGTCATCGCCATTGCCCGTAAGGATCTGCGCTCCGAGTTCCGCAGCAAAGAAGCAATCAACTCTGCCTTTGCATTTTCGCTGGTGATTCTGCTGATCTTCAGCTTTGCTTTCGAACCAACCAGCGAAGGAACGCGGGAAGTAGCCGGTGGCCTTCTGTGGATTGTGTTTACTTTTGCCGGTACGCTGATCCTGAACCGGAGCTTTGCGCGAGACACGCCAAACGATTGTTTGGAAGCATTGATTGGCGCGCCTGTGGCAGGCTGGGCTTTATTTTTGGGTAAGGCTTGGGCAAGCTTCGCTTTGTTACTGGCAGTGGAATTTGTTTCTTTGCCAGTGTTCGCCATTTTTTACGATATTCCCATCAAATCTGCCCTGAGCGCTTTAGCGGTCGTGATGCTTTTGGGAACCTGGGCGCTTACGGTGGTGGGAACAGCTTTTAGTGCGCTAACGGTGAATGTGCGCCTGCGGGAATTGATGCTGCCCACGCTGATCTATCCCATCATTATTCCTGCTCTGATTGCCGCCATGACGCTGACCGCAAGTCTGCTCAATGGCGAATCTCTATTCTCCGTTAATAATCTGCTCTGGTTACGTATGCTGGTGGGGTTTGGCGTGATCTACACAGCATTGGGTTTGGCTCTGATTGATATTGTGTTGGTAGGCTAGAAAACTATGCGAGAAAAAGCGATCTATGCTCTGGGAACTTTGGGCGGCATTATTCTGCTGCTCAACCTGTATAACATCTTCTTCCAGCTTCCGGATGAGGCGAATCAGGGTGCGATTTACCGCATTATCTTCTTCCATGTTCCGGCTGCGATTACGGCTTTCGTGTTCTTCTTTGTGGCACTGGTTGCCAGCATCGCATTCCTGATCTGGAAGGATTTCCGCAGTGACTCCATTGCCGTGGCTTGCACGGAAGTGGGTGTTGTGTTCGCCCTCGTAAACCTAGTAACAGGCAGCATTTGGGGTCGTAATATTTGGGGCATCTGGTGGACGTGGGATTACCGCATCACCTCCATGTTCGTGTGTGTTCTGCTCTATATCGGTTACTTGGTGATGCGCCCCGCCATTCCTGATGCCACGCAACGTGGCGTGATGGCCGCCATTCTTTCCATATTTGCCTTTGCCGATGTGCCCATTGTTTGGTTTTCCATTCGTTGGTGGAGAACGCAGCATCCTGGGCCAGTGCTGGAAACGGGTGGGTTGCCCCACGATATGGGAATGGCTTTGATGTACAACATGCTGGCCATTCTCCTGATTGGAACGGCTCTGGTTCTCCTACGCCTTCGATCGGAACAAGTGCAACGGGAAATTGAATCCTTGCGCCGCTATGCCCACGCGGTGACGGCCTAACTTTATGCAAAACGGAATGGTGGAAGCTCGTAATTTTCAATTCCTGTTCTATGGCCTGGCTGCGGCCTGGATCATTGTGATCGGATACATTTTCTATCTGGTGCGGAGAGATCGTAAGCTCCAAACCGAACTGGTGCGGCTGCGGAACATGGTTGCCAGCGACGAACCGCGGCGGTAAGGGTCTGCCGTTTTTCCGAGCATGGCTTGCATTTCGGCACGGAACTTCAATATATTCACAAACAGAACCAGTGGGGCTAATCACTCCACCTTTCCAATATCCTCGTTGAACGGAAGAACAACCACGTGGTAAACAGACGCGCTTTTTTGCAGCAGCTTTCAACCGTAGGAGGTGCTGCCCTCTTTGCTCCACGCGCCATACAGGCGGCAAAGGGCATGCCTGCCCCCAAGATTAAAGATGTAAGTGTGATTGAGACGCAACCGGCCGGCGTTCGCCTCACCGTCGTGAAAATCACCACCGATCAGGATGGCCTGTACGGATATGGAGACGGTACCTTCACCCAGCGTGCGGATCTGGTGAAACCCGCCGTGGAGAGATACCTTAAACCTTTCCTGATTGGAAAGACCACTGACCGGATCGAGGATATCTGGCAATCCTGCTATGACAGTTCGTACTGGAAAAATGGTCCCGTACTCAACAACGCAATCAGTGGAGTAGACCAGGCGCTGTGGGATATCAAGGGCCGCCAAGCAGGAATGCCGGTGTACGATCTGGTGGGCGGCAAAACCAGGGAAGCGGCGGATTGTTACGGGCATGCGGCCGGAAACGAAATCGCCCAAGTGATTGACGAAGTAAAAGCATGGCAAGGTCGGGGATTCCGCCATGTGCGTGCGCAGGTTGGTGTACCGGGCATGGCCGCTTATGGTTCTAATGCAGGGGGTGCCAATGCACTGAAAGGGTTGCGTACCGGTCCAGTATTTGAGCCGCAGTACTATATCCGCCGTACTCTGCAAATGTTTGAGCAGCTTCGCAAAGCAGTGGGAGATGAACTAGAGCTTCTCCATGATGCCCATGAGCGCGTAACTCCCAGCCAGGCCGTGCTGTTTGCCAAGGAACTGGAAAAATACCACCTGTTCTTCCTGGAAGATGTGCTCTCCCCGGAAGATATAAGCTATTTCCGCCAGATTCGTAACCAGTGCGCTACGCCCATTGCCATGGGTGAGTTGTTCAACAGCCCACATGAATGGACGACTTTGATTTCCGAGCGGCTGATTGACTACATTCGCGTCCACGTTTCCCAATCCGGCGGCTTTACGCCCGCTCGCAAAATTGCTTTATTGTGTGAACCCTTTGGAGTTCGTACCGCATGGCACGGACCCGGCGATGTTTCGCCTGTTGGACACGCTGCCAATGTGACCTTGGATCTAGTCAGTACCAGCTTCGGCATCCAGGAATACTCACCTTTCAACGAACGGCTGCAAGAAGTGTTTCACGGCTGCCCAGTGATGAAAGATGGTTATCTTTACGCTAATGAGGCTCCCGGCTGGGGCATCGAAGTAGACGAAAAGCTAGCCGCGAAGTACCCATTCGGCACAGGCGAGCGCGGCGAACGGCAACAATTAAACGGAGGCTGGGGAGAAGTTCGCAAACGCGACGGCTCAGTGATCAAACAGTAAGAGATCCCATGCTATTCTGAGAGTTCCCGCCCAAGTGGAGAGGTGGCCGAGTGGTTGAAGGCGCACGCTTGGAAAGCGTGTTTAGGGGAAACTCTAACGTGGGTTCGAATCCCACCCTCTCCGCCATTATCGATTCAGTAGTACGCCCCAAAATGTATTCATAAATGGAGTGAGCCAAATTTCAAGCTCACTCCGCGTTTCTTGTTGAGGCAGAAACAGGAACATGAATACGTGGCGAAATATTTTTCTGACATTTGGACTGATGGCGATTGGCGTAATCCCCACGGAGGCAGCCGTTAAGATCACGGCCCTTCAAATGATTTCAACGGATGCGAACGGCAAGATTCAAGGCGTCGGTGCGCATCGCTTCAAGACAGCCAACCACGGAGGACAACCGTGCTTGTTTGTGATGGAAGGAGACGATCTCAATGGAAACATTATCAATGGCCCTGGCGCTGCGCAAAACGGCGTTAACCTGAATCTCGCAGTCGGTACTCATACCTATACTATCTACGCTGAAAATGCGAATGCTTATAGCTGGAACAATTACACGCTGGATCTCCACTTTGATAATTCGAACTCTCCGCAGGTCTCAGTACTTGCTCCATTGAATTCCACTTCCACCCTGTTTTTCCCGCCGTCTGCTCCAAACCCCGAATTCACGGAGGACCTTCAAGGCTACCCTGTGAAAGCACCCAATACACTGGAATACAAATCGGGCGCAACCACTGTGAAAGTTACTGACTTTCACGTTTCCACTCCTTTGCTCTACAACAAGGATCGGGTCGGACCTTTTGAATCCAAGAGTGACGGCAAAACCGACTATGTAGGGCAGTTCACGGTGCAAGTCACAGCACCTCCACAAATCTCCGCGGGTGGTGTCGTGAATGCGGCCAGTTTTGGGGCCAAAGTAGCACCCGGATCGCTTTTCAGTATCTTCGGAACAGATCTGGCAACAGCGACACAGAGTGCGGCTGCCGCACCTCTGCCCACCGCGATTGCGAGCACATCGGTAACCATAGGAGGAAAACCCGCTGCTCTGGTGTTTGTGAGCGCTGGGCAAATTAACGCCCAAGTGCCTTACGAGACACCACAGGGCGATACGGTTCCGGTGGTCGTCACCGTGAATGGGCAATCCAGTCCGGTGGCGAATGTGGCAGTGATGGCCGCAGCACCAGGAGTTTTTCAATTCGGCGAAAAGCGAGCTGTGGTGCAAAACAGCGACTATACGGTGAATAATGCGGATAATGGCGCTGCACCCGATAGCTACGCGGTGGCGTACCTCACCGGAGCCGGTGATGTGGATAATCCTGTTGCCACCGGTGCTGTTGCGGGTTCGAATCCCTTATCAAAACACAAAGCACAAATCACGGCGACGGTGAACGGCACACAGGCAGAAGTGGTATTTGCCGGGCTGACACCACAGTTCATTGGCCTTACCCAAGTCAATTTTCGGGTTCCCGGGCTGCCTGCTGGCACGTATCCGCTTGTGATATCTGTGAACGGACAGCTCAGCAATTCTGCCATGATCACTGTGAAATAAATGTGAAGTAGAAAAGCAGAAAACCGGAGAGCTTCCCAAGGAATTCTCTCCGGTTTTTCTGCATCCAGAATCAAGTATCATACAACACATCAGATCTTGTTCCAGAGTAGGTAAACAGGGAGGCACAACGAGTGTTTCAGGGCTTTAAGACTTTCATCTCGCGCGGCAATGTGATTGAGCTAGCAGTCGGTATCATCATCGGCGCTGCTTTTAGCGGTATTGTGGATTCGCTGACCAAGGACATTATCACGCCCATCATCACGATGCTGGGAGGCCAGCCGGACTTTTCCGCGATCAAGCCGTATGGAATTGGGATCGGAAATTTTCTGAATGCTGTGATTAATTTCTTGATCAAGGCAGCAGCGCTCTATTACATAATCGTGCTTCCGTTTGGCCGGTTTGCGAATCGTTTAGTGGCTGCACCTGCTCCTACCCCGCAGGAGATTCTGCTTACAGAGATCCGGGATCTCCTCCGCACAAAACCTTCTTTATAGGGCGTATCCAAAAGACTGTTGCCAAACAGTCTTTTTTCTTCTTGTATCATATTGCAGATTGCAATATGATTATCACGGATTGCAATATGACCCTCGGCGCAAAAATCCGATACTTGCGGGAAGTGGAAGGAATGCTCCGGGGGCTGGATCGTGCTCTGACTCAGCAGGAAATAGTCAAGGCCATCAAAAAAGAAATGAAAAAGGCGATTTCGCAATCCTACCTTTCTCAGATTGAGAACGGTTCGCGGCCGCATCTCACTAACAGCACGCGAATGCTGCTTTCCCAGTTTTTCAAGGTTCACCCTGGTTATCTAGTGGATGATCCGGAGGGATTTTCCAGCGAACTCATCTCGGAAGCGGCAGTGCTGGAAGACAAGCTGGATCTGTGGCTGATCAGCGGCGCGGAACGATTTCGCCGCGATGGGGAATTGAGCCAGGCATTGCTTGCCTTAGCCAAGCACAACGATTCACGTAGTTGCTTAATTTTGCTGGAAGCGATACTCGAAAACTCTGGCCTCGCCGAGCGGCTGATGACGGTGCTAAAGCCATGACTCTCCCTGACTTTTTTCTGCTCTGTTTTGTGGTGGGATTTGCGCTGAGCGCGCTCTCCTTCCTGGTAAGTGGATTTCATTTGCCGCACCTCCATATTCACTCTCACAGTGTTGGTCGTGGATCTTGGAAATCGGGAACAGGCGCCATCAATTTTGGAACGGCCACCACATTTCTGGCTTGGTTTGGAGGCACCGGCTACTTATTGGAGCGCATTTGGCCTGCCTCGATTCTGGCAGTGTTCGCTGGTGCTTCCGCCAGCGGTTTGCTGGGTGCGGCGTTGGTGTTCTGGTTTGTTGTGTATGTGCTGGCGCGTCATGAAAAGAATCTGGATCCAGCGGATTTCGATTTATGCGGTGTGCTGGGCCGCGTCTCCTGCTCCGTCCGTGTAGGAGGAACAGGAGAAATGATTTTTTCACAGCAGGGTCAACGCCGTGCCATTCCGATCAGGAGTGAGAACGGGCATACGCTTCCACGCGGCGTTGAAGTCGTAGTGATGAGGTATGAAAGGGGCATTGCGTATGTGCGCCCTTGGGAAGATGGGCAGTTCGAGCTTTAAAAGGAGGAATACGGCAATGCAACAGGTGATTGTGTTGGGAGCGTTGATGGCGCTCTGCATTTTATTTATGGCGGGCATGTTTGCTCGTCTGTTTCGAAAGGCTGGTCCGCACGAAGCGCTGGTAGTCTACGGCTTTCGCGGCACGCGTGTGGTGAAAGGGCGTGGAACCATTATTTACCCCATGGTGGAAACAGTGCGTGGGCTGTCTTTGGAATTGATGAGCTTTGATGTTGCTCCGCAGCAGGACTTGTATACCCGGCAAGGCGTGGCGGTAACGGTGGAAGCTGTGGCGCAGATCAAAGTAAAGTCTGATCCGGAATCGATCATCACCGCTGCGGAACAGTTCCTGACCAAGACCGCAACAGACCGGGAAGGACTGATCCGGTTAGTGATGGAAGGGCATCTGCGCGGCATTATCGGACAACTCACGGTGGAACAGATTGTGAAGGAGCCGGAAATGGTTGGCGACCGTATGCGATCCACTTGCGCGGAAGATTTAAGCAAGATGGGTCTGGAAGTGATCTCTTTCACCATCAAAGAAGTGCGCGATAAGAACGAGTACATCAGCAACATGGGCCGTCCTGATATTGCCCGCATCAAGCGTGATGCCGATGTCGCTGCCGCTGAAGCGGAACGCGATACCGCGATCAAGCGTGCCGAATCCTTGCGCGCCTCTGCCATTGCCAGGGCGCAAGCAGATCAAGAGCGAGTATTGGCGGAAACGCTTTCCATGACTAAGCAGGCTGAATCTCAGCGCGACCTGGAAATCAAGAAGGCCGAATACCTGGAAACGGTAAACCGCCAGAAAGCGCAGGCCGACAAGGCGTATGAAATTCAGGCCAACGTCATGCAGCAGCAAGTGGTAGCGGAAGCGGTGAAAATCCGCCGCGTGGAAAAGGAAAACGAAGTCAAAGTGCAAGAAGCGGAAATTTTGCGGCGTGAGCGCGAACTAGTCGCAACCGTGCTGAAGCCTGCCGAAGTGGAACGCCGCCGCATTGAAACGTTGGCGGAAGCCGACAAGCAGCGTCTCATTTTAGGCGCCGAAGGCCAAGCGCAAGCTATACGCGCACAGGGTGAAGCGGAAGCCGAGATTATTTTCAAACGCGGCGATGCCGAAGCACGCGCCATGAACGTCAAGGCCGAAGCTTACCAAGAGTACAATCAAGCCGCTGTTGTGGATAAGCTCATCACCAACATGCCGGAACTGGTACGCGCCTTGACCGCGCCGCTTTCCAACATCGACAAAATCACCATTGTTTCCACGGGCAACGGCGATTCTGTAGGCATGCACAAAATCACAGGTGATATGACTCAGATCGCCGCGCAGATTCCGGCATTGTTTGAGTCCTTGTCCGGAATGCAGATGTCGGATTTGCTTTCCAAGGTCAAGCTGATTGGCGATCATGCGCCAAAGCCGGATCGTGCAGCCACAGTGAAATAGAGGAAAACAATATGGCACTTTTGGAACGTGTCGCCACGCTGCTGCGGGCCAATTTAAACGACCTGATTGACCGGGCGGAGCACCCGGAAAAGATGTTGCGGCAGGTCATTCTGGACATGGAAAACCAACTGATGCAGGTGAAAACGCAGGTGGCAATTGCCGTGGCAGATCACCACCTGCTTACCGCTCGCCGTGATGAAAATGCAGCCAAAGAACAGGAATTCGTCCGTAAAGCGGAACTGGCCGTAGAAAAAGGAGAAGAGCCTCTAGCGCGCATTGCGCTAGAGCGAGCTCTTAATTACCGGCAGACCACGGCAAGTTTCGATCAACAGGTAACAGACCAGCAGACGCAGCTCGAAAACCTGAAAACAGCATTTCGCAGGCTTCAGGGAAAACTAGTGGAAGCACGTTCTCTGGCGGAAACCCTTGCGGCGCAACAGAGGCGCGCACGTGCGCTGAATCAGGCCGCAGACGCGCAGGGTAGTAATCACATGACCACCTTCGAGCGGGCACGCCAAAAAGTGGAGTTCACTCAGGCGCTAGCAAAAGCAAAAACGGAGATGCTGGATGACGCCGACGATGAACAACGCTTAGCTGCCCTGGAGAAACAGGAACAAGTGGAGCAACTGCTCACGGAGATTAAGAACCGAAAAAGAAGAATCAGTTAGTTACTCTTACTGTTCCTTTTTCTCTGGCTTCTCTGGCGATTCCGGCTTATCCGTTTTTTCGGCGGCAGCATCGTCTATTTTATCTACGTTTGGCAGGCGCCTCGGAACGCGAGAAACAGGCTTTGCACTTGCCAGCTCCGTATACGCTTTTATCACTTTCTCTTTTTGCTCCGGATCAAAAATCAGATAACGATGTTTTCCTGATGCAGAAGCACTGAGTACTGTCTTGCCATCGTCGGAAATCGTGACCGTACCTGGATCGGAGAGTTTGAAGTACTGCTCCTTGGGACGGGCCGCATAAAGGATAGCGGCCATATCCGTGGTAGGAGCCTCATAGGGCATTGTTTTATAGGCGCGATAGGCGGCTGCAATGGGATGGTCCGGATTGTAAGCGTAATCCGTTTCAATCGAAGCAGCAGGATAAGGAGCGGCTTCCCCTACTTCCCGCCCGCACATCACAACCGGGGTAGGCCATTCCGCCAACAACTTTCGCATCCCGGCTACATCTCCGCGGAGACTTGTATCGGATGCACCAGAACCGTAGGCCCCGGCTGCGATCACAAGAAGCTTCACCTTAGCGGAAATCAGGTCTTTTGCCCCATTCAGGGTCAACAGCCTGTTCAGATTCGCCGAAGGACCTGCCATCACTACAACGGCATTCTGGTCATATTGAGCGGTAAGAGCATTCCGTAGCAATACTTCCGCAATGGCCGTATCATTCAGATTCCGAATGCGCGGAGCAAAGACAGGCTTTCCGTCTTCTTTCTTTTTCGCCAAAGCTGCCGTGAATACAGGAGTATCCGGAGCTTTCTTGCCGTCCGCATACAGACCAATCGGGGCAGGAGTGAAAAACGCCGCCATTGGACCTGCATTCGCGCTGGAGTAAAACTTCTCAACGACGTCGCAGAACTGCGCAGCTTTCAGGTCCGGGTTGCTAATGGTAATGGCAGCCTGACGAACATCGCTTTTGTTTTCCAGCCCATGCAGCAAAGCCAAAGCAAGCACGCTGTCAATGGTTCGACCGAAATCCGAGTCAAACAGAAGCCCCGGCGCCGGCTTTTTGTTCAGTCCTGTGAATTGCACGGCTAGGCCAGATCCAGTCCTGGCAAGGGGCCCGTGGAATCGCCAAAGTGCTCGGTGGGAACACCCATGCGATCCATCATGGTGAGGAACAGGTTGCACATCGGCGTTTCGCGCCGGTACATAATGTGACGCCCTGAATTAAAGTAGCTTCCGCCGCGTCCTGCAATCAGGGTCGGAAGATCCTCATGCAAGTGCCGGTTTCCATCGGAAAGTCCAGCTCCATAAGTAATCATGGAGTTGTCCAGCAGGGAAGAATCGCCTTCCTTGATGGATTTCAGCTTCTCAATCCAGCCTGCAAACTGGCGCATATGGTAAGTATTGATCTGCGCCACTTTCTCCATCAACGGTGCTTGATTCCGATGGTGAGTCAGCGGGTGGTGACCGTCTGGAATTCCGATTTCCGGATACGCACGGGAAGTTCCCTCTCGGGTGATCATAAAGCTCACAACCCGGGTCTGATCCGCCTGGAAAGCAACCGTGATCATGTTGGTCATCAGGCGGAAATGCTCGGCGAAAGTCAGCCGGAATTCCGTAAGGCTTATCCATGCCCGGCGACAGTTGAGCATTGTCCTTTTCCGCGCGTTCGATCTGGTGTTCAATTTCGCGGATGGAAGAGAGATACTCATCCAGCTTCCGGCGGTCACTGGGGCCCAGATCGCTTTCCAGCTTCTTGGTATCGTCAGTAACAAAATCCAGAATGCTGCGGCGGTATTTGTTCTGGCGAGCGCGCGCTTCCGGAGTGGTCGCGGTGCCGGTTCCGAATAACCGTTCAAACAGAAGGCGAGGATTCAGCGTGGGAGGAAGCGGCTGAGTTTCGCTACGCCATGACAAATTGTTGGTGTAAGCGCAGGAATATCCGGAGTCGCAGTCTCCTGCCTGCCGGGCATCTTCCATTCCTACTTCCAGGGAAGGAAATCTGGTATTGCGGCCTACCTGGTTGGCGACAATCTGGTCAAAGGAGATGCCAGACTTGATATCCACCATGGTCTTGCGCGGCTGAACACCTGTTAAGTAAGCGGCGCAGCAACGGCCATGATCGCCCGCGCCATCCAGAAGAGCGCGGCCAGCATTGTGCGTCAGGTTGCCCAGAATCGTGATGTCTTCCTTGAAGGGCTCAAGAGGCTTCAGGATGCGCGGAAGTTCCTGGAGTTTCCCTTCATAAGAAGGATTCCAATTCCGCATATCGATACCGTTCGGAACATACACGAATGCCATGCGAACGGGTGGCTTACCAGCGTTAGGCGCGGCAAATGCCGGAACCATCGCATCCAGAAAAGGGAGGGCAACCGCCGCACCCACGCCCCGCAAGAACGTGCGGCGAGGAACTGCCATTCGTGTCATCATTTTTGAGCTATCTCCTTGGTATTCGTCGCTTTTTGTGTCGTGATCAGTTCACCGCGCCGGGACTGGAACGGTAAACTCTGGATTATTTCATAAACAATGGACTGAAATGGATATCCCTGGGGTGCCAACTTTTCCGTAATGCTGTTGACAGTGGGACGGTCATACGGCATCAATCCCCGGCCCAGCGCATAAGTCATCATCTTGCTGACTACGCAATCGGCAATCAAAGGCATTTCATTCATCAGAATTGCCTTCATTTCCGCAGGCCCAGAGAAAGATTTTCCGCCCGGCATCGTTCCAGTGGAATCGATGTCAAACTTTCCGTCTTTGGTGCGCCACTTTCCAATGCCGTTGTAGTTATCCAGCCCAAACCCGAGCACGTCCATTTTCGAGTGGCAGGAAGCGCAGACCGGATTATTGCGATGTTCTTCCAATTGTTTCCGAAGAGAAACCTCGCTGCCGACCTTGGAGGCATCCAGGGCTGGGACGTCCGGCGGAGGCGGAGGGGGCGGAGTACCCAGAATATTGTTCAGAATGTATTTGCCGCGAATGGTGGGGGAAGTTCTAGTGGGGTAACTGGAAACCGTCAGCACGCTGGCCTGCGTTAGAACACCGCCGCGCTGATTCGTCGCTAAATCCACTTTCCGGAATTCCGGACCGGTAACTCCTTCAACCCCATAAAACTTAGCCAACCGCTCATTCAGAAAGGTGTAGCGGGAGTCGATGAATTCGGAAAGCGGGCGATTTTCCCGGAGAACATAATCAAAATACAGATTCGTTTCCGTCATCATGGCTTTTCGGAGTTCAGGCCCCCATAACAGATAGCGGTCCCCATCCGGCTTCACGGAATCCAAATTCCGGATTTCCAGCCATTGCCCTGCGAAGTTATCCGCTAGCGCCGAAGAACGACGGTCAGACAGCAACCGCGCTACCTCTGTTTTCAGGGTGGCAGGCTCGTGCAACTTGCCTGCTTCCGCCAAGCTCAACAGTTGGTCATCCGGCATCGTGCTCCACAGAAAATAGCTGAGTCGGGAAGCTAACTCCAAATCCGAAATCCGGTGAATTTTGCTGGCATCCGTCGGATCAGGATCGTGTTCTACCCGGAACAGGAAGTGCGGCGAAACCAAAATCGCTTCCAGAGCGAGCTGAATTCCGTGGTCCACATCTTCGCCATTCTGTTTTGCCAGAGCCACAAACTTCATCAAAGAAGCCACTTCCGCTTGCGACACAGGACGACGATATGCCCGGTGCGCCAAGGTGGAGAGAATTTTTTCTACGCAGGCCTGGCCAGACTGAGGGTCGCAAACGAAAATCTTCTTCCGGCTGGCATTTTCCACTTTGGAAGCAAACGGACCGGAGAAAGAGATGGTGTCCGGCACCTTATTCTTCTTGCGGTTAAAATAATCCTTTTCGTCCAGCGTCTTGGTGAACTCATCATCAATAAACGCGGCCCGGAACACATGATCGCCTTCCGGCAGAAACAGGCGAGTCTTCACTTCCGAATAAGGACTGAAATACACCAGATCGGAAGGCTTGGTTTGCACTTCCTCTTGATAGAGAAGATTGCCGTCCATCCAGAAACCGAATTTGACGGGCTTCGCTGAAGAGGATCGGGCACCTGCCAAACCGATCGTAACGTCATAATCCCCATCGAAATCCACGCGATGTGCGGCTTCCACCGTGTCTACATCCACACGCCGGATATTGCGCTGATTGGCATCATAGGAGGCTTTGATCGGCTTCGGCAGAGCGTTCGTACCTACAGCGCGTGCGGAAATGCTCTCCGCCGCATTCACGTATTTCTCCATCAAAAGTGGCGAAATGCTGAGCACATCGGCTACGTTATCGAAGCCGTCTCCGGAATCATCCGTTGGGAAATCCTGATTCGCGTGGAAGTCTATCCCGAGCAGATCGTGGATCGTGTTGGAATACTCATTCCGGTTCAAGCGGCGAGCCGTGATGCGACCCGGGTCCGGCTTCATGTTGCGATCCGCTTTCTGAAACTCACCTTTCAGAAAAGAGACCAGCGCATCTGTTTGCACCTGCGAAGGACGAGGCATTCCCTTGGGAGGCATTTCCCCGCTCTGGATCTTTTGCATAATCTTCTCCCACCCAGGGCGCTGCTCCGAGACGGTTGTGGGGGAAGTAAACGGGTCCAGATTCACGCCACCGCTGGACAGGCGGTCATTGTGACAAGGAGTGCAATTTTTGGAGATGACCGGACGGACATCTTTTTGGAAGCCAGCCACATCCACCTGAGCGGAAGAGGAAACGCCGGCTGCAGGTTTTTGGACGTCCTTACCAGAGTTCTGTGCGTAAAGTAAACCAGCCGCTGTGGACACGACAGCGAAGACCTGGAATTTGTGATGCAATTGAGCCTCTCTTCTGCGAAATGGAATCAGGGAATGAGCAAAAGCTCAGGCTTATTATATGCTTCCCAAACTCTTTTTCAACCTATCTTAAGTAAGGGCATGGAAATAAGTCAGTTAGCAAAGCTGCCTTTGACGTTTGCGGAAAATTTCTGTAAAGTTTGCTTGAGCAGTTCCCGAGGAAGTTTCCCTGGAATGCGGCAGGAGTAAACAATGCGATTTTTGGCCCTCATGGCTCTTTTTTCCACCGTCCTGTTGGGCGCTGACCTGACCGGAACGTACCAGGGGGAGGTGGAAACTTCCAGCGGAAAAGCAAAAAATGTTCTGGTGCTCAAAATGAAGGGCACTACGCTTACAGGCACTCTGACCAACCAATTTGGGAAACTCCCTATCGAACACGGCGCCGTGGATGGCGAAGATATCTTCTTCAATGTCATTGTGGACAATGATGGCGAGCCTTTCAAAATGACCTACCGCGGCCATGTATTCGCCGGTAATGAGATCCAGTTCAAAATTGAAGCGGGCGAACGGGTGATCGACTTGATTGCTAAGAAGCAAACAACGCCTGAACAAACTGCCCGATAACGATTTTCCCGCGTCTACCCCGCAAAAGAAGCGAGATTTGATTCCAAACCGGCGTCTGAAGGTGCCTCCAGAGTTGTGCTTGAACGGCGCAGCCGGTTAATGAAGAAGATCCACAGCACCATCACTGCATAAAACTTGGTAGAAATCAGCAGAGTCCACCAACCGTGCATGAAGGCAGGAGAATCAAGAGGGAACTTCCATGCCATTAGAACGAGTGCCGTCCCTAACACCACGGCTGCTTTGCCGCTTGTGGAACCCTCAATAATGAGCTTCAATGCTAGCAAAGCGGCAGGCAGGATGTACACCAAGTGATGATCCCAGGATAAAGGCGCGATCAAATAAATCATCAGGAGAAAAGCAGCTACTTCGTCTCCTTCCTGCAACTTATATCCAGACCGCTTTGAGGCACGGAAAGAATAGAACAAGGTAACCCCCACTAAAACAGCAGCCAGCAATGTTGCCATTGGCTTAGCGAGAAAAGGATAGTTCAGTGGTGTTGGGCTAAAGCTATTGGGAAGCAAAAGCCGCATCACAAACCCATTCAAGCTCTGGTTCCATGCATAAGCTGCAGCAATGCCGTTATTCGCATAGCCACTGAGTGGGATTACTTCCACCCACCAGCTATGCCAAACCTTTCCTGGGAGCACAAGCGCCGCAAGGGCAGTAAAAGCACCAAAGAAAACACTTGTCAGCACTGCAGCACGAATTCGCTTTCGAAAAAAGAGCAAGATCAACAGCAAAACCGGGTAAGTTTTCAATAAAATTGCAATGGCCAAAGGGAGTGCAATCTCCCAATCGGGAGCGTCTTTCTTGAGTGCTGCTAAGGCAAGGCAGATAAAGAACAACACAGCGACGTTTACCTGCCCCAGGCCCAAGTTTGCAAATGATGGATCGAAGCACATCAGGTATACCAAGCCCACTAGGAGCGTGATCTCCCGAACTCTTTCTTCGCGAGAAAATGGCATTAACTTTGTCAACATCAGCCAGATAGCGCCAAGCAAGCAGAGGTGACTCGCGACAAAAAAAGCTGCTCGAGCCTCAGCAAGTGATAATCTCGCCAAAGGCCAGAAAGCAAGCAGCGAAGGCGGAGGATAAATGTAGGGCTGCACAGTGCGACCAGGGTCTGCGGGTAGCATAAAAAATGCGCCGAACCCGTAAGGGCTTCTACCTTCCACAAACGTAAGCCTTGCCGCGTAGTAGTACGAAGGAAAGTCAATTCCAGCAGTGGATAGAAGGCCCCAGCCGAAGAAATAAGTCGCTGGAAGGTAGAAAAACAGAAACACTCCCCACAGGATTTGCTGAAAAGAACGACCTGCCAACACGGGACTATTCACCTTGCATACCTAATAATCTGGTTAGCGTAGCCAATGCCATGGAGTGTATCTCGCGTAAGATGCGAAAAGACAATTAGAATATATCTAAAGGGAGTAAATCTAGGTTAAATCTCTTGGCCCGAAGAGTTGGGCCAGACCTTTTCCTAGTGCTTGCTTTCGTACTGGCACCTCGATTTCCGGGTCAGGTGGTGGCGGGTAAACACCTTTCTGTTTCCGAAGGACGTTGAGCTGCTGTTCCAGGACTTTCACCATCTGCTGAGCCTCACGTAATGCGACGGTTAGCCGCTTCTGCTTAGCGCGGAGGCGTGTGATTTCCGCTTCTATCTCGTCTAACAGTTCCACGGTAGTTGTTTCTGGAGCAACATTGGCCTGTGTTTTCCCATCGGAATCAGAAGCAGAACGAATGCTGTTGCCGGATGGGGCACGCTTAGAAATCTTCATGGGAGCGCCTTACTTCACCGTAACGCTCAGCTTCTCCAGAGTTTTATCCAGATTCCCGATACGATCCTGCCATTCCCCCAGCTTTGCCTGATCATTTCGAAGCTGGCTGGCGACTTCCGCTTCTGTTGCTTGACAGGCTTGCACTTCCGCCGTTTGCGCCTCACGCCTAGTTTTCATAGCAGATATCTGCCCTCGGGCTTGTTTGATTTCCCCTTCCGGCATGGTACCAGCCGCGAGAGCACCTTCCAGTTGCTGAATAAGGGAAGCCGTGCGCTGCCGCTCTTGCTCCTGCCCTAAGCAGTGCCTTCTCGTTTCCTCCAGCCTTTGCATAGAGCGCGCTACCACTGCATCTTGCATTTGCAGGGCGGAAAGGGCAATTTGCACACGTTGCGACGCAACGGTCATGCCTTCCATAGCCTGCCGTAGCTGATGCACTTCCACCAGCAGTGATTGCAGAGTATCGTTTTCCTTGGTCGGCGTCTGACACAAGGTGTTTGACACTGCAAGAAACATCACCAAAGGAACGAATCGCATAGGCTTCCTCAGCGGTAGTGTACCGTGCCGGAAAGGCGCCCCCGCTATAATTGGATGTTTACCTCTCACATGGAAACTTTCCTTTCCAGGAACGTCATTGGTCTTGCGGCAGCCCTGGTATTTTTCTCTGGTTGTGCTCGTGATCCTAAGAAATGGCTGCTGACTTCGCTGCAGACTTCTGATCCGGCGGCAGCCAAGCAACTGGTAGCTGGTTTCTATGACGTGGAAGGGGGAAACTGGCGCTGGACGGCGCAACACTTTTTTGTGAATTTGCAACCTCCACGGGAAGCGGATCAAACAGGAGCAATGCTGGAAGTAAAGCTTTTTATTCCCGATTCGCAAATCCAGAAGCTTGGCCCTTTGACGCTCAGCGCTAAAGTGGATCAATACCAGCTAGAGGCAGAGACATTCACCACCCCAGGAAGTTACACTTACTCACGTGAAGTAAAAGGCGCAGCATTGCGATCTGACATCATTCCGGTTTCCTTCAGTTTTGATAAATCTCTTCCGCCATTTTTGGCAGACGGCAGAGAATTAGGAGCGGTAGTGAGCGAAATTGGCTTGCACGCAAAGTAATCCAGCGGCATTCCCGGCGGAGCAACGCTCTGTTCGCACTGCTGCGCGTTTCCCCTTGCTCCCGGTCAGTGCGGTTCTTGTGTATGCATTGCTTACAGGAGTCGCTGTATTTCGTCACGAGCCCTGGGCGGATGAAGCACAGGCATGGCTGCTGGCACGCGATTCCAGTTTGTGGGCGCTGTGGACGCGGTTACTGCATTATGAAGGTTCGCCGGGTTTATGGCATACGCTGCTCCATATCTCCATCGTGCTCGGTGCGCCATATGGGTGGTTGAATCTCTTTTCCGGCCTTCTCGGATTAGGGAGCGCCATTTTGCTTTTTTGGTGTTCGCCGTTTCCCCTTTTGCTCCGTCTGCTCCTCCCATTTACTTATTTCCTGTGCTACCAGTACGCGGTGATCGCACGTAGTTACTCGCTATTGCCGGCGCTGCTGTTTGCCTGTGCAGCGGTGTTCCGCGATGCAGAGAAGCGGATGGTTTTGCTTACCGCATTGCTGTGCCTTATGGCTGACGTCAGCGTGCATGGGCTGGTTCTTTCTTGTGCCATCTGGGGCACGCTCCAACTTTCTATGATCAGGAAATGGCAGTCCATCTCGCCTGCCGCGCGGAAGCGATGGATCGTAACAGGAGCAATTTACCTACTAGCGCTTAGCTGCATTGTTTGGTCCGCATGGCCTGCCGGGGATGTCACATTTGTGACGAAACTGAATCCCTCTTCAGAACACTTTTTTCAAGTTAGCCGGCGGATGGTTACCAATGCTTTCACCGGCAATTGGTGGCTCTCGCTTGCTGCTGTCGCTCTGTCGCTTCCCTCGCTCTGGAAGGGCAAGGCTTTATTTGTTTTCATGCTCTCCAGTGCTTCCCTGTGCCTTGTCAGCAGCGTGATTTATTCCCAGGTCTGGCATGATGGCATTCTGTTTTTGGTCTGGATCTTTGCCCTATGGAGGGCGGCTACTTTTCGCCAACTCGATTGGGCTGCGCTGGCAGCGCTAAGCATAACAGTTGCTTTTCAGTGCCACTGGACAGCCGAATCCATCCGTTACGATTTTTCGTTTCCTTATTCCGGCAGCAAGGCCGCTGCGCAGTATTTGAGGGAGAACAACATTCCTAGCAAAACGTTATATGGAATTGGCTATGCCTGCACGGGTGTGCAACCTTATTTTGCTCACAACATTTTTGCCAATTTCTCCGGTGGCGATAAAGCAGCTTATTGGGATTGGTCCAGCCGGAATCATATCTACGTCCATGCCACCGAGCACCTGGCTCAAGAAGCGCCTGAGTACGTGCTGGTCGGCTATAAAACGCTTACGGAAAAGTATCTCTACGATTACGTTGCGCAAAGCAGCGGGTATTCTGAATTAAAACATTTTCAGGGAAACTTGTTCTGGCAGGATGAAGTCTTCGAGCCGGAAGCATTTGATTTATATCGGCGCACGGAGACGCGCACTCACTAGAACTGCAGAATGACGTTTCTGAAACTAATCCATCAACTGATTGACGAAACCACGCGTTTTGTATCCCCTCCGGTGATTGCCATCGAGTGGGTCATCGTCGCTTTCACGGCGCTTCTGATTGCCATTGCTCCCTTCGGTACATGGCGCATGTTGAACAGCCTCCGGCGCGGATTTCAACGTGTGGCGAATCGCAAGCGGCTGGCAGTAGGGATTTGCGGCATTCTTCCCATTGCGGTCAGGCTTTCCCTCCTGGGAGTGCTCCCGGTGCCTTTGCCCAGTATTCACGATGAGTTCAGCCATTTGCTGCTGGGAGATACCTTGGCGCATGGGCGATTCACAAATCCGACCCACCCCATGTGGAAGCATTTCGAAAGCATTCATATAATTCAGCAGCCTACTTATAACTCCATGTACCCGCCCACACAAGGCATGTTTCTTGCGTTTGGCGAAACCATTTTCCACGAGCCATGGGCGGGCGTGCTCCTGAGTGTGGGGCTGATGTTTGCCGCGATGTGCTGGATGATGCAAGGCTGGCTTCCCCCGGCTTGGGCATTATTTGGAACACTGATAGCCATTCTGAAATTCGGCATCGGCGGACTCTGGATGAACAGCTATTTGAGCGGTGCGGCACCCGGTATAGGAGGAGCATTACTCATGGGTGCTGTTCCACGGCTCAGGCGTGCTAAACCCCGAGTGCTCGATGCGGTGCTGCTTGCTCTGGGCATGGTGATTCTGATGAATAGCCGTCCCTTTGAAGGCTCTATCTTGAGCGCTGCGGCTTTGCTGTATTTGTTTTTCCCTCTGTTTCGGTTGTGGCGAAGCGATCGCACAGTGTTGATCAAAACCCTGCTGATACCCGCTGCCCTGGTGCTGGTCTGCGGTGTTCTCTTTACCGGCGTATTATTCTTGGCGCGTTACAGGCAGTCCTCTTCGCATGCCGTATGTGGTGAACCGCGAAACCTATGGGTGGCCTGAGAATCTGGCGTTTCTTCCGCCCAAACAACTCACGCTGCGCCATAAGGTCTTGCAGGACATGTACCTCAACGAAGTGCATCACCGCGATATTTATAAGTCTGCAGATGTGCTGATTGATAATCTGGTGATCCGGCTGTTTGATAACTGGTCGTTCTTTATCGGTCCTCTGCTTACCATCCCACTGCTGCTGATGCCTTGGCTGTTTCGAGACCGGCGAACCCGACCTTTGGTTTGGTTTCTGGCGCTCATCGTCTTTGTGAATTTATTTCAGATGTTGCTGTACCCTTACCACTTGGCCCCCATTCTGGCGGTGCTGTTTGCTTTGGTGGCGCAAGGCATCCGCCACATCTATGTCAACCTTTCCCGCGTGAGCAGGCGGAAAGCGTTTCACATGGCGCTAGTTGCCCCGCTTGGCTTGATCCTGATTGGAGTTGTAAAGCAGGAGGCGGAGATTCTGAATATTCCGCTGCCATATTGGGATCGTGCGGCAGAGCCCCATCGGGAAGTCCGAGCGTATACGGAGGCGTGGCTAAGTGCCCGGTCGCGAAAACAACTCGTGATTGTTCGCTATGCGCCGAATCACCCTGGAAATCAGGAATGGGTGTATAACCATGCTGATATTGACGGCAGCAGGGTCGTTTGGGCGCGGGAAATGGACCCGGCTTCCAACCAGGAATTATTGCGCTATTTCCATAATCGGGAAGCATGGCTTTTGGAGGCGGATGTGCCGCCCGCCCGGGTAGTTCCCTACCCCCAATCCGAACCGCATCAGTAAGCACGATACACTCAAGGCACATAGGGTTGATTGCAGCGAAACAGAGTTTCTGAAGAATTCTTGATCTGAGGGAGAAAGAAAACCGGTATGAGTATCAGTCCGCTTGCGGGCAAGCCCCCCGCGCTTTCCATGTTGCCGAACATTCCACGTCTGATCACGTCCTACTACACCATTCAGCCGGACCCCTCGGTACGCTCCCAGAAGGTGAGCTTTGGAACCTCCGGGCATCGCGGTTCCTCGTTGCACGGCTCTTTTAACGAGAACCACATTCTTGCCATCACAGAAGCCATTTGCCGCTACCGGCAACAGCAGGGTACAGACGGTCCGCTGTTTCTTGCCATGGATACCCACGCGCTTTCCGAGCCAGCCTTGGCAAGCGCCCTGGAAGTGCTTGCCGCCCATCAGTCGCCGTAATGGTCGACCAGAATATGGCTATACCCCGACTCCCGCCTTCTCCCACGCCATCCTGACCTACAACCAGGGCCGGGAAACAGGGCTGGCGGATGGGATCGTGATCACGCCCTCTCACAATCCGCCGGAAGACGGCGGGTTCAAATACAACCCGCCAAACGGCGGTCCGGCGGATACCAGCGCCACCAAATGGATTGAGGACCAGGCCAACGCGTTCCTGGGCAAAACCTGCGCGACGTGCGCCGGGTCACTTGGGAAACGGCACGCAAGGCCTCCACCACCCACCAGCACGATTACATCCCGCCATACGTCGACGATCTCGGCTAACGTCGCTGGACATGGATGCGATCCGGGATGCCGAGCTGAAGATGGGGGTCGACCCATGGGCGGCTCCGGGCGTGGCCTACTGGCCGCCGCATCGCCGAACACTACGGACTGAATCTGGACGTGGTGAACAAGGCCGTGGACCCCACCTTCCGCTTCATGACCCTCGACTGGGACGGCAAAATCCGCATGGATTGCTCGTCGCCCTACGCCATGGCGTCCCTGATTGCGCCTCAAAGACCAGTTCGACGTGGCATTTGGCTCCGATACCGATCACGACCGCCACGGCATCGTCACCAAAACGCGCGGGCTTGCTGAACCCCAACCACTATCTGTCGGTCGCCATCTCAGTACCTGTTTCGGAAACCGTCCCGGACTGGCGCGCAGATGCAGGCGATCGGCAAGACGCTGGTGAGCAGCAGCATGATCGACCGGGTGGCGGCAAAGACTGGGGCGCAAGCTGGTGGAAGTGCCGGTAGGGTTCAAGTGGTTCGTGGACGGGCTGGTGAACGGCTCGCTCGGCTTTGGCGGCGAAGAAAGCGCCGGCGCTTCCTTCCTCCGCAAAGACGGCACGGTGTGGACCACAGACAAGGACGGAATCATTCTGGGCTTGCTTTCGGCGGAAATCACGGCGCGCACCGGCCGAGAATCCGGGTGAGCATATACCAGGAGCTTGACCCAGCGCTTCGGCGCGCCCGGTGTACCAGCGCATCGATGCCCCCGCCAATGCCGATCAGAAAGCAGTTCTCAGCAAGCTTTCCCCGGAGCAACTCACGGCGCGATACTCTGGCGGGCGAGCCGATTAAAGCCAAGCTGACCAAAGCGCCCGGCAACAGGGCACCCATCGGCGGATTAAAGGTAGTCACGCAAAACGGCTGGTTTGCCGCGCGGCCTTCCGGCACGGAGGATGTTTACAAGATCTACGCCGAAAGTTTCCTGGGCGAAGATCACCTCCGCCGCATCCAGCAGCGAGGCTCAGAAGTTAATCAGTGAGGTGTTTGCCACCCAAACGGCTGGTAAGACGAAGCTCTATGACGCCGATTCGCGTCCTGGTCGCCAAGCCAGGTCTCGACGGTCACGACCGCGGCGCCAAGATAATTGCGCGGGCCCTTCGCGACGCGGGCATGGAAGTCATTTATACTGGTTTGCGTCAGACCCCGGAGATGATTGTCAACGCCGCCCTGCAGGAAGACGTGCAGGTAATCGGGCTTTCGATCTTTCCGGCGCGCACAATGCCATCGTGCCGCGTCTCATGGAACTTGCTTCAGTGAGAAGGGGATGACGGATGTACAGGTCATCGTCGGCGGCATTATTCCCGATGAAGATGCGGAATCTTTGAAGCGGCTCGGCGTAGCTGCCGTGTTTCAACCGGGCGCGTCCGCTCGAAGGAATTGTGGAGTTCATTCGCGCGAGCGTCGACCGACTCACAGAATGGAATTGAAAAGGTAACTTTGCATGGAAAAGCAGCTTAAGATTGCGGTCTTTATTGACTTCGACAATATCGAGATCGGCGTGAAATCGACGCTGCAGCGCGAGTTCGACGTTGCCGCCGTGCTTGAAGCCCTGAAGGAGCGGGGCGAGATCGTTACAAAAATCGCATACGCAAACTGGGGAAGACAGGATACGCACACGCGCGCGCTTTCCGAGCACGCCGTTCAGATGGTGCAGCGCGACCCTTCTCCGCGCGGCGATAAAAACGGCGCCGATATCAATCTGGCGCTGGATGCCCTGGAAATGGCTTTCACCCACGACCACATCAACGCCTTCGCGATCGTGAGCGGCGATAGCGATTTTATTGCCCTGGTCAATAAGCTCAAGCAATACGACAAGACCGTATTCGTGGTGGGTGGACGCGCCTTCACCAGCACCATTCTCCAGAAGAATTGCCACGAATTCGTGAGCTACGAATCATTGATGGACGATACGCGCGCCTGTTACCAGCGGCACAACAGCCGCTTCCCTTTCAACCGGCGGCTGCTGCTCCTTCCGCAACGCCCCGCCACGGCAGAAAAACCGCCGCAGCGGGAGCCTGCTCCGTACACGCCGCGCCGCCCATTTTGAGAAGCAAGGCCATGGCGGCGGAGGCTATCAGCAGCGGCAAATGGGCCGTGGGCGCGCCGCCCGCACTGGATCTGGCACAGGCGATGCCCCTGGTGGAGCGCGCCCTCCAGGTGTTGGAGCGCCGCGAAGTCAGGCCGCAGCTCGGTCTGCTGAAATCCACCATGCTGCAATTGGATTCCAGCTTCAGCGAACGCGCTTATGGTGCGAGTTCGTTCACGGACTTCGTGGAAAAACTGCGCAAGAACGATTTTGTGGCTGTGACCGGCGGCGAAGGCCGTTACATGATTCAGCGCAAGAACTCTGGCGCTGCGGAAAAAACAGTTAAACCCGAGAAGTGCGCTGCCCGTGTTGCGGGATCTCTTAGAGAACCATCGGCTGGAAATGGAAGAAGGCGTTCTGGCGGACGAGTTAGCTGGCATGGGTGAAAGAAGAACAGCCTAATTTCGATTGGAAGAACCTTCGGTTTCCAGGAATTCAGCGAGCTACTGAACTTTGCCCAGGATAAAGGCGTGGTTCGCATTCAACCGGACGAGGAAAAGGGATTAACGGTAAACCTCGGTTCGGAGTTCCATCCTCCTGCCATTTTGGACGGACCCAAGAAAGCGCTGCCCGAGCCGGAAGAAGAACGGCAGCCCGTAGTGCGAGGGCAGCCCACTGCACGGGAGCCGCGTGTCAAGCGTGTTCCGCGCAAAACCGTGGCACGCGCTCCTAGCTTAGCCACGGATATGCCGGATTTCGAGGAAGTAGCAGAAGACGGTGAGGAAGAGTTTGAGCAGGAGCAGGAACCAGAAGTAATCGTCCAGGAGGAAGCGGCAGCGGAAGCAACTCCTGCTGCCCCTGCAAGCGAAGAACCAGCATCGGAAATGCAGCCGGAACCAGAACCGGCGAAACAAGAGCCACAGGAAACAAGCTCCCAAGCTGCACCAGAGCCAGAGGCAACACCGGAACCGCAGGCAGAACAACCTGCCCCGAAAAAGGCGACTCGCAAGATGCCAACCAAGCGTGCGACCGCTAAGCGCGCGGGGCGTTCCACTCGCCGCTCGGAACCGGAACAACAATCATTGCCGGAAACGGATTCTCCTGAGAACCCTCCCAAAAATCCAGAAGATTCGGGTAATGGGGAACCGCCTGAAGCCTGATCGCTTATTCGTTCTGTGAAATCAATCCGGCGCTGCGCAGGAGAAAACTCAGGCGCGCGCCGTCTGATGCAGAGATGTAAGGGTTTGCGATATGAAACTGAACAGTGACAATGTCGTCCTGTTTCAGATGAGGTGGCACAGGGGCTTCCAGGCGTAACTTACCGGCTTTCCGGATAGTCAGCGGAATCAGTGGAACGTTGCCGATCTTTCCTTCGATCCGAAGCGGACCAGTTTGCTCCAGTATCACTTGCGGTACTTCATACTCCATGAAGAACTGCGCGGGTTGATGGGGAATCCGAAAGCAGAGTTGAGGGTCTTGGTTGGCCCAGCGCAGGTTGGTAGAAGGGTCCAGCCCGCCTACGTCGTTTACTAGGCTGAACTCAGCGAGTGGATCTTGCATTTGGATGGACGAAGGAAAACGGCCGCTAATCATTCCGGCACGAAGAGCATTGGAACTTTGTGTAAGTTCCCAAAAAGAATGGTTGCCATACAAGAAGACGTGGTCGTAGCTACTCAACGGCACCTGAACTGTTCTGTTGTTCTGATTCCATTTCCATTTTTCGACGGTGAGCTTCGGATCACCATAGCGAAGCGCTAGTGTGAAGTAAGGAAGGTATTGCTCGCTCCCGAATGGATCATTGATCAAAAGAAGGCGGCTTCCTTTCGGAAGGGAAGGATACCGGCTGCTTACGCTTCTGGCAACCTGCTGCACTTCGGATATTCCGCTAGGGTGATCGCCGAGCCGTTGGGAGACTTTGTTCTGATGCCACTGAAACTGAAGTACCCAGGCTGCAAAGCCTAGCACGGCAGCAATGCGAATCAGCACGGGAACAGGCAGGCGATCCTGCAACTCCAAGACAAATGCTGTCACCAGAATGGCAAATCCCGTATACGGAATATAGAGCGCATACCCGGAACGACCCGGTACGAACAACATCGGCGCTAACGCCAGAACATAGTACAACCATCCAAACAGCATCAGTTGTGAACGCAACAATAAAGCCAGAACAAGAGGCAGGAAGAGCACGCCCAGTGCAGACCATTGCATCAACTTGCCATGAAACAAAATTTGGTTAATGTAGTTTGTGTTCGTGCTCAAAAAGCGTTCTGTGCTGAATACAGGTTGGTAGGCGGCCATCTGCTGTAGCTCATTTGGGCGCACCAGCCGGCTCCAAAGAAATACCAAGCTCACCAAGCCTGTGAGCAGAATGGTGATTCCGTAATGGGGAAACCAAGTTCGCCACTTACGCATCTCGCGGGCATGAAATACCCATTCATACGCCAACAGTAGCGCCGGAAAACTGACTCCCATTTCCTTGGCATCTACAGCGGCAACAGCACACAACGTAATCAGAAGCAGACGCCAGAAAGGAATACGCTGATTCCAATCACGACCTGTTACATAAAGATTCAACCCCATCAGGAGAAAACATTGGCACAGAATGTCATAGACCGTTCCAGTGCTCATGAAAATATCTGACATGCTGGCGTGAAAACAGCCAAACAGAAGTGCGAGCGTGGCAAATCTGCGGGAACGCGTCAGCAGAAGTACAAACCGGTAAAGGAGAACGAGGTTCAGAAGAAGAAACGCAAAACACGCAACGCGGAATGGCATGGACCAAAAGCCCGCGTATTGATATACAGTCAGGTAAAATAAAGCGCCTAGTGGACGAATCACACCCGTCCAAAAAGCGATTGTGCCCTTCACATATGTTCCAGGGGATTTCAGGTACGCGACACACAAGTTCATCATGTCGTCGTTGTTGAAATCTTCGTTTACTCCACGATGAGTAAGAAGGAGAAAGTAAACCAGAATCAGGGCAATTGGAACAATTGTTCTCCAGGATCTCATGGGAATCAGGCAACGCTTTTTAGCAAGCAGTGTGCCAGGAGAGACGCTAGATAAGTATTGAGGAAGAAAGGATATGGACTTACTTATCTACTGACTAGCGTGTCCTTTAGACACGCTAGTCAGTAAGCAGGGCACAACCTAGACACCATCGCTCTTTTTGCGCTCATAAGGAGTGCGGATGTAGCGAGCTACTTCGTCCTGCGCTCCCTGTGTATTGTCTCGCGTCCGCTGTGCTTGCGTATATTCGTTTACTGCTCGCTCGCGCTGACCAGTGATGTCGAATATCTTGCCCAAATTAATGTGCGCCCACACTTCTACCCATTTCGGGTCCAAGTCTCCGTTCAGCGTCTCCCGAAACTCGTTCGCGGCAGATTGATAGTTGTTTTGCAGAAAGTAAATTTCCGCAATCCGGTAATGCGCCAACGAGTTATTTTTCGATGTTTCCAGGGCTTTTTGGTATTCCTTCAAGGCTTCCGTGAATTCGCTGATTTCCGCAAACTGTTCGCCACGACGGATGGCAACAGAGATCCGAATAGGATTGCTGTAATGGAGCACGCGGCTGTTCGGGTCCACTGCGACGCTTTTCGGCTTACCGAATGTATCAATGGAAAACTCGGAGGAAGTACCCGCTACTTCGATCCGCTTCACTTCCGGATTGCCTTCTGTTTCAATTCTCAAGTCCACCGGCATACGAAAGGTATCTAAGTCCTGCGCGATCTTGCCCTGCACGCGGAACCCTTTTTGCGTTCGGAACACTGTGTACTCCAGCTTGAATTCCGGAGCCCCATTGGATTCAATCCATTCAATAAAGAACCACTTCAAATCCTGCTGAGATACATTTTCAGCGATTTTGCGAAAATCTTCCGTGATCACGGATTTCCAGCCATACTCTTGCGCGAACTGTTTCAAAGTGGCAAAAAAGGTTTTATCGCCCAAGACGTAGCGCAGCATGTTCAGCACTTCTGCACCTTTGCTGGAGGTCAAAGCGAACAGTTCCGGCGAGTAATCTTCCATGCGTGCCGCTTGCAGCACAGGCACATTCTCAATCGTCAAGGCTTCCACGGAAGCGGCCTTCATCTGCGCTTCCAAAGCGGCGGCGCCGCCATTTTGTTCCGCCCACAAGGCTTCGGAGTAACTGGCAAACCCATTTTCCAACCACAGGTGGTTGCGAGTAGCAGGCGAAAGCAGGGTTTCCCACCATTGCCGGGCCACCTGGTTCGCCAGCACGCGGGCGTTTACTTCACGTCCAATTCCACGCGGACTCAGAAACACCAGGCCTGGCGCGGAATACCCATTTGGGCCTCCTGCTTCCGTTTCTACCAAGGTAAGGTTGGCGTAAGGAGCAATCCCAAACAAGCCGGTGAAATGATTCACCATCTTTGCGGTTTCCGCTCCATACGGATTGCTCATGTTTGCTTCCGCGCCACGGAAGTAAACAGAAGTGGTTAACCCATCGGCTGCCACCTTGGTTGGATTTGCCTTCACCACCGCGATGCTGCCGGGAAACGAAGGCTTTTGAAATTGAAAGCTGTAGACCACCTTATCGGCACTCGGATGGTTACTATCCGAACCGCTGCCAACCGCTCGGAAGCCGGTGGGAACCGTTACGTTGATATCTGCCGTAAATCGGTCTGTTGCATATCCGCTGACCGGGAACCAACGAGAGGGGTAAAGCAGGTACGCAAAATCGTCATGGATGCCGGCGAACTTGATTCCGTATACCGGAGAATCTTCAGAGCCAGTGAGATGCCCGTCGTAAGAAAAGGTCAAAGTAACAGGAACATCTTTGGCGAGCGGTTCCGGGAAGTTCACTCGAACGGTGAAATCACTCTGCGTACGTACAGGAGAAAACTGGCGGCCTTTATCGTCCGTTACCTTGGAAACGTTCAGCGCATTATTCAATTCAAACGTAGCCGAAGCAACACGGTCATCGAGTGGGGTAAATCGGACGGCAACGCGTGCGTTCAGCAATTGTGTTTTCGGATTCACTTCCGCATCAATCGTGTAATGAATCACATCAATACGCGACCGGCGATCCTGGGCCAAAACATTCTGAGGCAAGGCAGCAATGCCAGCCAAAAATAAAACACCGAAAAGCTTACCCAACACGGTTTTCCCTCACCTTGATTACTTCTTCCGCCGCTCGCGACATAGCATCTTTTCCATCGGACAGCATGGCAGTTACCTGCGCCAGTTCCTCGCGCATTTTCTTTCGTAAATCCGGATTCTGCAGCAAACGACCTGCTTCGGATACCAAGCGATCCACCGTCATATCACCCTGAATCAATTCTGTTACTACCGGCCTTTGGGCAATCAGGTTCACCATGGAATAAAACGGAACGCGCACCAGGAGTTTTCCTACGATCCAGCTAAGGGAATTCACCCTGTAGAACACGACCATGGGCGTCCCCAAAATTGCAGCTTCCACTGTTACCGTACCACTTGCGGCCAGAGCCAGGTCGGCATGGGCAATCGCATCCCATGCTTCTCCCTCTATCACTTGGATGGAGGAAACGCCAATACGTTCCCGAAAAAATGCAACTCCTGTGTTAGCGGAAGCAGGCAGCACAAACTGCACGGGAAACTGCTGACTCAGCCGTTCCGCGGCGGAAACCAGGGTGGGCAAATGCCTGGCGGCTTCCCCTTGTCGGCTGCCAGGTAGCAGCGCGATCAGCAAACGCCCTACCTGGAAGCCATGCTTCCGAAAAAACTCGCTTCGGGACAGTTTGGGATGTACTACAGAAATTAAGGGATGGCCAATATAGCTGACCGGCACATGGTGGGACTGAAAAAACGCCTCTTCAAAGGGAAAGATGCATAGCAGACGCGTCACGTGCTGGCGGATTTGCTGAATTCTTCCCTTTCGCCAAGCCCAAACCTGGGGCGCGACCAGATACACCACGGGAATACGCCATTTTGCTAAGCGGCGCGCCACACGCAAGTGAAAATCCGGGGAATCCGTTAAAATGGCGATCTCCGGTTTTTCCCGCTGTATGACGCGAAGCAGTTTGCGGTATTCCCGATAGATTCGAGGAAGGTGCGCTATCACTTCCACAATCCCCACAACGGCTAACCGTTCCGCTGGCAGAGCAGTTTCCACCTTTTCTTCCCGGAGCCGTGGACCGGTACATCCGAAAAAATGAGTGCCCGGCCACCGCTCACGCAGTTTCCTCACCAGCAGAGAAGCATACAGGTCGCCTGATGCTTCACCAGCCGATACCAACACAGAACGCGGGGAATCACTCATTTTGTTAAAATCGCATAGCTTACTCATGAACGTAGAAAAGGCGCCTTCAAAACTGAACCTTGAGGAATTTGTAAACGCCTTTCGCGAAAAGCTTATCCCTCTAACCAATCAGTTCTCCTGGTTGAGTTCTCCCGCCTTAGCCGAGGAGGACCAAACGCATTACCTGCAAGAACCCATTGGGGCTCTTCCTCCGGAGGTATGCCGCTACCTTCCCCCTGTGGCTATTTTTCTTGTGCCATTTTTGGAGGAGGTAAACACCAAACCGGGCGCTCAGGTCAGCCACCAGCCAGTGGATCTTTCTTCTTACCTTCCTGCCTGCAAAATCAAAATCAAAGAAACAGTGAACCTGTTTTTTGCTGTGAAAGAAGAAACAGTATCGGAGTACCACTACAGTTTCTTCCACCAAATTGCTTCTTTGCTCGTGCGGAATGGTCCGGCGAATTTTCAGGACGCTTTTATGGGAGTTTTGCGGAAAGAGCTGGCATCAAAAATTCACGGGGAGATCGGAGAGAGAAGCTGGACTCTGAAGCAGGCCTTGCTTCGCCGCCCTGGTTCCCGGGAAAGCAAGGCTTTTCTTGCTTACAGCAAGCAAGCTTTGGAAGATACCTTAACGCTGTATATGCACGGAATTTGCTGTGATATCGATGTAGAAGCAGGACCCCGGCAAATGGCTAGCCTTCATCTCCGCAAGCGGTTGGAAACACTGCAGCAACTGTTTCCACCGCCAAAAGGGCTTTTTGTATTTCCGGAACAGCTAAAACGTTTATCTGCCGCTCGGAAAACAACCAATGCGACAGGAACCCACTAATCCTGTTTGGAATAGTAATAAGTGTACTTGCTATACAACTCAGAGGCACGAGCGCCATTTGCCACAATGCCAAGAACGTTGTTCTCACAAAGGGACTGCATAGCCCGGATCACGTTGTCGTAAGTTGTGGCACCAATCCGCACCACCATCAAGGTTCCATCCGTAATGGTGGCCATCAAGTTGGCATCCGCCGAGAAAAGCAGCGGGGGAGTATCAATAATGATCCAATTAAACAAACGGGGCAGACTGTGAACCAGAGATTTCACTTGTCGGAGGTTCAACAATTCCAGTGGGTTTTTGACTGGACTGCCTGCGGGCAGGAAATACAGGTTGGTAGAACCAATTCTTTTGATCACCGACTCCAAAGGAATGCCATCCAACAAGTAGTCAGAAAGGCCTGGACTACGGTCTGTCTGGAACAGGTTATGAACTACTGGGCGGCGCAAATCGAAGTCAGCCAGAAGCACCGCGTTCTCTGTTAACTGCGCCTGTGCCATAGCCAAATTTGCCGCAGTAAAGGTTTTACCCTCAGCAGGAGAAGCGCTGGTTACCACAATAGAATGAAGATCCTGCTGGGTTTGCAAATGGTTGAGGCGAGTACGCAAGCTTCTGAATTCTTCTCCAGGCATTTCGTGGAGCCGATCCAGATCAATCAAATGCGATTCTGGAGCAACTTGAAAGGCGATTTCCTGAACCCTGCTTAAAAATCCATCAAAGACCACTTCCCGCGGAACAACGCCATTGGGACTTTGGGGGAGATTCAGGAACGAAACTGGGTCACTCGGCGGCAGTTCCACCTCACCGGAACCAATTTGGGTAGTTGAGGATTCCAGTGACGGTCGGGGAGGTAGCGGCTGTTCTCCGTATTGCTCTGCCCGCCGTAATGCATCGTGTACTCTGCTCATGGATAAGTTCTCAATATTTCAAAGGTGCTTTATTTCGCGGCAACAAAGAAGTAGTAATACATTGACGCGCTCATGAGCACCATTCCCAGAATGATGCTTGCTGACCAGACCACGTAGGTGATTCGGCGCTTGCGGCGAACCAGAAGATCATTCTCCAGCAATGGAATGCTGCTCAGAATCGGCAGATTGGTGTAAGCGCGGACATCTTTCAGGTTTTTCAAAGAAGTGTCTTTTACTTCCTTTATGCCCGTTAAAAATACACCCACCATCAAACCGATTCCTACTCCGATGCCAGTGATCATTCCACGCTTGGGGTTGGTCGGGGATTCAGGTAAGGAGGCATTTTCCAAAACTTCTAATTGCTCGCCTGCTTTCCGTTTATCTACATCCTCAGAAAGAGAGGCGGCATTTACTCTTCTTTGCAATTCCAGGTAGTGAGCCTGTGCTAACGAATACTCACGCTCCAGCGCTACATACCTTTGCTGATTTGCAGGAACCTGAGAGATACGGCTCTGGAACACACCCATTTGTTGGTTGATATCGTCCAGTTGCTTTACACGCCGGAGACGTTCCGTTTCCAGATTGCGCATCTGCGTGAGCACGCCATCAATTTGGCCCTGGATGTCCACAATCCGATCCTTCACAAATGGATTTGGATTTTGGATTTGCTTCGGAGCTGGCTTAGGCTTTTGCGCATCTTCCTCTTCCTTGGCCTGCAGTTCGTCGCGTTCCTTCTTCTTCACAGCTAATTGGAGTTTCAGATTCCGGATGTCAGGATGACTATCTATGTATATCTCCTGCAGTTGCCGCAACTTACTTTCAAATTCTGTAATCTCGGCGTTTAACCGCCCCAGCCTTTCATTTTGTACCCGGGCCGCACTTCCTTCCACCGTCATCATGGCGTCGCTTTGATAGGTATCACGCCGGGTCTTCAACGTATCCAGGCTGGTCTGCAGAGTCAGTTTATCCTGCGCAATCCGGTTGATAGCATCGTTTACACCAGCCATCTGCTGCTGTAAACCGACCAGAGCTTGCATATTCATTTGCAACTCTTCCGGCAAGCGCCCGGGATTTTGAACTTTAAACTGAGTGATTTCGTTATCCAGGCGAGTCAGTTCTGTTTTGGCCTGCGTGATTTCATCTTTCAGGAAGTCTGAAGTGACCTTAGAAGAACTTCCGGTCACGCTGACCATGGACTCCATAAAGCGAGTCATTAACTCAGAAACTACCGCTTGTGCTTTGTAACGGTCGGGATATTGAAACGCAATCTGAATTCCGGCAGCAGGGCGGTTTCCGTTTCCAGACAGATTGACGGGAACAATGCTGATATGTCCACGCATCTTTTCGATCACGTCGTACAGAGGAGTCGATTCCCGATCTTTCTTATATAGGTCCAGAGCAGGTTTTTGGATAATCGCGGATAAACTGCCCCGGCTCAAAATGTCTTGTTGCATTTGAGCGATACGGTCGCCCATCTGCTGGCTTACCGTGGATTGCACCAAAGACTCGGAGATCTGCGGCGGAGTGATGCGCAACATCGCCGAAGAGACATACGTATTGGGAAGCAGAAAAGCAACTACGCAAGAAATCACTAAACCCGCAAAAAGCGGTCCCATGATCCAGCTCAAATGCCGGCGGACAATGTCGATATAGTCTTCGACGTCCAAGGCGCGTCGTGAAACAGATGTATATTGCTGCGAGGGAATCATATTGCTTTCCTAAATCACTAATGTGCCTGCGAAACGGCAAAAATCAACAACAAATTACGGAACAAAAATGTGGTCTCCATTCTGGATGTATATGTTCTGTTCCATGTGCTTGCCGTGGCTGACGTCCTTGTAGTTGAAACTCAGCTTTTCCGTGCTGCCATCAGGCTTGAACCGGAGAATGTAGATCCGTTTAGGATTGGCAAAATCATGAAATCCGCCACCTGCTACCAAAGCTTCCAAAACAGTCATCGGCCCGGTCAGCGGAAACGTGCCAGGGTGGTTCACTTCCCCTTGAATCGTATACTTGCGGCTGTTGACACGCTGCACCTGCACGGTCACTTCCGGATTTTTCAGAGCTGTTTCTGCCAATCGCTTTTCGAGTTCCGCCTTCAACTGGCCTGTGGTAAGGCCATCCGCCTTTACATCCCCAATCAACTGCACGGAAATCATTCCGTCTGGCCCGACTACCACTGGGCCGGAAAACTCAGCCTGAGCCCATACGCGAATGAGCAAAACATCTTCCGGTCCAATAATGTAAGGGGCTCGAAGATCCGTTGCAGTAGGCTGCTTGCCTCCTGCCGGATCTTTATCCTTTCGCTTCTTGGAAGAGGAACCGTTGCCCTTGGAAGCATTAGGAACTTCTGGGGGCTGAGATGCCTCTTGCGTTCCGCTTTCTGCTTTCGCAGGAGGAACCGGAGCCTCCGCCGTCGGAGGGGGTCCGGACGTATTAGGAGGCGGCACAGCGGCACTAGAAGGGATACCTGGACTTGCTGTTTGCGCAACGGCAAAGGAAGCAGGGCAAATAATCAATCCAGCGGAGCTAACGAAGAGTAGTGCAAATTTCCGCATTGTTAAATGGTCAGACATGAAGGAAGCGTCTGTTCTCGAAAATACTTCACGGATAGAGGTATCCAGCTTTATGTACTTTCCCTTCCTATTCTAACAATGGATTCTCCCAAGTGCATGGCCACCTTTCCCACCTAAATTATGCAGCAACAAAGACGGTACTAACTATTAGGCTGCCCCATAACAGGAGTATTGCCGATTGAATTCGGAGGAAGCTGTATACCGATCAGCTTTCCCTAGCCCTGCTTCTACACTTCTCCGTAGGGCAGATTTCCGGTTTTTTGGATAAATTGGCATGTAGTGTCAGCAAGTCCTTCAAAATAATAGGCACTGTCACAATTTTTCGTTACAATTGCTGGCAGTAAAACTGCCTAATAGACCCCCAACGGTGGCAGAGTGCTTCCATGCTTCAGGAGTTAAAATTTCAGGTATCCACGGCGGTGCTGACGGTGATCACAATCGCCGCCATCGTTGCCGCCGTGCTGAGTTTTCAACAACTCCACCGCTTTCGGCTTCCTGACGACGGGGTTACCTGGATCGATAAAGCGTCTGACGGGTCGGTAGAAGCCTACAAAATTGCTAAAGGCAGCATTGCCGAGCGGGCTGGCTTGCACACAGGCGATCAGTTAGTCCAGATCAACGGCATTCCTGTTCGAAATTCGCTCGATGTCGCAAAAATTCTATTCGGTATCGGGGCTTGGAATAAAGCAGATTATGTGGCTCGACGAGATGGCGTGGAATTCCCAGCCAAAGTGTATATCGGTGAGGTTCCCCATGACGCAGCCGTAGACTTCCAATACCTGGTCGGCGCAGCCTACCTAGCCATTGGCTTATTTGTTTATTTCCGCCGCGGCAGTGCTCAAAAAGCACAGCATTTCTTCATTTTTTGTCTCGTTTCCTTTATCTTTTCTACCTTTCATTACACGGGTAAGCTCAACAATTTTGATCGCGTCATCTACTGGGGAAACCTGATTGCCGGGTGGCTGGCGCCTACTTTGTTTCTCCATTTGGGCTTAACCTTTCCCGAACCGCCCCGCTGGTATCGGACACAGTGGTATTCCTTTCTTCCTTACGTCCCCGGAGCAGCTTTTACGCTGGTATTTGTCGGATTCACGTCTGGTATTTTCCAGTCCAGTCTGCCGCCTGTTCACGTTTTATGGAACCTGGAACGGGTGTGGATGCTGGTCCTCACCGTTCTTTACTTAATGAGCGGGGTTGTGCTTGCTGTTCGGTATCGTTTCGCTGACGATCCCGTTTTGCGGCAGCAGCTCAAATGGTTGCGCAATGGTACTTTCTGCGGCTTGCTTCCCTTTGCCGCATTTTATGCCGTACCTTACATTCTGGGCGCCGTTCCCGGTCCTTATCTACGGCTTTCCGTTATTTCCCTGCCCCTGATCCCTCTTACCATCGCCTATGCCATTGTTCGCTACCGGCTAATGGATGTGGATGTGATTTTCCGGCGTGGGTATGCATATACCCTTGCCACTTTGTGTATTCTGGCCGCCTTCTACGCCATTGTGTTTACGCTGGGCAGCCTGGTGCAAAAGAACTTCAAGGACTTGGGCAATACCGGATTAATCAGCATCATGCTGATCACCGCATTCTTGTTCCAGCCGCTGCGGAACTGGATGCAGGAAAAACTGGATAAATATTTTTATCAGGATCGTTACGATTACCGGCTTACCTTGATTGAGTTTGCGCGCGAATTAAACTCCGAAGTTGACTTAGACCGAATGTTGACCTCCGTGGCAGACCGACTAATGAAGACCTTATCAATTCGGCAAGTTGGCTTTTTTCTTGCCGGTGATTGCGGGAACCCCCAGGCGCAATTCAGGTTGCGCCGCTTCATGGAGTCTTCGGGCCGAAACGTGAGCCAATGGGACAATTTAGACCTGAGTTTTCTCCGTTGGGAGCAGGATGCTCCCTATTTTTCTTTGAAAGAACACGTTACCGCTTAGATGCCATTGCGCAGAGCTGGCCTTCCACTGTGCGGCAATCCATTTCGGATCTGGACCTTACCTACTACATTCCTTGCACGGTTCGAGGACGTACGGTGGCCTTTATTGGCGCCAGCCGAACGGAACGAGATGAATTCCTTTCCAGCGATGATCTGGAATTAATGGTTACCCTTTCCAACTACGTCGGAATCGCACTAGAAAATGCAAACCTCTATCGATCCTTGCAGCGCAAGGTGGAAGACTACGAGCGACTAAAGGAGTACAGCGAAAACATTGTTGAGTCCATCAATGTGGGAATTCTTGCCGCTGACCTACATGACCGGGTGGAAAGCTGGAACTCACAGATGGAACAGCTTACAGGCATCCTGCGGCAAGACGCGTTGGGCCGCTCCTTAAGCAGTTTATTGCCAGAAGCACTGGTGGAAAACCTAACCAGAATTCAGGGCCAAAAAGGGATTCATCATTTAGATAAAGTACTTCTCCCCTACAATCGCCGTCCTGATAAACGGGAAGCAGTAGTCAACATTGCCATTACTCCCTTGGTGTCACGTGATATGGAGCAAATTGGCCGTCTGGTGATTTTCGATGACATCACAGATCGTTCTGAATTGGAACGGCGGCTGGTACAGGCAGATAAGCTGAGCAGCATTGGGCTGCTGGCGGCTGGTGTGGCGCATGAAGTAAACACGCCCCTAGCGGTGATTTCTACTTACGCGCAAATGCTGACAAAGCAGGTGGCGGGTGATGAACAGCAATCCCGGATGTTAGATAAGATCGCCAAGCAGACTTTTCGCGCTAGTGAAATCGTGAATTCACTATTGAATTTTTCACGGACTTCCACTACGGAAACTTCTTCTATTGAGCTTAACCGCGTCATCCAGGAAACAATTTCGTTACTGGAGCATCAACTCTCCAAAGCAGGCATTCAGGTAAACCTTAAGCTCCATTCTGATATCGCCACGATTGACGGCAATTTCGGCAAAATGCAACAGGTGTTTCTGAATCTGTTTCTGAATGCGCGAGATGCCATGGAGCCGGGTGGCGTTTTAACTGTGGCTACCTCGCAAGGGGAAAAGTTCGTCAACGTGGAAGTCATGGATACCGGCCACGGCATTGCGCCCGAACACCTTTCCCGGATTTATGATCCCTTTTTCACTACCAAAGGGGCTCGCAAGGGAACTGGCCTCGGTCTTTCCGTCACATACGGCATTATTCACGAGCATGGCGGTACCATCGAAGTGTTCCCCCGCACAAGCGGCGGCTCTCATTTCCATTTAGAGTTACCCCTTGGCAAGCGGCCAGCGGGGCCGGAAGCAAAGCTAGAAAAGACAGTCAATGCCTGAATCTTCCATAGGCAAAGGTCGGATTCTGGTCATCGATGATGAATCAGAAATCCGCGAAAGCCTCGATATGTTACTGAGTTCGGAAGGCTACTCAGTGGAACTTGCGACAAATGCCACCGAGGGCGAACGCCGCCTGGACTCTAAATCTTACGATTTGGTGCTGCTGGATTTGATGATGCCCGACAAATCCGGCATGGATGTCCTGCGGGATTTGCGTGCCAATGACATAGAAACACCTGTTTTCATGATCACCGCTTACGGCTCCGTAGAAGGCGCAGTTCGCGCCTTGAAGCTGGGGGCGAATGACTTCTTTCCAAAGCCCTGGGATAACGACAAGCTCCTGGTGGAAATTGATCGCATGATTTCCGGGCAGCGGCTATCGAATGAAAATACCCAACTAAAGCGCGCTCTGAAGCAGCGGTATAACTTTCCTAACATCATCGGAAAGAGTGACCGGATGCTACGAATGCTTGACCTGGTGGAGCAAGTGGCGAGCAGTCGGTCCACCATTCTGGTCTCCGGAGAAACAGGTACGGGAAAAGAACTGGTGGCAAAGGCAATCCACACTTCATCGCCTCGTGCTGAGTTTCCCTTTGTGGCTGTAAACAGTGGCTCCTTGCCGACAGACCTTCTGGAATCCACACTGTTTGGGCATGTCCGTGGCGCATTCACCAATGCCACGCACACCAAAAAAGGGTCTTTTGAAATCGCGAACCGAGGAACAATTTTCTTCGACGAAATCGGCACTGTTAGCCCGGAAACTCAGGCAAAACTTCTCCGGGTGATTCAGGAACGGGAGTTCACTCCGCTCGGTTCCACGGAAACCATCAAAGTCGATGTACGGATTCTGGCAGCTACAAACGCCGAACTTCGGAAACTGGTGGAAGAAGGTAAGTTCCGCGAAGACCTCTACTACAGGCTGAATGTAATCAACATTGTGTTACCACCATTGCGAGACAGAAAAGAAGATATTCCTCTTCTGGTGGATTTCTTTTTCACGAAATACTGCCGTGAAAACGACAAGTTTCTGGACCCCAACGGGAAATCCATACTCCGTTTCCAGTCGGATGCGCTGCAAGTTCTAATGGAACATAATTGGCCCGGCAATGTACGGGAGTTGGAAAACGTGATTGAGCGGGCCGTTGTTCTTGCTTCCGAATCGTCCGTAGCTTTAGATGTATTTCCTGAACATCTGCTTCAGGCGAACGGAATTCGGCTCCGTCGGAATGAGAGCGAACCACTGCCCACGGATGCTTCGCTGTTTGAGATTGTGGCTGATTTTGAGCGTCGCATCATTATGGAGCGCCTGGAACAGGCAAATTGGAGCCAGACAGAAGCAGCCGATGATCTCCATGTCCCCTTGTCGACCCTGAATCAAAAAATCAAGCGATTAAACATTGAAGTCAAGCGCAAGGGTGAAACACGATAGCTTTACAAAAACACGTCAGTTTGAAGATGCGTGCTAATCACCTTGGCAAGCAGCGTGTTCAGCGATTCGCCTGTTTCCGGGTACACAAAAGACATGGTGTCTTCATCCCAATCCAGTTTGAAGCTGCGGGACAGTGCCGAAACCCAGATCTGTTGCGGCGGGCGCATTCGGGCTCACGATAAACTTGCTGGGCGGTTCTTCAAACTCCACCGTGATTGCCCCCGATTGGAAATCAACGTCGAACCCATGGTTTTCTCCAGCATCAATCAAGGCTGAGTTCAGATCGTCCATCGCTTCATCAGCCCGTTTTCGAAATAATTGTTCGTCCATAACTTAAGGATTATCCGTTTAAAAATTGCCGTACGCTGATGCCTAAAAATGCCAGTGTGAGGCCGATCATGATCACAACCGTGGTCCAGCCAAACACGTTGTATGTTCCTGAACTGACCCACTCTCGCATCAGGCTGCGCCGATTGACCAGAAGAATCATGAAGATCAGCACGAAGGGCAACAACATGCCGTTCAACACTTGAGACAACAGAATCATGCGGTACAGCGGGAAACCAGGAATCAACACAACACCGGCTCCGATTCCGATCAGCAGGTATAAAGCCAGTAAAAAATAGGGGCTTCCTGAAAACTCTTATTTACGCCCGATTCAAACCCTAATCCTTCACAAACCGAGTAAGCGGTGGAAAGCGGGAGAATACAAGCCGCAAACAAGGAAGCATTCAATAATCCCGCGCTGAACAGCAAGAAAGCGTAAGGACCAAAAGGTCTCAGGCCAGCAGCAGCATCAGCGCCGTTGTTCAGATCGGCTGGATGCACGCTCCAGATGGCACCGGCACAAGCCACAATGATGAAGAAAGCAATTACAGAGGTCATAATGCAGCCCACAATGACCTCAATGCGCGATTCCGCATACTCTTTCGCGGTAATGCCCTTTTCCACTACTGCCGCTTGCAAATAGAACTGCATCCAGGGAGCAATGGTGGTTCCCACCATGCCGATCAGCATCGAGATATAAGGAGCATCCAGCATTAACACGGGACGCACGGTGTAGATCGCCGCTTCCTTCCAATCCGGCTTCACCAGAAAACCGGAAATGATGTAGGTAATGTAAATTACGCAGGCGAACAGAAAGACTTTTTCCACACTTTGGTAATTGCCCTTCACCGCCAAAAACCACACGACAACGGCAGCGATTGGCACCCAAATATACTTGCTGACATGAAAAAGGCCCAGCGAATCGGCAATGCCCGCGAATTCCGACATGATATTGGTCAGGTTCAGCAAGCACCAGCAGGGCCATGGTCAGAAAGGTGACTGCGCAGGCCGAACTCTTCGCGGATCAGGTCTTGCAAGTCCTTTGCCGGTGACGGCTCCCATCCGCGAGCACATCTCCTGCGTGAGAATCAGCATCACGGTGATGGGCAGCAGCGTCCAGAGCGGCAGGTAGCCGAAGCGCGCGCCAGCTTGCGAGTACGTCACGATGCCGCCGGCATCGTTATCCACAACGGCGGTGATGAAGCCCGGGCCAATACGGCGAAGAAGACAGCAATGTGGTAGCGGAAGCGGCTGAGCAGAGCTCAGCATGCGCTATTTTTGCCTCAGAACGGAGATGATGTCGTCGGCGGTGACCACGCCGGCCAGCCGACCTTCGGCATCCACAATGGGGAGCGTCAGAAGATTGTACTTATCGAAAAGCTCGGTGATGCGGTCCTGTTTTTCGTGAACACTGGCTTTCCGAATTTTTTCCGGGACCAAATTGGCAAGCGGGGTTTCTCCTTCAGCGAGAAAAATTCGCGCCAGTGTTACATAGCCTTTCAGCAGCCAGATTCATCGATCAAGAACAAGGAATTCAGTGTTTCCAGCAGTTCTTCCTGGCCTTTCAAGGCTTGAAAGCGTCCGCTACAGTGGCGGTTTACGGGACAGCTAAGTATTCGGTGTTCATCAAGCCGCCGGCAGTGTCTTCGGCAAACTCAAGAAGCTCTCGAACATCACTGCCAGGCTTAGTTTCCATTTCGTCCAAAATCTCCTGGCTGGTTTGCTCTTCTAACTCTCCCAAGGCATCCGCAGCTTCATCTGGCGACATTTCTTCCACAATATCGGCAGCAATCTCCGGCTCCAGGGCTTCCAGAATGTTGGCCTGCGTTTTTGGATCGACTTCTGATAAGGCATCAGCGGCTACTTCGCTATCTAGCGTTTCAAATATGGATTCCCGCTCTGCACTGCCGAGCTCTTCGACGATTTCCGCTAAATCCGCGGGATCAATCTGCTCCAACCGGCTATTCGAAATGTTCAGACGCAGACGCCTTTGTGGATCAGGCTCCACAATGTTACAAAACTCCCATCGGATGGAATGCGGCTGTATAGGCCGTTGTAGCCGACGAATCAGACGACGCGGAACAACCCCTTGCAAAACACGACGCAAGATACTTCGAATTCCCACGTCCACTTCCAACACCGCAAGCTCATCACGTCCGTCGGAGCGACGAAATTCCAAAGTAACGTCATTTACACGAACGACTTTGCGGCCATCTACATCGATAATTTGCTGATCGAGTAAATCCCGGTTCAGCCGGAGCATGTATTCATCGGAATGATAAGGAAACAAGCTCTCATCATTCAAATGAATTCCGTCCAGAGAGATGGAAGCGATCTGATCGTGACGAATCGAGAGCCAAGTCAGACCGGCTCCTACGAGGTAACGATCAATTCGAGTGGAACTAATCAGGGGAACCAGGGCTGCGTCTTTCACACGTCCAAGACGTCGCCCCTTGAGGTCATACACAGGGAGCGCCAACAGTTCGGTGAAGTACAGGATAGATTCCGTCATAAGCTCAGACGCATACCGAAGAAGCTCCGGTCATCACGGCCTGTACATTACCCGTAAGCAGTGTGCGTATTGTCTTTTTTCAATATGGCAAAGGAGAAGGATAAGAGGCAAGAAGGAACAAGAGAAAACCAAAAAGCCTTGCATCACTGGAGGTGAGGCGAGGCTTTATAAGTAAAGTTAACCGGGCGACTACCTAGTCTCCCACACACTTGCGCGTGCAGTACAATCGGGGCTGAGAGGCTTAACTGCCGTGTTCGGGATGGGAACGGGTGGGGCCCTCTCGCTAAGGTCACCCAGAACGGGATCGGGAGTCTCGTAGAGCAGACTCGACCGGAACTGGAGAGAAGCGTGGAATCGAAAGGGAATGACGGGCACTAGCGGCTTACAGCAAGCAAGCAATCACAAACAATCTTTTTTCAGCAACCATGCAGGATTGTGTGCAGAGTAAATTTTATGGTTAAGCCGAACGAGCAATTAGTAACGGTCAGCTCAACGCCTTACAGC
>CAWBTD010000008.1:0-237588 GCA_963791675.1 Bryobacterales bacterium
AGACAGAGGCGTTGAATATATAGGGCCAGGAAAGGTGGAAGTTCACTCCATTGACTTTCCCAAACTCGCGCTTGGCGATAGAAAGTGCAATCACGGGGTCATTCTGAAAGTTGTCTCCACAAACATCTGTGGCAGTGATCAGCACATGGTGCGTGGGCGTACGACGTGCACCGGCAGGGACTGGTGCTTGGACATGAGATCACCGGCGAAGTGATTGAGGCGGGCAGCGACGTCGAATTTATCAAGGTCGGCGATCTCTGTTCGGTGCCGTTTAACATTGCTTGTGGCCGCTGCCGGAACTGCAAGGAAGGAAAGACGGGCATCTGCCTCAATGTAAACCCGGCCCGCCCAGGAGCCGCATATGGCTATGTAGATATGGGCGGCTGGGTTGGCGGGCAGGCTGACTACGTCATGGTGCCCTTACGCCGACTTCAACCTGCTGAAGTTCCCGGATAAAGAAAAGGCAATGGCCAAGATCAGCGATCTGACTTTGCTTTCCGATATTTTTCCCACCGGCTATCATGGCGCGGTGACGGCAGGAGTCGGACCGGGTTCGGTTGTCTATGTGGCGGGTGCGGGCCCGGTGGGGCTGGCTTCTGCGGCGGCGTGTCATTTATTGGGCGCAGCGGTGGTGATTGTTGGCGATATGATTCCGGAGCGCTTGGCCCAAGCGAAGAGTTTTGGGTGCGAGACAATCGATCTGAAGAAAGATGCCGTCACTAGCCGATCAGATCGAACAAATCCTGGGCGTTCCCGAAGTGGATTCCGGCGGTGGACTGTGTGGGGTTCGAGGCGCGCGGCCATGGCGAGATGCGGGCGTGGAGCACCCGGCCACCGTGCTGAATTCCCTGATGACCGTAACTCGCGCGGGCGGATGCATTGGGTATTCCCGGGCCTGTATGTTACGGACGATCCGGGCGGCAGTGGATCAGAATGCGAAGACGCGGAACGCTGGGAATCGGAATCGGCCTCGGCTGGGCGAAATCTCACACCTTCACCACTGGCCAATGCCCTGTCATGCGGTACAACCGCAATCTGATGATGGCTATTCTCCATGACAAGGTACAGATTGCAAAAGCTGTCAATGTACAGGTGATTCCACTTGAGGACGCGCCACAAGGATACAAAGATTTCGATAAAGGTGCTGCGAAGAAATTTGTGCTCGATCCACACGGCATGATCGCCGCCTGACCATGAGCAATCCCCCGCGCAGCACAGACCCGGAAACGAGACGCGAATCTATAGGGATTAAAGAGATTGCGCGGGCTCTTGGCGTCTCCATCGGGACTGTGGACCGTGCGCTGCACGGTCGTCCCGGAATTAACCCCATTACGCAATCCAAAGTTTTGGAAATGGCGCAAAGCATGGGGTACCGGCCAAACCTTGCAGCGCGTTATCTGAAATCCAAAAAACAACTGCGATTCACCGCCAGCCTGCCGCGTGAAATTGCCTATTTTACGATGCAATCAGGACTGGAATTCAGGAAGCTGCGGCCCCTTTTGCTCCCGCGCTCCACGTGAATTTCCAGTATTATCCCCGGCTGGGCGAAGGAGACGCGGAATTATTTGAACAAGCTATACGAGACGGAGCAAGCGGAATCATCATTTCGCCGGGATCTCCTGTAAAGGCAAAGTCGCTCATCCGAAAGGCACACCGAAAGAATATTCCCGTAATGTGTGTAGCAACAGATGCGCCAGGCACAGACCGCCTGGCCGCCGTGACGGCTTGCCCTTCCACCAGCGGTGCCATTGTGGGAGAGCTTTTATGCCGCACTTTGAGGAACCGGGAAATCTGGCGTTTGTGACAGGAAACCTGAAGACGGAAGACCATGCGAGAGAAGCTGCATGGTTTTCGAGACATGGTGCAATCACTTGGCGGCGGGCGAAAGATTGTTTCCACACTGGAAACGCATGACCTTCCTGAGCGTGCCTATGAACAAACTTTAGCTCTGCTACGTAAACGAAGTGATGTTTGTGGAATCTATGTCAGCACTGCTAACTCCATTCCGGTATTGCAGGCGATTGAAGAGGCAAACCACAGTGAAAAAATCCTGGTAGTGACTACGGATCTTTTTCCTGACCTGATTCCTTTTATCCGTTCAGGCCGAGTACTGGCTACTATGCACCAGCGGCCTGTTACACAGGGCCGCCTGGCGCTTCAGGCTTTGTATCAGTTTGTTGTGGAAGGCAAACATCCACGTCCATTGATTAAAGTGGCACCGCACATCGTGCTGATGAGCAATATCGATTTATTTGCGCAGCAGCTTTCCCCGGAAACCGTGGAACAGCCAGAACCAGCGGAAGTGCAGCACTTACGACGTGCCTAAGATTTGGGTTTCGTGATTCCAAGATCGCGACCGTCATAAGGGCAATGTTCGTATTCAAACGGAAACGCCCGCTTACACACCGGGCAATACTTTTGGAGCTTCGGTAAAGGATGAATCGCTTTGGAACTTAACCATTGTTGACGAAAAGCCGCCATCTCCGGGGAAAGTGTACGACCTGCCTGCTCATAAGAAACAATCTGCAACGCAGGTGACTCTTTCAGCACCACTTCCAGTTCTTTCTTTCCGCTGCGTGTGTTTACTTTCAGATGCACATGGTCACCGGACTTATGCGAACGCAACCATGTGGTGAGCTCCTGGTTAGACTTCAGAGCTTTTCCCTCCCACTCCAGCACACGGTCACCGCGATCCAGACCCGCAGCAAAGAAAGGTGAATCACGCAGGGTAGAACTGGCAATCTCTGCTCCCTGGTCGGTAAAGTTCAACCGTGGAGCACCGGTCCAGAGAGCCGCATCCGGATCTTTCCGCAGCAGCATACCCGCATGGCCTAACAACTTTTCGTAGTCGATTGGCTCCATGCCGTAGATGTGGTGCTGAAAGATTTCTTCCGCAAATTCCTTGCTTCCTGTACTCGTAGCGAGTGCGTTTTTCAGATCGTCGAGCGAGTATGGATTTCCCGCATCAGGATGTTGACGCCACATGGTGCGCATCCAATCATCCAGCGACTTGCCGGGAAACCGCGTGCGAATGGAAAGATCAATGCCAAGGGCCAGCGCTTCTCCGTAAGTGTAATAAGAGATAAATGTGTTTGAGGTGTTTACCGGGTCGTTTGCGGTAGCGGCATCCACAAAAGGAGCCTGTCGGCTCATATCGACTACGTTGAACACCTGGCGGCCCGGCGCCGTCATCACCGCGCTAACCGCGACGCCTATGGCTCGGGTAAATGCGTCAAGGCTAGAAACTCCAGCGCGCTTGAGCGCTAATGGTCCGTAGTAATTCGTGAAGCCTTCCGCGAACCACAACTCGCCTGACATGTTAGCCCGTTCAAAATCGAACGGCTCCAGCGCACGCGGACGAATGCGCTTCACATTCCAGGAGTGAAAGAACTCATGCGAGACGGTGCCGATTGCCTGAGCAGCCGACTCTTTCAGGTTGCTTGTTCCTGTAATTACGGTAGAGTTCCGATGCTCCATGCCGTCGCGGGAAGCGTAAGGAAGGTAATCAATCAAAAAGGTGTATGTTCCCGTATCGTATTTGGGAAATGCACCGAACACGCCTTCTTGTTCGGTCACTACCGCTTCACACATACGCGCATATGCCGCAGCCTCTTCATCGGTTCCGGTGTGGTGCAGTGACAGCCGAAACTGAGCATCTCCCACTTTCCACTCCGGCTGGGCATGATGGCTAATTTCTACCGGACTATCCATCAGCCTGTCTAGGTTGGGTGCTTGCCATGTGCCATCGGGTTCAGGGGCAAGTTGCGTGGCAATGGTCCAGTTCGACCCTGGAGGAATTTCAAACTTGACCGATACAGGACTTTTCTCAAAGCCGCGTGCCCATGCCAGCGTTGCGGGCAGGTTCAGGTGCGCGTGTGTGGAATCGATAGCTGCATAGGTACCATCCGCTCGGTCCCCATAGAGCGTGTATTCAATGACAACGGTTCCTTTATGCCCGGAAACATTCCATTGATAAGGATTGGGGCGCGAGACGCTAAGAGCCGTTCCTTTCCCATCCGTGGCTCGGAAAGCATACACGTTTTTGGCAAACTCATGCAATGCGTAACGGCCTGGGGAAGACCGGCTCATCAGCACTTCTAGCACTGGCTGGCGAAGGCCAGAAAATGTAGCGCGAACTTCCGCCTCATGGTGCACCGCATTGGGAAATCGCAGTTCATAACGGACAGGTTCTTGTGCGAATAGCGGCAGCGCGAAAAGACAGAAGAAGAACTTCAAATCTGGCCTAGCTCCTTAGTGCCTCCGAGTATAACAAGAGGGTACTACCCCTCTCGGTGGCAACTAACGACGTGCCCAATGGCCGGGCACGAACACCCAACCGCCTCGGCGCGGCACCCAACGGGCATCCACCCAAAATGCTCTTGGATAAGGCCGTGCTACCCAGGTACCGGGACGCCATACATAGTTTCCTCCTGCCCATTCGTGGTAGCCGTTCACCCACACATGGTTCGGGCTGGGGGCGACGCCCACGATCCCGCGGTGTACCGGCGGTGGCGGCGCGACCCGCACATATACTTCCGCGCTAGCAGCGCCTACCATCAGCGTTCCAGCTAGCAGCATCATAGCTAATTTCTGTTTCATTACTTCCTCCTCTATGGGAAGAGACGGATCAGGTTTTCAGGAGGTTAACGCCGGGCAATTAACAAAACATTAAAGCGAAACCGTGGCATCCGTTGGGCGAAGAATGCGTTCCATGTCTTCCCGCACCAGCCGGTAATAGTGCCATTCCTGCAAACGAACAGCACCGAACCGTTCATAGAAGTCTATGGCTAACTGGTTCCAATCGAGAACAGACCATTCCATTCTTCCGCAGCCACGCCGGTGGGATTCGGCCACCATTTCCCGAAACAGAGCGAATCCGGCTTTTCTTTTGCGGAACTCAGGCAAAACAAAAAGGTCTTCCAGGTAAAGGGTGGGAAGGGCAAGAAAACTGGAATACGTTTCGAAGAAAAGTGTATATCCAACAGGAATGCCCTCCACTTCCACCAGCATGGATTCGATCCGGGGGCGTTCCCCAAACATATCGCGGATTAAACGCCCTTCGGCTGCCTGATCGGGAGGCGTTAACTTTTCGTAGTCCGCGAGTGCTCGAATGAGTTGAAGCAGCGTTTCTGCATCCGCAGCGACGGCTTTGCGGACCTGAATCATTGCCCCGTTTCCAAGACGCTATGTTTTCTGCCAAAGAAGTAGTAAATCACTAACCCAATGCCGAGCCACACAAAGAAGCGAATCCAGGTTTCCAAGGGTAGTGCCATCATCAGCAGCAGGCAAAACGCAATGGAAATGCAAGGAAACCAGGGGCACCAAGGCACACGGAACCCACGAGGGCGATTGGGTTGCTGTTTCCGTAACACTAGTACTCCTATAGAAACAACGATAAACGCGAACAATGTGCCGATGTTGGACAGGTCGGCGAATGTCCCGATGTCCCAAATGCCGGCAGGAATGCCAACCACGAAACCAGCTACCCAGGTGCTGATGTGCGGTGTCTGAAAGCGAGGGTGAACACGGGAAAAAACACGCGGCAGCAGACCATCCCGTGACATGGCAAACCAGACACGAGCCTGCCCGTATTGAAACACAAGCAGGGAAGACAGCATTCCCATCAGGGCACCCACGCCAACCCAGCCCCGAATCTTATTCATGCCCAGTGTTTTCAGTGCTTGTGCTACCGGAGCGGCATTGTTCAGTGTTTTATAGTTTGCAATTCCGGTCAGCACCAGGGCAACAGACACGTAAAGAATGGCGCACACCACCAGCGTCATGATAATGCCGAAAGGAAGATCACGCTGCGGCTGGCGGCACTCTTCCGCTGCTGTGGAAACCGAATCAAACCCAATATAGGTGAAGAACACAATGGCCGCGCCGGTCAACATGCCGCTCGCGCCGTTGGGGAGAAACGGGTGCCAGTTTTCCGTATTTACCGCATGAGCCGCACCAAAAACAAAAAGCAAGATGACGGCAATTTTCACCATCACCATGAAGTTATTCATTTGTGTGCTTTCCTTGATGCCGCGCACCAAAGCCCAGGTAAGCGCCAGCATCACCAGCAAGGCAAGAATGTTGAACCAGCTACCGCTTAATGCACCGTTCACAAAAATCGGCCCGGCAATGGCTTTTGGGAGGTGTACGCCGAACGTCCCCTCCAGCACGTCATTCAAATACGCTGAAAACCCTGCGGCAACCGCCATGTTGGATACGGCATATTCCAGGATCAAGTCCCAGCCAATGATCCAGGCAAAGATTTCCCCCAGCGTTGCGTAGGCATAGGTGTAGGCGCTGCCCGCAATCGGAATCATGGAGGCAAGCTCCGCATAGCAAAGCGCTGCGAAGCTACAAACCAGAGCGGTTAGCAGAAAAGAAAGGGAGATGCCAGGGCCAGCACCAGGACGCCCTATGGTGGAAAGAGCATTCGGGCCGTGAATTAGCAGGTCCAGAATGGGCGCATGGAGAATCGACTTGAACTGCAGCGTTTCCCCTGCTGCCGCCGTACCCGTCAGAATAAAGATGCCGGAGCCAATCACGGCTCCGACACCGAGAGCAGTTAAGCTCCAGGGGCCAAGAGTTTTGCGCAGTTGATATTCCGGCGCTTCCGATGCGGCAATCAGCGCATCGATGCTCTTGGTCCGAAGGAGCCCGTTCACCTAGCGCTTCCGCTGGCCCTGCACGAGTTTCTGAATCTTCTTCTTGTTTGAGCCTCGTGCCACGCCTGCCGCACGCTTTGCCTTGGGGGCCGCTTTTTTCCGGGCCACACGCTTCAGCTTTTTCCGCTCTACTTTGTCTTCTACTTTTGTTGTGTTCATTACTGTTTAATCAATCCTGCGTATTTCTCAATGAGTTTTTTCAGGCCAAAACGCTGAAAGTGAATGGTGAGTTTTGCATCTTCCCCTTCCCCTTCCCGCCTGAGAATTGTGCCAATCCCGTATTTCGGGTGCTCTACTACTGTACCTGTTCGGGGGGCTGATTTTGCACGGGGGGGTACTGGGGGAAGCGGACGGCTGGTGGAAGGGACTGGAACTCGCGCTGCCGGGGGAACTGCCGTGGGAGGTCGCAAGCCTTGCGGAGTGGACTTGTGACAGGGGAAGCAGCGGCAGGAGCAGGAGGGCGGGGAACACTTGCCGGAGACACCGGCACGCCGCGATCCGCAAAGAATTGCGAGATGTTTTCCAGCGAATTATAGGTTTTGCCGGTGAACAAGTTCCGCTTTGCGCCTTGCCGCACGTCAAAGCGCTCGGCAGTTAAGTCAATCTGAGGGGTATCGCTGTCGTCTTCCGGCCCTAAATTCACCGAAAGCTCAGGCGGTACTTCGCGGAGAAAGCGGGAAGGAATGGAGCGTTGCTGCTCGCCGCCTCCGAATCGCCGTCGGTACTTGGCCCAGGTGAGATAGAGCCGTTTTTCCGCCCGCGTCATGCCGACATAGCAAAGGCGCCGCTCTTCTTCCATGGCAGCTTCCGTATTCAAGGAACGGCTATGAGGGAACAAACCATCTTCCATGCCCGCGAGGAACACAATCGGAAATTCTAACCCTTTGGCATTATGGAGAGTCAACAGGGTAACCTGGGAATCCTCTTCCACGGAATCCGCGTCCGCTACCAAGGCGGCATGGTCCAAAAATTCCGCAATGGTTTCCCCGCGCTCCACTGCTTCTGCGGCTGCGTTTGCTAATTCATCCAGGTTTTCCAACCGGGCCTGAGACTCCGGGGTGTTTTCCTGTTCCAACATGCGCCGGTAGCCGGTACGCTCTTCAATCAATTGAATGGTTTCATTCAAGGGCCGGGACTGAGCCGCTTCTGCCAAATCTTGAATCAACGTGGTAAATGCTGCCAAGGCCGCATGAGCACGTGTGGAAAAAATCTTTTCCTCCACCATGCGCACCAAAGCATCCCGTATGCCCAAGTTGTTTTCCAAAGCAAAGCTTTCGATCTGATCCACGGTGGTTTTGCCAATGCCACGTGCCGGGGTATTGATGATGCGCAACAGACTAATGGAGTCTGCCGGGGAACTGGCCACCTTCAGGTAAGCCAGCATATCTTTCACTTCCGCCCGCTGGTAATAACTGAAGCCGCCTACTACCAGATACTTCCGACCATACCGGCGCAGTGCTTCTTCAATTTGCCGGGACTGCGAATTGGTGCGATACAGAATGGCTACCCGGTCATCCGGGCTTTGCCGCAGCAATTTCTCAATCGTATCGGCAATAAACAGCGCTTCATTTTCTGAATCGTAAGCGCCGTATACGCCAATCATTTCGCCTGCGCCGGATTCGGTCCACAGCCATTTGCCTTTTCGCTGCTTGTTGTTGGCTACCAGTGCGCTAGCGCCTTCCAGAATGTTTTTCGTGGAACGGTAATTCTGTTCGAGCCGGACCACCTTAGCGCCCGGATAATCTTTCTCAAAATCCAGAATGTTGAGAATGTCCGCTCCGCGCCAGCTATAAATAGATTGGTCTTCGTCACCCACGACGCACACATTGTCATGATGACGAGTCAACAGACGCATCAACTCATACTGAATGCGATTGGTGTCCTGGTACTCATCAATCATCAAATAGCTAATGCGGCGATTCCAGATTTCCCGCGTGGCTTCATCGTGAAACAGAAGGCGCACCGTTTCCAGCAGCAAATCATCGAAATCCAGCGCATTCGATTGCCGCAGGGCCTTTTCATATTCTTCGAAAAGAACGGCAATCTGCGTCATTTTGGGGTCTGTGGCTTCGCTGTATAGATCCTGCGCGGATTTTTTGGAGTTCTTTGCCTTGCTGATCAGCGACATGGTGCCACGATGCGGCATTGCCTTTTCATCAATCCCCAGGCGCTTATAAGCAGATTTGATGATGGCTAATTGATCGTCATCATCATAGATAGAAAAATTGCGGTTGAACCCGGGGCGGATCTCCGCGAGGGGATCACCATCCCTTCGCAGAAGGCGCACGCAGAAAGAGTGAAATGTGGCTAGGCTAGGACCTCTGCCAATATCCATTCCTTCCAGCAGGGATGCCACGCGGGACCGCATTTCCGCCGCTGCTTTATTGGTAAACGTAACCGCCAAAATCGCGGAGGGCGGCACATGCTTAGCGCTGATCAGGTGCGAAATCCGGTGAGTGATAACCCGGGTTTTGCCACTTCCCGCGCCTGCCAGAATCAGCATGGGCCCTTCCGTAAGAGCGACCGCGTCGTACTGTTGAGGGTTTAAGCCTTTCAGGAAATCCATGAGGAGGGACTCTCGAATTTTAACATCTGTGGCGCTTCCGCTCCGGTTTACGATCGAGTGAGGCTGATGCGTAACACTCCAGCAACCAAGAAGAGTCCAGTGAAACGGCGAAATGCTTCTGGTTTTCCGAAAGTGGTGCGCCCGGAACTTCGCCTTTCCATTGGATTGTTAAGCATTTTGGGCCTGATTGTGGTATTCACGGCAACGTTTACCGTATTGGAAGTTCACGCCCGATATGCCTTGAGCTGGCAAAATCCCTTCGTGATCCACTTTCAATGGCCCCTCGTGATGGCTCGCCGCACTTCCACAGAAAGCGCACGGGAAGCGCAGGTGGACCAGTTCGGCAAGCCACTCACCGCATACCAGCAGTACGCCTGCCAGAAGTTTGGCTCGGATTGTCGGTTAGCTCTAGCGATTCAGCGGGCGGAGAACCCAAAAGGCCGGTGCGAAATCTATCACTACAATTCAGATGGAACGCTGGACTGGGGATATTTTCAGATCAACACGGTGCATTTGAAACGGCCGGGATTGAATCTGCGGGATCTGCTGGATTGCAAAGCGAATATCGATTTTGCCTATCAGCTTTACCAGGAAAGGCACGGGTTCACACCTTGGAGCACGTACAACAGTGGTTTATATCGGAAATTTCTGGTGGGAAATTAAAAACTGCCTTACCCTGCGGCCTTTTCCGCGGCTTCCAGATCATTCCGCAATGCCTGCAGCGCGCCGGAACCAATTTGTGAGGCAAACTCCTTTTGCGCCTTTTCCCAATACGGATAACTTTGCCGGAGCTTGCGTCGTCCTTCCGAAGACAAGCACAACAGCCGCTCACGCCGATCCTCGCTTTCAGCCGTTGTTATTAGCCGATCTCTTTCCAAAGGTTTTAGATTACGAGTCAGAGTAGTCCGATCCATGCCTAGCTGAGCCGCTAAAGCACTTCTGCCAATCTCCCCCGCACGCCCGATATTCACCAATAAGGCATATTGCGTAACAGTGAGGCCGGTAACAGCAAGGGCCTGGTCGTAAAGAGAAGTAACTTTGCGAGCGGTTCTTCGCAATTGTGAGCAAATACAAGGACCCAAGGAACTGAAGCTTTGCCAAACTTCGGCAGTTTGTTTTTGTGACATGCGTGTAATTACACCTATATGGTATCCTCCATTTACGTTATGAAGCAAACCGATTTCAGAATGGAATGGCTTTCCGCATGAAAACTCCTCGTTTCCACTATGCCTGGGTTGTAGCTGCGGTTACGTTTTTCGTTCTTCTGGTAACCGCAGCAGTCCGGGCAACTCCCGGTGTGTTGATGGTGCCTTTAGAAAATGAGTTCGGCTGGTCTACCGCAGCCATTTCCGGAGCTGTTGCCATCAACATCGCGCTGTTTGGCCTGATCGGTCCTTTTGCTGCTTCTTTGATGGATCGTTGGGGTTTGCGCCGAATGGTGTTGTGTGCGCTTGCTGTTCTGGCCGTCACTGTGGCTCTTACCACTCAGATGACAGCGCAGTGGCAGTTAGTTTTGCTTTGGGGTGTGTTTGTGGGTGCTTCCACAGGAGTAACAGCCATGGTGCTTGCCGTGGTGGTGACGAACCGATGGTTTGAGACACGGAAAGGTGTAGTGCTGGGTGCTCTTTCTGCGGCAAATGCCACCGGACAACTTTTGTTTCTCCCCATGCTGGCAAGATTGATTCAGTCTTCCGGCTGGCGAAGCGCCGCTCTGGTTGTAGCTGCCATAGCTGTATTTGTGTTTCTGCTGGTACTCGTATTTTTGCGTGACAAGCCGGAAAGCATCGGTCTAAAGCCTTTTGGATGGAAGCCTCCTGTGGAAAATAGTGTTTATCAGAAATCGCCGTTATCACCTATGGCTGCTTTGCGTTTCGCATTGCGTTCACCCGCATTCTGGGTGCTAGGCGGAAGTTTTGCCATGTGCGGAGCCAGCACAAACGGCTTGATTGGAACGCATTTGATTCCGGCGTGTCATGACTTCGGAATTTCCGAAGTAAAAGCTGCGAATCTGCTTGCGCTGATGGGAATATTTGACATTGTGGGAACCACTGCTTCAGGTTGGTTGACGGACCGGTTCTCTAGCCGATATCTTTTGTTCACGTATTACTCGATTCGCGGTTTATCTTTGCTGTTTTTGCCTCATCTGCTTGCTTCAGGCAGTTCCCAATTAAATTGGTTCGCCATGTTCTATGGACTGGATTGGATTGCTACTGTGCCGCCTACCGTCCGACTGACTTCGGATGCTTTTGGCAAAGAGAACACCGGCGTCATTTACGGTTGGATTGGAGCATCTCACCAGTTAGGAGCCTCCTTAGCGGCCCTTACCGCTGGTACGGTAAGAACCGCTGTGGGAAGTTACAGCCCTTCCTTCTGGGTGATTGGCACGCTTTGTTTTCTAACTGGTTTTGCGTTTCTGTTTTGCCGCACTGCTCTGCAAACACCAGCAGAGCGAATCAACAGAATCCCGATTCCTTCGCTTGCTTGAGATCAGATAGAAAGAAAGCAATTATCGTTTCACTTTGTTGCGGGTTGCCTGGTCATATACGAAGCCACTTCCACCACCGGCAATAGCACCAATGGCAGCCCCTTTACCGCCACCAGCAAGAGCGCCAATAGCCGCTCCAGCTCCCGCTGTGCCTGCAACAATGGCAGCGGACTTCTTCTTTGTGCGTGTATGCACAGCTTGGCGGTAGTGTCGATGGTGATGTCTTGAGGAATAGGTAGCTGCGGAAGCTACTGGAACAAGAACGGATTGGGTCAAAAGAGCCGATACAATTGCGAATTTTGAGATTGAAAACATTTTTTCCTCCGAGAACGTAATTTCAATTACATTGCCTAAAAGCAATCAGACTTCCAAGAATGCTCCTTGCTTCTCTCGAAAGTTAATAGTTTCCGTTATGCTGCTTATCCTTGATTGTTGAGTACTAGTACTCTTAATACCGGGTAAACTGTTTCATGCCTTCTCGCCGAGTGTTTCTTTTGCAAACCGCACTTGCTCCCCAAGCAGCGCGAAACGCTGGTAATCCTGCTCTTGCCCCGGATTCGCCCATACGGCAACTGAAAAGCCGGCGCGACGAAGCCAAACCAATCACTGCTGCGGAACGCCGGGAGCGTGTTGAACGTGCCCAAAAACTAATGACCGAGCAGAAGATGAACTCCATCTGTTTAGCAGGCGGCACCACCATGGAGTATTTTTCAGGTGTTCATTGGGGAAATAGTGAACGGCTCACCATTATGGTGATTCCGGCGAAAGGCGAGCCGTTTTATGTCACTCCGCAATTTGAAGAGGACCGCACCAGGGAGCAAATTGCCCAGGGCAGCGGGAGCGAGCGCGCGCATGTGTTCACCTGGCAGGAAGATGAATCGCCTTACGCGCTGGTTGCCTCTTCTTTGAAAGAACGCGGACTCTTGACCGGCAAGCTGGGCATTGAAGAAACAGTGAAGTTTGTGTTTGCGGAAGGCATTGGCAAGGCTGCTCCCACGGTCACTGTCACCAGCGCGACTTCGATTACAGCAGGCTGCCGCATGATCAAAAGTGCTCATGAGCTGGCGTTGATGCGCTTGGCCAATGAAGTCACTCTTGCCGCTTACAAAGCTGCATGGCAATCCGTGCGGGAAGGCATGACACAGCGGGATTTTTCGAACTTGGTAGCTGCTGCTTACAACCAACTCGGATTTCAGGGATTTGTGAGTGCGCAAGTCGGCGAGTACAGTGCCTTGCCGCATGGTTCCATTCAGCCGCAAGTGCTGCGGGAAGGCACCATCATCTTGATTGATGATGGCTGCCGCGTGGAAGGCTACCAGTCTGATATCAGCCGCACTTTTGTGATCGGCAAGCCGACTGACAAAATGAAGAAGGTCTTTGATATTGTTCACAAGGCCCAGAGTGCGGCGCTGGCGCAGGCACGTCCTGGCGTGCCATGCGGCAGCGTGGATGCAGCGGCGCGAAAAGTAATTGAGGATGCTGGTTACGGGCCTGGGTACAAGTACTTCACGCATCGCGTTGGCCATGGCATCGGATTAGACATGCATGAATGGCCTTACCTGGTGAAAGACAATCCTTTACCGCTCCAGGCCAACATGACGTTCAGCGATGAACCTGGTATTTACATTCCCGGCGAGTTCGGCGTGCGATTAGAAGATGATATGCACATCACCGAAGGCGGCGCGGAACTGTTTACGCCGCAAAGCAACTCTCTGGAACAGCCGTTTGCCTGAATTTTCTGAGATGTCCTTAAGAAGACACGCGAAGCGGGCGGCCTCCCTGCAAAATCTGGCCCACCTGTTCCGCTAATTTTAATGCGGTAAACGGCTTTTGCAAAAAGCCATCCAGCCGTTCCCCTTTCAGGGAGCGAGTAGCATACACTTCGCTATAGCCGCTCATCAACAGCACCTTTGCTGTGGAATTAGCCGCTCGGATTTCATGGAATGCTTCTTCGCCGGACATGACAGCCATGGTGAGATCCAGAAGCACCAGTGCCACTTCTTTCTGTTTCCGAAACTGCTCTACTCCTTCCTGGCCGTTGGTAGTGAGAATGACACGGTAACCCGATCTTTCCAAAACAGATTTGGCTAAGTTTCGCACTGCGTTATCGTCATCCACTACCAATATGGTGCCCAGGCCGGAACGAAGCGTGTTCTGTTCTGCTGAGATAGGAGGGGAGCTGATTTCGGTTAACGGAAGCAAGAGGCGAAATTGCGTTCCCTCGCCTGGGACGCTGTTGACGAATAAATCCCCGTGGTGGCCGCGCACAATTCCAAGCACTGCGGAAAGACCCAAGCCTCTGCCTAGAAACTTTGTAGTGAAAAAAGGATCGAAGATCTTGCTCAGTGTTTCCGCATCCATTCCGGTTCCGTTATCTTTTACCGTGAGTACCGCATAGGCGCCCGCTTTCAAAGGCTCGTTGGAAAGCAAACCTTGCCATGCGCCTGCTCCCACTACTTCAGTGCTGGTAGAGACGGAAACAACACCATTGCGGGATTCCGGAATGGCTTCCGCCGCGTTGATGACCAGATTCATCACCACCTGTTGCAATTGCCCCATGTCTCCCTGAACAGGAGGCATGTTTTCCTTCAGGTCAAACTCGACAGTAACTGTTTTAGGAATTGATAAACGGATGAGCTGAGTCGTTTCCCGCACCAGTTTGGAAAGCGGAATGGTTTGAATGAGGAACTTGCCTTTTCCTGAATACGCCAGCAACTGCCTGGTGAGGTCGGCGGCACGTTCCGAAGATCTGATGATCTGCTCCAGGTAATCGTAATGGTCATGATCAAGGCCAATGTCAATTTGCATGAGGCTGGCGTTGCCCAGTATCCCAGTCAGCAAGTTATTAAAGTCATGCGCAACGCCTCCTGCTAATACGCCAATGCTTTCCAATTTCTGCGTGCGGCGTAGATTTTCCTCATTCCTGACCTTTTCCGTCAGAAAATCCCGGATTTGATATTGGCGACGACGCGACCGGAGGGCGCTTAATCCCGCCATGGCAAGCGTCTCGGAACGAGCAGGGCGTTCAATTATCGTGACATTGGCACGATGAAGGCTTTCAAACAAAAATCGCTTTTGCCGGGGACGATTGGTATCCCATGGTCTTGCCAAGATGCAGAGCGGAATATCCGACCATTCCGGCTGTTCGGCCAGCACTGCTGCAAAGGCTCGCATTGAATCTGGCGAAAGGGATTCTTCAGCCAGAAAAATGGCGCCTACTCCTTGGGCCAGTTCGCTAAATAACTCCTGCCAAGTAGAGCAGGATTGGCTTTCCAAACCTTCTTTTTGGAAGATAGCGCAAAGTAAAGCAGAATCTCGTCCAATCGGAGCCAATACCAGAATACGTTCTTCCGGGTTACTCTTCACGGCTCTCCGATCTATTTAGAAGCTGCTCGTTTGTCCCTTCGTAGAGTGGAATTCCCGTTAATACGCCGCGAAAGTTTTGTAAGGGCATGCCCTACCCGAATTCCTTCACTGGTGATTTTGAATTCCCGGATCGTACGTTCATGAGAACCCTCCCGCTTCTTGATCACGGAAATCGCCTGTCTTACTTCGCCTTTTGTTTCAAAGTAGCGCAGCAAAAGAAGAGTATCGGCTAGGTAGCTAAGATCGACCGGTGAACTCATTTGGCCTAACAGCCCATGCTGCGCAAGTGTTAGCAAGGTCAACACTCCGCGATTATTCAGGTAGCTGAGCAGTTCATGCATTTGAATGAGCAGGAACCGTTCATTCGGCATTGCGTTTACATACCCGCTCAAACTATCAATCACAATGGTACTGACATCATTTTTTTCTACTTCTGTCTGCAAGGTGGAGCCAAACTCACCGGGAGAAATCTCGGCTGGGTCAAGCTGCCGGATGCGAAGCTGGCCTGATGCTAAGAACTCTGTTAAATCCAGTCCTACGGAATGTGCGCGTGACAGGAGCCGTTCCTGGCTTTCTTCAAATACGTAACACCGCACTGCTTCTCCCTGCTTCAGAATGCTATGTACATATTGAGTTACCAAGTTGGACTTTCCTGATCCGGCGGGGCCCAGCACCAAAGTACTGGCTCCACGCCCCAACCCACCGCCCAGCAGATTGTCCAACTCCTTCACTCCACTGCTCACCATCTGCCTGGCACGCTTATTCCGGAAATCCGCTGCCACTAATCTGGGGAACACCTCAAGGCCACCGCGCCGAATGGCGTAATCATGAGATCCATCCTGAAACTCGGCCCCCCGAAGCTTCACCACATTCAGGAATCTTCTGGAAACTCCATATTCCTGGCCAAGGCGGTTCAATTGAATCACGCCATGGGCAATGCTTTGCAGTTGAAGGTCATTCGGGCCTGAGGTAAGATCGTCCAAAAGCAAAATGGTAATTTTTCGGCCTGCAAAAAAGTGTTTGAGAGAGAGAATTTGCCTCCTGTAGCGGAGGGGATCACGCGCGAGCAAACGCATTTCAGAAAGGGAATCGAAGACAACGCGATCCGGCTTCACTTTCTCCACTAGCTCAAATACATGCTTGGTAGTTTCCGCTAGTTCCACCTCATCTGGATGGAGAAGGGTGTATTGCTCCTCGGGAGAGAAACGCCCTTCGGCAGCGTCCATTTCGTAAAGGTCGATCCCGGTGATATCCCAACCGTGGGAAGCAGCCACGCTTTCCAGTTCTTCCTTGCTTTCTGACAAGCTGATATATAAGCCGCGCTGGCCTTGGTTTTTTCCTTCCAACAGGAAATTGATTGCCAAGGTTGTTTTTCCCGTACCGGGTGCGCCTTCAATCAGATACAGGCGGTTGCGGGGCAGGCCGCCGTTTAATACACGGTCTAGCCCAGGCACACCTGTGCTGACACGATTCGGTTCATTCGAGTGAGGAGGAAACATGTTGGCAGAACTAATGGAGACTCCGAAGCTCCGTCTTTCGTCATTATGACCTGCTTCATAAATGATTATCGTGCCGGCAGATCGAAAACCGATCAAAACCAATCTTTTTACAAGGGGAAAGGTACTGCCTCTTGCAGGAACTGCAGCATTGCCATTACGGTGGGCGGCAGACTGGGGGCAGCAGGTAAGATAAATAAAAATTCCCTTGTGATCCGATGTTTTGCGAGTTGAACGGTGGCCAAAGAACCTGCACGGATGCGACGTGACAAAGCCCACTTGGAAACAATTCCCACCCCTAAGCCTGCTTCAATGCAGGAAAGAATGGCTTCTGTGGAATCCAATTCCATAGCCACTTGTAAATCACCGAGGCGAAGTCCATTTTTTTGGAGCCCTTGTTCCACTACATGGCGGGTTCCTGATCCACGTTCTCGCATCACAAAGGGTACTTCCCGCAACCGTTTCGCGTCGATCACGCCTGCTTCCGCCCATTCATGAGAAACAGGCACAACTACCATCAATTCGTCCTGGAACCACGGCTTTATTTTCACGTCTTGCCGGAGAGGCGGCCCCTCGATTAACCCAATACCGAAATGTTCGGATGCTACTCCTGCTGTGATGCGTTCTGTGTTCGCGCTAAATACACGAATCTGCACAGCGGGGAATTGGTGAGCAAATTCGGCGAGCAAGGGAGGGAGCACGTACTGCGCAATGGTAGTGGAAGCTCCTATCACGAGTTCGCCAGCGGCTTTCCCTTTTAGATTGGCGATTTCCTGTTCCGCCTGTTCCGCCAAGCCGCTGAGTTGCCTGGCATATTGCAGAAGAATGTTTCCCGCCTCGGTTAAGCGAACGCCGGAAGCGCTTCTTTCCAATAGCCGGGTTCCGAGTTCTTCTTCCAGTGTTTTGATTTGCAGGGTAACGGCAGGCTGGGTCAGGTAGAGCGCCTCTCCCGCTTTGCGGAAATTCAAGTGTTCCGCCACGGATCGGAACACCCTCAGTCGGAAGTTCTCCAGCATACCTGTTCCCATAAGTTTGCCTCATCTCCCATCACAATTTGCGAATTGTCAGGGCTGCGGAGAGTGGGTACGGTAATAGAGTGGCAACACAACCGACGGTTGTAATGATAGGAGGCGGTGCCAGCGGCGTTCTGACCGCCTACCATCTATTACGGCTTTCTCCTTCTACGCGTGTGGTGATCGTGGAATCGCGTTCTCAATTGGGATTGGGTCGAGCTTATTCCACCCCCAGTATGCAGCACCTGCTCAATGTTCCAGCGGGCAAGATCAGTGCCCTGCCGGATCAACCCTCCCATTTTCTTCACTGGCTGCAACGCAACTATCGCAAGAATGTGACTGCAGCGGACTTTATTCCCCGATTGATTTTTGGTAAATACCTTCAATCTTTTGTTGCGGAGATGCCTGCTGTAGAGCACCTGGAAACAGAGGTAATTCGCTGCCGCATGAACAGCAATGGAGTGGAGCTAGAGCTGGCAAACGGCAACTGGTTGCAAGCCCAAGCAGCAGTCTTAGCAACGGGGAACTTTGCACCTGCCGTGTTAAAGCAGGTCAGTGAGGAAGCAAAACAAGATGGTGTTTATTGCCATGAGCCATTTCAGGAGAGCAATTTTGCCAATCTTTCTCCAGATGCTCCTGTTGCACTGATTGGCACGGGGCTGACTGCGGTGGATGTGTTGCTGCGGTTGCGGGAAACAGGGCACCGAGGCACAGTAACAGCCATTTCCCGGCATGGCGTGTTTCCTCTCCCCCATGCTCCCTATATGCCTTTAGAAACATGTGCGTTGCACGGCAAGACACCTCGAACGGCGCGGACGCTTCTTCAGGAAGTACATTTAGCCCTGAAAGAGGGCCGCTGGCGGGCGGTGGTGGATAGTTTGCGGCCCCGCACGAATGAGCTTTGGCAAGCGCTCCCTCCGACAGAACAGCAACGTTTTCAGCGACACTTGCGCAGGCGGTGGGAAGTGGCCCGTCACCGGATGGCTCCAGCTATTGCGGAACGTATTGAGCAAGAGTTAAATGCCGGAACATTGACAAAAGCCACAGGAGAGGTGGAATCAGTTTCTCTTACACAAAACGGCCTTGTATCGATCCGTGTAAAAACTCGAAAAGGCGAGCCAGGGGAAGTGCTAGCGACGCGTGTGGTCAACTGCACCGGGCCGGATACAAACTACCGTCGTGTTCCTTCTCCTTTTATACAAGACTTGCTAACACAAGAGCTTGCAATGCCTGGGCCGTTGGGAGTCGGCCTGTGGTGTGATGAAAAAGGTGCTTTACGAGGCAGAGACGGCAACTTTTCTCCATGCCTGTTTGCCATTGGCCCAGCAAGGATAGGAGTGTTGATGGAATCGATTGCTATTCCTGAAATCCGCCAGCAAGCAGCGAATTTGGCCGGAACATTGGCTCATCTTGTGCAAAACTCTTCCTCCGTTCCTGTGTGTGACAGGCGGTGAAACCACGCTGGAGGTTGGTGTTCCAGTACTTCCAGGTGTTATCTGCGGCGGCCGTAACGGGTATCTGTAGTGGTTTGGCCTGTGTTGTTGTGCGGGTGATTTTGAAGTATTTAGAAAGAGCCATCACTGGTCATTCCGGACTTTTAGCAACCGCCGCCAGCGAACTTCCTTTCTGGCGAAGGATCATGACTCCGGTATTTGGTGCCTTAGCCGCCACTTTGATTCTGAAGCTAGTAAAGCACCATTCCGGGCCACAAGAATCTTCCGACTACATGGAAGCGGTTCGCTTTGGAGGCGGAAGGATTAGCTTTCTCGCTACGGTGTGGAGAACGCTATCGTCTGCCTTTTCTGTTTCCAGCGGAGCGGCTGTGGGCCGCGAAGGCTCTATGATTCAGTTTGCCGCCTCCGTGGTGTCTCGCTTTGGAGAAAGTTGGAGACCTTCTTATTTCCCGTTAACGCAGCAGGTGGCCGGCGGCGTGGCGGCAGCCGTTGCTACCGTGTATCAGGCGCCTATCGCCGGTATGTTCTTTGCCTGGGAGATTGTACTCGGCAGAAAAGTGTGGGGCAGGCAAAAGTGGAGCGATGCGTTGCCACTGCTGGTTGCCGCCTGGACCGGAATGCTTACTGGCCACTATTTGCTGGAAGGCGGACCTTTGTTTCAAGTCTATGCACTGCAAAAAGTCGGGCTGGCGGAAATGGTTCCCCTTTGTGCGATGGCTGCTCTGACCGGCATCCTGGGACCGGCCTACTTTCATTTACTACAGTTGGCCCGCGTTTTAAGAAAATGGGTCGTGCCGCTGGCCTGGGGTGGCTTGGCAGTAGGTCTTCTTTCCTGCATTCGAACGGAGACATGGGGAAATGGAGACAGTGCTCTGCTTGCCGTGATGCACAGCAGCTTGGAATTGAGAACAATTCTGTTGATTCTGCTGCTGCGGCTCTGTGCCACCACGATCTGCGTAGGAGCGGGAACGGTAGGCGGCGCATTTACTCCCACTCTGTTTGCAGGCAGCGTAATTGGTTTGGTATGTGGAACCGGGATTCATGCCGTGTGGCCTTCCACAGTGGGGCCGCACAGGTGCATCGTGTTCGGAATCGGATGCCTGCTGGCTTCGGTCACGCACGCTCCCTTTATGGCTGCCTTCATGACCTCGGAGTTAACCGGAACCTGGAGAGTGTTTCCGCAGGTGCTGGCGTGCTGCCTGGTTTCTTCCGTGATTGCCTCCAAGATCACGCCGGATTCCTTGTATGCGGTTGCCACTCCCGAACCGGCGAAGCAAATTGAACAAGCAAGAACCGCAGCCGCTTAACGCGATGTGGGTGTGATTGGGGTTGCGGTTAGCTCCAGTTGTATTTGTTGCTTTGAGGCAGGGTAATCTGAGAAAGCGATCAGTGTAGATTTTCGGAGAGTTACAATGGCGTCTGTCATCCATTTTGTTTGGCGAATCAAAGGACTTGAGGCATGTCCAGAATCGCCCAAAGTGCTGATATCCGAAGAAACTCTTAAAGCAAGCTGATTTCCTACTTCCTTTATATTTTGACAATCTATGTTCACTCCTACTTCCAGGTAGGAGAAATTGCCGGAAGGAGCCTGAATCGGAACTTTATCGCCTGACCGAATGGACTGCTGATGGGGGAGCATTCCCCTTTCAGTAGAAACAGTGATCTCATAGTTTCGGGTGTTAACTACCTTGCCGCTATCCAACTCTTTTACAGCAAAATCTAAGCGATAGAATTTTACTTCTTCGCTGTTTGTGCTCTTCTCCTGCTGAGCAAAGCCAGTGACGGTCGCTAACAAAATAGCAGCGGCCAAAATTTGGGTGCGCATTTTTCCTCCTCGGTACTAGTTTTCTTGATTCAGCAAGGCAATCTGAATTGGCTCAATCCGGATTGGTTCAGCCTTGCTGTTCTGCCAGATTGCAAAAGCCTGTTTCGTTTCTTCGGGTGCAGCTGACACAAAAGCAAGTAAGGCCCGTTCTTGTGCTGTTAAGGGTGCGGAAGCAGGAAACTGCTTCTGTTTCATTTTCCGAATGGAAGAACGGTGTATCTGCTTTCTCACTATGGCAACGGGGTAAACAGGAACGGCTGGGGAAGCCACTTTGCTGCTGGCAATCGTCCTTGTCGCTGCTTCCTTTGGTGGCACGCTCTTGTTGCGGCGGACCGAAATGGCAGCCGCACAGAGAACACACGCCAGTAGTGCGCAAGCTAGTAGGGGTCGGAAAAAGGCGGTCCGAAAGGGGTACGTTTCGGCGTGAGCCCTAGCGAGAATTCTTGTTTCCAGACCCGGCCTCGGCGCAGAGGATGAATAGCTAGAAAGAGCTTTTTCCAATAAGGAATCGAATTGCTCGGAGCTATTATTTTCCATGATGATCCTGCTCCTTTCGCGGCTGAACCACGCTGGCCATTTTTTGTTTCAGGAGTTGGCGAGCTCGCATCAACCGGGTTCTTACGGTGCCTTCCGAGATGCCCATGATTTCCGCCACTTCGCGGGAATTCAACTCTTCGATTGCCGATAGAGCCAATGGCTGTCGTAATTCTTCCGGCAACGCATCAATCATGCGGTGCATCATCGCGTTCCAATCAGAAGTAACAGCTTTATCTTCAGGTGTGTGCTGAGATGCGGAGAGTTCAGGAGGCAAGGGAGGGTATTGCCGCTTTTGCCTCCGTTCCACCGCTATTCTCCACGCAGAGCGGGCTAAAAAGGCTTTCTCGTTCTCCATGCCTTCCCACTTCCGCAAGCGATAAAGCTTCAGAAACACATCCTGCACCACGTCTTCGGCATCTTCTGTGTTTCGCAATACTGCATACACTACACGGAAAACAAAGCCGTTTTGGCGTTCCACCAGTGCAGTGAACCGGGCATCGCGGGTCGCTTCCTGGTACTCTTGTGCCAATCCCCACTCCTGAAGCGTGAGCTGCTGAGTAGCTGCTTTCATATGTAAAGCACTTCATCAGCTAAGACCGATGCCGAAGCAGGAGTGTTCAGATTTTATTCAAAGGGAAGAAATCGTTACCGGAAAATTCCGGTATGCCCGAGCGAGTAACGTCCAGGCTGTGGGTATACACAAAGGCCATGCGGGCCTCTGCCCACAGGAATTCGCGCCAGCAATTTCCAGTTCACTACATCAATGGCGTAGACTTCGGCGCTGTATCTGCCGGAAAGCCAGAGTACTTTTCCATCAGCGGAAACGCCGCCCATATCCGGGCTGCCGCCATTGGGAATCGGCCATGTTTGCACCACTTTTCTGGTAGCGAAATCAATCAGGGAAATGCTGCCTTCGCCTGCCTTGGCGAATCGCCCGCGATTCGAAACATACAAATACTTCGAATCACGGCTTGGATAGAGGCCATGCGCACCTTTGCCAGTAGGAAGAAAACCAATCATTTTCATGTTTTCTCCATCCACAAGGTACACACCATCCGCCATCATGTCGGCCACATAGAACACTTTGCCATCCGGAGAAATCTTGATGTCCTGGGGCATGCTGGGCGGCATTCCCTTTGCCTTTTTCTTCGGATCGCCCTGAGGCGTCAAGCGAAGCAGCCCGGCAAGTTTTTTCTGCTCCACATCCACTTTCACTACCGTCCCTGAAAATTCACAGGTTGCCAGAAGATAACGGCCGCTTGCAGAGAAATCCACGTGATCCACGCCTTTGCACGGCACATGAACAGAAGTAACTAACTGCATGGTAGAAGGATCCCGAAAGTCCAGGCGTGCTCTTGCTTCGGCCACTACCATGGCGTATTTACCGTCTGGCGTGTAGTACATGTTGTACGGGTCTTCCACCGGTACTGTCTCACCCTTTTTCCCGGTCACCGGGTCTAACTTAGTTAGGCTGTCGCCCAGATCATTCAGCACCCAGAGCGTCTTCATGTCCCAGGAAGGCACCACGTGCTGTGGCTGATGACCGACGGGAAAGTGGTCGATGATCTTGAATGCTTTGGGATCGATCACATCCACTGTGTTGCTGTCACTATTCGGGACATACACGCGGGAAGGGAAGTTCTTGGTGAGGGGACTCAACGCGTTTGCCCGGCCAGCCGCGTAAAGATCATTGGTATCCGTTACTGGCGGCATTCCGGGAAGAGGTGTGGAACTTACCGGATTGGAAAAGGGTGCTACAGGTGCCGCTGCCGCAGCTTTTTTCGCTGCTTTGGGATGAGCATGCTGAGGAGCGGAAAAGGAGAGAGCGGTTAACCCCCCACTAATCAAAAGAGCAAAAAGAAACGTTCGCTTCACTACGTACGGCCACCTGCTAAGGGCATTTCTTCGGGTTTGTCATCTCGAAAGCGTTCCCGGTTTTTCCAGGCGCCTTTCAGGTAATCCCGATTCATGCGCGCAATCACTTCAATTTTGATTTCCTTGGGGCAAACAGCCTCGCATTCGCCGATGTTGGTGCAGTTGGCAAATCCTTCCATGTTGGCCTGTTCCACCATTTTGCGGGCACGGTGCTCCCGCTCCGCCTGGCCTTGCGGAAGTAAGCCCAAATGCGTAATTTTTGCCCCTGTAAATAAAGCTGCCGATGCGTTCGGACAAGCCGCTACGCAGGCACCACATGCAATACAGGCCGCTGCATCCATGGCCCGATCGGAACGGTCTTTAGGCACAGGAATCGCATTCCCATCCGGGGCATTTCCCGTACCCACGGAAATATATCCACCCGCAGCGATGATGCGATCAAAGGCGCGACGGTCCACAGCCAGATCTTTGATCATGGGAAAAGCAGTCGCCCGAAAGGGCTCCAGAAAAAGCACATCGCCATCTTTGTAATGACGCATGTGTAACTGGCATACAGCCGTCCCTTCCACAGGCCCATGCGCCACACCGTTGATCATGAATCCACAAGAGCCGCAAATGCCCTCGCGACAGTCATGCTCAAAGGCGATGGGTTCTTCCCCTTTCAGGATCAGGCCTTCGTTGAGCACATCCAGCATTTCCAGAAAAGACATATCCGGGCTGACGTCCTTTGCGTCATACCGGACCATATTTCCTTTGTCGGAAGCACGCCGCTGCCGCCATACATGCAATGTCAGATTCATTTACTTGTAGCTCCGTTGGGACGGATGGACATAGTGGAATTCCAGCGGTTCTTTATTCAATACCGGCTGATTGCCTACTCCGGTAAACTCCCAGGCAGCGACATAGGAGTAATCGTCATCATTCCGCAGCGCTTCATTTTCAGGAGTCTGGTACTCTTCGCGAAAATGGCCGCCGCAGCTTTCGTTCCGGTTCAGTGCGTCAATGCACATCAACTCCGCCAGTTCAAAGTAGTCGGCAACACGGCCCGCTGCTTCGATGGAGTGATTCAGGTCATTAGGATCCCCCACCACTTTGACGTTTTTCCAAAACTCTTCCCGTAAAGCACGGATCTTCTGGATAGCGGTCTGGAGACCTTGGGCATTGCGAGACATGCCGCAGTAATCCCATACAATCTGGCCGAGTTCCTTGTGGAAAGAAGCCGTGGTGCGGTTCCCGTTGATTGCCAACATCTTCTTGATGCAAGCCGTGACTTCGCTTTCCACTGACTTGAACTGCGCGTGGGTAGTGTCCACTTTTTCCAGCTTGTTGCTCGCCAGGTAATTGCCGATGGTGTAAGGCGCAATAAAGTAGCCATCGGAAAGCCCTTGCATCAACGCGCTGGCCCCTAAACGATTCGCCCCGTGGTCAGAGAAGTTTGCCTCTCCCAGAGCAAACAGGCCGGGTATGGTGGTCATGAGCTCGTAATCCACCCAAAGCCCTCCCATGGTGTAGTGGATCGCTGGGTAGATCCGCATCGGCACCTTGTAAGGATCTTCGCCCGTGATGCGGTCGTACATATCGAACAAGTTGCCGTAACGCTCCGCAATCATATGCTTGCCTAAGCGCTTAATGGAATCCGCAAAGTCGAGGTAAACCCCCAACCCACCCGGCCCTACGCCGCGGCCTTCGTCACACACCATTTTTGCGTTGCGGGAAGCCACATCGCGAGGTACCAGATTCCCGAAACTCGGATACCGCCGCTCCAGGTAGTAGTCGCGATCCGCTTCCGGAATCTGATCGGGAGACCGCTTCTCCCCCTTGTTCTTGGGTACCCAGATCCGGCCATCATTCCGGAGGGATTCGCTCATCAGCGTGAGCTTAGATTGGTAGTCGCCGGAAACCGGGATGCAAGTCGGGTGAATCTGTGTGAAACACGGATTGCCAAAAGCAGCGCCGCGCTTGTAAGCGCGCCAGATGGCAGTGGCATTAGAGCCTTTGGCGTTGGTGGAAAGGTAGTAAACATTGCCATATCCACCGCTTGCAAGAACAACCGCGTCAGCGGCAATGCTTTCAATCGCACCAGTCAACAAGTTACGCATCACAATGCCGCGTGCTTGTCCATTGATCAGCACCACATCCAGCATTTCGGCATAAGGCAGCATCTTCACGCTTCCTGCGTGTACCTGCCGTTCCAGGGCCTGGTAAGCGCCTAGCAAAAGCTGTTGACCTGTCTGGCCCCTGGCATAAAACGTTCGGGAAACCTGCGCGCCGCCAAACGAACGGTTTGTAAGAGAGCCGCCATATTCCCGGGCAAAAGGCACGCCTTGCGCTACGCACTGGTCAATGATGCTGACGCTGTTCTGCGCCAGCCGATAAACATTCGCTTCCCGCGCTCGAAAATCGCCGCCCTTGACCGTGTCATAGAACAACCGGTAAATACTGTCGCCATCATTTTGGTAATTCTTTGCGGCGTTGATTCCGCCTTGTGCTGCAATGCTGTGGGCACGTCGCGGGCTTCCTTGAAAGCAAAGGCACGTGACGTTATAACCTAGTTCGCCCATGGTGGCGGCGGCGGAAGCGCCCGCCAAGCCAGACCCGACAATCACAATGGAGTATTTGCGCTTGTTCGCCGGGTTCACCAGCTTCATATCAAAGCGCGCTCTTGTCCCATGCCTGCTCAATGGGGCCAGTAGGAAGTTTCGAGTCTAGATTCATCGCACAAACCCCATCAAAACTGCTACCGGAATGGAAATGTTTCCTAATGCAATCACAATGGCGATAAATGCCGCAAAGCGTTTCACAAGCGGCGTGTAGTTCGGATGGTAAGCGCCCAACGACTGGAACATGCTGAATACGCCGTGGTACAGATGCATGCACAACAGCACCATGGCAATGATGTAGAAGCCGGACACAAACCAATTCTGAAAGCCGAGCACCACATTGTCATATACATGGCCTTCAATGAACCCGTTCGGCTGCGCCACTCCAAGCGTCAGATGAAGAAGGTGGTAGATCACGAACGCCAGAATGATGGGACCGCTCCAGTACATAGTCCGGGAAGCATAGGAGGAGTGCGAATTGTCCTTTTTCACATACTTGACCGGACGGGCAGCCATTTTCAATCGGGCCAGTTGCACAGTGGCGAGAATGTGAAGCCCTACAGATACCAGCAACACAATACGCGCTGTCCAGAGAGCGGCAGGGATGCTGTGGAGGAAATGCCCGTATGCATCCAGTTTTTCCCGCCCTTCGTAGATTTGGAGGTTTCCGATCAGGTGGCCGATCACAAAACCAAACAAAATCAGTCCTGTAACAGCCATAACAGCCTTCTTGAAAACCGTTGAATCGTAAAACCGGAAGGCACGGTTAGACGGACTGCCGACAGCAATCGAACTCATCTTTGGATACTCCGATTGTGGCACAAGCACTTACGGTGTGCTGAACCCACCCTTTATTTCCCAGATGTCTGGTTTAAGCTCTTGATTCTATTTACCTAAAGAGGAGAGTATCAAATTTGGAAGGGTAGGGACGCAAGGACCGGAAGAGAGCCATGGATTCTTCCGGTCAGCCGTCTCTGGGTAATGTCAAGGGTGTCTGTTGCGGGTGCGAACGCTATTCCTGCTTTCTTTTCCGCCCCCACCAGGCAAGCAACATCCCGCCGGTACCCATTAATGCAAAGGTAGCCGGTTCCGGGACGGCAGCGGCCTGTAAGGAATAATCAGTTCCGCTCAAAACAGTGAAGTTGCTGCCTCCGGATTTATCGGCGGCAAGAGCTAACCCAATCGTTCCTCCATTTTCAAAGAACTTCGTCTGGAACGCGTATAAACCGGCTGCGGAAAACGTGACCTGACCGGTCACACTTTGGTAAGCGTGAGGCGAATCGTTTCCCACTGCCAGGGTGCTATTGAGGTACAAAGCAGACCCATCGTCCGAGCCAAGCTGAAAATTCCAGGTACCTGGCTGAGAAACAGCTAAATAGCCAGAAAAAATGAAATAGCTGGTAGTTGTATTTCCCGTGCTGGGGGCAGTTCCGACGAAATTTGAACCTTGGCCATTCAGAAACACGGACAAAGAACTAGAGTCGCTAATGGCCGGAAAATTTAAACTTTGTGCAGTGAAAGTGTCGGTCGGAAGTAAATTGTTTGTCTGGATATAGCTATCGTTTGCGGCAATAGTAGTAAGGGTGGTAGTTAGTTTATAGAAAACCGAATTTAGTCCAGGGGTGGAAGTGGAAAGAGCCGCGACGGGATTTAAAATAGTAGCTGCCGAGCCATAAGAACCGCAGCTTAAGACAAAACACAAAGCTGAAATTTCTTTGAAAAAGAGTTTCATTTAATCACGTAAATTATTTTTATTCTAGGTAAAAATACTGTATTAGTCCAGAAAAAATAAGCCTAGATTTTCGGTGTTTTCTCTTAGTAGGCAGGCATTGTGAAGAAGAGCGGACCGGGACGGAAATAAACCCGTAACTCCTTAGTAAACTAAAGCGAATGCTTGCTGAAGATATGCTTGCCTCACCGGACGTGATCGCTAAATACGAACCGGTAATCGGTCTTGAAGTTCACGTCCAACTTGCGACGGAAACCAAGATTTTTTGCAGTTGTCCGACCAGTTTTGGCGCGCCACCTAATACCAATGTATGTCCGGTTTGCCTGGGCCTGCCCGGGGCGCTCCCGGTGCTGAGCAAGAACGCAGTGGAGCTTGCCATGCAAGCCGCCATGTCTCTCCATTGCCGCGTGAATCCGGTGTCAGTGTTTGCGCGGAAGAATTATTTTTACCCGGATTTGCCCAAAGGCTACCAGATTTCTCAGTATGACCAGCCGCTGGCGGAGCATGGCTATCTGGATATCAACGTGAACGGTGTTGCTAAACGCATTGGCGTCACTCGCGTTCATATGGAGGACGACGCGGGTAAGAGCGTTCATGAAGGCTTTCGGGATTCCGACAAGTATTCCTATGTGGACCTGAACCGCTGCGGCATGCCGCTGATTGAAATTGTCAGCGAACCGGATATGCGTTCTGCCGACGAAGCACATGCCTATCTCAGTGAACTGAAACAGGTGATTCAGTTTGTCGGCTCCTCTACCTGTGACATGGAAAAAGGGCATTTGCGATGCGATGCCAATGTTTCGGTCCGGCTGAAAGGCGCGGAAAAATTCGGTACGCGCGCGGAAGTAAAAAATCTGAATTCGTTTCGTTTTCTGAAGCAAGCCGTGGATTACGAGATTGCCCGGCAGGTTGCCATTGTGGAAGCAGGCGGCAAAATCCACCAGGAAACCAGGCTGTTTAACTCCGTGACCGGGGAAACCGTCGGCATGAGAAGCAAGGAAGAAGCGCACGATTACCGCTACTTTCCGGAGCCTGATTTAGCGCCCTTGCGCATCAGCGATGCTTGGCGGGAAGAAATGCGCGCGAAACTGCCGGAACTTCCTGCTGAAAAACGAGCTCGCTTCATAGAGGCGTATGGCCTGCGAGAGTCCGATGCGCAAGTGCTTACCTCAACGCGCCCCCTGAGTGACTATTTCGAGAAGGTGGCCGAAACTTCGGGCGATCCGAAAACAGCGGCAAACTGGGTCATGGGAGATCTTCTGGGGTCGCTGAAAGGCGCCGACATTGAAACTTCTCCTGTTTCCGCTGCGCAATTAGGGGAATTAGTAGCGATGGTGAAGAAGGGCGAAATTTCCGGCAAACTCGCCAAGGAAATTTTCCCCAAAATGGTCGCGACCGGCGAGGGCGCGGCAGCCATCATGGACCGCGAAGGTTTGCGGCAGATCAGCGATTCCAGCGCTCTGGAGAAGATTGTGGATGAGGTTCTGGCGGCGAGCCCGAAACAGGTGGAGCAATACCGATCAGGCAAAACAGCGGTGATTGGTTACTTGGTGGGGCAGGTGATGAAAGCCTCCCGTGGGCAGGCAAACCCGAATACAGTAACGGACATTTTGAAAGGAAAATTGTGATGTTGAAGGAAGGCGACCAGGCACCACCCATTCATCTCCAGACGGATACCGGGGCAGAGTGGGATCTAGGGGAGCAAAAGGGCAAGAAGGTGGTTGCTTATTTCTACCCGCGTGCAGATACCCCCGGCTGCACCATAGAAGCAAAAGAGTTCAACGATGCCTACCAGAAAATCGCCGGCAAAGGTGCTGAAGTGGTAGGCATTTCTCCGGATACTCCGAAAGCCCAAACCAAATTCAAGGAAAAATTTGGTCTTGGCTTTACGCTTTTATGCGATCTCGATAAAACGCTGGCAGAAACCTACGGAGTGCTGAAAGAAAAGAACATGTACGGCAAAAAGGTGATGGGCATTGAGCGCACCACTTTCGTGATTGACGAACGAGGAAAAATCGAGAAAATCTTCAGCAAGGTGAAGCCCGAGGGCCATGCGGAAGAAGTGCTGGCTATTCTTTAGAACGGTACGTCGTCGTCTGTGATGCCTTGGCCGTAGTCGTCAGGCATAGCAGCGGGTTGTGAGGAAGGTTGATTCTTTTGCGCGCTTCGCGGCATGGAAACGGGGCGCGGTTCCTGCGGGAAATCCCCAGGGCCACCGCCGGGACCTCCCCTTCTCCTCTTCCGCCTAACAGGATGACATCATCGGCAACTACGTCCGTGGCGTAGACCTTTTTGCCGTCCTTGTCATCGTAGCTGCGGGTTTGGAGACGGCCTTCCACATAGACCTGCTTGCCCTTGGTGAGGTAAGTCGCTAAGTTCTCGGAACGCCAAAGGGTGACGTTGCTCCAATCCGTTTCTTCTTTCCACTCGCCGGATTGTTGATCTTTCCAGCGCCGGCTGGTCGCTACCGAAAACCGCGTCACCGCTGCCCCGCCCGGCGTAAACTTGGTCTCCGCATCCCGGCCCAGGTGGCCCACAAGGATCACTTTATTTACGCTACGAGAAGCCATATACACCGCCACTTTAACACAGCTAGCGAATTTGCCGTTCTGCAAGGGAAGTGTATGATACTGGACACTATTTCTATGCGTGTAGCTGCTTTTCTGTTTGGACTGTTTCTTCCGCTCATGGCCATGCAGATTCCGGATGGAGATTGGCCCGCGTATGGACGCGATGGCGGCGGCACAAAATATTCTCCACTTGGGCAAATTGACCGCAGCAATGTTCAAAACCTCAAAGTGGCTTGGACTTTTCGAACAGGCGATCTGTATGACAAAACCAAAGTCCGCAACCAGCCTGCCCATGAAGCCACACCGCTATTTGTCGATAACACCCTGTTTCTTGCTACTCCTTTTGGACAGGTGATTGCCTTGGACCCGGAGCGCGGCACCAAGCTCTGGGTATTTGACGCCAAAGTGGATCTGCAAGGAAACTACGGCGATTTTGCCAGCCGTGGCGTCTCCACCTGGGTAGACCCTTCCCGCAAAGAAGCTGACCCTTGCCATCGGCGCATCTTTGTGGCCCCGATCGATGCTCGTCTGCTCGCTCTGGACGCCAAAACGGGCAAATTGTGTGAGGATTTTGGGGATCACGGCCAAATCAACCTCCTTGCGGGATTGAAACGCGGCCCTGAGTTCAAAGGCGAGTATGAAGAAACCAGCCCACCGGCCATCCTGAACGGCCGGGTGATTGTGGGTTCTGCTATTGCTGATAATAGCCGGGCAGCAGCGCCTACGGGCGAAGTTCGCGCTTTTGATGCCAGAACCGGAAAACTGAACTGGACGTGGCACCCGCTAGCAGATACGAACCACGCTGGCGCGGCAAACGCGTGGTCGCTGATTTCAGTAGATGCGGAACGGAATCTTGTTTTCATCCCTACAGGGAGCGCCAGTCCGGATTATTATGGCGGATTACGACCGGGAAACAATGCGTTTGCAAATTCCGTGGTCGCTCTGCGCGGCGACACAGGCGGTGTTGTTTGGAGTTTTCAAACCGTTCATCACGATCTTTGGGATTATGATGTAGCCGCGCAACCAACTCTGTTTTTTTCCGGCAAAAAGCCTGCTGTAGCTGTTGGTTCCAAGACTGGCAATTTATTCTTTTTGGATCGTGACACCGGAAAGCCGATTTTTGACGTGGAAGAGCGTGCTGTGCCGAAAAGCGATGTGCCCGGCGAAAAAGCATCCGGGACACAGCCGTTTCCGGTTCTGCCCAAACCAGTCTCTCCACAGAAATTTGAAGTCTGGGGTGTGAATGAGGAAGACCGCAAATACTGTGAGGAACAGGTAAAGGATCTTCGTCATGAGGGCATTTTCACTCCGCCTTCTTTCCGGGGAACTCTGGTATTTCCTGGAAACATTGGCGGTGTTGCCTGGGGTGGAGCAGCATTTGATCCGGTACGTGGCTTATTGGTTTTGCCTACAAACCGTTTAGTCTCCGTGGTGCGGTTGATACCGCAAGGTTCGTTTCGAAGTGCGGTGACCGATCACCTGGAACGGGAAACCACCGAACAGAAAGGCGCGCCCTATGCCATGTCACGCTTGTTTCTGCGCGCTCCCAGCGGATTGCCCTGCAATGCACCGCCATGGGGCACGTTGGTGGCAATTGATGCCACTACGGGTGCTCTTCGCTGGGAAGTACCGCTGGGAGCATTCCCTGGATTGGAAAATCCTAATGCTATCGGTTTTGGATCTCCATCGTTAGGCGGTCCGATTGTGACCGCCGGAGGACTAACATTTATCGGTGCCTCCTTTGATTCCCACCTTCGCGCCTTTGATAGCGAGACCGGGAAAGAGTTATGGAAGGGCAACCTGCCCACCAGCGCCCGAGCAACACCGATGACCTATCGCACGGCAAGCGGTAAACAGTACGTAGTGATCTCCGCCGGTGGACACAAAAGCATTACTCCGCAAGGCGATTATGTGATCGCTTTCGCACTACCTTGAGCCACAAGATATGGTGAATGCAGCCGAATGAGAGTATGCGTGGGAGTGGTTCTGAATTGGAGATCCGGGAAAGAGAAAAAACAAGCAGTAGCCGAGCAAATTCGGCATCTCTTCGGCAAGCGTTGCGATCTTCATTTATTTTTAGCGGAGCGCGGCGAGGTACAGGCGGCGATGCGAAAGGCTCTTGCGGAGGGAGTGAACATTCTGGTGGCAGGGGGCGGCGATGGAACGGTCAGCGCAGCAGCATCCATGCTAGTAAATTCGCCTGTGATTCTGGGCGTTTTACCGTTGGGCACGTTGAATCATTTTGCACGCGACCTTCAGATTCCCACGGGGTTGGCCGAAGCCGTGGAAGTGATTCTTTCCGGCAAGGAGTTGCAGATAGATGCCGGAGAGGTGAATGGACACCTTTTTGTCAATAACTCCAGCCTCGGCATTTACCCGCACATTGTGCGGCATCGCGAGTTTTGGGAGAAGACCGGATATAACCGTTTGCTGGCTTTTACAGCGGCCATTCTACTGGCGTTTCGCCGATGGCCGTTTCTGGATCTATCCGTGCGCGTTCATGGTCAAACCATTGTTCGCCGCAGTCCGTTTTTGTTTGTGGGAAATAATCACTACGAAATGGAAGGTCTGCGGCTCGGCTCCAGAGGCTGCCTGAATGGAGGGAAACTTTCCCTGTTTACTGCGCATAAAGCCGGAAGGTGGGGACTGTTGAGAATTGCTTTTTCTGCCTTGCTCCATCGGCTCAAACGCACGCAGGATTTTGAAACGCTGGAAGCAGAAGAATTACTCATTGGATCACGCCGAAAATTTCTTTCCGTGGCTCTGGATGGAGAAGTGGTGCGGATCAAAAGCCCGCTTCGCTATCGCATTCTGCCAGGCGCTTTGCGCGTGATGGTGCCGAGCCACTTATGAAAATACTGGTCCATTTATCTGATATTCACTTTGGCCGGGTGGACCCTTCCACGCTGCAGCCATTGCAGCAAGCTGTGGAATCGGCAAAGCCGGATCTGGTGGCCATTTCCGGCGATCTGACGCAACGCGCCCGTACCAGCGAGTTTCAGCAGGCACGTTTATTTTTAGACAGCCTTCCCAAACCGCAAATTGTGGTGCCAGGAAATCACGATATTCCGCTGCACAATCTGTATGCCCGTTTCGTGAGCCGCCTGGATAAATACAAACTGTACATCACTGAAGACCTGGAGCCGCAATACGCGGATGCGGAAATTCTGGTGGTTGGCATCAACACGGCACGGTCAGGCACATGGAAAGGCGGTCGCATCAATCGCAGCCAGTTATCGCGCGTGCATCATCGGTTATGCGCTGCGAATCCAAACATGGTAAGGGTTGTGGTCACGCACCACCCGTTTGAATTGCCGGAAGGGTTCGGCAGCCGCTCTCTGGTGGGACGGGCTCATGCTGCCATGAACCGGCTTGCTTCTTGCGGAGCGGATTTATTTCTGGCGGGACATCTCCACTTAGGCTATACCGCGCAAACCGCGTCCCGCTATGAAATTGAGGGCCATTCCGCCGTGGTGATTCAGGCAGGCACGGCAACATCCACGCGAGGACGAGGGCAAACCAATTCGTTCAACATTATTCGGATCGATGCCCCGCAAGTTTCCGTGGAGCAGATGGTCTGGAATTCGCAAGGGAAACAATTCACCATTGGCGCTGTTCAACACTTCCACCGCGCAGGCCAAATTTGGGTAACAAAGCCAGGGGAAACTGAGAATAACATTGCGGCACCCCCCTCAGTATGATATTTATAAACGACGAACTGCTTGGCTCACGGGCTGAGATTTGTGGCGTCTAAGTCGTACGCCGTTTGGAAGAAGATATTGTGGAGTCTGCAAACCGAAAACTTATCCGGCCATCCTTTAATGAATTCAAGGAGCAAGCGCAAGCAGTGGCCCCCCGCAAAGCACCTCAGAAAAAGCCTGTTCCGCCGGATCAGACTAATGCCGAGAATTTTTACTATGTGAAGCAGATGCAGACGAAAACGCCCATGGTTTTCGTACTGAAAGATGGAGAAGTTCTGCACGGCATTATTGAGTGGTATGACAAAAGCTGCCTCAAAATAAATCGTGTCGATGAACCAAACTTATTGCTCTATAAGCCGAACATTAAGTACATGTACAAAGACGAGTAACTACGGCGCTTGTTTCTTCCGTTTTGATAATCTGTATTCCCGGCGCAAGCCTGCGTCCTCGTAACGCCGTTGTTCTTCCGGTGATTCTGGAATCACGGGAGGCACTGCTACAGGATTTCCTGCTGCATCAATTGCTACAAACGTAAGGTAAGCCGAAGAAGTGTGAACGGATTCGCCGCGAATCAGATCTTCCACTACCACTTTTACGCCAACCTCCATGGAGGTGCGGAACACACGGTTTACTGCGGAGTACAAGCGTACCCATTGCCCAATCCGCACCGGGCGGAGAAAGCTCATTTGGTCAATGGAAGCCGTGACCACGACTTGCCGGGAATGACGCATGGCCGCCATAGCACCTGCCAAATCGACCAGATGCATGACTTTGCCGCCAAGCAGGTTGCCAAGGCTGTTTGCGTCATTTGGTAAAGCAAGTTCGCAATATTCAGAGTAGGAAAGGCGGACAGGCGTGCCTTGCATAAGGAAAACAGACTAGTCGGGTATAGTAACACAAGGGAATGCCACAAAGCCGTTTAGATCTGTTAAAGAGCATGTTGGAGCAAGATCCGCAAAACACATTTGCGCGGTATGGTCTTGCCATGGAACACAAGAATGCGGGCGAGTGGGAGGCGGCTATTGCTGCTTTTCATCAACTGCTGGAAGTGGACCCCCACTACTCAGCAGCATATTTTCACGGCGGCCAAAGCCTGGAAAAGCTGGGAAGGGTAGACGAAGCGCGGGAAACATACCGGCGTGGCGTCGAGGTGACCACAGCTAAAGGGGATGACCACGCGCGTAGCGAAATGCAGGCCGCACTGGATCTGCTGGGCTAAGTTGTTCCACAAGCTGTTCGTTACACTGGAAGCACAGACAAATGGGGCTTGATTTTCCCACTCACTTTTCCATTGGTCCGGTAGAGATTCGTCCGGCCACAGTGCTGGCGCCCATGGCAGGCGTGACGGATACGGTGTTCCGGCGCTTTATCCGCAATCTGAGCGGCTGCGGGCTCATCATGACGGAGTTCACTAGCTCTCATGGCGTGAGCGCGTCGCTTGCGAACGCATAAGCCGACACGGACGCTCAAGTACTTAGCATTCGAACCGGAAGAACACCCCATTTCCGCACAGTTGTTCGGAGCCGATCCGGAAGTGATGGCGGATGCGGCCCGTGTATGCCAGGATTTAGGATTTGACATTCTGGATATCAATTTCGGTTGCCCGGTAAATAAAGTGGTGAAGTGCAATGGCGGCTCGGGCCTGCTGCGCGATTTGCCGCTTGTGGAGCGGCTTCTGCGAACCGTGCGCGCTGCCATCAGCATCCCGTTTACGTTGAAGTTTCGCGCTGGCTGGAGTGACCAGGAACTGGTTACCGTGGCGATGGCGCAGCTGGCGGAAGATTGCGGCTTGCAGGCAATCGCCCTGCATCCGCGAACACGCGAGCAGGGCTATAGCGGCAAGGCGGATTGGACTCGCATCGCGGAAGTGAAAGCAGCGGTAAAGATTCCGGTGATTGGCAATGGCGATATTTTGACGCCGGAAGATGCAGTGCGCATGATGCGGGAAACGGGTGCGATCGCGGTAATGATCGGCCGCGCGGCATCTTCCAATCCTTGGATTTTCCGGCAGATCGAGTCAATATTTGGCGACGGGCACATACGAAGAGCCGACGCAGTGCCGATCGTTACCAGATGATGCGCACTTATTACGCAATGTTGATGGAGCGAGACGAGCGCGGATACGGTGGGCAAAATGAAACAGTTCGCCACGTACTTCACGCATGGCGTGCGCATCGGGGCTAAGCTGCGCGGCGAATTTACCACGTACACGAAGCAGCCGCTATTCTTGAAAAGGTGGATGAATTTTTCGCTCGAAACTCGGAGGCGTGCCGTCTTGAAGAAAGTTCAATTGATCACGGATGGAGCCTGCCTCGGCAATCCCGGGCCGGGTGGATGGGCTTGCATTCTTCGCTACGGCAGGGCAGGTGAAAGAGATGTTCGGCTGCGAAACCGCACACCACCAACAACCGCATGGAACTGACTGCGGCCATCGAAGGGCTGCGCGTGTCTGAAAGAACCGTGCGAGGTGGAAGTGGTGACCGATTCCGAGTACGTGAAGAACGGCATCACGCAGTGGATGGCGGGTGGAAGCGCAAGGGCTGGCTGACCGCGGCGAAAAAGCCGGTGGTGAATCGGGATCTTGTGGGAGCAGTTGGATGCGCAGGTGGAACGGCATAAAGACCGAATGGGTGTGGACCAAAGGTCATGCCTCGCACAGCGATAACAACCGTGCCGACGAACTGGCCTCCCGCGCGGCGCGCGAACAAGCGGTGCTCCTGAAAGCGGTGCGATGACAATTAAGTAATGCCAAATGAGACATACGCGCTTTTCGATACCACGGAAGGCAAGTTCAAAGCCAAGTTGCTTTGCCGATAAGGCGCCGAAGACAGTCGAGAATTTCGTATCCCTTGCGGACGGAACCAAGACGGGCAAGCCTTTCTATGACGGCCTGATTTTCCATCGCGTGATTCCGGACTTCATGATCCAGGGCGGATGCCCGGAAGGCAGCGGCCGCGGCGGCCCGGGTTACAAATTCGCCGATGAATTTCATCCTTCCTTAAAGCATACCAAAAAGGGCCTGCTCTCCATGGCGAATGCCGGACCCGAACACGAACGGCAGCCAGTTTTTCGTGACCGTCGCCGCAACGCCGTGGCTGGATAACAGCCACGCTATTTTCGGCGAAGTGGTGGAAGGCTATGACGTGGTGGAGAAGATCTCAAAAATGCCGCGAAAGATGGGCAGGACCGTCCGAAAAAAGAAGTAAAGATCAATAGCCTCAAGATCGAAAAGGCCTGATTTCGCATTTGGCCGGCCTTGCGATTTTTGGTGGCACGTTCGACCCCATCCATAACGCCCATCTTGCCGTTGCGCAAAGCGCGGCGGAGATATGCACATTGGAGCGGGTTCTGTTTGTGCCATCTTCCCGACCTCCGCATCGCCATAGCGGTCCTTTTGCGTCTTATGAAGACCGGTATCAGATGGTGGCGCTTGCTTGCCAGCAAAACCCACGCTTTGAACCGTCCAGGCTGGAAGAAAGAGCAGGCACTAGCTACACCATCGACACAGTGGAAAACCTTCGCGAGCAAAACCTGCGGCAGCCGCTCTCTTTCCTGATCGGTGCCGATGCTTTTGCCGAAATTCACACCTGGCACCGTTGGAAAGAACTGATACGGCTGGTCACGTTTATTGTGGTGAGCCGTCCGGATGCCGTTTATGCCGTGCCGGAGGGTGCTTCGGTGCAGCGTTTGGAAACGGTGCATCTTGCCATCTCTTCTACAGAAATCCGGCAAAAATTGGCTGCTCGGGAATGGGATATTCCAGTGCCTTCCTCGGTAAAGCAGTACATTTCACAACATCATCTCTACCAATCCTGATTGGCAATCACAGCAGAACAAAAAACCGATAAAGCGTGATTTCCCGCAAAGTTAGCGGTAAAAAGGCCCATAACCTCTCACAGGCATAGCTCCCATTGCTGGCTAGACTGTGGCCAGAACAAAGTTCTTGGGAGGTTTTCATGTTCCGTGGCCGACTTGTGGCCAATTTGCTCGTATTCACAGGGGTTTTGCTCGCCCAGCCAGCAAAAACAACGATTCAGGACACGATTTATAAAGCGGATGGTTCCGTATTCAGCGGAACCGCAGTGGTGACCTGGAATTCCTTTGAGGCAGGGGATACTTCCAACATCGGTATGCAGAGCCTGAGCGTGCCGATTGTGAATGGTGTATTGTACGTGCAGTTAGCTCCGACCACTACAGCAAAGCCTGCAAAGCCCTATCACGTGCTTTACCACAGCGATGGGAAGGTACAGTTTGCAGAAGACTGGTCTGTTCCGGTCAGTGTGAAAGCTTTACGTGTTCGTGATGTTCGTGTGTCCTCGCTCACCAGCACCACAAACGGCGGTGGCACCGCCACAGGCGGCGGAGGAGGAACTACAACAGGGGGAGGTGGCACCACAACCCCTCCGAACCAAACCCCGGTATTGGAAACCGATGTAGTAGGTCTTTCCGCTGACCTGACGTTGCGCCCAGTGAAAGGTCCTGGCTATACGCCGGGCCGTTCCGCAGTAGTCAACGGGGCAGGGGAATTGGAGTCAGTGGTGGGAGACCCAGGCGATTGCGTGCGGGTAGACGGAACTCCGAATCCCTGCTTTGACCCAAATAATCTGGCGACTTTTGTGGATGCGGAAAGTCCGGCGGGCACCATGGATGGAACCAACGTGACTTTCACGTTAGCCAACGCCCCTTCACCGGGCGTCAGTCTGTCTCTGTTTCGCAATGGCATCTACCAGAAAGCCGGAGTTGATTTTGCACTGAATGGCAACACCATTCAGTTTGCCCTGAAGTCGACCCCGCAAGCAGGCGATTCGCTGATGGCTTCGTATCGAACCGGCGGCACGGGCGGAGGAGCCGTGCGGCAAATCAGCACTAATTTCCCGCTCACTGGTGGCGGCTTGTTGAGCGGCGATTTGAGTCTTTCTCTTGCGGATGCCGCCTTTCTTCGCCGTGGTCACAAAGCCATGGTGATCGGTGATTCCATGGCGGGCGGCTTCTACCCCGATGCACCGTTTCCTACCATTCCCGATAACTGGTTTGCACAAGCAGTGGTGGGGTCACGCTCCGCGATCCGCTACCTGGGAAATGCCGGATTGCTGGGAGATCCTAGCAATGACGTTTTGAGCCGTTTAAATCGCGATGTGATCTCCAAAAATCCGGATAAGGTCTTCATTGTTACCGGCTATAGCGACATTTACTATCTGACCCCTGTTGCCACAGTGATCGGAAATCTGAATGCCATGATCAATGCATTGAAAGCGGCGAACATTCTGCCGATTCTCTGCACCATTCCGCCTCGGGTTCCTGAAGATCTGACAGGAAATAGTTCACAAGCCAGCGTAACGAATGGCGTTCTGCTGAACGTGCAAATGCGCAAGCTGGCGGATTCGCAAGGCATTCCATTAGTTGATTTCTACAGCCTTCTAGTTGATCCGCAAACAGGGCAATACCGGAGCGGCTATTCTCAGGATGCTCACCATCCCTCCATGCCCGCCAGCCGCTTAATGGCGCAGGCGGCCATTGCTGCTACAAAAGATATTTTTGATCCCACTTACCCTTGGCTCCCGACCACCGTCACTGACCCAGCGAATCTCTTGCTAGATAGCTTATTCATGCAAACGCCTTCCAAATGGACAAGCGCCATTGCGTCCGGCTCGGTGGCGCTGCAAACCACATTGACGCTGGATTCCAGCATTGTGGGAAACACTATGCAGTTAGTGAAGACGGATGCTGCCAGCGTGAATACCTTTACCGGCGCAACCATTACATCTGGCTTCCAACCAGGTGATCGGTTAGCCTTTACCGGGCGAATCAAGTCGTCCGGCTGCGAAGCAGGCGGCTTGCATTTTGATATATCGCTTCTATTCAACCCTGGAGGGAGCAGAAGCTATCCCTTCTATGGCTGGTCCGTGGATATACAAGACGGTCAGTGGTACGTGGAAATCACAGTTCCGGCAGGCGCTACTTCCATGACACCCGTGATTCAGTTAAACACGGGAACGGGCACCCTGAATCTTGGCCAGATTGGCGTCATGAACTTAACGCAATTCGGATTGTAAAGTTTCATCATTGTTTCAACAAAGGAAAAACCATGCACGAAAAAGTAATCAAGGGCAGCGTATCCAAGAACATCAGCTTACAGGTGATACTGCGGGAGAATGCGGACGGAACGGTGACAGGGGAGTGCCCGGATATTCCAGGCTGCATCGTGAAAGGAAAAAACGAGGAGGATGCCCGCATCAAAATCAAGGCTGCTATCGAGGGATGCTTGAATGCTTTGCTGAATGAAAGCTTTGCTTCGGCTCGCGTGATGACAGCAGGTGGTTCTAAGGCGGGCTCCTAATCTATTTCAAGTACTTATCCAAGTCCGGGTTCAGCAGCTTTTGTACCAGGGGATCAGCTAAATCTTCTTTGGTCACAACGCGCGGTGGCAAGTCCTGAATTTTTTGCGGAGTGCCGCCGCGAAGTTTCTCTATTGCGGCCACCACAGAGTCATGCCCCATGCGAAACGGGTCCTGCACAACCAAAGAGTTGATGATGCCGGATTGGAGATCCTCAATCAATGTCGGGCTGGAATCAAAGCCGACCAGCTTTGTATTACTTTTCCGTTCTTTAATCGCGCGTGCAGCTCCCACAGAACCAGATTCATTAGATGCAAACATAGCGCTTAATCTGGGGTATGCGGTCAGCATATTTTCCGCGATGGAGAGTGACTGCGCAAAATCTGCGTTGCCATAGCGCTTATCCACAATGCGGATGCCGGGCGCGTTTTTTTTAATTCCGTCCTCAAATCCTGATTCCCTCGCCATAGTAGAGGCGCTGCCGACCTGAACGGCCACAATTGCCACTGTGCCGGTTCCATTCAGAATTTTCTTCATCCGTTCCGCTGCCAGTTGGCCAGCCTGGTAGTTATTGGTGGCTACCTGTGCGGCAAAGCTTTGCGTGTCCACGGGAGAATCAAAGATAATCACAGGAATGCCTTGTTGCGCGGCACGGTCCACCACGCTCACCATGGCTGTTTTATCAATCGGTGCTACGGCAATGGCATCCATGTGCTGATTAATCATGGAATCCACAATTTGGATCTGCCCATTGAAATCTGTTTCAGTGGCAGGGGCCTTCCAGAAAATCTCCACATTGGCATCCCGCGCGGCAGAAACAGCGCCTGCATGAATTGACTGCCAAAAAATGTGCGCTTGTCCCTTGGGGATGACCGCAATTCTTTTCTGGTGATCACGATTGCACCCCGCAAGCAGCAACAGAAAGCAAAATGCCGACGCCCAAAGAACGGGCTGAATATGTGTTTTGACCTTGATCTTCAAATTGACTCCAACGCTGGCGACTATCATATGTGATCTCACACAGCCGGTAAGCACCGCGCCTAAGCCGGTCAGTATGTCACTGATTGGAAACGGTTTAGTTGTTCTCTTTAGCATTCAGTAGAAAACTCGCAAAGTTTAGCTGATAAAATGTTCGAATTCGAACAAAAAAATCTTTTCTCGCTCATCCAACGACAACAGATTTTCGTGTTTATAGGGACACTGAAAAAGCGATATGCGATATCAAGTAACGTTCCGCAAGCGTTTTAATCAGGATGGCGACGGCTCTGACGCTCCTCAAGTTCTTCTGAACCTCCCGGAAGGGGTGATCGAAGAAGGATTGATGGTGGAGCAAACCGAACCCGATAACCTCCACGTAGAAGAAAAGATGGAGGAAGATGACGATTTGCTTCCGTTCGGCTCAGAGACCTGGGAGTACGAGATTGCTGATGGAAGAGAAGCTGAGTTTGAGCAGGCTCTGGAAGAATCTGGAGTAGTCATGGAATACGACCAGATAGAGGATCAATTGGAAGGGTAAGACATCCATATACTGGTATATGGCTTTTCGTCTGGCGGTTGACTATAGTCCTCGAGGTGATCAGGTCACCGCTATTCAGGAGTTGACGCAAGGCATACAGGATGGGGAAAAACATCAGGTCTTGCTTGGAGTAACAGGTTCCGGCAAGACCTTTACCATGGCCAAGGTGATTCAGGCTTTGGAACGTCCGGCGTTGGTGTTGGCGCACAATAAAACATTAGCCGCGCAGCTTTATCACGAATTTCGAACTTTTTTCCCGGATAATGCCGTAGAGTATTTTGTCAGCTATTACGATTATTACCAGCCCGAAGCGTACATTCCTTCCAGTGACATTTATATAGAGAAGGAATCCACCATCAACGATGAGCTGGATAAGCTTCGTATGGCTGCCACCAAATCTTTGTTTGAGCGCCGGGATTGTGTGATTGTGGCCAGCGTCAGTTGCATTTATGGCCTTGGTTCTCCGGAAGCTTACTACGGCATGCTTCTGATGCTGGAAAAAGGCCAAAAAATCTCCCGCAAGCAAATTGTTTCCAAGCTGGTGGAAATTCTTTATGACCGCAGCGAAGGTGATTTCCGGCGCGGAACATTCCGGGTTCGCGGCGATACCGTCGAAATCTATCCCCCTTACGACGATTACGCCTACCGGATTGAAATGTGGGGCGATGAAGTAGAGGCGCTTTCCCAAATCGATCCGCTGCTGGGCCAGGTTCGCCAAACCTATCGTTCGGTTACCGATCTATCCCAAAAATCACTACGTGATGCCGCAAATCACGAGGGAACGGGCCATGGAATCCATTAAAGCGGAACTGGAGGAATGGCGTCCTCATTTAGAAAAGGAAGGGAAACTGATTGAAGCGCAGCGTCTCCATCAGCGCACCATGTTCGATTTGGAGATGATGCGGGAAATCGGATATTGCCACGGGATCGAAAATTATTCCAGGCATTTTTCTGCAAGGAAACCGGGGGAAGCTCCTCCTACCTTGCTTGATTACCTTCCGCGGGATTCCGTTCTTTTCATCGATGAAAGCCACCAAACAGTTCCTCAACTGCATGCGATGTTCCATGGCGATCGGGCGCGCAAAGAGATGTTGGTTTCCTATGGATTCCGCATGCCAAGCGCCATGGATAATCGTCCGCTGAAGTTTGAGGAATTTGAGGAACGGACCAATCAGGTGGTGTATGTTTCCGCAACGCCAGGCCCTTATGAACTAACAAAAACAGCCGGTGTTGTGGTGGAACAAATTATCCGGCCAACCGGCTTGGTGGACCCTGAAGTAGAGATCCGTCCTATCAAGGGCCAGGTAGACAACCTGCTCGGAGAAATTCGCAAGCGAGTAGAGAAAAATCAGCGTGTGCTGGTAACCGTGTTGACCAAGCGCATGGCGGAAGATTTAACAGAATATTACTCCGAAGTCGGAGTGAAGTGTAATTATCTTCATTCGGAAGTCAGCACATTAGATCGCATCAAAATTCTTCGGGATCTCCGGAGAGGCGAGTTTGATGTTCTGATCGGCATCAATCTTTTGCGCGAAGGGTTGGATCTTGCCGGAAGTTTCTTTGGTGGCCATTCTGGACGCGGACAAAGAAGGTTTTCTTCGTTCGGGCGGATCTCTGATTCAAACCATCGGTCGCGCAGCGAGGCATCTGGAAGGCCGCGCTATTTTGTTTGCGGACGTGATCACGGATAGTATGCGTCGCGCCATAGACGAGACCAGTCGCCGACGGCTGACCCAGACTGAATACAACGAAAAAAACAACATCACGCCTCAATCCATCATCAAGCCTTTGGATATGGCTCTTGTGGCAATCGCGGAAGGCGATTACGTGACCGTACCAGCTGAGCAAGAACAGGAATCTGAGTCTATGTCACCTGTGGAGCGGGAACAGTTCATCACCGAATTGGAAACTCGTATGAGAGAAGCTGCAAAGAAATTTGAATTCGAAAAAGCGGCTCAACTCCGCGACAAAATTAAACTGCTCCGCACTCAAGATGTAGGGGGAATTGGAATTCCCGCTGTGAAGTGAAACCATATGGATTGTTAGGCGCAGGAGCTGTAAGCCGAAGCTTTCTGGCCCGCCTTCCCAATTTAACCTTGCTGCTTGGTTCGGTAGCCTCCACGTCATACCGCTTGGCCTCCAGAATTGCGCATGGGTTACGAGCTGGCACTCCACTTCGCGAAATAGACTATCTGGCATCTAGTGAAATCATTCTTTTCTGTGCGCCTGGGGGCAAGGTTCGGGATCTGGCACACAGGCTTGCCAAAGCAGACATCAATTGGCAAGGCAAAATAATCTTGTTCTGTGATTCCGAGGTTTATAGTTCCACTTTTCCGTATTTTCGGGAATCCGGAGCTGCGGCGGGATCGCTGAATCCCATCAAAGGTACACCAAATCATTTCGTTGTAGAAGGTGATCGGCTTGCGGTTCGCGAGATGCGGAATCTGGTGAGGCTTTTGCACGGCAAAGCCGTGGAAGTGTCATGCACAGATGTGTTGTATTACGAGGCGAGTCTTACCCTTGCTACCAGCTTGTTTACTCCTTTGTTAGAAAGTTCTGTAGAGTGTTTCCGGAGATCTGGCATGGAAAACAGCGAAGCCATGGAATTGATGGGTATCTTATTTTCCCGTTCGATTCGCGCTTACCAGCATGCCGGACGAAAGAGCTGGTCGGGACCCGTAGCGCAAGGAAACAGCAAAGCGATCGACCAGCAGGAAAAAGCGCTGAAAGAAGGCATGCCTTTATTGGCAAAGTACTTTCAACACGCAGCGGAATATGCATTCGCGTTGTATCAGACGTTTCCGGAACTCACTCGCCATAACAAGACTCGGTGGAAAGAAACCATAAAAGGGTCATTGGAATAAGCGAATGCCAGCAATGCCAGCAGCTCCCGCTTCTCGGCATAACTCCTGGTTTTGTTGGTTCACGCCTCCTAATGCAAGTACGGGAATTGTTACCAAGCGAACTGCTTCTCGTATGGCAATGACCCCTAAAGGCGCTCCAAAGGCAAGCTTGGAGGGTGTGGGAAAAATTGGGCCGAGCACCACAAAGTCTGCGCCGTCCTCCTCCGCAACTTTCACCTCCGTAGGCGAATGGCAGGAAACGGCAATCAGAAAAGAAGGCTTTGTGAAACGTCGCAATTGTTGAGGGGAAACCGAATGAGCACGAAGGTGAACGCCATCCAGATCAGCGGCGAGAGCAATATCCAGCCGGTCGTTCACTAGAATTTTAGTACCTCGCGGATTGGGAAATTGCTTCACCGTTTTTGCTAGTTGGAACAATGCCTGCGCGGAAAGGTCTTTTTCGCGTAGTTGCAAGAAATCGACACCGGAAAGAAGCGCTTTGGCAACAGATTGCAGCAATGGCTCCATGCCTCCAAGCAAGCGGCGATCCGTAATGTAATAACGAAGCATCAACCAATCGTCCGCAAAGCGTGAGGAGGCAATTCCACGAACCAGTTCGGGCTATTTTGCAGCGCTTGCAGTTCACTATGTTTTGCTTCCACGGTGATGCAATGGGAAAGCTCCAGTTTTATTCCTTGGGGCTGTTCCCATTGGCGGAGCAACTGAACTGGGATTCGATTCTTGCCAGGGTTGGAACAGAGCCGAAGTTCTTTAGGCAAAGCGCAAATCCATATCAGTTGTGCTCCAGAATGTTGCGGACTCCATGTCGCGGTTATTTCTTGTCCGAAACATTGAAGCTGGCTTGTGTTTTGTTGTGGGTCGATTGCTAAAATTTCTGCTGGAAAGATGTTGGCATAACCAAGAATTCGGGCAATCTCCGGCGTAGCCGGGTGTTCCAAAATCTCCCTGGGCTTTCCGGACTGGAGAATGCGGCCATGTTCATAGACCAGCATGTTTTCCCCTATGGCAAAGCATTCCTCTAAATCATGCGTTACTAAAATCATCGGAATCTGGTATTCCGCGCGTAGTTCCCGAAGCAGGGTGTGAAGCTCCAATCGCAAAGCTGTGTCGAGCCCACGCGCAGGCTCATCCAGCAACAACATACGAGATTGGCCGACTAGCGCACGAGCCAATGAGCATCGCTGCTTCTGACCGCCGGAAACTTGATGCGGATAGCGCCCGGCCACTTCTTCCAAACGAAATCGCTCTAACGCTCCATCCACTTTCTTGCGGCGGCTCCCTTTATTCAGCGTGGCGGCGGCGAATTCGAGATTTTCCCGCAATGTCATATGCGGAAACAAAGCGTAGTTTTGAAAAACATAACCACAGTGGCGTTTCTGAGGCGCAAGATTGATTTTTGTTTCCGAGTGGAATAAAGCCTGACCATCCAACAGGACATGGCCTTCATCCGGGTTCGCAAATCCGGCCACGCAGTCCAATGTCAGGCTCTTGCCTGCGCCGCTGGGACCAAATAGCACCGTGATTCCTCCTGCTGGGACATGAAATTCTACTGCTAAGGAAAAGCCAGCCGACTCATCCCCAGCGGCAAAATGCTTTTTCAAACAAACATCCATCATGCAGCAGGAGGACGCTGTTCCAGCCGATTTGCGGCATATACAATCACCATCGTCAAAGCCGACAGCACCAAGACCAACATACGAGCTACCAGCGTATTACCGGACTCTACAGCGTTGTAAATGGCGATAGACGCTGTTTCCGTGTGGTGAGGAATGTCACCAGCCACCATAAGGGTTGTGCCGAAATCACCCAAAGACCGCGCAAACGCCAAGATGGAAGCGGCCACAATTGATCGACGGGCCAGCGGCAGCGTTACGCGCCAAAATAATCGCCATTCCGAAGCACCCAAAGTTCTGGCTGCACGCTCGTAGCTTCGGTCCACACTTTCAAAGGCCGCACGCGCAGATTTCACCAGCAGGGGAACAGCATGCAGTGTAGAAGCTACTACAGCGCCTTGCCAGGTAAATACGAGCGGACTGCCAAACAACCATTCATAGGCTTGGCCAAGCGGGCTACTGCGCCCTAGCACTACCAGCAAGTAGTAGCCAATCACGGTAGGCGGCAGCACCAACGGGAGTGTTACCAGAGCATCCAGCAGTTCCTTGGCTCGAAAATTCCAATTGGCCAGCCCATACGCCAAAAACAGACCGATTCCCACCGAAAGCAGCGTGGCCAGCAAAGCGACACGCAAGCTGAGCCAGAGCGGAAACCAGTCAATTGCCACCTTGCCTACCCGAGCAGATGGCCCATGCGTTCTTTTTTGGTTTGGAGATAGGCGGATCTGCTCTCCAAGGGAGGAACCAGAACCGGAACACGTTCCACTACATGCACTCCCGCTGATTCCATGGCTTCCACTTTTTCCGGGTTATTGGACATGAGCCGGATCTCTTTCAGTCCAAAATACAAAGCGATTTGAGCGGGCAGGGTAAAGCTGCGAAGGTCAGAATCGAAACCGAGTTTTTCGTTCGCTTCAATCGTGTCTAGCCCATGGTCCTGCAATTCATAAGCACGCAGCTTATTCAGCAGACCAATCCCTCGGCCTTCCTGGTGCTCATAAATCAATAGACCCCGGCCTTCTTCCGCAATTTTTTCGAGCGCCATTTCCAGTTGGCCCCTGCAATCACATCGAAGACTGCCGAAGACATCCCCTGTTAAGCATTGGGAATGAACGCGCACTAAAGGAGCACGAACTCCGTCAATTTGTGACAGATCGCCCATCTTCAAGGCAACTGCCTCTTCTACATGTTGTGCGAAATGTCCTTCAAATCCAAAGATCCGGAAATGTCCGAAACCGGTCGGAAAACTGGCTTCGGCAATTTTTGCCAACCGGAAGTCGGCCTGTGTATGCATGAAAAGATCGGGTGTGACGGCCTAGCGTGTCGCCAGCTAAATCAGTCCCAGTGCTTCCTATTATAATAGGCACCGAGTGGAACGGCATCTCATCACTTTATTGGTGAAGCTAGGGGTGGCGGCTTCCATTGCGGGTTTTGTGGTCCGCTACAGCCCCTTGCGGCAGATGTTGATGCGGGAAGCGCGGACTTTAAGCCAGCGCCTCCAACTGTCTCTTTGGTTTTCCGGAATTTTCGGTTCAGGCGTTGCCATCCGCGTGATGGTGCGCTCTTATGATGCCGCTGATCTCGGCTTGGAGGGAAGCCTGCTTTCCGGACTGATCGGCGGATATGTGACTGGTTTGCTTTCCGGCATCCTGATCTCCCTTCCAGCCATGTACAACAGAGAGTATTTAAGTCTTCCGCTGTTTGCAGGCATCGGCATTCTTGGAGGCTTGGTGCGAGATTTGGCCAGCGACAAAGAAGACATCTGGCGGTTTTCCCGCTTGCTGGACCTCACTTTGTACCGCGCGCTGCGGGCAGGGCGCAATCACGAACGTGCTCTCTTGCACTTGGCCATGATTGCCGCCATTTTCCTGGCAGAGCTGCTTCGTCAATTGTTGGGTGAAATTTTTCCAGGCCGTATTTTTTCGCTGGATGACAGTTGGCAGAATCCGGCTCAAGTGAGCGCCATTGCCGTGTATGCCACTACTTTTTTTGCCATCGCCTTGCCTCTCAAGGTTTGGAACAATACCCGCACGGAAGCTAAACTGGAGGAACAGGGCCGCTTGCTGATGCAGGCGCGGCTCCAAGCATTAACCAGCCAGATCAACCCCCATTTTCTGTTTAATACGCTGAACTCTGTGGCATCATTGATTCGTACCAATCCCCAGGAAGCGCGGGGAGTGGTGCTGAAGCTGTCCCGAATTCTGCGGCAGCGTTTACGCAACCAGGATACGTTCACACCATTGCGGGACGAATTGGAGTTTATAAATGACTATCTTTCCATTGAAATGACCCGGTTTGGTGAAAAACTTCGCTTTGTGCAGGACGTAGACCCTCTTACTTTGGGTATGCTGGTTCCGAGCATGCTGTTGCAACCTTTGGTGGAAAACTCGATCAAGCATGGGTTGAGCAGTAAAGTGGAAGGCGGTGTTATCACCATTGAAACACGCCGGATCGAGGACAGCTTGCAAGTAGTGGTACAAGATAATGGTGTTGGCATTCCGGAAGAGAAGCTGGCCACTCTGCTGGCGCAAGGAATCGGAGTCAGCAACGTAGCCGAACGATTGAAAGTGTTATTTGGGAATGAGCATAGAATGTGGATTGATAGCCAGCTAGGGCGAGGTACCCGTATCACAATTGAAGTTCCTGAACTCCAATCCAGCCTGACGGCGGTTTGCTGAATGTATGCAGCGCCCCCGGTTGAAGCCGGTGAACTGCCAGCCAGCCTTTCCCGCAGCACGCGGCGAGTATATGATGCCTTGGCGTCTATTTACCCGCTTTCCACCATGTTGTTTCACTCCCAGGCGCATCGCCATGCCCTGTCGCTTTCCGGCATTCGCGATGGCATGAAAGTGCTGGAGGTTGCGACCGGCTCCGGAGAGATGTTCCGGCGCTTGGTGCGGGTGAACCCAAGTGGAAGAACATTAGGCGTGGATCTTTCCCCGAAGATGGCAGCTCGGACCCAGCGGGATACACGTCGCAAGTTTCCCCATTCCGCCGCTTACTGTCAGGCCGTGGACGCACGATGCATGCCGTTTCGTGATAACTCATTCGATGCCGTGGTGTGCTGTTACTTACTGGAATTGCTGCCCGGAGAAGACATTGGAAAAACTGTGGCGGAATTTCACCGGGTGCTACGGCGTAATGGGCAGCTGACGCTGATTTTGATCGGTCAAAACGCGCCCTTTTTCAATCAAATGTACAAAGTTTGCACCCGTGTTGCTCCTGCTTTTTGGGGCAGACAGGTGGAGCGGCATTTGCCGGAATTGATCCGGTCTCATCAATTTCAGATCACGCGCGATGAAAAGGTAAAACAGATTTTCTACCCTTCGCGAGTGCTAATTGCACGGAAGTAAATAATAGTTGGAAAAAGAAGTGCTATTCTACCGGCCAGGAGTTAACTATGGCTGATCAGAAGAAATGCGCTCATCCTGCTTGCCAGTGTATGCCGCAGAAAGATAGCAAATATTGCAGTACGTATTGTGAGGATGCAGGTACCGACGACGTGGAAATTTCCTGCGACTGCGGTCATGAAGGCTGCGCCCTCGCCTAAAACAGACTCAGGGTGGTTTTTGCCACCCTTTTCTGTTTAGGCCCTGGTTCCGCCTACATATTGTTCAAAGCTTTGGGGCGCGTTATAAATCAGAATGCGCTGGCAACTCTCACAGGTCATGACCTTTTCGCCCCGTTTTAGTTCTTGTGCGAATTGAGGACGCAGGGAAATGTGACACTTCGAACAGCGCCCGTCAACCGCTTCTGCTACCGCTATTCCGCCACGGCTCTTCCGAATCCGTTCATAGGTAGACAGCACGGAAGGATTGAGAGAGGCAACAATCCCTTTTCGTTCTCCTTGTAAATCCTGCACAAACTTCTGGTCCTGGGCCGTTCGTTCGCGTGCTTTTTCCTTCTCGGCTTCTACAACTTTCTTCTCGCCCTTTAACGAGTTTTCCGCTGCTTTTACATTGCGGTCTAAGGCTTCAGATGCGGTCATGAAATCCAAAATTGAATCTTCCGACTTGCGGATTTCTTTTTCGCAAAACTCAATTTCATGCTGAAAGGCCCGGTACTGGTCGTTGTTTTTTGCTCCCAGCATTTGATCTCGCAGCTTAGAGATTTTTTGCTGGTTTACCTGAATATCGCCTTCCGCTTTTTTGCGGTCACGCTGATTCGCTGCCAGAGCAGCACGATCCGCTTCCAATTTGCGCTCCCCACCAATCAGCTTTTTTTCAATTTCTGCAATGTGTTTAGGAAGGGAGGCAATTTCTTTCAACAGTTCCGTAAGGCGGTTGTCCAGCTCTTGCAACCGGACAACCGCTGAAAGATCAGACACCATTCGTAGTGTGATTTTAGCACGCTCACTTTTTACTCAGTCCCAGTCGCCGGAAAAGAGGCCCGGCAATTGCCTTTTGCGCTGTCTCTAATTCCGGGAGACGCAGAGCGTAACAGACTGCGTAAAATGCGGCAGCTCCCAGGGGAATAGAGATCAATACATCGGCCAGCCGCGCTAGCCGGGATACTCCGGCGATAGCAAGAATTTCGTGACTGGACCCATACGCCACTGCTGCCAGCAGCAGTGAGCCAGCCATAATCTTCAGAAAACTCTTCCATAATGCCGCGCCTTCAATGCCGTGGAGACGTGTGCGAATCAGCAGTAACAGTAGTGAAAAATTGAATAGCGCCACTGCAGAAGTGGAAAGAGCTAACCCGGCATGCCCCAATGAAAACAAATGAACCATGGTGTACGCCACACCGAAGTTGATCACAATGGAGGCGAGGCTCACCAGCATCGGCGTGCGGGCATCATTTAAGGCATAAAAAGCAGGAGCCAGAATCTTCACAGAAGCATACCCTGTTAGCCCTAATGCGTAACATGCCAACGCAATGCCAGTCTGGTGAGCATCGGCTGCACGAAAGTGGCCGCGCTGATAGATGACGGCGATCATGCTTTCCCCTAGCACGGCGAGTCCGGCGGCGGAAGGAAGGGTGAGCAGCATCACCAGAGTGAGTGAATGAGAAAGCGTTCGCCGGAATTCCGCAGTGTCTTTTGCTGCTGCGCTACGTGAAATCGCCGGCAGAGTCGCCGATGCAATGGCTACTCCAAACAAGCCCAGCGGCAATTGCATAAACCGGAATGCATACCCTAGCCAACTGACGGGTCCGTTCATTACGTGGCCCGCAGCATCCGTCAGGCCAGTGGCGAAGTTGGTGTTCACCAACACATTGATCTGCACGGAAGCATTGCCTAAAATGGCCGGACCCATCAGCCTCAGCACATTCCGAAAGCCCTCATGCCGGAAATTGATTTGCGGCCAGTAGCGGAAGCCGCTGCGTACCAAGCTGGGAATCTGAAACAACAGTTGGAGAGCGCCGCCAAACACCACTCCATAGGCCATTCCCTCAATGGCGCTGACTCCCACTTTTGGCCCCAGCCAGAAGCCGAGCACAAGCCCGAAAGCAACCGACCCTACGTTGAAGCAGGCAGAGGAAAGCGCCGGTATCCCGAACTGTTTGCACGCATTCAGAACGCCCATGGCTTGTGCTGCCAATGCCACCAGCAGCAGGAAAGGGAACATGATGCGCGTGAGCCGCACCGCCAATTCGTACTTTCCCGGCACTTGGTGGTAGCCTGATGCGAACAGATCCACCAGTTGCGGGCTGAAGATCATGCCCAAAACACACAGAAGCCCAACAATCACGATCAGCCCGGTGGCGACCAGATTATAGAGTTCCTGCGCTTCTGCTTTGCCCTTGCCGGAAAGGTACTTAGTGAAAGTGGGAACAAAAGCCGAGGAAAGCGCGCCTTCCGCAAACAGGTCCCTGGTCAGGTTGGGAATACGGAAACCAATGTTGAAGGCGTCCATGGAAGCGCCTGCGCCGAACTTTGCGCTCATCACGCTTTCCCGCACCACGCCAGTGATGCGGCTCAGGAAAATAGCAGCAGAAGCAATGCCTGCAGAACGGGCAATTCCCTGCGTGTTACCTCCTTTGGTTTCCGTAGAGGCCACCAGTTACCCTACTTTGCGGATTTCCACTTCGTGGTACATTTTGCGAGCTTCCGCCAGCGAGGCAAATTTCATGCCTGGCAGAGCCGCCGACGCAGTTCCCGCCGCTACTCCCCAACGGAGCCCATCCTGGTAATCATTTTTGGTCTCCATAGCCCATAGAAAAGCAGCCGAAAGAGCATCGCCTGCCCCAATGGGGCTCACCACGTCAATCTGCGGGGGCACCACTTCCACCATGTGGTTTTGAAACAGCCCCACTACGCCCCGGCTTCCCAGAGAAAGAATCACGGATTCCGCTCCCAGACGCAGAATCTGTTCCGCCGCCGTCAGGTAATGTGTACGCGTCAATAAAGCTGTATTCAGCAGGCGTTCGGCCTCCGGCTGATTTGGCTTCGCAACCGTAGGCCCTGCTTCCAGACCTAAGCGCAGAGCTTCGCCATCCGTATCCAGCAGGGTTCGTACCTTCTTTTTGCGGGCAAACTGAATTAAGTTGGCGTAGAAATTGTCTGGCACGCCGGGTGGAAGGCTGCCGCACAGCATGAGCCAGTTCACGCCATCCAGCCGCTCCCGCACGGCCTTATTCAGTTTGTTGATTTCTGCTTTATCTAAGGCGGGACCGGGCTCATTCAGTTTAATGGTTAAGCCATGACGATCCATGATGGTCAGGTTGGTGCGGACATCGTTTTTGATGCGCACAATTTCCGCTGGAAAGCCGCAGCTTTTCAAAAATTCCTCAAACCGCGGGCCGGTTGCTCCCCCAGCCGGAAGAACAGCCAGTGTTTTGCCGCCGAAGGAATGAATTACGCTGGCGGAATTGATGCCACGCCCTCCGGGTGTATCCTTGCTAGACAGAATATAGGCCCGGTCCTCAAACGCCAGCCGATCTACTACAATGGTTCGGTCAATTGCCGGGTTGACGGTAAGCGTAACAATCACAAATTTCCATGTTGGCACATCCTGTGAATTGCTCCAACCATACAACTAAGGCCGTGCAAAAGTGCAGCGAGCCGCCACAAGTGATGTAACAACTTGTGTTCAATAAACGACTTAAAACTAAGAAAGAATTGAGGCTCCCTTTTCCATGATGAAAACCCTAAACCGATACAGCCGTTTCCGCGTGCAAGCTTTCCGTTTTGCATTTGCTTCTTCCTTATTGCTCCCCTTAGGGCTGTTGCCGCAGTCTGCCTCTGCCCAACCTCCCAATCCCGCAGGCGTTCCCCGGCCCCAGGGACAGAATCCGAACGGCATGCATGTGTATCTTTGGGCGGGCCTGAAATCCCATAACGTGGGACAGCATGACTACCCGCAGTACCTTGCCGATTGGAGCAAAATCCTGACCGAGCACGGCGCCGTGGTGGACGGCTCTTTACATGGACCTACCAGCGCCGACCTGGAACACACGGATGTGGTGGTGATCTACAAGGGCGACATGGGATACATGAGCGACGTCCAAAAGGCAGCGCTGGAAGCATACGTAAAACGTGGTGGCGGGTTGGTCAACTTCCATGATTCGTTGTGCGGCCCGGAACCGGCTTACATGGCGAACCTTGCTGGGAGGCGGAAAAAAGCATGGCGAAGTGAATTACACACTGGATGCGCCGATTCCCTACACCATCGTGGATAAAGAGAATCCCATCATGAAAGATATGTCCGACATGACGATCTTTGATGAAGCCTTCTATAACATGACGTTTGCCAAAGACCCCGGCATCCATGTTCTGGCAACGGCCAAGATTCCGCCCACCAGGAGCGCCGGCGAACATAAAGGCGAAGTGGTGCCGCAAATCTGGACCTACGAACACACGGTTTCTGGCGGACAGCCTGCCCGCGCCTTTGTATGGATGCAGGGGCATACCTATTCCAATCTTGCCAATTACCAGATTGAGCGCATGTTGCTGCGCGGCATTGCATGGGCCGGAAAGAGGCCGGTGGATGAACTGGTGAACTATGTGGCTCCGCCACGGCCTGCTCGCCCAGGGGCTCCTGCTGCAACGGGACAGCGGTAAACAATTAGCTGGTGGAACACGCTTTTACCAGCTCATATAGAAATAGCTGAGCCTGGTAGAACGAGTCCGCCAGCATCCGCTCATCTTTGCCATGCGCCCGTACGTCGCCGCGCTCTCCAAAGAGACCGGATACTCCATATGTTTCCACGCCGATGGCTCGCAAGGCTTTGCCATCGGTTGCGCCGGTGGACATGGAAGGAACCACGATCACTCCGGGCCATAAGGAATCCGTCAGCCGAGAGATTTGCTTCATCACGTCCGGGCGTAGCGTGGAAGAAGGGCCAGGAGCCGAGAGCCGTGCTGTTTTGATGCTCACGCGTTCATCCCCCACAGCGGTTTTCAATGCGTTCAGGACATATTCGGGCTTGTCATCCGGCATAACGCGGCAATTCACAGTAGCTGCTGCCAGTTGCGGCAGTGCATTGGAGGCGTGTCCACCTTCCAGCATGGTTGCCACGCATGTGGTGCGCAGCATGGAATTCCACCTTGGGTACTGCGCTGCAACCCGGCGCATTGCTTCTTCCGAGCCTTCGCCAATCTGCTTCAGGCTTTCCACAACCGGCCCTTTTTCGATCTTTGCCAACTGCGTGAAGTAGTTGCGCGTGACCTCATTGGTCTTCAAAGGGAATTCAAACTTTGAGATTTTGGTCAGTGCTTCCGCCAATTGGTAAATGGCGTTATCCGGCTCGGGAACCGAACTGTGTCCCCCTTTATTGTGAACTTCCAGCCGGATATTCATCACATACTTTTCGGCAAGCTGCACATTCAAGGAGATGCGTTTGCTATCCACCATGTCTCCGCCGCCGCCTTCGTTGAAAGCATAGTCGGCATTGATCAGATCCTTGTGGTTCTCAATCAACCAGCGCATTCCGTTATAACTGCCGCCTTCCTCATCTGCTGTGAGCGCCACAATCAAATCCCGGTCTGGCTGGAAGCCTTCCCGTTTGTAACGGATCAGATTGGCAACCCAAATGGCCGCCTGGGCTTTATCATCAGCAGTACCGCGTCCATAGAAATATCCATCTTTTTCCGTGAATTTGAAAGGGTCGAGTTCCGGGCTCCAGTCCTCCCGCTTGGCTTCCACCACATCGGTATGCGCCAGCAGAAGCAGCGGTTTGCGAGTGCCTGTGCCGTGATAGCGCACCACCAGATTCCACTTGCCGGGAACCGGACCACCCAGAAAGATATCGGATTCAGGAAACCCTGCTGCACGCAGCCGCGCCGCCATTGCTTGCGCTACCGGAGTTGTGGTGCTGCTGTTCACGGAGGAATTGATTTCAATCAGTTCCTTGTAGATGTCGTGGGCGAGTTGCTTTTCGGCAGGGGGCGGCATTTTCTGTGCTGCCGCAACTGCCGCAAGAATGGCAAAGAGAAAAGGAAGTTTCATGGTGTGCTTCTGCGACGTCCGTTGTTTTGGGTGATGAAGACTCAACAGTGAGCATGCGCCGCAGGGCGCGGATTGGATTGGTTATAGCATCGGAATCCAGGTAGTTGCAACTGGGAGGCTGCTACTCAATTCCAAGCTGCTTTCTTGCTTGCTCAGTTTTGGTTTTCTTGAGCAAAGAGAGACGAATGGTCTTTTGTTCCTTTTCCTGAAGTTCGACTTTGGTTCCTTCTGAGCGAAGCAGTTTCAAAAATTCTGGATCATTCCATGCTTCTGCATCTGAATCTTCGGCAGCAAAAGCCAGATACTTGCCTGGAGGCAGTTGTACAGAAGAAAAGTGGAACAACTGGTCTACTGCTACAGAAAAAAATCCGCTTCGTTCGGACGGCCGCTCTTCTGAGATGAGCAGCACATGAACAGATATTTTGGAATCTTCTGAAGCAACTTCCACATCCCCACTGAGCATTGCTACATTTTTGCTAAAGATTGCTAACAAGTCAGTGCCTGTGCCGGCTCCTATTTCAATTGAATCCGGATTTAGTTCTTGCTCTCCAGATTGGACAGATTTTAAATAATGATCTTGGTCGAGATGAAACCAGATCCCGTACTTGCCGGGTACGATGCTCTTTATTGTATATATGCCATTTCTTGACTCATGCTGGAAAACAGCAGCCCCGAAGTCGTTGTCCGAAGTCGGAGCTAGGGCCACTAAACCACTTGTGAATGGCTTGTCCTCTTCTCCTTCCATCACCATGCGTACATGGACTTGGGCAGGGTTGAATGGTGTGATGGTTACCTCAGCAACGTCCTGATCTGTTACGTTTACTTCAGTTCTTCCTACAATCTGGTAGTCATTTGTTTCCAGTTTTCCTACCGTGAACTGATATTTTCCAGGCGATAATTCTCGAAATTCAAAATCACCATTAGAAAGAAGTTCGCCCCCATCGCGGCCGCGGCCTGTTCCATCCCGAAGAGAAGCAAACACTCTATATTTCGAGGAAACATTTGCTGCTTCAAACTTTCCTTTTACATTCATAGTTAGACCGCGCTGCACAAGAACATTGATACCTGATTGATTCACGCCGTCATCAATATGAATTTTTTGTGCGTTTATCAGAGAAAGTGCTGAGGGGTAAAAGGTGGTTAGATTATGCAAACGAGTCGCTTTACCATTGCTATCTACGGAGACTTGGTGTTTCACATATTGCAATCCATTCGCGTCGGAACTGATGTAGTAAGTTCCCGGAGCGAGTTGACCAAAGTGATACTCACCTGATTCGTTTGTGGTCGTCTCAACCGAGCGTGAGTTAATAACTTTACCGTGTACCCGCTTTTGGGACCAAAGTACAACGTCGGTAGCTGGTACTGGATCTCCATCGACATCCAAGACTTGGCCGCTGATTGTTCCTGCTGGGAATATCTGTATGGTCAGTCCTTGTAGATGATCACCAGTACTGACCTTCAGAACAGATTGCGGTTCTGCTGGCTTAGCAGAACCATACGCGCCTTCCAGGAACCCGCTTTTCTGGACTTTGATTGAGTATCGACCGGCTCTAAGATCGACGAAACGAAAGTGACCTCCCTCGTCTGTTGAGGCTACCAGCACAGGCTCTTGTTCCCCTTCCACGGATTCCAGTGTGACGCGGACTTTTCGTAGGGGTGCTTGTGTGGCGCTGTGAACCACGGTGCCTTCCAGCACCGCCCATTGTTTCTCTGCGGGAGAGTTTTGTTGCGCAAAGGCAGAAATCGGAATCAGAAAGTACGGGCACCAACTCAGCCAGTTCATTCCACTCCTATAGTAATAGAATGGAAGCCAAGAACCATCCCCCCGCGTGGAAGACTTTGTTGGCTTTCGCGATTCTTTACTTTGTGTGGGGTTCCACGTTTCTTTCCATTCGCGTGGGTGTACGCGAAGTTCCCCCTTTTCTTTTCGCTGCCATGCGATTCCTGGCAGCGGGAATTGTTCTGTATGGCTTCATGAAGGCGCGAGGCGAGCGCTCCCCCACAGGACGCCAATGGCGCTCAGTTCTCTTGCTTGCTTTGCTGATCTTTGTTTTTGACTATGGACTGCTGTTCTGGGCCGAACAACGCGTGCCTTCCGGCATTGCGGCGGTGATGATGGCCACGGTTCCGGTATTTATTGCTTTGTTCGAGATCCTCTTTTTACGCACCCAGAGACTTACGGTGCGCTTAGCAGTAGCGCTTTTGATTGGCGTCGGAGGAGTGGCGGTGCTGATGAGCCAGTCGTTAAACCTTGGCGGAGCGCCTATAGATCGGGCAGGAGCCGCTGCGCTGATTGCGGCAGCGCTCAGTTGGTCGGCAGCCTCTATTCTGAGTCGCAAACTGCCGCTTCCGCCGTCCCGCGTGATGAGTTCCGGGGTACAAATGCTTGTCGGAGGAGTGCTGCTTACTCTTGCGGCAGCTCTGCTAGGGGAGTTTGGCCGCTTCCATCCGAAGGCAGTTTCCAGCGGCACATGGCTTTCCCTGCTTTATCTGATTGTGGCGGGTTCCATTCTGGCGTTCACTGCCTATGTTTGGCTGATTCACCATGAATCCCCGACAAAAGTTGCCACACATGCGTATGTGAACCCGGCAGTGGCCGTGCTGGTTGGATATGTTTGGGGCGATGAGCCCCTTGGCATCCGAACCGTTTTGGGTACTCTGTTTGTGTTGATCAGCGTAGTGGTGCTTACCACGCTGCAAGCGAAAACTTCGGCCACAAAACTCGCTTCCAAGCCTCTAGGCGCTTCTCCTTCTAGCGTGCGGTAGAAACACCGAAATTACTTGGGAGTTTCCATGGCGGTTGGCAGCCCAAACTTGGCCAGAAATGTCCGAATCGCTAAGTATGCCCGGATGCGTTCTTCGGCGGGAAAGCCGCCATGCTTGCCGCCCGGAATGGTGATGAGTTCATTGGGTACGTGGGCTGCTGTTAACGCATCCCGCAGCCTGACCGCATGGCTGTAAGGAACCGTGGGGTCCGAATCTCCGTGGATGGTGATCACAGGCGGCATCTCCGAACGTACGTACGTCAAGGGAGAAACCTTTCGCGCCATCTCTTCCGGATTATGAATCTTCGCCATCCATTCCACTGCATACCCTTTCCGGTTCGGGCCAGCCAGCAAATCCGCTACATCCGTGATGCCATACCCATTCACAATGGCTGCCACTTTGGGAACGGGGCTTGTGCCGGAAGAGTTGCAAGCCTTATCTAATCCTGCACTGGCTGGAACTATTCCTGTGGTGAGCGCCAAGTGTCCGCCTGCGGAATCTCCTGTAACCACAATCCGGTTGGGATCAATCCGGTACTGCTCCGCATGGCTGACCACCCATCGCAACGCGCACAAGCAATCTTCCACTGCTGCAGGTGCCGGGGCGACACGGCCAAGCCGGTACTCTACGTTCACCACATTCCAACCCATTTCCAACCAGGGCAGGGTATACATCAACCCGTCTTCCTTGAAGCCCGAGACCCATCCGCCTCCATGAATATAGATCAGAGTAGGATGCGGTCCCACGGCATCCCGGCGACGAAAGACGTCGAGTTTGCTTTCATGGCCATTGGTTACTAAGTAGGTCAGGTTGGAGTGAACCTGATAACGAGCGGGTGCTGTGGTGGCCCAGGACGCAGCCGGACCAAGCTGCCCGGCTGCGGGTGTGAGAATAACAGTGGAGAGAGCAAATAGAGCGCATAGAAGAGGTGCGTTTCTGGTCACTGGTTGTGACTATAACGCAGCGTGCGCAAAGTCGCTTCTTACTTTTCCCGGCGGAAATAATCAGGCCGCGTTTTCCCATCCACGCCGTTGACCACCAGCGTTTCTCCGGTGCCGCTGGTTTCCAGATGAAACACATAGGTGCGTGTTTCCAGCGTGTCTGGCTTTTCTTTGGGTTGGCCGCCGCAAACGTGGCTCTTGGTGTTTCCCTGCATTAGCTCAATGTACAGGCGATCTCCCTGGACGCGGTAACGCCCGGAATGAACGTCGTATACGGAACTGGTGCAGCCATAGGTCGTGATCTGCATCAGGCCGTTAAATTGGTAAGTACCATCCGGCAGAAATTCATAAGCGAAGCTGTTGCCGCTGGTGGGAGCTAAAGCGCCGGTGTAGGAGTTTTGATACTGAACAGCGGCGGCATGGGTGGCACGCCATTTCCCCACGATCCGGCGTGCTTCTGCGGTAGGCGCACTCACGTTAAGAGTGGAAGGTGCGGTTTCCCCGCTTGCCGGATGAGCACGCTCGTATAAAGCCAGCATCCAACGGGATTCGGGATCATCCTTTTGTTTCCGCATTCCCTCCAAAAGCACGCGGCGTACTTCCCCTTGCACTCGATTGCGCGTTTCCGGCGAAACCTTCGCGGCTTTGTCGATGGTTTGCACCAGTTCCAGCGTGGATTTCCGCTTGGCCGGATTCGCCCAGTCTGCCAACAGCATTTGCTCCTGTTCCTGCGCTTCGGCTGGCGTGAAATGGAGGTCGAGCGCCCATTCAAAGAAACCCGTTACTTTGTGCACGGTATCACTCGTCAGAGGCGGATTCCCAGGAACCAGAACCTCCGCTTGGGCTTGCAACGCAATTTGAGCCAAGGCAAATACACCGAGTACCAGGGTGCGGGAGAAAGAAGTAAGCTGAGTTGAGCGCATAAGGGGTTCACTCCAATAAGCGAAATTCCCGAAACAATCAGCTCACAGCAGGGAACTGTAATTCCAGTTTTTGTCCGGGTGCCAGGTCAACCCACTTCTGAAAGAGGGCAGCGCGTAAAGCACGCACGCGCTCCATCTCTGCTGCATGGAGCGTGCGAGGAGAAAATTCGTTGAACTCCACCAAGCTCCACAGCGTGCTAGAAGCCCGTTCGGAATCAAACAAACCTACGATTCGCTCCACCTCAAGGGCTTCAGGAGGCAAGGCACCTTGTGCGCCTTTGCCGGTGGTGTCCTCTATGTCCCAGCCTTGGGCCAGTAAGCCGAAGAATCCGTGTTGATAGCCTAGAGTTGTTTCCACGGCATAGTGCGTTAGGTCATGCAGCACAAAATGCACAGCATGCTTTGTTTGTTTCTGCCAAGTGAGGGAGCCGTCATCGCGAGTGCAGCGAAGCAGCGTTGAGTGATCAGGCTGTTTGGAAATTTCAATTCGTAACATCCCTACCCTCGCCGTCCATTTTAAGCGTTGTTTCATTCCAATAAATTCTGGTGTATGACGTGCTCACAGTAAGACAGAGCCAAGCCATGCCAAACGCGATTTCTTCTTATGCAGTCCCGGGGGATCGGGATACTCCGCTAACAGGGGAAGTAATTGATCCACGGATTGCCGATGTGGAAGCTTTGGCGCGTTGGTTCGATTACGCTTTTGTGCTGCCCGGCGGATTCCGCTATGGGATGGCAGGCATCATCGGCTTGATTCCGGGAATTGGAGACGTGATTGATGCGCTGGTTTCCCTGTATATTGTGTATCGCGCCGTTCAACTGGGAGTGCCGCGAGTCACCATTGCCAGAATGATGCTGAATGTGGGAATTGAGGCGATGGCCGGGGCAGTTCCCTTGATCGGGGATTTGTTCGATGTGGCTTTCAAAGCGAATCGCCGCAACTATCAACTGCTCAGGAGCCATTTAGCAGAGCCTCGCCGCCAACGCCGCATGGATTGGCTTTTTGTGCTTGGCGCTGTGCTTCTGGCAATTCTTAGTATTGCCCTGCCTTTGTGGGGATTAGCCGTTCTCCTGCGCGCCTTTTCTTCTTAACCAGAGAGTGCGTTGCTTTCTCTCCCTCATTTTTTATAGAATCCGTTCCAAACTTTGTTGTGGAGAAATGATCTAGCAATTTCGCAAGGTTGCCCCCCAAAGCTCTTTTTGTTGGCCCTGTTTTCACTCGCATTGGCGGCCCAACAGAACCAGTATGCAGGGAGCGAGGCTTGCCGTTCTTGCCACTCGGCAGAGTTTGCTGCGCAATCCCAAACAGCGCACGCTCATGCGCTGGCGTTAGCACCGCGAGGAACTCCAGGTGAATGGGCTTTTGGAGCGGGAGCAAAAGCCATCACGTACGTAAGCCAGCACGACCGCGATTCTTACACGGAACACGGCCTTAGTTTTTATTCCTCCATCAAAGGCATGGCGATTACTCCGGGACACTCCACGCAGGCTGATGTGCAATACCCGACGTTTGACCCTGATGCAAGCACAATGAAGTGTTTCCGATGCCACTCCACCGGGCCTCTCCGCCTCCTTTCCGGCGATAAGATCCAACCCACAGAACCAGGGGTTCATTGTGAATCCTGCCATGGCCCTGGGGCGGAGCACGTCAGAACAAATGGTGCTCGCAATGCTATCCGCAATCCCCGCCAGTTTTCAGCAGTGGAGTTGAATGAGTTTTGCGGGAGCTGCCATCGCACACTTCCGGAAAGTGACTGGACAGATCCATGGAAGACGCGCCATCAGCCTTCTTATCTGAGCCAAGCCGCTTGTTTTCGGAAAAGTGCAGGCGCTCTTTCTTGCTTAACTTGCCATGATGCGCATCAGCCGCTTAGCCAGGTTTCTGCCGATTACGATAAGCGTTGTACCTCATGCCATCCAAGTATTCGGCATCAGGTGAACATTGCTTCCCGCACGTGTGTCTCCTGCCACATGCCGCAAGTTCCCGTGAGCGCGCAACTTCGCTTCACCAATCATTGGATTGGCATTTACACCGGAGGCCGTAACTTAGTGCCGTCTCGCTCGGTTACCAGAAACATGCCGCCAATTCCGCAGATATCAAAACAGTTTTCCTCCCCCAGAGACTTACTGGACTTGACCGCACTTTTTGAGCAAGCCGTTGCCAGTGCGGAAATTGACTCGGGAATGAACAGCAAGCAAGTAGCGCGTCGCGCTTCCGCACTGGGCCAATATCTGGTTAAAACGGGAAGAAGCAATGAGGCGGAAACGCCATTGCGAAGGGCAATCACCATTGATCAACAAAGCAATTCGCCTGAGTTGGCTGGAGATCAGGAAAGCTTGGGATTGCTGCTTGCCAGTTCTCAACGAGCAAATGAAGGAGCCGTTCTGCTGCAGCAAGCTGCCAAAGGAAATGTGCCGCAAGTGGCATCCCGGTCCCTTTCTGCTCTGGCTATGCTTGACCCCGAGCACGCGGAAACGTATTACCGTGACGCGTTGGCAGCCGAACAGAAAGCTTCGGGAAAGAACAGTTCGAAAGTGGCTGTGCTGCTCGGTGACCTTGCCCTTACTTTGCAAGTGAGGAAAGAATATGGGGAAGCGGAAACGCTGTTTCGCCGTGTGCTTTCCATTCAACAAACTACGCTAGGCGCAGAACATCCAGCCACGGCATCCACTCTCAGTAACTTGGGCACTTTGCTGGAAACCAAGAAACAATATGGGGAAGCAGAAGCCCTGGAAAGAAAAGCCATACGCATCTTTGAAGAAAAGCTAGGGCCATATAGCGCCGAGCTAGCGACCGCGTGCACAAACTTAGCTGATGTTTTATGGGCAAGTGGCCGTGGGGCTTCCGCGGTTCCCTTATACAAGAGAGCCATCCAGATCGACGAAACCGTATATGGACCGGAAAATCCGGAAGTCGCCGGAGATTGGATGAACTTAGGGTTCTTGATGCGGGATCTAAGGAATCCTCGCGAGGCGACTACTTATCTCCAGAAAGCTTTAGTGATTCGGGAGAAAGTATTTGGCCCTCATAGCAGCCAAGCGGAGCAGCTTCGGCAAGAGTTGAAAATGATTCGGTAGTAACAAAGATTAAATTGTGCAACTTGACTCAATGTAAGGGGTTTTAGATAATCACAAGCACCTTAAGGGACGGGTGAATAGGGGTCCCCAAAAGGCGAGGAGATCAACGTGGATCTTACTAGGCTGTTGGTGGGCGTTAAGTCAACGTTCACGGTATTTTTTTTGCTGTGCTCTGTACTCTTTACAGAGTCGCTTTCTGCCCAAACTACTTTTGGAAACATCGTCGGAACCATTGCGGATGCTTCCGGAGCTTCAGTTCCTGGCGCTTCCGTTACACTTACCAACATCAGAACCGACGAGAAACGCAGTGAAGCAAGCGATAACGAAGGTCATTACCAGTTTGTCAACATTATTCCAGGCAATTACCGAATCGATATCGAGAAGACCGGCTTCAAGCACCTGACTCGTGACCAAATCGAAGTGCAAGTACAAGCCTCGGTCCGCGTGGATGCTTCCATGCAACTAGGGGATGTGGGGCAAACAGTGGAAGTGAGTGCTCAAACGCCATTACTTCAAACGGAAACTACCTCACTCGGGACGGTGGTGGATACTCGAAAAGTGCAGGAAATGCCACTGAACGGGCGAAACGTAATTAACCTAGTCACCCTGGTGCCAGGAGTTGTGGCGCAGGGCCAGTCCATGCAGAACCCAAGTGGCCAAAATATCTTCTCGTTCGGTAATTTTCAGATTGGTGGAGGAATCGCAGGACAGAACGCCACGTTTCTGGATGGAGCGCCCTTAAACGTTGCCCAAGGGAGCTTGATTGCATTGATTCCTACGCAGGATGCCATGCAGGAATTCCGGGTGCAGACCAACAGCATGGGTCCTGAGTTTGGCCGATTTGCTGGGGGCGTCATTAACCTGGTTTCTAAATCCGGCTCCAATCAGTTTCATGGGAGTGCGTATGAGTTTCTTCGCAACAAGGCTTTAAATGCGAATACTTTCTTCAACAATTCCACCGGTAAGCTACGCCCTTCCTTTACCCAGAATCAGTACGGCACCAATATTGGTGGTCCCCTGAAGAAAGACAAAACGTTCTTCTTTTTCTCCTGGGAAGGGTTCCGCCTCCGTCAGGGATACCCGTTTCTTACTGCTGTTCCTACCTTGCAGCAACGTGCGGGAGATTTTTCCAATACACGCGACAAAAACGGAAATCTGATCGTCATTTATGACCCTGCCACTACATGCGGAACGGGAACCAACCCGGCCTGTACAGGAAGCGCTTTGCGTACTCCGTTCCCTGGTAACATCATTCCCGCAAGCCGCCTAGATCCCACTGCGAAGATTCTTGCCAACTACTGGGGCCAGCCGAACACGCCGGGACAAGGCCCGACCAACGTCAATAATTTCAGCGCAAATGCCAATGCAGGCGGTAACAATGATGAATACAATGCGCGCGTAGATCACAGCCTGAGTGATAAGCAGCGTTTATTCACGCGCTATACCTACTGGACGAACCTCAGCTTGGCACAAGACCCTTATGGTACAGGTGCCTATCAGGATCGCGGCCCGGAAACGTGGGGCGTGCATTCCGCCGTGGTGGGTGATACGTATATGTTTTCCCCCACTACTGTTTTTGATTTCCGGCTTGCCTTTCTTCGATTTGTGTACGCTCGCACTCCTGGCAGCCTTGGTGTAGATCTCACCAGCTTTGCCCTGCCTGCTTCCTTAAACAATCAAGTCTCATTCCGGGTGATTCCCACTCCGGTGGTGCAGGGCTTCAGTGACGTGTGGACCAGTCAAGGGCCGGGAAGCGTCATTCGGCAGGCGAACGACAGTTATTCGTTCTACCCGGTTGTGACCAAAATCAAAGGCACTCACACCATGAAATTCGGCGGTGAAATACGGCGCCAGTTAACCAACTATATTCAGAGCAATGTGGGAAGCGGCTTATATAACTTTGACAATTTGTTCACGTCAGTAAACCCATCTGCTCCAGCGGGTACAGGGGTCGGCTTTGCTTCCTTTATGCTGGGACTCGGTGCAAGCGGAAGCATTGTTACGCCTTCGCCTTATGCCTACCGCAACTACTATGCAGGCATCTATGCGTCCGACACATGGCAGGTAAGTCAGAAGCTCACATTGAACTATGGCCTTCGCTGGGAACTGCCGTTCCCGGAAGTGGAGCGGTATGACCGCTTCACTGTGTTGCTTCCTAATGCACTCAGTCCTATTGGAGCGGCAGCCGGTCTTCCGAACTTGAAAGGAGCGCTTGGGCTTGTGAATTCACCAGATCACCCTAGCCGTTACGCAGCAGCAACTCATTTGGCTCTGCTGGCTCCTCGGGTTGGTCTTGCGTATCGGCTGACCAACAAAACTGTGATCCGTGCTGGTTACGGCATTTTTTATGTCCAGAACGACGGTGGCGGCGGAAGCCAGCTAACTTCCGTGACACAACCGTGGGTACCAACGGTGGATAATGAACTCACTCCCGCAGCTACACTGAGCAACCCGTACCCGACGGGCTTGATTCAACCCCCGCAGCGTAATTCCAACTACCAGACGTTGCTGCTCGGCACCAGTATCAGTGCCCCGGTGGATGGCACAGAGAACCAGCACTTCGGGTATTTGCAACAGTGGAATTTCACGGTTGGCCGTGAACTCATGGATGGCATGGCACTAGAGGTAGCCTATGCGGGTTCCAAAGGGACTCACTTAGTCGGTGGGCCTGTTCTGAATCAACTTCCTGATCAATATCTATCCCTTGGCTCGGCAGTATTAACCAAACAAGTGCCGAACCCGTTCTATGGTTTGGTGCCATTCGGAACCTTAGCCCAACCGACAGTGCAGTATGGCCAACTCTTACGACCTTACCCGCAGTACACCGGTGTTACGCAATCGAATGATGGAAACCGAGATTCCGTTTACCATTCCATGCAGGTAAAACTGGAGAAACGATTTCACCAGGGCGGATCGGTGCTGGCGGCTTATACGTGGGCAAAAAATATTGGCGACATCGAAACGGGAATGAACTGGCTGGAGGCTGGCCCTCTAGCGGGTATCCAAGACAATAACAATCTTCGAGCGGAACGCGCTGTTTCCGGCTTCGATGTTCCCCATCGGCTGATTGTCAGTTACTCATATGATCTGCCTTTTGGAAAGGGCAAGACGTTTCTTCCTGATGTAGGCGGATTTGCTGGCAAGCTGGTTTCCGGCTGGGGCGTAAACGGTATTTCTACCTTTCAATCAGGTTTCCCGCTTACTCTTGGCAACTCCACAAATCTTACTTACTCTTTCGGTGGAGGAACACGGCCAAATTATGTTGGAGGGTGTGATCCCACTGTGTCTGGTTCTTCGCAATCCAAGTTGACGCAATGGTTTAATACCACATGCTTCGTAGCGCCTCCGGCAGCTACGTTTGGCAATCTTGGCCGTACTCTGACTGCCGTGCGTACTGCCGGGATTGCGAACTGGGATTTCACGCTCTTTAAAAACACGATGCTTACGGAGCGTTTTCAATTGTCGTTCCGGGCGGAAGTATTCAATATTTTCAATCGAGTTCAATTCGGACCTCCGGGTGAATCGTTAGGCACTGCACAATTTGGAGTCGTCAGCTCACAAGTCAACACGCCAAGGCTGGTGCAGTTCTCGCTTCGATTGAACTATTAGCTCATTCGTCCAGGTGAAATAAAGACCGTGTCAAGATGGGAAACATGATTCGCTTCCTGTTTTTGGGCCTTCTTGCGGCTGCATGGTGCGCAGCGCAAGAAGGATCACAGGTCTTTATTTCCAAGTGTCTGCAGTGCCATTCCTCCACCAGCACCAGTCATGCACCCACGCAGGAATCACTGGCAGAGATTCCCTGGCAGCAGGTTCTGGAAACGCTGGAAACAGGCAGCATGAAGGTACAGGCGCAAAGCCTTTCCAAGGACGACAAAATCGCGGTGGCCCGGTTTGTCGGTAAACCTTCCGGCAACCAGGTCTTACCCGAAGTAAGCGGTTTTTGTGCAGCCAGCGTTAAGCCAGCAGCCTCTAAGAATGCTTGGAACGGTTGGGGTGTGGATGATCTCAACACTCGCTTTCAACCGCTAAAGGCAGCGGGGCTGACAGCGAGCGAAGTTCCCCATCTCAAGGTAAAGTGGGCCTTCGGCTATCCAACAGGAAGAAGCGCTTATGGCCAGCCAACAGTGGTAGGAGGCCGCATTTATAACGGCAGCAATGATGGCACTATCTACGCCATTGATGCCCGTACTGGTTGCCTGTACTGGATGTATCGTGCCAAAGCATTGGTTCGTGCAGGCGTTGTGGTCGGCCCGGATAAACGCGTGTATGTCGGTGATCTGGATGCAAATTTTTATGCTCTGGATGGAGACACCGGCAAGCTCATCTGGCAAAAGAAAGCCGATAGCCAACCCTTTGCGCGAATTACCGGAACAGCCAAACTCCATGGCGGAAAGCTGTATGTGCCGATTGCCTCGCAGGAAGAAAATGCGGGTGCCAACCCAATCTATCCTTGCTGTAAATTTCGGGGCAACCTGGTAGCGATGGATGCAAAGACGGGCGCCGAAATTTGGCGTTCCTATACATCGCCGGAGCCGAAACCGACCAAAGTCGGAAAAAATGGTGTTCAGTTTTACGGACCTTCCGGAGCAACCATCTGGTCCTCGCCTACTCTGGACCTGAAAAGAAAGCTGATCTACGTCATGACAGGCAATGGGTACTCTGACCCTGACATCAAGACAGCAGACGCCATAGTGGCCTTTGATTTGGAAACAGGAAAGCTCCGCTGGTCACAACAAGCAAGCCCGGATATGTTTAATTGGGATTGCGGCCCGCGTGGAGGCGGCGGCAACTGCCCGGAAAACCATGGACCAGACGTGGATTTTGGATCCTCCGCCGTGCTGCTGGATGCAGGCCCAGGCAAGCAAGTATTGGTAGCCGGGCAGAAATCCGGCGTGGTACACGCCTTTGATCCGGATCAAAACGGAAAAATTGTGTGGCAAACGCGAATCGGCAAAGGAAGTACGTTAGGTGGAATTCTTTGGGGCATCGCAGGGCACAATGGAATCGCGTATGTGCCGCTCTCTGATATTGACCGCAGAAATCCGGAATCCGGCGGAGGTATGTTTGCCCTTTCAGCAGCTACCGGCAAAGTGTTGTGGAACACGCCACCGCCAAAACCGGCTTGCTTAGGGAAACCCGGCTGCACTGCCGCGCAGCTTGCCCCGCCCAGTCTGATCGAAGGCATTGTGTTTGCCGGTTCCATGGATGGACATTTGCGCGGCTATGAAATGTCTTCCGGCAAAATTGTGTGGGATTTCGATGCCACACAAACTTTTCCGACTACGGATGGCATTCCGGCTAATGGGGGATCATTCAGTTCTACCGGGCCCACGGTCGCCGATGGAATGGTGTATGTGAACTCAGGATACGGCGGACAAGGCATGGGCGGAAATGTGCTCCTGGCTTTTTCGATAAACTAGCAGGTTCTTCGATCCATGATGAAACTAGCGCTTTTATTCACCCTGTTTGTTGCTTCTCTCCATGCGGAGAAAAATCTGGAGATTTACTTCATTGATGTAGAGGGCGGCAAGTCGGTGCTGTTCGTTTCCCCCTCACGCGAATCGTTGTTGTTTGATGCGGGTTGGCCGAAATTCAGAAATATCCAACCTTCCACTGATCAGATTTTGAAAGCCGCACAAGATGCCGGGTTGAAGCGAATCGATTCGCTAGTGATCTCGCACTTCGATATTGACCATATGGGCGATGTCCCTCAACTCGCTTCCAAAATACCGATCGGCCACATCTTCGATCATGGGGAAATACAAGCCACGCAGGCGGGTGCCGATAGTGCAAAACAGCGTTTTGCGCCGTATGCTGCTTTCCGGGAAAAAATAGAGCACACCACCGTTCACCCAGGCGACAAGATCCCTTTCGACGGAGTGAATTTACAAGTGCTATCAGCGGGAGGAAAACTGATTACGAAACCGCTTCCCCGTGCCGGAGCGAAGAACCCGCTATGTGCCACCTATCCACAAGCAAAGTTATTGGAAAGCGACATTGAAGATGATCAATCCATTGGATTGCTGATCAGCTTTGGTAAATTTCGCATGTTGGATCTGGCCGATTTGGAAGCTCACTATAGCCATGATCTAGTCTGTCCCGCCAATTTGATTGGCACGGTTGACGTGCTGAATGTGAATGTTCATGGGCAATTCAAAGGGATTGCGCCGGAACTCATTGGTGCCGTACGTGCTCCTGTGATTATTCAGGCAAATGGCGCACGAAAAGGAGCAGACGCTCCCACTTGGCCGATTCTCCATGCCGCACCGGGAGTAAAGGATATTTGGCAACTCCATTACTCTTTGAATGCAGGATCGGGAGCAAATCCACCGGAAAACTTCATCGCCAACCCGGAAGGCACGGATGAATTTAAGTGGATCAAAATTTCTGTAGAGCCGAATGGGTCGTTTACCGTGACCAATAGCCGAAACGGATTCAGCAAGCGCTATTGAAGTTTTGGTTTCTTGATGGAATCGAACACAAACTCAAACGTTGTTGCCTTATCAGGTCCAATTTTCACAACGGTTCTGTAAGGATACTGCGCTTTGCCGAATTCCTTGACCTCGGAGTAATCATACTCAGCAACATCATCTGCTTGGCTACCTTGATAGGTGATGGTTTTCGGGAAATGATTGTCAGCAAGCACTACCGAATACTTGCTATTGGGGTGAACTGCCAGAATTGCCGGGACATCTTGCACGATTTGGCTGGACTCCGCCGTAAGCTCAGGCTTTTCGTCTAAAACTTTCCCGAGTACGCTGACCAGGTGCGAAGACTGAAGCCTTTGCACTAGGGTCAGCAGGTCAGCAGGCGCTTCCACAGGCTGCTTCTTCTTCTTTTTCATTTCAAAGCAATCCACTGGAGTGCTCAAAGCCAGGTTCACTTTACACGTAGCTGACTGTAATTTGAACTCTGCTGAAACTGTGTCCGGCAATGTCATTACGGCATTAAATTCCCAGGAGTTCTTTTGGCTTCCCTTGGTAATGGCCGCCGTGCCATGCACTTCCATGACGCTGGTCTCGGCAATCGCTGTGGGTCCGCCAAATGCTTCCAAAGCAGCTAAGAAGTGCTGAGTGCCCCACTGCTGGCGAGTCGCATCAGTAGGCTGCAAGGAAAAGGCAACTTTGGCTTCTTTCCCTGGCTCAAGAGCTATCTTCTTCATCTCGCTTTTGTAGCCGTCTTTTCGTACTTCGATTTCCACTGGTTGCGCTGGTCGTTCCGGGATCCGATAAGTCCCTTTCTGCGTATACGCCATATGGCGTCCATCCAGGAAAACTTCGCATTCTGCAACATTGCAACTGATCGAAGTAGGAGCGGCAAGAGCAGGCAGGGGAGGTGTCGAGGGAGGGGGTGGACATGCTGCCGCTACAAAAATATCCTCAGTGGCTCCTGCTTTAGCCAACTGCTCACGAATCGGAGCATCGCACTGAAAATCCACTTTATTATTCTTAATTGAATTTACAATTTGCTTGGAAGTGAGTTGAGGGTCGCTGCCCGGGCGCAATAAGCTGATTAGATGTAGCAGGTTCTCCAACGTGAGCGGCTTTTTCTTAGAGGCTCGACTTGAAGTCCTGGACTGCGGCGGCTGCTGCGCTGGTAAGAGGGAAAAGAAACAATACCCCACTACGATGCACGCAATTTGCCTTCGAACAAAGTACAACATAATTTACTTCCCAAGTGCTTTCTGGAAACGCTGCCGCTGAGCTTGTATGCGTTTGGATTCAGGATACTCCTTTGCCGCACGCTCAGCGACTTGCAAACCGTCCTGAAACTGTCCTTCATCCCACATTTTATTGAGTCTGCTGAAAAAAACCGGCTCCGACAGTTTACGTGAAAGCACCAATGCCATCAGGACCGGGGTCTTGGAAGCCACAGTAGCCGCGAAAGTGCCGTTGGTTTGGCCCGTGATTTCAAACTGATGAGTGCCTTCCGCCAACTCGACAGGTGTTTCCGGCTGCGTTAAGTCAATCGTTGTTGTTCCATCCACAGTTGCTTTAGCTTGCCCGCAGGTACAGCGGATAGAACCTTTTGTGCCGTCAGTGGAAATCACAAAGACTGCTGCTTGCTGAGGCGATGTGAGCGAACTAATGGCAGGCGCAGAACCGGAAGCAAAGTCAAAATGAATTTCCCCTTCGCTGCGCTCCGTTGCCAGCTTCAACGTATGGCTTCCTGGTTGCACTTCCTGCTGCACTGCACCATTCTGAACAGTCAGCGGCTTATCATCTAACGCTGCGGTAAAGCTGGAATCTTTCCATTGCAGGGACAATGCCAGAGGAAGGGTCGAAGGTGGAGGCAGAGCGGGAGACAGAGGCTGCAAGTGATAACTAAGCGGAGCCATAGGCGAAGAAACCGTGATGTTTTGCTCGACTACTTTATAGCCAGGAAGAGAAACCCTTACACTGTGCCCTCCTGCGGCAAGTGGAACCGGTGATCCTCCGTTTGTTACCACCTTGCCGTCCACCTGGATCTCTGAAGCAGGCGGTTCGGCAGAGATTTTAACAGGTATCTCAGGAACGGGACGGGGCTTGGGACCGGGGTTTGGACCAATACCCTTGATCGCTATCGCAGCAATTAACACTGCCACAAAAACACCTAAGCCCACCCAAGTCATGGAACGGGGCGAGAAAGAATGCCACCAAGCCGGGCTGGGTTCGTTGTTTCTTGGAACAGTGGAAGATTGGGGAGGAACACGAGGTATACGCGAAGGTTCCGGCTTCTCTGATGTTCCACTGTCGTTGACCAAGCTGGTCGCGCTTGCTGGCGTGATTGCCTCTTCTACGGGTTGCGGCGTGCGCGGTTTGCCAGGCAAAGCACTATCCAGCACCGTTTTCTGGTATCCAAGCCGCTCGGCCAACTTATCGCGTTCCGTTAAAAGCCGACGATCATTGGGATAGGAACGGAGTGCTTCTTCCAGTACGTCAAAAGCCGCTGGGGTGCTGTTATGAAAATCCAGCTCGCGCGAACGTGCCAGAATCCGCTGTACGTATTCGGCTTGTTTAACGTCTGCAATCACCGTGGCGAGATTTTTCGCCTCAGGGTTGTAGGGGGAGGCAAGCAGAGCCTCTTTGATCAGGTTCTCGGCAGTTACCCAATCTACGCTGTATAGCTTTTTCGCCTTTTCGACAAGGGCTGTACCCAGCAACTGCCGGATACTTTCGCGGTGGCTATCCAGTTCATTCGCACGCCGGAGCACGCTGAGTGCTTCGTCCAAGTGAGTAGCGATGAGTTCCTGTCCTCGTGCCAGCAAACGTTCCGCTTCGGCAGCATGCTCCAGCCCTTCCTCCGCGAGTTGTTTGAATTTGGTGAGTTCCGCATCTTCCCCAAACTCTTCCAGTGCCTGGTCGCACTCCCGTTTTGCTTGTGAGTGATCGGAATCGCGAAGCAGCAGTTCAATCTGCTCAATCAGCCGCTCTTTCTTTTCTGTCGCAACCTGGTTGGCGCGCCGGCGCTGGATGCGGTCCATTTCCGCTTCCAGGTTCGGAAATCCCGGATGGAAATGCCGGATCATGTACCATTTTTCTAGCGCTTCAGAGAACTCTCCGCGATCCTCATTCTTGCGAGCATAAGCAACCAGTGTCCCGATCAGATCCCGCTTGCTCTTCGCATTTCGGAGCAGTTCCTGCAATTGCGACTCCGCCGGATACCGGGAAACGGTTTCCTGCAGAATGGAAACCCGCATCTCCAGGTCCGCCACGGACTCCACCCGTTGGCAAACCTCCCGCACGTAATCCAAGCGGATCTGGCGTTCCCGATTCTCAATTTCCAGCTTGGTGCCTGAAAACAGAGGCTGGCTCGGATAGGTGGAAAGCATTTGTTCGCAGATAGCAAGGGCTTGGGACAGCTTGCCCGCCGCCAGATGTTCCTGGCATTCCTCGTGCGACTGCCGGATACGCTCCTGCTCCTGAAGCACATGATCGTGGAAATTTTTGTAAAGAGTTTCCCGTTCCGAAATAGCCGCCATGGATTGATTCTGCAAAGCCACTAGTTTTTCCAGCTTTTCCAGCGCAGTGCCGATGTTGCCGTCACCGTAAGATTCCTGTGCTTGCTGGTAAAGACGTTCCTGCTGGTCGCGAAGCTTTTGCTGCTGTTCCTCCAAACGTTGAATGTGAAGGCCAAGTTGCGTGTTTTCCGTGTCTCTGGGGCGGAGTTCGCTTGCTTTCTCCAGAATCTTGCGTGCTTCTGCGTATTCGCGTCGTTCCAGGTGCCGGCGCACATCGTCCCTGAGATCCTGCACCCATTCCGCTTCTGTCTGATTTTTTTGGCTGGCAGCCTCCAGATTGTCTGGCTCTTCGGCAAGCAGCTTATCCAGAGTATTCAACGCCTCCAGGTATTGCTTGGCTTCCCTGTCGAATCTGGCACTGTTCAGGAGAGAGTTTGCCCGCTGCTGGCGAAGCGCCTGGTCGATCTGCGTGCGGAACAGAGAAATGGAAGGGTCCACATGCCCTTCGGCTTCCAGGCCGCTCAAAACCCGATTTGCCGTGGTGAGGTTTCCCTTCTGATACTCTTCCCGGACCACACGCATTCTTGGTTCGATTTTGGAGCTGTCAAATTCCGGCAAAGCTTCATTGCGAAGCGCCCTTTTCAGCTTTTCTCCAAATTCGGCAGCCGTGGCATAGCGATGAGCATCAATCCGCGCCATCGCTTTCTGTACCACACGGCTGAGGGAAAGATTGACTTCCGGGTTGCGTTCCGACGCCGGAGCTACCCGGCAGCGGAGAATAGCCTGCACAGTGGCTTCCGCGGACTCTCTTTCAAAGGGTTGAACGCCGGTCAGCGCTTCATAGCAGACCACGCCGAGCGAGTAGATGTCCGAACGGCTAGAAGGCTGGGCCGGACTTTCGAAGTTAAACAGTTCCGGCGCGATATAGGAAGTGGTTCCTTTTATCGTGGTGAATGTATTGGAATCCGTGAAATGCGCAATGCCAAAGTCAATGATTTGAACCGACCCGGCTTCCAGCACGAAAATATTGCTCGGCTTGATGTCGCGGTGAATCACATTCTGGGAATGTGCTGCGGATAAGCCACTGCACACGGCGCATATGATCTCCACCACCTGCTCCGGGGTCAGGCGGTGTTGCGGGTCCCGGATCAGTTCGTAAAGCGTTTTGCCGCGCAGAAACGGCATCACAAAATAACGACGAGTCTGGCTGCCTTGCTTGAACTCTCCCCGGTCGTTGATTCTGACAATGTTGCCATGCTGCAACTCGCGCAGTGTTTTCCATTCGCGCTCGAAAAGCTCAGTCGCGCCACCCATATCGAACAGGACCTTGATGGCGACGTCGGTTTCCATCACCTTGTCATAGGCCCGGTAAACTTCGCCCATGCCGCCACGCGCAAACGGCTCCAGGTGTTCCAGCAAGTAACGGTCTTTTAACTCAGCGGGGATGCTCATGGTCGCACTCCTAGGCGGGAATCAGCCTCAACTTGTGCGTTCTGGAAGCAACTGTCGAATCTGGCAATTCCGACGGATTCCCGAAAACATGACGGCATAGGGAAATTAAACTTCATCTCATGTGTTTGGGAGAGGCTATATTAACACATTTGTGAAAAAGAGTTCTAAGCACCTTGCATTCATAGGGATGGGGAAACTGCCGGACATACCCAGTAGTGCAGTATCTTTATGTTTCGTTTCAAGGGCGATTCATACGCCCATATCTTCCATCAGATGCCGCGCACGCTCACGGCTGACGTCCAGCTCCGCGCCATTCGTCAGCTTGGCGCGATAGGTGCCGGAAAACCAAGGGGTTAATTCGCGAACATGGTCCATGTTGACCAGCGTTCCCCGGTTGATGCGGCGGAATCCGGTTTGGTCAAGCATCGCTTCCAATTCCGTAATTGTTTTTTCAATCAGGAAGCGATCTTTCTCCGTATGTACAAATACAAGCTTGTCCTCAATGGTGATGTGCAGAATTTCCGGCAGGCGAAGCAGAATAATGCGCTTGCTGCGATGCACGGCCAGTTTCGTGACCGGGTTGCTGCGCCCGCGTTCCATGGCCAGCAACACTTCTTGCATGGCGTCCTGGTAATCGGAACGATCTTTTTGCAAATTCTCTTGCACGCGGGTTAACGTTTGCCGGAGTCGTGCAGGCTGTACGGGTTTCAGGAGGTAATCAAGTGCATTGGTCTCAAATGCCTGAATGGCAAATTCATCATAAGCGGTGGCAAACACTACTAGTGGGCGATGAACCAGATTGCGCACTACCTCAAAGCCGGTCATGCCCGGCATTTCGATATCCAGAAATACCACTTCCGGCTTTACCTGCTCAATGGTTTCCAGGGCTTCCAGTCCGTTAGCGGCTTCTCCTACCACTTCCATGCCCTGCTGCTCTGCTTTCAGGAGCCGCTTCAAGTGCATGCGCGCCGGTTCTTCATCGTCCACTACCAGTATGCGAATCATAATGGGAGCACCAGGCTGACTCGCAGGCGATTTTCCGATTCCCGCGCCAGGGAAACATCGCCTGCATATAAGCGAAGCCTTTCCCGCACATTTGCCAGAGCATGGCCTTCCCGGAAAAACTGAGCCGGTTCCGGCTCGGCATCCACTGGGCTGAATACGTCCACGGAGCACTGCTTTCCGTTGCGCTGAACGGCGATCTCCACCCTGCCACCCTCAATACGCTTGGCAATGCCATAGCGAATGGCATTTTCTACCAAGGGCTGAAGGCTCAAGCCGGGCAAATGAATGTCGGCAAATTCCCCGTCCGGCAAAGTCACCTGCAAACGATGGGAAAAACGAGCTTTTTCCAGCTTCAGATAATTTTCCACAAACGCTAATTCCTGCGCTAGTGTTACCCGCTCCGCGCGGGAACAAGCCAACGTGTACCGAAACATATCCGCCAGATGACCAACCACTTCCTGGGCGGCTTCCGGATCTACGGGAATCAGTGCATTCAGCGTGTTTAAAGTGTTGAAAAAGAAATGGGGATTGATCTGTGCTTGCAAAGCAAAGGATTGTGCTTTGGCTGTGGCCTCCGCCAACATGCTTTCCCGCAGTTCCTTTTCCCGGATCTGGGCGCGCAAGCCCTTGATAGTTCCAATCAAAAGGGCAATGCCTCCACCAAATATCGCTTCCAACACCAGCGTGGGTCCGAAGCCCTCTGTGCCAATCACAGGGATTTGGGGAAGAACAGGCCGTACCAGGAAAGACGATACCGTGTAAGCCACCATTGCCCCCAGCGCACCTACCAGCACCACAATCACATGTCGAATCTGTTTTGGATACTCCTGCACAATCGGGCGCAGGTAAGTCCAGGGAAGTCCGCAGCAAAGCGTAAAGCAGACCGTGAAAATTCCGCCGACGTAGAAAGCCTGGCCTGCTTCTTTCCAAAGCTCGGAATAAGGCTGCCTGGTAAGAAGATGAATAAAGACATTCCCCGCCATCCCGATCATGCCGCCGAGCAGCATTGCTCTAGGGAGAATAATATGCAGTTCCTGAATGGTTGGCGGTGAAGCTGTTTTCCGAAAAAGCCAGCGCATATTTACACATTGCCCCAGCTTGTTACTCTTCGAAACAGAAAGTTTCCGAACAGTCGGAAAGCGCGGCTGATCAGGCGGAAAGCTGTTGTATCAGAAAAGGAATGCCCTCACCTCCCCCGAACTCGTGCGCAGTTTCCAGAAGCTGCTGCTTCGCCAAGTGGGGAACGCCAAACACCTCATACACCTTCCGGATATGCTGAAAACTTTCCACACTGGCTGTGACCGGAAAAATCGGATCTCGTTTGCCCGCTTCAGAGAAGAAAGGGCGCGGTGCGATTAGGCCCGCGACATCATACATTTCCGCCCACTGCAAAATGCCTGGAATATAGTTGTCAATGCAGTGCGGCATCGCCATAACGCTGTCTCGAAACGTATTCAGATAGCAGCTCACCATGGCGGCTTTCACGCGAGGCTCCAGAGCGGCGGAAAACAGAGATACCATGCCGCCACCCGAAATACCCATAGTACCGACACGTTTGGTGTCCAGTTCCGGACGCGTTTCCATCCAATCCAGCGTCCGCATTACGTCCCAGACCCGCCAGCCAATCATCGTTTGGCCTAACAGCAGCGCGGCTCCGGAAGCGGGTTCACAGGCTTTCTGCGCCAATCCTTTGCTCTTGTTGCTTTGGTCACGCCGACACCCAAAGCCTAGTGGCTCAATCGCCACGGCAGCAATACCCTGTTCCGCGACCTGGATCGCAAAGTCATGCGCATAGGGAGGTTTGGTAGTCCGGTCACGCCCTCCCTCGTCGATCCCGACAATGTCGTCGACACCCCGGCCATGCCCGGTAATGCAGATAATCGAAGGGCTGGGCGTTTTGGCGGTTTTCGGCATCAGCAGATAAGCCAACACAAGGGAGCCTGGTCTGCTTTCAAACACCACCTTTTCCCGGCGGTATGTTGGATAGTCCTTCACTTCCAGTGTTTGTGAACGCAAGGGACCTCGCGTCTCAGGAAACCCGCCTAGCAGTTCCACCACCTTGGCGTGCAGTTTTTTCTGCCACAGTTCCGCCTGGCGCTTGGTCTGGGCCTGAAAACGCAGCTTCAAGGGGGCTGACTGGTAAAGACGCTGAGTGAACACAATAGGGTCGAAATCCGCCATGTTCACCTTGGCTTCGCAGCCATCCAGCGGACCGGCGTAGGGCGTTGCGGCGTCGGGCCGGGCGGCGCTTTGCGCAAACGCGCTGGCTCCAGCGATTTTGACTAATTGCCTGCGGGTCATTCACGGCCTCCTGCCCGGACTAGGGGAAGAATGGAAAATTCGCTAGTATTGTATCCCGGAGACATTATGCGCAAATTCTTTCCTACCGCGCTCCTTCTTCTTTCCACCGCAGCCGTGCATACGCTGGCCGCGCAAAGCATGGATTGGAAGAGCGAGTTTGCTAAACACTGGGCCACTTCCAAAGACTTCACATTGTCTGTGGCGGAAGCTATGCCCGCCGATGGCTACAGCTATGTTCCCCCTTCCACTGTGGAGCCAAAAGAACGAACATTCGGGGAACTGCTGATTCATATTGGGCAGGCCGATGTGAATTACTTCTCCCGCGTTGCTGGAACCAAAGGTCCGACCAGGCCGCAAGGCGCGGAAAAAGCAGATGTGATCAAGTACCTGGGCGATGCCTACGATTACTGTTCCAAGGCTCTCGCCTCCATGACAGATGAGCAATTGAACAAGATGGTCGGCCAGCCCGGCCATGAGATGTCGGGTCGCGAAGCGCTGCTAGGTGGGTTTACACATGCGGCGCACACGCGTGGTCAGGCGGAAGTGTATTTGCGTTTGAAGAATGTAAAACCGCCAGATTACAAGTTTTAGTCTTCTTTTCTCTTACCTTTAGCAAGGCGTAAACTGATTATGCTTACGCCTTGCCAATAAAGCCTTGTGAATTACTTCCATCGAAGGAGTGTACCGCTCAGTTCCTCGATAGCGCGATGGAATGGCTTAGAGTCCCCGAGTACTCGGCTCAGTACAAGCGAACCTTCTATTCTGATGATGGCCTCTTCTGCCCTTTTCTTGGCCTCGCTTGGGCTGTACCCCGATTCCTGCGATACATCGGCGAAGGCTTTGTGCCATGCCTGCAACGCGCCCCTTAATCCAGCGGCCAGTTCAGTCCCTCCAGAAGGGATGGACAGTATATCCAGCACACAGGATTTCGTGCCCTCGGCATAGAAGATTCGAAGTTGCTCCCCTACGGCTTTGATACGCTTCTGCGGCGAGCCGGACTGCTTCAGTGCTGCGAAGACGTTCCTTTCCAGCCACGCCGAAACGCCGGCCACCACGGCAAGCGCAATCTGTTCCTTGCCGCCCGGAAAACGATGGTAAAGGCTTCCTTTTTCCAGCCCTGTAGCCGCCGCCAAGCGGCTGATTGTGGCACCTTCAAAACCATAGGTGCGGAACACCTCCGTACAACGCGCCAGTAGCTCCGCATCTGTGATCGTCGCGAGTGCCATCCGAGAACCCCTCCTTACGAGGATACCGAACAATCGTTCGAAATAACCTGCAACTTTTACCAAACGTTCGGTATCATATCAATGCAATCGCAATACGCCCCCATGGTGTTCGGGGAGACCGCTTAAAATGGCTCCTCCGGTCAAATTTTCACCAGAGCAGAGATACACATGAGCGAACTCATTAAGCCACCCTTTACCGACATGGAAGCCGCCAAAAGGAAGGTCCAGATGGCGGAGGATCTCTGGAATACCCGCGATCCTGAGCGAGTAGCACTCGCTTACACGGAAGACACAGACTGGCGGAATCGCACTGAGTTTCTGAAAGGGAGATCGGAAGTAGTGGCTTTCTTGCGGCGCAAATGGATGCGCGAATTAGATTACCGATTGCGAAAGGAACTCTGGGGTTTCCGAGAGAATCGGATGGCCGTCACTTTCTTTTATGAATGGCATGACGACAGCGGTCAATGGTACCGAAGCTACGGCAACGAATTGTGGGAATTTGAGCCGGGTGGTCTGATGGTCCGCCGCATTGCCAGCATCAATGATGCTCCCATTCGTGAAAGCGAGCGGCAACTACGGTCCTAGCTCATCAGAAAGGAGACAACAGTGAAAAATCGTTTTGCGGAACTCGCGTTCACGCCCGGTGTGCAGGCGCAACAACAGATCCATGGTAGCCGACAACAATATCAGCGCATGCAGCAAGGCCCTGAGGTGAACGGAACTCTCGGTCCATACGAAACCGAGTTTATTCAGGAACGCGACGGGTTCTATATGTCGTCAGTGAGCGAGACTGGTTGGCCGTATATTCAGTTTCGAGGCGGGCCTTCCGGCTTCCTCCATGTTCTTGATCAGAAGACATTAGGCTTTGCTGACTTACGCGGCAACAAACAGTACATCAGTGTGGGCAACCTGCTCGCGAATGATAAGGTTTGCTTATTCCTGATGGACTATGCCGGACAACAACGGCTTAAGATCCTGGGACGCGCCGAGATTGTGGAAGGGGATGTACGTGCCGAAAAGCTGATCGCATCGTTGCGAGTAGCAGGTAAAACACCTGTGGAACGAGCCATGTTGATCCATGTGGAAGCGTTCGATTGGAACTGCCCGCAGCACATTACGCCTCGCTACACTCTGCGCGAACTCGAAGCTATGCATAAGCCGATTGAGTAGCGCTTTCCAGCGCGATGCGGCATAGTCCTATATAACGGGCCGCATGTGCTAACCGTTTCCTTCTAACAAAACCTCTTGCTTTTCTTCAGATAGCGTACGGATGTGTTCCAGCACGCTGTGGTGAATGCGATGCACAATCGCGTCAGACCACCAGCGCCAGTACTCTGCCGGCCAGAGACCGTGTTGGTACCAGGATGTGCCCTCAACCAGGGTGCGTCCCCCTGGAAGAGCCGTGAGCGTGAACTGACCTTGCTTAGAAACAAAGTAGCCGTTCATGTGTTTGGATTCCACTGGACCGTACAGCCCCGATTCACGCATAGAGGGAGGCGTGGAGATCACGATGAAACGCAGCATTCGTGGTTGATCCCAGACGGTGACACGCTCGACCACAGGGCCGGTAGTTAGATCGCAATAACGAGTTGCTCCAACGCCATGTCCTTCGATACGAGTACGTTGCGGGAAGGCAATCCCAGTTCGGGGTAGCCACTCGCCCGTATCGGGTATGTCGGGAAAGGCTACCACATTGTTCCAAACACGCTCAGGAGGTGCGTTGATGATTGTTTGTGTAGCAACTTTATAGACTGTCGGTTGGCCATGCGTGTCGAATAATAACGCGAGCGGAATCAGGAGAGACATCGCCGCAGACGTGGTTTCTTTCCGACGAGGGCTGAAACGATAGACAAGCCAACTTCCGAAAACGGCAAGGGGGACAAACAGGGGAAGAGCCAGGAGAACACAATAGATGCCCTCAATTCCTAATACCAAGAAACAAAAAGCTCCCAAAAGACCCGTGTATGCCCCAATCGCGCTTGCTTTCCAGCCGTTGTTTGGAAGCAAACACCAGGAAGCCAGAGCTCCGGCGCAAAAAGGAAGAACCATAAAAACCGTCCAGCCGTAAACTCCCCTTTTCACCAATTCATAAGCAAGGCCTAGACATGCTGCCAGGGCGAAAGTGCTGATCAGAATTCGTTGCCAAGTCCGTATCACCCTTGCACCCCCAGCGCAATTTCAATGAGATCCACAATTGGTTTGCGAAGAGAACGCACCAGAGGCAGCGACGAAAGACGGATCAGACTTGCAACGATTTTGCACGCAAGAGGCACCAATTTCGCCGTGCGTGATTGATTCTCTGAATCGTCGGTGACCCAAAAGAGGATCAAGCCCATTTGAAAAAACCAGAGCACGACCGGTAAATGTGGCTGAAGGTCACGGGGAATGCGCAGATTTGAATTCAATAAAATTCGACGGAACGATTCGATGTCCATCTCACGTATCGCCTTTGTTTCCGCGCTGAAAGGTGATATCGGATAACTTGGGTCGGCTCCGTTGCGCAGCAACGACCGTAGCACCCCACGATTCTCGGCGAATTGCGTCACTTTAGCCTGGATTAATGCATGGAGAGCGGTTTCAAGGCTTTCTGCTTCGCTGATTGCGCTTTCGATATCCACCTGCATGGCATCACAGGAACGCCGGTAAAAGTCCAGAACAATGGCGTCTTTTGAGGGGTAGTAATAATAGGCAGCGCCCGTAGCCACTTCAGCTCCCCGAGCGATATCGCGCATCGTTGTGCTGTCAAACCCTTGACGCCGAAACAGGTCGAGCGCGGCCGTCAGGATACGGTCTCGAGTGGTTTCGGCTTTCGGCGTGATTGTGTCGGACGTCATAGAATTGAACGTGTTCAAAAATAGTTTGCTGCAACTGCCCGCACTTGTCAATGAACTTCTGAACGTGTTCAATTTCCGCAGTTCCAGATGGCGGGTAGGATAATGACAAGCGAGATCAGTTCAGGCTGAAGGAGGAGTACGAATTGTGAGCAAGATCGAACTTAAGGTGAACGGCCGTTCGCACACATTGAATATTGAGCCGGCCACACCGCTGCTATATATCCTCCGCAATGACCTCGGTCTGCAAGGTCCCCGTTTTGGGTGCGGACTCGGACAATGCGGTGCATGCAAAGTAATCATCAATGGCACGGCGGTTCCTTCCTGCATCACGCCTGTTTCTTCCGTCAAGGGGGAAATCACCACACTCGAAGGGCTGGCTTCCAACGGCAGGTTGCACCCGGTGCAGCAGGCCTGGATTGAGGAGCAGGTCCCGCAGTGCGGATTCTGCCAAAACGGACAAATCATGACGGCAAAGGCAATGCTGGACAAAAATCCCCATCCGACCGACGCGCAGATCCGGCAATCTATGAATGGAACATTATGCCGCTGCATGAGTTACTACCGAATTCAGGCCGCCATCAAACGCGCAGCTAAAACTATGGCCGATGCTTCGCCCGCTTCCGGGGAGAAGGAAGTTGTGGCATGAGCGCAATGAACACCATTCCGGAACAGATAGAAGAAGTCCTCGTGACACATCGCCGGGGGTTTCTCAAAAGCGCTGGACTGCTTGCGGTAAGCTTCGGCGCATTCGGCGGAGCCGCCGTCACGGAAGCCATTGCGCAGAGCAGCGGTGCGGCTCAAGGGCCCGGCCTATATCCAGATCCTGATTTCCGGCAAATCGACTCCTGGATCGTGATTCATGAGAACAACACGGCCACGTTTTATGTCGGTAAGACGGACCCAGGTCAGGGTACGGGAACATGCTTCCGCCAATTGATGTCGGACGAGCTTGATATCGCCTTCGAGAAAACTTCCTGCATTATGGGAAGCACGGACATCACGGTCGACCAAGTCGGGTCGGGCGGGTCGACAGCGATCGAGAGAGATTCCTGGCCAATGCGCCGCGTCGCGGCGGAAGCTCGCCGAGTGTTGCTGGAAATGGGATCGGCACGCCTGGGGGTGCCGGTCGATCAACTTGCCGTCAGTGAAGCCGTAATCACTGTGAAAGCCGATCCCTCGAAGCGCGTTACCTATGGTGAGCTGATCGCGGGAAAGAAGTTCAATGTCACGTTGACCGGGAACAATGTCAACTCGGTGAATGGTCAAGCCAAAACCAAATCAAACGCCGAACTGAAATACACGGGCCAGTCGGTTCAGCGTGACGACATCCCCGCCAAAGTAGACGGTTCTCTGAAGTGGGCAGTGGACGTAAAACTGCCGGGCATGGTTCACGCACGCAACGTCAAACCTCCTTTTGCGTGCGCGAAGCTGACGGGCATTGATGAATCCACAGTGAAAAGCCTGCCTGGCTTCCTCAAGGTAGTGAGCAAAGGCAACTACGTGGCGGTTGTGTGCGAACGCGAAGAGCAGGCGATCCGTGCAGCCCGTCAACTCAAAACAACCTGGGAGAAACCGTCGACCGCTCCGTTCCCTTCCTCTGAAGAGCTGTTTCACTACATGCGCGCCGCAAAGCCCACCCGTCATCTGGTGCCGGCGAAGGGGAGTCCGAGACACGTAACTCAGGGCCTAGGCCTGCTGTGGAAGGAGATGCCGAAATACGCAACCCGGTATCCAGGCCCTCTGCGGCAGGAAGTCCAGAAATACGCGTTCCTACATCCAGACCTCCAGCGGCGGGAAATCCCGCAATGCGCGCCCCGGTCTCCGGACCCATGGTGGTGGGAGATCCCGATGCGGCATTTTCAAGTGCTGCAAAGGTGATTGAGGCCGAATACGAGATCCCGTTTCAGGGGCACACCGCATTGTCAGGCGCCCACGCCTTAGCCGATCCCTCGAACGGGCAGATGACCGTTTATACGAATGACATGAAATCCTATGGCATGCGGAGAGGTATTGCTACGTTTCTTGGCATGCCGTCCGATCAAGTGCGTGTGATCTGGATGATGGGTCCGCAGGGTTTTGGTCGTTCAGCGGCGGAGGACGCTGCTTTTGAGGCGGCTTGGATCGCCCGCGAGATTGGCCGGCCCGTGCGTATGCAATGGATGAGAGATGAGGAGACGGCATGGGACACCAAGAGTCCGGCGTTCCTGGTCAAGATGCGCGGTGCTTTAAACAACGACGGAGCACTAACGGCATATGATTTCCATGCCCGTTCGTGTGACTACAACCACGTGGGATACAACGAGCCGGATACCGTGCTGATTGCACAACTGATGGGAACGAGGCGGGCAAGACCTGCCGCTGGCAGTGCTGCCATGCCCTCTGATATGTATGCAATTCCCCATCGCAAAATGATTGGGGAGGTGGTTAGCCTGCCACTAGTATGGGAGACGCCGCTTCGCACAGGGAACCTGCGAGATCCGAATGGCCCGCAACCAACATTTGCTGCGGAATCCTTCATCGATGAAGCAGCAGCGGCGGCGAAAACCGACCCTCTGGAATTTCGCCTCAAGCTGCTCAGTGGCATCCAAGAGGATGACCGTGGGTTCCGGCGCGCACGGTCCATTGCGGTTCTTCAAGCTGCAGCGGAAAAATATGGATGGGATTCGCGGCCTTCACCGAAATCGGTTGGCAAAGGCAACATCCTCACAGGACGCGGCATCGCATACTCATTCCGGGGCGAGACTGTTGTGGCGCAGATTGCCGAAGTGGAAGTGAATCGCCAAACGGGTCATGTATGGGCGAAGCGCCTGGTGTGCGCGCATGACTGCGGTTTGGTGGTAAATCCTGAGGGCCTGCGTCACACGGTGGAGTGCGGTACGCTTCACGGCCTGAGCCGCGCTCTTCACGAGGAAGTCCGGTTCAACACTGAGAAAGTGACAAGTGTGGATTGGATTTCGCATCCGACTCTCCGCTATGCGGACGTTCCGGAGAGCATTGAGGTCGTGATTGTGAATGGCGATCCCCATCCGAACCGCCCTGACTTACCGCCCTACGGAGCTGGTGAGGCATCGCTCAAACCGATGCTTGCAGCAATCGGAAACGCGATCTACGACGCCACGGGCGTTCGCATCCGAAGAGTTCCTTTTCGGGACGACCGTGTGCTTGCCGCGCTAAAAGCCGCGGGTATAATTTAACCCAACCTTGATTGGGGTAAGATCGGTGGGGAGATCTGTTCTCGCGTAACATCCAGGTCTCACGAAATAAAAAACAGCAGGAGTTTTCATGTTCCGTCTTTTCAGCACCGTGTTGTTGCTCAGCTCTTGGACTAATTTTGCTCCGGCAATGGCGCAAACTCCGTCGCCTGCCCAAACGCCGCCAGCAGCAGCTACACCTGCGCCCGCTGCACGCCCTCCACGTGCGCCCGCTCCTACCCGTGATCCTCACACGCCCGGCTATGTTACGGCGAAAGAGTTGCCGGATGGCACGGTTCCTTCGCCAACGGAAGATGGCAACTTTATCATTGGTCCGACGCACACTCCCGCGCCGGAGATGACCGTGCAGGAAGGCGTGCCACAAGGCATGCTTTACGACTTCACCATGGAGTCAAAGGACAGCAAGTTCTACCCTGGCATTATGCGCGATACGATTACCGGTCCTCGGCCAGATCCTGGCAGCCCTGGGAGAATGACGATTTCCAGCCACCCCGCTCCGTATACGCGCCATGTGGCTGTGTATGTCCCGAAACAGTATGTGGCAGGAACCATTGCTCCTTTCCTTATCGGCGCGGATGGCCCGGATAAAGCGCTATTCACTGCTTTGGATAATCTGATCGCGCAGCATAAGGTGCCCGCAATGGTAGCAATTTCCATCAGCAATGGCGGAGGTGACGGCCAGGGGAGTGAACGCGGACTGGAATATGACACCATGTCCGGCAAGTATGCAGAGTTTGTGGAGCAAGAAGTGCTGCCCTTGGTGGAAAAGCAAGCCAATGTGAAGCTAACCAAAGATCCAGAAGGACGAGCCACTATGGGCGGCAGTTCCGGCGGTTCGGCGGCTTTGATTATGGCTTGGTATCACCCGGAGCTTTACCATCGCGTTCTGACCTACTCCGGCACATACGTAAATCAGCAGTGGCCCATTGATCCGCAGCTTCCGCATGGGGCGTGGGAATTTCATGAGCATTTGATTCCGAACAGCAAGGCTAAGCCGATCCGCCTCTGGATGGAAGTGAGTGACCGGGATAACATCAACACTCGTGACGAGTATCATGACTGGGTTCTGGCAAATGAGAACATGGCCAAGGTGCTGACAGCCAAGCATTATCACTATCAATTTGTTTTTGCGAAGAACGCTGGCCATACTGACCGTGCGGTAAAGCAACAAACCTTGCCGGAAGCACTGGAATATGTGTGGCAGGGATTTTCATCCAAAAAATTGAAAAAATAGCAGGCTGCCAGATCCACAGATCTTGCTGCTAACATGCACTGGTGGTCGTCACTACTCCATCGCGGGATTATTCGCGGGAAAATGTTCGCCGTATGCTTGCCCTCTCTGAGCGTCAGCTTCGCAGTTGGGAAAAGCAAGGTTTTATTTCCGGCGGTGAGACCTTTACGTTTGCAGATATTATTGCCCTTCGTACGCTGCTCTCTTTACGCAAGAGCCGGGTAGCACCAAAGGCAATCGGGCAAGCCCTGCATTCCCTGCGCCGCAAGCTGGCTCATATCAAAAAGCCGCTTTCCGAATTGCGCATCACGGCGGATGGCAAGCGCATCACTGTTCACCTTTCGGGCAACAAGATGGAAGCGCTGACCGGTCAGTTTTTCTTTGACTTTGAAGTCACTGGGGAAGCACGAATTGCGTCGTTCCCCTCGCCTGCCAAAAAGACCAAGGCTGCGGATACACGGGAATCCGAAAAATGGTTTCAGCATGGGCTGTCACTGGAAGAAACCGGAGCGCCTGCCAGTGCCGTTTTGGAAGCCTATACCAAAGCAGTGGAACTCAACCCGGAAGCGGCCGGGGCGCTGGTGAATTTGGGAACCATCTATTTTCGAACAGGCAAACTGGCCAAGGCAGAAAAATTATACAAACGTGCTATTACGGCTGACGCCTCTTATGCCCTGGCGCATTTCAACTTGGGCAATCTCTACGATGAATCTGCGGATCACTCCCAAGCGCGTGAGCATTACTTGGCGGCGATAAAACTGAATCCACGATACGCCGACGCTTGGTACAACCTGGCGCTGCTTTCCGAACAAATAGGCGACAACCTGAAAGCAGTCAGCTATTGGAATACTTACCTGAAGCTGGATGCCACCAGTTCGTGGGCGCAAACCGCTCGTCGGCAGTTGGAGCGCTTAAAAGAAGTCACGCTCCTGTGCCGCTGAGAGCGGACGTATTTCACTTCGGGAGCGCGTACGCGTACAAGGTGTTGGCTCCGCTGACAACCAGATATTGAGTGCCGTCGAGTTCATAGGTAATCGGCGCACCCTGCATTCGACCAATGTCGTCATGCCACAGCGTTGAGCCGTCTTTTGTTCGCAACACAAGTAGATTATTCGAATTATCCCCGGTGATGGTTAATCCTGTTGCCGTACTCAGGACGCCCGCCGTTCCTGCGCTCTCCCCAATCGGATGATCCCAAACGATTTTTCCGGTTTTGTAATCGATTGCACGAATGGACGATTTTCCGGCCAAGTTGTAATCTGCTCCGGCCCATCCGTAAGCTCCATGCTCGGGCTTAAAGAAGTAAATTCCATAACCATCCTGAGCGTTCACAATCAGCAAGCCGGTTTGGGGATCAAAACTCGGTGGACGGAAGTTTGTGGCACCGGCTTCGTTAGGTGCTACCAGAGATCCATCTTGTCTCGGCTCCTTAGCCGGATTGGGAATAGGCCGCCCCAGTTCATCGATTCCCTTTGCCCAATTGACAGCGGCAAACGGTTTAGTCAGAAGATTTTTGCCGTTGCTTCTATCCAGCACAAAGAAGTATCCGTTGCGCGAAGCCTGCATGACCAGCTTGCGCGGTTGACCATTGAACTCTGCATCCACCAACACCGGAACCTCAGCCGCATCCCAATCATGCGTGTCATGCGGAGAAATCTGAAAGCCCCAAACCAGTTTTCCCGTATCCGGATTTAACGCAACAATGGAGCACGTCCAAGGATTATCGCCAGGACGCACAGTGCCATTTAACACGGGTGTAGGGTTTCCTGTGCCGACATAGAACAGATTCAGGTCGGGATCGTATGTGCCCGTGTTCCACATCTGACCGCCGGTAGCCCCGCCACTCTTCGGTTCGGCCACTCCAGGCGGGGGAGTGCTGTAAAAGGTCCATTGCGGCTTACCGGTATCCGCATCAAAGGACTTCAATGTGCCTGGCAGGTTATCAAAATCGCCAGCTACCCCTACCAATACATGGTTCCTTATGACTAAAGGAGCGTTGGTGGACCAGAAGCCCTTGCTGGCATCGGTGATGATGGCGTCCCATTTGATTTTCCCGTCCTTCGCATGAAAGGCGATCAGGTGGCAATCGGGCGTCGTTAGATATACCGTATCTTTGTAAACCGCAGCCCCGCGATGGCCAATGTGGAATGCACTGTTGCGTGGGTGCTGGTAATGCCAGAGTTCTTTGGCTGTTCGTGCATCAATGGCCCAGAGATTGTCTGGCGCGGTGAGATAGATAACTCCGTCCGCCACAATCGGCGAAGCCTTGATGGCTTGGTTCTGCCCAAGCTGGTAACGCCAGACCTGTTTCAGCCGCCCGACATTCTCAGGCGTGATCTGAGTCAGTCCGCTATGTCGCCGGCCTGTGTAGTCTCCGTGGTAAGTAAGCCATGTGTCTGCGGTTGGATGGAGCAATTCCTGAGCCTGCATCGTGCTTCCGGCGAGCAGGAAGGAAACGGCAATACTGGCGAAAGAGCGCATTACTTTAAGGTCTCCAGATAAGCATAAACATTATGCATGTCCCCATCCGTGTACTTCCCCAATTGATTGAAGTGGGCCGAAAGCGGATCTTCCATCTTTATCTTGACCGCATCTTTTTGGTATTTTTTTCGTCCGTTTGAGGAGTCCAGAATCGTGACCGAGAACTCGTCTTCATTGGTGAGCGGCGCTGTAATTGTCTCCCCGGAAGCAAGCGTCAACGTAGCGGTGGGGCGTTTCGGAGCCGGGTTCCCACTGGGAGAAAGCATCCTTCGGAGTAGTGCCAAACCCTGATAGCGCGTGGCCACCCCCGCCAAATCTCCTGTAACCGAGTGGCAACTGGAGCACTTGCCAGCCCCATTGAAGTAGGCGCGGCCTGCGGTGGCATTGCCGGTTCGCAGATCCTCCGGCTCCACTGAACGCCGCCCTCCGCCGAGCGTCGCGAATTTATCCATCTGACCGTGAATGAAAGCGGCTAGCTGGGTGACTTCTTCCGGAGGCAGATCATAGGCAGGCATCCCTCGAGCAGGACGCCCGACGTGAAGAAACGGGCCAAGCTTATCACCGCGCACATCTTCTGCGACCATGGTGGAGCGCGTAAGATCCGGTCCCGATTCGCCACCCGTGGCATCGCGCCCATGGCAGAATCCGCACTGGGAAGCGAATCGCCCTCCCCCTTCCTGGATCTGCTCCGCCGTATACGCCTGCGGACTGGCAGGCTTTGGCCTGGGCTTCGAGGCCGGGCTTTGGTTTGGATCGGCAGGAATCTGTGCAAACCCCATGCTTATTGCGATCAGAGCGGTACAAAAAAAGAAAAACGGTTTCATCCCTACCACCGGGGCCGATCATATCACTAGCTGCTTCGGATGGTGATTGACCCCTTAAAATCTGTCTAGCCCAGAAGCGGTCAGGAGCCGATTACCTGGTTTCAGCCCTTTTCCTTTTGTAGTTTTTTGGCGACCTTCTCCACTTCTCCCCAGACGCGAAGCAGATTGCCACTCCACATCTTTCCGATCTGTTCTTCGGTGTAGCCGCGCCGCACCAGTTCCAGCGTGACGTTGAAGGCTTCCGCCGCGCTGTTCCAGCCATCAATTCCGCCGCCGCCATCGAAGTCCGACGAAATTCCGACATGATCGATTCCGATCAGCTTCACCGCGTAGTCGATGTGATTGACGAAGTCCTTCACATTGGCGCGTCCCGCGGGCGGGCATCTTTGCATCAATCTCGGCCAGCCGCTTATCGTATTCCGCGCGTCGTTCGGGGGAAAGAGCATCGAGACCGGCATTCCCTCGTCCCCGGCCCGCACCTGCCGCCCTGCGATGCTTGGGAGCGGGGCTGCCAGGCACTCTCCACGGGACAGGTCTGCGCCGAATTCCGGTCTGCAGCGATCTCCGCGTCCGCCACCTCCGGCGAATCCGCCGCCGCCCCCACGTCCGCCTTGCGGAGCAAGCCCGAACTCTCCTCGCAGTTTCGTCAAGGCTGCCGTCCGTTCTTTCGAATCCGTTTTGACATAAGACGCAAACCCTACCACCTGAATCACGCCGCCATTCTTCTTCAGCGCCAGCAACTGCTCGTCATCCATATTCCGGCTGACGTCGGCGAGCGCGCGCACCCCGGAATGCGACGCAATCACCGGAGCCTTGGAAAGCCGCATGGCTTCCATGTTTGCGCCTTTCGAGGGATGCGAAAGATCGACCATCATCCCCAGGCGATTCATCTCGGCGATCACTTCCCGGCCGAGCGGCGACAGTCCGTTGTTGTAGAGGTAGCCCTGGGTTTCTCCCGTATTCGAATCGGCGAGCTGGCTGTTGCCGTTGTGGGCCAGAGACATGTAGCGCCCGCCCCGGTCGTAGAACTCCTTCACTCGTCTTGATATCGGTCCCGATGGGATATCCGTTCTCCACGCCGATGACCGCGATGCGAAGATTCTTCTTGTGCAGTGCCAGCACATCGGCCGGCGTCAGCGCAAGACCGATGTTGTCAGGCGCAATCTTTTCCGTGAAGCGATGAACCGCGTCGAACTTCGCGACGGCCTGCCGGTATGCGTTGTCAAACCCTTCCGGCGTCAGCGGACCCTGGCCGACGTAGACGATCATGAACGAGACATCCATGTCGCCTTCCACCATCTTCGGCAGATTGACCTGCGTGGTGAGGCGCATTTTGTAGTTGCAATCCGCGGTGAAGTTCGCCGGCTCGATATCGTTGTGCGTGTCGAGCTTGAGGACCCGGTCGTGAATGACTTTGGCTTTGGCGATCAATGCCGCATCATCGGATTGCGCCGGGCTGGTCCTGGCCGTGATCTGGAACAACAGGCCGACAGCCGACGCCGTCATGCCGGCAATCCTGAGCTTTCGCTTGATATCTTTCATTGCTTCCTCCTTGTTCCCTAGCGGAAAGAACTCCCGCACGGAACCGAACTTAAAATTGGTGGTGGAAATGGGAGACCGACAGGGTCACAACGGGCACATGCCGTGCTTCATCATAGCAATGGCGGAAACTACCAGTAGTAATTTCAAAAGCAGCGAATTTAAGCTGCTTCACAGGGAGCGAACTGCCAGAGCCAAGCACCAGCAAAACGTACTACGCTATGCTGAGGTTATCCACAGCATGTCTAAGATTTCACTGGCGTTTCGCTGTTTTTTCGCGATCCTCTTCGGAGACGGGCTCAACCCGGAACTGATGGAGCAACTCGGGGTCGAAAAAAAACAGCCGCCTGCTCCGCCTCCCCCTCCTGCCCCCGTGGTCAAAGTCTCCGACGGTGCTCTGCAACTCCTCGGGATTCTTCAGCGCGATGGACGTCTGCTGGACTTTTTCATGGAAGACATCTCGCCATATTCCGATGAACAGGTGGGCTCGGCCGCGCGCGGGATGCATGGTCCTTGCCGAGAAGCGCTGAACCGCTATGTCACGGTCCGCCCGTGATCGACGGCGTGGAAGGGACGTTTGCGAAAGCTCCCTCGAAGGAGCCCGGCAAAGTGTCAGGTTCATCGGGAACGTTCCCGCGAGTCCGCCGCCCGGCGGCATTCTCCGTCACCGGGGATGGCAGGCCACGCAAGTCAATCTTCCGCCTCTGCTTCCGAAACAGGATGTCGCCGTTCTCGCTCCGGCTGAACTGGAAGTGGAGTAAGGTGGCTTCGAGCGGCGCAAAATACGTGATCGGTATCGATCTCGGTACCACAAATTCGGCATTGGCGTTTACGCGCCGTTAGAGGAAGATCCTGCACACGTCGAACCCATGACCATCCCGCAACTGGTGAATCCGGGCGAGGTGCGCGAAGAAAAGCTGCTGCCTTCGTTTCTGTATATTCCCGGCGCGAACGGAGTTTCCGGCGGGAACGTTGGCCGTGCCGTGGGAGAGAATCCCCGTTTCGTGACCGGGCGGCTTGCGCAAAAGCGGGGCGTGGAGAATGCGGGCCGCGCTAGTCGCTTCGGCGAAATCCTGGTTGTCCCATGCAGGAGTGGATCGCACCGCGCCGATTCTGCCCGCGAACGCGCCCGAAGGGTAGTTCCGCTTTCTCCCGGTCGAAGCTTCGGCGGAGTACCTGCGGCATCTGGAACATGCTTGGAACACCCGCCACCCGGAAACGCCGTTCGCGGAACAGGAAGTTTTGGTTACGGTTCCCGCGTCCTTTGACGCGGTAGCGCGCGAAGTTGACCCAGCAGGCTGCGCAAGACGCCGGCTATCGGCATGTCACGCTTGCTCGAAGAACCGCAGGCCGCATTTTACGCGTGGATTGAACGGCATCCGGACTGGCGCGAGCGCGTAGCGGTTGGCGATCTGATTCTGGTGGCGGACATCGGCGGGGGCACCACGGATTTCACGCTGATCGCGGTCAAAGAAGAACGGGCGACCTGGTGCTGGAGCGGGTCGCGGTGGGCGAGCACATTCTGCTCGGCGGCGACAATATCGATCTCGCGCTGGCACGCACGGTCGCGGCGCGGCTTGACGCAAAAGGGCACGCGCATCGATACCTTCCAACTGCAAGCCTTATGGGCCAATTGCCGGGCCGGCAAAGAAAAGCTGCTGGAAACCGGACTCGCGCGGAAACGGAGCAGCCGGTGACCATATTGGGCAAAGGTAGCGGGCTGGTGGGCGGCACCATCAAAGCGGCGCTGACGCGCGACGATCTTGCAGCAGGTGATGGAAGGGTTCTTCCCCATACGTTCCCGAGCACGGCCATGCCGCAACGCCAGACCCGCTCAGCGGTGCAGGAGCTCGGCTTGCCTTACGCAACCGATGCAGCGGTAACGCGCCACCTGGCGAAGTTCCTGCGTCAGCCTACCTCCGGGAAGGCGCGGACGCGGCGCGGGCCCAGCGGCCTGGCCTGCCCGACGCATATCCTGTTTAACGGCGGCGTGCTGCATGCGCGGCTTCGTGCGCGACGCGGATCCTGGAAACCCTGAACGGCTGGCTGGCGGAAGAAGGGTTTGCGCCAGTCAAGCCGCTGGCCGGTGAAGATCTGATGCAGGCGGTGGCGCGCGGAGCGGCTTACTACGGGGCGGCGCGGCACGGGAGAGGCGTGCGCATTCGCGGCGGCATCCCGCGCTCTTATTACGTGGGAATCGAAAGCTCCATGCCCGCCGTTCCCGGCTTTCCTGCGCCGCTGAAAGCATTCACTGTTGCTACTTTCGGCATGGAAGAAGGCACGCGATCTTCGTATTCCCGGACGCGAGTTCAGCCTGGTTGTCGGCGAGCCGGCGGAATTTCAGATCTTTTCCTCGGCAACGCGCAAAGACGACTCGCCGGGCACCATGATCGAAGATTTCAGTGACGAACTGCAAGAACTGCCTCCCATGGAAGTGCATTTCCCGGCAGAAGGCGGAAGCGCATGAACGCGTCCGCGTCTCTTTTGAAACGGTGGTCACCGAAACCGGCGTGCTGCAACTATGGTGCGTTGCGCCGGATGGCCGCCGCTGGAAACTCGAGTTTAATGTTCGCGAGAGAGTCACGGCGTGAAAGTCGGCATCGACCTCGGCACCACCAATTCCGCGCTGGCGTGGATTGACCCGGCAGAGGCGGAAGACACCATGTTTCCGCCGATTCATATTTTCGATGTTCCGCAGCTGGTCGGCTCCCGGCCGCATGGAAAAACGCCGGACGCTGCCTTCGTTTCTGTTTCTGGAAGAAGGCGAGCCGGTGGGAACTTATGCGCGGGAACAAGGCGCGCTGGTGCCAACACGGTTGGTGCATTCCGCGAAATCCTGGCTGTCCAACGCGGATGTGGACCGCACCGCGAAAATTCTGCCGTGGGATTCGCCGGAAACCGGGCGCGTGCTTTCGCCCGTCGAAGTCTCCGCCCGCTTTCTGGCGAAGTTCCGCGAAGAGTGGGACAAGGCAGGAACGGGAGCTTGCGGAACAGGACATCGTGCTCACCGTTCCCGCTTCATTCGATGAAGAAGCGCGCGAGCTCACCGTGCAGGCCGCAGCGAATGCCGGGCTACCGAATCTCACGTTGCTCGAAGAGCCTGCGGCTGCGTTTTATTCGTGGATTGCTCACAATCTGGCGCAATCGCGCAAGAAGTTGTTCGATGGTCAGATTGTGCTCGTCTGCGATGTGGGCGGCGGCACCAGCGACTTCAGCCTGATCCGCGTAACTCGCGAGGGAGATCACGTCGAGTTCACGCGCACTGCTGTCGGCAAGCATCTTCTGCTGGGCGGCGACAATCTGGATCTCACGCTGGCATGGCTTGCGGAATCGAAACTGGGCGCGCAGCTTTCCATTCGGCAGCGCAGCGGATTGCGGCGCCAATGCTCCGCGGCCAAAGAAGTCACTGCTTTGCGATCCCAACCGCAAGAGCGTAGAGATCACGGTTTTAGGCGGCGGATCTTCGCTGATCGGCGGTTCGCTAAAGACGGAGATCACGCGCGAAGAAGCGCTGGAGTTGACTCTCGAAGGCTTTCTGCCGCTTTCTGCGCGCGGCGAAGCGCCCAAGGAAGAAAAGCGCAGCCTGTTTCGCGAGCTGGGCCTGCCTTATGAAACCGACCCTGCCATCAGCAAGCACCTGAATGTGTTTCTGGAAAGCGCGCGGGCAGGCGCCGGACGCGATTCTGTTCAACGGCGGCTTCTTTATTCCGGAAATCTGCCGGACCCGCGTCGCGGACGTTCTGGAGCACTGGTACGGGAAGCGCCCGGAAATTTTCGATCATCGCGATCTGGATCTTGCCGTTGCCACGGGCGCCGCTTATTACTCCTACGTCCGATCCACCGGAAGCGGAGTGCTGGTGCGCGGCGGGCTTGCCGCGCGCTTACTACATCGGGCATCGGCGAACCGCAAGGAGCACGAATTCCGGCCGTCTGCCTGGTGCCGCGCGGCACCGAAGAAGGCACGACTGATCGAGGTGGATCGCGGCGATTTGGAACTGGTGGCAAATCGGCCCGTGTCTTTCCGGCTCTACAGCTCGTCTGACGCGCGGCGAAGATGGCGCGGGCGCGGTGGTCACGCTCGACCCGGCGGAGCTGCACGCGCACGCGCCCTTGCAAGCGGTGATTCGTTACGGCAAGCCGGGCGAAAAGCAGATTCCGGTGAAGCTGGGCGCGCGCCTTACCGAAGTGGGCACGCTCGAAACCTGGTGCGATTCAAAGGTCAGCGACCATCGTTGGCGCTTGCAATTCGAGTTGCGCAAAGCAGCGGCTGCCGCAGGCCGCGCGCCGGCCCGCCGCGGTGGTGAGCGAAGAGCACGCGCGCACAAGCTGTGTGCGCTGATGGCCGAAGTATTTGCGCCTTCTGGCGCCGCGCCGTTTCCGCCGGAAGAACTGCCTGCTCGGTTGGAACAGATGCTCGGCTTGGGCCGAAATTCCTGGCCTGTCGGCACCATTCGCGAGCTAGCCGATGCATTTCTGGCGCACGCGAACGGCCGTAAAAAAAGTCCTGCGTTCGAAGCGCGCTGGTTCAACCTATGCGGCTTCTGCCTGCGTCCCGGTTTTGGTTTTCCCGGCGACGATTACCGCATCGAGCAGGCGCGCCGCGTGTATGCCGCGGTCTTGCAATACGCCAACCAGATTCAGTGCGAGATCGATTGGTGGATTTTCGCCGGGCGCATCGCAGGCGGCTTAAACCGCAACCAGCAGGTGGATGTCTTCCAGCGCGTTATCCCGATCTTGTTGCCGCGCGGCCACAAAAAGCCGCAGCGTGTGAATTCCAGCCTGCTGCGCGAAATGTGGCGCACCGCATCCAGCCTGGAGCTGCTGCCTGTTTCAACTCGCACCGAATTAGGCGACGCGCTGATCAAAGCGCGACACATTTGGACGCGAGCGAGTTGTGGTGCTTGTCCCGATTAGGTGCGCGGGAATTATTTTACGGCCCTGTGAACCAGGTGCTGCCGCCCGGCATGGCAACCCGCTGGATTGAGGCGTTACTTTCCGTAAAAAACGCAGGCGAGACATTAGCGTCACTGGCACGCAGAAGCGGCGATCCGACCCGCGATGTTGCTCCGGCTGTGTTTCAAAAAGTACAGGCAAAACTGGATTCCGAACGACTCATTGCCGCATTGGAAGGCGATGAAGCGCGCGATGAACGTTTCCTTGGCCGCGTATTCGGCGAATCGCTGCCTTCCGGGCTGGTGTTGACGAATACAGAGATCTCTTAAGCCAGCACGGCCAAAGTCGTACATTCACTCGTAAACTCGAATGGGATGACTACATTGCCGCAGGAACGCAACCGCAGAATTGTTGCTTCGGCTGGATTCGGCGTTTTCCAGCGTTTGGTGCAAGTGGCAAGCACCTTCGTGATTTTGCCGCTGATGCTGCGGACTCTCGGTCCGGCCCTGTTCGGTATCTGGGGAGCGGTAACTTCCCTGGCATGGATTAGCGGCTTAGTAGACATTGGAACCGGCTCGGCGCTGGTGACTCTGGTAGCGCGTTCGCTCGCTCACAATCGGCCGGAGGAAGCTCGCACTCACATCACGGGTGGCTTGACGATCGGAAGTTGTTTATCGTTGCTGATGCTCGTAGTGGCCTTGGTGATCCGCATGAGCGGAAAACTCCAAAACAATGCGGATGCTTACTTGATCTCTCTTGTAGGGCTGGCACTCAACATTCCTTTGAGTACGGCTAACAGTGTATGGATGGCCTTGCAGAAAGGCTATATCTCCGGTTTCTGGGAGTTAGTACAAACCATACTCACTACCGTTGGCCTCATCTGTGCTTCCTTTTTTACCAAGGATGTACGAGTGTATGTCGCCGTGGTTTACGGAGGCCTCGTGCTGGCCAACTTGGGAAGCTTACTCCACCTGTTCTTGCTTCACCCGGAACTTCGTCCACGGAAGCTACCCGAATCGTTGACATCCATGTGGGAAGTGGCTGGAAGCGGAATTATGTTTTTTATCCTCAATATTACGGCCGGAGCTGCCTACATGTTTGATAACGTTCTGGCTCTCCAACTCCTAGGGCCAGAAGCTTCGGCAAGCATGACGATTGCCATGCGGATTTGTATGACAGCGTTCGGTATGCTGGCTGTTCTAGCGCAGCCCCTTTGGCCAGCGTTCACGGACGCGGCACATAGATCCGACCGTGGGTGGGTCCGCGGAGCTTTGCTGCGTGGCTCAGCGCTTTTGGTAAGCGCCACTGTAATAGGATCGGCAGTCTTGGTGCTTTATGGTGAGCTTTTACTGCGTGCCTGGCTGCATGCCAGCCTGGGAATCGACAAAGTTTCACTGTGGGCCATCTCGGCATGGGTACTATCTCAGGCACTAGTGCGAGTCCCAGTACTCTTGCTCAATGCGTTGTCCTTGATTCGCTTTCAGATTGCTGTGGCTGTGGTCGTCACGCTGGTTTCGTTCATAGGTAAATTTTTACTGGCTCCTTACCTAGGCATTGCTGGAATCCTTTGGGGTACAAGCATTGCGGTTTTCCTGATTTCCGCTACTGCGTATATCTGGAGAATCTACCGATGGGCTGATCATTCAGCCAAGCAGGAATTATTGCTTGCCGACTAAATAGGCGTCGCTATACGTAAGCCTAGTTACTGGAATTGATAGTACAAAGTTAGGGTATTTCCTAATCGCTTACCTTGTTATACTGCTTTCGGTTGTAATTCATGCTGCACAGATGCAAATCATGTCAGTCTGAATGGGACTCGTAGGGTTATGTCGAATAAAGGACTTGTCACAATAGGAATTCCAACATGGAATAGATCTCATTACGTCGTGGAGGCTGTGCGGAGTTGCTTACATCAAACCTATAGCAACTTAGAAATTATCGTTTCAGACAATGCTTCCACAGACGACACATGGGAGAAGCTCAACAGCTTCCAAGATCCGAGGCTTTGTTTATTTCGCCAAAGCTCGAATATTGGAGGGGCTGGTAATTTCAATACTTGCTTGAACAAGGCTACTGGCGAATTGTTCTTACTCCTTTGCGACGATGATCTCCTGGAGCCTACTGCAATTGAAAAGCTGAGCAAGCCCTTTCGAGAAGGTTTTAACGGGGTGCCGGCTGATTCGATAGGTCTCTCGTGGTCGATTTACCTGAATGTAGATCAAAATCGCAAGCCTTTGTGGGTAACACGGAGCGGCCCTCCGATTGAATCATCCGTCTCCTTTATTGAGGGATTGTTTAACGGTGTTCGTGGGCCAATGTTATCCGGCATTCTACTCAGAACGGCCGATGCAAAAAAAATGGGAGGGTACAACGGGGAGCGGTATGCAATGCTTTCGGATACAGGAAACTGGGGGCGAGTCGTGCTCCAATACGACAATGTTGTTTGTTTAGCTGAGCCGTTAATGCGCTACACGGTACACGCAGAAGCGGCAACCAATCGGGAAGGGACAGCCAGGGACTGGCAAACTCGTGGAGAAGCAATGTATGCAGACTTTCTCGCAGTGCTGCGCTCTCGCGGGGATACCAAGGGTGAGAAGCGTCTGGCCAAACGAAAAAATAATTTAATGGCCAATCTAACAGTGTCAGTTCTGATGCGTTACAAAGGCCAACCCGGGTGGCTCAAAGTGTTTCTAAAAGAAATATGGCGCTCTCGCCGCTTTATGTTTACCCCTTTTGTAGCAAAACGAATGGTAAAAGATGGCTGGAAGTTACTACGTTTGAGATGATTCTACTGCTTCTGTGCAAAGCATTGTCCAACCCCGATTACCATTGGTGCTTCCGGTTTATCGGCAAAGAACTCATCTACTGCGGCACGGGCGCCAGGGCAACTGGGATACCCATAATCATCAAATAACATGATCCCGCCTGATTGCATTCTAGGATAGAAAAAATCGCAAGCCGATTGGATTGCTGCGTAAATATCAAGATCGATATGCACGAAGGAAAACGTGCGATCTCGCACGACGTCGAGTGTGTTTGGAATCAAGCCTGGCACACAAGTTACATTCTTGTGGCTAGACAAGTAATTGCGAACAGAGGCAACATCCGTGTCTGCAAAGTCACCAGCTTTATGGAGGTCACGGGTAGGATCAGTATCCGGCATGCCAGCGAAAGTATCGAAGAGGTGCAATGGCCGGTCAGGGATCAACTCTGCAAGTATTTTTGCCGTGCCGCCTTTATAAACACCGCACTCCGCGATCTCTCCGCTACAACGCCGGACTGCATTGCGGGCCAGGCAATAAAGCGCATATTTTGCCTGTAGCGGCAGGAGCGAATGGGAATCGTCCGCTCGCAACCTTTTTTTCCACTCTGGGGTAAGCCACGGGCTAAACATCGGCCAGTAATACTCGGCATCCTTGATGGTGCCGTTATATGGCTTGTTGTCCACTAACTCAAATCCAAACTGACGGAAAAAAGATTGAGAAAATTTTACTGCTGTTGGGGCAATGAACCGAGGAAGTCTCATATCTATCGAACTCTGCTGTTATCCATGCCTTCCGCCCAGAAGACGTTAGCTTACATTAGACCTATAACACAGCAGTGGTAGCAGATTAACACGTAAAGCACGTTAACCTTAGATGGACTTGCCTCTGAAAAGAAAATTGTAATATCTAAAACTGCTAAAGATAATGTAAAAAATATCTTTGATCAGTTACGTAAGTACCTTATGCCCAAGCTTGGTCGCATTTCGCATGAGGTGAAGGCCAAGATTGTTTGTCGCGGAAAGCAGTGACTCCGGGTGGAACTGCACGGCTTCAATCGGCAACTCCCGGTGACGGACGCCCATGATCACACCATCCTCTGATTCTGCTGTGATTTCCAGGCAATCAGGCAGCTTGTCCCGAACGGCAAACAGGGAATGGTAGCGGCCAACAGTGAACTTTTCCGGTAGTCCCTCAAAAACACCTTTGTTGTTGTGGCGAATCACGGAAGGTTTCCCATGCATGGGATAGTTCAGCACTCCCAATTCACCGCCAAAGGCTTCCACCACTCCTTGCAGGCCCAGGCAAACACCAAAAACAGGAGTTCCCAATTCCACTGCTTTGTGAACCACGTCCATTACGGCAAAATCCGCAGGGCGGCCAGGGCCAGGGGAAATCAGAATCAGGTCTGGCGCAATTTCTTTTAACATTTCCAGCGCAAACCCGGCCCGGTAGGTCACCACTGTGGCGCCAGTCTGCCGTGCGTAGTTAGCCAGCGTGTGAATAAAGCAATCGTCGTTATCCACCAGCAGCATCTTGGGCGGGTTCTGCTCAACGATTGCCGGAGCGGTTTCTACGTGGGCTTCCGGCCCTAGCAATCGGAAAAATCCAGTTGCCTTGAGCCGTGTTTCCTTTTCTTCCGCAGCCGCATCGGAATCGTACAAGATGGTGGCTCCGGCAGGGTACTGCGCCATGCTGTTGCGCAGATACGTGGTTCGAATCAGAATGCCGGTGTTGATGTCACCATTCAGCTTCAACATGCCCACCGCGCCGCCATACCAGCCACGTGCGTTTTTTTCCAAGCTTTCAATGGCCTGCGCAGCGGCCTTTTTCGGTGCGCCGATCAATGTCACAGCCCACATATGGCTCAAGAACGCATCCAAGGAGTCAAAACCCTCCTCCAGAATGCCTTCCACATGGTCCACCGTGTGGAACAGGCCCGCATAGGATTCAATCAGGCGGCGTGCCACCAGTTTCACGGAGCCGGGTTCGCATACGCGGGACTTATCATTGCGGTCCACGTCCGTGCACATGGTCAGCTCGGATTCTTCTTTGGGAGAATTCAGAAGGTCGCGAATGGCTTGTGCGTCGCTCATTGCGTCGCCGGTCCGCCGCGCTGTGCCGGAGATTGGGCAGGTTTCCACCCGTGGTCCTTCTACGCGAATAAACATTTCAGGAGAAGCGCCCACTAGCTGTTCTTCCCCAAACTGGATCAAAAATTCATACGGGCTGGGGTTGGCGCGCTGCATGCGCTCAAACAAATCCGAAGCTCTGCCGGAATACGGCGTGGAAAAGGTCTGTCGCAGCACCACCTCGTAGAAGTCGCCGCGCTTCATGCCTTTGCGCACCGATTCGACGTTGGCCATGTATTCTTCCGGGGTGTGATCGGAAACAATCGGTCCCGGTTTTCGAACCGGGGGAGCCGGAACCATTTCTGCGGTACGCGCTACGCCAACTGTACTGAGATTTTCGTTAGAGAATTCGTACTGGTAACGATCCACTTGCTCCCGCTTGCGATCCATGTAAAAAATGTCGTCGCAGAAGTAAAGATGAAGATCTTTGTGGCCATTTCGTGGTAATTTCCACTCCACAGGCTCAAATTGAAACAGAAGATCGTAGCCGAATGTGCCGATTAAAGAGAGCCGGTCATCCTCTTCGTTTCTAAATTCTTCTGTAAGGGTGCGTAAAACGGAAAACACAGAAGGCTGCTTGCTGCGCTCTTCTTCCGAAAATAAGGTCGCCATTGGCTTCAGCGTGCCCCGCAATTCCCCATTGGCAGTTCGCTCAAAGCTGTCCCAATAGATCTGCGAGGCAAGCACAGGTTCCAGCAGGCGATTCATGATCTCACCACGCTCATTCAGCGGGCGAAAAGTGACATTACGGGCACTGGCGATCAACTCCAAAGGAGGCCGGGTAGAGGCAAAATCCCACCGGGAATACCTGCCGGGAAATTCGTAGCCGGAAGACAGGTAAACGCCGCGCCGGGAATCTAATTCGCGCAGCAAATGCTTTAGCCCACGGCGGTAATTCGCCTTCGAAGACGTACGGGTAATCGTTATGCCGTGAGGCGTCGTATAGCTTAGCTCGGGCATGGAGAAACTTCTAGTGTAGCGAGCTTAATCCCTTCTGTTTCGAAACGGAGTATTTCTCCGTTGTGCCTTGGGTAGATGATGCGGACCGGGTTGATTGGTACCATCAGCTTAGTTACGGGAATTTCTATGTATAAAGCTTTTTTCGGATTGACTCAAAATCCTTTTAACCTGAGCCCTGACCCTGCTTTCCTGTACAGGAGCGTGCAGCATGAAGAGGCAATTGCCAACCTGATTTATGGAGTCCAAAGCAGAAAAGGGTTTATCGCATTAACTGGCGAAGTCGGTACGGGAAAAACTACGATGCTGGAATGCCTGCGGGATTTTCTGCATTCCCAACGCATTCCTTTTGCTTTTCTCTTCAATTCTCAGCTTACGCCAGAACAGTTTTTTGAAATGCTGGCGTATGATTTTGATCTCAATTGTGAGCGGAAATCAAAAACAGAAGTTCTGTTTACCCTGAATAACATGTTGCTGGAGCGGGCTAACCAGGGTCAGACCACAGTGCTGATCATAGATGAAGCGCACAATCTGGAATGGAAAGTTCTGGAAGAGATTCGTTTATTAGGCAACCTGGAAAACCGCCGGGGAAAATTAATGCAGATCATTATTTCTGGTCAGCCAGAGCTAGACAAGAAATTAGATGCACAGGAATTTCGCCAATTGAAGCAGCGCATTGCGCTCCGCTGTATGTTGAAGCCTTTTGAAGAAGCAGATACGGCCCACTATATTGAGTCGCGGTTGGCTCATGCGGGAATGACGGAGCAAAAGGTATTTCCGCCAGAACTCATGAAAGAAATACACCTTCGTACACAAGGAATTCCGCGACTCATTAATTCGGTGTGCGAAAACCTGCTGCTTACCAGTTTCGCCATGGAAAGCAAAGTAGCCGATTTAGAAATGCTGGAGGAGGTCTCCAACGATCTTCGCCTGGAATGGCCGACTATGGCTTCTGGCCGGTACTAAAGCACCTGAACCGGCCAGAAGGAGGGAATAAGTTTAGCGAGAACCGCTCATGGCCGACATTGCTGCATCAGCGCTATAGAAAGTCACTTCCACACGGCGGTTCTTTGCATTGGCCTGTTTTCCGCGACCGGTATCTGCAAGCTTCTCTTTGCCTAAGCCGATTTCATGAATGCGATATACCGGAATATCATGTTTTGCCACTAAATACTGCACCACATGCTCCGCTCGGCGTTTGCTGAGTGCATCATTGTAGCTGACAGAACCTGACTTATCGGTAAATCCTTCCACGGCGATGAAGTAACGTTTCAGGGTTGCCTTATCCGCTACTAAACGGTCCAGTTCCTGTTTGGCATTTGCAGTCAGCGCATCTTTGTTGAAGGCAAAAGGCACCACCACGGATCCGGCTACCTTATAGTCATCCAGATTGCTTACTACTTGCCGGAGTTCTCCTAGTTGACGAGTATTCTCTTCCCCTTTCTTCAGAGCGTCAGTGGCGCGATTATCGGCAGCCATGGCACGTTCTTTATTGGCATTGAGTTCCGTTTGTTGTTTCTCTAACTCAGTGCCTTGTCGTCCCAGTTCAGTGCCTTGCTTACCCAAATCGGTTCCTTGCTTCTTCAGTTCATCACCTTGTTGAGTGATCTGCTGGCCTTGCTGATCTGCTTGTTTACCGACCTGATCTACACGGTTGCGAATCGGATCTGTAGTTTTGGCAACATATTTTTTGGTTGCACAACCACTGGTCCATATAATTCCAGTAAGTAAAAGGCTGGTAAGTACTTGGTTTTTCAACTGTCCGACCTCCTTTCAACAGCTTATCAGTTTGAAATTCAATAGGCATATAATACGGGGAACTCACTAGTACATAAGGAAGGGCAGTGATGGATCGCAGAAACTTTTTAAAAACGGCGGCAAGCACAGGAGCCGCTCTCCCACTGGCTTCTCGTTTGCTGGCAAGCCGAGGTGCTAGTAAAACCTCTAGCCGCGTGCTGGGTGCGAACGACAAGATCAATTTAGGCATGATCGGGCAGGGTGGGCGAGGTACTTATCTTTCTCGCCAGTTCACTCAATACGGTAATGACCATAATGGCGCCTGCAAAATAGTGGCAGTGTGCGACGTTTACGAAAAACGCAAACGGCAGGCGGCAGAGCTTTACAAATGTGATGGCTACCTGGACTACCGCGAGGTAATTGCTCGCCCTGATGTGGATGCGGTAGTGATTGCTACTCCTGATCACTGGCACGCCAAGATCGCCTTGGAGGCCATGGATGCGGGCAAAGATGTGTATTGCGAAAAGCCCATGACCCACACCATTGAGGAAGCCAAACAGCTTTCGGCAACGGTGAAAGAAACCAAGCGCGTTTTGCAGGTTGGCTCTCATACAACGTCCGCTGACCAGTGGTGGAAAGCAAAAAAAGCGATTGCGGACGGCATGATCGGGCAGATGCTCACCAGCCAGGGTTCTTACCATCGCAACTCTACCTTTGGGGAATGGAACGGCCCTGGTTGGCCCATTGATGCCGGTGCGGGTCCGGACGGCAAAGGGCGACAACTACATTGATTGGAAAATGTGGCTAGGCTCTGCTCCCAAGCGAGCTTGGGATGCAGACCGTTACTTCCGGTTTCGGAAATACTGGGATTACTCCGGGGGAATTGCCACCGACTTATTCTTCCACGTGATTGCTCCTTTGAATATCTGCTGGTCGGAGCCACAATTCCCTTCGCGGGTGGTCGGCTTCGGTGGCATTTATGTATTCAAAGATGAGCGGGAAGTGCCGGATACGTTCAACATCATGGCGGATTTTCCCAAAGGGCATTCGCTGATCCTGAGTTCCAGCATGGCCAATTCCCAGCACATTCCCGGCTTGATCCGCGGCCATGCAGGCACAGTGATCATGGTGGATGACGGCAAATTTGAGGGCCGCACCGACCACATTACGGTGATTCCGGAGCCCAAAGTAATTGATGACGCTTATAAGGCCAAGTTCGGCACTGAAAAGATCATCATTCCTGTGGATCAGAAAGACGCCATGCAGACACACATCGACAATTTTCTGAGCTGTATGCGAACCAGGGAAAAGCCGACGCTGGATGTAGACACAGCGCTGCATGCCCAAGTCACCGTTTCCATGAGCGTGCAAAGCTACCGGGAAGGCCGCGTGCTGTATTGGGATGAAAAGGCGATGAAAGTAGTGCCCAAGCCGCCTAAGGCATAATCAAGAGTAAATATGTGTGATCAGGATCATTTTGAGGAAGATCGGCAAGAATACGAGAACCTCGGTTTAGTGACACGAAAGCAGTTCGGCATGATGTTGGGAGCAGGCCTAGCCATGATGCTTCCGCAAGTTGCGAATGCGGTTACCGTGACCGAGTCGGACGTGAACGTGACGACGCCGGACGGCACCGCAGATTGCTACTTCGTGCATCCCGCGAGCGGCACTGCTCCGGCTGTTCTGATTTGGCCGGATATTTTCGGCCTGCGCCCGGCATTCCGGCAGATGGGCAAACGGCTTGCCGAATCGGGGTATTCCGTGCTGGTGGTGAATCCGTTTTACCGGGCTAAAAAAGCCCCCACGGCGGAAGCCGGCGGCGCCACTCCCATCCAGCAGGTGATGCCGCTCGCGCAAGGTCTCAACGAGAAGACACACATGACGGATGCAAAAGCGTTCATCGGGTGGCTGGACGGGCAATCCTCCGTTGCGAAAAATCGGAAGGTGGGCACACAAGGGTATTGCATGGGCGGCCCGATTGCATTTCGTACCGCAGCCGCTGTGCCTGATCGTGTGGGTGCAGTCGCTTCTTTCCATGGCGGCGGACTTGTGACAGATCAGCCGAACAGTCCACATCTGCAGGCATCGAAAAGCAAGGCACAGTTCCTGATCGCCATTGCGGCCAACGATGACGCGCGTTCGCCCACGCAGAAGGATGTTTTGAAAGAAACGTTCACCAAGGCAAACCTGCCAGCGGAAATCGAAGTATACACGGGTGCCGCGCATGGCTGGTGCCCTCCGGATTCGCAGGTCTACAACGAAGCACTAGCCGAAAAGGCATGGAGCCGCCTGCTGGCGCTGTACGGAAAAGCGCTGGCCTGAACAGCTAGTCTGATTTCCCTTAATTACCCTGCCCGGCTCAGGCGAATTAACTGCTCCGCATTGCGGAGTGCTTCCGGGGTCAGCTTGGCCCCGGAAAGCATTCTTCCTACTTCTTTGGTGCGGGCTTCCGGGGAAAGCTCTTCAATCCGGGTCACGGTTCGTCCCTTGATTTCCGCTTTTTCCACCCGGTAATGGTGGTCGGCAAAACTGGCCACTTGCGCCAGGTGGGTCACGCAAAGCACCTGATTCGCCCCTGCCAATTGCTTTAGTCGGCGGGCCACGCCTTCCGCCGCGCTGCCGCTGATGCCTGTATCCACTTCGTCAAATACCAGCGTTCGCTGCGGTCCATGCTGGGCCGCAACTAAGCAAGTTTTCAAGGCAAGGGCGATGCGGGAAATTTCGCCGCCCGAGGCGATCTTGTCCATGGGGCGCGGCTCTTCGCCCCGATTCGGGGAAACCAGGAATTCAATGCGGTCTAGGCCGTTTTCACCCCACGGAGCAGGCTGACGGGAAATCTGAAACACAGTTCGTTCCATGGCCAGCGAAGCCAGTTCCTTTTCCACGCGCCGGGAAAGTTCCTTAGCTGCATCCACGCGTAGCTTTGTCAGTTTCCCTGCCGCTTTTTCGTATGCCTGCGCCAAAGTTCCCAATAGGCCGCGAAGTTCTTCCATGCGTGCTCCGGCATTTTCCACCTTGTGGATACGCGTTCGCACATCATCAAGGAACACCAGAACTTCTTCCAGAGTGCCGCCGTATTTGCGCTTCAGCTTGCCAAGAGCCGCTAAGCGGGATTCCACTTCTTCCAATCGGGCCGGGTTTGCTTCCAATCGCCCCAGGAAACTTTGCAGCGTGTAAGACGCTTCCTGCAGGGCAATTACCGCCGGTTCCAGGGTTTGCCGTGCTTCGGCTAAGGTCGGGTCTTCCAACTTGCGCAGAGCCGTTCGGGCCAGGGAATAAGCAGAATCTTCTGCCTCATAGAGCATTTCCAAGGCGGCGCTGGCATTTTCCTGGAGCTTGCCGACGTTTTGCTGAATGCGCCGCTCTTCTTCCAGGGTCGCTTCTTCTCCGGGCTGGGGCGATTCCGCTTCAATTTCCCGCAATTGAAACTGCCACAAATCCAGTAAACGCAGTTTTTCCTGTTCTGTGTTCTGCAGTTCTTTTAATTCCGCTTCCGCAGCGCGCCACTTTTCAAACGCGTCCCGCACGGCGCGTCGGGCTTCCCGAGCATTGGCAAAAGCATCCAGCATATCCAGCTGAGCTTCAGGCGAAAACAGAAGCTGCTGGTCATGTTGGCCATGAATATCCCCTAAATGGGGTGCTAAATCTCTCAATATCGCTACGGTGGCGGGGCGGCTTCCTACATATACGCGAGATTTTCCGTTTGCCAGAATCTCCCGTTCCAGAAGCAACTCTCCTTCTTCAGTGTCAAATCCGGCTGGTTCCAATACCTGCTTCACGGCCGCTTCAGTTAATTCGAAACGTCCGGAAATGCGCGCCTTGGTTTCGCCCGTGCGAATCACTTCCGAAGAAGCGCGTCCGCCTAGAAGCAGCGCCAAGGCATCTACCACGATTGATTTTCCGCTGCCGGTTTCGCCGGTCAGTAAGTTCAGGCCCGGGTAGAAGCGGACCTGCAGGCGATCCACCACCGCATAATTTTCAACGGCGAGTTCCAAAAGCATCCGTAGTGATTATAGAAGCCAGCGGGGTGGCTTCTGGAGTTTGAGAAAAAGCTGCAGTGTGGTAGGCCCGGTACACTGTTTCAAACACGGCATCCCAAGAGATCTGGAGCGCATGTTCCCGCGCTGCCCTAACCATTTTTGCCTTCTGTTCCGGCAGAAGCAGCAATCGCTCAATAGCATCCGCAAATTCCTCCACATTTTGCGCGACAAAGCCAGTAGTGCCTTCCTGAATCAGGTATTTCGGTCCTCCCTCATCGGTCACTACAGCAGGAACACCAGAGGCTAAAGCTTCCTGAATTACATTTCCAAACGTATCCGTGCGGGAAGGGAAGGCAAAAACGTCCATGTTGGCATAAGCACGAGCTAAGGGCTCGCCACGCAGCACGCCGGTAAATTCCGCCTGCCGGAGATGCTGCTGCAGCCATGCCCGTTCACTGCCTTGGCCAACAATCAAAAACCGAAAACGCTGATGACCCCGCGCCAGCAACGCTTGCTCAATCGAGGCCAGTTCCTGAACATTTTTTTCCGGGCTAAGCCGACCGGCATAGCCGATGGTGAAAACATCATCCGTGCGCGTCCGCTTCGCAGGGTGGAACAAATGAGTATCCACGCCGCGCCCCATAGGAAACACTGGCCGATGGGTGGTTCGCTCCAGCATCTCGATCAGTTCCGGATTCGGCGCCAGCAGGACGCGGCCGAAACGGTAAAACCACTGCAAAGCGTGAAATATCTGCCGTTCGGCAAACCGGCCTAGAGTAGCGGCCCAGCGGGCCGGAAGTACGCGCCGTAGCGCCTGCTCCAGCCGACGAGCACCAAATTCGTGAAGGTTGGTATGCCAGGAAGCCACCAGGGGAACGCGAAGCTGCCGAGCCAGTGTTAAGCCAAGCAGACCCGCATCACCGGGACCTGTGATGTGAATCAGGTCAGGGGCAAAAGGCTCCAACACCCGGTGAATCCGCCGAAGGTGGCGCGCCCAGAAAGGGTCAAAGGCCATGCCGGCGTCCAACGGCACAGACCATCGGCTGCGCTGAAATTCCAGCGTAGTCATTGTCGCTTCGTTCGTAACGATGTTCGCTGTTCCGGCATGGGCACTGAAAAAAGGGAAACCGCGTCGACTGGCGAATCCGTGTAGTTGGCGGCTCGTCAGCGCCACTCCGTTGACTTCATGAAAGCAGTCTGTAAAAAACGCCACGCGGGGCGGGGCAGCAGACATGAAAACTCCTTGGCAAAGAGGCAGAGCTAGGTCCATCATCGCAAACACAACGGGAAAGCCTTCGACTTTTCTGAGCTAAATCGAGTCTTATGTTAGAGTCGGGGAAGGAGTGGAATTGGCGGCTATTGAGGCACCTGTTGCGCTGTTACAGGTAAGTTTTAAAGAGATGGTGAGCGGGATGTCGGCGCTCTCGATAGGCGTAATTTTATTTCTGATCCTGTTCTCCATTTTTTCCTGGACCATTATTTTTTCCAAGCTGAGTCTCCTCCGTCAGGCTCGTTCCGCCGATGCACGGTTCTTGCGTGCTTTTCGAAAAGCCACCGGGCTGGAAGCCATGATGGTGGCCAGCGAACAATTCCGTCCGGCGCCGCTGGTGGCTGTGTTCGAGTTCGGTTATGAAGAAATCAGCCGCCAGGTGAAAACACGCGGCACCATAGTGAATAAGCTTTCGCTGGAGCGGACCTTGCAACTCGGAGCTAGTGAAGAAGTCGGCAAGCTGGAAGAGAATATGAGCTGGCTGGCTACTACCGCTTCTGTTTCTCCGTTTATCGGGTTGTTTGGAACGGTGGTGGGAATCATTCGCTCTTTCCATGGTTTGGGAGAGCAAGGCGCGGTCAGCCTCCGTGCGGTGGCTCCTGGCATTTCCGAAGCATTGATTGCCACAGCGGTCGGACTGGCAGCGGCAATTCCGGCATATATCGCTTACAACTACTTCGGCGCAGCCGTACGGGAAATGAGCGCTCGCATGGATGATTTCTCCTTGGAGTTTATGAACCTGGCCGAGCGGAGCTTTGGAGATTAAAGAGCTTTTCCACCGGCGGTAGTCTCCCGGTTTAGGCAATCATGGCACTCTCCCTCAATAGCAGCGGCTTTCGCGGTTCCCGGCGCGGCTCTGGGTCCAGTTTGGCGGAAATCAATGTCACGCCCTTTGTGGACGTGCTTTTGGTGCTGCTGATCATTTTCATGATCACGGCGCACGTCATGGAATTCGGCGTGGAAGTAGATGTTCCCAAAACACAATCGGTAAAAGAAACCACCAAGGAACTGCCGATTGTGACGGTGACCAAGGCAGGCTCTGTATACCTGGGCAAAGAAGAAATCAACATCCACAATCTGGCGAACGTGGTGCGCTCCAAGTATGACGCCAAGGGTGGCGTTTACCTTCGTGCAGATAAAGAAACGCCCTGGGACCCTGTGGTCCAAGTGATGAGCGCGTTGGGGGATGCCAAGATCAGCGTGAATGTGGTGACGCAACCGGAAGAATCGGGAGGCGGCAGAGGGAGGTAAATGCCGCACGCAAGCGCGTTGGAAGAACAGCAGCCCTTGCGGAAGCCGTTTCTCGGTTCCGTGGCATTTCATGCTGCCGTGATAGCCGCTCTGCTCCTGAACTGGACCCTGCACTCCAAGGTGGCTGAATTTGGGCAACCGGAGGAGTCTTCCGGCTCGGTGGGCATCAATACGGTGAAAACCATTCCCATTCCTTCTCGCGAAGGCAGGGTGAACCGACTAGCAAATGACACGCAGTCGATTGTGCCACCCCCGCCTCCGCAAAAAAAAGAAGTGGTGAAAGCACCTCCGCCGGACCCGCGTGCAATTCCTATTCCCAGCCGCACAGCGCCAAAACGGCCAGCCCCGGAACAGGCAAGCCGGTCTATTTACAAGCCGGAAACCGTACGTCCCAATCAGCTTTCCTCCCAAACGGCTCCTGCTTTGAAATCCCCTAACTTTGATATGCAGGGCAATGGCGGCGTGGGTCTGGGGCCGAATACCACGCTGGGAACGCGGTTCGGCTACTACGTGGATTTGATGCGGCAGCGCATTGCGAATAAGTGGAGCACGGCTGGCATGGCAAATGACGGTAGACGCGTGCTGGTTACGTTTGCGATTCAGCGGGATGGCAGTGTAGAGGGTGTGCGCGTGGCGCAGACCAGCGGCAACTATGCCCTGGATTCTTCCGCGCAGCGCGCGGTGCTGGAAGCGGCTCCTCTTCCCCCGCTACCTCCCGGTTACGAAAAAAGTTCAGCGCAGGTGGAGTTATGGTTTCAAGTCCGATGAAAAAGAAAAAACTTGGCTTGTTGTTAGCAATACTGTGCTTTAGCGGTCCGGCACTGTTGGCGCAAAGCTCGGATGTGCGTGCCTTCATCAATAAATCAGGCTCCGTCCCGAATCTGGCGGTAGTTGATTTTCGGGGAAGCGGCGGAGCGCAGCCGGTAATGGGTACGTTCAACGGCACGCTATACACCGACCTGCAAACCTCGGGATTATTCAAAATGGTTCCGAAAAGCTTCTATCCGCTGCAGAACCCCCAACGCCCGGAAGACCTTCGGCCTTCTAGCGCGCAGGGTATGGCGCTGGTGGATTGGGCAAACTCTCCCGTGAACGCGAACTATCTGGCCTTCGGCTATACTGCCATACAAAATAATCAGTTACTGCTCTACGGGTATGTGTATGACGTCCGGCAGCAATCTCTCCAGAGCGCGCAATTGCTTGGGAAACGCTATTTGGGAACCATGGACGAAGCGGGAGCACGCAAAGTCGCCCATGAATTTGCGGCGGACATCATTGCCCAATTTGGCGGCGGCTCGCTGATCGGCAGCCATATTTTCTACGTCTCCGAACGCGGCGGCAAGAAGCAAATCTGGCAAATGGATTATGATGGCACCAACCAGAAACAGCTTACTTCCTGCACAACGATCTGCACCATGCCTGCTGTTTCGCCGGACGGAACCAAAGTCGCTTACACCAGCTTTGACAAAGGCCAGCCGCAAATCAGGATCATTTCCACAGAATCAGGCCGCGCACTGCCTTTCTACAATCAGACTGCTTCCTTGAATGCCCAACCGAGTTTTACAGCGGACGGAAAGCAGATTTTTTACTCTTCCACAGCAGCCCAAGGTCCGGCGCAGGTATATGCGGCAAACCTGGATGGCACAAATTTCCGGCGCATCTCGGTGTCACGCAATATTCAAATGGAACCAAAAGTGAATCCGAAAGGAACGGGATTGGCGGTGGTGACCGGTGCAACAGGCCACCCGCAGATCTACCGGATGAATCTGGAAGGAGCGGGCTTGGAACGCCTAACCAACGGCGAAGGAGAAGCTACAAACCCGGCTTGGCATCCCGATGGGCAGCATTTATTGTTTGCCTGGACGCGCGGTTATGCTACGGGAGGGTTTAATATCTTTCTGCTGGATGCTGCTACGCGTGAATATGATCAAATCACCAGAGATGCCGGACGGAATGAAAATCCGAACTGGGCTCCGGACGGGCGGCATATTGTTTTTTCTTCGAACCGCAGTGGCACTTTTCAGATCTGGTCCATGCTGGCGGACGGAACTCAGCTACAACGTTTGACCAGCGCCGGGAATAATGTTATGCCAGTTTGGGGTAAGTAGTTCACTGAGGATAACCCGAGGAGAAAAGAGTAATGTTGAAACGGAGCAGGTTGGGGATCATTTTCATGGCCGGGGCAATTGCGATGGTCGGGGTGGGATGCAAAAAGAAGCCAGGGCCTACGGCACCAGTTGCCGCCACCCCACCGCCGCCACCGCCAGCACCTGAGCCCACGAACACCAAAACCACCATTTTGGAGTTTTCCGTGGAGCCTACCACGGTGGAACGAGGGCAGTCTGCCGTATTGAAATGGTCGGTCAGTAATGCTAATGCGATCTCCATTGATAACGGAATCGGGCAGGTACAGAGCAACGGAACTCGACGTGTAATTCCTAGTGATTCAACTACCTATACCTTGACGGCAGCCGGGGCAAGCGGAACAGTCACCGCGAGCACCACTGTGAACGTAACCAGCGCCCCTGCGCCTAGTGGAAACGTGACCCCGAAAACCGGTCCCACGGATTTTGTGACTGCTGTGAACACGCTGCTGAATGATGCTTATTTCGATTACGACAGCAACAACATCCGAGGGGACGCACGCGATACGCTTAGCCAAGGATGCCGATGCGTTGAAGAAAATCTTTGCCGATTTTCCAAATGCCAGCGTCATTATTGAAGGCCATTGCGATGAGCGCGGCTCGGCGGAGTACAACCTGGGCTTAGGCGACCAGCGTGCTTCTTCGGCCAAAAGCTACCTCACGGATCTGGGCGTTTCCGGCGACCGGTTGAAAACAGTCAGTTACGGCAAGGAACGGCCCCAATGCACGGAGCAAAATGAATCCTGCTACCAGAAAAACCGCCGGGCGCACTTCGCACCAGCACAGTAGTTCGGATAGCATGCGAGCATAAGAAAGAGCAGTGGAGCAATGAAACAAACGCGGACCCTTCTTTGTATGGCATTGTTGTTGATTCCTTCGCTGGCTACGGCAGCCAGCAAGGAAATTATCGAGCTTCAGCGCGATGTGGCGCAATTGCAGGAACAGATGCGCCTTCTTCAACAATCGCTGGATACAAAAACGGCCCAGTTACAAGTGTTGACCCAGCAAACGCTGGATTCAGCAAACAAGGCGAATACTTCGGTCAGTGATCTGGCTCGAAGTGTTCAAGCCAGCGGCTCGGATATCGGCAAGCAGGTGATTCAGCCGATTGCCGCGTTGGGTTCGCGTATGGATCAGGTCAGTAACGACATGCGCGCGGTGCAGGATAGTGTAGCTGATCAATCTGCCCGCATGGGCAAGATTGAGCAACAGTTACTAGATCTGAAAAATCTGATTGCTACCATGCAGGCCCCTGCTGCCGCGCCTCCACCTACCGCTACAGGAGGAGGTGCGGGTCTTCCTCCTTCTTCGCCGGGTGCCGCTCTCCCGCCTTCTTCTGCAACGGGTGCTCCAGTTCCTGATGGCGGCACCGGCTCTGCCCCTCCTATTCCTGCCGCAACGCTGTATCAAAATGCAAAGCGCGACATGGATGGCGGGCAAAACGAATTAGCGTTGAATGAGTTCGGAGATTACCTTCGCTTTTACCGCAACACGGACCTTGCGCCGAATGCTCAATTCAACATCGGAGAAATTCACTATCGCCAAAAGCGACTGGATCTTGCGGTGAAGGATTACGATCAGGTTTTAGAAGCATTCCCAGTGAATCCGAAAACGCCGGATGCCCATTATATGAAGGGCCGTGCCTTGATTCAGCTTGGTTTGCGCAATGAAGCAACGAAAGAGTTCAATGCGGTTCTGGCTCAATTCCCCAACAGTTCGGCGGCGGCAAACTCCAAAGCCGTTTTGAAAACGCTGAACTCCAGCCCTGCCGCCCCAGCAGCTAAGCGGAGACGGTAAAGGGGATGGTCAATTCTTTTTGACCATCCCGCCGAAGGTGTACAGCGAGTGCCTTCTCGCATAGCGATTACATCCATTCTGGATTAGCTAAACTCGTTGGCATCTCCATATGTTTTTGGCTCAGAATACGTTTTGCTGCTTCAATGCAGTCTTCCTTTGCCACCCTCTCATCTGTGCAGGTAGCCTTATAATGCTCTCCCACTCCATCCACTCTGCCAATCCAAATATTGTTGTCCACTCCTGTGACTTCCATCAGGAATGGTCCACATTCCAGTCTGAATCTTTTTGATGCTGCTGCCATGGTGAGTATGTGGTTTTCCGGGTTCCGGAATCTCAAATCAGTAACAAAAATACGGCATCTTTCTGGAACAGTCATCTAGTTCCTTATGTCGACGAATCATCTGAGCGAAGAAGATAGAAAACATATTGCAGAGTTTCGCGAGGCCGTGAACATGACAGCAAAGCAATTAAGCGATTGGCTGAAAACAGAGGAGTCTCACTCCGTGGGCAGAAAATATCAGACAATGCGGAATCGACTGGGCATGAGTCCGGGCGGAATATCGTGAATCTATTGCACAAATCGCAATCGGAGTACACCGCAGACGATGTTCACGAGATGCGGCGGATCGTCAGCTACGTGCATCGCCACATGGCGCAAAAGCCAGCCGGAGACGTCAGCGAAACACGCTGGCGGTATTCCCTCATGAACTGGGGACACGATCCACTAAAAAAATGAGGGCCGCACAGCAAAGGCAAGATCAGTAATAATTGGCGGAGAGTGAATTTCCAACGGGCCACTATGGAGATGGGACACGGAAAACACAGTGCGTTCGTTTCCGGTCAGTGTATCCCACACGGAAACCGAATAAACACCTTCCTGCAGGAACGGGAGGCGAACAATCGGGCAAAGTGGCTTTGCATCCGTTCGTAACCTTCCGCCGGGGCCGATCGAGTCTTTTCGCAGCAGCCAGAAAATGGCCTGATTATGGTCACCGCAGGCAAATATCTGAATACCCGGATCGGAAACGTGTGCTTCTCCGTTCCAGTTCAGTCGTTGAAATGTTTTCCAGTCAATGCTTGGAATGAACTGCGCTAAGGCGTGTTGTGCTTCGTGCATGCCGTCCGTAAGAATATGCGGTCTTCGATTGGGCCAGCGCATTCCACCGCCCGCTCCTCCCGAAGCAAAGTGCGCCCACTGCATGTGACGGAAATACTCATTATCGAAAGGCTCCGGCAGAATGCGATGTTTATCTTTGAACGTGTGAATGGGGCCACTCTCGCTATCGAAAAACGGTCTGTTTGGTTTGGTTCGCGCTAAGGTGCTGCGAATCAAAGAACCAGTACTGATGGCCGCATCTACCGTATTCTTCGGGTCGTCAATCGTGCCTTCTTCATAGAAATGAGTGGTGGCAAAATCCAGGCAAGGATGGCGCAGCACGGCCTCCGCAGCTACCTGGTCATTCACAATCACCGGACCGAATATGGATACTGTTTGTGGGTGAGTCCGCCCATGAAGCCGCTGTTCTGTTTGGCGGAGAAACGTGCTCAGGTCTTCAATAAATTCATGCATAGGACCGGAAGAATTCTCTGCCATCGCAGGGTGAATCTCATTCCATAAATCCCACCCGAACAATGCCCCACTTCGTCCCCAGCGTGCAGTAATAAACTCCAACCTTCGCTTCAAAGCTACCCGCGTTTCAGGGCTCAACATCATGCGCGAAATCGCAGGGCAAGGGCCTCCGTTTTTGCAGTTGTAAGGATTTCGCTTCCACCGTACCCACATCCAGAACGTATCAAAAGGTGTCAGCAGAATACGCATGCCTTCTTCTTCACAAAGGGCAAACAGATCGTCCCATAGCTGAACCATGGGCGGATGAAAATGACCAACACTCCGTTCGAAGTAACGATGGTCACCCTGGCAGTATTCCAGCATGACCCGAATCACTGTTACGCCATGACCAGCAAGCTTTTTCAAATGGGCACGAACAGCCGGAAGATTCTTGCGCCGAAAAGCACCTTGCAGGTTTGGCCAAGTAATCGCATCATTATGGCCGATTGGCATCCAGGCTGTGCCTCCCTCCGTCAGGAAGTAAGGCGCCCCTGGAGCTACAAAAATCCACTCCATATGGGAAGCTACCCGTTTCTAACTTACCGTCTGCGGCACATCACTGAAAAGCCGGAGTTGTGGCTTCCATTTGCTCAACCAGATAGTGAGTACATAGAACGTAAGGAGAGTAAGTATCCAGTCAATTGGATATTTATGTCGTAAACCGACATGCACCAAGTAATTAGGTAGAGGGAATATCAGCAATACCATTCCTAAGGCTGTACCTGAATACGGATTGCGCTGCCACAAATAAAACAAGCCCACAAATCCGAGCAGTGCGGAAAGTAACAAGGCAGCAAACTTCATCAAGTGATCAGCATCATAGAAGAACCAGAACCAAGCAATGCGAAGTGCTGTCAATTTAAGGAAATGCGCTGGGTGAGAGGAGATCCATGCCTTCGCTTCCTGCTCCGCTAAGCGGTTGTACTCTACTTCACCTAGTTCGCGCACCCGCAGGGCTTCGCGTGGGTTCTGAAGAGGATGGTAGATGTGGTAAACCCCTTGTCTAAAGTTTTCTGCTTCATTAGGGCCGGCAATATCGTTGTTGGAAATACGCAATTCCAGCCCATAGTTGGAGCGCGTCACAATGGGCTTCCCTAATGCATAGTAGTTTCGTACAGTCCATGGCGTGAGTAGCAGCAAAGCGACAAGCCCCTGCACGGCACAGAAGCGCACATAAGGCATCCAGAAGCGGCGGGATATTAAGAGAAAGCCTACAGCCATCAACACCAAAAACAACGGCAAAAAAGCGGAAACAAACAGAAGGGCGAATCCCCAAGCAACCCCTGTCCAAACAGCTCGCGTGAGATGGAAGTTTTCTTGCTGCCATGTTTTCACCGTCATTACGGCAATCAGCATCAGAAACAACGCGGTGTAAGGAGCTTCCCAATCACCCATGGTTTGCGTAGCAAACTTAATTGGCAAGAGTGCACTGAAAACAGAAGCAGCCAAGCCGATCCGGTAGTCAATTCCAAGCGCGCGGGCTACTAACGGCAGAATGGCCGCTTGTGCTGCTGTCACGGCACAGGCAAATGCCTGCTTCACAAACTCGCCTGCCACGCCCATTCCAAATATGCGGAACAACCAGCTCAACAGAATCGGGTAGCCCGGGGAAACATGTGCCGTGGGCCCAGTGGGAAGAGCATATGGGTTGGCAAATGTGCCAAGAGTTGCTAAGGAAATGGCAACCCGCTCTAGCTCATACCGTGCAAGATCCTGATATTGACGAATAACAATGACCAGCATGAGGCGAATCACAAAGCCGATCGAAAAAATAAGAAGCAGTTGGCGAGATGGCTTGAGCTGAACAAACCAACGAAATGTTTTATTCATAACGAAAGCTCTCTTCAATCGATGCAATGTGCGGAATGCAAAAGATTTTCTGGATTGAAGGGGTTTGAAAATTCATGCTAGACTCGCGGGAAATGGAAATGCATGGCCGGGAGCGGCGTCTTCTGACCGCAGGGTTCTGGATTGTTCTTCTGTTTCTTGGTGTGGTTCAAGCTTGGCATACTCGTCATCGAATCTTCAGTGATGGCGTCTCTTACCTTGACATTGCCGGATACTACTCGCAGGGGGAGTGGCAAAAAGCCCTGAATGCTTACTGGAGCCCACTGTATTCGTTTATTATCGCCGTTTTCTTTGCTGTATTACATCCGGCAGAGTACTGGCAGGTAGCCATTCTTCACCTAGTAAATTTCCTTGGTTTTATTGCTGCGCTGGTTGCTTTTGAGTTCTTCTTACGGGAACTAATCTCCTTTCAACGGCAGAACTCGCAACGTGTCTCTTCTGGCGAAAATCGAGAACCATTGCTTTCGGAACGTACGATGCGAGTAGTGGGCTATTCACTGCTTGTGCCTGCTTGCTTTGTGCTGATTGGAATGGGGTATTGCTCGCCAGACATGATTGCGATGGCAATTGGTTTCTATCTGGCTTACCTGCTTCTCCGCATCGAGAAAGGTTTGGCCACATGGAAAACCATGATCAGTTTTGGCGTGGTGCTTGGCTTAGGTTATCTGGCTCGTGCGGCCTTTGTGCCTGTTGTATTTATAGATTTTGTGGTTGCCGCCGTATTGTTCTGGAAGCGAAGCGTTTCCCCTGTGAAACCACTGGCCTTTGCTTCGCTTTCGGCTGCAATGGTCGCAATGCCTTTTGTGATTGCTCTTTCCATAGAGAATCACCACTTCACCTATGGAGAAGCCGGAAAACTGAATTACGCGTGGGAAGTAAACGGAGCTGCCCGTACACAGAACTGGCAAGGAGAGCCTTATGACATCGGTACTCCTGTGCATCCTACCAAGAAGGTCCTTACCAAACCAGCCACCTATATTTATACCGGTCCTGTAGCAGGCTCGTATCCACCTTGGTATGAGCCTGCGTACTGGTACCAAGGTGTTTCCCCGCACCTGAAGCCTAAGCTACAACTGCGGGTATTAGGCCAGAGCCTTGTTTTGCTTGCCTATCTGTTTGTGAACTCTCCGGTGACAATTCCTTTTCTGGCATTCGTCTTCCTGATGGGTCTTCGGCAATGGTTTTCCAAAGAAGGCATCTTGCGGTATTGGTTTTTGCTGGTTCCTACGCTGGCTTATATTGGCCTGTACTGCCTGGTGTATCTGGACCGTCGCTATATCGCTGGTTCCCTGGTGATCTCCTGGATCTGCTTAGGAGCCAGCTTTTGGGTGCCGCGCGGGCCGCTGGTTCGTCCCTTGAATGTGACAGTGCAAGTGATTAGCATTCTGTTTGTGTTGTTTATTGTTGCCACTCGCCTTCGGGTGCCCATTACCACAACGGCCAGTGACCTCCTTCATAGGCACGAAGATGAATGGAATCTTCAATGGGTGTTAGCAGAGCGTTTTCGGGAAATTGGATTACGGCCCGGCGATCAGGTCGCTTACATTGGGGAAGGCATTGATGCGGACTGGGCTCGCCTAGATCATCTCCGCATCATTGGAGAAGTGCCAGTCATTTGGGAGCGACTCAACAATCTCAATCACGGAATCGAGTTCAATCGAACCGAAATTAATGCTTTTTGGAATGCGGATTCTGAAACACGCAACCGCGTGCTAGATGCTTTTCGGAAAGCTGGTGCTACCTATGTGATTGCCGATGACCCAACGAAGGGAGCAGATCGCACAGGTTGGACATCCGTCTTGCCTGCTGGAACTCCTCACCTGCCCTGGAGTGCGGGGCAAGTGCCTGCTCAGTCTCAGTTGCTCTACAGGCGTCTATAAAAGCCTTTGTTTCTGATACTTCTAGGAATAAAGGCGGAGAAGAAAAATTAAGATACCCACTTCAGCAGGCGAATAATCCCCATAGGGGCCGTCTGCCGATGGGTGGAAACACCTTTTCGATTCTCAATTTCGCGTCGATTTTCCGAATAGTACTGGTAAGCCCGCCAAAGCATCTCCTCATTGGTCAGCGTAGGACTCCAGCCAAGAGAATTCTTGATCTTGGAAGTATCGAACAGAAAATCTTCCGCAATCATTTTGTAGTGATACGGGCCAAGCGGAGACAGCTTGAGATGGTAAGCCAACTTCATGGCCGCAATCGCAGGAGTTCTGGGAAGCACGGACACCGTGGACTTGCTGCCGGACTTGTGAATCACATAGCGGAACACTTCCGCCAGTGACTTCACGTCATCCGACCCGATGTTGAAGGTTTCGGAACGCGGGTGATCCAGAGCCAAAATACAAGCGGTTGCCAGATCTTTCGCGTAAATGAATTGATACCGGTTAGTTCCGCCGCCCACTGTCCAAACCTGACGACCTTCATCAATGAACTCAAAAAGAATGGCCAGAAGTCCCAAGCGCCCAAAATCAATAATGGTGGGGCAGCGAATAATCACACTCTGGATGTCTTGGTATTCCCGAATGATCTTTTCGCCTTCCAGCTTGGACCTCCCGTAGACCTCGACAGGATTGGGTGTATCTTCTTCCAGAACTGGCCGCTGCATTCCTTGGCCCCAAAGGCAATTGGAGGAAGTAAACACCATGTGGGGAACTCCATGCTTTCGCATGCACTCCATCACGTTCCGAGTGCCATCTACATTGCTATGCCACAACGCAGTATGGTCCTTGGTGTCATGGGCAAGCATCGCCGCGCAATGTACAACCCCGTCAATCTGTTCTTCTCCGAATACCTTATCCAGTTCGGAAAGACTACGAATATCGACTAGTCTTTTTGCTAGGTTTTGGTGATTGCCTTCATTCGCAACAATGTCAACGGAAATACAGCGATGGCCTTGGTTCAGAATTTCCTTTTGTAGAATTCCCCCAAAAAAGCCAGCACCGCCAGTAAGCAGTATGGTTTTCATGCAGTAAGACTTGGGCCGGTTGTAGTCTGCCCCTTTCTCGGCAGAATTTACGGTCAGTCCTTATCATAAACTTGACAGGTAACAATTGCTGGTTAACAAAGCCCTTATATCCTATGAAAACGTACAACTAACATCCCGTCTTCAGGATATTGCCTCAAAACTATCTTGAAAGGCCTAAAACAAACTTTGTAAGGTTCCCAATTAGCCCATTCTAATCACTGACGGTGAGTTTTGTGGCCTTTTCCGCGATTACTTGCACAGTAGGGAAGAGGGTACTTTTGAGAGCAATCTCGATTTTAGGAGTCGTATTTGCCTGTTGCGCAACTATGCGAGTTTTAGCGCTTTCGATCCCTTTGTCAGTGTTTCCAACGTTTCTGGGTATTAAAAGACCATCATCAAGGAAGCCACTGCTGTTAAAGCTGCCGTTGGCAAACGCCAGTCGAAAACAGGGGGACGGTAGGATTTTACTTCTGGGGAAGAAGTCGGCTGACTGCTGCGCACCTCTCGAAGAAATTCAGTCATGCGGCCAAGATCTACCTGAATTGCCTGCTGAAGAGCGGAACAAAACTGACAGTGAGTAAGGTGTTCGCGTGCCGCTGGCTCCAGTTCGGCACCGGACTGCAAAGCAAGAATCTCTTCCGTGGAAAGACATGCACCGTCTTCCGGAACGGCGTTATGGAAATCAACCTTGAATTCTGCCCGGATTTCCCTTATTGTTTTCTCATCTGGTTGCATAGTGTTTCATCTCTTTTCCTTTGAGAACAACCCCAAAGTTTTCCCCAGAAAGTGCAAGAAAGAACCTGACTCTGGAGATTGGCAGAAGTTGACCATCATTACGTAAACGTGCCAGGAGGGGCAAATTCCAAGAGGGAAGCAAAATTTATTTACGTAACTGCTCCAACCTCTGCTGAAGCTGAAACATACGAGTTTTTACAGCGCGTTCCGTGGTGTTACATACCTCGGCGATCTCGTTGTATGTTCTTCCTTCTATGTAGAACATTCGCATTAGTTCAACCTCGTCCGGCGATAGAGTCTTTGGCGCATAAAGGAACAAAGGGTTGCCTGCAGTGCTTCGAGAGTCCGCTATTTCCAATCCGGGAGTAGCCTCCAAGGAGTTCTGCCGCAGCACTCGCCTTGTATAATCAATTGTTTTATTAATGGCTACTCTGGAAACATACGCAACGAAATGGTGGATGGTAGAGAAACTGGAAAGCAGAGCAAGATCTGACAGAACAGATAAAAAAGCAGACTGCGTAGCATCCGCCGCGAACTGCGGTAAGCCGTGCTTAGCGGCACGCGCCACCAGAACCGGCCAAACCGCTCGGTAAACAGTCTCCCAATCCCATTCCAGCGCTTCCCCTTTGCTTTTATTGGAACAAATGCGCTCGAAAGCAGCTTGGGCATCTGAAATCAAAAACGAATCCCCAGAGTTCGTTGGGCAGAAAATTTCACCGCATGGAGAGGGAAAAGAAGCTTCTGGCCATTGTGTTCAACAGTGCGAGTCGCTTCTGCAATGATGCGGTATATGTTTTTCGCAACAGAATGGATGCACTGCTCATCAGGGTGATAGAAACCCAATCTTTAGCGCCTAGTTCATTCCGAATCAGCTGAAATTGCCCCCGAATCCCTCCCCAATCGAGTTCGGGCTTCAGAACGCAGCCTAGCAGGACTACCTTACCAGCCCTGAATTCGGAATAGCGAAACAGCACTCTTCCCAATACAAACCAACCTAAGCTATGTGCGACTACATGCGGAGGCAACCCGCTTCCGTTTGCCTGATCTACAAAGTTGATAAAGTCCGTAACAACTTGGTCCCTGCGGCGGTCAGCAAAAAGGCTGGCTACTAAAAAACTTCCTAAAATCAATAGGATGGCAGCGGCCCAATACGCCAGGCTTGCCAGCAAGCCGGTGCTCCAAGCCCCTGCCAGAGCAAGAATCGGAGGAATTCATGCAAACCACTCCAATGCCAGAAATATCACTGACCATACAGAGTGCTGAAATTGGGGGTATTTGAAGGACTCGTAATGAAAGTGGGGTCCAAACACTTCATGGAAGTACTACTGCCATGCGCCGTCTGTGCGGATGCCGTGAATGGTGATGAGCGTACGCTCTCCAAGACTTCCCCTGCGCTTGGGCGTTTGCATTGTTTTTCAGCATAACGCTCCTCCAAGCGAAAAGGAGTTGATTTACTTACGTCTCTTCCGTCTCTCCCTGCACCAAAATCTCTCCTTTACCCCATACGGTTTGTCGGCCGATTCCTGTCCATTGGGCGGCTTGTAGCCAGGGCAAAAGCTCCTGGAAATTACCTTGGTAGGTCGCTTCTCCGCGAAATCCCCCTAAAGGGTGGGTTTGATGGGTATGGGAGGAAACTCTGCTCGCCTCCGCCCGGATCAGGGCATGGGAGAGCAGCGTCACTTTTTCTGCTTGCGCAAACAAATTCTGATCTTCAAGCCGCGTCGGCTGCGCGTAAAGAAGTTGCAGCGCCTGAATCCTTTTATAAGCGCGGGAAAATAGAACGGCGAATTCCGGCTCGGAAGCGATCTGGCCATTAGTTTTCAGTTCCGTGGGAGTGAGGAACCGAATACTGAGGGAGGAAACTGGCTGTTTGGCTGCTTGAAACTGTAAGCAGATATGCTCCGGCGGAAGCACGCCGGCAAGTCTGACTTTCCCTCCAAAAGGCGACTCCGCAGCAAAAGCGGTTTCAAATACTTCCGGTGGCGCCTCCCGGGAACTAAAAGAATGAATAGGAAGGAGGAATTTTGCGCCAGCGGGCATGGCCTTTCCTTCCAAATGGCTGATTCGCAACACAAAAGGGCGTGGCGGATCGGCATATCCGTTTCGGGAGTGCTCTGAGCGAATGGGCGCGAAGATTTTCTCGTACGCTGCCGGAGAAGTTTGTCGCAGCCCGAGTCCTAATGCCCCACGAAAGATGTTTCCCGTTTGGTAAAGAGGAAAAGCAACCGGCTCGATGGCTTCGAACATCAGAGAGACACGGCTTATCTCAAGTGACAACGCACAGTATAAAACACTACGGAAGCCGATCGAGTATACTGGAACTGCATAGTTTGATTGTTTTGCGGTATTCCATTTCAGAGTTTGGCAACGGGGCTGCGCGGTTGGAACACACCAGTCGCAGCCCTTTGCTATTAGCAAAGAGGTAGCCGCCAGTCAGTCGATCGCAGCAATATCAACACAAGGAAGTAGATATGAAAGAAAAAGGTACAGTGAAGTGGTTCAACGCAGCTAAGGGCTTCGGGTTTATCCAACGTGAAAACGGCGAAGACGTGTTTGTTCATTTCTCCGCGATTCAGTCTCAGGGGTATCGGAGTCTGGATGAAGGTGCTCACGTAGAATTTGAGGTAACCAAAGGACCTAAAGGTCTGCAGGCGGCCAACGTAACGATCGGCTAGGTATCAGTAATGTAAGGGCAGGCCGGCCACGCTGCGCGGGCCTGCCCATAGGCAGGGAACAAGAAAGGGAACGATTGAGTAAAGAAGACAGCATTGAAGTAACCGGCACTGTACTGGAAAAATTTCCCAGCGGGTTGTTTAGCGTTCAACTGGAGCATGAGCGGGTAGTATTAGCCCATTTGGCAGGAAGGCTTCGCCGTAACCGCATTCGCGTTCTGGCAGGCGACCGCGTCACTATGGAACTCTCCCCCTACGATTTGACCAAAGGCCGTATTACGTTTCGGCATCGATAACTCTCTCCTTTCATGATCAAGACGCTGTTCGTCTTCGGTACTCGTCCGGAGGCGATCAAGCTTTGCCCGGTTCTGCGGCACATGCAATCGGCAGCACAGCAGTTTGCAGTGGAAGTGTGCGTCACGGCCCAACACCGGACCATGCTGGATCAGGTACTCACCGTGTTTGGCGTAACGCCGGATTACGATTTGAACCTGATGCAACCGGCTCAAACGCTCAGTGAATCCACTTCCCGCATGATGGCAGCCTTGGACCCGGTTCTTCAGAAATCTCAACCAGATCTAGTTGTTGTTCAGGGGGATACCACTACCACCTTCTGTGGCGCATTAGCTGCTTTCTACCGCCACATTCCGGTGGCGCATGTAGAGGCGGGTTTGCGGACTGGTGATCTTCAGCAGCCATTTCCCGAAGAACTGAACCGTGTCCTGACCACTCGCTTAGCCTCTCTCCACTTCGCCGCTACCGAAGGAGCCGCGCAAAACTTAAAAGCGGAAGGAATTAATCCGAAAACTATTTTTGTTACAGGAAATTCAGGAATTGATGCGGTTCTCCACGTCCGAAATCAGCTTCTTGCCGGAGAAAGAAAATCGCTTGTCCAAGAGAGCGGGTTCCTGCCGGACTCTGCTCGCGGAAAAAAATGGATTCTGGTCACAGCTCATCGGCGAGAAAGTTTTGGTCCTGGTTTCGAACGAATCTGCCTGGCGCTGAAACGTCTTGCGAAGCGGGAAGATGTTCATCTGATCTATCCGGTGCATCGGAATCCCAATGTTGTTGGCCCTGTTGAACATCACTTGGGGAATCTTCCCCAAGTTTCCCTGATTCCTCCATTGGAATACGTGCCGTTTGTGGATCTGATGCGAAATGCCACTTTGATCCTTACCGATTCCGGCGGGGTGCAAGAAGAAGGGCCTTCTTTAGGCAAACCAGTGTTGGTAATGCGAGACAAAACCGAACGTCCTGAGGGAGTGGAAGCGGGAACCGTACGATTAGTGGGCACTGACCCAGACCATATTTACCGCGAAACTGTTGCCTTGCTGGAAAACCCGGAACAAATCGAGCAAATGTCACGGATTCATAATCCCTACGGTGACGGACAAGCGAGCCAAAGAATCGCCCGTGAAATTCTTTTCTTTTTTAAAAAAAATTAGTATAAATTCCACCAAAAATAACTAAGGGAATCATTCGTTTACTCGTAGGGCTAGTGCCGGTCGCATATACTGAAGCCAGTAATATGGTTGAAGGTAAAAAGAATACTGGATCTGGACGAGCGAAAAAAGCCGTGCCTGAGCCGTTGGAAAATTTAACGGCAATTCTATCCCAGAAGGTTGTGGGGCAGCCCGCCGCCACGAACGTCATCGTTCCCTATATTCAGATGTTCCAGGCCGGGCTTGCACCGGAAGGAAGACCGGTTGGCGTCTTTCTTCTGCTTGGCCCTACTGGAACCGGCAAGACCAGAACCGTAGAAGCTTTGGCCGAAATTCTTCATGGCAGCGCTAAAAATCTATTAAAAATCGATTGTGGTGAATTCCAGATGGAGCACGAGGTAGCCAAATTGATTGGCGCTCCTCCTGGATATCTGGGACATCGCGAAACACAACCTATGCTGTCACAGCAGAAACTGACTGCGGTGACCAGCGACAACAGCGCGCTTTCCCTGGTGCTGTTTGATGAAATCGAAAAAGCTGCACCCTCTTTGACGCGTTTATTGCTGGGCGTGCTGGATAAAGGAGTTCTGCGGCTGGGTGACAACTCTTCCGTCAATTTCGAAAAAAGCTTGGTATTTCTCACCAGCAATTTGGGCGCGCGAGAAATGATGAAGGAAATCAATCCGGATTTCGGTTTTCAATCCGGCGTGCCCGGTTCGCGTCCGGCTGCGGATATGACCAGCAAGCTGCAAAGTATTGCATTGGTAGCGGTGCGAAAGAAGTTTTCCCCTGAATTCGTGAACCGCATTGATTGCGTCATCACCTATCAGCCTTTAACTGCTGAATCCTTGTCTGCCATCGTGGACCATCAGATTTCAGACCTGCAAAACCACGTAAATACCAGATTAGGAAATCGCTGTTTCACTATCGAAGTTCCTTTTGAATCCCGACAGTGGTTGATTGAGAAGGGAACCAGCACGGAGTACGGCGCGCGAGAGCTAAACCGTACAATTCATCGCCATCTGACGCAGCCTCTCGCCACTTTAGTCGCCACTGGCGGAGTGGAATCCGGAGCACGCGTACGCGTGGAAATCAGCAAAGATCGTGGCACTCTGGTCATGCGTCCCACTGGAACAGGAGAAGCGGAAGCCCCTGCTCATCCCACGGTTCTTCTGGTGGACGATAACCGCGATTTGCTCCACTTCCTGGAAAGGTTAATGGCGGAAGCTGGTTGGCGGCTCCTTACAGCGGAATCCGCAGGGGAAGCCAAACGGCTTGTAATGGAGCATCCTCCTAACGCGGGCTTGCTGGATTACATGCTGCCTGATGGCAGTGGCGTAGAGTTGGGTGTGCAGTTACGGCAGCAGGCACCTAAAATGCAGATCATCATGATGACGGGCTCCGTGTTACCGCCCGAAGATGAAGCTGTCTGCGAAGAGCATGATTTTCCGGTTTTACGCAAACCCTTTCTGGCAACAGAGGTCATGAACCAGATTCGTAGCCGTTTAGCAGCCGTCCTCACTGCCAGGGCTTAATTACAAAAGTGTGAGTCCTCCTACGCTTCAAAGGTACGGGAAGACTTTACAGAAGCCGAACAAGACGCTAGTATGGTTTCGCGGGGTGGAGCAGTCCGGTAGCTCGTTGGGCTCATAACCCAAAGGTCGCAAGTTCAAATCTTGCCCCCGCAACCAATTCAATCGGTAAATTACAGCTATCTTGTGAGCGTTTTCATCGATTGCTAAAAAACTGAGAAATCAAAAGACTCCTGCGTTGCTCAATTGCCTTTATTGACGATGGTTTACTCGCATGCTTGTGTAGATATACAATGAGCTAGGTATATCTTTAATGCAGGTTTTCAAATGGGGCAACAGTTTGGCGGTGCGTCTTCCCGCTGTGGTTGTTGAAGCACTCGATCTGAAAGAGGGAGACGAAATCGAGATTTCCATCGCCGGTAAACGCGACTTCAAGGTGGCCCGCTACCAGTCTAAAGAGAGGGCGCTTGAGCAACTCCGCCAAACGAAGTGGTCTTTTCCTCCTGATTTCAAGTTCAATCGCGAAGAGATCAATGAACGATAAGCCGTTCTTTGACACAAAAGTCATTCTCTACGCGTTCCGCCAAGATGATACGCGCAGTCATGTGGCCGAAACTCTACTGGCAGCGGGAGGGGTTCTATCGGTTCAGGTTCTGAATGAGTTCGTTGCTGCGGCGCGGCGCAAGCTTGACAGGGGATGGGAGGAAGTTCGCCTTGTGTAAGCCTTCGAACATCAATGAGGCAGCCAATTCATTTCTTGTCAACTAGATAGCTACTATTCAATAAGTTTATAACCCAAAGCTCGCAAGCTCACCTTTTACCTGGAAACTAATATATTGATTCCTTTAACAGTTTGGGATTTGTGGAACTGGCTATGGCTCAGCATACCCGTGTTCTATTGATTAACAGCCGAGTGAGAGTTTCAGGTTGGAACTCCACTACGGAAAAAATGGCTAAATCGATTGTCTTTTCTGCCTCGATCCTTCAAAACCTTTGGCGGCAGTTGCTGTTAAATGTCTGTGTATTGGCCTTCGCCATGCTTCTAAGCTTTTTGCCGCAAACGGCCAGAGCACAATCGGTAGAACATGGAAAAGAGGTATATGCCAAGGCAGCGCAAAGCGTATTCCTGCTTACAGTCAAAGCAAAAGACGGAAGTGCCGTCAGCCAAGGCACTGGTTTCTTGATCGAAGGTGCGAAGATCATTAGCAATCAGCACGTCGTTGCGGCTGACGCTGTGGTAATTGATATGGGCCCTGTAAAGCTGAGCGCCACGGTGGAGAAGAGTGACAGCAGGAAAGATTTGGCTCTCCTTTCCACCACTGCCGAGCTTACGTCTGTGCCCTTAAAGCTTGCCGAACGGGAACTCTCTCCCGGAGAAACCGTGTTCGCCATCGGAAATCCGCAAGGGCTTGAGAGGAGCATCACAATAGGCATTGTTTCTGGCGTGCGCGAGTTCGGTGGACAGAAGCTTCTCCAAATTTCCGCATCTATTTCTCCAGGTTCATCCGGCGGTCCTATTCTGAATGAATCCGGTGAAGTTGTTGGTGTTGCAGTAGGAATGTTGAAAAACGGGCAGAATCTTAATTTCGCAATTCCTGTGTCGGTTTTGAGGGAGTTCTTGAGTTCTAATGCCTTCTCACAGGTTCATGATGCGGCTTCTTTAATCGAAGAAGCCAACCGTACGAAGGCACAGCAACAGGGAGTGAATTATTCTTCAGCGGAGGATTCTGAATACCAGAAATTGGAAGAGCAGATCAAGCAACTTTGGCAGGAAGCATTGAGCAGCGCGGGAAATGATATCGATCTGCTGGACAAGATTGCGTCCGAGGGTCAAGGGTTAGATCTCAAAATTTCTGCTTCTGAGAAAATTCTTAGCTTGAAACCTACGCCCGAACGCCGGGTGAAATTGGCGAAGCTGCTTAACACCAAGGTCATTTGGATAAGAGATGCAACAGAGCGTCAAACAGTTCTTGCGAGAACTGAAAAGCTTGTCAGAGTGGGCATAGCAGGTCTGAAGCAACCTCCGGCGGAAGCTCTAATAATTCTGGCCGAAACGCTAGAAGAGCGGGAAGTTTATCCTGAATCGATAAACGCTTATAAACGTGCTTTTGGTATGAACAACTCCCTTAACGAAGAAGATCAACTCCGCATTTTGCAGGGGCTTGCGCGAGTCTACTATGCTCAGGGCCGAGCCGACGAGGGTGCAGCATGGTTTCAGCAATTAGTGAAAACAGGAAAAGCGAGCCCCTGGGATTGGGCTACTCAGGGTGATAGACTTGCTCAATTGAAACAATATAGCCAAGCAGGCCGCGCCTACCATCAAGCGGCTTTGCAAGGAGGTTTTTGGGGATATTGGTGTCTTGCCTCCTTTCAGCTTTGGGGCGATCCTGCTGAGACTGATAACGTGCTTAGCACAGGGCGTAAGTGCTTGGAAGAGGCGCCGGTTAATAATTACTCGGAGCAGGATAGATTTCGGGCGCACGTTGCTATCAGTGACGTTCTTTTAAAACGTGGTGTCTACGAGCAAGCATTGAGCCACGGCCGCGAAGCAAGTGCATTGGAAGCCGAAAATTACCTTGGATACGAGCTTCAGGCAGGCGCACTCTGCGGATTGACAAGATTTCAGGAGTGCATCAGCGCAGCAAAGCAAGCTCTCCAATGGTCAGACGGTAAGTATTCCAGTACCCATTTCCTGCTCGGTAGTGCTTACTTCGATACCGCAAATTGGGCATTAGCCAGCCAAAGCTACGAGAAAGCAGCCGAGTTGGACAAGACAGACACAGCGGCAGCTTACAATGTTGCATTATGCCTTGGAAGACTTGGATACTACCGAGATGCCGCGAAATGGTATGAAGAGGTGCTTCGCCGCGACCCGGCGTACAAAGATCGAGAGGAAATTCTCCAGAAAATCAAGGCTTTGCGAGGGCACTAATTTTTGGTGTGCCGCTAAGGTGGACTTTGTCCATTTGAGAATGGTAAAGCGTAATAAAAACCGGCTACGCTGAAGAGAGTTTTTCTCTCGACTTCGTATGTTGCCCTCTGCTTTGCTCCGCTACTTCAACATACGTTAAAGTCTTAGGAGCAACACCGCTCGGTCTGATTTTAAGAAATCGTGAATTTGAAGGGCCTCCCGCCGTAGGAGTTGTTCAATCACTTTTGCGGGAAAATCACATCGCTCAATTCTAATGATTTTAGGCGGCGGACCCAAACGCTCGGCCAAGTGTATAAAATCCCGATCGGTGCTGATCACGGCCGCAAATTCTAACTTCCTTGCCCAATCGAAGATGAATGGATCGGATGCTCCCACCAGATCGTGATCATACACGGTCTCAAGTCCGGGAATGATGTCAACAAGGTTTCGAATCAGTTTCGGGGAGAGATTCTGGTCCAGCAGGATGTGCAAGGGTTATCGATGGCTGTATGCCATGTCTGCCATCTCTGCGGCAAATGCATACACCGCCGCGAAGTCTTCTCTCTCAAGGCCGGGATGCTCTTCGAGGATCTCCACTTCTGTCATTCCATGAGACAGCCAGCCAAGGACGTCATTGACCGTGATTCGCATGCCGCGGATACACGGTTTGCCGTCCCGCTTGTCGGGTTCGATCGTGATGCGCGGATGTGCGGACATGATCACTTGATTATGGCGCAAAGCCTTGCAGATGTTCTCTGCCACCAACTCCCTTTAAACTGCATCAATTTTTACAATACAGAGAAGCAAATCAGCAATGTTTCTAATCCAAGCGAAGCTTTTTCAGTGCTCCTAGTGTTTTTACCATGATATAGTTCCCGCTATAGATTTCTTCTATCAGGGAGAACCATGAAAGTTTTTCTGCTGTTCTTCGTCGGGGTGGTGTGTGCCTTTAGCCAAGGAAACACAGGAACCATTGTTGGCACCATTACCGATCCTTCTTCTGCCATTATTCCGGGCGTCAGTGTTGTTGTTACGAATGTAAATACGGGTATCGCCACATCCGTTACAACGGACAGCGCGGGCAATTACTCCGCCCCCTATTTGCAACCGGGTACGTACCGTGTACAAGCCGAGTTCCAGGGATTCAAGAAGTACGTCCGCGAGAATGTTAGGCTTTCCGCGGACACTCAGGTTCGTATTGATGCTCTGCTAGAGCAAGGGCAAATGACGGAGTCGGTTAGCGTAAGTGGGGAAGCTCCCTTGGTGCAGACCGAAACCGGTGCCTTGGGAACAGTGATTGAAACCCGCCAGGTAACAGCTTTGCCTTTGGCAGGCCGCAATCCTCAGGATCTGAAGCTTCTCGCGCCGGGTGTTGTGCAAAATTCCGCTGGCGATACGATTGCGGAAGGCGGCTTGGTCCGTAAAGATCCTTATTACATTGACGGAGCGCACTCCAGCAACCACGTGTGGAGTGGTACGCCCGTGAATCCGAACCCGGATGTGGTGCAGGAAGTAAAGGTAGTGACGAATAGCTTCTCTGCGGAATATGGGCAGACCAGCGGTTCCGTGTTGCTTTCCACCACTCGCTCCGGTACCAATCAGTTTCACGGCACTCTGTTTGAGTTTTTCCAGAATGACAAAATGAACGCGGGGAATTACTTTACCCATCAGGTACCCGTCTCCCGCTTCAACCAGTACGGCGGAACTCTGGGCGGGCCGATCAAGCGCAATAAGACATTCTTTTTCATGGATGCTCAGCTAAACCCGCAGCGAACACAGACGGTCTTTACCGGCTACACGGTTCCTATCAGCGCTTTCCGCCAAGGAAATTTTTCCAGCATTTTGGGAGGCCAGGTCGGTACGGATGCGTTAGGGCGAGCCGTTTACCAGAACCAGATATTTGATCCCGCCACTGCCCGTACTGTAACAACCTCCACAGGCTCCTCCGTAGTAGTTCGTGATCCTTTTGCAGGGAATACCATTCCGGTGAGCCGGCTCAGTCCGGCCGCGTTGAAACTCCAATCTCTTTTTTACGATCCGACTTCCGGCGCCACCTACAAAAACTTCAACTCGATTCATGGAGCCAGCACGGATGCCTATAGCTGGGATGCCAAAGTAGACCACAATTTTTCTGAACGTGACAAGCTGATGGCGCGTTACTCGCAAAATCACTCCGAATCCTTAACGCCGCAATTATTTAGCGATATTGGCGGGGGTGGCCCCAACTTTGGAACCAGCATCAATAACACTGCCCGTCAGGTCGTCCTGAACGAAGTGCACATTTTCGGTGCACGGGCCACCAATGACCTCCATCTCTCGTACTTCCGCACCTTCCCTCATCGCTACCCTGCCGGTTGGGGCACCGTGGGCGTCCAGGATTTCGGCATTAATGGCATGCCCAACGGCAATCAAAAACTCGGCACCCCGGAAATCGACTTCAACGGAACGGGTGGTTTTGCCGTGCTTGGCAGCCCCTCCGGAGCCACCTTGTTTGAGAAGCAGGAAAGTTTTGGCTTGGTCAATATCACTTCCGTCGTGTTTGGGAAACACAGCGTCAAGTTCGGTGGCGAAGCAAGAAAGCTCAAAACCGACAATTTTCAGCCTGGACCTAACAACGGTCGGTTCTATTTCAGTAATCTGTTCACAGATCAACGGGGCTTCAACAACACGGGATATGATTACGCCAGCTTTTTGCTCGGCCTCCCTTACAACTACACTTACGAAATCTATCCGTCCTTTATTGAGCCACGAACCTGGGTGTACGCTCTGTTTGCGCAGGATGATTTCCGTGTTTCCCGTAACCTAACGGTCAACATTGGTTTGCGTTGGGATGCTCCCTTGTACTGGCACGAAGCAAAAAACCGGAGTGGATTATTTGATTTGACGCAAGGGCAGATTGTTCCTCTGGGGGTAAATGGGTTCCGCACCACAGCGTGGAATCAGGACTACATCAACTTTGGTCCGCGCTTCGGATTCTCTTACCAGCCGATTGCGAAGACGGTAATTCGCGGTGGGTATGGATTGTTTTCTCTTAGTCAGCAAGGGTATGGTCAGTCGGGCGGCCTGCCGCGTTCCCCGATCTTCTCGGATACGGATTTAGGGCGTTTCAATAGTACCGATCAAGTCACCTGGAAAACCACGTTGGATAATATTCCTTACACTCCACAAGACAAAACGGGAAAAGGTTCGGCTAGCGTGTCTATCTATCCGGATGAAAACAAAGTCGGCTACTTCCAGCAGTGGAACCTAAATGTGCAACGTGAGTTGGGCGGCACTGTGATTGAGGTGGGATATGCGGGCAGTCATGGAGTTCACCTTCCTTACGGGTCATATAACTTAAATGCGATTCCGCTTTCCCTGGCTTCTCAGGCAGCAGGCCAGTACACGGCGGCTTATGTGCCGTATCCGCAGTATTATGGCGGTGTAACGGTAAACACTTCGATTGGTTCACAGTATTACCATTCGCTTCAGGCCAAAGCAGAGAAGCGTTTTAATAGCGGTCTTGGCTTTGTTGCTGCCTATACTTTCGGCAAAACAATGGCCACGGGCGATCAAGGCTATCGCGATCCTGTGGTGAACCGTAACCTGGATCATGGTCTGGAAGCTAACAGCGCACCTCATCGGTTTACCGTCGCCTATTCCTATGCTTTGCCTTTTGGACATGGACGCCGCTGGCTCACAGGCGGTCCGGCGGAATGGGTGTTAGGCGGTTGGGAACTCAATGGAATCACCACCCTGCAAAGTGGCTTCCCACTTACCCCCACTACTTCTGTGAACGCATGCAACTGCGGAGCAACAAACCGCCCGAATGTGGTTCGCAACCCGAATCTTCCCGGAAACCAGCGCTCGTTAACGCAATGGTTTGACGTGGGTGCCTTCACGGTGCCTGCGAACTATACGGCTGGCAATGCCGGGCAAGGCATCATCTGGGGACCAGGAACCATTAGCCATAACGCCAATCTCGCAAAGCGATTTTCTGCTACCCGTTTAGGGGAAGGAGCGAACGTGGAGTTTCGTGGGGAGTTTTATAACTTCACCAATACGCCACGCTTCGCTAACCCGAATTTGACCATTGGAAGTGCTACAGCCGGACAAATTACCTCCACGGTCGGAACGCCAAGGCTCATTCAATTAGCCTTAAAAGTAAATTTTTAAGGCTGTTGGTAAATGCGAATGCGGTGATCTGTAAATGTCAGATCTGTGACGGGCGTGGATTTCTGCATATGGCAGCTCACACAAGATCTGCCTGAGGTCTGATAATGGAATGCCATCTTTTTCGGAAGATGGCATTCTTGGCATTTGGCATCATAAAACACCGGGTCGTGCCGGGCATCTTCGTGAGGATCATGGCAGGTATTGCACCCCAACGTTTTGCTTGCCAGAAAACAACGGCTAGCAGCAAGGCCGACAGGAGCAAACCGTACCAGCATGGGATCTTTTGATTCCGGGGCAGGCGTTCGGTCATCCAGCGGAGTCCGATGGCAAGTAGCACAGAATTGGAGGCGATTTCCTGAGCCGAAGCGCGCCACTGTAATGAGCTTCGGATCGCCGCTTCGCGCATGTTCGCGTCCAGGACCATGGCAACGTTCGCACTGCACACCTGGCTGAATCCAATCCAGGTTTGGCCCGGAACGCACGCCTGCGGCGTGGCATTGAAAGCAGCGGGTGATTTCTTCCGTACTGGTGGGGCGTCCCAAAGCGGATTGTGCGCTAAGGGGACGAGCAGCGGCATGACCCAAAGTCATTCCGGGAACTCCGGAGGCCCGATACCAGGAGACGCGATGTTCGAAATATCCATGGCTGTTATAACCAACCGGCGTCCAAGCTAACGCGCCTGCTCCAAAAATCCATTGGAGAGCGGCATCGGCGCTCTCTGTTCCTAGTTTGACGATTACATGTAAAGGGGAAGATTGCGTGTCATACAGAAACTCCACGCCGTTGCGCTCCCGAATGGGGCGTTCACTGAATAGCGCTGGAAAAGGTGTTCTTTCTACTGCATGCAGAGCGTTCCAATGGTGGGAATCTTTTTGCTTTGCGTATTGTGCAGGGTGACAAGGCGCACATGCGGCAGAGCCTGCATACGGATTTTGTGCCGTTATTCTAGTTGCCGCAAACAGGAGAAGGAACTTCCATCGAGCAACGGAAAAGGGCAACAAGCCCCTATTTTATCGAGGCGGAAACTTGCGGGGTGCTGCCGGAAGCAAATTCCGAAAGCAGTTCCTGGTTGTGAGAATTCACCAGCAGCGGAACAAAGCCATCGCTTCCTCCGACTGCCGGGCCATACTCGAACTGCTCAAAGTAGAGTGGCAGCTCTTTCCAGGTAATGCGGCGGTCATCTCCTTCTGTCCATTTCCACGAAGGGTCAGGTTGGCTGGCAAAGACTCGTCGGGAAACCCAGACTTCCCTTTGCATTTTTAAGTTCTTTAGAGAGAGTGCAGCAAACTCCTGTTTCCAGACCTTTACTTGGTCCGTTGCTACTTTAACAGCATCGTGAACATAAAAAGATTTACTTCTGTTCAAGGGCGAGAAGGGAAAGCGCTCCGTGAATTCGAAAATCTCATCCATTTGTGTGGCGAGAGTAACCATGCTGTTCTTTGCGGAGTGTTCCCCTAATATTTTCAGTCGATTTATCGCTGCCTGATTGCGCTGCTGGATTGCACCGGGTCGCAGATCTAGCACGTTGACCAAAGCGATCAATACCAGAAAGCCAAGCAACATCAGGGAGGCTGGCTGTTTCCTGGGCACTCCCCGTAAAGCATACGCTAACGCCAGACATAAAAACGGATAGAAAGGCAGGTACCTATCCGGCGAACCTGTCTCAAATACGAAAAGGGCAACGGCAAATACAGGAGCAGATCCCAATGCAAATATGGCGAGATATCGGCGACCCTCACGATGGGGAGCAAGGCTCCATAGAAAACATGCTCCAAACGCGTAGAAAATAGCCAGCTTCCAAAAGTGATGAAGAAGCAGCGTTCTCATGCTCACAGGCGCGTATGGATCATGAAAAAAATATCGCTTCATAAAGACCCCGGTATCCCGAAGCGTAATGAAGCCACGTGGCAACCCTGTGAGAATCCGGACAATACGTTGGCTCTGCGACCATCCATGAGCAGACCCAACTACCCATTCACGAAACTCCCCAATCGAGTGAATTTCTACCTCTCGTACAGCAACACCCATTCCGGCTGCCACCAGCCCGAAACTGCTCAGAGCAATCCACACCACCAGTTTGGTTCTTCGGGAAAAACTCAGCTCCTGCCCCTCAGATTTCCATAGGAACACCAAACCCAGAATTCCAATGGAGATCATCAGGTAAGGTGCCCACATCAAGGCAGCTAAGGCTAATGAAATTCCGGCGTAAATCCCCTCTGGCCAAACTCGTTCATGGTCTATTGCTCGAATCGTAAACCACACAGCAAGCAGGCTGAACATCAATCCGGGAATATAGGATGCACCGGTTCGGGAATACTCCAATACAGCGTAGACACAGAAGAAACTGGCACTCAGCACCGTGCTGAGCCAGACAGGCAACTTCATGCGTAAGCCAATTGCCTGAAACAGCAGGATGCAAACCAGCGAAGAAACAAGGTTGAGCAGAGTCAGAATAAAACTAATAGAGACAATAGGTTCTGCCGCATAAGGCTTCCAAGAACCTAAAGCCCGGTAAAGAAACAACCCGGTTGGCCGCCATAAAAGATGTCCAAAATCCCAAAGCGAAGTTTTATCTGGAGTGGAGGATTGCTGGTAGTGCGTAATATCGGTAGCATACCAAAGCGTGTCGCCTTGGATATCGGCGCGAGTCAACAGCAGAATCAGGAAAAAAGGAACCAGTGCCCAGAGCAGATGTTTTTTTGCTTTGGCATCTCGCATTGCACTGGGTAAAGCTTGGGTAGAAACAACACTCGCATGAGGGACGAGTACTTCTGTTCGGACAACGCCGGGCATAAATTCTATTTCTAATGATAAGGGATATATATCTTCCAATAGAAAAGAATTAGGTAAAGAGTTAGCTATGCTTTGTTACCCTGCCTCTCTGCGCTACTTCATTTGTTCTACTCCATACTCTATGGGCGAAGTAGGGCATCGTTACAATAAAACTTCATGCGTATCGCCCTAGGTCAGATCAACACCACAGTGGGAGATTTTGCGGGAAATGTGACAAAAATGGTGGATTTTGCCACACAAGCCTCCCAGCAAGGAGCGGAACTGATTGTTTTTCCGGAACTGGCAATTACCGGTTACCCGCCTCGTGACTTGATAGAACGCCGCAGTTTTATAGAAGGGTCGGAAGCAGCACTGGAAGACTTGGCTCGCAAAACGGCTCATCTTCCGATTGGCTTATTAGCTGGTTATGTCAGCCGCTCCCATGCCGCTACCGGAAATCGTGCCATGAATCGGGCAGCGCTGCTCCATCGCGGCGAGGTGGCATGCCGCCAGACCAAGGTGCTTTTACCCAATTACGATGTATTCGATGAAGCGCGGTATTTCGTTTCCGGTGAGACGGAGCAGCCCATCTGTTTTCAGGGCCAAAACTTAGCAATTGCGATTTGCGAAGACGTCTGGAACGATGACCAGTTCTGGCAACATCGCCTGTATACTCGCAATCCTGTGCAAGAGCTTATGCAGCAGGGCGGCGAAATCCTTGTTGTCCTGAACTCCAGCCCTTATTACATCGGAAAACGGGACCTCAGGAAACGCATGGTAGCGTCTCATGCGCAGCGTCATCATGTGCCTGTGGTTTGGGTCAATCAGGTAGGCGGGAACGACCAAATCGTGTTTGATGGCAGCAGCTTCGCCATGGATGCGAAAGGCAATGTATTGTCTGAAGCTGCGTCTTTCCAGGAAGATCTGATCTACTACGACGTCCCTGAGCGGCACACCACACATCAGGACGAATGCGACGCCGTCTACGCTGCCTTAGTGTTGGGAACGCAGGACTATGTTCGGAAATGCGGCTTTTCCAAAGTCTTGATCGGTTTAAGCGGCGGAATTGATAGCTCCTTGGTGGCTTGTATCGCGGTAGACGCCCTAGGAAAAGAGAACGTAACGGGCATCAGTATGCCTGGGCCGTATTCTTCCGGGCATAGCATTACGGATGCCATGGGAATGGCAGAGAAGCTGGGAATTCGCTGCTTCAGCGCGCCTATCACAAAGGCTTATGAGCAGATAGCGAGCGGAATGCCAGAGGTTGGTGGCGTGGCTTTGGAAAACCTCCAGAGCCGATTGCGTGGTTTAACTTTGATGGCTTACTCCAACCAAACCGGCGCATTGGTTCTCACCACAGGAAACAAGAGTGAAATTGCAGTTGGGTATTGTACGTTGTACGGCGATATGTGCGGCGGGCTCGCAGTGATCAGCGACGTGCCAAAAACGCTGGTGTACAGTCTTTCCCGTTTGCGGGAAAAAGTAATTCCTGCTTCTGTGTTTGAGAAACCGCCTTCTGCTGAACTTCGCCCCGATCAGAAAGATACGGATTCGCTGCCGGACTACGACACTCTGGATGCGATTCTCCGCTCCTACATTGAGGAAGCATTAACACCTCGTGAAATCTCCAGCAACCTGAATATCCCGCTGGAATTAGTGACAGAGATTGCGCGCAAAGTGGACCGGAACGAATACAAACGGCAGCAAGCCGCACCCGGACTGAAAGTGACCACAAAAGCATTCGGTATCGGGCGGCGGTATCCTATTGCCCAGAAGTACGCAGAATGAAATTCATTCCTTTATTCCTTCTAATGGTAGTGGCGGCCGTGTTGGTTTCCCAACCTGCTCCGCGCGTTACGCCCGGTCCGCAACCGGATCATACGACTTTGCTGCCAAGCGGCTGGAAAATCTCTCCGGCTGGAAAACAAGTCGCGGTAGACACCCTGCCTATGCGCACGGCACTATCGCCGGATAATCGATATTTGCTGGTGTTAAACGGAGGTTACAATCCGCCCAGCATCTCCGTTCTGGATACCAAAACCGATACAGAAATAAGCCGTGTTCGCGTGCCGGATGGATGGCTCGGACTTGTGTTCTCGCCAAAGGGTGACCAGGTATATGTAGGCGGAGGTTCCAAAGGATCTGTGTTTGAGTTCAACTTCTCAGACGGCAAACTCACTCCGGGCCGAACGTTCTCTTTACCGGCGGCTTCGGCTCCGGAACCAGATGTGGAACCGACTTACCGCAACTTTGTTGGCGATGTTGCCGTTTCCCCGGATGGCCGCACTTTGTATGCGGCAGTCTTGTTCCAGGATGCGCTGGCGGTGTGGGATCGGGCAAGCGGAAAACCTGCCGCGAAAGTAACCACAGGAAAAAGGCCTTACCGGATTCAGTTCATGCCTGACGGGAAAACGTATCTGGTGAGTAATTGGGGCGATGGCACACTGCGCCAGTTTCAGAGTGCTGACAACTCCCCTATGGCAACTCTGCGCGTAGGAGCGCACCCCACCGATATTCTTCTGCGTGCGGGAGCCAATGTAGGCGATGAATCCGGCCATACTTGGCTGGGCCGTGTATTTGTCACAGCGGCAAATACAAACCATGTGTACAGCATCGGCGTTGGGGAGAACGCAGAACTGGCAATGCTGGAAACCATCAATATCTCTTTAACTCCACGCCAGCCACTCGGCATGACTCCTTCCGCGCTTGGCTTGAGCAGGGATGGCAAACGCTTGTTTGTGGTCTGTTCCGATGCCAATGCGGTTGCGGTAGCGGATGTTTCGGAAGACCGCACGCGTGTACTTGGCTTTCTCCCAACAGGCTGGTATCCGACAGCCGTTCGCGGCCTGCCGGATGGCCGTACTGTGGTGGTGAATGGCAAAGGCTTACGCTCTTATCCCAACCCGAAAGGACCAAGCCCCCTCAAAAAGGCGGAACCGCTGCATCTGGGAATCCGGGTGGATGAATATGTAGGCAAAATGCAAACCGGCACTGTTTCTTTTCTGGACCCTTGGGATGATGCCGCGTTGCTCCTCTACTCGCAAACCGTTCTGGACAACACTCCTTACCGGGATGCCAAGCTGGACATTCCTTCGCCTGCCGTGCTTGCTCCCATTAAACATGTGATCTATGTCGTGAAAGAAAACCGGACGTATGATCCGATGTTGGGTGATCTCAAGCAGGGAAATGGCGATCCGTCCTTGCTCTTGTTTGGTGAGAACATCACTCCCAACCACCACAAGCTGGCTACTGAATTTGTGCTGCTGGATAACTTCTACGTGAGTGCTGACGTCAGCGCAGACGGTCATAACTGGTCTACTTCCGCCATTGCCAATGATTATGTGCAAAAGCTCTGGCCTAACAGCTACGCAGGGCGTCGCAAGCACTATGACTATGAAGGCGGAGAACCGGCAGCTACTCCACCCGCTGGCTATTTCTGGACAAACGCCAGCATGGCTGGCAAAACCATTCGCAATTACGGATATTTTGTGGAGAATCGAAAACACCCTGGGCCGGATGGGATACAGGTAGATTCTGTTCGCGACTCGGTGCTTTCTCCCGTAACCAATCGGTCTTACCGAGGGTTTGACCTGGACTATTCGGATGTAGATCGTGTCAAGGTGTTTCAGAAGGATCTGGCGGAATGGGAATCCAAAGCACAAATGCCGCAACTGACACTGATGCGGCTTGGCAATGACCATACCTCCGGAACAACACCCGGAAAAATTGCTCCTCTTTCCAGTCTGGCGGATAACGACTACGCGTTAGGACTATTAGTGGAAGCAGTTTCGAAATCGCGTTTCTGGAGCGAAACAGCGATTTTCGTGCTGGAAGATGATGCGCAAAACGGGGCGGATCATGTGGATTCCCATCGCTCTCCTGCCTTTGTAATCTCCCCTTATACCAAGAGCGGCAAAGTGGATAGCACCATGTACAACACCGTTTCCATGTTGCGGACTATGGAAATGATTCTAGGTCTTCGTCCCATGACTCAGTTTGATGCGGCAGCTGCCCCAATGACCACTGTGTTCCAGAGCCGGCCTGTAAACGAAGCTTATCAAGCGGAAACGCCGCGTATTTCTTTGACAAACAAAAATCCGGCAAACTCAGCCACTGCTGCCCGATCGGAAAAGATGGATTTTGACGAGGAAGATTTGAATGATGATGACGATCTAAATGCCATTCTTTGGGAAGCGCTGCGTGGTACCAAAGCACCTCCGCCTGTTCGAAGTCGCTGGAGCCTCGCTGTTTCTGCTCCCAAATAAAAAAAGGACATGCTGCTCAGTAGCATGTCCTTTTCAGAAACAGTTGTAGCTACTTCTTCCGCATAGAATAACGGCTTAACGTAGCTTCAAACGTAGCGGCCTCGGCAGGCGCTGCTGTAGTTCCAGAGAGAATATCTCTATTCGTCATCTCTTTTCCGTACATTTCCTTGTTATCGTCATCGTCAGGCCGCAGGGTTGCGCCTGAAAGAGTCAAACCGGCAAACACACCACGGGAACGAGAATAGGAAAGCATCTCGGCACGCATCTGAGCATCCGTCTGTGCTGTTAAGTCGCGACCGACCGGCCCTGCTGCTACTTCTGCACCTGCGCCTACAGTGAACTTGCTCTCCAAAAGCTTATTCATGCCGCTCTGATTTTTCACGATCATGATGACATCAGTTTCTGAAGCCCCGATCTGAAACCCGAAGCTGCCACCTTCTACACGAATTGCTGCAGGAGCGGTCCAGCCTGCGCCACCCGGCTTACGGCAAGCGACAAAACCTTTTCCGTACTTGCCACCTACAATGAAGCCCGCTTTTTTCATGCCTGGAACTACCACGATGCATTGAGCCTGCTCAATCAGATCATGCGGGACACCCTTGTCCGAAGCATTCAACATTTCCTTTAGAACCGTAGTAGAAGCATCCAACCTTTTCGCCGTATCCTTCTCCTTAGCGGCAAACATAGAGGTCGTGGTAGCTACAGCCATCACCATCACTGCAAACTTATTCATTCCTTGAAACCCTTTCATGAATCTAGTAGCGTATAGGGTTCCAATTCGAGAGTGAATACGTGATATTTATTACATTTCTTCGTTCTGGCTTTAGTACATTGAGAACTGATGAATATTGAAGTCTTATTGACGGAGTCTGAAATTGCTCAAGAATTTGTGGAATCCATAGAAGCTCGGGACTTGCCTGAAAAGTTTTTCTATTGGTTCCCGCTTTCTGTTCGTTCCTGGAGGGATTTATCCGGCAGTGAGACATACCGGGTACTGGAGCGGACTTGGGGATTAATTAGTAATAAAGCAGGAGAAATCACAAAACACTTTCCACAAACGGTTCCGGTCATCAGTTATGGGGCAGGGGACGGAAATAAGGATCGCCTGTTAATCCAAGCTTTGAAGCGGGCCGGAAAAACGGTAAAGTACTTTCCCGTGGATGCCAGCCAAACGTTGCTGGAAGCTGCCTGTGCTGCCGCAGAAGACGAAGATACCGAAGTGCTTGGCATTAAAGCGGACATTTCCAGCCACATGCATTTGGTCTTAGCTTCGGATGCGGCGGAATCGCCAAAGCTTTTCCTGATGAGCGGAAATACGCTGGGGGGCTTTGATCCCTTGGATCAGATTCGGCAAATCAAAGACTGCCTCCATGATCAGGATCGCCTGATTATTGACGCAGAACTGTATCGGGAAGACGCCTTGCCGAGTGAGCCTGATCCAAAGCTGGTGAAATTTTCTTTTGCTCCCTTAGCCAGCATTGGGGTGCAGGAGGAAGATGGCCAAATCCGTTTAGAAGTCAGAAAAGACGAGCGGCGCACCGGTATGTTCATGGTAACCAAACGGTTTCAAGCGCACCGGGATTTTCGAATTTTTGTTTCCGGCAAAGAAGTTCAGGTAGCGCGCGGAGAACGAATTTTTATGAATTTCCGGTATTTATTCACTGCCGAGGCATTCCGCTGGCTGTTGGAAGATCATGCCGGGCTGAAAATCCATAGCGAGTTTATCAGCACGGACGGCGCTTTCATGACGGCTACCTGTTCCTGCTGAAAAGGGAATCAGGCGGAACTTTCGGGTACACTAATAACCGGAGGAATGGCCGAGTGGTTTAAGGCGGCGGTCTTGAAAACCGTTGATGGGGAAACTCATCCGGGGGTTCGAATCCCTCTTCCTCCGCCAATGGCAAAGCCCGGCAATTTTCTCCAGAAAATTGCCGGGCTAACTTACAAAAAAGTTGTTCTAGGAAGAGCAGGGTTAATTTGATTTTGCGGAACGTTGCCGCTCGTACATTTGCAGGGGCAGGCGCTCTACGAAAAAAGAACGGGGGTCCTGGCCACTGGAAATCAGCGGCGCGGGGCGACTGCCTGCTTTTGTATTTCCCTGGGCGCTGTAGCCGGTAGTTAGGTTTTTTAATCCGAAAAGGGCAAGCTCAAATCTGTCTTTTAGACCGAGTTTTTTGAATAAACGAGAAAGATAAACCTTCACCGTTCCTTCAGAAATATTTAAAGCTACGCCAAGCTCTTTATTTTTTAATCCTTGCGCCACCAGGGTAACTACCTGGCTTTCCCGCTTGGTTAAAGTGTATCTACGCGCTGTCAGAATGCTATCGGTCAGTGCTTTTTCGAACCATAGCTCACCAGCGTCGATCTTCTGTAGGCTGGTGATCAGAGCCTCCGGAGCAAGCGTTTTGCTCACAATTCCACGTACGCCTAAGCCCATCGCCTGAAGCGCCATTTCTGTAGAAATAAAGTGAACCCAGAGAACAATTCTTGCCTGCGGAGCGGCTTTGTGAACGGTGGTAAGAAAATCGAGCGTAAAATCCGGAGTCAAATCCAGAAATAACAATTCTGGCTTGTGAGACGACAACGCGTTTAACAGTTCATTACTGGTTGAGCAAGACTCAATCAGGTCCAGATTCCCGGCTGTCGCAAGGATTTGCTTCAGACCGAGGCCCAAGATTGGTTGATCGCTGTAGAACAGGATACTGGCCATGGCTCCATCCAACATATCACTATTAATGTATAACCAAGGTAATTGCAACTCATTTTATGATTTTTTAAAGCTGTTTTTTGAGCCCATTGGGTAGAGAAATTCTGTAGCTTAAAATTCTTCTAAATTTTTAACCCTAGGTAATTAACTAAGTGTTATGGTGTTTAACCCCAGTTGTTTGCTAGGGATTATGGGGGTTACTGGGCTGTCCTGTAACAAGCGCCACACCGAAAGCGTCCGTATAGTATGCTGGAATCGTTCCAGTTTACTCACAGTTGAGGTATGTCTGTATGACCATCCAGTTCAAAAAGCTTGCTCTGTATGCCACCGCATTAACGGTGTTTGCTGTTTCTGCTTTCGCTCAGGTAACCGCCCTGGAGGGTGTGGTGAAAGGGGAAGATGGCCAGCCGATAAAAGGCGCGGTTGTGAAAATTGATCGTAAAGATATCAAAGGCAGCTACCCAGTCAAAACAGACAAAAAGGGCCACTATGGGCATTACGGGCTTCCGATCGGCACTTATAAGGTAAGCGTGGAAGTTGACGGTAAATTGCGCGACACCATGGACAACGTAAAAACCCACCCTGGTGACCCGCAAGCTTTGAATTTTGACTTAAAGGCTCAGCAACAACAGCAGCAGGAAACCGCGAAAGCGTTGGAAACCGGCACCCTGACCAAGGAACAGGCGCAAAAGATGTCGCCTGAACAGCGTGCGGCCATGGAAAAGGCAATGAAGGCGCGTGAAGCTGATATTGCCAAGAACAAAGCACTGAATGATACCTACAATGCTGGTAAGGATGCATTGACGGCCAAGAACTATGATGCTGCCGTGGAAAATCTGAAAAAAGCCAGCGAGATGGATCCGAAGCAGACCGTGATCTGGTCCCAGCTAGCGGAAGCTTATATCGGGCAGGCGGGTACCAAAACGGGCGCCGATCAGGATTCGCTCCGTCAGCAGGGAATTGACGCCTACAGCAAAGCAATTGAGCTTAAGCCCGATGATGCCGCGCTTTACAACAATTATGGCTTGGCACTGGTAAAGGCGAAAAAGATTCCGGAGGCTCAGGAAGCCCTGAACAAAGCTGCACAGTTAGACCCCCCTGGGGCTGTTCGTTATTACTACAATTTGGGCGCGGTGCTGATTAACTCCAATCAGACTGAGCCTGCTGCTGCAGCTTTCCAAAAGGCAATTGCTGCTTATGATCAGGCAAAAGCGGCAGGTCCTCCGCCGGAAGATATTAAGAAAAACTACGCAGATGCCAACTACCAGTACGGCGTAACACTGCTATCCAAAGCGCAGACGGATTCCAAAACCGGAAAAGTAACGCCTGCACCTGGCACGGCGGAAGCTTTCAACACCTATCTGGAATTGTCGCCAACCGGGCAGTTTGCAGATTCTGCCAAAGGGCTTCTGGCCAGCATCGGGGGAACAGTTGCTACCACTTATAAGAACCCGGATGCTCCGGCGAACAACCCTGCTAACAAGAAGAAAAAGGGTAAGTAGTTTCCAGAGCGGGGCGCAAGGCCCTTTTATGTTTCGTTTTCTTTTTGAACTGATCGGGTTATTGCTGGTTTTTCTGGCAATTAAATCCTTGATTTCCTGGGTGATGCGGCTGTTTATCAGCACTATGCAGATGAATACCGCGCCGCCTTCTTCACAAAACCCCCGGCAAGAGGGTCCGCTTCCCTCTGCCGGGGATCTTTACAAAGATCCGGTTTGTGGCACTTTTGTTGCTCCTTCTTCCTTGCAAAGCACAGCTTCCGGAAAAACGGTTTATTTCTGCTCGCGGGAATGCCGGGATCGTTACTTAGTTTCTTCTTACTCGTAATCGCTATCTTCCTGCGCCTTTCTTTGGGGCTTAGGAATCTTTAGTTGTGAAGAAAGCATTTCTTTAAACCTCGTGGTCCATTCTTCCCTTCGTGATTTGTTTTTAAGACTCAGCCGCGATTCGGCCTTTCAGGAAGCACTGCGCCAGCTTCCTTCCCGAGTCAGCTTTTCCGGTCTGACTTCCACAGCTCGCGCCCTGTATTCCGTGCTGCTATGGCAAGCGACGGAACGCCCGTTAGTGGTAATTGCGGACGGCAGCAAGCAGGCGGAAGAGTTGTGGGGAAGCATCGGCACGTTTTTTTCACTGCTTGGCCCTTCCCGCGATCCATCTCAACTCCAATTGATTCCTGCCCTGGACGTCGTTCCCGGACAAAAGATGTCTCCCCATGCGGATTTGCTGGAACACCGCGCGGTGGGGCTCTGCCGGCTAGCTTCGGAACGGTTGCCATCACGGTGATGCCGATCGGTTCCGCTCTGATGCGCGTAGACCCCCTTCTTATTACCGGCAACTCTACACCAAGCTTCTGGTCGGGGAAGAGATTCCCTTGGACGAACTGGTGGCGCACCTGGAAAGCGTTGGCTACCGGAAGCAAGACCCGGTGGAGATGGTGGGTGAGTATTCTGTTCGTGGCGGCATTCTGGATGTGTTCTCGCCGGAAGCAGCCATCCGGTGCGGATGGAATTGTTTGGGGACGAGATCGCCTCGATCCGCCAGTTTGACCCGGAATCGCAGCGCTCCATTCTGAAGCTGAATGAATGCACGTTGTTGCCGTTGACAGAGTTTCAGAAGTCGCGCCACTTGCTTTCCGAAATCGCGGAGCGGCTGCGGGAAAGTGGCGTTCCCTCGCGGGAATTGCCTGTGGAGGGGCAAACGTTTCCCGGCTGGGAAATGCTGGCTTCCCTGGTGCGGCGCGGACAGCCAACGCTGCTTTCGTTATTTGAAAAGCCAATCCTGATATGGGACGAACCGGAATTGACGCGGGCCGCCGCCGAGCGCTTGTGGAAGCGTTTGCGCGGAGGAGATCGGCAGGAGTGTTGCCCGCCCGAAGAGGCTGTTCCTGGAATGGGAAGAACTTCGGGCAAGCTGCTTCCGGCCTGGCGCAAGTGGAAATGCGCGAATTGGATACAGGTATTTCCAGCATTGCACATCTCTACTCGCCCTTCATGGCCTTCCATGGCAATATGCCGGCCGCTATCGCGGAATCCCGCAACTTGGTGGAAGCTGGAAATCAGGTTGCGTTCTTTTGCGAGAGCATGGGCGAGCTGGAGCGCGTCGCAGATATTTTCCACGAATACGGAGTACCTTACCAGCTTGGGCTGGAGCAAGCGGGAATCCGCGCCGGAACACCTTGCTCACCGGCCTTACCTAGCTGGTTCCGCAGCTAACATTTACCTGATGCGCGGCGCAGTAAGCCACGGCGCACATTTCACGCGCTCGCAATTGGTGATTTTCGGTTCTGAAGATTTGTTTGACCCTTCTGAACTGGTTCCCAAGCCAGGGCACGAAAAAGTCTCTCCTCAGTACTTTTTCCGCCGACCAGTTTGATTTAAAGCCCGGTGATTACGTGGTCCATGCCGAGCATGGCGTGGCGCGCTTCATTGGGGTGCAGCGAAATCCAACAGGGCGAATCAAGCGGCGATTACATGGTGCTGGAGTATGCAGGCGATGCCAAGCTCTATGTGCCGCTCACGCGCATGGATCTGGTGCAGCGGTTTCGCGGAGCAGGGCGAATCAGCGCCGGTGCTGGACCGCATGGGCGGCGCTACATGGCAGACGACCAAGTCCCGCGTCAGCGCCAAAATGCGCGACATGGCGGAGGAGCTGATCAAGCTCTACGCTTCGCGCCAAATGGCCAAGGGATTTGCTTTTTCCGCCGACAGCAACTGGCAGCGCGAATTCGAAGACGCTTTCGAGTTCACGGAAACCCGCGATCAGAAGCGCCGCGATCAAGATATCAGCCGCGACATGGAAAGTCCGCAGCCCATGGACCGCCTGCTGTGCGGCGATGTAGGCTTCGGCAAAACCGAAGTGGTGATGCGGGCGGCTTTCAAAGCGTTGGGGGATGGCAAGCAAGTGGCAGTGCTGGCGCCCACAACCGTGCTGGCTTTCCAGCATTTCGAGACCTTCAAGAAGCGCTTCCAGTCCTTTCCCGTGCGGATCGAAATGCTGAGCCGCTTCCGCTCGCCCAAAGAAATCAAAACCGCCATTGCGGAAATTGCGGAAGGCAAAGTAGATATCGCGATCGGCACGCACCGGCTGCTCTCGAAGGACATGGAGTTCAAGGACCTGGGGCTGGTGATTGTCGATGAGGAACAGCGCTTCGGCGTGAAGCACAAGGAGCGCTTGAAGGAGATGAAGCAAAAGCGTGGATGTGCTCACCATGAGCGCTACGCCGATTCCCCGCACGCTCCACATGTCACTGCTGGGCATCCGCGATATGTCCGTGATTGAAACTCCGCCAAAGGATCGGCTAGCGATTCAGACCGTGGTGGCTCCTTTCATCAGGAACTGATCCGGTCGGCTATTGAGCTGGAGCATCAGCGCGCGGCGGTCAGACTATTTCGTTCACAACCGCGTGGATTCCATTTGGGAGCGCGCCGCCATGATCCAGGACTTGGTGCCGGGCATTCGCAGTGGGCGTGGGGCATGGGCAGATGGGGGAAGCGGAACTGGAAAAGGCGATGTTCTGCTTCATGCGGCACGAATGCGATGTATTCGTCTGCACCACCATCGTGGAAAACGGCCTGGATATCCCGATGGCCAACACCATCATCATTGAACATGCGGAGCGGTACGGGCTTTCTGAGTTGTACCAATTGCGCGGACGCGTAGGCCGTTCCAATCGGCGCGCATATGCCTATCTGCTGGTGCCTCCCGATACGGAATTGACTGAGATTGCCCGCAAGCGTCTGGCTGCCTTGAAAGAGTTCAGCGATCTGGGCGCTGGATTCAAAATCGCGGCGCTGGATCTGGAACTGCGCGGCGCAGGCAACCTGCTGGGTGGGGAGCAGCACGGCCATATCAACAGCGTCGGTTTCGATATGTATGTCCGAATGCTGGAGGATGCCGTGCGGGAAATGCGCGGCGAAGTGGTGGCGCCGGAAATCCATTCGGCTTTGAATTTGGGCCTGGATATTCGCATTCCGAACAGCTACATCGCGGATGAGAACCAGCGGCTCCGCGCTTACAAGCAGATCGCCAATACCGGCGATGCGGCGAGCGTGAAAAAACGGAAAAGGAACTGGAAGACCGCTACGGCCCTGTGCCGGAGGAAGTGCGGAACCTTCTGGATTACTCGGCGCTGAAAACAGCGGCGGAAAAGATCGGCATTGAAAATATCGAGCGCCGCCACAACATTCTGAACATAAAGTTCCATCAGGAAACCCGCGTGGATGCGGCGCGTCTGATGCAGTTAGTTCATGACAGCAAGGGCGCGCAGTTCACTCCTGCCGGGGTGCTGCGTGTTCCCATGGATGGCATCACTGCTCCAGCGGCGGTGCTTGGTTTTGTGCGGGAAAACGTACTGGTCCCCTTGCAGGGATAAGTGCCGGAATGCGAGATAATAGGAGAAATATGTATCTGAAGTATTGGCTCGGCACTGCCACCCTGGCAGGCTGTTTTCTGTTGCAAGCGGCGGATGCCCCCAACGTCCGTGTGGTAGAAGAAATCGTTGCCAAGGTAAATAACGACATTATTACCCGCACCGAACTGGAAAAGACCCGCGCACAATTGGAAGCCCAGATTCGCGCGCAGAAGGGTATCTCCGGCGCTGAGCTGGACAAAGAAGTCCGGCAGGAACAGTCCAATGCACTGCGTGACCAGATTGATCAACTGCTTCTGGTGCAAAAGGGCAAAGACCTGAGCATCAACGTAGATGCAGAGATTACGCGCCGCTTTGCGGAAATCCAGGCAGAAAGCAAAATCAGCGACCCCGACAAGTTTCATGAGTGGGTGCAGCAGCAGTCCGGCGGCATGTCGTATGAAGATGTCCGGCAACAGATGAAAAATCAGATGTTGACGCAGCGCGTGATCGGCCAGGAAGTCGGGTCTAAGATCAGCCTGCCGCAAGCGGATATTCAGAAATATTACGAGGAGCACAAAAAAGAATATGTCCGCCAGGAGATGGTCTTTTTAGCCGATATTCTGATTGCTCCCACCGACAAATCTCCGGCTGGCTGGGCTGCTGCGGAAAAGAAAGCTAAGGATATTGCTGCGCGAGCACGCAAGGGCGAAAAGTTTCCTCAATTGGCACGCGATTATTCCGCGGCGGAAAGCGCCAAGAATGATGGCGAGATGGGCTCTTTTCAACGCGGCATGTTGAAAAAAGAGATTGAAGACATGGTGTTTGCCCAGAACAAAGGGTATGTTACAGACCCCATCAGAACAGACAACGGCTTCGAAATTTTAAAGGTCGAAGAACGCTATGCGGCGGGTCAGGCTGCCTTGGCGGACGTGGAAAACGAAGTAAAGGAAAAGCTATACACGCCGAGGATGCAGCCTGCTTTGCGTGCTTACTTAACTAAGCTCCGGGAAGATGCATTTTTGGAAATTCGTGGCGGCTATATGGATAGCGGTGCCGCTCCTAGCAAGGACACCAGTTGGAAGGACCCGGCCACGCTGAAGCCGGAAACCACCACCAAGGAAGAAGTAGCCTCGCGCAAGCGGAAGAAGCTGCTGGGCGTGGTTCCCCGTGGAAGCAAAGCAGGCGCGCAATCCACCACACCGCCTCCTGCCACAACGCCTGTGCCGGCAACTCCGGCCAAGCCGCAGCAGGATCTTCGCTAAGATTACGGTAAGGATGAAGTCGCCTTACGTCAGCGAACTCGACGCCAGTAAACCGGTTACTGGCTCGTTTCTTGTGCAGTCCAAAGAAGTTCGGGAAAAAAAGACCGGAGAGCCTTACCTTTCGCTGCTGCTAAGCGACAAAACCGGCAAGATTGACGCCAAAATGTGGGACAACGTCGCCGAGGTCATGGACCAATTTGACCGCGACGACTTTGTGAAAGTGAAGGCCGTGTATCAGCTTCATATGAACCGGCCTCAACTGACCATTCACAAGATCCGCATCATGGCGGAAGAGGAAGTCGATTTCTCGGATTTCTTTCCTTCCACTGCCCGCAATGTGGAGGAGATGTGGACGGAACTAAGAGCCATTGTTGCTGGCGTGGGAAACCCTCACCTTCGTGCTCTTTTGGATTCCATGCTGGATGACGAAGAGATTGCCAGGCGATACCGCATGGCTCCCGCCGCCAAAAGCATTCATCACGCTTTCTTGGGAGGCCTGCTGGAACATGTGCTTTCCTTATGCGGATTGTGCCGTATGACGGCAGCACATTACCCTCACATTGATGCCGACCTGATGATTACCGGGGCCGTGCTTCACGATATCGGCAAAATCTACGAGCTTACTTATGATCGGGGGTTTGGCTATTCTTCGGAAGGTCAGTTACTCGGCCATATCATGCTGGCATTTCGCATGGTCGGTGACAAAGTCGCCAAGTTGCCGGATTTCCCGCCGTCTTTGCGGACTCTGGTAGAGCATCTGGTTCTGAGCCATCACGGCAAGCTGGAATTCGGCTCTCCCAAGCTGCCTCAGTTTCCGGAAGCGCTGCTGCTCCATTACCTGGATGACATGGATTCCAAGATGGAATGTATGCGGTGCGCGATTGATGCAGATAAGCAATCGGGCAATTGCTTCACTGCCTACCATGCCTTGTTGGAACGTCCAGTGCTGAAGAAAACGAAGTTCCTGGAACCTTCCGTTGTGTCTCCAGAAGTGGCGGTGAAAAGCGAGCCGGAGCCGCTGGAGATGTTTTCGGAAACTGTTGTTCATGCGGAATCTCCGAAGCGGGAGCAACTTGCACCTCCGAAACCACACTCTGCCCCGAAACGCCCATCCAATTCCATTTTTGGGGATAAGCTACAGTTTGCTTTGATTAGCGTGGCCCCTGACACTCCACAAGAGTGAACAAGATTCTGATTCGCGCCACGAACTGGGTGGGAGATGCGATCATGTCGCTTCCCGCCATCCGGGCTGTAGCGAAGCGATATCCTCAGTCCCACATTACGGTTTTGGCCCGGCCTTGGGTCGCGGATCTATATGCACGGGAACCTTCCATTCATCAGGTGCTTCCCTATACGCCCGGTTCTGGTTGGAAGGAGCTTGGCGCGAAATGGAGTGCTGCTCAGGCCCTCCGGAAAGAAAGCTTCCATCAGGCAATTCTGCTCCAAAATGCGTTTGAAGCTGCAGCCGTAGCACGCCTGGCAGGCATTCCCCAAATTATTGGGTATAACCGCGACGGGCGTGGTTTCCTTCTATCTCATTCCATTCCGGTGCCACGTGCCGGTGAAATTCCACGGCATGAGCGGTTCTATTACCTGGAACTGCTGCGCCGGGCCGGAATCATGGATCAGCTTCCTGAAGACGTGCCGATTCGCCTGGAAAATCTGCATGACATCAGCAAAGATGGAGTGTTGCGCTTTGCCCAAAAACAGATTTATGGTCCCGTGATTGGGGTGAGTCCGGGCGCTGCCTATGGGAATGCGAAACGCTGGCTGGGGGAACGTTTCGCGGAATCAGCCTCGGAAATTGCCGGAAAACTAGGCGCCACCGTGGTCGTCTTCGGTTCGGCTTCCGAGCGCGATCTGTGCGAACATGTAGCCGGGTTGATAGGAGCCAACGCTAAGAACTTTGCGGGACAAACATCGTTGCGGGAATTCATTGATATGACGGCGGCATGCCGCTTATTCCTGACGAATGATTCCGGAGCAATGCACATTGCCTCCGCAGCTAACGTTGCTACGGTGACTGTGTTCGGTGCTACGGATCACACCACCACAGGCCCTACAGGAAACAAGGCACGTATTGTACGGGAGGATGTAGAGTGTAGTCCGTGCCTCCTGCGGGAATGCCCCATTGACCATCGTTGTATGACTCGTGTTTCTTCGGCACGAGTCACGGAAACTGCACTTGCTTTGCTGGAAGGAGAAGGCAGAATTTAATGGCTGATCATTCGGTAAGCGGACAACCAGGAATCCTGGTGATCAAGCTCGGCGCCATGGGAGATGTGTTGCACGCCCTTCCCGCTGCTGCCTCGTTGAAGCTCAGTTTTCCTTCCGCTCCTCTTACCTGGGTGGTGGAGTCTGCCTGGGCGCCTTTACTGGAAGGTAACCCCTTTGCGGATCGCGTGGTGGTGCTGGAGCGAAAGCGCCCTGCCACTTGGTGCAATACCCGGCGCATTCTGCGGCAACAACGGTACTCCGTAGCAGTGGATTTTCAAGGCTTGCTGAAATCGGCGTTTGTGGCCACACTGGCACGGCCAGAGCGGATTATCGGCTTTTCTGGTTCGCAGGTGCGGGAACGCGCAGCCTCGTGGTTTTACTCCAAAACCATTGCCAGCGAATCTGTTCATGCAGTGGACCGGAATCTGGATCTTGCCTGTGGCGCGGGAGCGGTAAACCTCCTTCGCACCTTTCCGCTTCCACCCGGAAAACCGGAAGGCGATTTGCCCTCGGAAGGGTTTGTGTTGGCCAGCCCGTTTGCCGGTTGGGCCAGCAAGCAATGGCCGATGGAGCATTATCGCGAATTGGCGCGATTGTGTCGCCAGGAACTTGGCCTCCCATTGGTGCTGAACGGTGCGCCAAGCGTTCGGGAAAAGCTGGAAAGCTGCCCGGAAGCATTGGTGCACACCAGCAGCATTGCCGGATTGATTCATGCCACGCGCCAAGCCTCTGCGGTGCTGGGCGTGGATAGCGGCCCCATGCACCTTGCTGCCGCGCTAAATCGTCCTGGGGTTGCCCTTTTCGGGCCTACGGACCCGGCGCGCAATGGGCCGTATGGCGGCTCTTTGCAGGTGCTGACGCATCCCACAGCAGTGGCAAAGTATCAACGTGAGGAAAAGCATAGCGGTGCTTACCTGCGGGGCGACGAAATCGATCCGGCCATGCGCGCCATTTCGCCGGAACAGGTAATGGCTGCTCTCAAAATGCGAGTGGTTTGCCATGCGTAATACGGCAGTGCTTCCCGTGGAGCGCCGTTCCTGGTTTCCGAAACCCTATGCAGACCGCGTGGCAAAACTGCGCGTGCCGGGCGGCTTCGTTTTGGTTGTTGCATTTGCGTGGTTTTCACAACCTTCCGCCCGTTCGCTTCTTTGGGGCATTCCCCTTTCCTTAGGGGGATTGGCCCTTCGTGCCTGGGCAGCGGGAAACTTAGCGAAAAATCAGCAGCTTGCTACCACTGGCCCGTATGCCTTTCTGCGCAATCCTTTGTATGTGGGAACGCTCTTGGTAGCAGCAGGGTTGGTGGCAGCCTCCCGCAGCATGGCGCTCGGTGCTGTATTTGCCGTAGTGTTCTTCTTGATTTACCTGCCCGTAATTGAATTGGAAGAGCAACATCTGCGCAGTTTGTTTCCGGAGTTCGAAGCTTTTGCGCAAAGGGTGCCGGCGTTGTTTCCTCGCCTCACTCCCGCTGGACGCGCTAATACTTTCCGTTGGCAGCTTTACCGAAAAAACCGGGAATACGAAGCGGCATTGGGCTTTCTGCTGGGCTTGGTTTGGCTGCTGGGAAAAGCTTGGTATAAAAACAATTAATCTAAACATTACCTTGCATTTGCAAAACTTTCGGCTACACTGGTTTTGAACCCGATGGTCCTTGGCACCACAATTCGTTCTGTAGTTCCTGTACTTCCCGTCATTATTATTGGGGTCGTCGTAGCCGGCCCCGTCTGAGGCAAATCGGTTCGTAACCGAGGCCATCAGCGGGGGAAACACTCCGGCTGATGGCCTCTTTTTGTTTGTGGTCAAAACTTATATGGCTAACTTGTTGAACGGCGCGCAAATCTTATTGGAATGTCTGGCAGCCGAAGATGTGGATTGTTTCTTTGGCTACCCCGGTGGCGTCACGCTTCCTTTGTATGACGCCCTTTACGATCACACGATCAAACACATCCTGGTGCGGCATGAAGAGAATGCCTGTTTCGCGGCGGAAGGGTACGCGCGTGCCACAGGAAAGGTCGGGGTTTGCTGCGCCACTTCTGGTCCAGGCGCGACAAATCTGATTACCGGTCTGGTGGATTCCATGATGGATTCCATTCCGATCGTAGCCATTACCGGTCAGGTTTCTTCGCACTTGATCGGCAGCGATGCCTTCCAGGAAGCCGATACGTTCGGCATCACGCGCCCTTGCACCAAACACAATTACATGGTGCAGCGCTTGGAAGAGTTGCCGCGCATCATTCATGAGGCTTTCTATTTGGCTTCTACGGGACGGCCCGGGCCCGGTGCTGGTAGATATCCCGAAAGACATTTTCCAGGCCAAGGGCGAATATAAGCCAGTTACCACCATTCACCTGCCCGGCTACAAAATCTACACGGAAGGCCACACCGGCCAGATCCGCCGCGCCGCGCAAATGATTTGGGAAGCCGAACGTCCGCTGGTGTACGCGGGCGGTGGCGTGATTGCTGCCGGAGCGCACAATGAGTTGCGGGAACTGGTGGATACGGTGGGAATTCCTGCGGTATGTACGCTGATGGGCTTAGGCGCACTGCCTGCGGATAATCCGCACTACATCAGCATGCCGGGCATGCACGGGAGCTATGCCGCGAACATGGCAATTACCGGCTGCGATTTGTTGATTGCGCTGGGCGTGCGTTTTGATGACCGCGTCACTGGCAAGCTGGCAGCGTTTGCGCCCAAAGCCAAGGTGATTCACGTGGATATTGATCCCGCCGAAGTCGGCAAGAACCGTGCTCCCGACCTTCCCATTGTGGGCGATGCCAAGCGCGTCCTCCAAAAAATGAATAAGGTCATTTCGGAATTGAAGCCGGAAATGGGTGCAGACAAAATCCGCTTCCCGTGTTGCCTGGCAGCAGCAGGTGGATGACTGGAAAAATGAGCATCCTTATGACCGCAGCCGTTCCGATGTGGAGATCAAGCCGCAGCATTTGATCTCGGAAATTGATCGGCTATCCGGCGGGCAAGCGATTGTGTGTACGGATGTGGGCCAGCATCAAATGTGGTCGGCACAGTTGATTCGTTACAACGAGCCTCGTTTATGGATCAACTCGGGTGGGCTTGGCGCAATGGGCTTTGGCGTTCCTTCCGCGATTGGCGCGCAGTTTGCCCGGCCCGATAAGCTGGTGTTTGCCATCGTAGGGCGATGGCGGATTCCAGATGTCCGTGCCGGAACTGGCAACCATTGCGGCCTATGGTCTGCCGATCAAAATCATCGTGATGAACAATGGTCATCTGGGCATGGTGCGGCAGTGGCAGGAGTTGTTCTATCACAACCGCTTGAGCCAAGTGAAACTGGATTGCTTCCCGGATGCGGAAAAGTTGGCAGGAGCTTACGGCTTCAAGGGTCGTACGATCTCCAAGCCAGGGGAATTGGCAGGGGCGCTGGATGAAGCTATCAAAGAGCCGGGTCCATACCTGCTCAACGTGATGGTGACTCAGTTTGAAAATGTGTATCCCATGGTTCCCGCAGGCGGCGCCATTCATGAAATGGTGTTAGGCCCTGTGACGGTGGCGTCTTGAATGCAACAGGTAATTTCTGTTTTACTCGAAAATAAGCCGGGAGCGCTTCTGCGCGTCACCGGCCTGCTTTCCGCGCGCGGCTACAACATCGAAAGCTTGACTGTCGCGCGTACAATAGACCCGGAGTTTTCTCGCATGACCATCGTGGTGGATGTGGAACCGGAACTCCGCGCTCAAGTGATCAAGCAGATGAATAAGCTGGTCAACGTACTGCAAGCTTCGGAAATGACCGATGAACGGCGCAGTGTCCCGTGAAATGATTCTGCTGCACACTCGCCCGGCCATCAAGACCGTGCGGCAGTCCTGAAGGAGGCGGAAATTTTTCGGCGCGCGCGTGGTGGATTCTTCCACTGAAGGCTTTGCGCTGGAAGTCACGGGCGATACGGGAACGCTGGAAGAATTTATCGGAGTGATGAAGAGTTATGGCGAGATTGAGGTGACTCGCTCCGGCGCAATCGCTGTTTCGATTGAAGGCCGCAAACTACGCCTGCAGCCGCCGGTTCCTACGCGGGCCGCGCTCAGGCAGGAAGAAATGGACGGAGTACCAAATGGCTGAACCCAAACGAAGATTTTACGAACAAGACGGTGATCTTTCTTATCTGACGGGCAGCACCGTAGCCATCATCGGCTATGGCAGCCAGGGGCATGCGCACGCCCTCAACCTGCGCGATTCCGGTATTGATGTAGTGGTCGGCTTATATGAAGGAAGCCAGTCCTGGAAGAAAGCCGAAGCCGCGGGCCTGAAGGTCAGACCATCAGCGACGCTGCCAAGGCAGCCGACGTAATCATGATTCTGGTGTCTGACCACATCCAGGCGGATCTGTATAACAGCGACATTGCGCCGCACATGACCAAAGGCAAGACGCTTGATGTTCGCGCATGGATTCAACATCCACTTTGGCTTCATTCAGCCTCCGGCAGATGTAGATGTTTCCATGGTGGCGCCCAAGGCGCCCGGCCATCGCGTGCGCGAACTGTTTACGGAAAATGTGGGTGTTCCGGCGCTTGGTTGCCGTGCACAGAACGCGTCCGGTGAAGCGCTGGAACGCGCTCTGGCCTATGCGCGCGCGCTCGGCTGCTTGAAGGCCGGCGTGATCGAAACCAATTTCCGGGAAGAGACCGAAAGCGATCTGTTCGGCGAGCAGACCGTGCTGTGCGGCGGCGTCAGCGAACTGATTCGCGCCGGTTTTGAAACGCTAACCGAAGCCGGATATGCGCCCGAAATCGCCTACTTCGAATGTCTGCATGAGCTGAAGCTGATCGTCGACCTGATCTATGAAGGCGGCCTCGGCTACATGCGATATTCCATTTCGGACACCGCCGAATATGGCGACTACACGCGCGGCAAGCGCCTGGTCACAGATCGAAACTCGCGCGGAAATGAAGAAGATTCTGGCGGAAATCCAGTCCGGCGAATTCGCCAAAGATTGGATGGCGGAAAACAAGGCGGGCCGCGAGAAGTTCCTCGCGATGCGCGAAGGAAAATGCGGACCAGCCATTGAAAAGGTCGGGGCTGAACTGCGCGCCATGATGCCGTTCCTGAAGAAGAAGAAAGAAGCCGGAGTCCCGGTCGCTGTTTAACTCTGTTGCGTAACTAAGGGCCCATGAAGATCTCCACGTTCGATACCACTCTCCGTGACGGCACGCAAGGCGAAGCCGTCTCTTTCTCCGTCGAAGACAAAATCCTGATTGCCCAGAAGCTGGACGAGCTGGGGATTGACTACATTGAGGGCGGGTGGCCCGGTTCAAACCCGAAGGACAAGGAGTTTTTCGCACGTGCCAAAAGCTGAAGCTGCAGCACGCCAAGCTGACTGCTTTCGGCGCAACGCGCTTTGCCCGGAACCCGGTTCATGAAGACCGGAACGTCCTGTCGCTTGCTGGAAGCGGAAACGCCTGTAGTCTCCATCTTCGGAAAAGCTGGGAACTTCCACGTGAAGCGCGCGCTCGGCATCACGGAAGAAGAGAACCTCCAACTGATCTCCGAAACGGTTGCCTTACCTGAAAGAGCATGGCCGTGAAGTGGTTTACGATGCTGAGCACTTTTTTGATGGCTACATCGCTGATCCGGATTTTGCGTTCCGCACGTTGGAAGCGGCGCAGAATGCCGGGGCGGACGTGCTTTGCCTGTGCGACACCAATGGCGGCACGCTAACCGGGCGTTTAGCGGAAATTGTGATGGAAGTGCGCCGTCGTTTTGATGGAACGCTGGGCATTCACCCTCATAACGATTCGGATGTAGCGGTTGCGAATGCTATTGCCGCTGTGGAGCAGGGAGTGACGCATGTGCAAGGCGTTTTGAACGGCTATGGCGAACGTTGCGGCAATGCAAACCTGGCCTCGATTATTGCCAATCTGGAATTGAAGCTTGGGCACACCACCATCGGCTCGGAAAAGCTCGCCTCGCTGTCGCACGTGACACGTTTCATTGCGGATTTAGCGAATCTTCCTTTGCGACGCGATCAGCCTTTTGTAGGGGCCAGCGCGTTTGCTCATAAGGGAGGCATTCATGTCAGCGCCGTGCTGAAAGATTCCTCTACGTATGAACATATCCGTCCGGAATCCGTAGGAAACCAGCAGCGCGTGCTGGTTAGCGACCTTTCCGGAAAGAGCAACATTCTGTATAAGCTGAACCAGCAAGGCATCGGCAATCTCCTCACGGAAGAAGCCAAGCGCAATTGCTGGAGCGCATCAAGGAAATGGAGTTCATGGGGTATGAACTGGAAGCGGCGGAAGGCACCTTTGAGTTGCTGGTGCGGGAAGCGCTTCACCCCGGCCTTCATCTGTTCCACGTTCAAAACTACGAAGTGACTACGCGCAACAGTGCCAATAGCCAAACCACTTCCACCGCCACTGTGAATATCACGGCGGAAGATGGAGAGCATTCAGCGACTGCTAATGGCCATGGCCCGGTGCACGCTCTGGATGTTTGCCTCCGCAAGTGCCTTTCGACGTTATACCCGCAGATTGCGGATGTCCGGCTCACGGATTACAAAGTGCGCGTCCTGGATTGCAAAAAAGGCACCGCCGCAAAAATGCGCGTGCTGGTGGAATGGTCTGACCATCGTAAAAGTTGGTCTACCGTAGGCGTTTCTGATGACATCATTGAGGCGAGCTGGAACGCGCTGCTGGATGCCATTCGCCTGGAACTGATGCGCATCACGGACCAGAGTGGCACGATTGAAAAAGCTGTGGAAGATTACTGCTGGGGAGTGTAAATAGCCTTTGCGTGGATGTTTGGAGTTAGGAAAAGTAGCTAGTGGAAATCATGGTGGCGGCTCAACCGTCTACCGTGATGTCCTGATATCCTAAGGTCCTGTTCCCCTGATGGCATTGAAAAGGGCTCTTCCGCGCATCTGCATTGCCCTCGGGTTCCCCGATCTCCCGAAACTCCTGGAGAACGCCAAACGGGAAGCGGAGTCCGGCGAAACTTTTCTGGAATTTCGCCTGGATTACCTGCATAAACCGGAGCAAGGCGCCGAAGCCATCGGCGAATTTCTTCGGCAGTTTCCGGAATGTACGGTTCTGGCAACATGTCGTCGTCAGCCGAACCATGGCCATTTTTCCGGCAGCATAGAAGCTCAGTTTCGAGTGTTGGATCTTGCGTGGCCAACGGGGCGCAGGCAGTGGATGTGGAGATTGAAACGGCCGAAGTGGCCGCTGGATCGAACCGCTGCCTTCCGCGACCATGCGCAACTCCTGATTTCGTATCACAATTTCGAAACCACGCCGCAGATTGAAACCATCATGAAGCGCCTGACCCGCGTTTCAGCGGATGCTTACAAAGTGGTCACCACGGCACGCAAACCGTCCGATACAGGGCGCGTATTGGCAGCTGCGAAGCGCGGCGGGACGTGCGCCGGTGATCTTGCTCGCCATGGGAGAAACCGGAATGCCGAGCCGTGTGCTTTCGCCTCGATTTGGGGCCTGTTTACGTATGCGGCGCCCATTCTGCGGAAGGAACAGCGCCGGGCAGCTCAGTGTTCGTCAGCTGCGGCATCTATACCGTGTAGATAAGCTCACCAAAGCGGCCAAGGTTTACGGCGTGATTGCAGACCCGGTGCGGCCATTCGATTTCCCCGCGGTCCACAATCGTGCGTTTCAATCTCGCCGCATGGATTCCGTGTATCTTCCGTTTTTGGTGTCCGCGCCGCAATTGCGGGATTTTTTCTCTCTGGCCGAATTCCTCGCCGGTTTCCGGCTTCAGCGTCACCATTCCCCATAAGCAGCGAGTGATTCGTTATCTGGATGTGGTTGATCCATTAGCCCGGCGTATCGGCGCTGTGAACACGGTGTGGCGCAAAGCAGGCAAATGGCGAGGCGCCAATACGGATACAGCAGGCGTGATCACGCCCCTTGCGAAACATCTGCGTCTGGCGAACTCTTCCGTTTTGATTGTCGGCAACGGAGGCGCGGCCCGTGGCGCTGCCTGTGCGCTTGGCGGATGCTGGCGCGAAAATTGCATTAACCGGCCGGAATCCGGAGCATGTCAAAGCGCTGGCCCGTTTTTGCTCCGGCGAGGCGATTGCTCCTGACCAAATGGCGGGCCGCAAGTTTGATGCGCTGGTACATGCAACGCCGATGGGCATGTATCCCCATGCAAACGAATGCTACTTTGATGATGCGATTCCCGCTGAGGTGGTGTTTGATATGGTCTACAATCCACGGGAAACTCAACTGATTCAGCGCTCGCGGGAACAAGGCAAAGAAGTCATCCCCGGCATTGAAATGTTCATTGAACAAGCCACCAAGCAGTTCGAAGTTTGGACGGGAGAATCGGCTCCGCGCCAGGTGATGGAAAAAGCTGCCCTGGAAGCGCTGGAAAGCAAGTCGTAAAATAAACCATGGAACTCACACGCCGCATGCTGATCGGCTCGGCATTGGCAGGCGCTGCCGCTAGGCCAGCCAAACGCCGCCTCCACCGGATTCCGCTCCCGTTTCCCCGAACTGGTTCAATGTTTCGACGGAAGCATATCAGCGAAATGCCGCAGCCATGGCAAAAGTATCCTTGCCACAAACCACGGAACCTGCTTTTTCCTTTAAAGCATGAGCGCTGACGATCTCCATTTCGCCACGATTGCCGAACTGAATGCGAAACTGCGAGCGCGGGAAGTTTCCGCTGTGGAGTTGACTAAAGCTTTCACCGCACGCTTGGAAAACCTTGGCCCGCAATACAATGCTTTAGCCTTGCCGCTTACCAAAAGCGCTTTAAAGAAAGCCAAAGAAGTAGATGGCGATCATCAAACGGGAGCGTTTTCGCGGCCCCCTGCAAGGCATTCCTTTCGGCGCCAAAGATCTGCTGAGCGTCAAAGATGTTCCCACCACGTGGGGCGCTAAGCCTTATGCCGCGCAGGTGTTCGATTACACGGCGACCGTGCTGGACAAGCTGGAGAAAACGGGCGCGATCCTGATCGGCAAACTCGCCATGGTGGAACTAGCGGGGGGCGGCGGATATCGCATTGCCGGCGCGTCCATGTTCGGCCCCGGCTTAAATCCGTGGAATAAAGAACACTGGTCGGGTGGTTCTTCCAGCGGTTCAGGAAGTGCCGTGGCTGCTGGTTTAGTGACGTTTCGCTATCGGCTCGGAAACATCCGGTTCTATCCTGACGCCTTCGGCGTTTTGCGGCGTTACCGGACTGCGCCCGACATACGGCTTAGTGAGCCGCTATGGAGCGATGGCGCTTTCCTGGACGCTCGATAAGCTCGGTCCCATGTGCCGCAGCGCGGAAGACTGCGGCTTAGTGTTGCAGTCCATAGCTGGGGCTGATCCAAAAGATCCCGGTTCCGCGAGAAAGAGCTTCTACTACACGCCGCAGTACATGCGGAACTTAAAAGACCTCCGCATTGGCTATGCGCCTGCGGATTTTTCCGATTGGGCCGACCCAAGCGCACGGCCTGCATTTGAGAAAGCAGTTGCGGTGTTACGGGAAATGGGGCCGACTCTGGTGGAAACCAAGCTTCCCGAGTTTCCCTACGGAGCCATTACGGGCACCATTGTGAACTGCGAAGGCGCCTCGATTTTCGAGCCGCTGGTGGAGTCCGGCGCAGTCGACCAGTTAGCTGATCCCAAACAGGCCGCCGGATTCAAAGCCAACCTTCAGATTCCGGCAAAAGATTACTTGCGGGCAATGCGGATTCGAACCCTGGTGCAGCAGGGCTTTCACAAACTGTTTTCGGATCTGGACATGTTAGTGGCTCCTTCGCGCTACGGTCCTGCACCAAAAATTTCGGAGCCGTTGGACCAGCGCGGGCCGGAAATACCAAAAGAACGTCCCTTAGGCATGAATGGGCTGATTCCAGCGGGAAACTTGGCTGGCTTGCCAGCGCTTTCCTTGCCATGCGGTTTTGCGGACGGCTTGCCAGTGGGATTGCAACTGGTTGGATTACCGTTTTCCGAAAACCTGCTGCTCTCCGTAGGCCGGGAATTTCAGAATCGGACGGATTGGCATCGTCGCCGTCCGCCCACTACAAACGGTTAATCAGACTGGCCACATAACCCGCGCCAAAGCCGTTATCGATGTTTACCACCGTGACGTTGCTGGAACAGCTATTCAGCATGCCCAGCAGCGCCGCTAAGCCGTTAAAGCTTGCGCCATAGCCGACGCTGGTCGGTACCGCAATCACCGGGCACGATACCAAGCCGCCCACTGCACTGGGCAGCGCGCCTTCCATGCCGGCGCACACAATGGCTACGCGTGCCTCGGTAAGCCGTTCGCGATGGTGGAGCAGCCGGTGAATGCCAGCCACGCCAACATCGTGAATCGCGTCCACTTCGTTGCCCATCACTTCTGCTGTGACCTGGGCTTCTTCCGCCACAAAAATATCGCTGGTGCCTGCGCAGATCACGGCAACCTTGCCTTTGCCTTGTCGCTTCTTTTCTCCCCAGAAACGGATCGCGCCGGAAAGCGGAAAATATTCACCGCCGGGAAATTGCGCCAGAACCGCTGTGGCAATTTCCGCTGAGGCACGCGTGATGAGTACATTCGGGGATCGCTCCAGGAGCTTGCCCGCAATGGCAACCACCTGTTCCTTTGTCTTGCCCAGTGCAAATACCACTTCCGGCATTCCGTGCCGTAACGCACGGTGATGGTCTACTTTGGCGAACCCCAGATCTTCAAAAGGTAAATGCCGGACCCGCTGGAGCGCCGCATCTACTGCCACTGACCCATTTCGCACCTGCTCCAGCAACAGGCGCAACTGCTCTTCATTCACAGCGCCAGAATATCAGAACCGCAAAATCTGCCCCGACCGCGACCCCATGCCGCTTGGCTTCACCGCCGTTCAATTCCAGAACATATTGGGCTGGTTCGTGGCCGCCATAAGCAGGACATTGCTGTGGCGGTTTCAGGCAAGGTTCGGCATTCGCGGCGATTTCCACCACTTTGCGGGAAGCATCCAGCCAGATAATATCAAGCGGCACCCGGACGTTGTGCATCCAGTAACTTTCCTTAGCTGGCGCATTATAGAAAAACAACATTCCCCGATCTTTGGGAAGGGAATCGCGGTACATCATGCCGACGGCCTGGCTATTGCGGTCGATCTTGGGTTCGGCCAGAATGCGGGTTCCATCTGGCAACAACACCTCGCGGGCCGCAATATCTGGCACAGGATCGCCTTTTTGGCTACACCCCAGAAAGCATACGGCCATCCAAAACACCAGAAAACGCATCAAACTAGATAGTAATGCCGCTTTTCTGGAAAAGGGTCCGGCTCACGCTGGAAATGATCCGGTTTGAGCATTCGGTATTTGCCCTGCCGTTTGCCCTGACCGGAGCGTTGCTGGCTTTTCGGGAGCGCGGTTTTGTGATGCCTGGCTGGCCGTGGGTGCTCTTTTGGATCTTGGTGGCAATGGTATCGGCGCGCTCGGCAGCCATGGCGTTTAATCGCTTAGTGGATGCGGAAATCGATGCGCGAAATCCCCGCACGAGCAGCCGCCATATTCCGGCAAAGCTTCTTTCTGTAGGATTCGGCTGGGGGTTTGTGATTGTTTCCAGCTTCCTGTTCTTGTTAGCCGCCCGGGAATTGAATTGGCTTTGCTTTGTGCTTGCGCCGGTGGCTTTGGGGATCGTGTCTTCTATATTCCTTTACCAAGCGTTTTACATCGTTATCGCATTTAGTGTTAGGTCTTGCCTTGGGCATTGCTCCGGCAGCGGCTTGGATTGCTGTTTCGGGCACGCTGGACTTTCGTATTCTGTGGCTCACCGCTGCCGTGATGTTTTGGACGGCAGGCTTCGACATTATCTATTCCTGCCAGGATTTTGAGTTTGATTCCAGTGAGGGGTTATTCAGCATTCCCCGCGTACTTGGCTTGGCCGGTGCCTTGAACGTCGCCCGTTTATTTCATGTTGCGATGGTGGCGTGCCTGCTGACGTTGGTGGTGACGCTCCATTTGGGCCTGCTCAGTTTAGCCGGAATTGTGGCTGTTTCCGCGCTGCTGGTTTATGAGCATTCCCTGGTAAAGCCGAATGACTTCACGCGGGTAAACGCAGCCTTCTTCACCATGAACGGCTGGGTGAGCGTGTTATTCTTCTGTTTCTGGGCCGCTGATATTTTCCTGTTTCGTTCTCGCTTTTATGCCAGTCATTATTGAAGATTCCCGTTTGCGTCCGATTCGCGACAAAGTGGAGGCCGGGGAGCGGCTGAGCTTTGCGGATGGTGTTGCGCTGTATGAAAGCTCTGATCTGCTTGCTATCGGCTATCTTGCCAATTTAGTGAGGGAACGTCTTCACGGCGATCGCACATACTTCAACGTCAATCGTCATATCAATCCGACTGATGTTTGCGTCGCAAGCTGCCGTTTATGCGCATTCGGCAAGCGTGCGAAAGACCCGAACTCTTACACCATGTCGCTGGAACAAGTGTGGGAAGTAGCGGGCAAGGGATACGCGGAAGCCGTAACGGAGTTTCATATTGTCGGTGGCCTGCATCCTGAGCTTTCACTGGATTGGTTCTGCCAGATGCTGCGCGGCTTGAAAGAGCGCTATCCGCAAGTGCATCTGAAAGCTTTCACCATGGTGGAGATCGGCTATCTTGCGAAACGCGCCAAGCTAACCATTCGGGAAACATTGGAACGCTTGCGCGATGCAGGAATGGACTCTATGCCCGGCGGCGGCGCTGAAATTTTTTCCGACCGTGTGCGCCGTGTGATTTGTGACCACAAACTCACTGGCGATGAGTGGATTGAAACCGCACGCACTGCGCATCAACTGGGCCTTCACTCTAATTGCACCATGCTATACGGTCATATCGAGAATGAAGAAGACCGTGTGGATCACTTGGTTCGTCTGCGCGAATTACAGGAGGAGACCAACGGCTTCGTTACGTTTATTCCTCTGGCATTTCACCCGGATAACACCGCGCTTGGATCATATCGCGCAAGACCACGGGCTTCGATGATCTGAAGAACATTGCGTTGCCCGTTTGATGCTCGATAACATTCCGCACATCAAAGCCTACTGGGTGATGATGACGCCCAAAGTGGCGCAGATCGCACTCCGCTTCGGCGCGGATGACATTGACGGCACTGTGGTGGAAGAGAAAATTTATCACGATGCCGGTGCTACAACAACTCAGGGCCTGCGCCGCAATGAGTTGCTGCAATTGATTCGGAAAGCCGGACGCGAGCCGGTGGAGCGGGATACGTTGTATCGCCCGGTGACTCGTACGGAATCGGCGTTTACAGTGCTGGTTTGAGGGAAACCTTTTATAGGGGTATATTGAGGCGTGAGTCAGACTATGGATGATCGACGCAAATTTCAGGCCCACCCTCAATCGACCCCTGGTGATTTCTACGTAATAGATAATGAGTGTCTTGCCTGTGGTGCTCCTCACGTTGTTGCTCCAGACTTAATCGGTTGGGCCACAGTGGAAGCAGAAGAGTATCTTCACTGCATCTGGAAAAAGCAGCCCGAAACTCCTGCAGAGTGGCAGCAAGCATTTATGGCTTTTGATGTTTGTGAAATGGAGTGTTACCGTTATGCAGGATCCGATCCGAACGCTATAGATCGTATCGGTTACAAGCACTGTGATCAGGCTGTAGTTCCCGAATCACATAAGCATAAAAGCCTATCCGGAGACATGACGTGGTCCAAGGGAATGATTGCTCCGGTGGACATTCAGCTTACCCTTACGGCTAGTAAATTGACACGAATCGGTTCTGCCATCAGCGCGCTATTCGCCAGATTTTCAAAGTAGATTCAAGGAAGACAGCGATTTCCATTCGAGATGAAATTGAGCAACCGTTCTGTTTCTGAGCTTCTAAGACGCTGCAAGCTTTTCGGCGTCATTCCAAAATTACTCTGAGCGTCAATGTCGATAGTGACTTGTGTAACGAGCAGAAACTTGTCGTCATCAGACATTGCCAGCGAGCCACTCTTTCATGTCTTCTTGTGGCCGTGCCCAGTCAGCATCTATCACGATTTTCTTGTTGCCAAGAACACCAAAAACGGGTTTACTCCGCGACTCCTCTGCTTTCCGCACAATCTCGACGACAGGGATGCCGCGCTTGGTAATCGTGATACGTGCGCCCGCTTCGGCCTGTTTGATTAGCTCAGGTAGACGGTTTTTCGCTTGAGCTATTGTATAGGTCATGCCTTAACTATAGCTATCCAGGTAGCTATAGAAGGCGCTTACGGCGCTGATTTGCAGGAAGTAATTCAGCGTAGACGCCGGCGAGTACGAAGATGCGTGAATAACAGTAAACCGCTTATTCCACAGCAACTGAGCCATATTGTAGAAAGTTCGGGAACAGCTTGCAGTTCCGGCACTGCTCCTGTGGTGCTGGTAGCAAGGCGTACCACACTTGCTGCCTGAGGACCATCAGGTAAGCCTTCGTAGACTCCTCCATTATTTACCACGTAGATATCCTGTGAATCGGCAGCGGTTCGCCCGAAGGCCAAAGCGGAATCGCCGAGCAGTCCATCTGCTTCTGTTGCGACCGTAACGCGGGTGCCATCCGGGTATAGTCGAATCACGGAGTTCTCCACCTGCGTCGCGAGAAAGAGACTGCCATCCAAGCCAATCGCAAAATCATCTAGTCCAAGCCCAGACGCATAGATTGCAGGCGTACCGGCAGAACTGTCCGGCAGAATCGGCACACGGATAATGTTTCCCGCACCGGTATTTGTGATGTATGCTGCGCCACTGAACAATTTGACTCCATTAGGGCCAATCGGTAGATCATCGTTATGAGGAGCCAGCAGGTCGCCCGTCAGCCATGGAAAAGCAACTCCCGTATTCAAGTTGACTTTCCAGATGGTAGCTGCACCATCATCGGCTACCAGGATATTTCCGGGGCTGAAAAGCGTTAATCCATTTAAAGATTGCGCACCAGCAATGTTTGTTACCAGTGACGGCGTACCGTCCGGTTGAAAACGGTAGATGGATGTGCCTGTGGCAACCACCAGAGTTCCGTCAGTATTGAATCCGATACCGGTGAGAGGCGCAGGCACCTGTCCAAAGACCCGGCTTGAGCCGTTTGGGGAAACCTGATAAACAGTCCCACTATCCACCGATGTGACAAACAAATCACCATTCGGTCCAACAGCGATATTTTCCAGATTTGTACCGGGTGGGTATATAGCAATTGTGGTTGCACTTAGTAAATAGGCGCACAGCAGTGTCGCAGTCGCCAAATGAAAAAATCGATTCACGGGTCCTTTTCCTCCAGCCTTTACGGCTTGCGATTGAGGCTATCCGGTTGGGAGACGATCCGCCATGCCGGAGGCCCTCATTTGGTATAAATTCATCACCTCATCAGGTAAGTATTTGTAAGTAAAGGGTTTGTGAGTACCTCATCAGCCGTGATATCTTTTGTTAACGGTGCAATTCCCTCATGAGCACTCAGCCGCAGCCGGGCACTCGTTTCGTTTTCGGGCCATTCGAGTTAGCGCCTGATACGGCAGAGCTCCGTAAACATGGGACTCGCATCCGCCTTGCCGGTCAGCCATTTCAAATTCTGCTTTTTCTAGTGGAGAATGCAGGGGAAGCTGTTAGCCGCGAACAGTTGCGAGAGCATGTCTGGAGCGAGGGAACGTTTGTCGATTTCGAACATGGCTTGAATGCTGCTGTGAACAAGCTGCGCCGAGCCCTGGGGGATTCAGCCGATAGCCCCCGTTATATTCAAACCGTGCCGGGCCAAGGATACCGGTTTATTGGAACCTTGGAGCGTTCATCTAATACCGTAGTTGCGCCAAATATTCTCATCCCATCTATTTCTGAACAACCTCATAATCTCAGTCGTTCTCCTTATTCCTTTGGTCTGAACAGACTGGGAATAGGAGCGGCAGCCGCCAGTCTTATCCTGTTAGCGGGAGCCATCGCCTGGTATTTTCTTCGTACTCCATCACAGCCGGCACTTGCGCGAACGGAGAAGCGCCTTGTGGTTCTGAGTGATTTTGTGAATTCCACTAATGACCCGGCATTCGGCACTACACTGCGACAGTCGCTTGCCGTGCAATTGCAGCACTCACCCCATTTCAGTCTTCTTCCCGAGGCTCGTGTCCAAACCGTACTACACCTGATGCGAAAGGCTCAGGATGCGCCACTCACGCCCGAACTGGGGCGTGAAATTTGCGAACGGATGGGAGGGATAGCTGTTGTAGAACCTTCTGTGGCAAATCTCGGAACTCAATACGCTTTGGGATTGCGTGCCAGAGATTGCGTCACGGGAGAAGTGATGGAAGAGCAGCAGAAATTATCAGGCAGCAAGGAAGACTCCGTCCGTATACTTAGCCGGATGGTGAGCGGTTTCGAGAGCGGCACCGGGTCTTTGTTTCCTCTATCCAAATCACCCGGAGTTCCACTACCGGAATTAACGACGCAGTCCTTGGAGGCTTTAAAGTCTTACAGCACGGGCATGAATGTTCTTCTCAGCACTGGTGAGACTGAGGCCCTACCTCTTTTTCGGCGAGCCGTAGAACTCGACCCGGAATTTGCTTTTGCTCATTCGCATCTCGGAAGACTTTACTCGGATCTGGGCGAATCCGCGCTGGCAGCAAAGAGCATTACGACTGCTTATCGATTACGGGATCGGGTCAGTGACCGGGAAAACTTCTTTATTACCTATAACTATCACCGCGAGGTGACCAGGAATCTCGAGTTGGCTCGCCAAACATGCGAATCCTGGGTGCATAAATATCCTAATGATCTGTATCCTCATGCGTTTCTCTCGGGCTTTACCTCTCAAGGCTCCGGCCGATATGAGTTGGCTATCAATGAAGGAAAGAATGCTCTTGCCATTGAGCCGAATCACTCCATCGTGACTTTTAATGTCGTTTCCTCCTATATTTCCCTGAATCGTTTGGGCGAAGCGGAAGCCATGCTGAAGCAGGCTTCCGTGCGCAAACTGGACCTAGCGGAACTCTCTTTAAGCCGCTACCTGATTGCTTTTCTGAAAGGAGATCAGGTGGCAATGGAGCGCGAATCGGTTTCGCGGCGGGGCAAAGGAGAAGCGCAGGGTTGGTTTCCTTATCAGGAAGCTCTTACCATGGCTTACCACGGTAAGCTCAAGCAGGCAAGGATTCTGCTGAGGCATGCTGTCACCTTAGCCCAACAAGCTGGCTTAACGGAGAGAGCTGCTACTTATGAAGGCGGATCTGCCGTTATGTATGCACTCTTTGGAGATAACGCTCAGGCAAAGCAATCGGCTGAGGCAGCGCTCGCGATGGCACGTGGCCGTGATGCAGATTATGGGCCTGCATTTGCACTTGCCCTTTCCCAAGAATCGGCGCAGGCACAGAATCTAGTAAGTGAGTTAGAACACCGTTATCCGGAAGATACATCGGTTCGTTTTAAATACCTGCCTTCACTTCGCGCGCTGCTGGCGCTAGGGAGAAAGAAATCAGATACAGCGATTGAATTCACGGAAGGCTCTGCTTCCTATGAGTTTGCAATCGCAGGTACATCCTATACTTTTTTCGGTTCTCTCTACTGCACTTATGTGCGCGGACTGGCTTATCTGGACATGCACCAATATGCCAAGGCAATTGGGGAGTTTCGGAAAATTCTGGATCACCCTGGACTTGTTTTGAATGATCCTGTAGGAGCAGTGGTACGGCTACAACTCGCTAGGGCATGGAATGCTTCTGGAGACAAAGTCAAAGCAAAAGCTGCTTATCAAGATTTTCTTTCCCTGTGGAAGGAAGCTGACCTCGATGTGCCAATTTTCTTACAGGCCAAGAATGAATTTGCAAGGTTTTAGTAAAGATCGTTGTTGTTAGGGTGTGCCTTCACTCTGTTACAGAACGTGCTTACTGCAAACGAGCTGTAACAGAGGCGTCATGCTAGTACATTTCCGCATCTCATTCCAATGGAAACCAGCATTATTTGCTTGAAACGTTTTCCCTTCGCTGTCACAATCTCACGATGAATCAGTTTTCAAAGAGTTTTCTGATTCTTGCGTTCGCTACCCTGCTGACGGGCGCTGCTCCCTCAGACCGTGCGAAGGACTTCTATAATACAATCCGAAGCGGTAACTCGGCGCAGTTAGTACCTCTCCTACAGGATGCAACCTGGAAAACAGCCAAAGATAGTAACGGCAACACACCGCTGATGTACTCTGCGGCTGTTGGCATGCTTGACTCGATGAAGATGTTGCTGGCTGCCGGTGCGGATGTCAACGCCCGAAATGCTTTTGAAGTTACGCCTTTGTTGCTGTGCGCCACGGAAGAAGCAAAGGTGCGTTTACTCCTGTCAAAAGGTGCGGACCCGAATGCGCGGGCCAAATCCGGGCAAACTGCACTTTTGGTTGCGGCAAGTACGCCCGGAGCCAGCCCGATTCTGAAGCTGCTGCTGGAGGCAGGGGCAGATCTGAAGAAGGGGAATGTGCGTCCAGACCACACGCCTTTGCTCGCAGCGATAGGGGCAAACGATAGCGTGAGCTTTCACCTGTTGCTTGACCGTGGAGCGAGCCTGGAAGGTCCGGTGGGATCAATCGCTTTGCTTGTCGCCGCTGGCCACGGCAATCTCGATATCATGCAATCCCTGTTGGCGCGAAAAGTCCCCTCTGATATGCCGAGTCCCAATAGCATTGGGGGGAAGGTCAAACAAGGGGATCTCGCTTTGGGAGCCCTTACACCGCTCCACATGGCTGTCGCGACCGGTGGACTCGCTGCGGTTCAACTGCTGCTGGAACACGGTGCGAATCCCAATCAGCAGGATATCCGGGGTATGACTCCTTTGATGTTGGCAATCTCAACCGACCATCCGGACACGCGTGTGATCCCCCTGCTTCTCAAGCATGGCGCCGACCCGAACATAAAATCCAAAGCGGGAGAAACGGCCTTTGATTGGAGCAGGAAGTTTAATCATCCCGATGTTCTGAATGCCCTTCATGTAAAGGCTGACCAGCCACCGACAATGCATGCTGCAAACTCTTTGAGCTCGCGTGAATCCCTCGAAAAAAGCACTGCTCTCCTCCAACGGACCAGCGGCGTTTTCTTTGTCGAGGGCGGCTGCTCTTCATGCCACTCCCATAACCTGATTTCCGTGGCCATGCAGAAGGTGCGCGCAGCCGGACTACCTATTCCAAACGAACCGGCTGAAGCGGCGCGAGTTGCACAGAACACAAGTTTTTGGTCATCTCAACAAACGCTTCTCATGTTGCGAGCGGACCCACCCGGGGGAACTACTATGACCGCTTATGCTCTGCTCCAGTTTTCTGCCGATAAGATTCAGGCGGATGCCAGCACAGATGCTATGGTCCACAATATTGCAGTGCAGCAGCAGCGAAACGGCAGGTGGTATTCCGATGGAATTGCTCGCCCTCCCATGCAAGACAGCGAGTTCACGGATACTGCCATGGCGATTCGTTCGCTCTCCTTCTATGGTCCGCCATCGCGAAAAGAAGAGTACGCTGCTCAGATTCGCCGCGCGGCGGAATGGCTACGCCAAGCAAAGCCTGTCACCACGGAAGATGCCAATATGCAGTTGCTTGGTCTGCTGTGGAGTGGCGCTGGCAAGAGTGCCCTCAGCCCTTATATAGCAAAAATTGTTTCGAAGCAGAAGCCTGATGGAGGTTGGGCGCAAACTCCCTACCTCTTTAGTGACGCATATGCCACAGGGCAGACTCTTGCAACTCTGGCCGAAGCCGGAATTGCCAAGACGGATGAATCCTATCGGAAGGGTGTTGCGTTTCTGTTGAATACCCAGCTTCCCGATGGATCGTGGCATGTAGCGAGCCGATCTCCTAAGTTTCAGCCCTACTTTCAAAGTGGTTTCCCGCACAATCACGACCAATGGATCTCGATGGCCGCTACGGCATGGGCCACAGCAGGGCTTGCTTATGCTTTGCCGAACCAAAACGCGTCCCTGAAGTAATTGCGGAATTTTCTGATTGAGTTTGTTAGAAACCCCTGTTCTGAACGACTATCTTAAGCGTGGAAGAAATTGAGTCCGTCTCGACTCAAACATCGAGCCAGGATGAGTTGTACCAGGACGCGGTGACAAGATACGCCGCTTCGCTCGAGCGGCTTGCACGCGCTTATGAAGCTGACCCAGAGAAACGCCGGGATCTCACTCAGGACATCTATTTTCAACTGTGGCGGAGTTTTCGGCAATATGATGCTCGCTGTTCGCTGCGAACCTGGATTTATCGTGTGGCTCACCATGTCGCTATTTCTTATGTGATGCGTGAGCGCCGATTCCTTTCCACGCTTATCAGTCTGGAACAACTGGAAACTCTTCCAGGCAAGTCAGAAGGGCAGGTAGTCGTGAATCAGCAACTCAATCTGGATCGGTTATCGGCACTTATTCAGAGACTCAAACCGCTCGACCGCCAAGTCATCATCTCGTATTTGGAAGACATGGATGCAGCTTCCATTGGAGAAATCACAGGATTATCACCCGCGAACGTGGCTGTGAGGATTTCTCGGATCAAGAACATCCTGGCAAAGCAATTCCAGGAGGGGAAAAAACATGCGGGATGATTTTCACGACGATGATCCAAGAACAGTCTGGCAAAGCCAACCAACGGAGGGGAAAACAATGACACATGGCAGAGGTTCGGGAGAAGGCACGGAAACTTCAGGAAAAAACACGCTGGCAGTTGTTTGGAAATGCCGCTTTGGCGGTGGTTATTGTTGCCATCTCCGGATATGGAATTGTGCGGACACACGCGCTTATGCCGCGACTGGCATTTGCGGTCGCGCTTGCCTGGACGTGGATTGGGCAATATTTCTTCTCACCGAGGAATGTGGTCCGCAAAGCTTTCGGCTACTGCTGGTTTGAGCAGTGGTTTCGAGTTTTACCGGAGGGAGATCAAACGCCGCCAATCTCTTTCTCTCCGTGTGCTGCAGTGGCTTTTCGGACCGGTGGTTCTGGCAATCGGTACCTTTATTTGGGTGATGGCTGGAATAGCGAAAGGTCAGAATCGATCCGTAACTGCCATGATGCCGTTCTGCACGCTTTTTGCTGTCTGGATTGTGGCGTTCTTTTTTCAAAGGTCACGAGGCCAGAGGGAACTACAGCAGGAAGCAGATGAACTGAACAAGGTAGATCGGGAAAGAGGCCAGTAATCCAGATTGCCAGAAGGATTCACTACACCACAGGATTGCGTAGCACCCCGATCTGCTCAATTTCCACTTCCACTACATCGCCGGGATTCAGTTTGCGCGTATTGCCGGGGGTGCCGGTATACACCACATCACCGGGGCGAAGCGTTACCCATTTGCTGATCCGTTCCACGATTGTGGGAACGTCAAACAGGAGGTCGGACGTGGACTGCTTTTGCAGCACTTCGCCATTTACTCGGGTTTGCAGCAGGAGATTGCTGTAATCGATGCCGGTCACAATCACGGGTCCCAGAGGCGCAAAGGTGTTTGAACCTTTGGCGCGCCACCACTGCAGGTCTTTATTCGCACCCCTTTGCCATTCGCGCTCACTCACGTCATTGCCGCAGGTGACGCCAAATACTTGGCCGTTCGCTCCCATCACCGCCACCAGTTCTCCTTCAAAGTGCATATTCTGCGCTTCCGGAGGCGTAATGATCGGGTCTTCCGGATTTTGCAGTGAGGAAACGGGCTTCAGAAATAATTCCGGCTGCTCTGGCGCTTTCCTTTCTCCCAGGTGGCTACGGTAGTTCAGGCCCACGGCCAGAATGTTTGCCGGTTCGCAGGGATATAGCAGCTTGGCTGCAGAAAGGGGTTCGGTTTTTCCGGTTAATTCATACGATTCGAAAATGTTTCCGTGCACCTGGTGAATTGTGTCTCCTTCCAAAACGCCATATATTGGACCCAAAGGAGATTGGTAACGCACATATTTCGTCATGTCAGGGCCATTCTACCCGTTCTGCGTGGGGGCGAATGTTCGTGTATCATACCTGTGACGGAGTTGGTTTTACTTTTACCGGACTCTTTGTTTATGGATAAACCAGCCCAAAATATTCAAGACAGTTTTCTGAATAACGCGCGTAAAGAAAAAGGGGTAGTCACCATTTACCTTTTGAGCGGCGTAAAGCTGACTGGGCGCATCAAGAGCTTCGACAAGTATTCTTTGGTGATGGAAGCCAACAACCAGGAGCAGCTGATTTTCAAGCACGCGATCTCTACGGTGGTGACGCAGCGCAGCGCGTCTCAGCCATACTCCTCCCATGCTTCAGCAGCAGGCGCTTCCGGGGGATCTCATCCGGGTGCTCCCACGTCCCATTCTGATCATTCCGAGTGAAAGCTAGAGGGTAGAACAGCGGCACAATTAAACGAACCCGCAGAGAAAGCGATCTTGGTTGCCTTTGATCAAAAAGGCGGACGTTCCACAGAAGGATTGTCGAGCGAAGAATCGCTGGAAGAACTGAAAGAACTAGCGGCCACGGCGGGAGCCACCGTTGTGGAAAGCTTGGTGCAGCACCGGGATAAGCCGGTTGCCGCTACCTTGATCGGTCCCGGCAAAGTGGAGGAAGTGCGAACCCGTGCAGCGGCTTCCGGCGCGCACGTGGTGATCTTTGATTCCGATCTCACGCCCACCCAGCAGCGCAATCTGGAGCGGCAGATTGACACGAAAGTGATCGACCGGACACAGCTTATTCTGGATATTTTCGCCAGCCGTGCCCGAACCAAAGAGGGCCGCCTCCAGGTCGAACTCGCGCAACTCACGTATATGCTGCCACGCCTGAGCGGCCATGGCGTGGAACTCTCCCGCTTGGGCGGCGGCATTGGAACACGCGGCCCCGGGGAAACCAAGCTGGAAACAGATCGCCGACGTATCGCGCGCCGCATTAAGAAAATCGAAGGCGATCTGGAGAAAGTGCGGGCCGGGCGTTCGCTTCATCGTTCGCAGCGCCGCTCTATCCCGTTGCCCACCTTGGCGCTGGTCGGTTATACCAACGCAGGCAAGTCTACCTTGTTTAATCGGCTTACCCGCGCGGGCGTGGTGGCAGATGCACGTATGTTTGCCACCCTTGACCCAACCGTGCGTTCCATCCGGCTCCCTTCCCATCGGCGAGCGCTGCTGAGCGATACGGTAGGGTTTATTCGCAACCTGCCCACAACCTTGGTCAAAGCCTTTCGCGCCACGCTGGAAGAGGTGAAAGAGGCTACGCTGATTCTCCATGTGGTGGATGTATCTTCTCCGCACGCCTCTGCTCATGTGGCGCAAGTGCTGAAGGTACTCGGGGAGATTGACGCAGCCGAAATGCCGCAGATTCTGGTCCTGAATAAAGTGGATCTTCTGCCGCCGGACGAAGCCGATATGGAAATTCTTCAGCGCCGATTGCTGGGGGACGCAGGCGGTAAACTGGAAATACGCGCGGCTTTGGTGAGCGCTCAAACGGGTGCGGGGTTGGATCATCTGCTTGCGACGATTGATCAGGTGGTGCCATTTGATCGGCTGGAAACGGTTGTGTTTCAATTCCCTCTCCATGCAGCAGCGGAGATTGCCAAATTGCACGAACATGGCAGCATTCTGGAAGCCGAGTATGGAGAGGAAAATTGCAAAATCAAAGCGGAAGTTTCCGAATCTTTGAAACGGCAACTAGAAAAATATCTGGTAGCAGAATCCGCATAGTTGTGGAAAACTCTGTGGAGAATCCGTGTATAGATTTGGCAGGAAAATAGCTGGGGAATTGCCGGGCCAAGACGCTGACAGGTTAGAGTTGGAATAACTTGAGTATGCTCAACAGATTACAAGGAAGAAGGCAGGCAGCTCTGTTGAGGGCGGCAGCAATCCACTTAGGCAGAACAGATTTCTGTTTTTCCACAGGAAGCCACAGGAATCACGAATGAACCTGCCGAATTTTCTCACCATTGCCCGCATTTTTTTCGTGCCGCTGCTGGTGTCCGCCTTGGTCGCGCAGAATATGACCTTCCACCTGGGTCATCTGCTGATTACCAATGACTGGCTAGCCTTGGGCATTTTTTTATGTGCTGCAGGGACGGACTTGCTGGATGGCTACTTGGCTCGAAAACTTGGGCAGGTCACCACAATTGGTACATTGCTGGACCCGATTGCCGACAAACTGCTGATTTCCGCAGCGTTGATTGCTCTGGTGCAGGTACACGCCGTTGCTGGTTGGCTGGTGATTTTGATTGTGAGTCGTGAGTTTGCCGTTTCCGGCTTACGGAGCATTGCCGCCGCAGAAGGCTATACCATTCAGGCAAGCGATCTGGGGAAAACTAAAACCGTAGCGCAGGTAGTGGGAATCTGCTTGTTGTTGATGAGTATCCGGCACCCCGGCCTCACCAAGGCTGCTCAGTGGACCATGTTTATAGTGGTCGCCTTTGCGCTGCTTTCCGCTGTGGATTACTTCTGGAAGTTCTGGCGCAAAGTGGATGACCGCACCAAACAAAGAAGGCGGCGGGAAATCCTGATTGCAGAACGCCGGGAACGTTTATCGGCCCTTCGTCAAAGCAAAGGCGCAGGGTTTGGCGGCGTGCGGGGCACTACGTAAACTCCAGTGGGAGTTAATTCCACCGTACGCACCTGCCCTTTCGGCCCAATTGCGTTGATCGGCTTTCCATTAATGGAAATCTCCAGCCCTCCGGCATTGCCAGCCACGATTTTTACGGAGCTATCCGCACTTACTTCCCGTTTTTCGTTTGGCTGCAACGTCCCTACAAAAGCTGATTTTCCATCGGCTTTTACGGAAATCCAAGACGGCTCGGAGGCACTGAGCACCACTTGAAGCGACCCACTAGCAGAAGATGGAGATTCTTTTGCCGCTTGCACCTGCGGCTCGGCTTCAGCCGGCGCTGTAGGTTTTGAGGATGTAGGTGCTGGAATAACTGGAGTGGAGTTTGAGACGGGCTGTTGTTGTTGAACAGCAACATTTTGGGCATTCATCGCAGCGCCGGGAGTTCTGTTTAGCAGGTAATACGCACCGCCGCAACCGGCTAAGGCCAGCAGCACCCAACCTGCGGAAACCAAAATGGAACGGTCTTTGCCAGAAGAGAACGAATACGTGATTTTCCCTAATTGCGCTTCTTCTGCTTTGGTATAAACAGGGTCCGTTTCTTCCGGGTCCGGGTAAAGCCGTTTTAATTCACTCTCCAGCGGAGCCGGGTCCAGTTTCAACGCAACCGCATACTGCCTGACGAAGTTACGAGTAAATACTCCTCCAGGCAATTTGCTGAAGTCTTCGGCTTCTATTGCTTGGAGCATCCGCTTATTGATTTTTGTACTTTCCGCTACTGCTTGTAACTCCAAGCCTTGCCGAAGACGCTCATTTCGAAGAGTCTCGCCAATGGAACTCATACCGACGAACAACCTGCCCCTCTCGATATAATGAACAGACGGAACCGCTTATCCCACTGTGTCTGCAACAGTTGATCCCATTTTTCCACTTTGGTAGAAGCCTGCATGATTCCTGATTTGGTCTCCGTCATCGTGGTGAATTGGAATCGGCATAGAATGCTACGCAATTGTTTGACCACTCTTTATCAACAAACGTATATAAATTTGGAACTAATTGTGGTGGATAACGGTTCCACAGACGATTCCGTGGCACTTTTGGAGCGAGATTTTCCCCACGTAAAATTAATTCGGAATACCGAAAATAAGGGATTTTGCACCGCCAATAATCAGGGTATTCAAGCCGCGCATGGGAAATGGATCGCGCTTTTGAATAATGATGCGGAAGCGGAGCCGGATTGGATTGCGGCATTGCATTCCGTGTTGCAAAACCGTCCTCGTGTTGGCATGGCAGCCTCCAAAATCCTGGTGTATGAAGAACCTGCACGGATTGACAAGGTAGGCCACCTGATGTTTCCGGACGGCCAGAATCGCGGGCGGGGCACTGGTGCTTTGGATCAGGGCCAGTTTGATGCCGTGGAACCTGTGTTGTGGCCGGATGGATGCGCCGCCATGTACCGCCGCAGCATGTTGGAAGAGATTGGGGGATTTGACGAAGACTTTTTCGCGTATGGCGATGACGCCGAGTTGGGATTGCGCGCACGAATTGCCGGTTGGGAGTGTTTATACACGCCGAAAGCAGTGGTGCGGCACCATCGCGGCAGCACTTTGGGCTTGCGTAGCGTCCGCCGTTTGATGCTGATTGAACGCAATCGTGTTTTGCTGGCTGCCAAACTGTTTCCGTGGAGCCTTTTGTGGAAGAATCCTTACTTTTACGCCCAGCGTCTTTTGAGCGGCATGCGGGCTTCCTTCACCGGTGAAGGCGAAACAGCCTTGTTTCGTGGTTGGCGCGGCAAATGGGATTTAGTGCGAGCCTTGATTTGGGGAGATTGGGAAGCCTTGTTCCTGCTGCCGAGTATGTTGCGGAAAAGGCGGGCACTGCAAGCAATTCGCAAACTTACTCCTTCGCAAGTAGAGCAACTGATTTTGGATCACCGCATCACCTTGCGTGAACTGACTACCCAGGCTACCGTCCGTTGAGTTGCCTTCTTTGCCACTCCCGTGAATGGACGGAACTGTTTCGCGGCATGGACCGGCTGTACCACACCACCGCAAAGCGTTTTCCCGTGGTGCGCTGCCGCAATTGCGGCTTGGTACGCATGGAGCCTGCCCCTCCACCAGAAGAACTCGCTGCCTATTATCCGCGCCATTACTGGTTTCGTCCCGAACCTTCTCTCGCGGGATGGCTGGAAGAGAAGTATCGACGTCTGCTGATCAAGGATCATGTCCGTTTTGTTCGTCGTGCGCTTCAAGCAACCGGGGAACGCGGACCTGTGCTGGATGTGGGATGCGGCGGCGGTTTGTTCCTGCGCATACTCAAGGAACAAGGCACGCGGGTAATTGGGCTAGATGTTTCGCCCGAAGCTGCTGGCGTGGCGTGGCACCATAATGGCGTGCCTACGTTATGCGGCGATCTGGTCCGTGTGCCTTTGCCGCAGCAATCCTGTTCGGTAGTGACTATGTTTCACGTGGTGGAACACTTGTCGGATCCCCACGCTTACCTTCGCTCGGCCCATCAACTCCTTCAGCCTTCAGGAAGGCTGGTGGTGCAGGTGCCAAACATTGATTGCTGGCAATTTGCCCTGCTTCGTTCCTCCTGGAATGGTGTGGATGTGCCACGCCACCTGTACGATTTTCGCCCAAGCGATTTGAAGCGCCTGCTGCAATCCTGCGGCTTTGAAGTGGTCCGCACCAAGCTGTTCTCCTGGCGTGATAATCCGGCTGGGCTGGCAACCAGTCTTGCGCCCAGCCTGGAACCGGTAGCGCGAAGAGTGCGCGGAACGGACCGGGGAACGCTTTCCAGCTTAGGGAAAGATGCTTTGTACTTCGGGCTGGTGTTAGCCGCAGTGCCGTTTGCGGTGTTAGAAGCATTGTGCGGGGCTGGTTCCACGGTCATGATTGAGGCGCGGAAGGTTGAGGGGCGGAAAGCCCAGTGAGTTGCAACGCCCTTGCTTACCGCCTCCCCGGTGTTCTGAAGCGGCATGTGCTTCATTTTGAAGCAGCCATTGAAACAGCGGTGTCCCACTTTGCTGCTGGGTTAGCTCCAGGGCAGCGCGTACTGGATGCGGGTGCAGGCGAAGGGCGCTATGCGGCGGAGTTTTCCCGCCAGCGGTATACCGGAATTGACTTAGCGGTCGGCGATCAGAAGTGGAACTACGGCCGCTTAGACGCTATCGGTGATTTAGCTGCTCTCCCGTTTTCCTCCGGCTGTTTTGATGCTGCATTGAATGTCGTGACGCTGGAGCATTTGGCTGAGCCTGGTGCGGCTCTATCGGAAATTAGCCGTACTTTGCGTCCAGGAGGGCAACTGTTGCTGATTGCTCCCCATGAATGGGAAGTGCATCAGGCGCCCCATGATTACTTCCGCTACACGCGGTATGGCTTGCAGTACCTGCTGGAGCGAGCCAATTTTAGCGACATCCGGATTGAACCGGTAGGCGGATATTTCCGGTTATTAGCTCGCAGGCTTCTGAACGGTCTACAATTCTTTTCAGGAGGGGCGCGCTGGATTCTGTTTGTTCCCGCTGCTCTCTTTCTGGTGCCTCCGGCGTTGTTCTTACCGCTGCTGGATGGTTTTGACCGGGAAAAAAACTTCACACTAGGCTATCTATGTACAGCAAAACGAAGGGGCTGATTGCAGTTACTCTGTGCTTTGCCGCTCTGGCGTCAGCAAAAGATTTCAGCGGCGCGCGAGCGTTGGAGTTTACACGCAAGGCAGTGGCTTTCGGGCCTCGTCCGCCGAACTCGCCTGCTGAGAAAAGTCTGCGAGCGTACATTTTGAAAGAGCTAAAAACCCGAGGCTGTGAGGTAAAGGAAGATGATTTCACGGCTTCGGCTCCCCAAGGGCCAGTGCCGATGAAAAACATCATTGCGAAATTTCCTGGCACATCCGGCAAAGCCATCGTCCTTAGCGGGCATTATGACACCAAGACGGTACCGCAATTTTTGGGAGCCAATGACGGCGGATCGTCTACCGGATTCCTGCTGGAGATGGCGGAAGTGCTGCAAGGGGCTTCGCGCAAGGATGACGTATACCTGGTGTTTTTTGATGGCGAAGAAGCCTATGGGGAGTGGAGCGATACCAACAGCTTGTACGGAAGCCGTCACTTGGCGGAGAAATGGGCTTCGGAAGGAATGCTGCCCAAGATCAAGGCGCTGATTAACGTGGATATGATTGGCGACAAGGATCTTGGATTGGTGTATAACTCCGGTTCCGCCGCTTCCCTGCAACGCACTGTGTGGGACACCGCGGAACGGCTCGGGTTTAGCAGCAACTTCCTCCATAACGGAGGCGTTACCGGGGATGACCATGTTCCTTTTCTGCAAAAGGGCGTGAAGTCGTTGGATCTGATTGATTTCGATTACGGTCCTGACAATGAGTATTGGCATACCACAAAAGACACCATAGATAAGCTCAGCGCACACAGCCTGCAAGTGGTCGGTACGGTTCTTCAGAACGTCCTTCCCGAACTGGAAGCGCAGCGGTAAGCGAAACACAAAGTGGACGGTATCATTGTTGTCGATAAGCCGGAAGGCTGGACCTCGCATGACGTGGTGGGCAAATTCCGTGGCATTGCCCGTACCAAACGAGTCGGGCATTTAGGAACGCTGGACCCCATGGCCACAGGAGTGTTGCCTCTGGTGGTGGGTCAGGCAACCCGGCTGGCTCGCTTCTATACGCGTTCCTCAAAAGTTTATGAAGCAGTGGTGCGCTTCGGTTTTGCGACAGACACGTATGACCGCACAGGAACACCTGTAGGGGAGCCATGTGCGACTTCGCCAAAGCGGGAAGAGGTGGAAGCCGTGTTGCCGCAGTTTCGTGGAAAAATTCAACAAGTCCCACCGCAGTTTTCCGCAAAAAAAGTAGCTGGTGTTCCCGCCTATGAATCGGCGCGCAAGCAAGTAGCCGTGGAGCTTGCTCCAGTGGAAATAGAAATTTACGAACTCACGCTGCTCGGCATGGAAGGCGCGGAGTTAACGTTGCGCGTGCATTGTTCCGGCGGCACTTATATCCGCACCATTGCCGATGATTTAGGCAAAGCATTAGGCTGCGGTGCTCATTTAGCAGCCTTGCGGCGCACAGCATCCGCCGAATTTTCTGTAGCGCAAGCCTCCACCCTTCCGGAATTGCAGACTTTGGCAAAGGAGAACCGGTTGGGAGAAGTGCTTGCAGCCGCTTCCTGCCATGCTGCCGGAGTTTCCGTCCGTCACGGTGGATGACGCCACAATAGCCGGCATTCGGCAGGGTCGTGACTTTGTTACGGATGATTTAGGTAATGACGGCTCGCTAACCCGCTGGATCAAAGCCATTGCCAGCAACGGAACGCATGGTGGCGATTGGGGAAGCTGTTGTGCCGCATGTGTATCATCCGGTGATTGTGTTCGCTACTGCTTAGCGCGAAGAAAATCAAAATCGCATCCAAGGTTCGCCTGGGTCACATGCTCCAGAAACAGCTTGCCGTAACCGCGTGTGTAATGCGGTGGCGGCGGTTGGAATTTCGCCAGGCGTGCGGCAATCTCTTCTTCGGAAAGCAGGATATCGATGCGACGGCCTGCGGTATCGAGTTGAATTTCGTCTCCGGTTTGGACAATGGCAAGCGGCCCTCCTACAGCGGATTCCGGAGCTACATGGAGCACCACCGTGCCGAAGCTGGTGCCGCTCATGCGTGCATCGCTGACCCGAACCATGTCGGTAACGCCTTGCTTCAAGAGCTTACGCGGCAATGGAATTTGTCCCCATTCCGGAAAGCCCGGACCGCCTTTCGGACCTCCATTTTTCATCACCAGAATGGTATCCGGCGTAACGGGCAGATCGTCGCGGTCAATCTCTGCATGCATCTGCGCATAGTTTTCAAACACGTAAGCCGGGCCGCGATGCTGCAGAAAATGAGGGGAAGCCGCTGTTTGTTTGATCACGGCTCCATCTGGCGCCAGATTACCGTAAAGCACCACTGTGCCGCCTTCTTTGTGCAGCGGCTCGTTTGCCGCGCGAATCACTTCCCGGCGATAGCATGGCGCATCTGCTACGTTCTCGGCTATTGTTTTGCCTGTCACGGTAAGAGCATCACCATGCAGCAAAGGCAGCACTTCCCGCATCACAGCGGGAATGCCGCCTGCTGCGAAGAGGTCTTCCATCAGGTATTCGCCGGAAGGTTTCACATTGACCAGGTAAGGCGTGCGGCGTGAGATTTGGTCGAACTCGCGAAGATCAAGCTCAATCCCTAAACGCCCGGCCAGCGCCAGCAGATGCACCACGGCATTGGTGGAACCACCGATAGCCATATTCACCGTGATGGCATTTTCTAAGGCTGCTTTGGTCATGATGTGGGAAGGCCGTACATCTTCGTTGACCAGTTCCACGGCACGGCGTCCGCTGAGTTCCGCCATCCAGAGCTTGCGAGAATCCACGGCAGGAATGTTGGCGCATCCTGTAAGCGTCATGCCCAAGGCTTCGGCAAGGCTGGTCATGGTGCTGGCAGTACCCATCACGGTGCAATGGCCTGCGCTACGGGAAAGGCCGCCTTCGATCTGGCACATATCTTCATCGGTCAGCTTGCCTGCGCGATACAGATCGAACAGCTTGCGTCCATCGGTGCCGGAACCGAGCTTGCGGTCACGCCATTGCCCGCTTAACATGGGTCCGCCGGGAACCATGATGGCGGGAAGGTCGGCGCTGACTGCACCCATTAATTGTGCGGGAGTTGTTTTATCGCAGCCGCACAGCAGCACCACGCCATCCAGCGGATTGGCGCGAATGGATTCTTCCACGTCCATCGCCATTAAGTTGCGAAACAGCATGGCAGTGGGCTTCATAAACATTTCACCCAGCGAAATGGTGGGAAACTCCAGCGGTACGCCGCCTGCGGCCCACACGCCGCGCTTCACTGCTTCGGCCACTGTGCGGAGGTGTGCGTTGCAATTATTTAACTCGCTCCAGGAATTGCAAATTCCAATGACCGGTTTGCCATTGAAAATATCCGGTCCGAATCCTTCGGAGCGAAGCCACGCCTTGCGAGCAAAATTGTAATACTCCTTGCCCGTCCACCAGGTGGCGCTTCGCAATGTTTTTTTCGCTTCTGCCATGAGCATCTATTACATCGCGCAGGGAACAGCTCGGGCAAGTGTGGTGTCTACTTCCTTAGAACAGCGCTGCTCAACAAAAACTCAAAACCTGGAGAATCACAATGTTCGAGCAGACTTTTGTGACTGCGAACGCGGCTGTTCGCAAACCTTGGCCGATGCTGGTGTCCATTACCGGGCAGGCAATGGTCGTGGGCAGTTTACTCATTATTCCGCTATGGCAAACCGCGCAACTGGCGTGGAAACCTTCCGTGCTGGTGTATGCGCCACCAAAACCAGTGCCACCGCCACCGGTTGCAGTGACGCGTTCTGCCACCAGAGTGCAAGGGAGCGTACAGCCCGTGTTTCAAGTGCCGCTGGCTACACCACGGCGTGTTCCCACCACATTGAATATGACTGCGGATGATTTTTTGTTGCCACCTACAACACTTAGTTCCCTTTCTGTAGCCGTTGGGAACGCGCTTCCATCTTTGGGGAATGGTTTGGAAGTGGCCAAAGCCACCGTGGCTCCTTCCCCAAAAGCTGCGGAAGCACCCAAGTCGAAGCCTTCTCCTCTGAAAGTGGGAGGAGCCGTGCAAGCGGCATTGCTTACCCGGCAGGTGAAGCCTGTGTATCCCGCGCTAGCCAAAACGGCACGAGTTTCTGGTACGGTGCGACTGCAAGCAGTGATCGGAACTGATGGCCATATTCGCAACTTGCAACTTCTGAGCGGTCCGCCATTGCTGGTGCAGGCATCGCTCGATGCAGTACGGCAGTGGGTATATCAACCAACCTTGTTAAATGGGGAAGCTGTGGAAGTGCAAACGCAAATCGAGGTGAATTTTGCTCTCAATCAATAGCTAAGAATCTAACGGGAAGAGGGCCGAATCTGGATAAAAGTGTCTTCAGAGTGAGCTTCGATAGGATTGCGAACGCGAGACCCGAGAACTGCCCGGACGAGAATGTTTGCGTCAAGCACCAGTACTCTATTTTGCCTCTCGTTTCTTCGCGCGAGTGGCACTATCAGTGCGTGTGCCGAGCAGAACAGATATTTCTGGATGAAATGGCGGAGAGGGGGGGATTCGAACCCCCGGTAGAGCTTGTGACCCTACGACGGTTTAGCAAACCGCTGCTTTCGACCACTCAGCCACCTCTCCGTGACAAATGCGTGTGGTGCGGTACTATTGAGAGAGTAGCACACCACGCACCACACCGCGCCCGTAGCTCAGCTGGATAGAGCGTTTGCCTCCGGAGCAAAAGGTCAGAGGTTCGAATCCTCTCGGGCGCACCAGTAACAAGACCCTCAGCAAAGGTTTAGTTGCACCGCTCCTCTACATCCTCGAATGTTCGTAAGTTCCTCATAACAAAAAGATTTTTAGATTTTTCCTACTTTTTGTGCCCGGAAGTAACACCTGCCGGATGGTAATTCTGGGCACAAATGAGGGCAACTTGAGCATAGCCTTAGTCGCTTAGGGTGCTTCTGAGACCTTAAAAACAGGCAGCAAGATCACCGTTCCGGCTCTGAATACCAATTTAGGAAAGCCTTGGCTTCCGACTTTATTGCCTCGAATGCATCTGAAGTCTTGGCTGGTTCCGAGGCAACACCGGAATGACGACCTGTGCCACCGTTTTGTAGCAAAGACGCCGCACTAGCAAGGCGAACGCTACACCTCCAAGTTTGCCCCGACAAAGGTAAATGGTCAGCCTGCGCTGACCCCTTTCTAAGCACTCAGGCGGTAGGTTTTGTGGGCATTCTCCCAAACAAATTTCCGGAACTGCGCGGGGGAAGTGTTTGCCTTTAGCACTGTTAATGTTTCCCGTGCTACGCACTTGCCCGCCAACCGGCTTGCTCCTGGGTTTCCCGCCTGCGAAATGCCGCCGCCTTTGCCGTCCGTGCAAGAGCAATCACTGCCAAAAATCAGCTTGTCTTCATGACGTTTCAGAAATGCTGGCGTAAACGCGGGATCACGGGAAAGCGCGTTGTTGCCGGAATTCGCGGCTAAGTCTCCGTATAGGTTTGGGTAATCACTTAACAGCTTATCCGTAACTCCGCCTGGTTTGATTTTGCCGGCAGGGTACGCATCGTCATTCTTGTAGTCCGCGCTGATGTTCGCCCAAAATGCATCGGCGTGGCCAATGAACTTTGTTTTGGGATACGCCTTCAGAATTGCCTCAAAGTTCTTGAAGCCGGTGCTGAATACGCCCTCCGTAGCAGTGTGAGGTACTTCCTGAAAGTGAACCAGAATCGGAACATTCAGGTCCGCCGCCAGTGCATACATACGTCGCAATTCCGGTCCGGCTGCTTCCACGTGAAACTTTAGCTCGCCTAGACCAATAGCGCCTTCTTTCACTGCTTTGGTGAGAAGTTGCTCAGCTTCAGGCTTGTTAATATCCGCGCTGGCAAACCAGCCTAGGAAACGCCCTGGATATTTTGTTTCCAGCGTTTTCATGGCTTCCGCCGAGTTGTCCCGCGCTAGCGCCATGGCGTTGGAAACACCGCATCCATCCAGATGAGCGATATTCGCTTCGGGAGTGCGGCGCAGATGGTGGTGGCAATCCACAACCGTGCCTCCCCACAAGTTCTGCGTATCCGATTGGGCTTGCAAACTGGCGAGGGGAAGAGTTGCTCCAAGGATCTGTGCAAAGTGACGTCGATTCATGACGGTTTCCATTATTTCCTATTTCCCGCGATCATGTTCAGGGAGCCAACCCTGCGCTTCCAACACTCTTCGAAATGCGGGAGTTTGCAAGGAAACCGCTGGAAAATAAGAGCCTGCAAGCTGCCGCTTCCACCATGCGCCGGTTTCGCGGTGTTCTGCGGGAGTGGTGAACTCGTACTTATATAGTTGCGCACGAACATAGCGCGGAGCGGTACCTGAAAAAGGGTCAGAGCGTAGCAGTCCTAGCGTGGCAGGGTCTGCTTCCAGCAGCTTTCCCACAAGGTGAACAAACCAAGGATGCTCAGAGTAATCCGACATTGCGGCAAACCACATCAGCCAATCCAAACGCAAATGGTAAGGAGCAATCTGAGGCGGCATACGGTCCAATGCTCCCGGCTTGCCGCGAAACTCATATTCCCGCCATTTTGTGGAAGCAGTGACTACGTTCTCTTCCGTGCCTTCCACCACCACTTCATCACGGTCGCGCGAAATACTGCCAAAGGCTCCATAAGTGCCGACCAAGTGCAAAGGATTGTAGTTCGTATTCATGATCTGGTTGGGCGAGATCATGTTCAGAATCGGTTTAATGCTCAGGACTACCACTAAAACAGCAAGCGCGGTAATCACAGTTTTGTGAATCGGTCCCGGACTTTGTAACGATGGAGCATGAATGCGCAGCACAGAGCCAAGAATGCGGTCATCCAGCGTAGGAATAGCCAGAACAATGGTGAGCAGATTCAACCAGGACAAATTACCACTGGCAATAATTAAAGCTTGAAAGATAATGCTGACAATGCCCGTAATACTCGCAATTGGCTGCGGCAGAAAATAGCCGAAGGGTGCCAGAACTTCCGCAATGTGGTTCAGCCATACTCCGGCACGATGAGTCCATTCCGGTCCCCAATGCAGATACCAACTCAGTGGATTTGGTAAAGGCTGCGTCTGGTAATGGTAATCAAGGCACGTCATATCGCGCCAGCAAGCATCACCCCGCAACTTAATCAGGCCAGCGCCGAACATGACGCGGAAACAAAGCCAGCGTAGAAGAAGAATGGCGATCCATTGCGGTGCGGTTGTTCGGTTGCCAAGAAAGATGGCATAAAATCCGGCCTCCAGCAAGATAGATTCCCAGCCGAAGCCGTAAAAGATTTGCCCCACATTCACAAACGAAAGATACAAGGTCCAAAGTAGGAACCAGGTGAGAGCCGAAAAGGGGAGAGGAAAACGCTCATTGATTCCGAGGAGAATGAGGCAAGATAGCACGACTCCCAACCAGGCAGCACCCACAAAAGCCCAGTCTTTCGGAGCCAAGTAAAAGAGACTGGGCGAAGCCCGAAAGGGAACCTCTTTCACCCAGACCGGCACGGGAAGCAACCCGCGCTCTCCTAGTAGCGGTCGAAATTGGTTTACGGCATTGATGAAGGCGACAAGATATACAAACCCCAGCCCGCGCTGAAACACAGTGCGTGACAGCCAATAGTTTTCCGCATTCCAACTAGGGAGCAATTTGCCTCGTCCTTTCCCGCGCTATTGGTTCATCCGGCTTTGCTGGATGTAAGAAGGTGTGTAACCTTCCCATTCCCAGGGCGTTACGGTGTCTCCTAAGATCTTTTCCATCAGTGGCCGAAAAGCCAGTTCGCCATTGTCGCTATTGGTGAGCAGAATCATGCACGCTTGCCTCCGCTGGAAACAGATCATGTAATTTTGCGCACCATCCCCATGTCCTTCTTTAAAGAAAGCAGGCCCAAAGCGTGTATGCGTCAGCAGCCCCCAACCCATGCCGTAGGCCAAGCCCACAGTGGAGGCTTCTTCTCCTTCGCCCTCATTGAATTTGATGGGGAATTGATGAAGCGAGTGCAGGCGAATAAAAGGTTTCCACATCTCTTTTTGTGTGGCAGGCTTGATGATCTTTCCAGCAAATAATGCGGAAAGAAAGCGAGCCATATCTTCCGCGCTGGTGGTCATAGATCCGGCTGCGTGCGCAGGAAAGCGCCGTGTTTGGGAACGGAAACGTTCTGCCGCATCATAACGGTCCGCCACATTTTCGGCGAATTCCTTGCGGTAGATAATGCCAGTGCGCATCATGCCAAGCGGGGTAAAGAGTGCATCCTGCATTAACTGATCCAGCAGTTGATGCTTCTGTTGCTCGATCACCAACTGCACCAGATTAATGCCATCGCCGGAATATCGATATTGCGTGCCAGGTGCGAAATGGAGGTGCATCTTTTTGTCCGGTTCGAACATGGAGAGATTCGCTAGGCCGGACGTATGGGCGAGCAACATGCGGGGTGTGATAGTGGGCCATGCCGGGTCATGAACAAGCTCGGAAGCAGACTCTCGATACGCCTCATAGGTGTTCAGCGGCTGCGAAAGCTGCTTTGCAATTGGCTGATCCAGATCAAATTCACCGCGTTCCACAAGTTGCATGACATAGGTAGCGAAAACACTTTTGGTAAACGAGCCTGCCCAAGTAGTGGTCTCACGATTCATGGGAAGCTGCGGGTCGCGACGGCGCAAACCGAAAGCTTCGCTCCACACAAGCTTGCCACGGTCCAGCACCGCAATCTGCGCGCCGGTTACATGCTCCTTTTCCAGCGTTTTCTGGGCAAACGCTTTTGCTTCTTCCACGGTGATTTTTGTGCCATCTAAACGGTGCAACTCGGCGGCGGAAGCGTGCATCATGCCAGCCAGCAAGAAAAGAAACAGGATTTGAACCATACATTAAGCTTCAGGTGCCTGACGCCGACGCCGTCCGCTGAGAAGGTAAATCGCCGCGCGTAATTCCAGCAAAGGATCTGCGGAAGGCTCAATGCCGTCTACGCGGGGAATGGGATCGAAGATGATTTTTTTCTGCTCCTGCGCATCATCCGGCACTGTTGCTGTCAGCACAAATTTGCCGAAAGGCACCAAAGGCCGATCTTCGGGCCAATGCACCGTAGCATCATCCACAACGTCGCTTCTCATCTGCCACTTGCACAAAAATCTGGAAACTGACGGGATTTGCTTTTACGCGCTGCGTGATCTCATCAAACAGGAAATTCGGCTCCTTGCTCTTGGCAGTCGCTTCGTCCAGATGTTCCACTCCCGCATCCGGCACAATCCGGTAACGCCCGTATCGGCTGACGCCCTCTCCATTAGTGAACCGCATGGCTGTTACGCCGAAGTAGTTTTCCTTGGCAAAGCTGGCAGGAGTCGGCTTAGGCGTTTGCACAAAAGCAAGCGCTGCCGGATGTGAGCCAAGATGCACTTCAATGGGATGACGGCGATTGCGTGGAAGCGCTGCTGGCTGCCGCGGCTTGTAAAAACTCCAGAAACTCTTGTCCGGTTCTTGTGGGAAATCCGTCCGTGGAATGGCTAACGATATCCGTATGAACGTGTTCGGCCAACTGAAATCGGATCGCAAGCCCGCGAGGATCAGCATTCGGATCGTTATCAGGCAATAGCGGAATGCCAGTGGAATTGGAAACCCGCACAATCACCGGAGTGGATTCGCGGGTAATATGCGGTGCCTTTGTCAGAGATTTGGCCTCGGGTGCCGGAGTGAACGTGCCCGTAAGCAGAACGCCTTTGGCGTGCGCCGGACGAAATCCGGGATGGAGGCCGAAAATGGTATCAAACTGTTTCAGGATTTCCTGGCCAAGTGCAATCAACTTCTCGTCTGAAGGAAGTGGCATAAGCAGTTTCTTTACGTTAGCCCATATTCGGCTGGAAACGGCTTGTACGTTATAAACTCAGTAGCGTCCGGAATCCCTCAATGGATCAACAGAGCCCTAGCACTTCGCCTCCAGATGCTTTCGCTCAAGAGCAGCGAGAGGAATTGGCAAATGTTCTCCGAAGTTCTTCGTTTCGACGCTCGCAGCGGCAGGCCTCGTTTTTGCAATTTGTTTGCGATCTGACACTGAAAGGGGAAGAGTCAAAAATTAATGAGTACTTGATCGCCTATGAAGTGTTTCGCCGGGGGCCGGAATACTCACCGGGCGATGATTCCATTGTTCGCCGCCAAGCGCACTCGCTTCGTCAGAAATTGCAGGAATATTACGCGAACGAAGGCCGAGAAGACCCGATTCGAATCGAGTTGCCTGTTGGGCGATATGTTCCGGTGTTTGTTCGGCAGGAACGTCCTGAGATTCCACCCCAGGAAATTCCCATAACCGTTCCTGAATCACTTCCCCTGCCGCTTGTTTCCAAAGCTTCTCGTTTCCCATGGGTTCTTGGAATTGGCTTGGGGGCGCTGCTGGTAGGGCTTGGTTGGCTCATCGGAAATTACACGGGCGCACGCTCCCGAAGTATTCACCTTCCTGCTGCTTCGCCTGCCGCGGAAGAAGTTTGGGGACGCTGGCTAACAGACCATGCGGGAGTCACCATTTGTTTCAGCAATCCGATGACTGCCGTAGTGAAGCATTTTCAGGTGCCTTTACCGGAAAATTCTCTTCCGCCCCGTATGCCGCTGCCTCCCGAGGCGGCAAAGGAATTCCGAAACATGTTTCATCTTCCTTCGGACGGGTATTTGTACTTTGCTCCCGCAATCTCGCAAGCTAAAATGGGAGAAGCAGTTGCTGGAGTGACTTTGGCTACGCTGTTTGCCAGCCGAGGCGCAGCCGTTCGCACCACCCAAAGCCGGTTCCTCCAATGGGACGATTTCCGGCAGGAGAACCTGATCCTGCTGGGAAATGATGAGGCTAATCGCTGGCTGGACCCCCTGCTTGCCAAGCTTCCGCTCCGCCTTGCGATGACCGAAGGAGGAATTCCGCGCCGCATTGTAAACACTTCACCGGCAAGCGGGGAAGCCGCTGAATACCGGATTGAGTACTCAAAAAACAAAGACGAGGCCACGCAAGAATATGCGTTGATTTCCATGCTGAACGGCGTGGATGACATGCATCAACTGCTGTTGCTCAACGGCCTGAATACCCAGGCAACGGAGATGGCTGCCGAGTACTTAACCAATGCTGCCACATTGGATACGCTGCTGGCGCGTTTACGGGAAACTGCTCCGCATCACCAAGGACCCTGGTATTTCCAGGCTGTTCTCCGAGCGGAGGTGCATGACTCAGTTCCTACACGCGCCTCTCTGCTGGCGCTCCGAGTGCTGTAAATTAGGCGAACGCTTCTTTCATCACTTCGCCGCTCACAATGGTAGGCCGCTCTGAGCGTCCATTATGAAGGAATGTGACGTTGACGTGATTTAAGCCCAGCGCATGAAGAATGGTGGCGTGAATGTCCGTGACATGCGCCCGCTTATCAATGCCGCGCAATCCGATTTCATCCGTGGTGCCAAGGACTTGGCCGGGTTTGATGCCGCCACCAGCCATCCACATGCTAAAGCCCCAAGGATTGTGGTCACGTCCGTCGCCCTTTTCATTGAACGGCGTCCGTCCGAACTCGCCTCCCCACACAACCAAGGTGTCTTCCAGCAAACCACGTGCTTTCAGATCCGTTAACAAACCGGCAATCGGTTGGTCAGACGATTTGCACCATTTGGAATGGTTGCCTTCAATGTCATTGTGCGCATCCCAACCGCTTCCGCTGCCAGAATACAATTCCACAAAACGAACACCACGTTCCACCAAACGGCGAGCGAGCAAGCAGTTCGTGCCAAATCGCGAGGTAGCTTCGTTGTCCATTCCGTAAAGCTTTTTGGTGGCTTCGGTTTCTTTGGTCAGGTCCACTGCTTCTGGCCCGGACGCTTGCATACGATAGGCAAGCTCGTAGGCGTTGATACGAGCTTCCAGCTCTGAATCTTCCGCTTTGTCTTCCCCGTAATGATGGTTCAGCGAATTCAGCAGATCCAGTCTGCCGCGCTGCTGTTGCTTGCCGATGGTTTCCGGCGGATTGAGATCCAGAATTGGTACACCCGTATTTCGGAATTGCGTACCTTGGTAAGTAGCGGGAAGGAAACCAGCGCTCCAGTTCTTTGGCCCTCCTACTACTTCAGCAGCGTCTGTCAATACCACAAAAGTTGGCAGATTCTGGTTAGCAGAGCCCAAACCATACGTTACCCAGGAACCTAAAGCTGGCCGCCCTGCCAGAATGGAGCACGTATTCATCTGACAAACGGAGCCGACATGGTTTAACCCATCTGCCCAGCAAGCCCGGAACATTGTCATTTCATCCACATGTTTGGCAATTTCCGGATACCAATCGGAAACCCACATACCGCTCTGCCCATGTTGCTTCCAGGTCCGTTTAGACGGCATCAGAGTATTGCTAGCCGTTCCCATAGCCGTCACTACTTTGCCGAAGGAGGCTGGCATGGGTTGGCCAGCCAACTTATCCAGAAGCGGTTTCGGATCAAACAGATCAATATGGCTAGGTCCACCTTCCATGAAGAGGAAAATGACCGATTTGGCGGTGGGCTTGAAATGTGGCTGCTTGGGAGCCAACGGATCTGCTATCCCCGTGGCAGCGTTTGCTTTGGGAAGAAGGCCATCGCGATCCAGCATGGAAGCGAGGGCGAAAGCACCTAAGCCGCTTCCTGCATTCCGGAGAAAATCTCGTCTTGAGCGAGGATAACGTTTATGGAGCATGGCTAATTCCGATACACAAACTCGTTAGAATTCAACAACATCTGGCAGAAATCCACCAGCGCTGCTGCCTGGGCAGGGTCATATCCCGGAGGCACAACTGCGGGCAGAGCAATTTTCTCGCCTGCTGCCAAGCGTTCGGCAATGACGGGTTTTTGTTTGGCGAAAAACGTCTGAACAGAGTCTTTCTCAAACCCATCCGGACGACGCCCAAAGGCCAGGCGGTATGCGCTTTCTACCTGGGCATTCGGATCTGTGCCAGCTTGCTGTAAAACACGGCCGGCAAAAGCTTCGGCCCAGTGGAGACTGACTTTTCCATTCAGCAAAGACATTGCCTGGGGAGCAGTGATGGTCTGATTGCGACGACCGCAGGATTCATGAGTATCCGGCATGTCGAAAGCTTCCAGCATGGGGTAGCGTGCATTTCGGCGAACAAAGATGTAAATGCTGCGCCGGTCCTGATCTTCTTCGTTGGAAACTTTCCATCCCCCACGAGGTTTTGCGGCTCCGGCAGGCAATTCCGGAAACACGCTTGGGCCGCCCATTTTGTCGTTCAACAAACCGGATACCATCAACGCGGAATCGCGAATTACTTCGCCTTCCAAGCGTTCACGCGGAAAACGCCACATCAGCTTATCTTTCGGATCTTCTTTGGCAGCTTCGGCATTGAAAGCAGAAGATTCGCGGTACGTGTTCGACATCACGATCAGCTTGTGCATCCGCTTGATATCCCAACCAGTTCGGACAAACTCAGAGGCCAGCCAGTCCAGCAGTTCCGGATGGGAAGGCTTACCCCCCATCAATCCAAAATCACTCGGTGATGGCGCAATTCCCTGGCCAAAGTGGTAACTCCAGATCCGGTTTACCATCACGCGGGCTGCTAAAGGATTTTCCGGACTGGCTAACCAGTTTGCCAGAGCCGTCCGACGTCCGGTAGAATTCGCCGTCGGTACGATCTTGGGAGCGCTGGGGTCAACAATGGAGAGAAATCCCGGCTGTACTTCTTCGGCCGGTGCGTCCCAAGCTCCCACAGACAAGCGGTGGGTGGCCGGGGAGTTCGTGCTCAGATCCCGCATCCCGATTCCCAGGGAAGGTTCGCCAGGATCTATATCGGAAAATTTCTTCAACTCCACTGCTAGAGCATCGTATTGTTTTCGTTTTTCGCCTTTCAGCGCTTTGATTGCCGTATCATCGTCAATCGTCAGGTAAGGCTTTGCCTTGGCGTACATCTGCCATTCAAACGGATTGCGGTCGGCGGCGGGCTTGGCAATGGCTGCCTGAATTTCCGACGGATACTTGTCGATGAACTCTTTCAGCAGTTTTTCCTTTTGAGGGTCTAGCAAAAGGGCAATCTGGTCCCGAACCGTCTTGGTTTTTTCTTCCCAAACCGCCTTGCGCGCCTGATACTTCTGGCGCTCCGCAGCCGTTGTCATGGGGATTTCGTCATCAGCGGCTGTGTTGGCAAAAAAAGCCTGAAGGCGATAGTAGTCCGTGTGAAGAATTGGATCAAACTTATGGGTATGGCAGCGGGCGCACCCGTATGTCATTGCCATAAAAGTGGATCCTACCGTATCGGTGATGTCGTTCAGGATTTCCTGGCGGCGCTGTTGCAGAACGCGGGCATTGCTTTCATCAGGGTAATGACGATTAAACGCCGTGGCTACCCGGGCCCAGGGATCGTTTGGCCACAACTCGTCCCCGGCGATTTGCTCCTTCACAAAGCGGTCATACGGTTTATTTTCGTTGAATGCTTTGATGACGTAGTCACGATAGCGCCATGCATTCGGACGGGTTTCGTCCGCTTTGAACCCTTCGCTTTCCGCGTAACGAGCTAAATCCAGCCAGTGTCGTGCCCAGCGTTCCCCGTAATGCGGCGACGCGAGCAGCCGATCCACCACCTTTTCATATGCGTTCGGAGAGCGATCCGCAAGAAAGGCATCCACCTCCTCCGGGTCGGTGGCAAGCCGATCAGATCAAAACTGATGCGGCGCAGCAGTGTAACGCGGTCCGCCGCCGGAACAGGTTTTAACCCTTTGGCTTCCAGCTTGCCCAGCACGAATGCATCAATCGGGTTTGCTACCCAGGCAGAGTTCTGTACTGCCGCCGGCTCCGTCCGTTTTACCGGCTGGAACGCCCAGTACTTTCGCTGAGTAGGAGTAAAGGGATCTTTGCCTTTGTTGGCATCATCGGCAGAGGCAGAAACAACCAGGAGCAATGCTGAGGCAGTGAGGGAAGCAACAGAACGCCACGTCATAAATACGTCGTTTGGTAAGATTCTATGCTAAAACCAGCCTTGCCGGGGGGAGCGAACCGTTCCGAACCGTTCGCCATGTGTAGCTAAGTACTGAAAAGATTAGCAGATATCAGGAATTTCAAGGAACTAGGCGTTCTTGACGCAATTTGCTGAACAAATCGAAAAAGCTGTCATCAGTGGGTTGGTAATCCAGAAATCCCAGCTTGCGGCTTTTGCTTATATCAGTTACCACCTCAACCGGTCGGCCCAGGTCCGCATCGGTATGCCAAGCCGAGGCCAATACGTGAAGATTCGGCTCCGCTAGTGAATACTTACTTGCAATCTCAGCCCAGATTGGCGCGGCATCAGCCAACTGTGTTTCGAGCGGCGTTGCTTCGCCCGGGTAAGGTGCGGATTGAATTCCAAACCACTGCGCCAGCCGGTCCCACATCCATTTCCAACGGAATACGTCGCCATTTACAACGTTGAATGCCTGGTTGCGAGCCGCCGGAGTGGTTGCCGCCCATTGGAGATGTCGTGCTAGTAAGCGGGCATCCGTCATGTCCGTCAAGCCGTTCCATTGCATGGCCGAACCAGGAAACACAAACGGACGTCCTGTCTCGCGGCAAATGGTAGCGTAGGTGGCTAAGGTTACGCCCATGTTCATCGCGTTCCCTACCGCGTAGCCGATGATTGTGTGTGGGCGATGGACGCTCCATCCAAAGCCGTCTCGTTCAGCGGCGGCAAACAATTCATCTTCCTGGGCATAGTAAAAGTTTTCAAGGGGGAGCCGTGCCTGTTCTTCCCGAAACGGGGTGGCGGGAAGCTCCCCTTTTCCGTACGCTTCAAACGGACCGAGATAGTGTTTCAGGCCCGTCACTAGTGCAACATGCTCAACCGAACGAGAAGAAGAGACGGCCTGCAACAGATTCCGCACTAAAGCGCTATTAACGCGGATGTTTTCTGCCTCGGTTGGCTGACGCATCCAGGTGGTGATGAAAACGTGCGTAGGCTGCAGGTGCTGGATCGCGGCTTTCAGGGAATCCGGCTGAAGGAGATCAGCGGCCACGGGCTGAATGCCAGGAGAAGAACCCGGTTTGCGTGCTAACCCGTAGACTGTCCAGTCGCCCTGGCTTGCTAAATGGGACGCTAAATTCAACCCTACAATCCCTGTTGCGCCCGCGATCAATGCTCTGTGAGTGCCCATAAGTTCATTACAACGAAGGGCTTCTCTGTGCATACGACGCTCCTTAAGCCAGCTTGTTTCGTGCAGAAGCACACAGGTAGCGTTTCTGCATTGATGCAGAGCAACTTCCTCAGAGATTTACAGTGACGCGCAGAAAGGTGGCTGCGATGGAGGTACCACCATCCGTGCTTCCGAATGTTCGTGCGTCTCTGCCGTACAGTCGTATTGGCGCAGAATGCCTGCTACACACACAGACACAATCCTGTATGTGCTGAAAACCGATTACCGAAGCTCAATAACTGAACTTCAGGCTAAATTCATACAAGCGCGGCTGATTTCTGGTGGAAGTGATGGTGCCGCCAGTAGCCAGGTTTTCCGTCGTGCTTGGGTTGCTGAAGCTTGTGGTGTTGGTGATGTTGTAACACTGTGCCCGGAAATCAAATACTTTGGTTTCCGTCAGTTTGAATTTCTTGATTAGCGACATATCCAACTGCACTAAGCGGTTTCCCCGTAAGATATTTCTCCCTGAGTTTCCGTAGGTGTATAACGCAGGAAGCGCAAAAGTATCCGCCTGATTCGGAAGCAAAGCTTTACAGGCCGGGTTGGCTGATGTGAAGTACCAGCAATTTATGTCTTGGAGTTCGACCGGCTTCGCAATCGAGTCTGGGCGCTGCGAAACTCCTGTATTTGCCCGGTCTGTGCTGATGGTGACGGAGTAAGGAACGCCAGACTGCAGCGTATTAATTCCCTGCCATTGCCAGCCTCCCAGCACAAAATCCACGACACGCGGGCTTGCGGAAAGATACTTTCGCCCTCTGCCAAACGGAAGCTCATAGATATAACTGGTGACGAAGTTGTGCGGCACATCATAGTCGCACGGCCCATGGTACAAATTGTCCAGATAATAGGCAGGAGCGCCGCCTTCCTCGGAGCCAGGACCATCCATGCATTTTGACCAGGAGTACGAGCCCAATACAGAAAAGCCGTTGGCAAATCGTTTTTCCAGCTTTACCTGGAGGCTGTGATAGGTGCTGGAACCACCCCAAATCTTGTAGTCCAGTACTCCCCATTGCGGATATGGCCTGCGGCCCTGGATATTGCCTGGGCCTGGGAACGGGATATTGTATTCACTGGAAGTCTGTAGATGCGTGCCCTTGTTGCCTACATAAGCTGCTTCCAAGGCGATGTTGCTGGAAAACTCCCGTTGCACGGTGAAGTTCCAGCTTTGCGTGTAGGTAGAAGCATAATCGGAACCGCCCGTTGTGGGCGATGGTGTTGCATTTAAGCTGGCGAGCGGCTGGCCAAGGAAGTAATTCGCCAGATTGCGGGTAGGCGTTAGCGTGGTTGCCGTGGGAATGTCATTCGTGATGACCTGCAAAATGTTGAACGGCGGCGTTCTTACTTGCCCCAGAAGAATGTTGGTATCCGGGTAAATGTAGAAGATTCCGTAGGCTGAGCGGATGGCCCATTTGTCACTTCCGAAGGGTCGCCAGGCAAACCCGATGCGCGGAGCGAAGTCATGGTAATTCGGATGACGAATCGACCAGGGCAGCCCAACGGCTTCGCTGCTTTCCAGCAAAGGCTTGAAAACATTGTAGATTTCTGCTGAGCCGGGCTGCGCAGTCAGATCAGGAACTCCGTTAATGGTGGGAATAATGATTTTCCCCGTGGAAAAATCAAACGCGTTGGTTTGGCCGCGAATTCCGCTATACATGGAGTTGAGCTCCCACCGCAAGCCCAGATTCAAGGTGAGATTCTTGCTGACGCGGTAATTATCCTGCCCGTAGAAGCTCCAGAAATTGCCGGTATCGCCAAAGATCTGCAGGGGCGTGGCGCGCTGTACGCTCTGCGGGTAGCCAAGCAGAAAGTCGGCAAAAGCATCGCCCGTGGTGCCTGCTGACTGCGGATTTTGCGTGTACTGCCCATTAAAAGTAAACGATCCTTGGGAAGCGTTGCCATTCAGAAACGCATGAGCTTGATGGGAGAGCTGCGCTCCGAACTTCATATCGTGGTCGCCTGTTGTCCATGTCACGGCAGTCCGGTACTGGTAGGTGCGGATGCGATTTGCTTTAGGGCGATTGTCCGTGCTGCCGGAAAGCGTGGTGTATCCCGAAAAGGTAAGCAGCGGAGCAGCAGGTTGAAGATTGGAGATGCCTTCAAACCCTGTGATGCCAGCCAGCGATACCACGTCTTTTCCATTAAAGTTGCTTGCATTCAGGAAGTAGAAGTAAGTGCGGTAATAGTTTACAGCGAGTTCCCAGGTGAGCCTGGGCGTGAAGATATGCAGATAACTCAATCCCAGGTTTTGCGCCCGGCTGTGTAAGGGGTAATTGCCCAGGCCAGGGTAGGCTGCCGGGTCGGTTTCCGTATTATCAGCATAAGAATACCGGCTTACCAAGCTGTCTTTTTCCGTTAACCGGGGTGAGACTTTGATGTCGAACTTATCTGTGTCGAGGGAAAGCGCAGGAGAATACGCATACCGGTTCGTACCATTGTTCGGCACCGGAAAGAGACTCTTGAAATAAAGAGCTTGTGGTGAGAGGCGCGTTACAGGAATTACGTTGCCGGGAAACTGGGTGCGAATGTAGGTGGTCGGCGACGCCGGGTTGGGAATGGTGCTTAAGGGGTCATAAATAGGCCGCTGGCCGCTAAAATCACCGTTCAACTGCGCGGCGGTGGGAACCGTGGAATTTACCGAAGTGCCTTGCCGTGTTCGGCTTCCCTCATAATCCGCAAAGAAAAATATGGTGTCTTTTTTAATGGGACCGCCAAAGGTGCTGCCGAACTGATTGCGCTTTAACGGAGCCACTGTGGGCTGGAAAAAGTTTCTGGCCTGCAGTTTTTCGTTCCGGAGATATTCATACAAGCTGCCGTGGTAACTATTGGTGCCGCTTTTCAAGGCCGCATTGATCACGGAAGGGAGCGCATATTCGGCGCTCATGCCACCAGCCATTACCTTGAATTCTTCGATAGCGTCTGTGGAAGGCGTAATGGAAGTAGCGCCTAGCTCGTATTCGGTAATATCAAATCCGTCCAAAAACCAACCGCCTGCTAACCGGCTGTTTCCACTTACCCGCAATCCGACTCGGGTAGCACGGATGCCTTGCCCGCCCGAACTGATGTCCGATCCGCCGGGAGTAAACACAACGCCGGGTGTTAATTGCGCCAATTGCCAAAAGGCGCGCCCGTTGAGCGGCATATTTTCAATCGCGGCATTTTCAATGACTTGGCCTACGGTGGAGGATTCCGTATTCAGAATCGGGGCTTTTACTTCCACCGTAACGGATTCATTGGTGGAACCAAGGCTCAGTTTGACGTCAACGCGAGCCTCCTGCGCAACTTGTAAAGTAATGCCGACCAGTGCTTCTTTCCGAAACCCTGCTGCTTCCACTTGCATGGAGTATTCTCCGATGGGAAGTTGGGTGAGGGAATAATCGCCTGTGCTGTCGGTACGAGTATCGCGTACCAATTTGGTGGCAGTATTCGTGACGGTAACAATCGCATCACTGACGCTTGCGCCCGTCGGGTCTGTCACTGTCCCTAACAAACGGGCTGTTGATTGCTGTGCATAAATAGGAAAACAGCAGAGCGCGAGACACAACGTGGTCAGGCTTTTCACATCTTCTCCTTTGAACCTAAGATGGCCTCCTGAGCAATCCACCCCCAGCAGCCGAATGGCATGTAGGCTATCACACACTTGCTGTTAAGAGAATTGCTTGGAACGGTTCGCGAACGGTTCGAAAGTAAATAAAAGCTCTGTTTCGCTTCGGTTAGGCTGTATTAGATTCTAATTTCCGGATGCGGTGATTTTCACTGTCGCCGATAAAGATTCCGCTGTGGTCAATGAAAATTCCATGTGGCCTGGCGAGTTTGCATTTCAGCGGATCACCCACAGGACCGTCGCCTCGTTCGCCCGTGCCAATCACCGTGGAGATGAGGCCTCCCGAATCAACGCGCCGGATGGTGTGGCTTTCGGTATCGGCAAGATAGACGGAGCCATCCGGTGCGCAGGCAATTGCTTTGGGGCCGTTGAGTTTTGCAGAACGCGCATCTCCGCCGTCTCCTGTGTGCCCTTTTTCTCCGTTTCCAGCAAGGTGGAAAAATTGGTCTTTTTTGCGATCCAGCCGGTAAACAGAGTTACCTTCCCGAAGAACCAAAAGAAGATTGCCCTGCCGGTCAAAGTCAATCGCCCGTGGACCATAAATCGGGGTTCCTTTGCGGGGAGCACCGTCCGGGGTTGCCGTTTTTTCTCCGGTTCCCGCAAAAGTATCCATGATGCCCGTTGCCAGATTTACTCTTCGAAGGCGATGGTTGCCGATATCGCAAATCAGTAAGTTTCCTTCGGAATCAAACGCAATGCTATGCGGCTGTTGGAGCTGCGCCTGCGCCGCTGGCCCGCCATCGCCGCTGAAGCCCGGTTCGCCAGTTCCTGCCACAACAGTGGATTGCCCTGTTTTCAGATCTAAACGACGAACCTGATGGGCTGGCATATCGACAAAAAACAAGTTGCCCTTGCGATCGAAGCGGAGATCATAGGGCTCCTTTTGTTTGTCGATCACTGTGGTGAGCTTGCCTGTTTGCAAGTGGAGCTTGCTGATGCGGTGATTTCCAATTTCGCAGATATAAAGTGCTTTATCTGGCCCGGTGCGGATGCCGTAAGGATTGTTGAGAGCGCCGGGAGGCGTAAGGTCCGTAATGTCCGCGCTCTTTGCCTTTAGGGCACCCACGGATGCTGCTATGCCCAGGAAGACTCGCCTGGAACTCGTCATTTCACAAACTTTTGTACGCGCCAATTTTGCACTTCCGCTACATAGATAGCACCCGTGCTATCCACGGCTACGCTATGCGGGTAATGAAATTTGCCGGGTGCTTTGCCATGCCCACCAAGAATGCCGAGGATATGGCCTTCGTTGTCCAACTTCATTACCTGATCATTGCGCCCATCACTCAGGTAGAACACATTTTCGCGCGGAACATAGGCGAGTCCCCAAGCGGCTCCCAGGTTAGACCATTTCCCAAGAAACTTCCCTTCCTGGTCATAGATCTGGATGCGCGCGTTTTCCCGGTCAGCTACATAGAGCTTGCCTGAGGAATCCACCACCATGTCATGCACAATGTTGTACTCGTTGTCGCCTGTGCCCTTGGAACCCCACTGCTTGATGTAATCTCCGTCCTTGGTATACTTCGCCACGCGGGAATTTCCGTAGCCATCAGAAACAAAGAAGTCTCCGTTTGGCGCGAACGCCACATTGGTGGGGCGATTAAAGGCGTATGGGTCCGTTTGCTTCCCGGCCGCGCCTCCTACGGCTCCGATGACCATCAAAACTTTGCCTGTAGGCGACATCTTTAACACCTTATGGCCTGCTACATCGATCAGCCAGATGTTACCCTGGGGGTCAACGCGAATGCCATGTGAGGACTTCACCGGAACGTCGTTCCATGCCTGCAGCATTTTGCCGTGGCTATCGAACTCAATCACGGGGTGCGGACCGCGATTGAAGACCCACACATTGTCATTTTTATCTACTGCAACGCCCGTGCATTCTCCAAAGTTCCAATCTCCGGGAAGCTTTGCCCAATTCTCGACGGGATGGTAGGGAAGGCGCGGGCCTGTTGGAACAGCCGAATCTTGCGCAAAGCCTAGGCAAAGCGCAAAAACAAAGCAGAGCAGCAGCGAGGTTTTCATTTGGGGCCGTCCCGCAGTATATAAACTTGCGTGGTTCCGAACAACTGAATTATTTAATCAGCGAATGAAATGCGGTTAAGCCACTCGCCGAGACGGCGGCTTGATTCGGAAGTCGACCTCCAGGCCAGCATCGGTGAGCATGTTCACCAGCGTATCGAGTGAAAAGCGGCTGACTTTACCACACACTAAATCTGAAATGCGAGGCTGACTAACCTTTAATCGACTCGCGGCATCAGCCTGAGTCAGACCTTCTTTCTCGATGAATTTCCGCAGCGCCGTCATCATCTGCGACCGGATATGAAGATTTCGGGACTCGGCAGGCGAGAAACCAAGATCGGCGAAAACGTTGCCACTGCCTCTGGTGATTGTGGTTCCGCTGGTCGATTTCACGTTTGTCCTTTTATCAATTTAGATCGCCTCAGTTCAAGAAGTGCAGCGTAGTGCTGCCTAAGTTAACATCTGCTTTCCGTGTTGCTTGAGTTTTTTTGACAAAGCAGTGGAGTACATAAACAGCTTCCTCGAAGTGAGCAATATAGAAAACGCGGAATTCGCCGTACGAACACGGGCTAAACTGTCACCTACTCTCTCAATTATATAAAATTAGATATATTTATGCTGCCCTGAAGCATGAGTTAAATTGCACCGTGAATTCCCCCTGTTTTTTCAGCGAGAAAATTGTTTGCTCAGGTATTCGTAGCTCTGCCGAAGGCTGGCAATAGGGTCAGGAGTTTGGTCCTGTTCCACGAAGTAGTGTTTCACACCTGCTGCATTTGCCGCTTTTAGTACGGCTGGAATATCAATGGAACCATTCCCGATTTCCTTGAATGTTTCTTTCGGAACACGCTCGTTGTACTGTGTTTCTGCGGGAGTGCCTTTTAACTTATCTTTCAGGTGGAGCAGAGGAACCCGGCCTTTATAGGTCTTGAGAAGATCGACGGGATTATGCCCGGCAACAGCGGCCCAGAAAATATCCAGTTCTAACTGGACCACATCAGGTTGTGTTTCCCCCATCAGAATTTCCAGGGGTGTAGTGCCGCCCATAGGTTCGTATTCAAACGCGTGCGAGTGGTAGCAGAGCTGCAATCCATGGGATTGAGCGCGTTTTCCAGCTTGCTGCATGGAGGCCGCCAGTTTTTTCATCACATCCACGCCGCCGCGCTGCGCGGGTGCAACGTAGGGGATCACGGCGTAGGTGAAGCCTTTCTGTTTTACATCCGCCAGTTGTTCGTCCGTGGGGTCCAGGTTCATATGGGCGCTCACCAGCTTCATTCCGCTGTTTTGAATGGCGCTCGCTGCCTGCTTCAGCGTGTCCAGGGTCGCCTCAATCTCGTCGTAGCCAATATCGTGAATCTGCTTCAGGACATTGGCAGGGTCGTTGCCGATAACCGTGCGAACCGTATATAGCTGGACGCCCAGGTTTCGTTTCGTCAGCTTATCGGCAAGCAATTGCTGCGAGGCTGGCAGCAAGGCGGCGGCTTGCGCCACAAACATGCGTCGAGAAAGAAAGGACATGCTCACAATCCTATGCTACTCGAATGCCAAACAAGTGTTCTCTATTTGCGTGACTAATGGATTGATGCTAGCCTCAGCCTGAGCTGTATGAAAAAACTCACTTTTTTAACAATCGCTCTCGCAACTGCTGTTTGTGCTCAAAGTGTAACCCCCCGCAAAACGACCTTGAAGATGGGCGATATTGCCCCTGACTTCACCATAGCGGCCAAGAGCAACACAAGCGGCAAGGAAATCAAACTGTCTGACTTTCGGGGCAAGAAGAACGTGATTCTGGCCTTTTTCCCCGCCGCTTTCACCGGTGGTTGAACCAAGGAACTGACTGCCTACCAGGCTGGTATTGGCAAATTTACAAGCAATGATACGCAGGTGCTTGCGATCAGCACAGATTTTATAGCTACTCTCTCCCATTGGTCAAAGGAACTCGGGGCGGAATTCCCGCTGGTGAGTGACCATGACCGAAAACTTTCCGAACTCTACAGTGTTTTGATTCCCGAAATGGGCGTTGCCAACCGAACTACGTTTGTGGTCGATATGGACGGCAAGATTGCTCTGATCGAGGAAGGAAGCGCGGCCATTGACCCGACTGGGGCGGATGCTGCCTGTAGCCGCCTAAAACATAAGACAACAAAATAGCGCCTTTTCTGCAATGTCCGGCCTTGCCAACCAACGCAAGGCCGGACCTGTACAATGGCCGTAGAGATTGGTTGTGAATCCACGCCAAACAATTACGGCAATTACCGGGTTGCTTTTCGCAAGTGCTCTCGCGTTTTACGGACAGCAAGTCACGATTGAACCCCGCGCCAAGCCTGCACCCAAAGAGCGCGATCCTCGATCTAACATACGGATTGAGACAAACCTGGTGCTGGTGCCGGTTACTGTGGGAGATACTTTGAACCGGCCCGTACTCGGGCTGGAAAAAGAGAACTTCCGCGTCTTTGATGACAAGGTAGAGCAGACCATTACTCAGTTCGCGATGGAGGACGAGCCCATTGCCGTGGGTCTGGTTTTCGATACCAGCGGCAGCATGGGCGCGACCTTGCAACGGTCCCGCATGGCTGCCATTGAGTTTTTTAAGACTGCAAATCCAGAGGACGAATTTACTCTGGTGGAGTTTGATAACTCTCCCCGGCTAGTGGTGCCGCTCACTACGGATACTTCCCTGATCGAGAATAAACTTCTGTTCTCCCGTTCCAAAGGCTCCACTGCTCTGGTAGACGCCATTTACCTGGCTTTGCATGAAGTTAAGAAATCCAAGAAGAACAAGAAAGCACTGTTGATTATCTCCGATGGCGGGGATAATCACAGTCGCTACACTGTTGGGGAAATCCGGCAAGTGTTGCGAGAAAGCGATCTGCTGATTTATTCCATCGGTGTCTTTGGGGGAGGCGTTACACCGGAAGAGCGGAGCGGCCCTGATTTTCTAGGGAAAATTTCGGAACAATCCGGCGGACGACTTCTGGTGGCAAACCGTGTGGATCTGCCGGATATTGCTACCAAGATCGGAATTGAACTACGTAACCGTTATGTGCTAGGATACTCACCCAAGAACCAAACACGCGACGGACGTTACCACCACATCAAAGTGCAGGTCATTTCCCCACGCGGTCTTCCCCGTTTAAATGCCCAGTGGCGAACAGGGTATTACGCGCCAACCGACTAGCAGTTTCTGCCAGATCGCATTACAGTTACCGGGAACCGTTGTTGCTTTCCAGTGCTCCGCGTACTTTTTCCCGGAGCTGTTCCATGGTGAAGGGCTTGATTAACAGGGAAAAACCCCGCTCCACTACGTAACGTTGCACTACTTGTGTTCCGTCGAAACCTGACATAAACAGAACGCGCAAGTTTGGCTGGATCTCCAGTAGTTTATCCGCCAGCATCGGACCACTCATGCCTGGCGAGACAACATCCGTCAGAAGCAGATCGACTGGAGAGCCGTACTTGACAAAAGTTTTTACAGCCGTTTCTCCGGAATCGGAAACCATTACGTTATAGCCTTCGCGGCTTAACATGGCACCTACTAATTTGCGAACTTCTGGCTCGTCATCAACAACCAGAATCGTGGGAGTAGGTGTATTCAAGTCCATAACAAAAAGGAAACAAACACTTTTGATGCCAAATCACAGTAGCCGGAAATTGACATAATTAGGAACGTGGCACCCCATTCCAACGGGAAAGAACCGCGCAAAGCCGTCGCCGTAGAGGCAGAGATTCGGGACTCAAACCTGAAGCGGCTCCGGCGTATTGAAGGGCAGGTGCGTGGTTTGCAGAGGATGGTGGAAGAGGGCCGGTATTGCGCCGATATTCTGGTGCAGATTTCTTCCGTGCAGGAAGCTTTGCGAGGTGTAGGACAGGCATTATTACGCAATCACCTTCGCCACTGCGCAACTTCTGCCATACAGCATGGCTCCCCTGCGGAAGCGGAGGCCATGTATAACGAATTGGTGGAATTATTCACCAAGTACTCCCGTTAAAGGAGGATTACCAAGCGCGGGACCAGCGATTTCCTGAATGATCTGCCGTCCGAAGCTTGGAATCCACACCGGCTGCCAGTTCCAATTGTCTGCCTAACAGCCAGAGAAGATCAGAAAGCCGGTTCAAATAGGCCAGAATATTCGGATTTTCCAGTAAACCTCCTTCAGCTAGCTGCACGGCCAAACGTTCACATCGGCGGCATACAGTGCGTGCCACATCCATGGCGGCAGAAGCAGGAATTTCCCCGGGAATCGACCAATCTCCTAGAATTCCCGGCATGGCTTCAATGCGATGAACGTGGTTTTCCAAAGCATCCACCATTTCGGCAGTGATCGCCGGAGCGGGCTTGCGGGATCCCGGCACTGTGCCAATAGCTGAGCCGACCTTGAACAGCTCCCGCTGAAGTTCTTTTACCAAATCATGCACATCCTTTTGGTCCGTCAAGGATCGTGCAAATCCCATTTGGGAAATTAATTCATCTACTGTGCCGTAGCATTCTACGCGTGCGTCGTTTTTGGAAACACGCACGCCTCCCGGAAGGCTGGTTTGGCCTCCATCTCCACGTTTCGTTGCAATGCTCATTTGTTTTGTTCTTCCTTGTCCCGGTCCGAAACGGATGCTTCCGCAAACGTTGCCATTTCGCGATACAGATAAACGCCACTCGAAAGCAACCCAATCGCAATCGCCGCCCCCGTGCCTTCCCCAAGCCGCATCTCCAAATCCAACAGCGGTCTTGCTTGGGCAGCAGCCAGTAACAAAGCATGGCCACGTTCTGCGGAACGATGCCCCCAAAATACGTAGTTGCCGACTGCCGGGGAGAAAGCGCGAGCAATCAAAAAAGCGGCTCCGCTGATAAAGCCGTCAATCACCACGGGCAACCGAACGGAAGCTGCACCCAGCAGAAAACCCGCCATCATGACAATTTCAAAGCCGCCAAAAGTAGCCGCTATGCCGAGCGGATCTCCCTTGTTGACTGAATGGCGCGCGAGGGCTTCGGTTAAAACTTCTTGTTTGTGCTGGAGCCCGGCATCATCCAGACCTGCTCCACGCCCAACCGCGTCTTCCGTTTTAGCACCCGTAAAAATACAGAGCAAGGCACTGGCAGCAGTGGAGTTGCCAATACCCATTTCTCCGACGCCGGCAATGTGAAGATGATTCGCGGCTTCGCGGGCCAGTTCGATGCCACGCTCCAACGCAGTGGTTGCTTGCTCGCGGGACATAGCAGGTTCCTGGAGAAAATTGCGAGTTCCTTCTGCTACACGTTTGTTGAGTACGCCTTCCAAGGGAGGGCCTGCGACTCCTGCATCCACTACGCTGGTTTCCAATCCCCATTGGCGGCACAGGACGTTAATGGCCGCGCCACCCCGCACAAAATTCTTGACCATCTCTCGCGTGACCACAGAAGGATAAGGGCTGACTCCTTCCGCCGTGATGCCATGGTCACCGCAGAAAACAAAGATGCCACGCTTTTCGATACGTGGCCTAGCGGTTCCTTGTATTTGCGCCAATCGCACAATGCTGGATTCCAGAATGCCCAAGCTGCCCCGAGGTTTAGTTAAGTCGTTCCAGCGTTGCAGAACTTCTTTAGCTACGTCTTCCGGCAACTCAGGAGAGATGCTGGCAATGGTTTGCTGAATCGTATGCAAGGGAAATCACTTCTCCGTAGTTTTGGGTAAAAGAAACAGGATCACGGCCATCCACCAGATTCGCCAATGCCGCGTTCACGCCCAGGTGAGCGACCACAGCGGCTGGGCTTGGGCCTTCGCAAATCCGGTTCCAGGCGAGCCGGATGCGTTGCTGAAACACGGACCAGGATTCACCGCCAGGTGCAGGAACACCGAGCCAGTCCGCTGTTTTCTGCTGCGCCAGTTCCGGCCAGCCAGATTCAATTTCCTGCCATGTTTTTCCGGTCCATTGGCCCTGGTCGAGTTCCCGAAGCTCAGCAAGCTCGATCCATTGCTCGGACTGCAAGTATTGTGCTGTTTCCCGAGCACGGCGAAGTGGGCTGGCATACGTAATTCGTACTTGAATATTGGATAGGAATGTTTCCGATTGACGTTTTCCTGTCTCTGAAAGCGGTGAGTCCAATTGGCCCAGCAACACGCCGCGCAGTTCCGGTTCGCCATGCCGAATTAGAAACAGGGTTGCCATGCCAGTATCAACAAATTGGCAGTTTCTACCGCCTGACAAGTAGCACCTAAGCAGTCTCCATTTACACCGCCCAAGTGTCGCAAAAAATAAGAGCGAGCACATAGTGTGATCAGGGTGCTTACCAGGATCATGACGACGCCATGCCTCCATCCGCACACAAATGCGAACAGAATTGCTTGTATAAGAGCAACAGCAACAGCTTTACGGGAAAGTTCTTGTGCAAACTGAACTGCCAAGCCTGCACCGGTTGGCGGGGCAATGGCTGCGAGCCCGACCATGCTCATGCGCGAAAGTGCCAGTGCTGCCGCTAGTCCGCTGACCGGGTTTTGTTTGCTGTTGGCCAATGCCTGCCAGCGTAGCAACACCGTAAGAATCAGCCCGACTGCTCCATAGGTTCCGATGCGGCTGTCCTTCAAGATCAGCAGTATTTTTTCACGACTGCGTCCGGCACGAAAGGCATCACATACATCTGCCAACCCGTCTTCATGCAATGCTCCTGTGAGGGCAATCAGAAAGACCAGAGTGAGCAGAGCGGCAATAGAAGTGTTCCACACATGCATTGCCAATAAAGCACACCAACCTCCTAAAGCGCCCACAAGCGCTCCCACCAAAGGAAAAAAGAGGGCGGAGCTTCCCGGAGAAGCAGTGCTTCGCCCTGCCGGAATCACAGTCAGAAATTGCACAGCACCAAGGAAACGAGGGATCACCGGATTTGCAAACCTATGCCGAAGATCATCCAATGCACCTCGGCGGCACGCTCCGCAGCCATTTGGTTCAGTCTTCCGGCTTCATCCCGAAATCGTCTGGCAAGTGCGTTTTCCGGCACAATGCCGCAGCCTACTTCATTGGTGACCAGAATTACCTTGGTATGAGCATTCGCAGCGGTGTCTACCAGCTTCCGGCACTCACCAGGAAGATCGGTGTGTTCCGATAGCATCAAGTTCGTCAGCCAGAGTGTCAGGCAGTCTACCAGAATCGCATCATATTTCTTGTCTTCTTGTTGAATGCGTTCTGCTACTGCGAATGGTTCCTCCCAAGTGGTAATCTCCGGACCACGCTCTTCCTGATGACGGGCGATGCGCTCTCGCATTTCGTCATCCCATGCTTGCGCAGTGGCAATAAAACCGGCACGCGGACCTGCCTCCCGCAGCATACGAAGTGCAGCAGAGCTTTTGCCGCTTCTGCTGCCGCCGCCCACCAGAATCATAAGGTGACTCCTTTGCCGCGACTACGGAGCATCCAGATAAAGAACGGTCCGCCTAGTAAAGCCGTAATCACACCCACAGGAATTTCTACGGGAGCCAGAACCGTTCGTGAGAATACGTCGCATAGCGCCACAAACGCCGCTCCCCACAGAAACGCGCACGGCGCCAGAATGCGGTGATCCGCACCTACCCATAGCCGCAGAGCGTGAGGAATAATCAGGCCCACGAAGCCGATCGGTCCTGTAAGGGCAGTGATAGCACCGGTCAGCAACGATCCGGCAATACAGCCGATCAGCAGAAGACGGCTGGAAGAAAGACCGCGTGTGGCTGCCCAAGTTTCTCCTACTGCCAGCACATTCCACTCGCGTCCGTACCAGAACACCAGAAAACAGATTGGCACCAGGATCACCGTAAGCCAGAACAGGGTGATGTATTCGGGGGCATCCAGGCCGCCCATCATCCATCGAGTGACAGAAAAGGATTGCAGCACGGTTAGGAGATTAGAAATAAACAGAATCACGGCGGCGCAAATGCTGTTCAGCGTGACACCAGCTAACAAGAGGCCAGTGGAAGACATATGGCCACGTTGCGAAGCAATCACCACAATCAACAGCAGAATCACAGCAGCTCCGACACAGGCGGCAAGGCTGACCGCAGATAAGCTGCCTATTGCTTGCCAACCAAAACAAATCGCCAATACTGCCCCGAGCGATGCTCCACCGGAAACTCCAAGCGTATAAGGATCAGCTAAAGGGTTTCGTAATAACACCTGAAACAACACGCCGGAAAGCGCAAGTGCTCCGCCTGCCCACACGGCCAGCAAGGCACGCGGCAAACGGAGATCCCAAAGAACTTCACGATCTGGCGATTGCCCATGAAGCGCACGCGCTAAGTTCAGTGGTCTTGAACCAACCAGCACAGCGAGCAAAAAAGCAATCAAAAGCAAGCCGCTGGAAAGCAGCAACACCCGTTTCCAGCGCAGGCTTTTATTCTCCATATACCAGCCAAGGGTGACCGGAAGCAGCGGTGTGCACTTGCACATGAACCTGAAACACTTCTTCCATCAGCGAAGAGCGAAGCACTTGGGTAGGCGTGCCTTCGGCTTGAATGGTGCCATGGTGAAGCACCACCATACGGTCACTGTAAGCAGCAGCAAGATTCAAGTCATGTGTGACGGCAACCACCAACATGCCGCTTTTACTCAGGCGGCGAAGCATCTGGTGTAGCGATACCTGATGATGAAGATCCAGATGTGTGGATGGCTCATCCAACAACAACACTTCCGGAGTTTGCGCCAAGGCGGCAGCCAGCAGAATTCGCTGTTTTTCCCCGCCGCTCAGCGTGCGAAACTCACGATGCCGAAAAGATAATGTGCCAGTAGATGCCAAAGCTTGCTCCACAGCGGCATCGTCTTCAGGAGTTTCTGTAAAACCAGCTTGATGCGGCATCCGGCCCATATACACCACTTGTTCCGCTGTGAAAGGAAAGGAAGGCGATTCCACCTGCTGCACCACCGCCACACGCTGGGCAAAATTACGGCGATTCCACTGGTGCGCCTGTTGGTGAATAAATTCGCAACTTCCACTGGAAGGAGCCGCAAGACCAGCCAGCACGGAGAGCAGCGTTGACTTCCCCGCGCCGTTTGGTCCGGCAACCGAAACGAATTCACCTGCGCTGAATTCCAGAGACACCGGCCCCAGCACTTGCGTGCTGCCATAACGAACGGCAACTTCACGCAAGGCAAACAAGGGATTCACGGTTGCAACTCCGGATGCAGAAGATGCAACACCGTGCGCGCTGCTTCCACTGCACGCGGACCCGGCACCAAAAACGGTGGCGCGGAAATGGGATACACACGATGATTGGCGACGGCCCGAACTGTCGGGTGCATTTGCCACAAAGTGATGATTTCGTTCTGCTTGGCTTTGGTATCGCCGCTTAACTCCAGAATCACTTCCGGGTTGCGAGATAAGATTTCTTCTAAAGAAACCTTGGGATAGGAAGCATACGAATCATGGAAGATATTGGTCCCCCCGGCGATTTCCATTAGGTCGGAAAAATAGCATTGCGAAGCACACGCAATCAGTCCTTCCAAGCGTCCGGGATTGTGGCCAGCGATGAACACTGTGGAAAGTTTCGGCTTGCCCACCGTTTTCGCCTTGATCTCCGCAAGCTGCTGCTGCATGGAATGAACCAGCTTTTCAGCAGCCTCAGGAACGCCTGCAGCTTTGCCGATGGTGCGTGCTCCCGCATACACGGACTCCAGATTATGGCTTTCCACTTCCACATAAGGAATGTGGAGCCGGGCAAGCTGTTCGGCGACGTGGTTGGACTGTTGCTGCACCACTACCAAGTCCGGATGGAGGGCAATGATTGTTTCCATGTCCGGCTTTAAGTAAGTGCCGATCTTAGGGAGCTTCAATACTTCCGCCGGGTACTTGCAATAGATCGTGACGCCTACTACACGTGGACCTAATCCCATGGCAAACAATGTTTCCGTAATGCTGGGAGCGGTGGAAATAATGCGCTGCGGCCCGGCACCGCAGACGATTGCTACGGCTATTAGAAATGAAAAAATCAGGCGCACGGAAACTCCTTCCAAGCATGTAATAAGCGCTCGTTCTCTTCACGACGGCGAACAGCAATCCGCACACTCTGCCCGGTAATACCCGGCCAGCCTCCACAATCCCGAATCAGAACTTTTCGTGCAAGCATATGTGCCGCAAGTTTCTTTGCAGGGTAACCAAGCTTGGCGTAAAGAAAATTAGCGCTGCTTGCTTCCGGTGATACTTTGGGTAAGGCTTGCAGTTGCTGAAACAACCACTGCCGTTCCCCTTCCACAAACTGCAACGTCTTTTGGCTGTGCTGCTGATCCTGAATGGCAGCTAAGGCTGCTGCTTCCGCCAGCACATTCACTTGCCATGGCTCACGCTGCTCGCGCCATTTCTGAAGAGTGGCCGGTGGACCGATGAGTGCGCCCACTCGCAACCCCGGCAAGGCATAGAACTTGGTTAGGGAGCGTAGCAGAAACAGGTTAGGCCGTTCAGTGTTTAAGGCCAAGGCGGAAGGCAGGCCAGAAAACTCCAGAAAAGATTCATCCATCAGAACCGGATTCGTTGTAGCGGCAAGCCACCGTTGCAGCGCTTCCGCTGGTACGCTCCACCCTGTGGGATTGGCAGGCCGCGTCAGCACGAGTAAGCCATCTTGCGGCCAAGAATTCATCTCCGTGAGCTTTACTTGCTGTGCTGCGGGAAAGGCACGGTGAAATTCAGAAAATACAGGAACCGCAAGTGTGACGCGAGTGGGTGGAAGGGCACGGGCAAAAAAGAAGATCAGTTCCGTTGCCCCATTTCCTAAAAGGATCTGGTCTTCATCCGCTTGCCAGAGTTGCGCTAAAGCTTGCCGCAGGCGTTCCGGCTCACGTTCCGGGTAATGCTCAATGCGGTCGATTGCTTCGCAAAGGGCAGCACGCACGCCCGGTGCAGGGCCCAATGGATTGATATTGGCACTGAAATCCGCCACATCGCGCCAGTTCCAGCCATGTTCACGCGCCACAGCGAACAAGTCGCCGCCGTGGGTTATCGCCATCGCAAATACCTCAGCGCCAACACTACACACAATGCTTCGGACGCATACAGCAGCAGGCGAGCTTGCGGAAACACGCGGCGTCCGAGCGGAACCAGGGGATCTCCCAAATGCGCCTTCCGGCTCGGCACTCCTCCATAGAAATTTAGGCCGCCTAGCTGTACTCTTAGAGCGCCAGCAAACGCTGCTTCGGGGTAGCCTGCATTTGGGCTTGGCTGTGTTCGGCCATCGCGTAACGCTGTTGCCACTGCGCGACGAGCATGAAGGCCGGGCAGCAATAACGCGGCAACGGAGATCAGCAGCGCAGTTAACCTGGCTGGAAGGAAATTGGCAACGTCATCCAGGCGAGCGGAAGCCCACCCAAACTCACGGTAGCGCGCATCCCGGTAACCCACCATACTATCCAGCGTGTTGATGGCCTTGTATGCTGCCATGCCGAGCGGGCCAGTGATGGCGAGATAGAACAAGGGAGCGATTACCCCATCACTTAAGTTTTCCGCTACGGTTTCCACTGTGGCGCGTACAATTTCCGGTTCGTCCAACGTCGCTGTGTCTCGGCCCACAATCCAGGACAACTTTTCCCGTGCTTGAGGAAGATTCCTTCTCTGCAGAGCAGTGATGACCCGACCGGCTTCCACATCCAGGTCACGGCAGGCTAACAGTGCATAAGCCCAGTACACATTGGCCCAAGGCAAGGTGAGCCGCACCAGAAATACCGTCAGCCCCACGACGGAAACCCAAAACAAAGTGCCTGCCAAGCGCAACGGCAAGCCAGTCCAACGCCAGAACCGCTCAAACAAAGAAGCGGCATAGCCTATGCCACGTACCGGGTGAGGCATCCATTGGGGATCGCCGATGAGGAGATCCAGCAAAACCCCGCCCAGGAGTTCCCAACGTGTTATCCGCACAGGTAAAGCTCCTGAAACTTTTTTTGATGGACATTGGCTTCGAACCAGTCGGCCATAGCTTCATATACAGCTTCCCGTGTGGGAGCAGGCGCAACAGGGAAGCCCAGCAGTTCACTCAACACAGCCGGGTCTTCCAACGCACCGTGAAGGTAGGTTCCTGTGCATCGTCCAGCCCGTATTCCGTCTTTTGTGCCATCGGCTAAAGTCGCAAAGGGAACAGCACCATTCGGGCGTGTGGTTACCCCTAAGTGGATTTCATATCCTTCGAACGGAATGCCGGAAGGCGTGAATCCTGTAGTGGGCCTTGTGGTTTTCTCAGCAGTTAACACAGTGTGGCAAGGGAACAATCCCAAACCTTGCACTGTACCCAGAGCCGATTCCATTCCCAAAGGATCACCGATAGTCTCGCCCATGATTTGGAAACCGCCACAAATGCCAATGATCCGCGCACCCTTCAGGTGTTGTTGATAGATCCACTCCGCTAAGCCAATGTTGCGGAGCCATTGGAGATCGCTCAAGGTGTTTTTGGTGCCAGGAAGAATCACCGCAGCAAAAGTGCGATCCACGGGCCTTGTAATACGGTGAGCGTGGGGAAGCAAACGGAAATCAGAAAGGTTGGAGATGTGGGGAAGGGCAATGATCGCCACATCTCCCGCTGGTGCGTACTGGTCTGGAAGGGCAACACCATCTTCCGGATCGAGTGGCAGATTGGGAAGATATGGAAATACGCCCAAACAGGGTTTGCCTGTGCGGGCCTGGAGCATCTCTACTCCCGGTTCAAACAAGCTGGGATCGCCGCGAAAGCGGTTCACCACAAACGACCGTACCAGAGAACGCTCGTGTTCTTCCAACAAACAGAAAGAACCCACTACCGACGCGAACACGCCTCCCCGATCAATATCCGCTACCAGGAGCACTGGCACCTGAAGGCGAGTTGCCAAACCGAGATTGACTAAGTCCGTTTGCTTCAGATTCAGTTCCGTGATGCTGCCTGCACCTTCCATCACGATAAATTCATGCTCGCGTGCCAGCTTTCGGTATGCTTGCAAGACCTGCTCAAGTAAATAAGGAAAGTGCGTGTAGTACTCACGCGCGGAAAGATTGCGCCATACTTTTCCGTTTACTACTACTTGGCTTCCCTGATCGGAGTTCGGCTTGAGAAGAATCGGATTCATCTCCGGCTGTGGCGGCAAGAAGCACGCTTCCGCTTGCGCCACCTGCGCACGCCCAATTTCTCCCCCTCCTAGGCAGGGGTAGGAATTATTGGACATGTTTTGTGCCTTGAACGGAGCCACGCTGCGGCCCTGGCGTGCCAGCCATCGGCAGATGGCAGTGGTCATCCAGCTTTTTCCCACGTGCGAGGCGGTACCGGCCACCATCAAGGCCCGCGCTTTCACTGTGGCGCTCCTGCTATGCTGGCGACTTTGGCCACATGCCGGTACTGCTTCCATTTCGTGCTCTTCTTCTGTCGCCGCAAGCAGGACCATTGCAAAACTGGATCTCCGTTCCAGGCGAAGACCCTGCGCCGCTGTTTCCACCCGCATTTCTGCGGCAAGAAACAAGCACTGCGTTGTTTGTGTATCGCCAGCAGTTTCGCTTTCCCGGTGAACAAGAAGAGCATGAGCGTATTGGCGTTATGGGCTTGTTGAACCGGACGGAGAACACTCCTGTTTTTCGCCACGAGTGTACCCGAGCCGATTCCGTATTGGCTTGCGCTGAAGAGCGACAACAAACAGGAATGGAAGCAAGCAGCTTGTTTTTGTGGTGCAACGACGAACAATCGTCCCTGGCTCCTGCATTCTCCGTTTCCGGTGCGCCATTGCGGGAAGCAACAGACCGCCACGGATGTCTCCATCAAATCTGGAGGGTAACGGAGCAAAACCGAATTACCGCCATTCAGCAAGCGTTGCAGAATCAACCTTTGTTTCTGGCGGATGGACATCATCGCTTTGCTGCTGGATGGCAACTTGCCACTATCCAGATTCGCACTCCGGCATTGCGCAGCTTGCCTGCTCACCGACTGGTTTTGGAACCGCGTGATCTCCGTTTGCCTCCGTTGGTTCCGGTGGAAAATTACCCGGCCTTTTTTGCTGCGGCTCCACGCGGAAAAGTCCGCTTTGGAGTGTTGATGCCGGATGCGCCACCGCTTGGGTTTGAAGTGCCTTGCCGCGAAGGGGAACGGAACATCACCGTTCTCCATCGCGAGGTGCTGCGGAATGCTTTGGTGAAGCCAGTCCGTACCGCTGTGCGTACTACGACGGAGATGATGATTCTGGTGGAGCCACTTTCGGTAGATGCCATGGAAGCCGATGCACGAGGAGGCATTCTTCTGCCTCCAAAGAGCACGGACTTTTACCCGAAGCTGGCTGCCGGATTGGTGATGCATCGGCATCAGAAGGAAAACTTCACGCCTCCTACTCCCCAAAAGCCGGGTGTGCGGAATCCGTCTTCGTAATATCGTTGATCCGCCAGATTTGTGAGGCGTGTATAGATTCGCATCGTCACTCGCTCTCGGAGAGCGTGCGTGTACCCCACGGATAAACCACCCTGTCGTGGACCGGGAAACACAAACACGCGTCCGCTGAAGGGATACAGATAATCACTAGCCGCCAAGAAGTTAAAGGCCGCATCCCAGTGTGGCCCGAATTGCTGGAGCAGCACCAAGCTGAAGGCATGAGGAAAAATGCGAGGCGTTTGGAGGGTGCCATCCCCGAATTGTGAGAAACGGTCGCGTGAGTTGGTGTAGGTGTAGGAACTTCGAAGCTGTGTGGAGCGAAGCGGCTTTGCTTCCACGGAGAACTCCACGCCACGGGCAATGCCGCCTCCCGTATTCCGATATCCTGAGGAGCGTCCGAACGGGTCAGTCGCGGGACTGATTAAGCCACTAAAATCAAAAGCGATTACCTGCTGAAGCCGGGTGTAGAAATACGACGTGCTGAGCCGTACCCGGTCTGACGCAAACGATTGGTCAATGCCTCCATCAATGGCAATGGAGCGTTCTGGCCGTAGGCGCGGATCACCATACGCCGTGAACGAAGTGCCGGAAAAGTAAGTGCCAAATCTTTCATACAGCGAAGGTTTACGATATCCATTTCCACCATGCGAACGGATCTTGGTGCCTGTGCTTCTGAAGAAGTAAGCCACCGAAATGTCTGCTGTGTAAGCATTGGGAGCATTCACCGAACTCGCGTTGGCATAAGCGGGAAAAGTACCCGAGAATTTTGGCGTGCTTAACGCAAAATGCTGCAAGCGGCCTGATGCGGAAACCTGCAAACGATCTCCCCATAACCGAATCTGGTCCTGCGCATCCACGGAATTGCTCTGCTCGGAAACTTGTGTGCGCGAGTTGATTCGCGCTGCTGGATTCGGATTCTCGTCATAGGCGGGCGTATCCAGGTTTTCCCGTTCCCATTCGTATCCAGCGGAAAACAATTGATGTTTTCCCGCCAGCAGATTGGCACGCGCTTGCAGCGTGTCAATGCGGCCATTGTACTGGCTGGAATTGCGATACGGGGATTGGAAGCCGGGTCCGCCCGGCCCATTCACCACGTTGCGATTGGAGAGCAATGCCTGATAGCTGATGCGATAGGAAAATGGTGCGCTCACCTGTTGCTGCAAGCTGATCAAGGAGGAAAGAAATTGCGCGGTGCGATAGTAATCCGGATCGCCTAACGAAGGAATAAAAGTAGCTCCATTCAGTGCGTAAGGAAGCCTTTGTTCGGCTAACAGAATTTGGGAAGGCGGAAAGTCCAACGCCGTAACGCGACCGCTTGGGCGGCAAGGAAGCAGCAGGCGCGGCGGAAGGGCTTGTGTAAAGCTGCCCGAAGGCATCAGTGGCGAGCAGACGTCCGCTTAAAACCAGGCCGGGACGGAAGGAATAATCCACCAGACCATTGCCGGTTGTATTCCGATAACGGCCATAGCCTCCCACGCCATAAGTAACGTCCTGATGGCCGGCTCCGCCGAGTAATGGAAACGATCGGAAAATGCACCCCCTCCGAAACGGGCAAGGCCACGAAAACTGCCCAAGCCTCCGCCATCGGCAGTGATGCCACCATGAAAGTGTCTCCGCCACGATCGGTCACGAAATTGACAACTCCTCCAATCGCGTTCGTGCCGTACAGGGACGAGCCTGCCCCGCGAAGCACTTCCACGCGGCTGGTATCCACAACCAGAAGATCAGAAATAAAGGAACTGGCATCGCCTTGCGTTGCGCCTACATCTCGAAAGCGCATGCCATCAACCAGCACAGAAGTATCGAAAGTGCGCAGACCACGTGTTTGGATTGTGGCAAAGCTTCCAGGTCCTCCGCGCTGCGAAACCCGAAGGCCGGGATTTCCCGCAGTCCATCAATTGCCGATTCCACGCCGCGCCGATCTAGTTCCTCGCGGTCTACCACTGTGATGCTTTAGCGGTTTCATCGGCGATTGTGATGTGCCAGTAGCAGTGACCACCACGCTGTTGCCACATCCGGTATTCCCAATTGCAGCGGCAGTGTTTGTGAACTGTTTAGGTTGAGAAGACGAGGAGACTTTGGCAAAGTGAGACCAGCAGCTTCTGCTTGCAGTAGATATTCGCCTCGAGGGGCCAGAAGCGTATAGTTGCCTTGTGCATCCGTGGTAGCGGTGTAAGAACCGGAAGCGTCCCGATTATAAAGCTTTATGGTGGCGTGAGGAACAGGATTCCCAGAAGGGTCCGTGACATGCCCTCCCAGGGAAAACGACTCATCTGCAAGCATCAAAGCTGCAGTGGCAACAAGAAATAACGGCGCGAAATATTTTACCAGTGACATCCATGCTCCTTCCGGCATAGGTCACTTGAAACTGCTCAATCAAAAGGAGAATGAAAGCTGGCGTGCCAGCAACCTTTCCCACGAAGGCGCAAATTCCAAGTCCGCACCATTAGGGCGCGGGCTGATGGCAGGTCTTCGGACTTGCAGGCTTTTCCTTGGCGGGTTTCCTACTGGCCTCCGCTTCCCAGCTTCTAATTGAAAGCCAGTGCGTCGTGGTCGAGGCTTTCGTTCCTGTTTACCGCTGCGGGGCAGTTCCGGAGTTCCACCGGATTCCCTATTGCTACGCCAGAGTGCTCCGGCGAACCAACAGCATCGTGAGCGTAGCATGAGTGCGGCGAATGGAGCAAAATAAGCAAGAGACGGATAATAGGAAAACGATGGCGGAACCAGTAGAAATCTTTAATGAGCCGCGGATTGCAATTAACCGCGTCTATACACGGCTTGGCGATAGTGGAGAAACGGGGTTGGTGGGAGGACAACGTGTTTCCAAGGGAGATCCCCGGATTGAATGCTACGGCACGGTAGATGAACTAAATTCTTTCCTGGGACTTGCCCTTGAATCACTGAAAGAACTAGTTCCTCGTTTTTCTTCCTTACAAGAACTGGCAACCATTCTCCGACGCGTGCAGCATGAATTGTTTAATGCCGGTTCCATTTTGGCGACGCTGCCGGAAGATGTGCATAGCAAGCAGCCACGTGTCACTGAAGCGGATGTGACACAGCTAGAGCGAGAGATGGACCGCATGAATGCAAGCTTGCCCTCGCTCCGCAGTTTTGTGCTGCCGGGAGGAAGCCGCGCTTGTGCGGAATTGCACGTGTGTCGCACGGTTTGCCGTCGTGCCGAGCGATTGCTTGTTCTGCTTCCACAGCCTGACCAAGCAACATTGAAATACCTGAACCGGCTCAGTGATGCTTTGTTTGTGTGGAGCCGCTGGGTGAATTTGCAGTTGGGAGTGGCGGAAGTGCTATGGGAGCCGAATGAAGCGGCTTCTGTTCACAAACAGGGGCAGGAATAGAGAAGGGTTGAATTACAGAATTTGTTATTCCTGGCAATCACATTAGGTTTAGGAATACATACTTCTTTTGTAAATCTTGACGCCTTGCTTGTCACATCGCTAAAACAAGTAAGTAATTTTCTGGATTTTACTTTCATGCTGCTCCAAGTTGCTCATGCTTGGAGTCTCTCAGGAAATGTACGGTGACGGAGAAAAGATGTCCAAAGCCGTGTTCTTTTTTGTGATGGCCGCGCCATTCACCATGCAAGGAGCAATTTTTACCACAGTCAGCCTTGCTCCGAACACAAACTATTCTTTAACGCAAGCAGATACTCAGGGAAACAATACAAACGGTTATGTTCCCCTGCTGAACCTCTTACAAACCAACACTACTACCACGCTGGGCGGCATCCCTTTTAACTTTGGCAACGCCAATGGAGCACTCTGGAATGGGTATTATGCCGCCACAGGCAGCAATGTTGCTACTCTTAGCTTAAACAACTTTGCCGTCAGCAACGCCACCTCGGTATATCTGCTGGCGAATATGTATGGAAACCAGACGAGCGGATTCTCCCCCTTTGCTACGGTCACCATAAACGGCACCGGCGGCGCGACAAGCACTTTTCAGTTGCAAACGGGACGGGATATTCGTGACTGGTATTCGAATACCTTCGTAAATACCTTTACTTCTTCTACCACCACGAATGTATACGACAGCCCTCTCACCAACGGCCAGGAAACTCAGTTTGTTTCTACACGGCTGGACATGGTAACCATTGCGCTGCCTGCCAGTTTTCAAGGACAGACGCTCACTAACATCACGATTGCGGATGCAGGCAGTACAGGCCCTCAACGCTTACTTTTGTCGGGTGTGACTGTAGCCGCAAATGATATCACTACGCCAGAACCCAGCACGTTCTCGTTTTTCGCAATTGGAATCGGGCTCGTGTTCGCATCCGCATCCTATTCTCGAAGAAAAAAATTGAACCTACACTCTGCGCGCTAAGTGCATCACTAGGGTAATCACGAAGCCGATCAAAAACAGAAAAAACAGAGCTTTTGCGACCGCAGCAAACGCAAACGCGGTAACTCCAAACCCGAACACAGCGGCTAAAATCGCAATCACCAAAAAGATCAGTGCATATTGAAGCATGGTCGAACCTTCTTTCCCTGTTCTTTGTGCAACTGAATCACCAATTTCTTCGCGAATTCCCCATAGGCGCTATTGCGGCAAGCAAGGTCACCGGCTGCTATCTTCAGAGATGGCTCTTGCTTGCCCATGATTGAAAAGCTGCTGACCGAACAACCCAACCCGGCCTCTCGGGGAATTGATTCCCTTTCCACGGAAGGGATGCTATCCCTCATGAACGCGGAAGATCACAAAGTGGCGGAATCCGTGAGGGCGGAAATTCCTGCCATTGCCAAAGCTGTGGACAAAATTGTGGAAGCGCTTTCGCAGGGAAGTCGCCTTTTCTATATTGGGGCTGGCACCAGCGGCAGATTGGGGGTTCTGGATGCTTCCGAATGTCCGCCTACTTTTAATGTGGCGCCGGGCGTAGTGCAGGGAATCATTGCGGGCGGGGAAGCAGCGCTTTCGCGTGCCACGGAAGCTTCCGAGGATGATCCCGCGTTGGGAGTTCGGGATTTGCTTGCCCATGGCTTTACTTCGCGTGATGTCCTGACGGGAATTGCCGCCAGCGGACGCACGCCTTACGTGCTCGGCGCGATCCAGGAAGCGAACCAGTTAGGGGCTGTTACGATCGGAGTTAGCTGCAGTCCTGGCTCGGAACTGGCGCGCACGGCACAGATTGCGATTACCCCACTGCCAGGACCGGAAGTAATTGCCGGATCAACACGGCTCAAAGCAGGAACTGCCACCAAGCTTGTGTTAAACATGCTGACTACGGGCGCTTTTATTCGCCTGGGCCATGTGTATGGCAACCTGATGGTGAATGTGGAGCCAAAGAACGAAAAATTGCGAGACCGAGCCAGGCGCATTCTGAGCGAAGCCTCCGGCGTTTCCTATGAACAAGCGGGAGAATTGCTCACCGCAGGAGGAAACCGCGTGCAAACTGCTTTGGTAATGGCACTCACCGGCATAGACCGTGTTGCCGCAGACCAAAGGCTGCAGCTTGCAAACGGCAATGTACGTGCGGCGCTCCAAACGACACTGAACGGCTAACTGAAATGGACAAATTTGTAATCAAAGGCGGACAGCGCTTGGAAGGGGAAATCCCCACCAGCGGTTCGAAAAACTCTTCTTTGCCCGCTCTGGCGGCTGCTTTGTTGACCAGTGAACCGGTGACTCTGACGAGAGTTCCCAAGGTGCGCGATATCCGCACCATGGAAAGACTCCTGGTGGATATTGGTTCGGAACTGGAAGTCACGGGCGAGCGTGTTTCCATGCAGACCAAGGAAATTGTTTCCCCGGAGGCTCCTTACGAGTTAGTGAAGACCATGCGAGCTTCCAGTCTGGTGCTAGGGCCATTAGTGGCCCGCGCTGGCCGCGCTCGCGTTTCCATGCCAGGCGGATGCGGCATTGGAGCAAGACCCATCAATCTCCATCTGGTCGCATTGGAAGCATTGGGTGCCTCCATTCGCCAGGAACATGGCTACATTGAAGCGGTTGCACCAAACGGTTTAACTGGAGCAGATATTCACTTTGACCGCATCACGGTTACAGGCACCGAAGACGTGTTGATGGCTGCTACTTTGGCTCGTGGAGAAACCGTGTTGACCAATGCTGCGCGGGAGCCGGAAGTGGTGGACTTGGCGAATCTTCTGACTCGCATGGGCGCGAAGATTGAAGGGGCAGGCACTTCCACTATTCGGGTGCAGGGCGTAGGGGAACTGCATGGTGTGCCGGAAGATCAGCCGCATGAAATCATCGCGGACCGTATTGAAGCAGGCACCTTTCTGATTGCAGCAGCTATCACCGGAGGCGACGTTCGCGTTACTCAGTTAGTGCCGGAACACGTCAGCGCATTAACAGACAAAATGAAGCAGGCCGGCGTGAAAGTTGAGCAGCCGGATGCCACCACGCTTCATGTACGCGGCGATGGTCATCTGCGCCCGATAGATGTCACCACGGAAGAGTATCCAGGCTTTGCCACGGACCTTCAGGCACAATACATGGCGCTGATGACGCAAGCCGAAGGAATCTCTCTGATTGTGGAGACCATCTTTGAAAATCGTTTCATGCACGCGCAGGAACTGCTGCGCATGGGCGCGAATATCCGACTGGAAGGAAGGCAGGCGATTGTGGCAGGTCGAAGTCATTTATCGGGAGCAGGGGTAATCGCTTCGGATCTGCGCGCCAGTGCCTCTCTTGTGCTGGCGGCATTGGTGGCAAACGGGGAAACGGTGATTGACCGTGTTTACCACATTGATCGCGGCTATGAAAAGATCGAGTCCAAACTCTCCAAGGTCGGCGCCCAGATTCAGCGCGTAGAGTAAAAAGAATATGGATCACACTCCGGGTTTTTTGAAAATCGTGTCGGATGCCAAAACACGCATCCGGGAGATCGATATCGAAACGTATCGTCAGATGCGGGAGCGAGGGGAAACGCCGCTGCTGGTGGATGTGCGCGAAGACAATGAATGGGCGCTGGCCCATGCGGCGGGCGCGATTCACATTGGAAAAGGCGTGATTGAGCGAGATATTGAGCGCCTGGTGCCGGAAAAGAGCACGCCCATGGTGCTCTACTGCGGCGGCGGGTATCGCTCCGCCCTTGCCAGCGATGCGCTAGGAAAAATGGGATATACAGGCGTGATTTCGTTGGATGGAGGCTGGCGAGCATATGAGCCCTCCGGCCTCCCCATTGAAAAGTAAAGCCAAGTAAAGCAGCGCCGTCTCGGCATCTCGTTCTTTGCCGGTAAATTCCTGCATCGTCACTTTGAGAAAACGAGCACGTAGTCCTGGTGTGAGCCGTCTGGCCAACCTAGACGACTTCGAAAAAGCTTTTGGTCTACCGTATCGTAAATCTCGCCAAGACACCCGTCATAGCTAAACCGGATTTGCCAGATTGGCCCACCGGAACTGGGGATTCCGAACTCGCCTGCATTTTTTGGCCTGTTTGATATCCGAACTCCTGCCGCCTCAAGTCGATCCGGAATGTCATGGAGCGCCACCGTAACTGCGGTTACCGGACCTTTGGAGTGGAAGACATACGCTTTCCCCTTCTCGAACCGCACAGGGAGCGGCTGAACGCCCTGGGTATGATCGGGTATGCCAACTCTTCTCTCATCAGGAAACTCACCAATATAGATGAAATTTGCGAACACGCTCGATACCCAATTACCCGAACAGTCAGCGTGGTAGCACCCCGATTCGAGAAAGGCTAACAACACAATAGTCACGCTGATCAGGGTTTGCATTATTGTCCGTCGTGGGAGCTTCTTCGCCCTGTACCCTGCCGTAAGCGGACAAAGTTCTCAAAGTCCACTGCCCGCTGATTCCCAGCCGGGTCAGTCGGACCTGACCTTCCGGCTTTCTCGTCCATTTGCCATGCCGCATGTCCCAACTCGTGCATCAGGTTGTCTGGGAACGACCGCCGACCGGCAAGGCTGTTCGCCATCTGGGTTGGATCCAAGTCAGCGTATTGGGTTGATGGGTCGAGCACCCAAACCTTGATCGGTGGCGGATTATTATATGAGGACGTCAACCCCGTCAGCTTCGGATTCAAAGCCGCCTGCAGATTGCCGAAGAAGTTTATCGGCTCTCCTGGTTGAATAGTTCGGATCTGAGCGATCTGAGTGTCTGCAATCACGCCCGACAGCGCCTGCGAAGCACTATTGATGCTTGCAAATTCCGGCCCCTTCCCGGATGGGCCACCCCCCAGCACGCCAACGAAGTAGCGCCCTGTCAAATTTCCGTTTTGATCTTTTTCGGCATTCTGGTAGAGGTATGCTCCTGCCTTGTTACCTACGGCCGTTTGAAGTCCTTCGAGTTGCTTCTTGCGTTCGTCTTCGTCGCCGACGAGTTCGATAGCCTCACCAAGCCTATCCACATAGCGGAGCGGATTGTTCCGACCGTAGGCATAGATATTCCAACTCTGAGGTGCGTCGAGGAACTGATCGATCAGCGGAGTATCTGGTGATGTGAACCTGCCTTGTGCCGAACTGGAGTACCGAGCCCCGAAGTAATCGAGGCCTGTCTCAGCCTTACGTTCTTTGCCGATAGACATCGTTGTAGGACAAAACGTCACTCGCCGATTTTCAAAACGTAGTCATCGGTGTCCGTGTCTGCAGAGGTGGTGGGATCATAGTATCGCTTCTTATCCAAGACGTTGTACAGCGCACCTTGCTGAGAGCCGAAACGAAAGTTAATTTTCCACACAGCTCCGCCGGGATCTACGAACACGAGATCCTGAAATGTTGACGGTGCCTCAAGAACTATAAAGCCTGTATCGCGAAGACTCGCCGGAAGAATCTTCGTAGCTAATCCTGCTCGTCTACTTTCCGGGCGCTATGGAAGACGTAAAGTGCGCCCAGTTTTAATAGAAGCGGAAATGAACGTGAACCGCCGTCGTGCGGTGGTGGTGCAAATGTTCCGCCAGGGAACTCTCCAACGTAATCAAAATCGCTAAATACCTTCCTTGCCGCAGATGCGATGTTTGTGTCCTTGGAGGTGTTACAAGATTCAACCAAGCAAAGACACACCACCAAGAGCCAGATACGAAGACATGTATTCATTCGTTCCTCCGTTTCTATCAGTGCTGACGACGAATCGGCGCGTTTGGATCATGCAACCTTCTAACTTGGTTCTCAAAATCTAGGGCGTGCTGATAGCCTGAACCGACATTGCGCCCTTCTCGGTCAGCCATGAACGCGTCCGCATGGCCAAGTTCGTGGAATAAATTATTGGCGGGGGTGATCGCGCCGGGCAGCCCGTTGCTCATGGCATGCCCACCAATCTGCGGATAACCCTCTTTCGGATCCTGAATATAAACGGTGATGGGTTGAGACCGAATTGTTCCTGTTGTTGCACCGACTGCCTGATACGCAAGCAGGCTTCCTCCGGGAACGGGAGCATGATCTACACTCGATACAACTTTAACGTCAACGACTTGCTCATGATTGATCATTCCAGACAGGGACTTGGCAGCCGAATTCAGGCTGCTGAAGGTCGGGCCTTTCCCGCTTGGACCACCATCAAGAACGCCTACATAAAATGAGTTCTGCTTGTTCCCGTTCGTGTCTACACTCTCAACCTTGTTTTGGTAGAGATACTGCCCGGCCTTACTACCAACAGCAGCTTGGAGCGCCTCAAGCGCCTTCTTTCGCTGGTCGTCATTACCCAGTAATTCGATTGCTTCGCCTTTGGGATCGACGAATCGTAACGGGTTATTGCGAACGTAGGCGCAAAAATTGAATCGTTGTGGGTCCGTTAGCATGTCTGCCTGAAAGATAATTGGGTCAGGTGACGTGAACCTGCCCTGAGCACTCGACAGATACCGCGCCCCGAAGTAATCGAGGCCAGTTAGAAGCGGTATTGGAATCCCATCTCCGCCTGAAAAGCGTGGGGCACAATGGAGCCGCTAGTGGACAGGAAATTGGTCGGCTGTCCGAAATTTGCTGCGCGTATGCTGGTGGCGTATTGTGTTCCGAAATTGGCGCGATTCGTCAGGTTAAACATCTGGCAAAGAAATTCCAGTTGATGTTTTTCCCCGAAATGGAATATCTTGCTGACGCGTAAATCCGTTTGGAAGAACCGGTTTCCACGGAAGTAGTTATAAGGAAGTGTCATGTAAGTCCCATTCGCCAATCCGGTGCGAATGGCAGCCGCCGCCAGGGTTGCCGTAGCTTTGTAGTTTGTCGGGTCATTTACCGGAACCACCGCCCGCCAGTTTCCGTTGCCGCTGAAGCTATACACATCAATGCCTTCGGAGGCATTCCAAGGCCGCCCGGATGCCCACTGAATAATCGGTGCAACCTGAATTCCCCAAGGAGCTTGGTAAATGCCGCTAAATACCCAGCGATGCGGCTCATCGTTTGGTGCAGGGCCGAGTTCACCCTTGCCGAAAATATTGTTTGGGTCAGGAGCAATGCTGCTGAAACCACCTGGGTTACCGGTATAAGCCAAAGCTCGGGAGCGTACGTAGTTCGTGTTGATGCTGAACTTTCGAGTCAAACGACGGCGATACGAAATATTGAGGGCATCGTAACGGGAACGGGAGATAGAAGACTCCACCAGAATTTGCGCCAGCAGCGGAAGACCTGCGGCTGCAAAGGCAGCATCATAAGTCCTGGCTCCTGTTACGTAATTGCGCGGATTGATGTTGGTTCGCTTCGATTCCCGCAATGCCAGGCTGTGAATCCCTTCCACTTCAATCACGTCATTTGGCGTGATTTGCCAGGAATAGCCAAGATTCCATTCCTGGTTATAAGGATTGTGGTAGTTAGGGTCAATCAATCGGCCTACGGAACCTGTTTGTAAAGAAGAAGAACCTCCCGGAATGGTCGGCAACGGGTCTACTCCGTATCGATACTGAGACAGCCGTACTCCGACGCCGGGTACAATCCCTGCGGCCGTATCACCAGGGCCGCTGCTGGAAACACTTAGCGTTTGCGTAAAAATGGTGGCATTTTCCTGCTGAAGTGTAAAGGTGGCAACATTCTGGAATAACTGTCCGTAGTAAATGCCGTACCCGCCGCGAATTACATGGTGACCGCTGCCTGTAACGTCATAAGCGAAGCCGATACGCGGACTGAAATCCAAGTTGTCATTCTTGGGCAAGCCACCGGCATACGGGCTTCCAATCGCTTTCAGCGCAAGGTAAGTCCGGTTGAGTTGTTGCGTGTTTCCGCCCTGGAGGTTGAAATCCTTGTCCCACCGGATTCCCAAGCTGAGATTGAGCCGTGACGTAATCTTCCAGTCATCTTGGAAGTAGAAACCAAGCAGACGCGCATCGGTGGTCCGGAAAGAAGAGTCTCCCGAAGACGCAGACATCGAGATTACAGCACCGGGTGTAGAAAAGCCTTGTGGGTAAGTCACTGTATCGCTCAGAATCTTGCTCGGGTTATCCAGGAAAGTAACATTTAACGTGGATGGCGTGGTAAAAAAGCCCTTCAGCTTTGGAATATTCACAAAGTCGCCGCCCATCTTAAAAGAGTGCTGCCCCACATTCCAGGAAAGGTCATCGCGGAACTGCCATTTCGCCTGTACGGACTGTTGGGGTACGTTCGGATTGGTGCCTAGTTGAGCGCTCGGAAAAGAAATGTAAGGCACCTTGTTATTGGAGTCGATCAGGTTATTCCAATATTGGTAGCCTGCCGTGAAAGAATTCACCACGCTGGAAGATAGTACGGAATTCAGAGTTGCGTTACTGAGAATCAGTTTGTTTGTAGTGAAATTCCCTGCGGTTAAATCATTTGTGGTGGTGGCTTGGTCATTCTGCGCGTTGTTTGACTGCGAATTATAGGTAACAAAGAAGGATTCCGACGGGCTAAACAGATAGTCCATGCGCCCTGTATAGCGTTGGTCCCGATAAGGAATGGGAATCGCAGGGGTAGGAACTGCACCCAATGGCACAGCCTTAGTAAGTTCATTAAATGCGGCCTGCCCGATTGTGAGTTGCTGGTCTTCCCGTTGCCGCTCTAAAGCGAAAAACAGGAACATCTTGTCTTTTTTTACCGGACCGCCAACAGAACCTCCGTACTGCTGGCGGCTGTAAGGAGAAGTAGGGAGGTTGCTCTGTTTCGAAAAATAGTCGTTGGCATTTAAGGCAGTATCGCGCTCAAACAGAAACAAGGAACCGTGGTACTGATTAGTTCCTGCCTTGGTCACCAGGTTGACGGCGGCTCCTTCGCTTCTGCCGTTGGCTGCGGAGAAACGCTGGGTACTGATTTTGAACTCTGCTACAGCCTCCAGAGGAAGTTGCATCACCGGTCCGCCAACAGTATTGTCCTTATCATCCACTCCATTTACGGTGACATTTACATTCCGACCGTTAGAACCATTGATTCCAAATACGGCGATGCGGTTCTTGGTCGGGTCGTAGGAGTTTACCGGCCTTGCTCCGGGGGCGAGAAATGCCAGATTCGCGAAGTCCCGTCCATTCAGAGGCAGGTTTTTTATCTCGCTAGGGGTGATGGAAAGGCTGACTTCGGTCTTGGCGGTATCAATCAGAGGGGCTGCGGCATCCACGGTGATCAGGTCGGATTGCGCACCTGCTGTCAGCGTGACATTCAGGTCGCTTGTGGTGGCCACCAGCACTTCCACACGCTCATAAATCGCCGTGGTAAATCCGGGTGCCGTCACGCTGATGCGGTAAACGTCCGCAGGAAGCTGATTAAAACGGAACACTCCTTCCTGGTTGGAGTTTTCTATTCGCTTTAGTCCGGTAGCCGGACTGGTTAAGGTAACTGCCGCATTTGGCAAAACGGCGTGCGAGCTATCGTAAATTGTGCCTTGCAGCGTGCTGGATGCCGTTGCCTGAGCCCAAATTTGGGCAGCAGTCAGCAAAAACAGAGCAATAGTTTTCTTTGTCAAACTTCCCCCTAGACAAACGTGCGCTTTCAAACGATTTACTCATTGTGGGGAAAGGAACGCAGCCTGTCAAAGATTTGTTGCAAATTTGTTGCTTGTCGTCTGATAGCCGTGTTTGCGCGTCTTTAGTAAAAGGAATACACTGCCAAGTGAAACTCCGCATTCTGAAGAAGACTCCCATGTCCGAGAAAACCAACGTATCCCGCCGTGAGGTGCTGAAATTAGCTGGCGCAGCTACTGCCACCGCCCCTGTTTTACAGGGTGCTCCGATGATTCAAACCATCAAAGCAGCAAACGATCAGATACAGTACGGGATCATTGGCGTCGGCAGCCGCGGTTGGTATCACACTAAGCATCTGAAAAACATTGATACCGGACGCTGCATGGCGCTCTGCGACATTGATCAGAGTCACCTGGACCGGGCTGCGGAGACAATTGGCACTAATCCCGCCAAATTCAAGGATTATCGCGAACTGCTAGACCACAAAGGCGTGGATGCGGTGTTGATTGCGACACCGCTGTTTCTCCATTTTCCTATCACCCGCGATTCCTTGCTGGCAGGTAAACATGTCTTCTGCGAAAAGAGCATGGTATTTCGCCCGGAAGAAGTACATGCGCTCCGCGCCTTAGCAAAGGACCGCCCGAAACAGGTATTGCAGGTGGGGTTGCAGCGTCGGTATAGCCGTTTTTACCAGGCGGTGAAAGACATGGTGGATAAAGGGATTCTGGGCGACGTGACCCACATCCATGCGCAATGGCATCGCAATCCCGGCTGGAAAATGTCGCCTTATAAGGATCTGGCCGAGCAAAAAATCAAGAACTGGCGTCTTTATCGTGAATATTCAGGCGGATTAACCGCCGAACTGGCTTCCCACCAGATTGATGTAGCAGATTGGATGTTCGGCTCCACACCGGAGTATGTGGTTGGCGTCGGCGACCATAGTTTTCTGTTTGACGGGCGCGACATCATGGATAACATCCAGATGATTTACCGTTATCCCGGCAAACAAAATAACGGCACCGGGTACCGTAAGCTGAGTTGCAGCTATATTTGCACAAACTCACATTTGCCTTATTTCAATTCCACTCGTACAGAATTTGGCGAGTTAATCATGGGAACGGCGGGAGCAGTGGAAATCACGGTAGGGGACGATGACCATCCGGCAACAGCAACCTGGTTCCGCGAGCCAACCCCGCCACCAGTGATTACTAAGGCCGGTACCGTGAAAGAGAATCATGTGGCAGGCGCGACAATGGTGGCGGCAGGTTCTCAAAAGGGAGTGCCGATTCTGCTGCCGCAAGATGCAAATAGCCCATCAGATTCTTTTCTGACCAGCGAAATGAAATATGCGCGGCGGTATCTGTATAGCAAAGGCGTGATGGTGCCGGAAGAAGGCCGCAATCCTGTAGATATCCAATTTGACAGCTTCTTTGAATGCGTAAAAACAGGAGCGAGACCAAGGGCCGATGTGGAAGTCGGACTAGCCGATTCCACCACGGTGATGCTGTCTAACATGGCGATGGAACAGGAACGCCGGGTGTACTTCAACGAAATAGAGAAGATGGGCCGGGGGGAAGCTAAGTCCACCGAGGCCAAACCAAAGAAGGCCTAGGGAAGTCAGCCAAGGCCGTTGTTGCCTGTTTCCGGTACCTTTCATGAGCCTCGTCTCCGATCTGGACCTATCACAATTCCATGAATTGCTGGATGGCAGCAGAGACGGGGCTTTTCTTCTGGATTCTACTTACTTCGTTGTTTATGTGAACTCTGCCGGAGCACGTTTGTGCCGTGCGGAGGTAACAGCAGGTATTTCCCTCCCCAGCCTGTTTCCCATTGCGGATTTATCGCTTTGTTTGGTCCAGTTTTCTCCAGGGGAGTGGATCAGATGGGTTCCGGAATGGAACCAACATCTTCATTTCCGGCTGCGTCCTGTTTTAGGAAATTACTTCGCGCTCTGGATAAATGAAGTTACACCCACGGAAATCTCTCATGATGCAGGGGGAGTGGAAAAGCTCGAAGATGAAATTCGCTCCAGCAAGGAACGAGAGCTTTTTGCCCTGCAGGCGGCCGCCATGGGCGTTTTTTCACGGAATCTGATCACCGGGGAAATTTATCTTTCCCCACGAGCCATGGAGCAGTTCGGGTTTTCCGAGCGAAAGTTACTCTACTTCAGTGACATTCAAAAGATCATGCACCCGGATGATATTCCGCGGACACTGGAAGGAATCCAAAGGGCTGTAGCGGATCGCTCGGTGTACTGCAATGAATACCGAGTGCTCTGGCCGGACGGTAGTTACCACTGGCTTTCCGTTACCGGGCGCGCTACATATGACGCCGAGGGCCAGCCACTGGAACTGCATGGCGTGCTGCTGGATATTACTTCGCGCAAAAACGTGGAGCAAGCTTTGCAGAGAAGCACAAGCGCTTTGCGCTCAGTGTTGAATGCTTCGCCGCTTGCTATTTTCAATCTGGATAAAGCAGGGCTGGTGCAAGGCTGGAACTATGCAGCCGAACGGATGTTTGGTTGGGCAGAAGCGGAAGTGCTGGGGCAATCTCTTCCACTGACTTTGCCAGAGGCGCTCAGCCAATCGGCCTGGATCGCCTCTGGACAGACGCTATCCGCGATTGAGGGCACGGCAGTACGGAAATCCGGGGAGCAGTTGCTGATCAGCGTTTCCGCCGCCCCGCTTCGCGATGCAGTTGGTATAGCAAACGGTTCCGTGTATGTGGTGGATGACATCACGGAACGTCGCAACCTGGAGCAGCATTTACAGCATTCGCAAAAGATGGAAAGCTTAGGCGTGCTTGCGGGAGGCGTAGCACACGACTTTAATAATCTGCTTACCGGCATTTTAGGCAATGCCAGCTTGGTGTTAGATGATATTGCTGAAGATGACCCAAACCGCCCGCTGCTGAACGACGTGGTGCGGGCCAGTGAGCGAGCGGCTACCCTGACCCGGCAACTGCTTGCGTATGCCGGTAAAGGAAGATTTGTTGCACAACCAATTCAACTTTCCAAACTGATTACGGAAATGCACTCCCTGCTGGAAAGTTCACTTCCCAAGAAGGTGCATTTTGTTCGTGACTTGCCGTTGGATCTTCCGTGGATGGAAGGCGATCCGAGTCAGTTACAACAGGTCATCATGAACTTGGTATTGAATGCCGCCGAAGCGATGGAAGAAAAAAGTTCCGGCGGTATTTTCGTCAGTGCTTGCGTCGTCCAAGCAGACGGAGAATACGCTCGTGAATACCTGAACGGGGAAGCGATTGTTTCCGGCCCCTATGTTTTATTGGAGGTGCATGATACTGGCTCTGGCATGGATGAGTTTGTGCAAGCCCGTGTTTTTGATCCGTTCTTTTCCACAAAGTTTACAGGGCGCGGCTTGGGCCTTTCAGCCGTGCTGGGCATTGTCAGAAGCCATGGGGGCGCGCTACGAGTGACCAGCCAGAAGGAGCAAGGAACATCCTTCCGAATTCTGTTTCCGGTGACAGATATTTTCTCCGGTGCAACCGAAAAAGCCTCCGAGCGAAACCAAGCGATTCTGGTGACCGACGTAGAGGTTAGGGACCAGTTGGAGCGGTTAGGTTACCCTGTGGTTGCCGCCAAGAGTAGCGAGTCCGCATTGCAGATTTTGTTAGGAATGCGTCAATCTCTTGCTCTTTTTCTGCTGGAGCCGGAAGGGCAAGAGGCTCTTCTGGGGCATATCAACCGTTTGCAAGCACCCATTCCCGTCATCCTGATCACGGATTTAAAAGACGGAGAAGCCTTGCGGCGGTTTCATCGATATCGCCCTGCGGGATTTCTCCGCAAGCCTTACACAGCGGAAAGCTTAGATAGGAAGCTGCTTTCCGTTTTGTATCAGCAGGAGATGTCTGATCAGAGTGGCACTTCGACCTGATTCAGAATGTTTCTGATGGTTTGGTCGCCCGCATGGGAACGTTGGAAACCCATTGCTGCGCGGCTATGCATCACCAGGCGATGCCCGAACACAGCTACAGCGAGTTTCTTTACATCATCGGCAATGGCGTAGGTGCGGCCTTCCAGCAACGCGCGCGCCTGCACCGCACGGAACAATGCCTGCGAACCGCGAGGGCTTACGCCAAGGGAAACTATTTCACTTGTGCGTGTTTTTTCCACAATCGCCAGAATGTAATCAGCCAGGGCATCATCCACGTCGATCCGACGCACTGCCTTTTGCGCCTCAAGGAGTTCCTGCGAAGAAAGCACTGTTTCCACCGGGGGAGCAGCACTGTTGTTCTCCTGCCGGAGAACTTCCCGCTCGCTGAGGAGATCCGGATAACCAATGCGTAAACGCATCAGGAAGCGGTCTAGTTGGGATTCCGGCAAGGGATATGTGCCGTGATGTTCCGCCGGATTCTGGGTAGCAATCACCATGAAAGGATCAGGCAACGCGAGCGGACGGCCATCCATCGTAACTTGTCGCTCATTCATGGCTTCCAGCAGGGCAGACTGGGTTTTCGGCGTTGTCCGGTTGATTTCGTCGGCCAGAAGAAAATTGGTAAAAACCGGTCCGGGCTTGAACTCAAACGCTTCCGTGTGGGCGTTATAGATGGTGACTCCTAGCACGTCACTGGGAAGCATATCGCTGGTGAATTGAAGGCGATGAAAGCTGCCGTCCAGGGAGCGCGCTAAAGCATGCGCCAGTGTGGTTTTTCCCACGCCGGGCACATCTTCAATCAGCAGATGCCCGCGAGCCAACAGGCAGACCAGCGTCAGCCGGATGGCCTCTGCTTTTCCGCGCAGCGCATGGCCCAGCACTGCTTCCACATTTTGCAACGCGGGACTGACCGTTACCCGGGAAGGCATTCTCTTTTCAGAGTATCGCGATCAGACCTCAAGGCCCACCGCACGCATCAGTTCCAAAGCATTGCTTTTCCGCACCACGCCGGGACGAATGCGGTAGTCAAAGGTGATGACACCGCCTTGCAAATGATCTTCAAAGTGCATGTTTTCTGCTGTGGGAGCTAACGAATCGGCGATGGCCGTCAACGCCAGATCATGCGTGGTCACGATGCCGATGGCCTGCCGGCGAAGCAACCCGCGCACCACGCCTTCGGCCCCGATGCCCCGGTCATGGGAGTTCGTGCCGTTCAGCAATTCATCCAGCAGAAACAGCGTAGGCCTTGTTTCCGCAAGCTGCACAATATCTCGCAATCGGGTGATTTCCGCATAGAAGCGAGAGGTGCCGCCCTGCAGGGAATCGGTGACGCGTATGGAGGCGCCTAGGTGGAGAGCGGAGAGCGATAGTTTCTGTGCGCGTACCGGAGCACCGGCAAGAGCCAGCACCGTATTTACGCCCACTGTACGGAGCAGGGTGCTTTTGCCGGACATATTGGACCCGCTGATCACAAGGAGATTATGGTTTCCGGCAAGGGAAACGCTGTTGCGCACGCAAGCGGCAGCCGGAAGCAGCGGATGGGCGATGGAATCACCCTGAAAAACAGTACCGGACTGGGTGATTTCAGGAAACGGATCACCAGGGTGTTCAAACGCATAGCCAGCCAAGGCGCAAAGTGCTTCCAACTCGCCCACTGCTTGCAGCCATTGTCCGGCGGCTACGCCAGAAACCGCGCGCCATCGCTCCAACGCAAAGGCAATCTGTGTCGTCCAGAGCACAAGCGGTCCAAACGCTCTGACTACCACATTGTCACGGGAGTTCAACAGATCAATCAATGTCTGAAGACGCCCGATGCGCCGGGAAGCGGGCTGCCCTTCCACTTGCAAAGCTGCTCGGAGCGCGGCCAATTTCGGAGCATGAAAATCGGTTGCTTCAAAGCGAGCCAACACGGCAGAAAGCAACTCCAGATCATGTCCTGGCTGCTCCGCCGCAGAAGTGACTTCCGCGATGCGTGCGCGGAGCGGGAGCACCAAAGCACCCTCCAAACCGGCGAGAACCAGCAAAGCGATTCGCACGGCAGGCAATCCCGTAGTGAATAACGCAATGATCAGGGCCACCATCACAAGAGCCAGCCCAGGCGCTAACACTTCCAAAAATCGGGGAAACGGAATGCGGGGAGCACTTCCCCAGGCTGCCAATGCCTCCGGGTGCACACCCGTGCGGAAGTTTTCTCCTAAAACGGCCAAGTCTTCCCGAAGCTGGACCTGATCACGCAACTCTTCCACCGCTGCCTGACGTGCCAGCACCTCGTCCGGCGAAGCAGGAGCCGCTAACCACTGCGCTAATGTGGCTTCGCCGCCTCGTGTCCGTGCCGTGGACAGCAGCTCAAATAGCGATCCAACCCCAAAAAGATCCAGATCGTCTGCATAAGGATGGGAAGGATTGCGAAAACGTTCGCCGCTCTCGCCCTTTCCGATCCATTGGTCATCCAGCCTTTCCAGGCCGCGAAGGTAAAAACGAATGGCGCGTTGTGCAAGCCGCAGCTGTTCGGCTACCCGCGAATGGTAGATAATCAGTGCAATAAAACCGGCTAAGGGAAGCAGAATGACCCATGCAGAAACTGCGTGACGAACCCATGCCAGCCAGGCGAGCACCACAGCAGTAAAAAACAGGAGAAGCCGCCAGGAACCAATACGCCGATGCGTGGCTTCAGCGCGTAGCAACGCCTGCTGCCGTTCCCCCAGCCGGGTCTGGTATTCCGCGCGGGGCGATTCCGCAGCCAAAGCCATACTTTGATTGTAGGGGCGATGTATACTGAAGTTTCGCCTCATTGGGCGTGTAGCTCAGCTGGTTAGAGCGCCTGCTTCACACGCAGGAGGTCTGGGGTTCGAGTCCCTACACGCCCACCATCACTCCTTTAGAATCAATTCCCCCTCCTCAACGAAAACGTAGACCGGCCACGTTTATGCATGAACTGTGCAGAAATTAGTTCAGTTGACATTCTGTGTGCCGGAAAATCGCTCGTTGGCCTGCCGGTCGAGCTTCGCCTGGCTGTAGAGCTTGAACACCTTCGCGTCGCGAACGTGTGCCGAAGCTCCTGGTGCGCGATAGCCGGTTTGATAACGTGGCCCAACCAAATCTTCTTGCGCCTGCCTCACCAGTCCCATCAATACCAGCCATAAAGGCGAGTATTGGAACATAAAGGGTTGTTGCGCGGCTGTCGATTGTTTTCCTTTCAAGTACCTGTTCTCGTTGAGTTTGGCGCGTGCACGATTCGAGGCTAGTTCGTGCACATTCGTGCACGCCTCTGTCACGAACCCGGATGATGGCGCCATACAAAGTGTGAAACCTATAAAAGCCAAGACAAGATGCCGCGGAATCCGACTGGACGAACCGCTGATCGGGCGCGTTGAGCGCGCGGCGAAGGCAGGAGGCTTCTCGAATCCGAGTGCGTTCATTCGCGCGGCGATTCAACGAGAGCTGGCCGGACGCGAAAGCGAGGTGGAAGCCGCGGAGGAGCGAATTGCCGCGAGTCTCGATCGCCTCGGTCGTGAGATCAGGAGCGTCAAGCTGGCGCAGCAGGCCCTCTTCGCCTTCGTGGACTCTCTGGTTAAGACTCTTCTGACATGCATTGCCGAACCACCGAGCGACGCTCACGATCAGGCTGTTGCGCAAGGAAAGTCCGCTATGACCGATTTCTGAAGAGCGTGGGCGCAGCGATGGCTGGCGATTCGAAAGCGGCAATGGTCGAGCTATTGAATCATGCCGGGAAGGGCTGAAGTTTCTCCATGCGTTCCGATCAGGCTGAACCGCCCGCCCATGGCGGGAAATTCGAGACGTGCAAAAATCAGGTTTTCCCGCATCAGCGCGGCGGCTGGTAAAATTCAAACAGGGCAGGAACAACTAATGAGGCAACCTCTCCAGTCAGAACCCCCGCAAATCGGACCCGCATCTCGCTTGCCCGGCAGCTGTCCGAGTCTGTTCCTCGATCGGTGGACACGGCAACGCTCGACCTGCTTCGGTTTGGCAGCGCGAGGACGCGACATCGGACCCAGCGAAATTGCAGGCCGCAGAAGAGGAACTCGCAGTGTTTATGAAAGCTGTCAACGAAGGTAGGACGGCTTCAGGTGAACCGCTCGTCTACCCGTGAGCGACGTTCTTTTGCTTCATTCGGGACCGCTCGGTCTC